>NZ_VFUZ01000030.1 GCF_006658505.1 Mesorhizobium sp. B2-4-15
GGTGGGGACTCGACCGGGTTTCTCCTTAAGCGCGTCGCGTCAACGCGACGCGCTTGATCTCGGTTCATGCACGCCGCCGTCCCAAAGCCGCGGCCTGCATCCGCGTCCTTAGCGGACGCTGGCGACCGCGTCGGAGCGGCCGTCGTTGATCGTCACCCAAACGCCGGAATTCTCCGTCGATTGACGCTTGAGATAGGTGTAGTCGGTGTCCGTCCAGGACAGCACCTTGGTTTCAAGATTGTCGAGAATGAACTCACCAAGGCTGGTGCGCACGGTCAGCACGGCGTGGCCGTCGCCATTGGGCTGGCGCGCGACCGTCATCAGCAGGTCGCCGGCAGCCACGCCAACATCCATGAGTTCGCGGCGCTTTTCCAGCGCGTAATCCTCGCAATCGCCATAGCCATTATCCGGATAGGCCCAGTACTCCTCGACACCGTAGTTTTCCATGTCGGTGCGCGGCTTGATGCGGGTATTGACTGAATTGTTGATATTGACAATCGTCGCCCAGAGCTTGCGGGTCAGCTCGACCGGCGCTCCCTTTGGCGTCTTTTCGTTGCATTCGCCAGGGATGCGCTGGCAGAATTCATAATGGCCAACGGGCTGTGTGGTGCGGCCGCCGGTGTGCATATAGGCCGGTCCCGCGGCATATGCTGATCCCCAAGCGGAAAGCTGTATCGCCATTGCCATCAGCAACAGCTTGCCCCTCGTTCTTTTCATTTCTAGTCTCCCCGTTCGAAGGAGACATTGCCACAGGCGGATTTATTTGACGCAAAGGTGCGAAGTAGATTTTAAGTAAAACTCCTGTAGAATAAACATAAAATTTGAATCATTTGAGTATTGATTTGTTTGGATCCCGTCCGGCCCTTTAGATATGAGGCTTGCGCCATGCGCCACAGATGACGGGCTTGGGCTGTCCGAGCGGTTCTGGCGCTTGCGAGAAATTCAATGGCGTCGCCACAACAAAAAACCGGCCGCGAAGGCCGGTTTGATTGGGGCGTGCTGTCCGATCCGGTCAGGCGCGCGGCGTATTGAACTCGGAATCAAGCGTCTCGGGGCGCTGGATCACGGCGAACTCGATGGCGACGCCATCTTCGAAATGACGAACGACCTGGCCACGCATGGTGCCCAGCATGACCTGGACGCCGATCGCCGGCTTGACGTCGATCTCGATCGCGGCGCCGGACAAAGATAGGTCGATGATCCGGCACTGGTATTGACGGCCATCGGTGAGCTGCAGCACGCTGGTCGGGTTGCGCGGCGCCACGCGCTCGTGGCGGCGGTCTTCTGGCAGGTCAAGCTCGTGCTTGTTGGCAAGCCAGGTCAATTGCGCGGCAAGCTTGTCCTTCTTGCGGTCGGACGCAATGACGGTCATCGCGAAGCCGTCCTGCAGCGTACGGGTGACGACGCCCTCGATGCGGCCGATATGGTCGATATAGGCGATGACCTTTTCGCCCGGCATGCCGACGCGGTCGGTGCGAAGTGCAACGTTGCCGGGCGACATGTCGACGACCTGGCAAGGATGCTCGGTGCGGTCTTCCAGCATGAATCGCCCGTATATCTTGACCCGGACGCGCTGAAAGTTACGCCTTTCAGCTTGGGACGGCGTATAGTCGACCGCCGCTGACCTCATGACTGCCTACACCCCGTTTGGCATTCCCGCGCGTGGATGCGAGGAACTTCAGCAGAGAAGTACAACAAAGCGGGTTAACAAAGGGGAAAAACGGGCTGGCCGGACCGTAGGATCGTCAACTATTCCTCGCGCCCGCCATCGAAGACGACGAGATGGCGAATGCGGCGCGCGCGGCCGAGTGCCGAGATCGTTTCGGGCGCCTCGATGTCGTCGGGAACGAGCGAGGGAACGCTGATCGCCGGACGGTTGTTCAGGAGCTCCTTCTCCGGGTCGATGACGCGGATAGAATCGATCAGTGCGTCCGTGATCGGGTCGGCGCCCAGCCAGAATGGCTTCTCAGCAGCGCTGACCACGCCGAGGCAGCGCGGGTTTTCGACGCCGCCGTCAAGCGGCAAGGCAAGCAATTCGAACTTGTTGGAACGGTCGTTGCGGCTGAAGCCCTCGAACATGATCAGCACGGCGGATTTCTGTTCGAAAACCCCATGAATCAGCCGCGAGACCAGCCGCTGATCCTTCTCGCGCCACAATGACGGGAAGGAGAACCCCTTGAGTTCGCGGCCATAGCAGGCGCAGAGCCTGGTGCCGGCGAGGCGGAATACGGCTTGCCCGCGGGTGTCCCTTTCCAGGATGAACGTATCGGCCAACAGCGACTTGATATCGGCCGGCTCGACTTCCGATCGCTTCGGAGCAGGGCGCCCGTCACGCAGTCGGTTCCAATAATGGAACAGCGTGATCGATCCGTTTTGGTTCATGGCATGCTGCTCCGCGCATTCTGTCGTCTGATGTCCCATCGGTGAACAGAAGGGCGCCCTCCGATGACCTACATGCGTTGCGGAGCAGGAAGCGTGCCAGCGTCGTTAAGACTTGTTCACGGGTCGGGGCCGTTAAGGTTAACAAGTGGTTTACGTTGCGCCTGAGCGAGCCCTGTGGCACACCAAAACCACTCCAAAAGCGGTCGTTTCGTGACGATCGGCAGCACTTCAGTCAAGAGTTTCGGGGGAATAGGGGACTCGACCAGCCGTTCAAGGGAAACCTTGGACGGCTTCTTTTTTGATTCGCACCGGGACGATTCGCCGTTTGCGGTTCCATTGGCGGTGATCTAGATGCTCGCCAAGATCGAACCAGCACCGAGTGCGATTGCAGATGAGCGAACCGGTAAATCCTTCCGAGACCGAACAGGTCGAGAGCGCGCCTCCGCCGGCGCGCGAGCCGGTGTTCAACCTGCCGCCGATCGTGCTGGCGGTGATCGGCATTTGCGCGGTCGTCTATCTGCTGCAGCAGTACGTGCTCAGCGAGGCGCAGCAAATGATGCTGCTGTACGACGGGGCCTTCATCCCTGTCCTTTACACCGGGCAATACGGCTTCGACTGGTTCCTGTTCACCCGCCCCTTCACCTATGCCTTCATGCATGGCGGCTTTGCCCATATCGCCATCAACATGGTCTGGCTCGCCGCCTTTGGCTCGCCACTGGCCAATCGCCTTGGCGGGTTCCGGTTCGCCCTGTTCTTCGCTGTCACCGGCCTGGCTTCCGTGGCGCTGTTCTGGGCCATGCACCCCTATGGCGAGGCGCCGCTGGTGGGTGCATCTGGCGCCATATCGGGCATGATGGGTGCGGCGGCGCGTTTCGGCTTCCGCACCGACCGTTCGGCCGGCAAGGCGGCCTTCGCCGGTCCCGTGCTGCCGATCGCGGTTGTTTTGCGCTCGCGCGGCGTCGTGATCTTCCTCGCCATGTGGATGATCATCAATCTCGCCACTGGCCTGCTTGGCTTTGCCCCCGGGGTAGACGGCCAGATCGCCTGGGAGGCCCACATTGGCGGTTTTGTCGCCGGCTTCTTCGGCCTGCGCTGGTTCGACCGCCGATGGCAGGCGCTCGAGTGGGAAGCCTCCGACCACACTTGAAATGCAACCGATCACGGCGCACGATGTTCACTCTCAAGTGAAAGCCGGCCAGGGCAGGAACCGGTTGGCAAAGCAGAGGAGGACGCCATGACGGTTAAGGCCATTCTCGAGCAAAAAGGCCATGACGTGTTGACGCTCGGGCCAAACGAAAAACTCAGCGAAGCCATTCGCATCCTTACAGAACACAAGATCGGCGCACTGGTTATCACCAATGGCGATCGAAAGATCGTCGGCATTCTCTCCGAGCGTGACATCGTGCGGGTGATCGCCAAGGAAGGAGCCGCCGCGCTCGACATTGCGGTGCGCTCGGCCATGACGCCGAAGGTGAAGATCTGCAATGAGAACCACACCGTCAACGAGGTGATGGAGATCATGACCAGGGGCCGCTTCCGCCATCTGCCCGTGGAGAAGGACGGCCTGCTGGATGGCATCATATCCATCGGCGACGTGGTCAAGCGTCGCATCGAGGATGTCGAGCGCGAGGCTGAGGAAATACGCGCCTACATCGCCACCGCCTGAGCGGCGAAAGAAACCGCCGGTCGGAGGGCTGACCGGCGGAACCGATGGTCTACGCTTGTCGAGTTCGGAGCGGACGAGTTCCAGCCCGCGCCTTGGTGCGGTAGGGACCGCCGTCCGACGACGGAACCGTCTTGTTGCGTTTCCAGCTTCCGAAAAAGGTCGAGATCGACGCCGGCATAATGGCAGCCGTCACGGGTCAGGCATTTGACTGAGGTGATCCGTTTCTTCTGGTTCTTTCGATTTCAACGCGTCCGCTCCGTGCGAGCAGGTGGAGGATGCGCTGTCCCACAGCAGGGTTTGCGCTTGTCTCTTTTGGCGGTTTGCACTAGCGAAGCGGGTACGATTTGTACCTGCTGAATGTGCAGCGCATTCGGCATTCATCCGAAATTTGACGGCAGGCTATGAGCATCATCGATACCCGCACACCCGACGCAAAACGCCTGATATCAGGCGCCACCGGCGACTGGGAGATCATCATCGGCCTCGAGGTGCACGCGCAGGTCATTTCGGAGGCAAAACTTTTCTCTGGCGCTTCGACCGCTTTCGGTGCGGCACCCAATGCCAATGTCAGCCTGGTCGATGCGGCGATGCCGGGCATGCTGCCCGTGATCAACGAGGAATGCGTCAACCAGGCGATCCGCACCGGCCTCGGCCTGAAGGCGCAGATCAACCACAAGTCGGTCTTCGACCGGAAGAACTATTTTTACCCCGACCTGCCGCAGGGCTACCAGATCTCGCAGTTCAAGCAGCCGATCGTGGGCGAGGGCACGGTGATCGTCTCTGTCGGCCCTGACCGCCAGGGCGAATTCGAGGATATAGAGGTCGGCATCGAGCGGCTGCATCTGGAACAGGATGCCGGCAAGTCGATGCACGACCAGCACCCGACCATGTCCTATGTCGACCTCAATCGCTCCGGCGTCGCGCTGATGGAGATCGTGTCGAAGCCCGACATGCGCTCAGGCGACGAAGCCAAGGCCTATGTGACGAAGCTGCGCACCATCATGCGCTATCTCGGCACCTGCGACGGCAACATGGACGAAGGCTCGCTTCGTGCCGACGTCAACGTCTCGGTACGCCGGCCAGGGGGTGCCTTCGGCACGCGCTGCGAGATCAAGAACATGAACTCGATCCGCTTCATCGGCCAGGCCATCGATTATGAGGCGCGCCGCCAGATCGCCATTCTGGAGGACGGCGGCAAGATCGAACAGGAGACACGGCTGTTCGACGCCGTCAAAGGCGAGACCCGCTCGATGCGCTCCAAGGAAGAGGCGCACGACTACCGCTATTTCCCCGATCCCGATCTTCTGCCGCTGGAGTTCGACCAGGCCTATGTCGATGCGCTGGCCAGGGAACTGCCGGAACTGCCCGACGACAAGAAGGCGCGGTTGGTCTCCTCGCTCGGCCTGTCGACCTATGATGCCTCGATCCTGGTGTCGGAGAAGTCGATCGCCGATTATTTCGAGAAGGTGGCTGCCGGCCGCGACGGCAAGCTCGCCGCCAACTGGGTCATCAACGATCTGCTCGGACAATTGAACAAGGCCGGCAAGGACATTGAAAGCTCTCCGGTTTCGCCCGATCAGCTTGGTGCCGTCATCGACCTGATCAAGGATGGCACGATTTCCGGCAAGATCGCCAAGGACCTGTTCGAGATCGTCTGGAACGAGGGCGGCGATCCGCGCCAACTGGTCGAAAGCCGTGGCATGAAGCAGGTCACCGACACCGGCGCCATCGAGAAGGCGGTCGACGAGGTGATAGCGGCCAATCCGGACAAGGTCGAACAGGCGCGCGCCAAGCCGACCATGGCCGGCTGGTTCGTCGGTCAGGTGATGAAGGCAACCGGCGGCAAGGCCAACCCGCAGGCGGTCAACGACCTCGTCAAAGCCAAGCTCGGCATAGAGTAGCCGCCATGTTCGTGCGCACCGCCGGAGAGCGCGACCTCGGTGCCATCCGCGCGCTGCTGGTCGAAACCTGGCATGCGACCTACGATGCGATCTACGGTTCAGAACGGGTTACCGAGATCACCGGTAAATGGCATTCCATCGAGGTGCTAAGGTCCCGGCTGGCAAAGCCCAATGCGGAGTTCCTCGTTGCTGACGATGGCAAGCGCATTGGCGGCGTGGCTTTTGCCGAAGGTACGGACGGCGGCAAATTGGTAACCCTGAAGCAGCTTTACGTGCTGCCAAGCCTGCAGGGGCGCGGCATCGGCGGGATGCTGCTGGACGAGATTATCGAGAGCTTTCCTGAAGCCAGCGCCGTCAGCCTCGAGGTCGAGGAGCAGAACGCGCGAGCGATCGCCTTCTATGAAGCCAATGGCTTTGTGCGCTCAGCGCAGGCCGGTGAGCAGGGCGGTTCGTCCGGAAAGCCGACGCTTGTCTACCGCAGGGCTCTTGCCGTCTGATTTCATTTGTTTGCCCGCGGCCGGATCACCTTCGCGAGAGCGGTGCGCCCGAGACCCTGTTTTCGTTTGACGGCCCAAGCATCCGGCACCAAAGCTGACCCAACTGACCATGCGGAAGCCGGAATAAACCGGCCCTGGCCAGCGGGGGGAATTATGCCAAGCTTGCCGGAACTGATGCCGACACAGGTGTCGGACGAAACCTTTGGCGGCGTCACCTATCACATAGCGGGCGAACTTGTGCCCGTGCTTTCGGTCGATGTGACGCGCATGCCGGTTTATTTCGAGCACCACATCCTGTTGTGGAAGAACTCCAGCATCACCATCGGCCTGAAATCGCTTAAGGGCGCACTGAAGCGCATGATGGCCGGCATGCAGATTTTCGTCACCGAAGCATCGGGGCCGGGCATCATCGCCTTCAGCCGCGACGGGCCCGGTCACATCGTGCCGATCCACCTCAGGCGCGGCGAGGAAATCCAGGTGCGCGAACATCAGTTTCTCGCCGCCACCGGCAACATCGACTATACATTCGAGCGTGTACGAGGCTTGGCGACGATGCTGTTCGGCCAGAGCGGCTTCTTCATCGACCGGTTTCGCGGCGATACCGGCGACGGCATCGTCTGGCTGCACGGTTACGGCAACGTCTTTGAAAAGACGCTCGCACCGGGCGAGACCATCGACATCGAGCCGGGCGGCTGGCTGTTCAAGGATGCCTCGGTCAGGATGGAAACCAAGATCGACCGCCTGTCGAGCGGCTTCTTCGGCGCCAACATGAACTTCATCGTCAATCGCTTCACCGGCCCGGGCCGCGTCGGCATCCAGTCGATGTACCTGCATATGCCGACCGAGGAATAGATCCAGAGAGCAGGGTAGGGATAGGGAAAGGGAAAGGCCGAGGTCAGCGTGAGCGCAGCGCGGCAGCGACAGTTCGCGTATCGGCAAATTCGGGTCTCATTTTGCGCATGCCGATTCGCGAACCGGATCGAGAGGCTGAAATTCACACTCGGGCGGCGGGAACTGCCACATTGTCGATCAGCCTGGTTTTTCCCAGCCAGGCGGCGGCGAGAACGCGGCCCGCGCGGTCGTGCCGCCATGGCGCGAGTGTCAGGCTTTCGCGGGCCTCGACATAGTCGACCTTCCGGAAACCGGTGGCGATCAAGGCGCGGATGGCTTCAGCGATCGCGTCGTCCTGACCGGCATCCGTCGCCAGCGCCGCTGCGGCCTTGCGCAGGATCACGTTGAACTTCCGGGCGGTCTGGAGTTCGTCCTCGCCGAGATAGGCGTTACGTGACGACATGGCGAGGCCATGCGTGTCGCGTATGGTCGGCGCGCCGATGACCTCGACAGGCAGGTCCAGGTCGCGGCAGAGCTGCCTGACGACGCAGAGCTGCTGGTAATCCTTTTCGCCGAAGACCGCATAGTCGGGCGTGGCCTGCAGAAAGAGTTTGGCCACCACGGTGGCGACGCCCTCGAAAAAGGTGGGGCGAAAGTCTGATTCGAGCCCGGCGGATGGGCCGCCGACCGAGATCCTGGTGGCAAAGCCGGCAGGATACATCGCGTCAACCGTCGGTGTGAAGGCAAGATCGGCCTTGACCATTGCCAGCAGGTCCAGATCGCGGGCGAGCTGGCGCGGGTATTTGTCGAGATCCTCGCTCGGCGCGAACTGCGCCGGGTTGACGAAGATCGACACCAGGCAACGCTCGGCTTTTTCCCTTGCGATCCGGATCAGGGAGAGATGTCCGTCATGCAACGCGCCCATGGTTGGCACCATGGCGACGCGCAGGCCATCGCGCCGCCAGTCGCGGACCCGCGCGCGAAGCGCGGCGACGCTGTCGACGACGTCAGGCCGGTTCATGCCTCATCTCCGCCGTTCGTGCTCGAAAAGATGTGGGAGGGGCCGGGGAATGTCCGGCTTCGCACCTCCGATGCGTAGCGCTGCGCGGCCTGCGCGATCACGCTACGCAGATCGGCGTATTCCTTGACGAATTTCGGCACGCGGTCGACCGTCAGCCCGACCATGTCGTCGATCACCAGGATCTGGCCGTCGCAGTCGCTGCTGGCGCCGATGCCGATGGTCGGTATGGCGATGCGGCGTGTGATATCGGCGGCGACAGCCTCGATCGTGCCTTCGATGACCACGGAGAACGCTCCGGCCTTTTCGACCGCGAGCGCGTCGGCGATCAGTGCCGCGACATTCTCATCCGTGCGGCCCTTGATCTTGTAGCCGCCATCCTTTTCCACGGATTGCGGCAGCAGGCCGATATGACCCATCACGGGAATGCCGGCGGCGACGATCGCCGCGATCTGCCCGGCCATGCCGACGCCACCTTCGAGCTTCACCGCCTGGCAGCCGGTCTCGCCAACGATGCGCCGCGCCGAGACGACCGCCCGCGCCGGCGAATCCTCATAGGTCCCGGCCGGCATGTCGACAACCACGCAAGCCCTGGCAGAGCCCCGCATCACGGCTTGACCGTGCGCGATCATCATCTCGAGCGAGGCGCCCAGTGTCGTCTCATGGCCATGCAGAACCATGGCGACGCTGTCACCGACCAGAAGCAGGTCGACATGGGGGTCGAGCAGGCGAGCGACGGGGTAGGTGTAGGCTGTGAGGCAGACCAAGGGCGTGCCGCCCTTGCGGCGACGAATCAGCTCCGCGCCGATGCGAACGTCGGTGGTCGGCAATTGCGTGGCCAATCGTCACCTCCTTCGGCCGGTGGCCGGATGAATACCCGCATCGGCGCTGAGCTTTAGAAAGAGCGGAAAGGCTTGGCAAGCGGGCATCCTGCCGCCTGCAGGGATCACAGGCCCGTGTCGGGCCTCTGGCGCGCCATTTGCGCACTCCCGGCGGCAAAACCCTTGCCTTCGCGAAGGCCTGACGCCATAAGCAGGAAATAGGCGCCGCCAGCGCGAAGGGTTCCGAAATGAAGACTTTCCTGACGCAGTTTTTCACTTGGTGGAACAGCCAGACGCTGGGGACGCGCCTGCACACCTGGCGGTTCGGCAAGAAAGTCGGCCAGGACGAGACCGGCAATGTCTATTACGAGGGCGGCATCGATTCGGAAGGCCGCACGCGCCGCTGGGTCATCTACCGCAACTATTCGGAAGCCTCGGCGATCCCGCCCGGCTGGCATGGCTGGATCCATCACCGGGTCGATACGGCACCCCCGAGCGACAATTACAAGCCGCGCGACTGGCAGAAGCCGCATGAGCCCAATCTGACCGGTACGCCGGCGGCCTATCGCCCGAAGGGCTCGGTGCTGACCAACCAACATCGCCCGCAGGTCACGGGCGACTACGACGCCTGGACGCCCGGGTCGTAACGGCCCCGGCTTGTGACGGCGCAAAGATTCAGGCCGGTCCTTTATCGCCACAATTGGTGTTTAGCTGCTTGCTGATCAGAAAACGGCGATTAGCCTTGGCGATCGACGAAATCACCTGGGCGCGAACCTCCGGTACCCCTGTATGAGTTTTTTCAACCTGATATCGACGGGCGGTCTCACGCTAGCCGCCAGCCTTGCCGTCAGCACCGCGGCCTTTGCGGCATCGCCCGCGCCGGTTGCACCCGCTGCACCCGCGCCGGCGCCGCCCGCGGGATCCGATCGCATCACCAATCCCGTCGCCGAGTTCGCCGGCATCGACAAGATCACCGGCCGCATCATCACCTTCGATGTCTACATCAATGAGACGGTGCAGTTCGGCGCTTTGCAGGTGACGCCGCGCGTCTGCTATTCCCGGCCGCAGAACGAGGAGCCGAAGACCGATTCCTTCGTCGAGGTCGACGAGATCACGCTCGACCGCAAGATCCGCCGCATCTTCACCGGCTGGATGTTTGCCGAAAGCCCGGGTCTCAATGCCGTCGAACATGCCGTCTATGACGTCTGGTTGAAGGAATGCAAGCAGAAGTCGGATGTGCCGGCGCCAGACGCCACCAAGGCTGACGCCACCAAGGCCGACGCTTCGAAGCCGGCCGCGGCCAAGCCCAAACCCGCTTCGGCCAAGCCGAAGCCGGTGGCCACTCCGGACGTGGAACAGTCCGACCCCATGGAACCGGATACGACCACGACCAACTGATCCTCCGGAACCGTCGCGGCCACCACGCGTTGGACCACGACGACCGCGCATCGGTGCGCGTGGAGGATATTCCGATGTCAGACAGCAAGCGGCTTACGGCCAACAAGGCGGAATTGCTGGAACTCGAAAAGGGGTTCTGGACAGGCGATGCGGCCTACTACGCGGCCAATGCGGACACCGAGTGCCTTGTGGCGTTCCCGCAGATGGCGCAGGCCATGGATAACGCCGATCTGGCCAAGACCGCGTCGAAGCCCAACCGGTGGCGCAGTCTGGACATCGAGCTCAAAGGAATAATCGAACCCGGCAGCGACATCGTCATGCTGACTTATGAGGCCCATGCGACGCGCGAGAATGGCGAGCCCTACGCAGCGCTGGTCAGCACCGGCTACGTCCATCGCGTCAACGGCTGGAAGATGATGTTCCATTCGCAAACGCCGCTGGAATCCGCCGCAGTGAAGTAAGGCAGATCCTTTACGGGAAAAAGACCGCTTCGCCCTTCAGAGCCTCCGCCAGCATCTTCTCATACTTGCCGCGCGGCACGTCGACCGCGCCGAAGCGCTTGAGGTGCTCGGTGGTGAATTGCGTGTCAAGCAGCGCGAAACCGCGTGACTTCAGGCGTTCGACAAGGTGGACGAGGCAGATCTTCGACGCATCTGTCTCCTTGGAAAACATGCTTTCGCCGAAGAACACCCGTCCGAGCGAGACGCCATAGAGGCCGCCGACCAGCCGCTCATCGCGCCAGGCCTCGACCGAATGGCAATGACCCATGCGGTGCAGTTGCACATAGGCCTCGCGGATCGGCGCATTGATCCAGGTCGAGCGACGCTCCTCGCGCTTTTCGGCACAGCCGTCGATCGTCGCCTCGAAATCGAAGTCGAAGCGAATGTCGAACGGGTTCCTGCGAATCGCCTTCTTCAGGCTTTTGGGTATATGAAAATCATCGAGCGGTATGATACCGCGCGTCTCCGGCCGCACCCAGAACACCTCCGGATCACCGGCGCTTTCGGCCATCGGGAAGACGCCCGAGGCGTAGGCCTTGAGCAGAAGGTCGGTGGGTATGCGATAGCCAGGCGCGTAAGGACGGGTCATCGCGTCCCCGAACTATTCTTCCTTGGCCAGATATTTTTCCAGCCAATGGATGTCATAGTCGCCATTGGCGATGTCGGCATTGCCGACCAGATCGCGAAACAGCGGCAATGTCGTCTTGATGCCGTCGACGACGAATTCATCGAGCGCCCGGCGCAGGCGCATCATGCACTCGACGCGATTGCGCCCATGCACGATCAGCTTGCCGATCAGGCTGTCGTAGTAAGGCGGGATCTTGTAGCCGGAATACACGCCGGAATCGACGCGGATGCCGAGACCCCCAGGTGTATGGAAATGGGTGATGGTGCCGGGCGAGGGGGTGAAGGTGCGCGGATCCTCGGCATTGATGCGGCATTCGATGGCGTGGCCATTGAACTTGATGTCTTCCTGCTTGACCGAAAGTCCGCCGCCGGAAGCAACGCGGATCTGCTCGTGCACGAGATCGATGCCGGTGATCGCTTCCGTCACCGGATGCTCGACCTGCAGGCGTGTGTTCATCTCGATGAAATAGAACTCGCCGTTCTCGTAGAGGAATTCGATCGTGCCGGCACCGGAATAGCCGAGATCGGCGATGGCCTTGGCGCAGATGCCGCCGATTCGGGACCGCTCCTCGGCATTGAGCGCTGGCGAATTAGCCTCTTCCCAGATTTTCTGGTGACGCCGTTGCAGCGAACAATCGCGCTCGCCGAAATGCACGCCGCGGCCAAAGCCGTCGCCGAACACCTGCACTTCGATGTGGCGCGGCTTCTGCAGGTATTTCTCGATATAGACGGCGTCGTCGCCGAAGGCGGCGCCCGCTTCCGAGCGCGCAGTCTGCAAGGCGACTTCGAGGTCGGCCTCGCTGTGGGCCACCTTCATGCCGCGTCCGCCGCCACCGGCCGATGCCTTGATGATCACGGGGTAGCCGATCTCGGCGGCGATCCGCTTGGCTTCCTTGTCCTCGCTCACCGCGCCATCGGAACCGGGCACGACCGGAATGCCGAGGCGCTTGGCGGTACGTTTGGCCTCGATCTTGTCGCCCATGATGCGGATATGGTCGCCAGACGGGCCGATGAAGGTGATGTTATGCGCGGCCAGGATATCGGCGAACTTGGCGTTTTCGGACAGGAAGCCGTAGCCCGGATGCACGGCATCGGCGCCGGTGATCTCGCAGGCCGCGACGATCTGGTGGATGTTGAGATAGCTGTCGCGCGATGGCGGCGGGCCAATGCACACGCTCTCGTCGGCAAGCCGCACATGCATGGCGTCGGCGTCGGCGGTCGAATGCACCACCACCGTTTGGATGCCGAGTTCCTTGCAGGCGCGGAGCACCCGAAGCGCTATTTCGCCGCGATTGGCGATGAGGATCTTCTGGAACATCCGGCCAGCTCTATTCGATCACGACGAGCGGCATGCCGTACTCGACCGGCTGCGCGTCCTCGAACAGGATCGCCGTCACCGTGCCGGCGCGCGGCGAGGGGATCTGGTTCATCGTCTTCATCGCTTCGATGATGAGCAGCGTCTGGCCTTCCTTGACCTTCTGGCCGATCTCGATGAACGCCTTGGCGTCCGGCGATGGCGCCAGGTAGGCGGTGCCGACCATCGGCGAGGCCACCGCGTTCTTCGATACGTCGACCGCTGCCGCCGGGGCGGCCGCGGTGGCAGGCTGGCCGGCGGCCGCCGGCGCATAGGTGGGCTGGGGTGCGGCAATCGCGTGGACGGCAGGTGCCTGCCGTGACACGCGCACCTTCAGGTCGCCCAGTTCAACCTCGATCTCGGTCAGGTTGGTGTCGTTCAGTATACCCGCAAGATCGCGGATAAGCTGCTGGTCAACACCGGTCTTCTTTATCGACATTTTCGAGCCTTCTGTTTGTTGGCCGGTCATAGGCGTGCGGCCAGCGCCTGCAGCGCCAGCGTGTAGCCGAGCGGCCCAAAACCACAGATCATGCCGACGGCGACCGGCGCGACCATGGAGACATGGCGGAATGATTCCCGCGCGTGGATGTTGGAAAGATGAACTTCGGCGACCGGCAATGGCGCCACCGAACGAATAGCGTCGTGGATCGCGATCGATGTATGGCTGTAGGCGCCCGGGTTGATGACGATGCCGGCAGCCTTGTCGCCGGCTTCCTGGATCCAGTCGACAAGGTCGCCCTCGTGGTTCGACTGGCGGAAATCGATCTCAAGCCCGAGCGATATGCCCGCCTGCTTGCAGTCGTCGGCGATCGCGGCAAGCGTCTTGCCGCCATAGATGCCCGGCTCGCGCTTGCCGAGCGCGTTGAGATTGGGACCGTTCAGGACGAAAACCGTTTTCAAAAAAGCCGACCTTTTCCGGCGCCGGTATCAAACCGCCGCGCTGGCTCTCTATAATGGGCATAGCCGCCCGCGAAAAGAGCGCAAGTGCGTTCTTTCACTGTCCACAACAGGCGGAAATGCGACCGTGAGCAAAACCCGCGGCGGATCAAAGCGCGGCTTTCGCCGCCTCGATCTTTTCCGCAAGCACTTGCTGACCAAGAGCTCCGAACACGACCTCGTTGCCGACGACATAGGACGGCGTTCCGGTGATCGACAGCTTGTTGGCGAGATCATAGGTCTTGGAGAAGGCCTCGGGGATCGACGGGTCCTTCATCTTCTCGCGCAATGTCGCCTCGTCGGCGCCGAGCGAAAGCGCGATCTTGATCGCGGTCGCCTCGGTGGCGCGTCCCTGGCCGCCAAGCAGCGCGTTGTGGAACTCGCCGTACTTTTCCGGCATCATCAGGTGAAACGCCATCGAAACGAAGCTCGCCTTCTGCGAATCCGGGCCGAGGATCGGGAATTCCTTGAGCACGAAGCGCAGATCCGGATCGGTTTTGGTCAGCGCCCGCATGTCCTCGATGGCGCGTTTGCAGAAACCGCAATTGTAGTCGTAGAACTCGACGATCGTCACTTTGCCGTTCGGATTGCCGACGACGCCGTCGAAGGCGGAGTTGAAGATCTGATCCTTGGCGTCCTTGATGACGCCAAGATGAGCGATGCGCTGCTCTTCCTTCTGTTTGGCCTCGAGCGCGTCCTGCACCTCGAGCAGCACTTCCGGGTTCTTCAAGAGGTAGTCGCGGATGATTCCTTCGACCTCGGTGCGATCGATCTTGGTATCGGCCACAGTCGCCTGGACAGGCTGTGCCGTGCCGGCCTTCGCGATCTGTGGGCTGCCGGCCACGAAACCGAAAGCCAGCATGGCAAGGGCTACAGCGATCCCCGTGGTGCCCAGCAGCAGTGCCTTTTTCATCGTTTTCGTTCCTTTTTGCCTGTTTCCCGGTCCGGCTGTGTCGCAGCGCGTGGCCGGAAGGTTCATGAGATTACTAGATCTTGCCTGACGATTTGTAATTTATGATGTCCTGGGCGCGTATCCAGCGCGGCTCGCCGTGCTTCATCCGCTGCTGCGCCCGCATGGCGAAGATCTTCGCGTCCTTGTAGTTGCCGGAATAGAAATGACCTTCGGCCGTGGCAAGCTCGGCGCCCGGTATGTCTCCCAATTCGCCGTACGCCTGCGCCAGATAACGGTACCCCTCGGAATTTTCCTTGTCGCGACCCAGACCATTGTTGATCTGCACGACAGCCTTCTTGAGCGAGTCAGGTGTACCGACGGCCATCAGCGCCTGGCCAAGCGAGACAGGCAGCAGGCCGGACCGCGCCGGATCGAGGCTGACCGCCTTGGCGTAGGCGTCCGCCGCTTCCCCGGGCTTGTTCGCCTTCATCAGTATGTCGCCGCGCAATTCCTGGAAGTAGGCATTCTTGGGCTGCGCCTTGATCAGGGCGTTGGTCTTGACGAGCGCTGCGGGAAGGTTGCCGTAAAGGTAGGTCGACTGGGCATCGCCATATTGCGCGGCCAGGCTGCCCCGCATCTTTTGCATCAGCCGCGCCGCGGCGGCCTGGCCACCCATGTAGACGGCGATCTTCACCCGTATCATGTCGTGGCGCTGCTGCAGCGCCGGCGGATCGAGCTTGTCGACGTTGGGGCTCTGTTTGACCAGCACTTGGAGGTTGGCGATTCGCTCTTGCGGCATCGGATGGCTGATCCGGTAGGGATCGATCTGGGCGCCCGACAACGACAAGGCCGTCTGGAAGCGGGCAAAGGTCTTCAGCATGCCCATGCCGGACTGACCGGTGGCATTGAGATAGGTGATCGCGGAGCGGTCGGCCGTGATCTCCTCGGTGCGCTGGTAGGCAAGGATGCTGCGCTGGGCCATCTCGCCGCCGCCGGCGGCGACGCCCATGCCGGCGCCGGCAAGACCGCGGCTATTCGTGGTCGCACCGGCGACGATCGCGCCGGCACCAAGCAACGTCGCGATGACGGCCATCGTCTTGGCGCGCTCGAGCTGGTCACGCAATTTCTGCTGGTGACCGCCGGCCAAATGGCCGGCTTCGTGCGCGATGACGCCAATGATTTCGTTGGGCGTCTCAGCCATCATCAGCGCGCCGGTGTTGATGAACATCCGGCGTCCGGTGACGAAGGCGTTGAAGCTGGAATCGTTGACCAGCACGATGTCTATGCCATCATTCGCCAATCCGGCAGCCCTGAAGATCGGCCGTGCGTAATCGCGTACCAGAGCCTCGATCTCGGCATCACGTATCACAGGTACGCCCTGGGCAAAGGCGGTGACCGAACTCGCCACGGCAACGGCGAAGCCGAGCGAAAGCGTGGCAACGACACGCGCTGCCTGGGCTATCGTCGGTCTGGGTCGGCTCAACATAACGTGTCCACTGGTAGACGAGCGGGCGAAAGATGAAAAGTCGGCACCGGAAACTTCCTCAACTTGTGATCCTCACATCAATCGGGCATTTGTGCGGCGCATGCGTCAGGGGCATGGCATCCTCAATCATCGGGGCAGGGATAAAATGGTCGTTTCACTCTCACGCCGCGGCAATGTCGAGCCATTCCACGCCATGGATGTGCTGGCCGAAGCGAACCGGCTGAAGGCCCAAGGCGTGCCGGTGATTTCCATGGCGGTCGGCCAGCCGTCCGACCCGGCGCCCGCACGCGTTCGCGCCGCGGCGGCCAAGGCCCTGGAGGATGGCCGCATAGGCTACACCGACACGCTGGGTCTGGCCGGTCTGCGCAAAGCGATCGCGGAGCACTACGCCGATCATTATGGGCTCGATGTCGATCCTGGCCGGATCGCGGTGACGACGGGATCGTCGGCGGCCTTCAATCTCGCCTTCCTGGCGATGTTCGATCCGGGCGACCGCGTCGCCATCGCCGCGCCCGGCTACCCCGCCTATCGTAACATCATGGCGGCGCTAGGCATCGACGTGGTCGAGATCGAACTCGGCGATGAGGCTTACTTGCATGCCGGTCATCTGGAGGCCGCGCACCGCGAAAAGCCACTGAAGGGCGTGCTGTTTGCAAGTCCTGCCAATCCGACCGGCGCGGTCATACCGGCCGACGAGCTGTCGGCGCTGATCAGGACGGCGGAGGCCCTGGGGATCGCTGTCATCTCCGATGAAATCTACCATCGGCTGGCCTACGCCGCGCCTGACACGACGGCGCTTCGCTACAGCAACAGCGTGACGGTGATCAATTCCTTCTCGAAATACTATTGCATGACCGGCTGGCGCATCGGTTGGATGGTCTTGCCGGAAGAGTTGGTGCGGCCCGTCGAGCGCATCGCCCAGAGCCTCTACATCTCGCCGCCGGAACTGTCGCAGATCGCGGCGATCGAGGCTTTTGCCGCAACCGAGGAACTGGAAGCGGTGAAGGGTCGCTACGCCTGGAATCGCGAGCTCCTGATGAAACGTCTGCCCGAACTCGGTTTCCCGCTGGCCGCGCCCATGGATGGCGCCTTCTACGCTTTTTGCGATGTCACCCGGCACACCAATGACAGCATGGCCTTCGCGCGCAGGATGCTGGCCGAGGCGCATGTGGCGGCGACGCCGGGCCGTGACTTCGACACCCAGGCAGGGCACCGCACGATGCGGTTTTCCTATGCCGGCAGCCACGACGACATGGTCGAGGCGCTGGCGCGCATCGAACGCTGGTTGAGGTAGCGTCATGCCGGAACTCGAACAGGCGCTGGCCGAAGTCGCCGCCGAAATGGCCGAACGCACTGATCGCGGCGAGGTTGCTTCCTATATCCCGCAGTTGAGCAAGGTCGATCCAAGGAAATTCGGCATCGCCGCCGTCACCAATGACGGCCGCGTGCTGATGGCGGGTGACGCCGACCAGGCCTTTTCCATCCAGAGCATCTCGAAAGTGTTCACCTTGACGCTGGCGCTCGGCAATGTCGGCGATGCGTTGTGGAAGCGGGTAGGGCGCGAACCCTCGGGCAATCCCTTCAACTCGATCGTCCAGCTCGAGCACGAGAACGGCATTCCGCGCAACCCGTTCATCAATGCCGGTGCCATCGTCGTTTCCGACATCCTGCTTGCCGGCCACCAGCCGCGCGAGGCGATCGGCGAGATCCTGCGCTTCATCCAGTTCCTCGCCGACGACGAGACGATCATTATCGACCCGCGAGGTCGCCGCGTCTGAGCGCGCCACCGGCTATCGCAACTTCGCGCTCGCCAACTACATGAAATCCTTCGGCAACCTTCATCATGCGCCGGAGCTGGCGCTGGGCGTCTATTTCCACCACTGCGCCATTGCCATGAGTTGCCGGCAACTGGCCATGGCCGGCCGGTTCCTCGCCAATGGCGGCCAGAACCCGGCGACCGGCCATTCCGTGGTGTCGGCGGAGCGGGCGCGACGTATCGGCGCCATGATGCTGACCTGCGGCCACTATGACGGCTCAGGCGACTTCGCCTTTCGCGTCGGCATCCCCGGCAAGAGCGGCGTCGGCGGCGGCATATTGGGCATCGTGCCGGGCATTGCATCGCTTGCCGTCTGGTCGCCGGGTCTCAATGCCAACGGCAATTCCAAGCTGGGTTCGATCGCGCTGGAGAAACTGGCCAGGATGATGAACTGGTCGATCTTCGCCCCTTAGTTGAGCCGACAGATATGAAAAATCCCGCGCCGTAGGGCGCGGGATTTATCAACCAATTACTTCAAGGCATTGAAAGGCTTAGAAAAAGCCTTTCCTCTGCCACCAGCCGGCACGTTTCGGCTTTTCTTCGGTCTTGGCTTCCGGCTCATTGGCCACGGTTGACGAAACCACCGGCGCGACCGGTGCATCGATGGCCGCCGGCTTACGCCGCGATGGCCGGGCCTTCGAAGGCTCTTCCTCGACGGCGGCTACCACTGTTTCCTCGGCTACGGTCACCGGAGCTTCGACCGGCGTTTCCGCGGCCGCCTCGGCACCCGTTGATTCGGCGACGGTCTCGGCGGCTGCCTTCTTCGGCTTGGCTGCGCGACGCGCCCGCTTCGGCTTCTCGGTGGTCGGCACCTCGTCGCTCACGGGAGCCACAGGTTCTTCCACCGCAGCGACAGCCACCGGTTCGATCGACGCGGGCTCGCTTTCCGAAGCATCAGCCTCGGACGGCTCGGTCGTTTCGTCCGCACTTGCCTCGGCCTCGCCTTCGCCATCCTCACGGCGGTTGCGTTTGCCGCCGCGCTTGCCGCGCCGGCGCTTCTTGCCCGCGCCTTCCTCCGAAGCCTGCACCGTTTCGTCGGGCTCGGCGGTGCTGATCGGAGCAGTATCGTCTGTTTCCGTGTCGTCACTGTCCGCCGCGTTTGCCGATTCGGCGAAGTCGCCGGCCGGAGCGGAAATGGAGGCTCCGTCCGTCGGCGCGCCATGTTCGCGGTCGCGGTCCCTGCCGCCACGACGTCTGCGGCGCTTGCGACGCTTGCGGTCGCGACCTTCGCCGTCCTCGCCGGCAGGCCGCGGCTGCTGATTCTGCTGCGGCTGTTGGCGCGGCTGCTCGGCCTGCGCCGATGCCTCATCCTCTTCGTCAACGACGACAATCTCGTCCTCGGGCTCTTCCGGCTCGGTATAGGCTGGCAGGCTGCGCACCTCGACGAAGCCTTCGGGCTTTTCGGCCAGAGCGCCGCGGAAGATCGCGTAGTGCTGCGCGCCTACCGCATCGTCGGCCTCGATGGTGATGGTCAGGCCGAACCGGCTTTCCAGTTCCACCAGCGTGCCGCGCTTGTGGTTGAGCACGTAGAGTGCCGTTGCCGCCGGCGTGCGAACCGTGATGTGGCTGCGCGAATCCTTGAGCAGGAATTCCTCGATCGCCCTGACCACCATCAGCGCCACCGACGAATCGGAGCGCACATGGCCCGTGCCGCCGCAATGCGGGCATGGCTTCATGGTCGATTCCAGCACGCTGGCGCGGATGCGCTGGCGCGACATCTCCATCAGGCCGAAATGCGAGATGCGCCCGACCTGGATGCGGGCACGATCGTTCTTGAGGTGATCCTTCAGCCGCTTCTCGACGGATCGGTTGTTGCGGTTCTCCTCCATGTCGATGAAGTCGATGACGATCAGGCCGGCAAGGTCACGCAGCCTGAGCTGGCGGGCTACCTCTTCGGCCGCTTCCAGATTGGTGTGGAGCGCGGTGTCCTCGATCGAGTGCTCCTTGGTGGAGCGGCCCGAATTGACGTCGATGGCGACCAGCGCCTCGGTCTGGTTGATGATGATGTAGCCACCGCTCTTCAGCGTCACCTGCGGCTGCAGCATGCGGTCGAGCTGCGCCTCGATGCCGTTGCGCACGAAGATCGGTGTCGTGTCGCGGAATGGCTGAACCACCTTGGCGTGGCTCGGCATCAGCATGCGCATGAAGTCCTTGGCCTCGCGATAGCCTTCCTCACCCGAGACAAGGATCTCGTCGATATCCTTGTTGTAGAGGTCGCGCACCGAACGCTTGATCAGGCTGCCTTCCTCATAGACGAGGGCAGGGGCGGTGGATTGAAGCGTGAGATTGCGCACGTTCTCCCAAAGCCGCATCAGATATTCATAGTCGCGCTTGATCTCGGCCTTCGTGCGGCTTTCGCCGGCGGTGCGCAGGATGACGCCCATGCCTTGCGGCACTTCGAGATCGGCAACGACTTCCTTGAGGCGCTTGCGGTCGACCGCGCTGGTGATCTTGCGTGAAATGCCGCCACCGCGCGCCGTGTTCGGCATCAGCACCGAATAGCGGCCGGCAAGCGACAGATAGGTGGTGAGTGCGGCGCCCTTGTTGCCGCGCTCTTCCTTGACGACCTGCACCAGCAGGATCTGCCGACGCTTGATGACTTCCTGGATCTTGTACTGGCGACGCACCGGTTTGCGGCGGTTGCGCACTTCTTCCAGCGCATCCTCCGCACCGACCGATTCGATCTCATGATCGTCGGGATGCGAGGACTGGACCTCCTCCAGCATGCCACGATCATTGTCGGTGGAGGTGGCTTCGCTGCCCTGTTCCGCCTGGGGAGCGGGCTCGGAAATCACATCGGCTTCGACGGAGGCGGCGATCGAAGTAGGGCCGCCGTCGCGGGTCTCGTTTTCGCCCTCTTCGGAAGAAGAGTCGCCCTGTTCGGAAGGACCTTCATTATCGTGGGATTCGTCGGCGTGTTCGGATGCATCGGCATGTTCGGAGGTATCCGCCGCATGTTCGATGGTTTCCGAAACGTGGGAGGTGTCCTCGGCCACGACGTCAGCGCCATGGCCGTTGTCCTCACCTGTCTCGCCGGCGGCTTCGTTTGCCTCGTCGGAATCGGCTGAACCGGCATCGCGCTTGTGCTCGGCACGGTCGCGGCTCTTGCCGCCGCGCCGGCGTCCGCGCCGTCCGCGGTCACGGTTCTGGCGATCGTCGCCATCGCCATCCTCGTCCTCCTCGTCTTCGGCCTCCTGCGCTTCCGCGCGCAGCAGTGCCTGACGATCGGCGACCGGAATCTGGTAGTAGTCGGGGTGTATTTCACTGAAGGCGAGAAAACCGTGACGGTTGCCGCCATATTCGACAAAAGCTGCCTGAAGGGAGGGTTCGACGCGCGTTACGCGGGCGAGATAGATATTTCCTTTGAGCTGCTTCTTGTCCTGGGATTCAAAGTCGAATTCTTCGATACGGTTACCGCGTACGACGACAACGCGTGTTTCCTCCGGGTGGGAGGCGTCTATCAGCATTTTGTTGGGCATTATTTCGTTTCCCCCCGGCAGCCGTCAGCCGCAGCTGGCGGGGCAAAGCCCGCTGCTGTGTGTCTGGATGAATGTGGGTGCCGGATAATTGAACGTCCGCCGGACGCTGCCCGCGTGTCATGGCGGTGCCGCCCGCAGCCATATTGGCGCGGTTTGATGCGGACCTTTCCATGATTGCGCTTGAAGCCATCGTCACCAGCAGAACTTTTGAACCAAAGCCCGGAAACCGGACCAGCTTGTTTGCTCATATAGAGCCGGCACGGGAACAAACCCGGCCGTTTTCCTCACGCAGGCGATTCCCCCGCCACGGGCGCACACCTGCGAAATTCGTCGCGATCACCTGTAGCCTTCTCGCGTGAAGCGAAAGGAGCCGCCTTTCATCTGACCCTGTAGCAGGAAGCTGCGGAGGAGGGCGGTTCCAGGATTGCAGTGATCCACTATCGCTTTTATGATTTGGCGGGTTGGAAGGCAACCCCGATTTCCGATGCCGGCAAAAAGCAGTTCCGCAGCGTAACCCTGGGTTCCAACCTTGCATGAAAAGGCTTGGTTAACCTTCTCTGGATACCAATCGTTAATCGAATTCGCGGCCTAACCGGCACTTCGGTGAAACGAGCAGGCGCCTGGCGCCAAACCGTGAGCGACTGGAAGAGAGATGGGACTGGCAGACTTCACAGGCAAGGGATGTCGTGTTGGCGGCCAGATTCTCGGCGCCTTCCGTCTCCTGCTGCTGGTGGCGATTTTCTTTGCGTGCTCCTCTGTTGCCAATGCCGCCGATGCACCGCTCGTGGCGAAGGGTTACAAGATGGCGGGCGATGCCACCAAGATGCGCATCGTCATGGATTTCGATCGCGAACCGGACATCAAATGGTTCCTGCTGCGTGGGCCCAATCGTCTGGTCATCGACCTTGCGAATAGCAGGCTGGCCATCGACGCCAAGGATCTGAAGCCGCGCGGCCTGGTCAAGGGTGTGCGGCTGGGCGAGATCGGCGACGGCGTTTCGCGGCTGATTCTCACCGGCAAGGGGCCGTTCGCCGTCGATAGGCTCGATGTGCTCAAGAACGAGGACGGATCCGGCTATCGCATCGCCATCGACATGTCGGCGGCCTCCGAACGTGAGTTCGACACCGCCCTCGCCAACCAGGCGTTGACCACCGGCTCCACGGTTTCGACCGACAAGGGTGGGCGGGTCGGCACCGGCCCGGTCTCCAATCCGGGCCACCGCTTCACCGTCGTCATCGATCCCGGCCATGGCGGTATCGACGGCGGCGCCGAGGGCCTGAACGGCACCATAGAGAAGAACGTCACGCTGGCTTTCGCCACGGAGTTGCGCGACAAGCTCGCGGCCATCGGCAAATACGATGTCTTCATGACGCGTGACACCGATGAATATCTGCGCCTGGACGACCGCGTGCGCATCGCCCGCCAGCATGAGGCAGACCTGCTGATCTCGATCCATGCCGACACGATCAGCGTCAAGGGCATCCGCGGCGCCACCGTCTACACCGTCTCCGACAAAGCGTCGGACCCCCAGGCGCAGGCGCTTGCCGACCGCGAAAATCTCTCCGACCAGTTCGCCGGCATGGTTATCAAGGACGACAACAAGGAGGTGACCGACATCCTGATCGATCTGATCCGCCGCGAGACGCATACCTTCTCGATGAGTTTTGCCCACACATTGGTCGGCGAACTGTCGACCAGCGTGGGCCTCATCAACAATCCGCAACGTTCCGCGGGATTCAAGGTGCTGAAGGCGCCAGACGTGCCATCGGTGCTGGTCGAGCTCGGCTATCTCTCGAACGCCAAGGACGAGGCGCAGCTCCTCAACGCCGAGTGGCGCGGCAAGGCCGCGCAAAGCATCACCAACGCTGTTGCGCTGTTCGCCTCCGCCCGAGCCGGAACCGGAACCGGAACCGGAACCGGAGGCTGACATGCCTCACGGGCGCCTGCAACCGGAGGCGGCGTTGCGCAACGACAACACAAGGTGCCTTTATTTCGGGCGCGTGGTCACGAAATCAGGGCTTGCCGTATTTTGTCCACATGGTGGCGACATGGGTTTTCGATTACGGTTTGGGACCGGCTCGAAAGCTTGCGTGGAAGGCGGCTTCGTTTAGGAAATTCCCGAACCAAGGACTGGAGCGGGTATGATTCGTCTCATTGGCTATTTCTTCGGCATCGGCACGACGCTGGCCCTTCTGGTCGCGGCGGGCGTTGCGATTTACATTAGCCATCTGTCCAAGGATCTGCCCGACTACGAGGTGCTGGCCAAGTATGAGCCGCCGGTGACCACCCGCATCCATGCCTCGGACGGCTCGCTGATGGCCGAATATGCGCGCGAGCGACGCCTGTACCTGCCAATCCAGGCGATCCCGGATCGCGTCAAGGCGGCGTTCCTGTCGGCTGAGGACAAGAACTTCTACAACCACCCCGGCATCGACGTGACCGGCCTTGGCCGTGCCGTCATCGTCAACTTTCAGAATCTCGGCTCGGGCAGGCGCCAGGTCGGTGCCTCGACGATCACTCAGCAGGTGGCCAAGAACTTCCTGCTGACCGCGGACCAGACCTACGAGCGCAAGATCAAGGAAATGATCCTGGCCTTCCGCATCGAGCAGGCCTATCCCAAGGATCGCATTCTCGAGCTCTACCTCAACGAAATCTTCTTCGGCTTCGGCGCCTATGGCGTCGCCGGCGCGGCGCTTACCTATTTCGACAAGTCGGTGAACGAGCTGACCGTCGCCGAGGCCGCTTATCTGGCCTCCCTGCCGAAGGGACCGAACAATTACCACCCGTTCAAGCATGCCGATCGCGCGATTGAGCGCCGCAACTGGGTCATCGACCAGATGGTCGAGAATGGCTACGTCACGCGTGAGGAAGGCAACAAGGCCAAGGCCGAGCCGCTCGGCGTGACGCCACGCCGCACCGGCACCTATCTTTTCGCCGGCGAGTATTTCACCGAGGAGGTTCGCCGCCAGATCATCGCCCGCTATGGCGAGAACGCGCTTTACGAAGGCGGCCTGTCCGTTCGCACGACGCTTGATCCGAAGATTCAGCTCATTGCTCGCAAGGCGATGCAGAACGGCTTGTTGAAGTACGATACGCTGCGCGGTTATCGCGGGCCGGTGAAATCGATCGATGTCTCCGGTGACTGGGGCGTGCCTCTGGGCAACGTCAAGGGCCTCGAGGATGTTCCCGAATGGTCGCTCGCCGTCGTGCTCGACAGTTCCGCGACCGGCCTGTCGATCGGCCTGCAGCCCGCGCGCCAGGCGTCTGGCGACATCGTCAAGGAACGTGTCGAAGGCACCGTCAGCAAGGACGACATGGGCTTCGCCATGCGCCATGTGGTCGGCGGCAAGACCGTCAAGGCCAAGTCGCCGGCCGAAGTGCTCAAACCGGGCGACGTCATCTTCGTGCAGAAGAACCAAGGCTCCGACAATGCCTACAGCCTGCGTCAGGTTCCCGAAGTGGAAGGAGGCCTGATCGCCATGGATCCGCATACCGGCCGCGTGCTGGCCATGGTCGGCGGTTTCTCCTACGCCCAGTCCGAATTCAACCGTGCCACTCAGGCGATGCGCCAGCCGGGCTCTTCGTTCAAGCCGATCGTCTATTCGGCCGCGCTCGACAACGGCTATACGCCGGCCTCTGTGATCATGGATGGACCGATCACCATCCAGAGCGGCAACACGACCTGGACACCGAAGAACTATGACGGCACCGTCGCCGGCCCGGCAACCCTGCGCTCCGGCATCGAGAAGTCGCGCAACCTCATGACGGTGCGGCTTGCCAACGACATGGGCATGAAGCTGGTCGTCGAATACGCCGAGCGCTTCGGCGTCTACGATCATCTGGCCCCGTATTTGCCGATGGCGCTGGGCTCCGGCGAGACGACCGTCATGCGCATGGTTTCGGCCTATTCGATCATGGCCAATGGCGGCAAGTCGATCAAGCCGTCGCTGATCGACCGCATCCAGGATCGCTACGGCAAGACAGTGTTCAAGCAGGATGAGCGTGGCTGCGAGGGCTGCAACGCGCCTGAATGGAAGAACCAGCCGGAGCCGGAACTGGTCGACAATTCCGAGCAGGTGCTCGATCCGATGACCGCATACCAGATCACCTCGATGATGGAAGGCGTCGTGCAGCGCGGCACCGGCGCCACCATCGGCGAGCTCGGGCGCCACATCGCCGGCAAGACCGGAACGACCAATGACGAGAAGGACGCCTGGTTCATCGGTTTTACGCCCAACCTCGTCGTCGGTCTCTATATGGGCTACGACACGCCGCGCGGCCTTGGCCATGGCGCCACCGGCGGCGGTCTCGCAGCTCCGATCTTCAAGGATTTCATGCGCGTGGCGCTGGACGGCACGCCCAATGTCGACTTCAAGGTTCCCGATGGCATGAACCTGATCGCCATCAACCGCAAGACCGGCATGCGGGCGACACCGGGTGACCCGGGCACCATCATCGAGGCCTTCAAGCCAGGTACCGGCCCCGCCGACAGCTATTGGGTGATCGGCATGGGCGCCGACGGCTCCAACGCCTCCGGCGGCGCGCTATCGCCGCAGGCCAACCAGGCCATTCAGGACGGTGGCGGCGGCCTCTACTGACGGTTCAAATCCCGACCACGGGCCAGCCCGGGGCTGGCCCATTTCGCTTTACACGCGGCAGCACCGTCCCTATGTATCGCGCCGACCAGAGCAATTCCAGGAAAGTGCCTAGCGGTTTTCCGTCCGGAATTGCGTCAAACAGAAAAGTTGGAGCGGTTCGGCGTTTCCTTCAAACACCGATCCGCTCTAACCGTCACTTTCAGCAACAGGACAGAATACCAGGCCATGCGCGCGGAAACGCAGAATATTGTCGACGAGATCAGGCAGGCGATAACCCTGCTGAGGAGGCATCTTTGACTGGGATCAGGCCATTAAACGGCTTGAATACCTGAATGTCCGTGCCGAGGACGCCAGCCTCTGGAACGAACCGCTGGAAGCGCAGAAGCTGATGCGCGAACGCCAGGGCCTCGAGGAAGGCATAGCGGCGGTCAAGGGTCTGACCCAGGCACTGGAAGACAATATCGGCCTGATCGAGCTCGGCGAGGAAGAGGGCGACCAAGGGGTCATAGCCGAGGCGGAAGCCGCGATCCGATCGATGCAGGGCGAAGCGAAGGCCCGCCAGGTCGAAACGCTGCTGTCGGGCGAGGCTGACGCCAACGACACCTATCTCGAAATCCACGCCGGCGCCGGCGGCACCGAGAGCCAGGACTGGGCCTCGATGCTTTTGCGCATGTACACACGCTGGGCCGAGCGCCGCCGGTTCAAGGTCGAGGTGCTGGAAGTGCATGACGGCGAAGAAGCGGGCATCAAGTCCGCGACATTGCTGATCAAGGGCCACAATGCCTATGGCTGGCTGAAGACCGAATCTGGCGTCCACCGCCTGGTGCGTATTTCGCCCTATGACAGCAACGCGCGCCGGCATACGTCCTTTTCCAGTATCTGGGTCTATCCTGTCGTCGACGACACGATCGATATCGACGTTTCCGAATCGGACGTGCGCATCGACACCTACCGCTCCTCCGGCTCGGGTGGCCAGCACGTCAACACCACCGATTCGGCCGTGCGCATCACCCATATCGCCACGGGCATCGCGGTGGCCTGCCAGGCCGAGCGTTCGCAGCACAAGAACCGGGCGAAGGCCTGGGAAATGCTGCGCTCGCGGCTCTACGAGGAAGAGCTGAAGAAGCGTGAGGCCATCGCCAACGCCACCGAAGCCTCGAAGAGCGACATCGGCTGGGGTCACCAGATCCGCTCCTATGTGCTGCAGCCCTATCAGTTGGTGAAGGACCTGCGCACCGGCGTCGAAAGCACCAGTCCGTCGAGCGTGCTCGATGGCGACCTCGATGATTTCATGGAAGCGTCGCTGTCGCAGCGCATCGAGGGCGGCGCTGGCGAAGTGGTGGCTGACTTGGATTAGGTCAGCCGATGTCCTGCGACGCAGGCCAGCGAATGGCAGTCGCGCACCCTTTTTCACGATTGTCGCGTTCACCATTGTCGCGACGAGCTGGCGCTGTGTGAAAGCGCGCCGTGGCTGCCGCGACGGCAGAGCATGGGCCGGCTACGCAGCTATTGCTTGCGCCGGCTCGCATTTCGGCTCACCATCAGCGGCAGGAGGAGGCAAAGCATATATGGCCGGTCGCGGCATATCTGCTGACGGTTCGGCCACTGGGAAGACACGTTCCGGGAACGGGCAAGCGAAATGCTTGAATCTCGTTTGAAAGGAGCGTTGCCATGTTTTCTGCCGGTTTTAGATCGGCCTTTGCCGTTCCATCGGTTGGCCGGCCTCTCCTGCCTCTGTGTGCTGCCTGCGCGATAGCTGCCCTGACGGCGCCAGCCCTGGCGCATGACGCCAAGCCGACCGCGGCCAAACCGCAAGGCTGGAGCTATCCGTTCGCCTGCTGCGCGAACTACGATTGCCGCGAGGTATCGCAGACCTCGATCAGCGAACGCCCGGAAGGCTATGTCATCAAGGATACCGGGGAGGTGCTGGCCTACAGCGACAGGCGGATCAAGGATTCGCCCGACGGTGAGTTTCATTGGTGTGCTCACGTGGCCGGTCTCGATGCAGGCAAGACGATCTGCCTGTTTGTGCCGCCGCAGTCTTACTGATGCATGTCGCCTGGGTCCCGGTTCCGGGAGCCCGACAAGCATGAAACAGAGACCTAAAGTGCGTCGCCACAATCCGTTCGAACGTGACACGCTTTAGAGCCGCTGGCTGCTGTTCGCGGGCAAAAGCCTGCTGACGGACAGTTGTCAGGATCGCTTCTTTATGGTGCCTTGCCGCGCGGGGCGGACAATGGAAGGTGATGTTCATGGCCATCAAGGGAAGCTGCCACTGCAAGGCCACCACGTTCGAGGTTTCGCAGGCGCCAGAAACCGTGACGCGGTGCACCTGTTCGTTCTGCTCGAAACGCGGCTCTCTGTGGGCTTACTACACGCCGCCGCAGTTCAGGCTCATCACACCGCCGAAAAATGTTTCATTCTATCAATGGGGCTCGAAGACCGTAAAACATGGTTTCTGCGCGACCTGTGGCTGCGGCACCTTCACCGAAACGCCGGATTGGTCGACTGGCGAGCCGAATTTCGACAATCCGAAGATCAGCGTCAATTCTCGGCTATTCGATGATTTCGATCTCGACAAGGTCGAAGTGGTGGTCATTGACGGCAAGAATCTCTGGTAATCTTCCAGGCGCCAGTCAGCTCCGGGGAAAAGCTGCGGCAAGCGCTTTTGCCATTCCGCTTTTCGCCGTATTTCATGGTACAAGTCGCGGGAAGGGCTGATTTGGCGCCATCGCAATGGCGTGACTTGGAGAGGGACCATCCTATGAAGAAGACCGTGCTCGTCGTCGTGGCGACGGCTTTGCTCGTGAGCGCCTGCACCACGACCGATCCGTATACCGGCGACCAGAAGATTTCCAACACGGCCGCTGGTGCCGGCCTCGGCGCTTTGGCTGGCGCCAGCCTTGGCCTGCTTGCCGGTGGCAATGATCGCCGCAACGCGCTGATTGGTGCCGGTATCGGTGCACTGGCCGGCGGCGCCATCGGCGCCACCATGGATCAGAACGAGGCCGAGCTGCGCCGCCAGCTCCAGGGTACAGGCGTAAGCGTCACACGCAGCGGCGACCAGATCATTCTCAACATGCCGTCCGACATCACCTTCAATGTCGATCAGGACGCGGTGAAGCCCGGCTTCTATCCGGTGCTCAATTCCGTCGCGCTGGTGCTGAAGAAATTCCGCCAGACGACCGTCGACGTGTTTGGCCATACCGATTCGACAGGCGGCGACCAGCACAATTTCGATCTGTCGCAGCGGCGTGCACTGGCGGTCGCCAACTATCTGTCCGGCCAGGGCGTCGATTCGCGCCGCTTTGCCGTCACCGGCTTCGGCAAGACGCGGCCCGTCGCATCCAATGCAACGGCCGAAGGCCGCGCCCAGAACCGGCGCGTCGAGATCCAGCTTTCTCCGCTCACCTGAACCGGACGGCATGCGAATGCAAAACGGTCCCCATGTGGGGCCGTTTTTGTTTGAGCGGAATTAGCGCGCTGGAGAATTAGCTAGTTCTAAATAGCTGCTTTCCTGCGGCCATGGAAAGGAATAGCATCGTCGCTGTCCAGAGGGGATGAGGCGGTACAACTGGCCGCGCAATCAGCATTTTCCGCCTCCGTCTTGAACGGCCAGATCAGAAAATCTGGGAGGAATGCATGACAAGAACAGCCTGCCTTGGGCGCTGCGGCGTCCTCGCTTTGACGAGTATTGTAGGCGCATGGTTAGGCGTCGCTTCGGCCGTGGCCGAAGACGCCAACAAGGCCGACATCGACGCCTTGAAAAAATCATTGGCCAAATATCAGGACTACACCGTCGCCGTTCGCGACCTCTATCTGTCGACAGTCGGCTGCGTCTATTACAGCGGAGAAAAGATACCGGGCGCGATGGACTATCCGAAAGGCGCCATGGGCATCCATTTCGTCAACGCTCAAAGTGTCGGCCAAAAACTCGATCCGATGCGCCCCAATGTGCTGATCTACGAACCGACGAAAAAGGGCTTGCAACTTGTCGGGGTGGAATGGCTGGTGCCGTTGACGCCGGACATCAAGGAGCCGCCGAAGCTGCTCGGCCAAACCTTCCAGGGTCCGATGGAGGGACACTACCCGCTCATTCCGAGGGAGTTCGTCCACTACGATCTTCACGCCTGGCTGTTCAGGGACAATCCGAACGGTATGTTCAGCCCGACGAACCCGAACGTGAAATGCAACAAGGCCGAGTTTCCGATGCTGGAAAAACCGACCAAGATGATGCCTGGACCGATGTAAGGGGCGAGTCAGGGCTAACGCATGTCGCCGGAGGCGGCCCCGTCTTGGGAGCACGACACGGATGGAAACAAAGGCCTAAAGCAAAGCGCGTCGCCTGGCGCTGTTCGCACGCGACGCGGTTAGACGTCTGCCGGGAGGGCAAGCCGGATGGCTGGCTTGCTTTCGTTCGGCGATCAGACCTTGGCGACGATGCGCATGAAGGCCGGCATGTCGTCGCCGAAGCCGACAGTGGTGTCATTGTCTTCCTGATGCTGGCGGGCAGGGCGGTTGCGTTGCGGCCTGGTGTCACCGCGCTCCGGTGCGCGATCCGAGGACGTCTTGCGCTCGGAGTTTTCCGAACGGATCGCATCCTTGCGCGCGCGCCGTTCGACGATGTCGGCCACGGCCGACTCGGGTGCATCGGGCTGTTCGCTTTGCTGGGCAACCGCGGCCGGGGCATCTTCCTCGCTGCGCCGGGCACGACGTTCGCCGCCTCTCTTGCGCTCGCCATTGTCCTTGCGATCATGGGCCTTGCGGTCCTCGTCCTTGCGGCCGGCACGACGCGGCGCGCCTTTGCCACGGCGCGGAGCATCATCCTCGCTCTCGCTGGCAACAACCGTCGACAGGTCGCCGTCATGCCACTCGATCTTGGTGCCGATCAGCCGTTCGATAGCGTCGATATACTTGGTGTCGGACTTGGTCGCGATGGTGAAGGACTTACCCGAGCGACCAGCGCGGCCGGTGCGGCCGATACGGTGGACATAATCCTCGGCATGGATCGGAACGTCGTAGTTGAAGACGTGGCTGACGTCGGGGATATCGAGGCCGCGCGCGGCGACGTCCGAAGCGACGAGATAGCGCAATTTGCCGTCACGGAAATTGGCCAGCATCTGCATGCGGGCGCGCTGGTCCATGTCACCATGCAGTGCGCCGGCATCGAAATCATGCTTCAGCAGCGAGCGGAACAGCTCCGACACCTCGACCTTGCGGTTGCAGAAGATGATGGCGTTCTTCAGTTCCGCGTCTTCGGCCTTTATCAGGTTGCGCAGCGTCTCGCGTTTGTCCCACGGCTTGGAGCCGGATTTCACCAGCCGCTGCGTAATATTGGTGGCGGTGGAGGCTGCCTTGGAAACCTCGACACGCACCGGGGCATGCAGGAATTTCTCCGTCAGCTTGGTGATCTCGGGCGGCATGGTCGCCGAGAAGAACAGCGTCTGCCGGGTGAACGGGATCATCTCGCAGATGCGCTCGATATCGGGAATGAAGCCCATGTCGAGCATGCGGTCGGCTTCGTCGATGACAAGGATCTCGACACCGTTGAGCAGCAGCTTGCCACGCTCGCGGTGGTCGAGCAGGCGGCCCGGCGTCGCGATCAGCACGTCGGCGCCGCGCTCCAGCTTCTTGTCCTGCTCATCGAAGGACACGCCGCCGATCAGCAGCGCAATGTTGAGCTTGTGGTTCTTGCCGTATTTGACGAAGTTTTCTTCGACCTGTGCGGCGAGTTCGCGCGTCGGCTCCAGGATCAGCGTGCGCGGCATGCGGGCGCGGGCGCGGCCCTTTTCCAGCCGGGTCAGCATCGGCAGCACGAAAGAGGCCGTCTTGCCGGTGCCGGTCTGGGCAATACCCAGCACGTCCTTGCCGAGCAAGGCGTGCGGGATGGCGCCGGCCTGGATCGGCGTCGGCTGCGTGTAGCCGGCATCGGTGACTGCGGAAAGCACCTTCGGCGACAGGCCGAGGTCTGAAAAGGTCAACGCTTCTTGAGCGATCGTGGTGTCTGAGGACAAGTGTTGCTGTCTTTGGCTGGTTCGGGGAGGCGCAACGTCATTCGTCGCGGCAAGCGCCGCGCGCCTGCAAAGTTGGTATGCGATTAGGCGCAAGTCCACGATTTGTCAACAGAAACAGGCGGGATTGGCGCGATTGTGAAGTCGTAACCTTAATCGCGATGCTTAATCCGGCCGCTTCTCTCTGTGCCGGCTCAGTAACGGAACTGTTCAGCTAGGATGCGTTCGTTCCAGGAATGGTTGGGATCGAACAGCAAGGTCGCCGTGGCTGTCGGCGATTCCCGCACCGTTACCGAAGTCACCGCCTTGACCTCCGTGTGGTCGGCGGCAGCGTTCACCGGCCGCTTTTCAGGCTCCAGAATGTCGAAGCGCACGGTCGCCTTGTTGGAGAGCAATGCACCACGCCAGCGGCGCGGACGAAACGGGCTGACCGGCGTAAGCGCCAGAAGCGGAGCGTCGAGCGGCAGGATCGGGCCGTGCGCGGAAAGATTGTAAGCGGTCGATCCCGCCGGCGTCGCGATCATCACGCCATCGCAGCTCAGTTCCTCGAGCCGTATCTGGTCGTCGACACTGATGCGGATCTTGGCCGTCTGATAGGATTGGCGCCAAAGCGCCACTTCGTTGATCGCCAGCGCCGACACCGTTTCGCCTTCCGAGGTGACGGCCTGCATTTCGAGCGGGCGGATCGTTTCGGCGACCGCGGCCGCGATGCGCTCGGTGAGCCCTCCGGACCGGTACTCATTCATCAGGAAGCCGATGGTGCCACGGTTCATGCCGTAGACCTTCTTTCCCGTTCCCATCGTGTCGCGCAAAGTCTGCAGCAGGAAGCCATCGCCGCCCAAGGCCACCACAACGCCCGCGTCCGCGACCGAACACTGACCATAGCGCCCCGTCAGGCTTTCCAGCGCCGCCTTGGCGTCTGCTGTGTCGGACGAAACGAAGGCGATGCTGTTGGCGGCTGTGCTCATGGCTCCCCGATCGCGACCGATTGGCGAGATTCCGGCCGCGCCAGCGCCGGGGTAGCATGGGCGGGGCGGGTCTGCAAAGAGAGCCGTTGTATCGGCCTGCGAAACCACACCGCGACTGCGTCGCCAGGCCGGCAGGTCGCGCTTCATGTCAGAGCGCGAGCGAATGTGATGGTTAAGGCGGGGCTTAAACTCTCGTAAACGCGGATCGATCATGTTAGCCGGCATGGGCAGCGTGGGGCGCCCGCGGCACCGCTGTATCCTTCGGGATGTCAAATGGAGGCTGCGGCACTTTTGATCGTGCGCATGATCCCTGGAAAATCCTCATCCCGGGATATGCGCCAGCCAGACGAGGCCGACACGTTGCCGGTAACACGCCTGATTGTTGTTTTTGTCATGCTGGGTAGCTTCGCGCTGGTCTTCGCCGAGCTTGTGCGCCAGTCGGAACAAATGAGCACGAGATCGGTACCCACGGCATCGCGTTGCGGCGATGCCGCCGGAATGCCTTGCCCGCAAAGAGCGCTGTAGGTCGCGAAAACACGCTCGCCATCCACGTCATGGAACCACCGCCGATGCTCGGCATGTCTTGCCCGCTGCTGGCAGCCGCATCGAACACCATGCGGCTGTGCCGCAGGATCCGACAAACCGGTGCCCGGACCTGACCCTGGCAAGACGGGTCTTCCCGGGTGGGAGGCAACGACCGGTTACCAGAACGGATCCGGCGCGCACCTTCGAATGGTTCCAGCGGCGGATCATGGCTGGCGGCAGGTCGGCGGCAACCGCCTGATGATCCGAAATTTGCGGCTCAGCCCCTCATAGCGGCCGCGAAAGAGAACCAAGCCTGCCGGTGAAATAGGGCCCAAGCACGGTTTCGAAGGCGTTCAGGGCAGCGCCGATCGCCTGATGCATGTCGAGATAACGATAGGTGCCCAGCCGTCCCCCGAGATGCAGGTTTTTCTCGGCGGCCGCCCGTTCGAGATAACGACGGTAGACCGCCTGATCCCGGCGTGTGTCGATCGGATAGTAAGGCTCGTCGGTGCGGCCGGCAAACCGGGAGTACTCGCGGCCAATAAGTGTCTTGTCGCTCTTATGCTGACGTTCCGGATTGAAATGCCGGAATTCAACGACGCGGGTGTAAGGTATGGCTTCGTCGGCATAATTCATGATCGCCGTGCCCTGATGATCCGGCGTGTCCATGACTTCCAGATCGATATCGATGGTTCGCCAGCCGAGTTCGCCCTCGCAATAATCGAAATAACGGTCGATTGGGCCGGTGTAGACGACCGGCAAGTCCTTCGGCAGCAAAAGCTTGATATCGAAGAAGTCGACGCCAAGCCGTGTTTCGATGTGTTTGTGCGCGAGCATCTTTTCGAAGATCGCGGTGTAGCCATCCATGGGCTGGCCCTGGAAGCGGTCGTTGAAATAGCCATCGTCGAATGTGAAGCGGACCGGCAGACGCGCGATGATCTGCGCAGGCAACTCGCGCGGGTCCGTCTGCCACTGCTTGGCGGTGTAGCCCTTGATGAAGGCCTCGTAGAGGGGACGGCCGATCAGGGAGATCGCCTTCTCTTCGAGATTGGCCGGTGGGCGATCGCCAAGTTCGGCCGCCTGCTCGGCGATCATGCCGCGCGCCTCGTCCGGGCTCAGTCGCCTGCCGAAGAACTGGCAGATCGTGGCAAGGTTGATCGGTAGCGGATAGACCTTGTCGCGATAGGTCGAGAACGCACGATGGCGATAGGACGTGAAACCGGTGAAGGTCCGCAGATAATTCCACACTTCCTCGTTGGATGTATGAAACAGATGCGGTCCGTAGCGATGGATCTCGACGCCAGTGACGGGATCTTGTTCGGTGTAGGCATTGCCGCCGATGTGCCGGCGCCGGTCGATCACCAGCACACGCCGGCCGAGTTGCGTGGCGATGCGCTCGGCGAGCGTCGCGCCGTAAAAGCCCGCGCCGACTACGAGGATGTCAGCTTCGCCAAGCAGGTTCTTGTTCATTGGCAGTTCTGGCGCTCTCATGGTTCGAGCACGATCTGAGCCAGATCGACGGGCTTGGAGCATTGTCTGCGCAAAAGATGCCAGAGCCGTCTTTTCCATTTAAGCGTTTGACGAAAGTTGCCGCGACCCACGACGTAGTCAGCGACCATGCGCAGGCCGATAATCGGCCGCGATCTCCACCGCCTGCCTTTGCGGTCAACGGCCCCGTAGGACAAGGGAAAGAACTCACCAAATCCATATTGCAACGCCAGTTGGCGGTATTCCGACTCTGCCGTGCGGCCGGACGTGGCCATCGCTTTGACCATATGAATTCCGACTGGCCGCGTATGGCGGACAGGCAGGGCGTCGAATATGGCCGATGCTCCAAGGTTTTGCGCGGCAAGACGTGTCCACAAGGAGTCCAGGCCGAAACCGCTCATGGACTGTTGAAAAAGAGGCAGCATCTTGGCCGCGACATCTGCTCTCATGCAGGGAGCCATGATCTCGATCTTGTCGACCAGGCGAAATTCGAAGCTCTTGCAGCGAAGAAACGGCAGGTGGGTATAGTAACTGTCCAGCGTCAGTGCCGGCTGGGCAACGTGGAGGTCGTGCCGGCGCATATTGGCGAACATTGCTTCGATGGTTGCACGGTCTGCTTCCAGATCATCGTCCGGAAACCAGATATACTCGTAGCGGTCGAGCAGGTCAGGCTGGCGGCTGAGCAGGGCGTGTATGCCGTCCCATTTGCCACCCTTGTGGTCTGTCCGGTTTTCATAGGCCTGCCGAAACGCTGATGGGTCGGCTCCGTAGTAACTGACGATCAAATCGAATTTGCATCCAGTATCGTCCGCTCCCCAACCGCGATGGAGAGAGTTGTCGCCAGCTCTGACGATGACGAGATTGCGGCTGGCGCCGCTGGTTACTGGGCTACTTCCGGCATTCATGCCTTGGTCCAAAGCGGTCATGGCGAGCCCCTACACCAAAGCCGGATGAATGCGAAGGGGCATGGGTGGGAAGGAATTGGTCGTTGGCATTGATCGGGCGGACAACTTGTGCCGCGCGTTGCAACACAACGTGAATCTGGATTCGTAGCGCGATCGATTCTACGCTCGCCATGGAACTGCCGAGTCGAGCGACCACTGCGGGGCGGACCTCTCATGAAGCTGATTGTGGTGACCCCGGCCGGCCGCGAGAGATATCTCCGACTGCTCAGCCACCATGTTCTGAAAAGCCCCGAGGTTCACGAATGGCATCTGTGGGACAATTGCCGCAACGAGGCCGACCGCGCCTATCTCCAGCGACTGGCGGCCAGCGATCCGCGCTGCAAGATAAAGACGCTTCCAAGCGCGGACGGCAGCATCGATGTCATCGGCAGGTTCTTCCGTTTCTGTGACGACGCCGACGCACTCTACCTGCGCCTCGATGACGATGTGGTTTTTCTGGAGGAGGGCTTCCTTCCCAGATTCAAGGAGCGAGCCGTGTCGGAAAAGGGTTCGGCGCTTTGGTATGCCCCGCTCATCATCAACAATGCGGTCTGCAACACCTTGATCAAGAATTTTTCCAGGGTTCTGATCGACGGGCCACTCACCTGTCAGGCGATGTGTCCGTATTCCTGGGCTCATGCAAGCTTTCCCGAGGCGCTTCATCCGGTCTTCATCGAGGCTGCCAGGACGAACCGGCTGGGGGACTTCCGCGTGCCTGACCGCGAAGTCAGGCTGGGGCGCTTCTCGATCAACGCGATCGGGTTTTTCGGATCGGAGGTGCTGGAACTCGGCGAGCTTTTCTACCCGCCGGGAAATGACGAGGAAGAATGGCTGTCAGCGACCTTGCCGGCGAAACTCGATCGTCCGGGCAAGATTTTCGGCGATCTGGTGGCGGCGCATTTCAGCTTCTTCACGCAGGAGCAGCGTCTGCTGCAGACCGGCATACTGGACGATTACTACGCGCTCGCCGGACTGCCGGCCCCGGCTTACGACAAGCCTGTTGTTCGAACGAGATTGAAGGATCGCCTGCGGCCTTGGCGGAAACCGAGGAATCGGGGGCCGGACTATCGGATTTCGCTTCCCGCCAGCAGCCGCGGCTGAAGCCTGCGCCGCCATTCCGTCAGCGGCTCGCTGCCTGGAAAGTGCAGGGCGCCTGATCAGGTCGCGGCAGTGCCGGCGAAAAGATATTGACTGTATAGTTAGTTATAATTTAGCCTCAGGGATAACCGAGTTGGCCAGCCGGCATTTGCCGGTGAATGGCCGCGAAGAGGGGAATATCTCGACAGCCGTCCGGCCCATCATCGGGACGAAAGGCGTCAACAGGCTTGTTCATCGGCAGGAAATGGACCTGAGGCGGCGACGCGGCCGGTCCCAACAATGGGAGCACTAGCATGAACTGGAAACTGACAGCGGCGGCCGTTGGGCTATCGCTTTTCGCCGTAACAGGCATTGCCCGCGCCGATGGCGAACTCAACATCTACAACTGGGGCAACTATACCAGCCCGGACCTGATCAAGAAATTCGAGGAAACCTACAAGGTCAAGGTCACCGTCACCGACTACGACTCCAACGACACCGCCTTGGCCAAGGTCCGCCAAGGCGCGTCCGGCTATGACATCGTCGTGCCCTCGGCCAGCGTCGTGCCGATCTGGATCAGCGAAGGTCTGTTGCTGGAAACCGATCCCAACAAGATGGAGAATTTCAAGAATGTCGATCCGCGATGGGTCGATGTTCCCTTTGATCCGGGCCGTAAATACACCGTTCCATGGCAGTGGGGGACAACGGGCATTTCGGTGAACAAGTCAGTCTATGCCGGCGACCCGAACACATCTGCGATTTTCCTCGACCCGCCACCGGAACTCGCCGGTAAGATCAATGTCGTGCCCGAAATGGGCGACATCCTTTTCCTCGCCATCGCCTATGAGGGCGGCAAATACTGCACCGACGACATGCAAGTCCTGAAGAAGGTGCACGACAAGCTGGTCGCGGCGAAGTCGAAATGGCTTTCGCTCGACTACGCGGCCGTCGACGGCCTGGGCAGGGGCGACATTGCCGCCGGCGTCAACTGGAATGGCATATCGCTGCGCGAGCGGCTGCAGAACGACAAGATCGTCTACGGCTATCCGAAGGAAGGCTTTCCGATCTGGATGGACAATGTCGCCGTCCTCAAGGACGCCAAGAATGTCGAGAACGCCAAGCTTTTCCAGAATTTCATCATGGACCCGAAGAATGCCGCGATGATCTCGGCCTTCGCGCGCTACGCCAATGGCATCAAGGGATCCGACGCTTTCATGCCGGACGACATGAAGGCCGCGCCTGAAGTGGCAATTCCGGCCGAATTTGCCGCCAAGGGCCAGTTCATGCAGGCCTGTCCGCCGAATGTGCAGGCGCTCTACACGAAAATCTGGACCGACCTCCAGAAATAGCGCTGCCAACCGAATCCGGGAACAGCCACCGGGCCGCAACGCGCGGCCCGGCCACCTTCATGCCAAGTGCGGTCTCTTGATCGCGGGAGACTTCCGATGTCCGATCTCGACCTTTGCTACATGCCGGCCCATGAGGCGCTGCGGCTGTTCAAGGCGAAGAAACTCTCGCCCGTCGAATTGATGCGGGCCACCATTCGCCGTGCCGAAGCCACCAGATCGGCGATCAACTGCTTCACGTTCACGCATTTCGAGGAGGCGATGGAACTGGCCGCCAAGGCCGAGGCGAAATACGCCAAAGGCGCCAGAACCGGTGCGCTCGAGGGCCTGCCGATCGGCATCAAGGACGAGAGCTACATCAAGGGCAAGCCGACATCGCACGGTTCGCTGCTGTCGAAGGATGCCATTGGCGGCCACACCTCGACCATGAATGAGCGCATCATCAAGGCCGGCGGCATTGTCCACGCGCGTACCGCGACGCCGGAATTCAGCTGCGCCGGTTATACCTGGTCGAAACGATGGGGTGTCACGCGAAATCCATGGAACCCGAACTTCACACCGGGCGGTTCGTCGGGCGGCGCGGCGGCGACGCTGGCCTCGGGCACATCCTCGATCGCGACGGGATCCGACATTGGCGGGTCGATCCGCATTCCCGCATCGGCTTGCGGCCTTGTCGGCTTCAAGCCGCCCTACGGTCGAAACCCGGATGATCCGCCCTTCAATCTCGACTTCTACTGCCACACCGGACCGTTGGCGCGAACCGTGAGGGACGCGATCCTGCTGCAGAACGTCATGGCCGGGCCAAGCCCGCTCGACATCGCGACGCTTCGCCCCAAATTGCGCCTGCCGTTCGACTACAAGCCGATCCAGGGCTGGAGGATCGCTTTCTCCATGGATCTCGGCTCCTATGAGGTGGATCCGGAGGTTCGCAAGAACACGCTTACCGCGTGCGACGTCTTCCGGTCGCTGGGCGCTACTGTCGAGGAGGTCGATCTGGGTTGGGGCGATGAGGTGCTCAAGGCCGCCATGATGTATCTTGAGCATCTGTTCGGCGCGTCGCTGTCGCAACTGCTCCAACGGCACGCCGACGACATGACCAGCTATGCCCGCAAGTTCGCCGAGGACGGGCAAAAATCGAAGGCCACGGACTTTGTCGCAACATTGGATGTCGCCGGCAGGATGTACCAGACCCTTGGCCCGTTGCTGGAAAAGTATGACGTGCTCATCTGCCCGACAAACGCTATCCCGGCGGTTCCGGCGGAGTTCGACCAGACCAGGGACACTGTCGAGATCAACGGGAAGCAGGTGAACCCGTCGCTGGGCTGGGTGCTGACGACGCCGTTCAACATGATGAGCCGCTGCCCGGTTCTTTCCATACCGTCTGGCCATGCCGCCAACGGCGTGCCGACAGGCATCCAGATCGTCGGCCGCACCTACTGCGACGCTGACGTTTTCCGGGCCGGGCTGGCCTATGAAACGGCTCGGGGGCAATGGTATGGAAATGCCGGGACACGCCCGTCGCTCTAAGCGGTTTCCGGGATGAGCCGGCGGTCCGTATGACAAAGCAATCCGTGCGGCGAAATATTTCCGCCGCGGGTCCGAAAGGGCTGACGAAAATGGCGCAGCGCAAGGCAACCGCAAGGCCGGAGAAACGCAAGGCCGCGGCGACGAAGGGCAGGGAGTCGGCAAACGATGCCCCGCCCAGGGACCGTCGGCGCGAACGCGGCGAAGCCAGCGTACAGCGCATCATCGACGCCACCATCGAGCTCATCGCGGAGGAGGGTCTGGCGAGCGTCACCATGCAGCGTATCGCCGAACATGTCGGCTCGTCCAACGCGCTGGTCGTCTTCCATTTTCGCAGCAAGGAGAACTTGTTCCGGGCCGTCCTGCAATATCTCAGCGATCAGTATGACGAGCTGTGGTTCAACCTGGTGCGGGCGCCCGGCCTGTCGCCGGTTGACAGGCTGCTGGGCGCCGTCGAATGCGCACAACGTTTTGCCGGGCAGCATCCGAAATGGGTGTCGGTCTTCGTCGTGTTCTCCAGCGACCGCAAGAGCATGCAGATCTACAATGAGATTGGCCTGCCCAGTGACCTCGCCTACACCGCCGAAGCGCGCGAATTGCTGATCGAGATCGCGCGCAGCGGCGGCTATGCCGGCATCGACATCAACACTCTCTCAGAGAGCCTGAATTACCTGGTTCACGGTGCATGGTATTGGGATCATCTGAACCCTTCCGGCCGCGACACCGACGTGCTGCGCAAGACCATGCTGCTCCTGCTGCATCAGGCATTCCCTCGGCATTTCGAACTGATGCGTTGATCCGGGACCCGGTCTACCCGTTCTGCCGCAGGTGGCAGCCGGCCTGGCGCTTGTGCGCCAGGTATTCGTCGATCAGCTGGCGGTAGCGCACTCTGCCGAAGCTCGGGAAATGGCCACCATGCACGACCGAGATATCAAGGTCGCGCATGGCGATCAGCGTGGCCATATAGTCCGGGATGTCCGAGTGGTAGACGTCGTCGATCAGCGGGCCGTCATAGACGATGTCGCCGGAGAGCAGGATGCCGGTCTTTCTCTCGTGGAGCGCGATGCCGCCAGGCGAATGGCCCGGCGTATGGACGACCTCGAAGGCACGGTCACCGAGATCCACAATGTCGCCATGCTCGAGCAGACGGTCGGCCGGCGCGGATAGAATGCCGTAGCGAGCCGTATCCCAGCCTTGCGGCAGCCGATCGAACATTTCGTCGGTGGCGTAGCGGTCGGCAACCGTCCATTCGCTGCGCGGATCGGCAAGGATTTCCGCCTCGGCGCTGTGCACGCAACGGTCGGGAAATTCGTGGTGACAGCCGATATGGTCGAAATGCGTGTGGCTGGCGACGCAGATGAGCTTGCGCTCCGTCACCAAAGTCACATGCGCGCGCAGGCTGAAATGGCCAAGGCCTGTGTCGAAGAGGAGATCGCGGTCGCGACCGCGCACATGCCACATGTTGCAGCGGAAGAACGGCTTGATCCATGGTTCATGGATCAGCGTGACCCCGTCGCCCATGCGGATGGTCTCGTACCAGTCCGCCGCGTCGATAGCTGGAAGCACACTCATGTCTCAGTCCGCCAGCTGGATGATGTCGTCAGCGTTGCACGAAACCACGACAGTGTCGCCTGCCTGAACAGTTGTGGATGCGGGTGCCTTGGCGATGAACTGCAGTGCCGGATCCAACGCCGAAGTCGCCAGCACGCGTTTGAAGCTGCCTTGGAAGACGACATCGCTGACTTTGGCGGAACCCAGCGCGATATCGCCTTTGGTCTCACCAAGGCGCAGGTATTCCGGCCGGATAGCAAGCGCAATGCTGGTACCGGCCGGCTGAGGGCCAGGCAGCAAGATCGCGCCCGCTGGCGTCGAAACCGTGATTGCCCCGTTTGTCGCTTTCATCACCGTTCCGGCAAGGATCGTGCTTTCGCCCATGAAGGTCGCCGAAAAGCGCGTCGCCGGCCTGGCATAGACACGCTCGGGCGGGCCTTCGTCCTCGATGCGCCCATCATTCATGACCACGCAGTGGTCGGCCAGCGCCATCGCTTCTTCCTGGTCGTGGGTGACATGGATGAAGGCGGTGCCGACGCGCTTCTGGATCGCCTTCAACTCGTCCTGCATCTGCCGTCGCAGTTTGAGGTCAAGCGCACCGAGCGGTTCGTCGAGCAAAAGCACCGCCGGCTCGATGACCAGCGCACGCGCCAACGCCACCCGCTGCCGCTGGCCGCCGGAAAGCTGGTGCGGCTTCTTGTCGAAGGCGGAGGCAAGGCCAACCAGCGCCAGGGCCTCACGTGCTTTTGCTGCACGCCTCGTGCCATCGACGCCCTGCATGCGGAGCCCGAAACCGACATTGCCGCCGACGCTCATATGCGGAAACAGCGCATAGTCCTGGAACACGGTTGTCGTCGGCCGCTTGGCCGGCGGCACCGATGTGCAGTCCTCGCCACGGATAAAGACTTTGCCTTCGCTCGGGGTGACGAAGCCGCCCAATATGGACAGCAGCGTCGTCTTGCCGGAGCCCGACGGCCCGAGCAGGATCGTATAGCTGCCGGGCTCGATCCGCAGCGAGACGTTCTTCAGCACGGCCAGCTGCCCGAAACGGTGCGAGACACCGCGGATGTCGACCAGGGGCGCGGTCATGGCTTTCTCCTGCGCAGCAAAGTCAGTTCGAACAGCACCACCAGCACGATGGAAACGGCAAAGACCAGCGAACCGACGGCATTGGTTTTTGGATTGAGGCCGGAGCGCAGCAGGTTCCAGATTTCCACGGGCAATGTGGTGTCGAAACGAGTGAGTAGGAAAGAGATCACGAACTCGTCCCAGGAGAAGGTCATCGACAGGAAGAAGCCGGCGAAGATGGCCGGCGCCATAACCGGCACGGTGATGAGGAGCAGCACCTTCCACTCCGGCGCGCCGAGGTCGCGCGCGGCACGCTCGATGTTGATCTGGTGGTCGCCCATCTGGCTGTAGATGATGGCAAAGCAGAGCGGCAGGTTGATCACGACATGGCCGATACCGGCGGCAAGCAGTGACTTCGGCACGCCGCCCCAGTTGAACAGCACCAGAAGCCCCATGCCGATGATGAGATAGCTGACCGTCAGCGGCAGTGTGATCAGGCCGCGCAGCAGACCCGAGCCGGGCAGCACGAAGCGCGCGAACCCCCAGGCAGAGAGGAAGCCGAGCGTGACAGCGGTGGCCGAGGAAAGCACCGCGACCAGCAGCGAGTTGAGCAGCGCCGAGGTCAGCCTGGCGTCGGAGAGCACGGCATCGTACCAGCGCAGCGACGGGCCGGTGAATGGCGGGATGGGGAAGGAGGTCGACTGCAGCGAGAACAGCACCAGCACGACAACCGGCAGGAAGATGAAGCCGTAGACGGCAAGCGCATAGATCCAGGAAGCGACGCGGATCACTTGGCGCATGGTCAGGCCCGCTCGATCTTCAGCCAGCGCGCACAGGCGAGGTAGGCAACCGTGACGACCGCCATCAGGATGATCGACAGCGCCGAGGCCAGCGGAAAATCGCCACGCCGGCCGATTTGCATCATCACCAGCTGCGGCATCAGAAGCTCGTTGTTGCCGCCGAGAATCTGCGGCGTGATGTAGTCGCCGATGCACAGCACGAAGGTCAGAAAAGCGCCGACCATGATGCCGGGCAAGGTCAGCGGCAGGATGACGTGCAGGAAGGTGCGCACCGGCCCGGCGCCGAGATCGGCGGCCGCCTTGCGATAGCTAGGGCTGAGCTGCTTGAGGTTGGCGAAAATGGTGAGCGTCAACAGCATGACGAAGAAATGCACGAAGCCGGTGGCCGTGGCCAAACGCGTGTTGGCGAGCTGCAGCGGCTCCGAGATCAGGCCCGAACCGGTCAGCGCGCGGTTGATGACGCCGTTCTGCGCCAGCACCAGCAGCCAGGAATAGGAGCGCACGACATAGGAAGTCCAGAACGGCAGCACGGCCAGCATCAGCGCCAGGCGCTGCCAGCGCTCCGGCACCTGTTCGGCCAGGATCCAGGCGAAGGGGTAGGCGAGCAGCACCGAAACCACGGTGACGATCACCGTGACCTGCAGCGAGTTCACCATCGCCTGCCAGTAGGACGGGTTGGTGAAGAACTGGCTATAGTTGGACAGTGTGAAACCGCCGCCCTCATGCGCCGTCAGGCTGGAAAGCCCCATGGCGGCGAAGGGCAGCACGAAGAACAGCAGCGTCCAGCCGAGCGCGGGCGTGACCAGCACCCAGGGCAAAGTGCGACCCGCCCGGGGCAGGGCGCGACCCGCCCGGGGCCAGGGACGCCCGTTGTTTTCAGCTGTGCTCATGAGCGGGGATCGCTCACTTTGCCTGCAGCATTTCGGTCCACATATCCTGCATCTTCTTGTCGAGGTCGGCATTGGGCGCCGGATAGGCTTGCGCACGAGCCAGGAAGCCCGGCTGCTCGTCGAACCGCAGGACCTTCTTCTGGTCGTCGGTGAGCGCGGCCTTGGTGTTCGACGGCATGCCCCAATAGCAGGACGATGTGGCAAGCCGCGCCTGGCCCTCGGGGCTCAGTATGTACTGGATGAACTTCAGCGCCATGTCCTTGTTCTTGGAATCCTTGAACATGGCCAGCGACTGCGACCACAACACCGCGCCCTCTTTCGGGATGGAGAAATCCAGAGCCGGGTTCTCCTTCGCCAGTCCCGCCGTCACCCACTCGCCGCCGCCGACCAGTATGTCGACTTCACCCGTGGCGAGCGCGGTCTGACTGGCGGTTACTTCGCCGACCAGCTTGGCATTGGCCTTCATCTTCAGGAGCTCTTCCTTGAGCGCGGGCAGGTCGGTCTCGGTGAGATCAGCCGTCTTCTTGCCGATGGCCAGCGCCGCCATGCCGATGACCGGCAGGTAATAGTCGTATATGGCGACCTTGCCCTTGTACTTGTCGCTGGTCAGCGACGCCAAGGACTGCATGTCGGCCGGATCGACCTTGGTCTTGTTGAAGCCGATCGTGTTGTAGCCGAACTTTTCGGTGATGCCGTAGCGCTTGCCGTCGATCATCGTCGACTTGTCCATCTTCACTTGCGGGAAAAGGTCGGCGAAGGGCAGCTTATCTTCCGGCAGTGGCTCGAAAAGGCCTTTCTCGACGCCGCGCGGCACGTCGATCGAGTCGATTACCATGACGTCCCAGTCGCCAGGCTGCGACTGCTCGACGATGGCGAGACCAGCGCCGGTGCCCTCGAATTCCTTGACGTTGACCTTGACGTTGTTGGCCGTCTCGAAGGGCTGGAGCAGCGCCGGATCGGAATGGTCGCACCAGATCAGCGCGTTGAGATCGGCGGTCTGGGCGATGCCGCACGCCGCAAGCAGCAATGCCGTGGCGGCGCAGGCGGCATGCAGATGGCGTTTGAGGACGGAAAGTGGATTCGCGGATCTGACGGACATCGAGTGTTCTCCCTTTGCCTTTGTGGCTTCTTGCAAAAAATTGAACCAATTCTAAAATTGAGTCAATTCTGTTTTTATGGCAAGAGGAGGATATGAGCGGATTGCGGGCAAGGCAAAAGGCGTACCGTCACAGGCGCATCATCGAGGCGGCGGCGGCGCTTTTTCGCGAGGCCGGCTATGAGGGCGCCAAGATCGAGGCGATCGCCGCGCAGGCCGAAGTGTCGATAGGCACGATCTACAATTACTATCAGAACAAGGGCGACATCCTCGGCGCCATCGTCTCGCTTGAGGTCAACGAGGTGCTGAACGCCGGGCGCGGCGTGGTCGCCAACCCGCCCGCCAATGTCGGCGATGCGCTGGATGCGCTGGTCGGCATCTATATCGAGCACTCGCTGCACTATCTCAGCAAGGAGATGTGGCGGCAGGCGATGGCGATTTCGACGCAATTGCCCGACAGCCCGTTCGGTCAGGCTTACACCGCGCTCGACCGCTCGCTGACCGAACAGATCCGCGCGCTGATCGCCCGGCTGCAGGAGATTGGCCTGGTACGTCAGGACATCGACGGGGCGTCACTCGGCGAACTGATCTTCAACAACATGAACATGATGTTCATCGAGTTCGTGAAACGCGACAAGGCGGGGATGCCGGAATTGCGCGCGGCGATAAGGCGGCAGAACCGGATCTTGGTGGCTGCGATCGGGGTGTGAAACCAACTGTCAGGAGCAGGCAGGAGAAATCGCCGCTTCGGCACCCAACGTACCTTCCCGCGACTTCACCTCTTGAGTTGAATTTAAAACCTGATACAACCTAAGGGGGCATAAAAAAGGGGGGGGGTAAAAATGTCGTTTTCCGTCTGGCATTGGGCAATAGTACTGCTGCTGATCGGCGTACCTGTTTTCTTTGCTGTCCGGTCAGCCGCGAAGCCATCACAGAATCCAGCTGGTCTTGTGGGCTTCGGTGGTTGGTTGATGCTGCTGGCGATCGTTCAGGCATTGTCTCCGCTGCGTACACTCGCCGACTTGGTCAATTCGGTCGAAGGTTACCGGCAACTCATGACCCTGCCGAACGGGGCTCTGGCGGCGTATGGCGAAGTTGCCCTCAATCTGGCGTTTTTGGCACTTCAGCTGGTTGTGCTGGCTTTAATGCTGCGGCGAAGCCACCGCTTCCCGCAATTGTTTCTGTTCCAGTGGTTTGCAATGCCGGTCGTGTTCATCCTGGACACGATCTGGATCTCGTCAATTCTGGGGGTCCCGGTGAACCAAGCGCTTGCAGGCGATGCGCTGGTGGCACCTATAGCCTCGTTTGTGGTGACCGGCATCTGGGCCGCTTACGTCTATAAGTCGGTCAGGGTGAGGAATACGTTCACCAGGACAAACGCGTCTGCCCAAGTCGCGAGCGCTCCATAGAGATTGGCGGCGCTCGTAGTCGAATCAGGAAGGTTTGGGATCTCGGATCGTACACACACAGGAACTGGTGCCCCGGCAGGAATCGAAGCCGCGACCTTCGGTTATCCAAACAGACGCTGAGTTGCCGACGTGAAATTCCCGATGCTAAATCAAAGGCTCGGCTCTATACAATGTGTTGAGCAGCAAACATTCAATTGAATGCCAGCCCAAACACACCGTCACGAATTCACAATAATTTCAACGAATCGATGACGCCCGAATTTCAGCAATCGCGTCCAGGGTAAGCGCAGGGGTTGATTTTCGAACTGCGGGTGGTGCGAATGACACAGAAATTGGCGAGCGAGTATAGAGAAAGGGCAAAGGATCACCTCAAAACGGTGGACATACTCCTAGGCGCCGGGGATGACGGCCTTACAAGATATGCCTGCGTTGAACTGCGCCTGTGTGTCGAGGCGATTTGCTATGGAATGCTCTGCCTCTATCGCGCTGAATTGTCGAAAGGCGAACTCGCCAAATGGCAACCTAAAAAGGTGCTCGATGAGCTCCTTGAAATAGACAAGTACGCTACCACTCCACAACTGCTGAGCATCCAAGACCCTAAGACCGGGGAATGGCATCCCTTAGGCACCCAAGACTACCGCTTTACAGCGAAATGGGCCAGCAAGGCGCACAACGCGCTTGGTAACGCGCTGCACGTGCCAACGATCGACCAGCTAGAGAAAGGGCAGGGCGCTACGGCTGCGACTTTTAGAAACCGCTGCCAAGAATACGCACCGGAGCTTCGCAAGGTTCTGGATTCATAATCCTGGCATCTTCACCTAGTCGGCCCGCGCTGGATGATGAATTGCCACTGCGGCTTCGAGATGTATCGTCGCGCGGAGCACATTACAAAAGGAGCGGTCGTGATCTGTAGCGAGTGCGGCCGCGTCTATGATGTTCTCAGCGTCGGTGAGGTGGTCGACTACGAGCTGCGCAAACTCCGGTGGGAATGCACGAAATGCGAGACCCAGAACGGGACGCCCGAGCGTGATTTGATCGAGAACTTAACGACGAATTGCGCAGCGTGCGGCGAGCCAACTCAGATTCGCAAGCAATGGATGGTTTTCCAGCAGAAGCCGAGTCCTGGCTGATACTTGTCCGGTGCGGGTCAGAAGCCGTCGAGGATGAGGTATCGATTCCGTCTCTATTAATGAACTTTCGGCAATGCTAGACCTCAGGAAACAGGAGGGGGACCATGGCGGCGAAGTGGCAGGTAGAGACTCTGCGGCTTACTGTTTTTTTGAATGAAGCGGCCAAAGGCTCTGAAGCCGAATGGACCGCTTTGACCGGACAAGACGAAGCCGAGTTACGGCAGACGGTGCCTGCAGGACGGGTCTATGCCGGCGAATATGGACCCGGACGCCTTAACCTCTCATTCCAAGGGTCCCGAGTTGACGTCGTATTAACACAAAACCCATCAACGGAAACAGTTGCCGAATGGCCGACGTTTGCCAGCTTTGAGGACGGTTTCCCAGCGTTCGTTGAGACGGCGTTGGGTTGGTTTGAAAGCACTGCGTACTCCGTAATTCGCATTGCTTTTGGTTGTATCGTTCTCTTAAAAACTGATGGTGTTGAGGATACAAATCGCGCTTTGTCAAAGTACGTTCGATCAGCGAGAATTGAAGATCGAGTGAAAGACTTTCTGTTGCGCACGAATTGGCCAACCAAAAGCAATGTGACGGGGAGTGAACTGAATCGAATAACTTCTTTCGGCGCGCTGCGAGTCCTGACCGGCCAATTCAGAATGGGGCCTGAGAGTGGTACAGTTTCGTTGAATGATCCGACCTTCGGGGTGCGACTTGAAATTGATCACAGCACAGATGCAGCGAACACAACCCCGTTTGAGAAAACGCTGTTGATCCCCATATTCGAGGAGCTAGTTAATTTAGCGCGTGAAAATGTCGAGTCTGGTGAGTGTCCATGAATGTTTTTGCGGCGGCGAACGCGACGGCCCCATCCTATCCAATTGGCATCTTGCAGGCTGGTCAAACCGGATATCCCCAGGGTTCTAGCCCTATGAGCGCGAATGTGACTGCGCGGCCGGACCTTTCCGGCGACGCTCATTACTCGCAAATCGAGGCTCTTTTCGATAACTACTGGCAAACGAAATGGTCGGCCGACGTCTCGCATTATTTTCCGCTGGGCGAGCCGGTTCTCGAGGGTCCGGCGCCCAACGCGATTTTTTTGCCGCATCTTGTCCATGTGACCCTGTTCTCTGAGAGCCCCCGCAACGCCGTGCTCGCACGGTTGTCCGCTGTATTCGCGCGGGAGATCACCACAGCCAACCGCATTGGTGTCACGCAAGGGCAGGATCGGCTTGCTTCATACGCCAAATATGAAACTGAGAATTGGGATGGGTTTGACGCTGATCCCATAACTGCAGACACAAGACGTGCCGCCAAAGGCTTTTTGGATTCGTTGCCCAAGGTGCTGTCCAATCCGGCAATTGCCCCCACCGCCGACGGTGCGATTGCGCTTGAGTGGATTTGGAAGAACGGCAACTTGCATAAGCTCTTCATCGATATCGGGCCTGGAAGTGTGTGGAAAGGTTACTGGCGGCGGGCAAATGGGCAAAGAGGAGTGCTCAATGCGCGAGATATCGAATTAGGAAGCTTGAAATTCGATCTGGCTGGGCTTGTAAGGAGGCTAAACCGCTAAATGGCGCTGAATTGGGGGGACAAAGCGGATGTTCGTGACTACTGGCTGCGAGTACTGACAAACGAGGCATACCTTCGGTCCGATGGCACCGTTCACAATGGCGCTTTTGGAGGCAAAGCGATTAGTCAGCCGGATGACCGGGCTTGGTCTCTGGAGTTGTCCGGCCGACTGCTTTCACTGGTCAAAGATGTTGAAGCCGAAGCAAGGGCATTCTGCGGCGATAAAATGCCGTTCATCGGCGTGTTGTATCAGAGTGTTGAAAATCTGCGGACAGACGGAACTTCCCCTTTGCCCGGCTTTCCTACTGACATCGTCTATACGCCACGTGCCGGTGACAATGCGCACGCCGATCATGTTGCCTATGGGCCGACTGCAGAGCACAAGTTTGCACTTCGCGATTGGCTGCAGGATTTCATTCAGGCGGTAGATTCCACCCAATGCAACGTTGTCGAGCAGCTACGCGCAAACGCGCCGAGTGGTGCCGCCTGAGGGACTCGAACCCCCGACCAATAGTTTACAAAACTACTGCTCTACCATCTGAGCTAAGGCGGCACATTTACCCGTACGTATACCCCTGAAACCCGGCTTTGGAAAACATCATGGCTTTCCAACACCTTAGCCGATTGATCCAGCGAATTACAAAACCGCTACTCTACCAGCTGAGCTACAAGGCATGGCGCCCCGTTAGCATATTTGTCGCGCCAGTAAAGACAAAACTTTTTTGGCTTCGTACCCTGGTGGATGACGCGTGGGCCGCATGCTGAAATCCGCAAACGTGCTTCCTACATTAAAGCAGGTGCAATCGCTTCGAACTGGAGTGTCGCATGATCAGGCTTGTCATCATTCTTCCGATCGTCGTCATCGCCTGGATGCTGCTGGTGAAGCTCATCAGTGACGGGAAGAAGGCCAATGTGGACTGGACCGGCGTGACCACCATCGTCGGCTTCATCGCGCTCGCCTTCTGGCTTCGCCATATCACCGGCATGGGATGAGGTTGGGGAAAGGCAGTAGGCAGTAGGCAGTGGTGATCCGAGATCCCTGTGATTCTCTCTTCACTAATCGTCGTTGTGTGATTAGCCGAAAAATCTCCCGACCTTCGAACCTTTTGCCGCACTCCGTCGACTGATCTCCAGAGGCGAATGGTCGCCTCGCTCAAGGATCCAGGAGATCATCATGTTCAAGCGCACGCTCACTTCCGCTCTCGTTGCCATTTTCGTCGCCTCAGGCGCGCTGGTCGCCACGGTTCAGACGTCGTCAGCTTACGGTATGCACCATCACCATCATCATTACGAGGATTGGTCGTACTATTCAGACTACCCGGATTACCCTGATTACCCGGATTACTGGTGGCACCATCATCACCACCACCATCATCACCATCACATCATCGTCTACTGAACATAGCCTGACGGTGCGATCGAAGAAGGGCGGCTTCGGCCGCCCTTCTTGCGTCCGCATGCCGCCATGCGCCGATATCATCGTTGATAATTGGCGCCATGTGGCCACATCGAGCTGGTCGATCTTTGTCCGCCCGAAAAATCTTTCGAACCTTTTTCCTTGTCATCGCGACAGATGATCAAGAGGCGGATGGATCGCCTCGGTCAACGAACCAAGGAGATCGTCATGTTCAAGCGCATACTCGTTTCGGGCCTCGTCGCCTCCACTGTCGCCGCCACCGCTTTGGTCGGCACCGTCCAGCCCTCGGCGGCTCACTCGCATCACCACGACCTCGGCATCGGCATCGCCGCCGGTGTTGGCGGTTTCGTCCTCGGCAGCCTTCTCGCCCAGCAGCAGCCGCGAACTGTCTACGTCGACGAAGATGGCGGTTCCTGGCATGTACGCCGCTGCTTCGAACGCTATTCGAGTTACGATCCGGACTCTGACACCTATATCGGCCACGACGGCTACAGCCACTACTGCCGGCTTTAAGAGGAGGTGTGCCAACACAGGCAAGAGGGGCTGCACGCGGCCCCTTTTCCTCGTTTGAACGCCGGAAGGCCGTGTTTAGAGACTAGCCTTCAGTTTGGAGTCCAGGATCGCTAATCCGGCGGCACGGCAGGTGTCGCCAATGAGGAGGCTCGCATTCGGCGACTGGTCACCCATCGCGACGAACTCGAAGCTACTTCCCGCGTCCGGATAGATCTTGGCAGCGAAAGGTTCGTCGGTTCCATGGTTGCCGGAAGATTTCTTGACGCTGACATGGCCGCAGACCACGATCTCCCGGTGGCCGTTGAGGGTCCGTTCGCCGGCAAGAATAGTTCCGAACCTGGCGGAGGCAGGGTCCTCCAGGCGCTGGCGAATGCCGGTGGTGATGATCTCCTCCAGGGCAAGCGAGATCGGGATCGGATTGACGCGCTGGTCCCCAGGATCGGGTTTGGGCGCTGCCGCCACGCATCCGCAAAGCGAAGCGGCAAGCAGAAGCGGAACCGTTTCCCTCATGCCTGCCCTTCCGCATGCATTCCAATCACGCCGCTTGTCGTCAGCCTTTGGCGCGGCAACCGACGATGCACAACGATCCCATGAGCGTCCAGCGCGCCAACTCCATGTCTATCACTGTCTTTATCTTTGCCGCGAGCGGCCTGTGCCGGCAAATCCTGCTCGAATCGTCGAGGCGGCGACCAGGAGCGCCCCGCCCTGCGGGACGCTTGCTGATCAGCCCGTTGTCCCGCCGATCATCCTGGTCACCTCGGCCGCTGCGTTGCGCACCATCGGCCCGATCTCGGCCAGCCGCTCCGGCGTCACTCGCACGGTCGGGCCCGACACCGAAACGCCACCGATTGGCTCGCCGAATTCGTTGAAGATGGCCGCCGCCACACAGCGCATGCCGGGGTGCCGTTCCTCGTCGTCCACCGACCAGCCGCGTTGCTTGATGACAGCTAGGTCGTCGGCGAGGGCCGGGATCTCGGAGAGCGTCTTGTCGGTGAAACGCTGCAGGCCGGCCTTGCGCAGGATGGTCCCGACCCGCTCCGGTTCGAGATGCGCCAGCACCGCCTTGCCGATGCCGGACGCATGGAAGGGGCTGCGCGTGCCCGGACGGAAGAAAGCGCGGATCGCCTGATGCGTTTCGACCTGGCTGACAAACACCACGCAATCATCCTCGGCGACACCGAGATTGGCCGTTTCACCGGTGTTCTCCATCAATTCCTGCATGACGATGCGGGCGCGGTCGACCAGCTTGCGGCGGCGCAGGAACGCCGCGCCCATGCGGTAGGTCTCGACCCCGATCGACCATAACTGGTCGCTCGTGTCGAACTCGACCATGCCGTGGTTTTCGAGCGTCGTCAGCATGCGGTAGGCGGTGGAGGCCGCAAGGCCGCTTCGCGCTGATATCTCGCTCAGCGACAGGCCGCTGCCCTCCGCGACGATGGCCAGGATGCGCAAGGCACGATCGAGCGATTGCACTGAATTGGCCTCGGATGGCCCGTTGAAGGCGCGTGGCCGGCCGCGCTGACGTTTTTCGGCGGTTTCCATAGCTCCATTGTCACCGATTTCGCCGAACAAGGAAATGAAAAAGTTTTCCACCGCTATCGGCACGCAAATTCCTGAAAAACCGGAAGGCAAATAAAATCAATGAATAGCGGCCGTTTTTTAGAAATGAAAAAATATTCTGAAAAAATTGAAAAATAGCCGGCTTGCTGACATCCTCAGTCAATCCAACAATGACAACCCCTGTGGAGGGCCGGAAAATGGCCAGGATGCGCGCTGTCGATGCCGCGGTTCTCGTTCTCGAAAAAGAAGGCATCTCCTGCGCCTTCGGCGTGCCGGGCGCGGCGATCAATCCGCTCTATTCGGCGCTGAAGGCGAGGGGCACGATCCGCCATGTCCTGGCCCGTCACGTCGAGGGCGCCTCGCACATGGCCGAAGGCTACACCCGCGCAAAGGCGGGCAATATCGGGCTCTGCATCGGCACCTCGGGTCCGGCCGGCACCGACATGATCACCGGTCTCTATTCGGCTGCCGCCGATTCCATTCCGATCCTGTGCATCACCGGGCAGGCGCCGCGTGCGCGGCTCAACAAGGAGGATTTCCAGGCCGTCGACATCGCCGCGATCGCGTCGCCTGTCGCCAAATGGGCGGTCACGGTCATGGAACCGTATCTGGTGCCGATGGCGCTGCAGAAGGCATTCCACCTGATGCGCTCGTCGCGGCCGGGTCCAGTGCTGATCGACCTGCCGGTCGACGTCCAACTGGCCGAGATCGAGTTCGACATAGAGGCCTATGAGCCGCTGATGCCATTCAAACCGGCGATGACGCGCGCGCAGGCCGAAAAGGCGCTGACCATGCTCAATGCCGCCGAAAAGCCGCTGATCGTCGCCGGCGGCGGCATCATCAATACCGATGCATCGGATCTGCTGATCGAATTCGCCGAAATCACCGGCGTGCCGGTCATCCCGACGCTGATGGGCTGGGGCGCGATCCCCGACGACCATCGGCTGATGGCTGGGATGTGCGGGCTGCAGACCTCGCACCGCTACGGCAATGCGACAATGCTGGAAGCCGACTTCGTCTTCGGCATCGGCAACCGCTGGGCCAATCGCCACACCGGCTCGGTCGACGTCTATACCAAGGGCAAGAAATTCATCCATGTCGACATCGAGCCGACGCAGATCGGCCGCGTCTTCGCGCCGGACCTCGGCGTCGTCTCGGATGCGGGTGCCGCATTGAAGGTGCTGCTCGACGTCGCCACCGAGTGGAAGACGGCTGGCAAATTGCGCGACTGGTCGGGCTGGGCGAAGGAATGCCAGGGCCGCAAGAAGACGATGAAGCGCAAGACCCATTTCGAGCAGGTGCCGCTGAAGCCGCAGCGTGTCTATGAGGAGATGAACAAGGCGTTCGGCCGCGACGTCACCTACGTCACCACGATCGGCCTGTCGCAGATTGCCGGCGCGCAGTTCCTGCATGTCTACAAGCCGCGCAACTGGATCAATTGCGGCCAGGCCGGCCCGCTTGGCTGGACGCTGCCGGCAGCACTTGGCGTTCGCGCCGCCGATCCGGACCGCACCATCGTGGCCCTGTCGGGCGACTATGATTTCCAGTTCATGATCGAGGAACTGGCGGTCGGCGCGCAGCACAAGCTGCCTTACATCCATGTCGTCGTGAACAACGCCTATCTCGGCTTGATCCGCCAGGCGCAGCGCGGCTTCTCGATGGACTACGAAGTCAGCCTTGCCTTCGAAAACATCAACCGCGCCGACGACCCCGAAGCCGGTTATGGCGTTGACCATGTCGCCGTCGCCGAGGCGATGGGCTGCAAGGCGGTCAGGGTGCGCAAGCCCGAGGAATTCGCCGCCGCCTTCAAGCAAGCGCAGCGGCTGATGAAGGAACACCAGGTCCCGGTCGTGCTCGAATTCATCCTCGAACGCGTCACCAACATCTCGATGGGGACCGAAATCGACAAGATCACCGAATTCGAGGACCTTGCCGAACATCAGGAAGACGCGCCGACGGCGATCGTGATGCTAGACTGAGAAGAAGGACAAGAAGAATGCCGCGTTTTTCAGCCAATCTGTCGATGCTCTTTGGCGAGCATGATTTCCTCGACCGTTTTGACGCAGCCGCTCGTGCCGGCTTCAAGGGCGTCGAATATATCGGCCCCTATGATCATGCGCCTGACGTGGTTGCCGCGAGGCTGAAGAAGAACGGCTTGACGCAGGTTCTGTTCAACCTGCCCGCCGGCGACTGGGGCAAGGGCGAGCGCGGTATCGCCGTGCTGCCCGACCGCGTGCCGGAATTCCGCCAGGGCATCGCCAAGACGATCATCTATGCGCAGGCGCTCGGCTGCGAGCAGGTTAATTGTCTCGCCGGCATTGTGCCGGCCGGTGTCGACCGTAAGGTGCTGGAAGACGTCTTTGCCGAAAACCTCGCCTTCGCGGCGGAGAAATTGGAGCAGGCCGGCATCAGGCTGCTGATCGAGCCGATCAACACGCGCGACATTCCAGGCTTCTTCCTGAACTATTCGGAGCAGGCGCTGGCGTTCATCGATCGTGTCGGCTCAAAAAACCTGTTCCTGCAATACGACATCTATCACATGCAGATCATGGAGGGGGATCTCGCCCGGAAAATCGAGGCAAACCTCGGCCGCATCGCGCATATCCAGCTTGCGGACAATCCCGGCCGTCACGAGCCGGGGACGGGCGAGATCAACTATCCCTTCCTCTACGAGCACATCGACCGCCTCGGCTATTCCGGCTGGATCGGCGCGGAGTACAAGCCGAAGGCGGGGACCGAGCAGGGACTTGGTTGGTTCCGGGAGTTCGCCGGGCAGGGAAGCGCGGCGGCGTAGGCGGATTTCCAACCACCGTCGGCGCCGCCCCTCACCTTACCCTCTCCCCTGAAGAACGGGGAGAGGGGCGCGCCAGCGCTGGAGCTCTGTCCCTTCTCCCCGTCTTTCACGGGGGAGAAGGTGCCGGCAGGCGGATGAGAGGCAGCGCCGACCTTCGATAGATTTGAACAGAGACCTTCAGGAGGAAATCAATGGAAACCATCGGCTTCATCGGCCTCGGCATCATGGGTGCGCCGATGGCAGGGCATCTGCTCGACGCCGGCTACAAGGTCATCGCGAGCGACCACCGCTCCAAGCCATCGGCGGATCTCGTGGCCAAAGGCCTGAAAACCGTCACAGGCCATGCGGCCGTGGCCGAGGCTGCCGACATCATCATCACCATGGTGCCCGACACGCCGCAGGTGGCCGATGTGCTGTTCGGCGAGAACGGCGTCGCCTCCGGCCTTTCCAAGGGCAAGCTGGTGATCGACATGAGCTCGATTTCGCCGATCGAGACCAAGACATTCGCTGGGAAGATCAATGATCTCGGCTGCGACTATCTCGACGCGCCGGTTTCGGGCGGCGAGGTCGGCGCCAAGGCGGCGTCGCTCACCATCATGGTCGGCGGCGAGGAAAAGGCATTTGAACGCGCCAGGTCGGTATTCGAGAAGATGGGCAAGAACATCACCCTGGTCGGACCGAACGGCGTCGGCCAGACCACCAAGGTCGCCAACCAGATCGTTGTCGCGCTGACCATTGAAGCCGTCGCCGAAGCGCTTGTTTTTGCGTCGAAAGCCGGCGCCGATCCGGCAAAGGTCAGGCAAGCCTTGATGGGTGGGTTGGCGGCCTCGCGCATCCTAGAAGTGCATGGGGAGCGCATGGTCAAGCGCACCTTCGCGCCGGGCTTCCGCATCGAACTGCACCAGAAGGATCTGAACCTGGCGCTGGAAGGCGCCAAGGCGCTCGGCGTGTCGCTGCCCAACACCTCGACCACCCAGCAACTGTTCAATTCCTGCGCGGCCAATGGTGGTGCCAAGGAGGATCACTCGGCCCTGGTCCGGGCGCTGGAGCGGATGGCCAATTTCGAGGTTGGCAGCGCGGCAGCTGAAGTCAAAGGAAAAGCGGCATAGGTCAGGAGAGGGCGGTATAACGTTCCCAGGCCGCCACCTCTTGCCCTGCCCAAGAACGGGTTTCGGCTGATATCGCCGGAACCCGTTTCTCGTTTCGTAACCTTCCCGGCAGGCGGCTCTGCCGCTTCCCGCTCAGCCGCGCTTCAAAAAGGCCCGCGCGGCATAGAGGCTGACCGCGGCAGCGTTCGACACGTTGAGCGAGCGGATGGCGCCGGGCATGTCGAGCCGCGCCAGTGTCGTCACGGTCTCGCGCGTCTTCTGGCGCAGGCCCTTGCCCTCGGCGCCGAGCACCAGCGCTATCCGCTCGCCAGCAAAGCTGGTCTCGATTTCCGCTGGCCCGTCCGAATCAAGACCGATCGTCTGGAAGCCGGCCTCGTGCAATTGCCCGAGCGCGTCGGCGAGATTCTTCACTTCGATCTGGTCGATATGCTCCAGCGCGCCGGAGGCGGATTTCGCCAGCACGCCTGATTCCTGCGGGCTGTGACGCGCGGTGGTGATCAGCGCGCCGGCACCGAAGGCGACCGCCGAGCGCAGGATGGCACCGACATTGTGCGGGTCGGTGACCTGGTCGAGCACCAGCACCAGCCTTGTGTCGCCGAGCGCGTCGAGGCGCTTGGGCTTCAGCGGTTCGGCCTCGATGAGCACGCCCTGGTGGACGGCGTCCGAACCGGTGATCCTGTCGATATCCCTGGGTTCGACCAGTTCCGCCTTGAAGGACAGGCCGGCGAGGTCGGCTATGTCAAGACGCTCGGCCGCATTGCGCGTCACCAGCATTTTCCGGATCTTGCGGCGCGGATTGTCGAGTGCTGCGCGCACCGTGTGCAGGCCATAAAGTCGCACCAGGCCATCGGCGGCATTCTCGCCCGGCGGAACGGGCTGGCGCGGCCGGAACGCCGGCGCGCCGCCGCTTTTCTCGTCGCGATGGGCGCGGCGCAGCTTGGCGTAGTGGGTGTCTTTCGGGGTGTTGGTCTTGTTGCTCATGGCTGGCTTCTATAGCTGGGTCCCGCGGCCAGGGATATGGCCCGTCGCCGCAGCCGGCGAACAACATCGAAAAACCCTTCCAGCGCGGTTGACACCCACTGGCCTTGCCGCCATAAGGCGCTTCGCTGATTTCGGAGAAGACATCTATCTCGGGTCCGGATCGGCGTGAATGCCTCGTTGCATGGCTCCGGCGGCAGACTGGAGAGGTGCCCGAGTGGTTAAAGGGGACGGACTGTAAATCCGTTGGCTTAGCCTACGTTGGTTCGAATCCAACCCTCTCCACCACTGCCGGCCCGGAAGCCCTGAAACGAGAAAAGCATCGGAGGCGAAAAGCGCATGGCGCTTTTCGGGTGAATCCGGTACTTCAGTGCAAGGCGCGGGTATAGCTCAGTGGTAGAGCAGCAGCCTTCCAAGCTGAATATGCGGGTTCGATTCCCGCTACCCGCTCCAGATTCTCTTCCTCATCATCGCTAGACCCAACGCTGCACGGCAAAGCGCCCAGCGCTTCAGGGCATGCGTGCGTTAACTGTTGAACGCGGAGGCCACCTGGTGTTGCTGCGGCACCTGACCGTTTGGCGTCAGCTTGTCGACGATGCCCGGCAAGGCGGTGGAAAGCTGCCTGAGCAGTTCCTGCTCGTCCATGCCGGTGCGCTGCGCGATCTCATGGATGACCTGCGGCCCGAGTGCTGCACCCAGATCATTGGCGTTGATCGACTGGTTCTGCCCGGTGCCAACCCAGGAATCGGCGACGTTGCCATGGCCGGCGTCCCTGAGCTTGCCGAGCAGGCCGCCAAGACCGCCGAGCAAGCCACCGTCGCCGGGATTGGCTTCGGTCGGAGCGGGCGCTTGAGGCTGCTGGTCCGGCTGTTCGGCGCTTCTGCCGCTCAGCATCTTACCGACCAGCAACGCGCCGAGCGCGATCATCAGCGGTTTGGTGATGTTGCCGCCAGGTACGGCGTTGTCGAAAAGTCCCATAGTGGATCCTCCATCTCAACCAAGCCCGGCCCATCTCCAACAATGACGTATGCAGGCGGAATTTCAAGCTGGCTTGAGCTTTTGACAATCATATGAAAATGTCGGGTTGGCAGGGGATGGAGAGGAAAAAATGGGTATCATCAGCTGGATCGTTCTCGGCGTGATCGCCGGCTTTATCGGCAGCAAGATCGTCAACAAGACCGGCCAGGGCATGATAATGGATATCGTGCTCGGCATCGTCGGCGCCATTGTCGGCGGCTTGATCTTCAGCGCCTTCGGCGCGTCGGGGGTCACTGGCCTCAACATCTACAGCCTGATCGTGGCTGTGGTTGGCGCGGTGGTTGTGCTGTGGGCCTACCACCAATTCAGCGGGAGCCGGACGCTCTAGGCGTCAGCCACCGGTCTGACAGGACGGTTATTTCTGAGCGGTAAGGAACGCTGCGTGTCCGCGCTGCGGCCACTACGGCATCGAGATGGCGTCGGCCGCGACCAAGAAGATCACCGTTCCGGCGATGAACACCGCCCAGCCGACAAGCGAATGGCTGCTTTGCGTTCCGGCATCGGAACTCAATCAAGCTGCAACAACTGCGGAAGGCAAGCGCTCGGATGCCGATGTCAAGCGACCGCGGTCAGCCGGCGTCGGCGCTGATCCAGGGACACGATGGTCAGCCCGCTGCCGACCACCAGCAGGATGCCGCAGATCGCCAGCGTGTTGGGGAACTGCCCGAACACCAGCAGGCCCGAAATGACCGCCCAGACGGTGAAGCAGTAGTAGAACGGGGCGACAGCGCTGGTTGGCCCGACGCGGTAGGCCATGAAGATGAAGAAGTGGCCGAAGATCAGGAAAAACCCGGCGCCGGCCATCAGCAGCAGGTGGCGTGCCTCTGGCATGACCCAGCGCTCGGAGGCCAGATGTGCCGCACCAGCGCCGATCAGCACCACCACGACGGCGGAAATCGCCACGATCATCCCGGGCACTTCTGTCGGGACACGCCTGCCGACAAGGTCGCGCGCGGCTGACAGCGTCGCGTTGCCGAGCGCCAGCAGGGCGTAGACCGAAATGCCTTGCATGGTCGGCTGCGCCACCATCAGGGCGCCGATGAAGCCGAGCCCGATCAGCGCCATGCGTTGGCCGCCGATACGCTCGCCGAACAGAATCGAGGAGCCGACCAGCATCAGCAGCGGCGTGATCTGTCCAAGCGCGGTGGAATCCGCGATCTGCATGTTGGCGAGCGCCACGACATAGCAAAGGATAGCGGCCAGTTCGAGCAGGTTCCTGCGCAGCACGCTTCTGTCGAAGATCAGGGGGATCTGTTTGCCGTAGCCAAGCAGGAACAGCAGCGGGAAGCCCCAGAGTGTTGCGGCCGCGCCGCGCAGAAACAGCACTTCGTAGGAGGGCAGACCCGTGGTCGCCAGTTTCATCATCGTATCGTTGACCAGATACGATCCGGTCGAGACGATCATGAAAAGCGGGCCGCGAACGGTCGTCGGAAGGAAAGGCATTCGGTCAGGAAATCAGACCTCGCCAGCGGCCGCAATGGGCCATCAACTGGCTGTGAACCAGACAGTGATTGGTGGGGAACAGAGCGCGATGCCGGCTTCGATCAGTCGGCTCCGCGCCCATTTCATTTTGTCCCGAGCCTTCCTATATCGGCGCCATATCCCCGCAAACGGATCGCTGGTTCGGACCGAGTGAGACCGCACCCGGCCAAAAGACGCTTGTGTTTTTTGGCCTTTGTCGCTAATCGCCCCGCATTCGACTGAACTGAAGGTCCAGGCCGTCCAAGGAAAGAGACTATGGCAAAAGGTAAATTCGAGCGCACTAAGCCTCATGTGAACATCGGCACGATTGGTCACGTTGACCATGGCAAGAC
>NZ_VFUZ01000031.1 GCF_006658505.1 Mesorhizobium sp. B2-4-15
CCGCGAAGCGGAGCGGGGTGGGGGCGGCGCTGCCCCACCCCGTCTCACGAGTTTTGCTTCGCAAAATCGTTCGCCGACCCTCCCCACAAGGGGGAGGGTAAGGCTCTCAATGCCTGAAATGCCGCACGCCGGTAAACACCATGGCGATGCCGTGTTCGTCGGCGGCGGCGATGACGTCATCATCGCGCATCGAGCCGCCGGGCTGGATGACGGCGGTGGCGCCGGCTTCGATGGCCGACAGCAAGCCATCGGCGAAGGGGAAGAACGCGTCCGAAGCGACGACCGAGCCCTTGGTCAGCGGCTCCGAAAGACCAGCGGTCTCCGCCGCATCGAGCGCTTTGCGGGCGGCGATGCGTGAAGAATCGACCCGGCTCATCTGGCCGGCGCCGATGCCGACCGTGGCGCCGTCCCTGGCATAGACGATGGCGTTCGACTTGACGTGCTTGGCGACTCGGAAGGCGAATTTGAGGTCGGCCATTTCGGCCGGGGTCGGCGCGCGCTTGGTCACCACCTTCAGCTCGAGATCGTCGACGACGGCATTGTCGCGGCCCTGGACGAGCAGGCCGCCGGCTACGGACTTGACCATCGTGCCCGCCGCGCGCGGATCCGGCAGGCCGCCGGTGACCAGCAGGCGCAGGTTCTTCTTCGCCGCGACGATCGCCGCCGCCTCGTCGGTCGCATCGGGCGCTATGATCACCTCGGTGAAGGTTTTCACGATCTCCTCGGCGGCTTCGGCATCGAGGGTGCGATTCATGGCGACGATGCCGCCAAAGGCGGAGACCGGATCGCAGGCCAGCGCCTTGGCGTAGGCTGCCCTCAGCGACGCGCTCTCGGCGACACCGCAAGGGTTGGCATGCTTGATGATGGCGACCGCGGCGGACCGTGCCGGGTCGAATTCGCCCGCCAGTTCGAAGGCCGCGTCGGTGTCGTTGATGTTGTTGTAGGAGAGCTGCTTGCCCTGCAGCTGGCGCGCCGTCGCGACGCCCGGCCGCTTATCGCCATTGACATAGAAGCCGGCGACCTGGTGCGGGTTCTCGCCGTAGCGCATCACCTCGGCCAGCCTGCCGCTGAAGGCGCGCCATGTCGGATGCTCGATCTCCAGCGCCTCGGCGAACCAGCCGGAGATCGCCGCGTCATAGGTGGCGGTGCGGGCAAAGGCCTTGGCCGCCAGCTTCTTGCGGAAATCCAGCGACAGCGAGCCGATGTTCATTTCCAGCGCGTTCAGCACCGAGGCGTAATCGCTGGGATCGGTGACGATGGCGACATAGGCGTGGTTCTTGGCCGAGGCGCGGATCATCGCCGGGCCGCCAATGTCGATGTTCTCGACGATCGCCGCATAGTCGGCGCCGGAGCGGCGGACTTCCTCGAACGGATAGAGATTGGAGACGACGAGGTCGATCGGCTCGATGCCGTATTTGCGCATCGCCGCGGCATGTTCGGGATCGTCGCGCACGCCGAGCAGCGCGCCGTGCACGGAAGGGTGGAGCGTCTTGACGCGGCCGTCCATGATCTCGGGGAAGCCGGTGAGTTCGGAGACGTCGCGCACCGTCATGCCGGCCTCGGTGATCGCCTTGGCGGTTCCGCCGGTCGAGACCAGCTCGATACCGGCCGCCGCCAATGCCCTGGCGAAGTCGATCAGGCCGGTCTTGTCGAAAACGGAGAGCAAAGCGCGCCGGACGGGTACGAGGTCCGGCGCGGGGATGTTCTTGGCGGCGATGGCCATGGGCGCGGCCTTTCACGGCTGGAGGGGCAAGCCCGCGCCGTAGCATATGACATCAGGAAATCAAGCGCCAAGCTCAGTGGCGGCCAGCACGGTCAGTTGTTTTCGGCGTAGCCGGCGATGCGGGTGCGCGTCAGCTGCCAGTGGATCTCGGACACATCCGAGGCCTTGAAGGCGAGCACGATCTGCCGGCTGCGGCGCGGCCCGCCAAGGCCGGCGAAATAGATCGATTCCTCGACTTCGGGCGCCACTTCGCTTGACGTGAACACCCAGGTATCGGCCTGGTCGGCGGCCAGCACCAGGCGGTCGTGCTCGTCCTGCAGCAGGTTGATGTCGGGATGGACATGGAAGCGCACGGTGATGAAGTCACGGCCATTGTTGCGGATCGCGGCATTGCCGGGCCGCTGGAACCGGTCCCTGCCGGACAGCACATTGCCGTTCGACGACAGCTTCAGTTCGCGCTCATGCAGGAAGCCGAAACGCTGGACATAGCCGTCATGGCGGGCGACGAAGCCATGAACGCCCTTCTGGTCGGTGCGCTTGCATTGCACAAGCTGCGGGCCGCCTATCAGCGGCGAACCGAGCAGGTCGTTGACCCGCAGCGAATGGCTGAAGCGAGCCGACGAGGTGTCGTTGATGGTGGCGGTGGAGTGCGCGGCGGTGGCGCGCGCCAAAGGCCGGAACTCGGGGGCGCCATAGGTGTCGATGCCGGCATTGACGATGTAGTGCTGGCGGCCGGAGGACAATTCGAAGGCAAGACAGCCGGCGTGTGCCGCATTGGACACGTCGACCGGCGGCGGCAGGCCAGTGTCGGCAATGACGGTGGTGCCGCCCATGGACAGGCGCTCATAGCCCGAATGCGGTGCATGCAGCAGCGGCGCGCCTGCGGTGTCGTCGTGACGAAGGATGGTGGCGATGCGGTCGTGGATGGTGGCGCCCATGCCGTTGAAGCGGGCGAGGCTGCCATCCTGATGGCGGAAGAAGCGCAGCGCCGGCAGCATGCGGTCGATGGCGCCGATCAGCGCCTGGGGCGGGGCTTCCGCCTGGTTGGCGTAGGTCTGGCGCAGCGGCAAGAGATCCGCGAGGATTTCCAGCACCGTCATCGGGTTGCGTGAGATATGGCCGCCATCGGCGAGAATCTGGCGGTTGAGTTCCTCGGCGAGCTTGCGGGTGGCGCCGCGCAGCGCCGAGGCCGGCGCCGGCAGCGAGAGTGCCGCGAAGGCCAATGCGATGCGGGCACGCAGCCGATCCTTGCCGTCGGGCATTTCACGCGCCATCGACCTGAGATAGCGGATCTGCATGGCCAGCGATTTCAGGAAGGCGCGATAGAAGGGAAACTCGGCACCCTGCAGCACGACGGAAGAATGTTGCAGCCAGGCGATGATGCGCTTGGCCGCCGTCCCGGGCTCCCAGGCAACGCCAGCAATATGGCTGCCATGCATGGCGATCCAGTCGGAAACCAGGGCGCGGGCGTTGGCGGCGGCAAGCTCGGTGCCGGCGGCCCGCATGTGGCGCAGCCAGCGAAAGCCATGCAAAGTCTTCTGCCAGCCGTGATTGGGCACATTGATCTGGAACGGCGACTTGCCGCCGGTCTCGACCAGATGCCCGGACAAAGGATAGCGGCCGTAATAGATCTCGAGCGCGATCTGCGGGTCGGCGAGGCGCAGGTCCGGTGGCGCGATCAGAACACGTTCAGGCGTGCGGCCGGAATAGCGCCAGCGATAGACCGGCCCGGCGCGCAGGCGTCGACGCGTCTTGCGCCAGAACTCCTTCGCGACCAGCGTCCACAGACGCGTCGTGTTGCCGGCAGCAAGTGCCAAAAGCCCTCCTGGTCGTCCTCAACCCCCAAGCACGAGTTTACATGATTGAACGAGACGTGCGAAGGCGAATTCCCGGGAACGGCTGCGGTTCACCCGGTTTACCCAGGCTCTCCCTAAAAAAGTCAGCAAAATGCATTAGCCGGCTCTGCGCATGCGAGCGGCGAAAAAACCATCCAGGCCCGAGCGCTCCGGCGCGCCGAGGTCGAGATCGGCGGGCGTTGTGCGCAGCGTGCCTTGCGCCGTCAGGAACGAATCGATGCCGGCGATCTCGCCCTGCCGCAGCGGATCGTCGACGACCGTCGGCGTCTCTTTGAGGAAAGCGCGATAGAGCTCTTCGCCTTCGAGCGGGTCGAGCGAACAGTTGGAAAAGACGATCCTGCCGCCCGGTTTCACCAAGGTGACGGCGCGGGCGAGCAGTCGGCGCTGCAGGTCGGCGAGCTTCTCGACATCGGCCGTGGTCTTGGTCCAAGGCACGTCGGGATGCCGGCGTACCGTGCCGGTCGATGAGCATGGCGCGTCGAGCAGCACGGCGTCGAACAACTCCTCGGGCTGGTAGTTCAGGAGGTCCGCCTGGACGACGTCGGCGGCGAGCCCGAGACGGTCGAGATTCTGCGCCAGCCGCGCCAGCCGGTTCTTCGAGGTGTCGACCCCGGTGACCCTGGCCCCGGCCAGGATCAACTGCGCGGTCTTGCCGCCGGGCGCGGCGCAGAGGTCGGCGACGCTCAGGCCGGTGACATCACCGAACAGCCGGGCGGGAAGGCTGGCGGCCGCATCCTGAACCCACCATGCACCTGCTTCGAAGCCGGGCAGTTCGGGGACGGATGCGCTGAGTTTTTCCACCCGCACCGTGCCGGTCGGCAGGACGATGCCGCCGAGCTTTTCGGCCCAGAGTTCGGGATCGGCCTTGACCGTGAAATCGACGGGCGCCTCGTGGCGATGGGCCGCGAGGATCTGCCCGGCCTTGTCCACGCCATAGGCGGCCTTCAGACGGTCGGAAAACCATTTCGGCGCTTCGTCGGTGGCGGCGAGAGCGGCGGGCAATTCGGTTTCCTTGGCACGCGCCAGCGTGCGCAGAACGCCATTCACCAGACCGGAAAAGCGCTGTGTGCGCGGATCGGATTTGGCGTGCGTCACCGCGAGGTCGACGGCGGCGCTGTCTGGAATGTCGAGGAACAGGATCTGCGCCGCCGCCACATGCAGGACGTGCGACAGCGCTGTGGCGTTTGGCGGCAGCGGCTTTTCCAGCCGGCGCGCCAGCAGTCCTGATATGGTCATGCGATAACGTAGCGCCGTGACAAGGATAGCGCGAACCAGGCCGCGGTCACGCAAATCGAGCGCCTTGTATTGCGGATGGCCGTTCTCGTGATCGGTCAGCCCGTCTAGCGGCGTCTTGGCGTCGATGACGGCGGCAAGCAGCCGCGCCGCCGCCTTGCGCGCGGCGAGGCCGGCAACGAATTCGCCGCCGGCATTGTGTTCCTGATCGCCTGAAACGGTGCGTCGAGGTCGGCCGGCCACGCTCACGACCACCGGCCCTTGGGCCCGGTCGGATTGCGACCCCATGGATTGGGCCTCGGCCTGGCGGGTTCCTCCGGCTGTTCGGGCTGCGCGGCCTGGCCCCATGGGCCTGTCGGCTGCTGTTCATCCGCCCGCCGAGCCGTCGGGGCCTGGCGCGGCGCGGCCTTCGCGTCGCTGCCTCCCATCTGTTGCGCCATCGCCTGCAAGGCGGCGATGCGGTTCTCGGTGCTCGGATGGGTGGAGAACAGATTGTCCATGCGCTCGCCATGCAGGGGGTTGATGATGAAGAGATGCGCCATCGCCGGGTTGCGTTCGGCATCGGCGTTGGGAATGCGTTCGGCCCCGCGGGCAATCTTGTCAAGCGCGGAGGCCAGCCACAGCGGGTGTCCACAGATTTCGGCGCCGCGCCGGTCGGCTTCGTATTCGCGGGTGCGGCTGACCGCCATCTGCACGATCATGGCGGCGAAGGGCGCCACGATCATCGCCGCCAGTACGCCGACAAAGCCGAACGGGTTGTTGTTGTCGCGATTGCCGCCAAGGAAAAAGGCGAAATTGCCGAGCATCGAGATGGCGCCTGCAAACGTCGCCACGATGGTCATGGTCAGCGTGTCACGATGCTGCACATGGGCGAGCTCGTGCGCCATCACGGCGGCGACCTCTTCGTGGGTCAGCCGCTCCAGCAGGCCGGTGGAGGCGGCGACCGCCGCGTTCTGCGGGTTGCGGCCGGTGGCAAACGCATTCGGCTGCGGGCTGTCGATCAGATAGGTCCTGGGCATCGGCAGGCCGGCCTGCTTGGCCAGGGCCTGGACAATGGCGTAATATTCCGGCGCGTTCTTCTCGTCGACCTCGACGGCATGGTTCATCGACAGCACCATCTTGTCGGCATTCCAATAGCTGAACAGATTGGTGCCGGCGGCGATCAGCAAGGCGATAATCATGCCGCCCGAACCGCCGATCAGGAAGCCGACGCCCATGAACAGGGCCGTCATGGCGGCCAGAAGCATCGCGGTGCGCAAAGTGTTCATCGTCTGCTCCTGTCACGCTGGTGATGAAAGGGGGTCGATAGTCCTAGGCTCATCGCTATATGATGGGAAACGCCTGCCCCTGTTTCAATCCGCCCGAGATGTCGCATGAACGAGGAAACCAGTAAAACGCCAGCCGCCGGTCCGAATGACGGAGCGTCGCCGAAGGCACTCACTCCCGCCGCCCGCCGTGCGCTGGCCGAGGCCGAAGCACGGCGGCAGGACTACCGCCGCAAGGAAGCCGCGCTGCCCCGGGAAATCGGCGGCCGTGGTGGCAAGGAACCCGGTCGCTATGGCGACTGGGAAGTCAAAGGTCTGACCAGCGACTTTTAGAGATCGATCTAGGCTGCACTGCGCTGCGGTTCGAGCGCGATCCAGCCGCGTTCGTCGATGGTGATGCCGATCGCGTCGTAGCCTGTGATCGACGCGTGCTGCGTCGCCATGGGATGCCGGTGGGTGGCGTTGATCACCATGACCGCGGCATCCGCCGCCTCGGCCGCCGTGATGCCGGCCGGAGCATCCTCGAACACAAGGCAGTCGCGCGCATCGACGCCGAGCCGTTCGGCACCCAGCAGGAAGCAGTCCGGCGCCGGCTTGCCACGCGAAACATCTTCCGCGGCGACGAGGATGGCGGGAACCGGAATGCCGGCGGCCTTCAGGCGCAGCAGCGCCAGTTCGCGCGGCGCGGAGGTCACGATCGCCCAGCTTTCGCGCGGCAGCGAATTGAGGAACACCACGGCGCCGGCGATCGGGACAATGCCGTCCAGATCGGCGGCCTCGGCCTTCAGCAGCAGGTCCGCCTCATGCGCCGGATCAATGCCTGGGAGGGCAAGGCCGGTGATGGTCTCGATCGCCCGCACGCCGTGGATCGTCGGCAGGAAGGCGGCGACGTCGAGGCCCTGTCGGCGCGCCCAATCGCTCCACACCCGCTCCGCCGACGCAATGGAATTGATGAGTGTGCCGTCCATGTCGAAGAGGAAGGCGGCGAATTTTCTGCCAGCAAACATGATTTTCCTTGAAATCCGGGGGTGCGTCGAGGGAGGGCGCAACGTAACGTCCAGCCGCGGACATGGAAAGGCGCGCCGGCCTATTTTGCGGCGGCCCGGGAACCACCGCTACCTTGCGACGTTGCAATCGCACATCCCCAACATGCGACCCAAGGGACGACGCCCATGCTGATCCGCCTCGGCTACGAGATCGCCATTGAATGCGCCGAGGCCACTCCCGTGATTTCATTGCTCGAGATCCACAAGGACAGGCAGGCCGACATCAAGCGGCAAACGCGTGTGCTGAACTCGCCCTCGGTGCCGACCAGGCTCCACGAGGATCTGCACGGCAATGGCTGCCGCCGCTTCACCGCGCCTGCCGGCACCTTTCGCATCCTCTACGACGCGGTGGTCGAGGACAGCGGCGAGACGGACGAGGTCAACACGCTGGCCAGGGAAATGCCGGTTGCCGAATTGCCCGACGAGGTGCTCGGCCATCTCCTCGGCAGCCGCTACTGCGAGACCGATCATTTGAGCAATCTCGCCTGGCAACTGTTCGGCCATCTTCCACCCGGCTGGGCGCGGGTGCAGGCGATCGTCGACTATGTCCACAACCGCCTGTCCTTCGGCTATGGCTACGCGCGGTCGACCCGCACGGCGGCGCAGGCGCATGAGGAACGGGTCGGGGTGTGCCGCGACTTCGCCCATCTGGCGATCACGCTCTGCCGGTGCATGAACATTCCGGCGCGCTATGTGAACGGCTATCTCGGCGACATCGGCGTGCCAGCCGATCCGGCGCCGATGGATTTCTCGGCCTGGATGGAGGTGTTCCTCGACGGCAAGTGGTACACGTTCGATCCGCGCCACAATCAGCCCAGGATCGGCCGCGTCGTCATTGCGCGCGGGCGCGACGCCACGGACGTGCCCCTGCTGCACAGCTTCGGCCCGCACCGGCTGACCCTGTTCAAAGTCTGGACCTATGAACAGGAAGGCAGGCTGTTCAATCCTCCCAATCATCGCGTCGACAGGACGGCCAGCGCGCAAATGTTGGGCTAAGGTGCGTCGATATTCAGGTGTGTTCGTGCCTCAACTTACCTGGCAATTTCGGGACAGGTGATCCGCTTCGGCACAAGAGGCCTGTGCCGCGACAGGACGGCTCGAAGCATTCCGTGATTGCTCCAGTTCGAGCATGGTAAGCGGTCCGTAAACGCTGCGGGCAGCCTGGTTCTCGCGTTTACCGGTCGTTCACCTTTGCAAAGGCCGTAATCAAATAAAAACAATGGGTTGACGTTGATGGTTCCGTTTCGGCCCACGGTTGGCGCCGTCCGGCTGGAATCCTGCATTGCCCTGTCCGCGGCGACGAGGCCGAGGCATGCGGAGGCTGTTGGATGCGAAATTACGGGGGTCTTGTCCACGCGGTCGGCGGGTTTGCCAGGGATCGCGGTGGAAATTTCGCAATCCTGTTCGGCTTTGCTGCCTCGGTCTTGGCGCTAGCCGCCGGCTTTTCGGTCAACATCTCGCAGTTGTACAACGCCAGATCGAGCCTGCAGGGCGTGGTCGACGCCGCGGTGACATCGACGGCGCGTGACCTGACGACCGGCGCCATCAAGGAGGCCGATGCCAACAAGTCGGTGCAGGCCTTTCTCGACGCCAACAGCATGGCCGGCATCCTCCAGGCCGACCAGGTCGTGCTGGACAGGCTGACGGTCAACAGGACCGCCAGCACGGTCCAGGCGGACGTCCACGCGGATCTCGCCCTGTTTTTCCCGATCTTCGGCATGGGCGACACCAAACGGGTCACCGCGTCAACGACGGCGCTCTATTCGGACAAGCGCGTCGAAGTGGCGATGATGCTCGATGTGACCGGTTCGATGGCCGCCAACTGGTGGGCCAAGACCGACAAGATCGGCGACCTGCAGGCTGCCGCTTCCGGGGCCGTCGAGGATCTGCTGAACAACAATATCGATCCGCAAAATCCGCGCGTGCGTGTGGCGGTCGTTCCCTATGCCGAAGCGGTCAACACCGGCGGTCTCGCGGAGAGCGTTTTCGTCGAACAGGCGGGCGGCCCGAATTTGCCGGCAGCATTGGACGCACCGATCAACGTGAACTCATCCGCGCCTCGAAGGCCAGACAAATGCGCCACCGAGCGCAAGGACAAGGACGGCTATGCCGACTATTCGTCCGACGGCCCATCGGAGCCGCGCAAGAACAACCAGGGGCAGTACTATCCCGCCAAGGTCAACCGCGACGATCGCATGAAAACCTGCCCGAAACCGGAGCTCATTCCGCTGACGGCTGACAAGCAGACATTGCTGAGCACGATTGCGAGCTTCAAGGCGGACGGCGTGACCGCCGGCGGCATCGCCGTGCAATGGGGCTACTACATGCTCTCACCCGACTGGCGCTCGACCATCGCCGCCGCCAGACTGGGCACAGGTCCCGCCGATTTCGACAGCAGGAAGGTGGCCAAGGTCGCCATCCTGATGACGGACGGCCAGTTCAACACGGCATTCGCCGGCGGCCGCAGCGCGCCCAGGTCACAGAACGCAGGTCAGATGTCGCGGAGCAATGCCGAGAACATTTGCGACAACATGAAGCGGGACGGCATCGAGATATTCACGATCGGCTTCGACCTCGACGACCCGTCGATGACCGCGACCGAGAGGGATCAGGCAAAGAGTGTGCTCCAGGATTGCTCCACCGCGGACACATCCACGCTGAAGCACTATTACGAGGCCGCGACCGGTCCCGAACTGGACGACGCCTTCAGCGCCATCGTGCAGAACATCGAGCGCCTGGCGCTGACCAAATAGGCCTCAGCCGCGTCGCGGCCCCATGAAAAGGAAAAGGCCGCCGCTTCTTTCGAAGCCGGCGGCCTTCCGTGTTTCCGTCCATGGCGCGGCTCAATGGCGGCGACGCTCACGTCACCGACCGCGCATCTCACGCCTTAACGGGAAGACTGCTTCCCGAAAGTGCAATCCGCTGAGGCCACGTTCTGGAAAACGAAATCACTCGACATCGGATCACCTCCTTTCGATTTGTTGAACACGCCCTAATGATGGGGTGCGTCGCAGCAAATGGCAAGGTGCCGCAACGGAATGGCCGAGCCCCGCCCGGAAAATCGTCCGGCGCGATGTTTTTGCGCAACAGATAGGGATTGCGGTCCGCGGACCGATTGGACGACAGTGCAATTCGGGAGCAGGGCGATATTCGACGCATGGGAGGTGGAGATGGACGCTGCCGGCAAAGCCGCACGGATCGTGCGAAGCGTCGTCGAGACGCTGAAGCCTGGTTTCGCGGTGAGGCTGTGGACCGGTGAGCGGATCGGCCCGGCGACGGGACCCGTGCTTGCCATCAACGACCAGGATATTGTCTGGCAGATGGTCCGGCGCCCCAGCTTTTCGACGCTGGTGGAGATGTGGATATCCAAGGCGGTCGACGTCGAGGATGGGTCGCTGTTCGACTTCTACGCCCTGCCTTCGCAAGGCAAGTTGAAGACAAAGCTCAGATCACTGCCGAAGCTGGCGATTCTGCGGGACCTGCCGGCCGTGCTGTTTTCGCGAAAGCAGATGACGGCGCGGACCGATTTGTCCGGCCGCAACCCTTATGTCAGCGGGTCGAACAAGGAGGCGATACAGCATCATTACGATATATCGAATGCTTTCTACCGGCTCTTCCTCGACGAGCGCATGGTCTACAGCTGCGGCTACTTCACGGATTTTGCCAACAGCATAGACCAGGCGCAGATCGACAAGCTCGATCATATCTGCCGCAAGCTCCGGCTGAAGCCGGGCGAAAGCCTGCTCGACATCGGCTGCGGCTGGGGGGCGATGCTGATCCACGCGGCGAAGCATTACGGCGTCGTCGGCCATGGCGTGTCGCTGTCCGAAGAGCAGACGAAGCTGGCGCGCGAGCGCATCCGCGCCGAGGGGCTTGAGGACCGCATCACCATCGAGATCAAATCCTATGCCGAGCTCTCCGGCACGTTCGACAAGATATCGTCGATCGGCATGTTCGAGCATCTGGGCCTCGCCAATCATGCCGCCTATTTCTCGACCGTCCACCGCTTGTTGAAGCCGGGCGGCGTCTACCTGCACCACGCCATCACGCGGCGCAGCAAGGGCGACCCGAAGAAGACTCTGCGCAAAGGGCCGGAATACAAGGCGCTGATCAAGTACATCTTTCCGGGCGGCGAGCTCGACACGATCGGCATGACGCTCGGCAATCTCGAAGCGCATAGCTTCCTCGTCTACGACGTCGAAAATCTGCGTGAGCACTACGCCCGCACCTGCAGGCTGTGGGCCGAGCGCTTGCATGCGCGGTTCGACGAGGCCATTGCCGAGGTGGGGGAGGCTAGGGCGCGCCTCTGGCTGCTCTATCTCACGGGATGCTCCATCACCTTCGAACGCGCCTCGGCGCAGATTTTCCAGACCGTCGCCACCAAACGCGCGCGTGGGCCGAGCGGCCTGCCGCCGACGCGGGCCGACCTTTACAGGTAACGGCCCCTGGGCGCCCGCCGCCGTCTCACTCGGCGATGCCGAGCGAGCCGAGATAGGCCGCCGACGCCGGGATCTTGGACTTGTCCTTGATCTCGATGATGAGACGCGGATTGCTTTCGAGTTTGGCGAGCGCGGCGAAGACCGAACGCCACTGGATTGTGCCTTCACCGAGGCTCCAGTGGCGATCGGCGTAGCCGTCGGCGTCCTGCAGATGGACATGCTGCAGGCGGTTGCCGGCGGCGTGCACGTAGTAGTCGACCGGCGGCGCGCCGGTCGAACCATGGGCATAATAGGCGTGGCCGGTGTCGATCGACACGGCGACGGCAGGGGACTTGAAGCTGTCGGCCAACGCCACGCGGATATGCGGATCCCTGTCCTCGATGTTTTCGAGAACCATGGTGCAGCCGATGTCTTCGGCCCGCCTGACGACTTCGCTCAGCGTCAGGTGGCAATATTCGACGATCTTTTCGCGCTCGCCGGGATTGTTGTCGAGATTGTTGTAGGACCAGGTCGTGTAGGGGCTGTGGACGACCATCTGCGTCGCGCCGATGGCAGCGCAGACCTCGATGCCTTGCACCAGACGTTTGCTGACAACGGTACGAATGTCGGGATCCTGCGAGGCGATGACGAAGCCCCAGAACGGCCCGTGGATCCCGAGCCGTCCCCGGTGACCGTCGAGGAGCTTTTTGGCGCGGGCGGCGAGCGGTGTCCAGTCGCCGTCGAGAACATCGGCGTTGGTGAAGCTCTGCAATTCCAGGTCACGCTGCCTTTCGAGTAGCCAGCCGCGATGGATTTCGACGTCGTCCAGGGTCATGGCGGCGCCAAGGATGGGTAGGGAAGTCATCGGTACTCCGATCGGTGGGATTTGAAATTGGCGAAAGCGACAAGGTGGGGTCGCGCCGGGCCCTGTATGGCGCCGTTTTCTGTCACGCGTATTACAGGCTGCGCGAAAGGATTTTCGAAGGCGTCGTGCCTTTATGCGCAAGAGCCCGCACTTGGCGCGGCGGCTATGCCGCCAGCTAGACGAACCGCATCGTCGCGCCGACCTCGATGCTGGCCGGCCGATCGACCGTGCAATAGACGCCGAAATTGTGGGCGTTGTGTCGGACCAGGTTGCGCAGGATGCCGGGATCGTTGTCGAAGCCATCCTGGGCGATGATGGTGAAGCCGCAACGGCGGCAGGGCTCGGAGATGGTCAAGAGCAGATCGCCGATCGCAAGCTTGCGGCCGATCCACTCCGTCTCCGGAAATGAGCCTTCGACCGCCGCCATATCGACGACGATGTTGGGACGGAAGCGGCGCGCATCGGGCGTTCCCTCCGGATGCAGCGCCTTCAGGCGCGCCAGCGAAGCCGTGGTTAAAAGATGGATGGGCGCCTTGTTGTAGCGCGCTTGCGTGAGCGGACCGGCGTAGGCGGGCGGCGCGTTCTGCGGGCCGAACGGCCGGATCGAGGCCGCGAAGCCGAGATAGGCCGAAACAGCATCATCGCTTTCAGCGCCCGGCGCCGCCAGCCAGTCACCGCCGGGAACGGCGATCTCGACCTTGCGGTCACCGGTCAGCCGGGTGCGGATGCGCGGCACCTTGTGCCATTTCGCCTCGCGATCGGGCCGGGCGATCTGGTTGTCGGCGGCGTCGACCAGACCGAACATGCGGTCGCCGTCGATGCTGTCGGCGCCGACCGCGATCGCTTGCAGGCGTTCGCCGGCGAGCGAGCTCGCCGGATAGCGCCAGAGTTCGGCAACCCTGCCGATCGCGGCCATGGCTCGTCTCAGCCCTTCCTGTTCTGCCGGTTGGCGACGAGATCGTCGACGACCGCCGGATCGGCGAGCGTCGAGGTGTCGCCGAGGGCGGCGAAATCGTCCTCGGCGATCTTGCGCAGGATGCGGCGCATGATCTTGCCCGAGCGTGTCTTGGGCAAGCCCGGCGCGAACTGGATCTTGTCGGGCGAGGCGATGGCGCCGATCTCCTTGCGGACGTGGGCGATAAGGTCCTTGCGCAACTCTTCGGTAGGCTCAATGCCCTTCATCAAGGTGACGTAGCTGTAGATGCCCTGGCCCTTGATGTCGTGCGGGTAGCCGACGACGGCGGCCTCCGAGACCTTCTCATGGCTGACCAGCGCCGATTCAACCTCGGCCGTGCCCATGCGGTGACCGGAGACGTTGATGACGTCGTCGACGCGGCCGGTGATCCAGTAATAGCCATCGGCGTCGCGGCGACAACCGTCACCGGTGAAGTATTTTCCCTTGTAGGTGGAAAAATAGGTCTGCACGAAGCGGTCGTGGTCGCCATAGACGGTGCGCATCTGGCCGGGCCAGGAATCGGTGATGCAAAGGTTGCCGTCGGCGGCTCCTTCCAGCACCTTGCCGTCGCCGTCGACCAGCTGCGGCTTGACGCCGAAGAAGGGCCGGGTCGCCGAGCCTGCCTTGAGATCGGTGGCGCCGGGCAGCGGCGTGATCAGGATGCCGCCGGTCTCGGTCTGCCACCATGTATCGACGATCGGCACCTTGCCGTTGCCGACGACGTTGAAATACCACTCCCAGGCTTCCGGATTGATCGGCTCGCCGACCGAGCCCAGCACGCGCAGCGACTTGCGCGAGGTCTTCTTCACCGGATCGTCACCGGCGCCCATAAGCGCACGCAGCGCCGTCGGCGCGGTGTAGAAGATGTTGACCTGATGCTTGTCGATGACCTCCCAGAAGCGCGACTGCGAGGGGTAGTTCGGCACGCCCTCGAACATCAGCGTGGTGGCGCCATTGGCGAGCGGGCCATAGACGATGTAGCTGTGGCCGGTGACCCAGCCGACATCGGCGGTGCACCAGTAGACATCGCCGTCATGGTAGTCGAAGACATATTGGTGCGTCATCGAGGCATAGACGAGGTAGCCGGCGGTGGTGTGCAGCACGCCCTTCGGCTTGCCGGTCGAGCCGGAGGTGTAGAGGATGAACAGCGGGTCCTCCGCCTTCATCTTCTCCGGCTTGCAGTCGGGCCTGACCGTCGCGATCTCGTCGTGGTACCAGCGGTCGCGGCCCGGCGCCCAGCCGATCTTGCCGCCGGTGCGGCGCACGACAATCACGTTTTTCACCGTCACATCGTGCTTGGCAGCGATGTCGATCGCCTTGTCGGTGTTCTCCTTCAGCGGGATCGGCTTGCCGCCACGCAAGCCTTCGTCGGCGGTGATGACGAAGGTCGATTCGCAATCGACGATGCGGCCGGCCAGCGCGTCCGGCGAAAAGCCGCCGAAGACGATCGAATGGATGGCGCCTAGCCGGGTGCAGGCCAGCATCGCATAGGCGGCTTCCGGGATCATCGGCATGTAGATGGTGACGCGGTCGCCCTTCTTGACGCCGTGCTTCTTCATGACGTTGGCAAGCCGGCAGACATGCTCGTAAAGTTCGTTGTAGGTGATCTTCTTGTCGTCGTAGGGATTGTCGCCTTCCCAGATGATGGCGGTCTGGTTGCCACGCTTCTTCAGGTGGCGGTCGATGCAATTGTAGGAGACGTTGGTCAGCCCGTCCTCGAACCACTTGATCGAGACCTTGCCATCGAAGGACGTGTTCTTGACCTTGGTGAAGGGCTTGAACCAGTCGATGCGCTTGCCGTGCTTGCCCCAGAACTTGTCCGGGTTCTTGACGCTGTCGGCGTACCATTTGAGATAGGTGTCGTTGTCGATCAGCGCGTTCTTCTTCCACGCCGGCTGGACGCGATGGATCTTTGCCTCGGACATGTGTTCGCTTTCCTCCCGAAACCAAACCGCTGGCTTGGCGGCCAGCGGGATCGCGGCGAAGCGGCCGCGAATTCGCGCGCATTATTAACAGTTCCGCGAAGACGGCAACATTAGACGTTGGATTCGCGTGGCGCGATGCCGCAGCGGCTGCACAAACGTTGTCAGCACTCCCGGGGCATCGCTGCTAAGCACATGTTTTGGTGGAGGAAAAGGCCGTCATGGTCTGCGAAAATCAATAGACAGTTAAGCAACCACGCGCACAATCCAGCGTTGGGAGGAAGGAGAATCAACCTGAGGACCGCAATGCGCGACCATGGCGAAATGGACCTGATGCTCAAGGGCTACGGCCTGACCACGGCCAAGATTCTCTATCACTTCCCCGACCATCCGCATCTGCTGCAGAGCTTCATCTGGCAGGATTACGATATCGCGCCGCAATTTCCGGTACTGATCAAGTTCATCGAGTTCTGGAAGGCGAGGCTCGACGGGCCGCTGCATTCGGTGGTCTACACGCACCAGAAGCTGATCGCGCCGAATGAATGGCGCAAGGTGGATGGCGAGTTCGTGCTGCACTGAGCGGAGTAATCTCCCCCCTTGAGGGGGAGATGTCGCCGAAGGCGACAGAGGGGGTCGCCGCGCGTGGAGTGCCAACGTCGTCCGCGACGCCAGATGGCGCCGGAGATCTACGTGAGACGACCCCCTTCTGTCCTGCCGGACATCTCCCCCCTTGAGGGTGGAGATTAGCGGCTTCAGCGCTGACATCGTCACACCGCCGGCGGGTTGAGCCGGGCAAAGGCTTCCTGGCGGCGATAGGGGAAATACGGGTAAGGCGCGGTAACTTCGCTTGCCGCGTCGAGTTTCTTCACCTGTTCGGGGGTCAGCGACCAGCCGACAGCGCCGAGGTTCTGGCGCAGCTGCTCCTCGTTGCGGGCGCCGATGATGACCGATGACACGGTCGGACGCTGCAAGAGCCAGTTGATGGCGATCTGCGGCACGGTCTTGCCGGTTTCCCCGGCCACCACGTCAAGCGCGTCCATGACCCGGTAGAGGTGCTCGTCCTCCACCGGCGGACCGAAGCTCGCCGTATCATGCAGCCGGCTCTTTTCCGGCAGGGGCTGACCACGGCGGATCTTGCCGGTCAGGCGGCCCCAGCCGAGCGGGCTCCACACCAGAGCGCCGACGCCCTGGTCGAGGCCGAGCGGCATCAGCTCCCACTCATAGTCGCGGCCGACCAGTGAATAATAGACCTGATGCGCGACGTAACGCGGGTAGCCATGCCTGTCGGCGAGCCCAAGCGACTTCATCACTTGCCAGCCGGAAAAATTGGAGACGCCGACATAGCGCAGTTTGCCGGCGCGCACGAGCTCGTCCAATGTCGACAGCACCTCCTCGATCGGCGTACCGGCATCGAAGGCGTGCAGCTGCAACAGGTCGATATAGTCGGTGCCGAGACGCCTCAGCGCCACGTCGACCGACTTGATCAGCCGCGAGCGCGAGGAGCCATAATCGGCCGGGCCGTCGCCCGTCGGCAACGAGGTCTTGGTCGAGATCAGCACCGCATCGCGGCGGCCCTTGATGGCTTCGCCGAGCACTTGCTCCGACGCGCCGTTCGAATAGACGTCGGCGGTGTCGAACAGGTTGACGCCGGCGTCCAAGCAGATGTCGATAAGCCGCCGCGCTTCCCCGGCATCGCTATTGCCCCAGGCGCCGAACAGTGGCCCGGAGCCTCCAAAGGTTCCCGCGCCGAATGAAAGTGCGGGGACCTTCAGGCCCGATGCGCCAAGACGTCGATAGTCCATTTTCCTGCTCCTGGTGGTTTTGTGAAAGGTTCGAAAGCGATTCGGGTGTCGGCGAGCGTCACGACCGGACTGTGGCCGGTGCGCCGAGCGCTGGCGTGCGATCGAGGCGCAACGCCAGTGCGGCCACGGCGAGGGCGCCAAGCGGCAGCAGCGCGGCCACCCAGGTGAGGGCACCGAGGCCAAGGCCGTGGGCGATGACCGCGCCGCCCAGCCAGGCGCCGGCGGCGTTGCCGAGGTTGAAGGCGGCGATGTTGAAGGAGGAGGCGAGGCTCTGGCCGGCGCCTTGCGCCTTCTCCAGCACCCACATTTGCAGCGGCGCCACGGTGGCGAAGGCAGCGGCACCCAGCAGGCCGACATAGATGACGGCCATGACCTGGCTGTGAATGGCGAAGCTCATTGTCGCCAGCACCAGCGCCAGCACCACGAGGCTGCCCAGCACGGCCGGCACCAGCCAACGGTCGGCGGCTTTGCCGCCGACGAGATTTCCGGCGATGAGGCCGCCGCCGAAGACGAGCAGGATCGGCGACACGGCCGCCTCCTTGAAGCCGCTGATCTCGGTCAACAGCGGTGCGATGTAGGTGAAGACGGCGAAGACACCGGCATAGCCGAGCACCGTGGTGGCGAGGCCGAGCAGCACGGGCGTGCGGCGCAGCACCGCGAGGTCGGCACGAAGCTCGCTCTTTTCAGGTGCCGCCTGGCTGCGCGGCACCAGAAGCAGGATGACGGCAAAGGCGGCGAGGCCGACCGCGGTCACCGCCCAGAAGGTTGCACGCCAGCCAAAGGCCTGGCCGAGCCAGGTGCCAAAAGGCACGCCGAGAATGTTGGCGATGGTCAGGCCGGTGAACATCAGCGCGATCGCCGAGGCCTTCTTGTTGGACGCGACCAGGCCGGTGGCGACCACCGAGCCGACGCCGAAGAAAGTGCCGTGGGCGAAGGCGGTGATGATGCGGGCGCCCATCAGTGTCCAATAGTCGGGCGCCAGCGCACAGGCGAGGTTACCAAGGGTGAAGATCGCCATCAGCGCCAGCAGCACCGTCTTGCGCGGCCAGTTGCCGGTGGCGATGGTAAGCAAGGGGGCGCCGATGACGACGCCCAGCGCGTAGCCCGAAATGAGCTGGCCGGCGGCCGAGATCGAGACGCCAAGGTCTTTGCTGACGTCGATAAGCAGGCCCATGATGACGAATTCCGTGACGCCGATGCCGAAGGCGCCGGCGGCGAGGGCGTAAAGAGCAAGAGGCATGGTGGTTTCCACTTCCAAGACGACGAGCGCCCTGTCCAATCCGCGCCCCGACCGGGAAGATCGTGTCGCCCTGCCCTGTGAACCAGACTTGCCCAAGGCATATTTTCTGTGAAATAGATTCACAGATGGCGAGACCCGACATCAACCGCTCCGGCGAGATCGAAGTGTTTGTGCGCGTCGTCGAGGCGGGCAGCTTCTCGGCGGCCGCGCGCGCATTGCGCATGACGCCATCGGCGGTCAGCAAGCTGATCGCGCGGCTGGAGGCCCGGCTAGGGGCCAGGCTGGTCAGTCGCTCGACGCGCAAGCTGCTGCTGACGCCGGAAGGAGCGGCATTCTACGAGAGCGGGCAGCGCATCCTGGCCGACATGGCGGCGGCCGAGCGCGAGGCGGCGGCGGGTGCCGCGCCGCGCGGGCGGCTGCGCGTCAACACCTACGTGCCCTTCGGGGTGCACCGGCTCATCCCGCTGCTGCCGCGCTTCCTCGAACGCTACCCGGAAATCTCAGTCGATCTGGTACTGACCGACAGCGTCATCGATCTGATGGCGGAGCGCGCCGATGTCGCCATCCGGGCCGGTCCGCTCGGCGAATCACGGCTGGTGGCGCGCAAGCTCGGGCAGAGCCCGGGGGTCGTCGTTGCGGCTCCATCCTATCTCGATGCGCACGGCACGCCGCTGACGCCGGTCGATCTCGACAGCCACAACCGCATGGGCTTCGGCTTCGTCAGGCATATCGATGGCTGGCCATTCTTCGACGCGGCCGGCGACGCGGTCATGATCCCGATCACCGGCAACACGCTGGTCAGCGACGGCGAGGCGATGCGGCTGATGACGCTGGCCGGGGCGGGCATCTCCAGGCTGGCTCGCTGGCATGTCGCGGCCGATATCGCCGCCGGGCGGCTGGTGCCGCTGCTGGAGGATTTCAATCCCGGAGACCAGGAGGCCACCCACGCCGTCTATGTCGGCCAGGGCCGGCACCTGCCGGCGCGGGTGCGGGCCTTTCTCGATTTTCTCGCGGAGAGCGTCAGGCTGGCCTGAATGGGTCTCGGGAGCCGATCGGCTCCCGAGACGTCTGCCCCAACTGCTTCATGCTTTCGGCGCAAAGGGCGCCGGACGTCGGCCGACACCCTGGCGCTCGAGCATCCAGCCGGGATATTCGGCGGGCAGCGCGCTGACTTCGTCGAGACGGGCGACATCATCGGCGTCAAGCTTCACCTCGGTCGCGGCAAGGTTCTGTTCGAGCTGGTCCATGCGACTGGCGCCGATGATGACGCTCATCACGAAGGGCTTGGCCAGGACATAACCGAGCGCCACCGTGGCAACGCTCACATCATGCTTTTTGGCGATCTCGCGCATGACGGCGACCGCCGCCCAGGCGCGGTCCTCGTTGACCGGCGGGAAATTGAACGAGGCGCGGCGGCCCTCGCCATTGCCGGGCGCACCGGGACCGTATTTGCCGGAGAGCAGGCCACCGGCCAACGGCGACCATACCATCAGACCGAGCTTCTCCTCATTGATGAGCGGCACGATCTCGCGCTCGAGATCGCGGCCGGCGATCGAGTAGTAGGACTGGATGGTCTCGAAGCGCGCAAAGCCCTTGCGGTCGGCGATGCCCAGCGCCTTGGCGATGCGCCACGCCGCCCAGTTGGAGACGCCGACATAACGGACCTTGCCGCTGGAGACGAGATCGTCAAGCGCCCGCAGCGTTTCGTCGATCGGCGTCACGGCGTCGGTGCCGTGTAGCTGGTAGAGATCGATATGGTCGAGCTGCAGCCGTTCGAGACTGGCATCGACCGAGTCCATGATGTGGCCGCGCGAGGAGCCGCGCTGGTTCGGGCCGTCGCCCATGGCGCCATGCACCTTGGTGGCGATGACCACGTTCTGCCTGGCAACGCCGAGATCGCGGAGGGACTGGCCGAGCAATTTTTCGGACTCGCCGAAGGAATAGACGTCGGCCGTGTCGAAGAAGTTGACGCCGGCGGCAAGCGAGCGGCCGACGATCTCGTTAACGCCCTTCTGGTCGAGACTGGCGATCAGGCCCCATTGGGCGTTCTGGCCGGCGGCGCCGAAGGTCATGGTGCCGAGGCACAGTTCGGAGACGAATAGCCCGGTATTTCCAAGCTGATTGTAACGCATGGTGAAGGCTCCAGAGGAAGTGCGGTGACACGGCTCAAATAGGAACGGTACGTGTCGTTTCCAGCGCTGGTGCAACGGACCTGCTGGTCTGGTCTAACGCTATCTACTGCCGAAAATCGCCGAACCCACACGAACGCTGGTCGCACCGAAGGCGATTGCCGTCTCGTAGTCGCCAGACATGCCCATCGACAGTTTGGCAACGCCTGCCTCCCGTGCCAGCTTTTCCAGCAAGGCAAAATGCGGGCCCGGGTTCTCGTCGGCCGGCGGGATGCACATCAGGCCTTCGATGGCAAGGCCGTGCACATCGCGGCAGCGGGCGACAAAGGCCACCGCCTCGCGCGGTTCGATGCCGGCCTTCTGCGGTTCGGAGCCGGTGTTGACCTGGACGTAGAGCCTTGGCGCGCGGCCTTGCCTGGCGATCTCCTTGGCGAGTTCGGCGGCGATCTTTTCGCGGTCGACCGTCTCGATGACGTCGAACAGGGCCACGGCTTCCTTGGCCTTATTCGACTGCAGCGGGCCGATCAGGTGCAGCTCGATATCCGGGAAAGCCTGCTTCAGATCAGGCCATTTGCCTTGCGCCTCCTGCACGCGGTTCTCACCGAAGACGCGCTGGCCGGCCTCGATAACGGGGCTTATATCGGCGGCGTCGAAGGTCTTGGAAACAGCCACAAGCGTCACCGCGCCGGCTTCGCGGCCGGCTTCCTGCTCGGCGGCGGCGATCTTCGCCTTGACCGCGAAAAACTGCTGAACGGTGTCGCCCATATGCAAATCCCGCTGTTTTGACCCGCGTTTTTGTCAGCCGCGATGCCCATATGGTTGACGGGTTTGCCAAACCATGGTGAACACCCGGACCACATTCCATGAACCGCCGGGCTTCGGCGGTCCGCATGCTTTTAAGTGAAAAACGTCCCATGGCAACCGAACGATACAATCCGCGCGCGTCAGAGCCCAAATGGCAGAAGGCCTGGGCCGAAAAGAAGCTTTTCGAAGCGCACAATGACGATCCGCGTCCGAAATACTACGTGCTGGAGATGTTCCCCTATCCGTCCGGGCGCATCCATATCGGCCATACCCGCAATTATACGATGGGCGACGTGGTGGCGCGCTACAAGCGGGCCAAGGGTTTCAACGTGCTGCATCCGATGGGCTGGGACGCTTTCGGCATGCCGGCCGAAAACGCGGCGATGCAGAACAAGGTCCATCCCAAGGAATGGACCTACCAGAACATCGCCACCATGCGCGAGCAGCTCAAGGTCATGGGCCTGTCGCTGGACTGGGCGCGCGAATTCGCCACCTGCGATGTCGACTATTACCACCGCCAGCAGATGCTGTTCCTCGACTTCGTCGAGAAGGGGCTGGTGACGCGCAAATCCTCCAAGGTCAACTGGGACCCGGAGGACATGACCGTGCTCGCCAATGAGCAGGTCATCGACGGGCGCGGCTGGCGCTCGGGCGCGCTGGTCGAGCAACGCGAGCTGACGCAGTGGTTCTTCAAGATCACCGACTTTGCGCAGGATCTGCTGGATTCGCTCGACGGCCTCGACGAATGGCCCGAAAAAGTGAAGCTGATGCAGCAAAACTGGATCGGCCGTTCGGAAGGTCTGCTGATCCGCTGGCCGCTGGCCTCGGACGTTGCCGGCGAGCATGAGCTGGAGGTCTATACGACGCGGCCCGACACCATCTTCGGCGCCTCCTTCATGGCGATCGCCGCCGATCATCCGCTGGCCAGGAAGGCCGCCGAGACCAATCCGGCGCTGGCGAAGTTCATCGAGGAAGTCCGCCATATGGGCACTTCGGTGGCGGCGCTGGAGACAGCCGAGAAGAAGGGCTTCGACACCGGCATTCGCGTCGTCCATCCGTTCGACGACAGCTGGACGCTGCCCGTCTATGTCGCCAATTTCGTGCTGATGGAATATGGCACCGGCGCCATTTTCGGCTGCCCTGCGCATGATCAGCGCGATCTCGACTTCGCCAACAAATACGGGCTGCCGGTGGTGCCGGTGGTGATGCCTGACGGCGAGAACCCGTCCGCGTTCCAGATTATCGACGTTGCCTATGTAGATGATGGCGCGATGATCAATTCACGCTTCCTCGACGGGATGAAGCCGAGCCAGGCCTTTGACGAGGTGGCGAAGCTCTTGGAGCAGAAGACGATCGGCAACCGGCCGATGGCCGAGCGCAAGGTGAATTTCCGCCTGCGGGACTGGGGCATTTCGCGCCAGCGCTACTGGGGCTGCCCGATCCCGATGATCCATTGCGAGCATTGCGGAGTGGTGCCGGTGCCGAAAGCCGACCTGCCGGTCAAGCTGCCGGACGACGTCGATTTCGACCGGCCGGGCAATCCGCTCGACCGGCATCCGACATGGCGGCATGTGAAGTGCCCGCAATGCGGCAAGGACGCGCGCCGCGAAACTGACACGATGGACACGTTCGTCGATTCGTCCTGGTATTTCGCCCGTTTCACCGCGCCCTGGGCGCATGAGCCGACCGACCCCAGGGCGGCCAACGAATGGCTGCCGGTCGATCAGTATATTGGCGGCATAGAGCACGCGATCCTGCATCTGCTCTATTCGCGTTTCTTCACCCGCGCCATGCGCGAGACCGGCCATGTCGATCTGGCCGAGCCGTTCAAGGGCCTGTTCACGCAAGGCATGGTGGTGCATGAAACCTACCGCGTCGGCTCGGCATCCAATGGCCGCTGGCTGGCGCCGACCGAAGTGCGGCTGGAAGATATCGACGGTAAGCGCCGCGCCATCGACATCGCCACCGGCGAAGCCGTGACCATTGGCCCGCTCGAAAAAATGTCGAAGTCGAAGAAGAACACGGTGAGCCCGGAAGACATCACCGACGGCTACGGCGCCGACACGGCGCGCTGGTTCATGCTGTCGGATTCGCCGCCCGAGCGCGATGTCGAGTGGACCGACGACGGCGCCGCCGGCGCGCATCGCTTCATGCAGCGCATATGGCGGCTGGTGTCGACCGCGGCCGAGACGCTGGCTGGAGTGAAACCCGCCTCGGCTGACGCCGGTGAGGCGGGAGTGGTCTCGAAGGCCACGCACAAGATCCTGAAGGCAGTCGGCGAGGACATCGAGAAGCTCGCCTTTAACCGCGCCATCGCCCGCATCTATGAGCTGGCCAACGCGCTGACCACGCCGCTCAACGAAGTGGCGGACGGCAAAGCCGATCAGGCACTGCAAGGCGCCTGCCGACAGGCGGTCGAGATCCTGGTGCATCTGATCGCGCCCGTCATGCCGCATCTGGCCGAGGAGTGCTGGGAGACGCTCGGCGGCACCGAACTGGTAGCCGAACGGCCGTGGCCGGTCTTCGATCCGGCGCTGGTCGTCGACAACGAAGTCACCTATCCGGTCCAGGTCAACGGCAAGAAGCGGGGGGATTTGACAATTGCCCGCGACGCGGACCAAGGTGCGGTCGAAAAAGCGGTATTGGCTCTCGACTTCGTGCAGAAAGCACTTGAAGGTAAGGCTCCGCGCAAGGTGATCATCGTGCCGCAGAGGATCGTCAATGTCGTTGCCTGATCGGGAAAAGACAGAGCTGAGCCGTTTGCTGCGCCGCATCGCGCTGGCCGGTCTTGTCGGCTCGCTCGCACTGGTTTCGGCCTGCACGGTGCGGCCGCTCTATTCCAGCGCGCCGCTGTCGACTGGCTCGACCGCCAATGCTGAAATGGCGTCGATCGCCATCAAGCCGGTCAGGACGCGTTATGCCCAGCAGGTGCGCAACAATCTGATCTTCGGATTCGGGCGCGGCGCCGGCGAACCGGCCTCGCCGCTTTATTCGCTCGATCTCGGCGTGACCGAAGCCGTCGAATCCTCGGCCCTCGTGCAGGTCGGAACCGATCAGGACGAGCCGACCGCCGGTTCGGTGACGCTCACCGCCGGCTACAGGCTGACCGATGCGAATACCGGTGCGGTGATCGCTGTCGGCAAGCGGGCGATCACCTCGTCCTTCGACAAGCCGCGCCAGGAATTTGCCTCCTACCGGGCGCAGATCGATGCCGAGAATCGTGCCGCGCGCGAACTGGCCGAAGCCCTGCAATTGTCGATCGCCCAGGATCTAGCCCGGCACGGCAAGGCAGCTGGCTAGAGCTCTGTGTTTTTACGCAATTCCGGACGGAAAACCGCTACGCACTTTTCCTGGAATTGCTCTGGCGCCAGCCTTCGTTTTCGGAAAATACCGTCTCCATCCTGGTGCTCGGACCGCTCGCGACGGCCAAGAGCCGAACCCTTCCGTTCACCTTTTTTGCCGGCGCGTATGGGTGAGTGGGTGATCGTGGATGGCGATCATCCGCGCGAATCCGGATCGTTCGACATCGTCGCGAAAGATACGTTTCGGACGCTCCAACGGCGCTGACGGGAAGCAACTGTTAACCACTCGCTCCCTATTGCTCAGCAGACGTTTCAGAGTGAGTCTTGAGAATGGAATCCAAGCGTTTTCCTCGGGTCAATTTATCGAAGTCAGCTTCGCCCGATGATCCCGAGGGTGAGCGTTTCAACGGCATGAGCGACAAGGGGAATGGCCAGCGTTCCGGCGCGGCCAGGGCCGGTTCTCCGCCGCCGCCTATTGATCTCGGCGGCAACGAAAGTCCGGCATGGCAGGAGTATTTCTTCCTGGCGCCGAATGTGCGCTTTACACGCACGCCGGACTACGAGGCCAACACACGCCGTCCGCAGCCCGAAGAGGCTGCCGCCGCGCAAAACGAACCTCTGGGGCAACCGGCGCCGCAAACAATGGCGCGATCCGCCTCGGCGCCCCAGGCAGCCTCGTCCTTGTCATCGCCGATGAAAAACCGGAGCCCCGCTTCGGACGCTGCCCGGGCGCCCGCCGGCAACAGAGCTGTGCCGCATGAAAGGCAGCCTGCCCCGCCCGTGGCATCCGTTTCACCAGGGCGTGCCGGCGATAAGGCGCGGGTTGTCGCACCGCCAGGGCCGCGGCCGGCCGCAATGGCACGTGCATCCGTACCAGCGGCTTCCGCCCCTGGAACGGCGCCGGTCAAGACAACAGGGCGCGAGACTGTCCGCTGGCCCTATCTGTCGGATCACGTCTTCTTCGAACTCATGGCGCCCTATATGATCGAAGGCCCGGTACCGGCGCCGCAGGCCGTCCCGGCTTCGCGCCCGGTAGCGCCGGCTATCGCCGGCCGGGTCGACATTCGCCGCGCGCCGGCGGCCGATCCCACCGCGTTGTTCCGTGTCATCGAATGCCTTCCAGGCCTGCAAGCTCCACCCGCCTTGCCGGATGTCCGTCCGGCCAATTCGAACGAAGCCGCGACTCAGCCGGCAGCGAGCAACGCGCCGCGACAGGCCCAGGCGGCGGATGCAATTCCGGCCGCCGCGAGCAACGCCGTTCCGGCGCCGGTCGGACAAGGGGCGGAGGAGGCCGTTTCGGCTCCAGCCATGCGCGTCTCTTCGCCGCTGCCCATGGTCGGCAAGATTGTGCCGGCCATGACCGGCGAAGGTTATGAACTTCCCTCGGAAGAGCTGCTGCAGCAGCCGCCGGAAGGGCAGGGCTTCTACATGTCGCAGGAGCGGCTCGAGCAGAACGCCGATCTTCTGGAAAGCGTGCTCGAGGATTTCGGCGTGCGCGGCGAGATTATCCACGTCCGTCCCGGTCCGGTCGTCACCCTCTACGAGTTCGAGCCGGCCCCGGGCGTCAAATCCTCCCGCGTCATCGGTCTCGCCGATGATATCGCCCGTTCCATGTCGGCTGTTTCGGCACGCGTCGCCGTCGTGCCCGGCCGCAACGTCATCGGCATCGAGCTTCCGAACGAGACGCGCGAGACGGTCTATTTCCGCGAACTGATCGAATCCCAGGGTTTCCGAAAGACCAGCTGCAAGCTGGCGCTTTGCCTGGGCAAGACCATCGGCGGCGAGCCTGTCATCGCCGAGCTGGCAAAGATGCCGCATTTGCTGGTCGCCGGCACCACCGGCTCGGGCAAGTCGGTCGCCATCAACACCATGATCCTGTCGCTGCTCTACCGGCTGAAGCCGGAAGAATGCCGGTTGATCATGGTCGATCCCAAGATGCTGGAGCTTTCCGTCTATGACGGCATCCCGCACCTTCTGACCCCCGTCGTCACCGATTCCAAAAAGGCCGTCACCGCGCTCAAATGGGCGGTGCGCGAGATGGAGGACCGCTATCGCAAGATGGCGCGGCTGGGCGTACGCAACATCGACGGCTACAACGAGCGCGCCGCGGCTGCCCGCGACAAGGGCGAGACCGTCGTCATGACGATCCAGACGGGTTTCGAGAAGGGCACCGGAGAGCCGCTTTTCGAGCAGCAGGAAATCGACCTGGCGCCGATGCCGTACATCGTCGTCATCGTCGACGAGATGGCCGACCTGATGATGGTCGCCGGCAAGGAGATCGAAGGCGCCATCCAGCGCCTGGCGCAGATGGCGCGCGCAGCCGGCATCCACCTGATCATGGCAACGCAGCGCCCGTCGGTCGATGTCATCACCGGCACCATCAAGGCCAACTTCCCGACCCGCATCTCCTTCCAGGTCACCTCCAAGATCGACAGCCGCACCATCTTGGGCGAGCAGGGCGCCGAGCAGCTGCTCGGCCAGGGCGACATGCTGCACATGATGGGCGGCGGGCGTATTTCCCGCGTGCATGGCCCGTTTGTTTCCGACGCGGAGGTCGAACATGTCGTGGCGCACCTGAAGGCGCAGGGCCGCCCCGAATATCTGGAAACCGTGACAGCCGACGAGGATGAAGAGGAAGACGAAGGCGACCAGGGCGCGGTCTTCGACAAGGGATCCGTTGCCGCCGAGGACGGCGATTCCAGCTATGACGAGGCGGTCAAGGTGGTGTTGCGCGACAAGAAGTGCTCGACGTCCTACATCCAGCGTCGGCTTGGCATCGGTTACAACCGCGCCGCTTCCTTGGTCGAGCGCATGGAGAAGGAAGGATTGGTCGGCGCGCCCAACCATGTCGGCAAGCGCGAGATCATCATGGGGCGGCGCCCGCCGGTGGCCGCGCCTGACGATGACGGCGCGGAGTGATCGGGAGGCTCCTCCTGATCCGCAGCGCATAAAAAAGGCCGGTTGCCCGGCTTTTTCTTGAAAGCGATGGTTTTAGAGCAGTTCACCGTTTCCCGGAAACGGCCAACCGCTCTCAATTCCCAAGGGAAAGCGCTATGCGCTTTTCCCGGGAAAACCGTTTCACACTTTCCTGGAATTGCTCAGCCGATCTTCTGACCGGTCTTGGCCCAGTCGGCGAGGAAGGCGGCAAGGCCCTTGTCGGTCAGCGGATGATTGACCAGCGCCTTCAGCGTCGCCGGCGGGGCGGTGATGACATCGGCGCCGATGAGCGCGGCCTGTTTGACGTGGTTCACCGTGCGCACCGATGCGGTCAGGATCTCGGTCTGGAAATCGTAATTGTCGTAGATCTGCCGGATCTCCTGGATCAGCTCCATGCCATCCGAGCCGGTGTCATCGATGCGGCCGACGAACGGCGAGATGAAGGACGCGCCGGCCTTGGCGGCGAGCAGTGCCTGATTGGCCGAGAAGCACAGCGTGACGTTGACCATGCGGTTCATCTCGGTGCGGATCGTCTTGCAGGCCTTAAGGCCGTCGAGCGTCAACGGCACCTTGATGGCGATATTGGGTGCGATCTTGGCCAGGACCTCGGCCTCGGCCATCATGTCCTTGTACACGGTCGCCACGACTTCGGCCGAAACCGGGCCTTCGACGATGTCGCAGATCTGCTTGGTGACTTCGACGATCTTGCCACCCGATTTCAGGATCAGCGATGGGTTGGTGGTGACGCCATCAAGCAGCCCCAGATCGTTCAGCTCACGGATTTCCTTGATGTCGGCTGTGTCGGCAAAAAATTTCATGGCGGGTCTCCTGAAGATTTCGTCGTGCTTGGGAAGGCACGTTCAGCGTTGCTCTTTGATCTAGACCAAAGTCGGGGCAAGGTCACGCCTCATGAGTGAAGATTCGCCCTTTGTCGCGGCCGCACCGGTGCTGGTGCCGATGCCGGCCGAACGCCCCTACACCTATGCCGTGCCGGCCGGCATGCGTGTGGTGCCGGGTTCGATCGTGCGCGTGCCGCTTGGACCCCGTCAGGTCGCCGGCATCGTCTGGGATGGCGCGGTCGAGAAGGTCGATGCGAAAAAGCTGCGTCCGATCGAACAGGTCTTCGACTGCCCGCCGATCGACCGTGCCATGCGCCGCTTCGTCGACTGGGTGGCGCAATACACGCTGTCGGCGCCGGGCATGGTGGCGCGCATGCTGCTCAGGGCGCCGGAGGCTTTCGATCCCGAACCCTGGATCGAGGGGCTGCAGCGAACCACGGCCGTTCCCGACCGGATGACGGATGCGCGGGCGCGTGTGCTGGAGACGGCGGAAGGCGGCCTTGCCTGGACGCGTTCCGGCCTCGCCCATGCCGCCGGCGTGTCGTCGACGGTTATCGAGGGGCTCAAGGCGCAAGGCGTGTTCGAGACGGTGATGATCCCGCCGCGCCCGGTCGTGGCCGCGCCTGATCCGAACTATACCGCGCCGGAATTGATGCCGGACCAGAATGATGCCGCGTCGATGCTGCGCGCCAATGTCGCGGCCGGCATCTTCAATGTCGCGCTGCTCGACGGCGTCACCGGTTCGGGCAAGACGGAGGTTTATTTCGAGGCGGTGGCGGCGGCCCTCGACCAGGGCAAGCAGGTGCTGATCCTGCTGCCGGAAATCGCGCTGACCCATGCGTTTCTGGAGCGCTTCCAGCGCCGCTTCGGCGCCAAGCCGGCCGAATGGCATTCGGACCTGCCGCCCAGGATGCGCGAAAAAGTCTGGCGGCAGGTGGCGGAAGGCAGCGTGCGCGTCGTTGCCGGCGCCCGCTCGGCGCTGTTCCTGCCGTTCAAGGAGCTTGGCCTGATCGTCGTCGACGAGGAGCACGACCCCGCCTACAAGCAGGAAGACCGCGTCTTCTACAATGCGCGCGACATGGCGGTGGTGCGCGGTCATATTGGCGGCTTTCCCGTGGTGCTGGCGTCGGCGACGCCATCGGTCGAAAGCCGGGTCAACGCCAGCCAGGGCAAATACAACAGGGCGGTGCTCTCCGCTCGCTTCGCCGAGGCGGCATTGCCCGATCTCAAATCGATCGACATGCGCCGCGCGCCGCCGGCGCGTGGCGGATTCCTGTCGCCGGTGCTGATCGAGCATATGCGCCGGACGCTGGAAAAGGAGGAGCAGTCTCTGCTGTTCCTCAACCGGCGCGGCTATGCGCCGCTGACGCTGTGCCGCGTCTGCGGCCACCGCTTCGGCTGCCCGGTCTGCTCGGCCTGGCTGGTCGAGCATCGCTTTCGCGGCCAGCTGGTCTGCCACCATTGCGGGCACAATGAGCGCCGCCCCGAGGCTTGTCCCGAATGCGGCACGCTCGACCATCTCGTCGCCTGCGGGCCGGGCGTCGAGCGCATCGCCGAGGAGGTCGTCACGCATTTCCCCGACGCGCGCACCATCGTCCTGTCGTCGGACCTGATGGGCGGCGTGCGGCGGCTGCGGCTGGAACTGGAGGCGATCGCCGACGGCGAGGCCGATATCGTCATCGGCACGCAGCTGGTCGCCAAGGGCCACAACTTCCCCAACATGACGCTGGTCGGCGTCGTCGATGCCGATCTCGGTCTGGCCAATGGCGATCCGCGTGCCGCCGAGCGCACCTTCCAGCTGCTCAGCCAGGTGACCGGCCGTGCCGGCCGCACTGGCAAGAAGAGCCTCGGTCTGCTGCAGACCTTCCAGCCTGACCATCCGGTGATGCGGGCGATCGTCTCCGGCGATTCGGAAGCCTTTTACGAGCGCGAGATCGCCGAGCGCGAGCGCGCGGCCTTGCCGCCCTTCGGACGGCTCGCCGGCGTCATCGTCAGCGCGGTGACGCGGGCGGAGGCCGAAGGCCATGCACGCGGTCTGCGCCGGGCGGCGCCCGAGGCATCGGACTTGTTCGTGCTCGGCCCAGCCGAGGCGCCGCTGTCCCTGCTCGGTGGCCGCCATCGCTTCCGCCTGCTGATCCAGGGCGAACGCCGCGCCGACATGCAGGGCTTCATCCGAACCATGCTCGCCAACGGGCCGAAACAGCGCGGTTCAGTGCGCGTGCAGGTCGACATCGATCCGCAGAGCTTTTTGTAAGGACGTTCAGCCTTCGCGTGGATTGCTGGTCGTGTCCTTCAGTTCGAGGCGTTGCCGAAACTCTTCAGGACAAAGTCGATAAGCATCATCAATCGAAATCACCATGGCCACTGGTCGCCCCCGCTCGGTGATCGTCGTCGGACTGCCTCTGCTGGCCTCAGCGACCACGGCGCACAGTTCACTGCGTGCCCTGCTGCTGGATTTTGTTTTCATTGAGTGTCCCTCAATATCTCTTTGGAATGTATCATAAGTCGCTGCAAGGGAAGGAAACTGTTTTGAAAACCCTTGGCCTGCTCGGCGGCATGAGTTGGGAATCAACCGCCATCTACTACCGCCTGCTCAACGAGATTGTGCGCGAGCGCCTTGGCGGGCTGCATTCGGCGAAACTGCTGCTCTGGTCGTTCGACTTTGCCGAGATCGCCGAGCGGCAGCATCACGGCGACTGGGAAGGCGCCGGCGTGCTTCTCGTCGAAGCGGCGCGCAAGCTGGAGGCGGGCGGCGCCGAAGGGCTGCTTTTGTGCACCAACACCATGCACAAGCTCGCCGGCCAGGTGCAGGCCTCCATATCCATCCCGCTGATCCACATCGCCGATGCCACCGCGGTTGCGATCAAGCGCGCCGGCATGCAGCGGCCAGCATTATTGGCAACACGGTTCACCATGGAGCAGGATTTCTACAAGCGCCGGCTCACCGACGAATATGGATTGCAGCCGGTGGTGCCGGACGTGGCCGGTCGCGACATGGTCCACCGCGTCATCTATGACGAGCTCTGCCAGGGCATCGTCACCGACGTTTCGAAGGCGGCCTATATCGCCGAGGTCGAGCGTCTGCGCCGGGAAAAGGCCGCCGACAGCCTTATCATGGGCTGCACCGAGATCACCATGCTGATTGGCCAGCGCGATTTCGACATTCCGGTCTTCGACACGACGCGTATCCATGCCGAGGCGGCAGTGCAATTCGCGCTCGGTTGATGCGCTTGGCTTAAAATGCCTGGAGTCATCTGGCGCGGCACTTTTCCTCCGCTAGAATGCCCGGAAATTTCAAAACAGGCATTTCGAGGGGACGATTATGGATTATGCGTTTCCATGGCCGGCGAGCCAGGGCGAGTGGCTGGCCTGGTCGAGCGCCGTCGTCACCGTGCTGCTCGGCCTGCTGTTTTTCCTGGCGCCCGGCGTTGCCTTCCGCATCCTGCGCCTGCAGGCCAGGCCGGAGAAGGCGGCGGCGATCGCCGAAGGGCGGGGCAGGATGTCGGGCTTCTATCTCGGCGTCGGCCTGTGCTGCATCCTCCTGGCTCAGCCGTTGGTCTACATGGCGCTCGGCTTCTCCTGGCTGTTCACCGCCTTCGGCCGTCTGCTGTCGATGATGTCGGATGGCGCCAACACACCTTTCAATTGGGCCTCCATTGTGGTGGAATTGGCCTTGGCGGTATTGCCGCTCGCCTTTGCCTTCGGCTTTGTGCCCTGAATCCAGGGGGAAGGCGGCGTCGAAGGCGCCGATCTTTCGCCGGATGCGACAATAGTGCCTGAAAACCATGCGGAACGACGCATTGCGGTCTTAAAATGCCTGTGCTAGACGGCAATCGACTTTCGGCCGGGGATAGCGGAAGCCGCGCCTCCGTGCTTGAAAAAATGCAGTAAGGTCAAAGATTTAGCCAGAGTTTTTGCTCGCGCCAACAATCTGCGGCCTGTCAGACAAGAGAAAAGACGGTCCGTGGCCCAATCGTCATCGCCAATCTCAGGTGTCGCAGAGCGCTATGCCGGTTCGCTATTCGAACTCGCATCGCAGGCAAATTCCGTCGCCAAGGTCGAAGCCGACCTCAACAGTTTCGAGGCGATGCTCGCCGGCAGCGCCGACCTCACCCGGCTGATCAACAGCCCGGTGTTTTCCAGCGAGGATCAGGCCAAGGCCATCGCGGCGATCGCCGACACGGCTGGCATCACCGGCCTCACCGGTAATTTCCTGCGCGTCGTGGCCAAGAACCGCCGCCTGTTCGCGATGCCCGGCATGATCAAGGCGTTCCGCCAGATCGCCGCCGAACATCGCGGCGAAACCGCCGCCGAAGTGACGTCGGCACACGCGTTGACCGCTGACCAGGAAGCCGAACTCAAGGCGACGCTGAAGAGCGTTGCCGGCAAGGACGTCGCCATCTCCGTCACCGTCGATCCGTCGCTGCTCGGCGGGCTGGTGGTCAAGATGGGCTCGCGCCAGATAGACACGTCGCTCAAAACCAAACTCAATTCGCTCAAGCTTGCACTGAAAGAGGTCGGCTGATGGACATCCGCGCCGCGGAAATTTCCGCAATTCTGAAAGACCAGATCAAGAATTTCGGCAAGGAGGCCGAGGTCTCCGAAGTTGGACAGGTGCTGTCCGTCGGTGACGGTATCGCCCGCGTCTACGGCCTCGACAATGTCCAGGCCGGCGAGATGGTCGAATTCCCCGGCGGCATCCGCGGCATGGCGCTCAACCTCGAAGCCGACAATGTCGGCGTCGTCATCTTCGGCGCAGACCGCGACATCAAGGAAGGCGACACCGTCAAGCGGACCGGCGCCATCGTCGACGCGCCCGTCGGCCCCGGCCTGCTCGGCCGCGTCGTTGACGCGCTTGGCAACCCGATCGACGGCAAGGGCCCGATCAAGGCGACCGAGCGCAAGCGCGTCGACGTCAAGGCGCCCGGCATCATTCCGCGAAAGTCGGTGAACGAGCCGATGTCGACCGGCCTCAAGGCCATCGACGCGCTGATCCCGGTCGGCCGCGGCCAGCGCGAGCTGGTCATCGGCGACCGCCAGACCGGCAAGACCGCGATCATCCTCGACACGATGCTCAACCAGAAGTCGGTGCACGACAACGGTCCCGAGAAGGAAAAGCTCTACTGCGTGTACGTCGCCGTCGGCCAGAAGCGCTCGACCGTCGCGCAGTTCGTCAAGGTGCTGGAAGAGCGCGGCGCGCTCGAATATTCGATCATCGTCGCCGCCACCGCTTCCGATCCGGCGCCGATGCAGTTCCTGGCGCCGTTCACGGCCTGCACCATGGGCGAATATTTCCGCGACAACGGCATGCATGCGCTGATCAGCTATGACGATCTGTCGAAGCAGGCCGTGGCCTATCGCCAGATGTCGCTGTTGCTGCGCCGTCCGCCGGGCCGCGAAGCCTATCCGGGAGACGTCTTCTACCTGCACTCGCGCCTGCTCGAGCGTGCCGCCAAGCTCAATGACGATCTCGGCGGCGGCTCGCTGACCGCCCTGCCGGTCATCGAAACGCAGGCCAACGACGTGTCGGCCTACATCCCGACCAACGTGATCTCGATCACCGACGGCCAGATCTTCCTCGAAACCAACCTGTTCTTCCAGGGCATCCGTCCGGCCGTCAATGTCGGCCTGTCGGTGTCGCGCGTCGGCTCCTCGGCGCAGATCAAGGCGATGAAGCAGGTTGCCGGCTCGATCAAGGGTGAGCTCGCGCAGTACCGTGAAATGGCGGCCTTCGCGCAGTTCGGCTCGGATCTCGACGCCGCCACGCAGCGCCTGCTCAACCGCGGATCGCGCCTGACCGAACTCCTGAAGCAGCCGCAGTTCTCGCCGCTGAAGACGGAAGAGCAGGTCGCGGTGATCTTCGCCGGCGTCAACGGCTATCTCGACAAGCTTCCGGTCAACCAGGTCGGCAAGTTCGAGCATGGCCTGCTCAGCCACATGCGCTCGGCCGGCAAGGACGTTCTCGACGCCATCCGCAACGAGAAGGCGCTGTCGGACGATCTGCGCGCGAAGCTGAAGGCCGAAATCGACGCTTTCGCCAAGACCTTCGCCTGAGCGAAGCGCCAGTCCGGATGAGACAAGACGGGATCAGGTTTGAAGCATGCCTTCATTAAAAGACCTTCGTAACCGTATCGCCTCGGTCAAGGCGACGCAGAAGATCACCAAGGCGATGCAGATGGTCGCCGCGGCGAAGCTGCGCCGTGCGCAAGAGGCCGCGGAAGCGGCGCGCCCCTATTCGGAGCGCATGGGTTCCGTGCTGGCCAACATCACCCAGGCGGTCGGCGGCGGTGGCGATGCCCCGGCGCTGATGACCGGCACCGGCAAGGATGACGTGCATCTGCTCATCGTCTGCACGGCCGAGCGCGGCCTTTGCGGCGGCTTCAATTCGCAGATCGCCCGTCATGCCCGCGATCACATCCGCCGGCTGCTGGCCGACGGCAAGCAGGTCAAGATCATCTGCGTCGGCAAGAAGGGTTTCGACATACTGCGCCGCGACTATGCGTCGATGATCCTCGAACGTATCGATCTGCGCGAGGTCAAGACGCTCGGCTTCGTCAATGCCGACGCGATCGCCCGCAAGGTCATCCACCTCTTCAACGAGGGCAGCTTCGACGTCTGCACCCTGTTCTATTCGCAGTTCAAGTCGGTGATCAGCCAGGTTCCGACGGCGCAGCAGATCATTCCGGCCGCCACCGCTTCTTCGGCCCAGGCCGAATCGGCGGATGGCGCCAGCGCCGTCTATGAATATGAGCCGGAGCCGGGTGAAATCCTGTCCGACCTCATCCCGCGCAACATCGCGGTGCAGATCTTCCGCGCGTTGCTCGAAAACGCGGCCGGCGAAATGGGCGCCAAGATGAGCGCCATGGACAATGCGACGCGCAACGCCGGCGAGATGATCAACAAGTTGTCGATCACCTACAACCGTCAGCGGCAGGCGCAGATCACCAAGGAACTGATCGAAATCATTTCGGGCGCCGAGGCGCTCTAGGCGCGGTTCGCGGGTCATCGGCCCGCGACTGGACCGCGTGAAAAACAAAGGACAAAAAAGGGTAAAGACGATGGCGAAAGCAGCGACCCCCAAGATGGCGGCTCCCGCGAAGGCGGCAAAGGCTCCGGCAGCAGCCGCAAAGGCGGCTCCGGCCAAGGCATCCCCGGCAGCGCCGGCCAAGGCAGCCGCGGCCAGGACGTCGGCAGTGGCGACCAAGGCAACCGGTGTTGTCGGCAAGGTCCGCCAGGTCATCGGCGCCGTCGTCGACGTGCAGTTTGGCGAGCATCTGCCGCCGATCCTGAACGCGCTGGAGACGACCAATGTCGGCAACCGGCTCGTGCTCGAAGTTGCCCAGCATCTGGGCGAGAACACCGTGCGCTGCATCGCCATGGACTCCACCGAAGGCCTGGTGCGCGGCCAGGAAGTGCGCGACACCGGCGGCCCGATCGCGGTGCCGGTCGGCCCGGGCATGCTCGGCCGCATCATCAACGTCATCGGCGAGCCGGTCGACGAAGCCGGCCCGGTCGACGCGGTCGAACTGCGTTCGATCCATCAGCCGGCCCCGGCCTATATCGACCAGTCGACGGAAGCGCAGATCCTGATCACCGGCATCAAGGTGCTCGACCTCCTGGCTCCCTACGCCAAGGGCGGCAAGATCGGCCTGTTCGGCGGCGCCGGCGTCGGCAAGACCGTGCTGATCCAGGAACTGATCAACAACATCGCCAAGGCCCATGGCGGCTATTCGGTGTTCGCCGGCGTCGGCGAGCGCACCCGCGAAGGCAACGACCTCTATCATGAGTTCATCGAATCCGGCGTCAACAAGAAGGGCGGCGGCGAAGGCTCCAAGGCGGCCCTCGTCTATGGGCAGATGAACGAGCCGCCGGGCGCGCGCGCCCGCGTCGGCCTGACCGGCCTGACGGTTGCCGAATATTTCCGCGACCAGGGCCAGGACGTGCTGTTCTTCGTCGACAACATCTTCCGCTTCACGCAGGCGGGTTCGGAAGTCTCGGCTCTGCTCGGCCGTATTCCGTCGGCCGTGGGCTATCAGCCGACGCTCGCCACCGACATGGGCGCGCTGCAGGAACGCATCACCACCACCACCAAGGGCTCGATCACATCAGTGCAGGCAATCTACGTGCCGGCCGACGACTTGACCGACCCCGCGCCGGCGACCTCGTTCGCCCACCTTGACGCGACGACGACGCTCAACCGCGCCATCGCCGAAAAAGGCATCTACCCGGCGGTCGATCCGCTCGACTCGACCTCGCGCATGCTCGACCCGCTGGTCGTCGGCGACGAGCATTATGGCGTTGCCCGCCAGGTGCAGTCGATCCTCCAGCGCTACAAGTCGCTGCAGGACATCATCGCCATCCTGGGCATGGACGAGCTTTCCGAAGAGGACAAGCAGACGGTGGCGCGCGCCCGCAAGATCGAGCGCTTCCTGTCGCAGCCCTTCTTCGTCGCCGAAGTGTTCACCGGCGCGCCGGGCAAGCTGGTCGACCTCGCCGACACCATCAAGGGCTTCAAGGGCCTCTGCAACGGCGACTACGACCATCTGCCGGAAGCCGCCTTCTACATGGTCGGTGGCATCGAGGAAGCGGTCGAGAAGGCACAGCGCCTCGCGGCTGAAGCGGCGTAATCAAGGCAATAGGGAGTAGTCAGTAGTCGGTAGTGAATAGCAGCTGGGTTGTCGGGGGCAGTTGGCCTCTCTCCCTACTTCCTACTCACTATTCCCTACTCACTAAATTGACATGGCTGAAGCTTTCAAGTTCGAACTGGTCTCACCGGAGCGCCTGCTGGTTTCCGCCGAGGTCGAATCCGTCGTCATCCCAGGTGCCGAGGGCGAGATGACCGTCATGGCGCATCACGCGCCGGTCATGACCACGATCCAGCCGGGTGTCGTCACGGTGAAGGCCGCGTCCGGCGGCGAAGAGCGCTATGTCGTGTTCGGCGGCTTCGCCGACATCGTCCCGGCCGGCTGCACGCTGCTGGCGGAATCGGCTGTCGCGGTGAAGGATGTCGACCGGGCCGATCTCGCACGCCGCATCCAGGAGGCCAAGGAAGACGCCGCCGACGCCAAGGACGACCAGGCGCGCAGCAAGGCGGAACAGTTCCTCGGCCAGCTCACCACGCTGGAAGGCGCCATTCTTCCGGCGTGAGACCGGCACCAAATGATTGGCTGAAAAGCGGGGCCTTGCCTCGCTTTTTTGTTTTGGAGGGGGTATCCGTTCGTCAAAACGGCGACCCGCTCCAATTCTCCATTCCAACGCAATTCCCAACCGAAAACCGGTTCACACTTTTCCCGGAATTGCTGGAGGTATGCCAAGCGCCGAAAGAGCGAGAGTTACTCCGCCTTGGCGGATATGGACGCGATGGGCGGCGACCAATTCGATGAGCGTGTGGCGCTCGGGACTGCCCTTGGCGAAGCCTGCCAAATCGAATACCGCCGCCACTCTTTCAAGCGTCCGCCGCTCGCCGAGCGCGGCTAGTGCCGCGTCAAGCGGATCGGTGAAGTGATTGTCCGGTAAGGTCTTGCCGCGCGCCTCGCAAGCCGCGATCCAGGCGGCGATCACCAGTGCGAGATGGTCTGGCGCGGCGCCGGCCTGAAGGCGCTCGATCGCGGAGGCGACGATACGCTGCGGCAGCTTCTGGGTGCCGTCATTGGCGATCTGCGCCGTGCGGTGAGCGAGCGCGGTGTTGGAGAAGCGCTCGGCAAGTTCCGCCGTATAGGCGGATGTGTCGAGCCCGGCATCCGTCGGCAATGTCGGGATGGCCTCGGCCCACAGCGCATCGACAAAGCTTCTTATCGCCGGATCGGCAAAGGCGCGGTCGACGGTGGCGTGACCACTGAGCAGACCGAGATAGGCGATGGCCGAATGCGCGCCATTGAGCAGCCTCAGCTTCATGTCCTCGAAGGGCCTGACATCATCGACCATGGTGACGCCGAATTTTTCCCAGGCAGGGCGGCCCGCCGGAAACCTGTCTTCGACCACCCATTGGCGGAAGGGCTCGGTCATCACCGGCCAGGCATCCTCGACACCGAGTTCGCCTGATATCCTCGCCCGGTCGGCATCGGTGGTCGCCGGCACGATGCGGTCGACCATGCTCGACGGAAACGCGACCTCGTCGGCGATATGGCTGAAGAGGCCGGCATCGCCCGTTGAGCCGAGCGCGGCATCGCGCAGCGTTGCGAATTCGGTCAGCAGCCGGTGCAAGGTGGCGCCGTTGGCCGGCAGGTTGTCGCAACAGAGCACCGTGAAAGGCGGTATGCCGGCAGCTAGCCTGCAAGCAAGCGCTTCGCTGAGGAAGCCATGCGCCGTCCTGGGCTCCCGGGGATTTGCGAGATCGTGGACGATGTCGGGATGCGTGGTGTCCAGTCCGCCGCCCGCCGCCCTGAGATAGGCCTTCTCGGTGATGGTCAGGGTGACGATGCGAGTGTGTGGATCGGCCAGCGCCGCCAGCACAGCGTCCGGATATTCCGGCGCGACCAGTATCGAACCGATGGAACCGATGACGCGAAGCTGCTCCTCGCCGCTGCCGCGGATCGCCAGCGTATAGAGCCCGTCCTGCGGTCCCAGCGCGTCGCGCGTGTCCGAACTGCGCAAGGAAACGCCTGTTATGCCCCAGTCCGTCTCGCCCGCCGCCAGGCAGTCGTCGACATAGGCGGCCTGGTGGGCGCGATGGAAAGCGCCGACGCCGAGATGCACGATGCCCGTGACGACACGTGCGCGGTCGTAGGAGGGTGTAGCGACCGCTGTCGGTAACGCCTGAACGGTTTTGCCCGAGAGACGGTTGTTCGTCGTGGCGCGGCTGGTCTGGTCGGACGGCATGAAATCGCCTCGGGATCATCGGCAAAAAAAGGCGTAACATCCGATCTCCTGCCACACAATGGGACAAGTCATCATACAACAATCTAATTTTTTGTACGTTGACATTATTTCCTTCCAATCCTACCGATAGCGGCTTCGGGAGGATGACCGTGGCACTGACCAATGCGGATTTGCTGTTTCCCGCCGAGGCCCATCCGCGTTCGATCGCCCGGGGGCTTTATGCCGGGATCAAGGACCTGCCGATCGTCAGCCCGCACGGGCACACCGATCCGCGGTGGTATGCGCTCAACGAGCCATTCCCGGATCCGGCGCAATTGCTCATCGTGCCCGACCATTACATCTTCCGCATGCTGTTCAGCCAGGGCGTACGGCTGGAGGCTCTCGGCGTGCCGACCCTCGATGGGGCGCCCGTCGAGACCGACGGCAGGGCGATCTGGCGGCTGTTCGCCGAACATTATTATCTCTTCCGTGGCACGCCGACCCGGCTTTGGTTCGACCATGTGCTTGCGGATCTGTTCGGCATCGAAGAGCCACTGAGCGCGGCAACCGCCGATCGCCATTACGACACGATCGCGACGGTGCTGCAGTGGGAGAACTACCGTCCTCGCGCCCTGTTCGAGCGCTTCAACATCGAGGTCATCGCGACGACAGAAGGCGCGCTCGACGATCTCAAATGGCACCAGATGATCCGCGACAGCGGCTGGGAGGGCCGCGTCGTCACCGCCTATCGGCCGGACGCGGTTGTCGATCCCGATTTCGAGGGGTTCTCGGCCAATCTCGACCGGCTCGGCGAAATCACCGGCCGCGACACCGGCACCTGGGCCGGCTATCTCGACGCGCATCGCCAGCGCCGCGCCTTCTTCAAGGAGTTTGGCGCAACCTCGTCCGATCACGGCCATCCGACCGCGGAGACCGCCAATCTTTCCGATGCGGCGGCGCAAGAGCTGTTCAACCGCATCCGCGGCGGCTCGGAGGACGAACGCGAGCGAAAACTGTTCCGCGCCCAGATGCTGACCGAGATGGCCAAGATGAGCCGGGACGACGGGCTGGTGCTGCAGATCCACCCCGGCTCCTGGCGCAACCATTCGCCCGGCATCTTCCAGAAGTTCGGCCGCGACAAGGGCTTCGATATCCCGACGCGCACCGACTATGTGACGGCGCTGAAGCCGCTGCTCGATTGCGTCGGGCTGGAGCGCGACCTGACCGTCATCGTCTTCACGCTGGACGAAAGCAGCTACGCGCGCGAACTGGCGCCGCTTGCCGGCGTCTATCCGGCGCTGAAGCTCGGGCCGGCCTGGTGGTTCCATGACAGTCCGGAAGGCATGCGCCGCTTCCGCGAGATGACGACGGAAACAGCGGGCTTCTACAACACAGTCGGTTTCAACGACGACACCCGTGCCTTTCCGTCGATCCCGGCCCGTCATGACGTGGCCCGGCGGGTCGACTGTGCGTTCCTCGCGCGCCTCGTCGCCGAGCACCGGCTGCGCGAGGACGAGGCGCATGAACTGGCCAGGGAGCTTGCCTACACGCTTGCCAAGAAGGCGTACCGGCTGTGAGCCGGGGGTTTTGATTTCAAAGGGAGGAAGTCATGTTGTTTTTATCGAAAGTGACGGCGGCCACATTCGCCTTCGGCTCGCTGTTGATCGGCATTGCCAACGCTGAAACCGTACTGCGATCGTCGGATACCCATCCGGACGGCTATCCGACGGTCGAGGCGGTGAAATACATGGGTGACCTGATCAAGCAGCGCAGCAACGGCCGCTATTCGATCGAGGTCTATCATTCCGCGCAGCTCGGCGAGGAAAAGGACACGATCGAACAGACCCAGGCCGGCGTCATCGACCTCGACCGCGTTTCGATGGGTCCATTCAACGGCATCGTCCCGGAAACCGCGGTTCCGTCGCTGCCCTACATGTTCCGCTCGGTCGAGCATATGCGCCATGTCATGGACGGGCCAATCGGCGATCAGATCCTGAAGGCCTTCGAGGCGCATGACCTCATCGGCCTGGCCTTCTACGATTCGGGCGCGCGTTCCTTCTACAACACCAAGAAGGACATCACCTCGATGGCCGACATGAAAGGCATGAAGTTCCGCGTCATCCAGTCGGACGTGTTCGTCGACATGGTCAATGCGCTCGGCGCCAATGCCACGCCAATGGCCTATGGCGAGGTGTATTCGGCGCTGCAGACAGGCGTTATCGACGGTGCCGAGAACAATTGGCCGAGCTTCGAATCCGCCAAGCATTATGAAGTCGCCAAGCACTATACGATGGATGAACACCAGATCGTTCCGGAGGTGCTGGTGATGTCCAAGGCAAGCTGGGGCAAGCTTTCGCCGGAGGACCAGGCGATCGTGCGACAAGCAGCCAAGGACAGTGTCGTCAAGATGCGCGAACTCTGGGACGCGCAGGAGAAGAAGTCGCGCGGCATCGTCGAGGCCGCCGGCGTGAAGGTTAGCGACATCGACAAGCAGCCGCTGATCGATGCCATGAAGCCCGTCTACGACAAGTATTTGTCGACGCCCGAGCTGAAAGACCTGGCCGCGCGGATACAGGCCGAGAAATGACGATGACGGGCAGCACGCCAGGCAGCGCGGAGACCCCCGCGCTGCCCTCCGGCCGGTCGGGTCTGACAGGGTTCTGGCTGCGGGCGGAGCGCTTTCTTTCCGGGCTTGCCCGGCTGGCCCTATGGGTCAGCGGAGCGGGATTGACGCTGATGACGATTGTCATCTTCTGGCAGGTGTTCTCGCGCTACGTGCTCAACCGGTCGCCAAGCTGGACCGAATCCTTCTCGGTGCTTTTGATGGGATGGTTCATCTTCCTTGGTGCCGCCGTCGGTGTGCGCGAACGCACGCATCTTGGTTTCGATGTGCTGCTCTATGTCCTGCCCGCCTCGGCGAAGGCGGTGCTGCGCAGTATTTCCGACCTTGTCGTGCTGGCCTTCGGCGGCGGGATGATCATCTACGGCATACAACTGGCAAAGCTGACCTGGAACACCGTGATGCCCTCGCTCGCCCTGCCGGGCGGGGTCAGCTTCCTGCCGGTCATTCTGGGCGGTGCGCTGGTCTGCCTGTTCTCGCTGGAGCGCCTGGCCGGGCGTTTTGCCGGACTGCCAGTCGATGCCGATATTTATGCGACCGGCGAGGAGCCCTGAACCATGGCGCTGATCGTCCTGTTCGGAACCTTCGTGTTTCTGCTCGTCATCGGCACGCCGATCGCTTTCTGCCTCGGCGTTGCCAGCTTCGCGACGATCCTGACGCTGGGCCTGCCGCCGGTGGTGGTGTTCCAGCGGCTCAATTCCGGGGTCAGCGTGTTCTCGCTGATGGCCATTCCCTTCTTCATCTTCGCCGGCGATCTGATGGTGCGCGGCGGCATCGCGGCGCGCCTGGTGGCGCTGGCCGGATCGCTGGTCGGCCATCTGCGCGGCGGCCTGGGCCAGGTCAACATCGCCGCGTCGACCATGTTCGGCGGCATTTCCGGTTCGGCGGTGGCGGACGCCTCGGCGGTCGGCGGGCTGATGATCCCGCAGATGAAGGCGCGCGGCTACGGCGTCGACTATGCCGTCAACATCACCTCGGTCGGCGCCATCATCGCCTTGCTGATCCCGCCGTCGCACAACATGATCATCTATTCGATCTCGGCCGGCGGCCGCATCTCGATCGCCGACCTGTTCACGGCGGGCGTCATACCGGGCCTGCTCCTGGCGCTTTCGCTGATGATCACGGCCTATTGGGTCGCCAGCCGGCGCGGCTATCCCACCGAGCCCTTCGCCGGCTTCGGTCGCGCGATGCAACTGCTTGTCGCCGCCATTCCCGGCCTCGTGCTGATCGGCATCATTTTCGGCGGCGTCAGGTCGGGCATGTTCACGGCGACGGAAAGCTCGTGCATCGCCATCGTCTACGCCTTCCTGGTGACGCTTGTCATCTACCGTTCGATGAGCTGGGGCGACTTCGTCGCCGCGACCACGGCGGCGGTGCGCACGACGGCGATGGTGCTGATGATCATCGGCTGCGCCGCCGCCTTTGGCTGGCTGCTCGCCTATCTCAGGGTTCCCGCCGCGCTTGTCGCCTTCTTGCAGTCGGTATCCGACAACAAGCTGGTCATCCTGCTGTTGATCAACATCGTTCTGCTCATCCTCGGCACATTCATGGACATGTCGCCGCTGATCATCATCACCACGCCGATCTTCCTGCCCGTGGTCATGGCCTATGGCGTCGATCCCGTGCATTTCGGGGTCATCCTGATCCTCAATCTCGGCATCGGCCTGTGCACGCCGCCGGTGGGCGCCGTGCTCTTCGTCAGCTGCGCCATCGGCCGCATCCCGATCTGGACGGCGATGCGCTCGATCTGGCCATTCTATGGCGCGGCCTTCGCCGTGCTGATGCTTGTCACCTACATACCGGAAATCTCATTGTGGCTGCCGAGTCTGTTTCACTAGAGCTGGCCAGCGATCGGTAGAATCGCTGGCCAGTTTCAACTCTTTGTTTTTACGCAATTCCGGACGGATGACGGCTACGCACTTTTCCTGGAATTGCTTTAGGAGGTTCACCACGTGTCCGAAACAATTGCCGACCTCCGGGTCGAGAGAAAACCCAAACTCTCGGAGACCGTCGTCGCGGCGATCCGCAAGCAGTTGCAGGCGGGCGAGATCCTGCCCGGCCACAAACTGCCGACCGAAGGCCAGTTGACCGAAACCTTCGGCGTCAGCCGCACCGTCATCCGTGAGGCCTTGGCCAAGCTTGCCGCCGACGGCCTGGTCGAGCCTCGCCAAGGCGCGGGCGTCTTCGTCACCGAGCACATTTCGACGATGTTCGGCGCACTGGCCGCCGACATGGGCACCAAGGACTCCATCGCGCTCAACGTGCTGGAGGTACGCCTGGCGATCGAGATCGAATCGGCCGGGCTCGCCGCCATCCGCCGCAATGCCGCGCAGGAAGCGGCGATCCAGGAAGCCTTCTTCGAGTTCGAACGGCTGCTGCTCAACAGCGAACCGACCGGGCCGGCCGATCTCGCCTTCCACCGCGCCATCGCCAGCGCCACCAACAATCCGTTCTATGTCGAAATGCTCGACGTGCTCGGCCGGCGCGCCATACCGTGCGACGTGACCTCGCCCTGGTCGACGGAACTGGTGCAATCCGACAGCTACCAGCGCGGGCTGCAGGGGGAGCATCTGGTGATCCTCGACGCCATCACGTCCGGCGATGCAGAAGCCGCGCGCGAGGCGATGCGCGCGCACCTCACGGCCAGCCAACAGCGCTACCGCGAACGCCTGCACGCAAGGCAGGTCTTCTATGCCAATTCGGTCAAGGCGGCCGCCGGCGAGTGATCCATCGGAAGTCAGGACAGAGATGAGCCAGAACCATACCGACTACACATCGCGCTTCGCCATCGACCCGGTCGCCGCGGCGGCCATGGGCACCGACGAACTGCGCCACAATTTCCACATCGAGGACTTGTTCCAGCCCGGCCGGATCAGCCTGACCTATACCCACTACGACCGGATGATCGTCGGCGGCGCCGTGCCGGCCAGCAAGCCGCTTCGGCTGGAAGCGATCAAGCCGACGGGGACGAAGGGTTTTCTCGATCGGCGCGAGATGATCGCCGTCAACATCGGCGGGTCCGGCACGATCGAAGCCGGTGGCCAGTCCTTCACGCTCCAGGCGCGCGACATGCTCTATCTCGGCATGGGGACCAGCGACGTATCGTTCGCGTCCACGAGCGACAATGAGCCGGCTAAGTTCTACCTGTTGAGCGCGCCGGCGCATCAGGCTCATCCCAATCGGCTGATCCGCATCGGCGACGCCAGGCGCGTCGATCTCGGCAGCAAGGATGGCTGCAACGAGCGCTCGATCTTCCAGTTCATCCACGCCGATGGCGCGAAAACCTGCCAGCTCGTCGTCGGCATGACGCAGCTCGCGCCCGGCTCTGTCTGGAACACCATGCCGTGTCATGTGCATGACCGGCGCATGGAGGCCTATCTCTATTTCGATCTCGCGGACACGACGCGGGTCTTCCATTTCCTGGGCGAACCGGATGAGACGCGCCATATCGTGATGCGCAACGAGGAGGCTGTGCTATCCCCCGGCTGGTCGATCCATTCGGGCGCCGGTACGTCGAACTACGCCTTCATCTGGGCAATGGCCGGAGACAATGTCGATTACACCGATGTCGATCCGGTAGCGATGGAAGAACTGCGGTGATCGACCTCCCCGCTTTCAGCCTGGCCGGCAAACGCATCCTCGTTACCGGCGCCAACACCGGCATCGGCCAGGGCATAGCGGTGTCGATCGCGCGCGCCGGCGGCGCGGTCGTCGGCGTCGGCCGCTCATCGATGGACGAGACGGCGGCAAGGATCGCCGCCCAGAAGGGCGGGCAGTTCGAAGCTGTAACCGCCGACCTTGCCGACACGGCAGCGGCCGGACCGATGCTGGACCGGGTCTGGGAAAAAAGCGGACCACTCGACGGGCTGGTCAACAATGCCGGGATCATCCGGCGCGCCGATGCCGTCGATCTGAGCGAGGCCGATTGGGACGAGGTGCTCGACGTCAACCTGAAGACGGTCTTCCTGCTCTGCCAAGCCTTCGCCAGGCGCGTCCTGGCCGATGGGCGCAAGGGCAAGATCGTCAACATCGCCTCGGTATTGAGCTTTCAGGGCGGCATCCGCGTCGCGTCCTACACCGCCTCCAAGCATGGCGTGCTTGGCATCACCCGGCTGCTCGCCTGCGAATGGGCGGCGAAAGGCATCAACGTCAACGGCATCGCGCCGGGTTATATCGAAACCAATAATACCGAGGCGCTGCGTGCCGACCCCGACAGAAGCGCTGCCATCCTGGCGCGCATTCCGGCGGGCCGATGGGGCGAACCGGGAGACATCGGCGATGCAGCGGTGTTCCTGCTGGCGTCGGCATCCAATTACATGCATGGCGCGGTGGTGCCGGTGGATGGCGGCTGGCTGGCGCGGTGAGGAGGTGACGATGGCGAAACCGAAGATGTTCGCGCAGGCCGGCGAGGGTGCCTGGACGCCGACGCCTGACGGCAACAGGCGGCGCGTTTTGCTGCATACGGACGAATTGATGATGGTCGAGTTCGGCTTCGACAGGGGCGGTATCGGCGCATTGCACTCGCATCCGCATGTCCAGGCAAGCTACGTTGCCGAGGGCCGTTTCGAGGTGACCATCGATGGCCGGACCGAGATCCTTGGGGCCGGCGGAAGCTTCATCGTGCCGTCCGGTCTGGTGCATGGCGTCAAGGCGCTGGAAGCGGGGCGGCTGGTCGACAGTTTCACGCCGCGCCGGGCTGATTTTCTGACCTGATGGACGCCGCCAGTTTGCCGTGAGCCGGGTGGAGGATGCACGCTTGCGTTGATCCCTCGCGCAAATCAAAACCCGCGCCTCCGAAGAGGCGCGGGCGTTGCCTGGGCGCTTGTGGCGCCGCGGTACTCAAAACATCACCGCAGGATTGGAAACCTGCCGGATCATGGTGAATATAAGCTTAACTTAATAGACTAAATCCGCGTGGTCACGGCGACCGGCGGCGAGCAAGCGGTGCGTGGCCTCGAGAATGGCCTCGACCGGCGTGTCGGCGACTTTGGCTGTTCTGCCGCGCCTCGGCGCCGTCACCACCTCGACCCGGTTCGACAGCGGCCGCCACCGCTCGAGATTGGCTCCGTTGTTGACGATCACCGTCGGCGTCATGACCGTGGCGAACAGGTGCCCCAGCCCGCCTTCCATACCGACATAGGCGGCAGCCATCTCGCCAAGCGCCAACAGGAGGTCGCCGAACGCCTCGACTCCGAGCCCGAGTTCCGGACCGATCACCGAAAGACGGCTCTCCCTGGCGAGAAGGGCCTGCGGCGTCGGTCCGTCGCCCGGGGTTACCAGATACAGGACCTGATAGCCGGCATCGATGAGATTGCCGGCTATGGCAGCGACCTGGGCCTCGCTCATGAACTTGTTGCCCCTGGCATTGCCGCCAAGCAGGATCAGCGGCCGGTCGCCGGTTCCGCGAAGCCGGCGCGCCTGGGTCCGGCGGCCTGCGGGGCATCAAGCCGATGGTCGAATGGCAAGTGCCGGCCGGCGAGGCGCTCGATCAGCCGGTGGTAGCGCCAGGCATTGTGTTCGGGTCGCAAGGTCCATCTTGTGCCCCACCGCAGCGACAGGAGATGGCCGGCAAAATTGGGCTCGTAGCGGACGCCGCGGCTGAGAAGCTGCAATCCGGTCACTATCAGCCCGGGCACGCCCGCCCGGAAGTCGACGACCGTCGTTCGTCCGCCGGGCCGGGCGAACTCAGCCAGAATGGCGGAAAGCGGCACAATCGTCCTGAAGTCATCGACGAGGGGAGCCGCGTGCTTGTGCAACATGCCCGTAAGCGAGGACTTGCCCCGGCTGCCATAGACGATATGGCTTCGTGGGAAGGCCGTTCTTGCCGCCCGCAAGGCCGGTATCCTCAGCAACCCGTCGTCGAGGGCATCGTTGCGGCCGTAGAAGATAAGCAGCGGCGCGGGCAAATCCATGGCCAGGCGGATCCGTTAGCTATGAGGTCGGGAATAATGCTTCAAACGCAACAATAGGGAGCGGTATCAACCGATATCGTCGCCGATGCGCTGGTCATTGCGGCACCAAAACGCCGACGTTGTTCAGGTGATATGCGTGAGCAGACTGAAAAGCCGCTCGAACGTCTTGCCGTAGGGCGGGCGTAGAAGTCCTCCCGCACTCAGTCTGGACTGCAGGAAGACCGGCTTTTCCTTGCTGAAGGTGCGAAACCCCCATTCGCCGTGATAGGCGCCCATGCCGCTGGCGCCGACACCGCCGAAAGGCTGGTTCTCCTGCACCAGATGCAGCATGCAGTCGTTGATCGTGACGCCGCCGGCGAGGGTCTCATGCAGGATGCGTTGGCGGTTGCGGCTGTCGTGGCCGAACCAGTAGAGCGCCAGCGGCCGGTCGGCCCGGTTCACATGATCGATCGCATCGTCGACCGCGGCATACTCGACGATCGGCAGCACCGGGCCGAAAATCTCTTCGCGCATCAGCCGCAGGTCCGGACCGGCATTCCTGACCAAGGTCGGCGGCAGCTTCCGGTCGGCAGTACCGAGCTCTTCGCCGGCCGGATTGATTTCGACGACATCGGCGCCGGCGTCGCGGGCTTCCGTGATCATGGCGCGCAGGCGCTGGTAATGCCGGTCGCTGATGATGGCGGTGTAGTCGGGGTTGTCGCGCAAGGTGGGGTAGAGCCGCGCCACCGCCGTGGCGAGCTTCACGGCGACCGTGGCCGACTGTCCCCTGGGCACCAGCAGATAATCCGGCGCGATGCAGGTCTGCCCGGCATTGAGCAGCTTGCCATAAGCGACGCTGGATGTAGCCGCATCGAGATCGCATGAGGCATCGAAGATCGCCGGCGACTTGCCGCCGAGTTCGAGCGTGACCGGGGTCAGGTTGGCGGCAGCGGCGATCGCGACCTGGCGGCCGACGGCGGTCGAGCCGGTGAACAGGAGATGATCGAAGGGCATCGATACGAAGGCCTTGCCCATTTCGGCGTCGCCGGTGATGACGCTCAACTCGTCGGGGGCAAAGTGCTCGCCGGCCAGTTTTTCCAGCAGCGCGGAGAATGCAGGTGTCAGTTCTGATGGCTTGACCAGCACACGGTTGCCGGCGGCCAGGGCTGCGATCACCGGCGCGGCGGCGAGCTGAAAGGGGTAGTTCCAGGGCGAGACGACGCCGACGACGCCGAGCGGCTGCGGCAGCAGGCGATTTCGGCCGGGCAGGAACGGCAAGGTGGTGGCGATACGGCGCTCTCGCATCCAGCCTCTCAGATGGGAAAGCGTGTGGCGGATGCCGGCGCGCACGACAAACAGTTCCGCGAGGCGGGTCTCATGCGCCGAGCGGCCGCCGAAGTCGGCATCGATGGCCGCACAGATGTCCGCCTCGTGCTTTTCGGTGAGCGCCAGCAGGCGTTGCAGCCGGTCCCTTCGTACGCCAAGATCCGGAAAGGGTTGTGCCTGGAAGGCCGCACGCTGCCGTTCGAACCGGTCGCGGAGCGTGTCCTGTCTGACCTGCAGCATCGCGTCCTCCTGTCGTAGGGCTGAGCTTACATCCCGGTCCCTGCAGGAATCCAGCCGGCCCGCGGCTCCCGCAAGGGAAGGCACCAGGGCTTCGGCCAGCCCGTGCCGGGTCCGCATGCTTTTCGAAGTTGGGCGGTGTGGCTGCCAGCCAGAACCGATCTGTCCACCGAAACGGCCTCCGATTCTCTAAAGCGTGGGCCCCAACCTATACATCCTATGCGGGAATCTGCAGTCTGACACGGGCCCTACGGATGAGTTGCTAGCTCGGACTTTACGGACGAGTTCGCGGTGGCATTCCCGCGCGCTTCGCTTTAGGACCATGGTTCGGCCAACGAGGAACCATCTCTCCATGCACGGATCGACGGCGGACAGGCCGGATGCCAAGCGGCGCGTCCTCAAGGACGTGTTCGGCTTCGACGATTTTCGCCCCGGCCAGGCCGACGTCATGGAGGCGCTGCTTAGCGGGCGCCATGTGCTGGCCGTGATGCCGACAGGCGCCGGCAAGTCGCTCTGCTACCAGGTTCCGGCGCTGGTCCTGGGCGGGCTCAGCATCGTCGTCTCGCCGCTGGTGGCGCTGATGCAGGATCAGGTCGCCGCCTTACGCCTTGCCGGCGTCGGCGCCGACACGATCAATTCCTCGCTCGACCGCGAGGCCAATGTCGCGGCGTGGCGCCGTGTCGCGTCGGGCCAGACGCGGCTGCTTTATCTGGCGCCGGAACGGCTGATGACCGAGCGCATGCTCGAGGCGCTTTCGCGGCTCGACGTCAGCCTGATCGCCATCGACGAGGCGCATTGCATCTCGCAATGGGGGCCGGCGTTCCGGCCCGAATATGAGGATTTGTCGCGGCTGCGCGGCATCTTCCCCAACGTGCCTATCATCGCGGTGACGGCAACGGCGGACGAGAGCACGCGCACCGACATCGAAGCACGGCTGTTCGCCGAGCGGGTCGAAACCCTGGTGCTGGGTTTCGACCGGCCAAACATCAAGCTGGCGATCGAATCCAAGCAGGACAGCAAGCGGCAATTGCTGCGTTTCATCGAGCGCCACGCCGGCAAGAGCGGCATCGTCTACTGCCTGTCGCGCAAGAAGACCGAGGAGATGGCGGCCTTCCTCGAGAAGAACGGCGTCACCGCGCTCGCCTACCATGCCGGGATGAGCAAGGAGGCGCGTGAGGCCAATCAAAACGCCTTCATGACGCTCTCCGGCGTCGTCATGGTGGCGACCATCGCCTTCGGCATGGGCATCGACAAGCCCGACGTCGCCTATGTCTTCCATACCGATATGCCAGGCAGCCTGGAGGCTTATTACCAGGAGATCGGGCGCGCCGGCCGTGATGGGCGCAAGGCCGAGGCGCATATGCTTTACGGCCTTGGCGACATCCGCATGCGCCGGCTGTTCATCGACGACGAGGACGCGTCCACCGAGCACAAGCGGCGGGCTCATCGCCGGCTCGATACGCTGATCGGCTATTGCGAGACGGCGCAGTGCCGCCGCCAGGTGTTGCTCGGCTATTTCGGCGAGGAGGCGCAGCCTTGCGGCAATTGCGACAACTGCCTCGACCAGGTGCCGCGCGCGGACGGCGCCGCCGAGGCACGTATCATCCTGGCGGCGGTGGCGCAGAGTGGCGAGCGCTTCGGCGCCACCCATGTCATCGACATCCTGCTCGGCCACGAGACCGAGAAGGTCCTGGCCAGGGGCCATGAGCGGCTGGCGAGCTTCGGCAGCGGCGTGGCGCACAAGAAGGATTTCTTGATATCGTTGATCCGGCAGCTTGTCGCCGGAGGCTTCCTGGAGCCGGACCCGAGCGGCCATGGCGGCCTTGCCATTGCCGACAAAGGCCACGCGCTCGGCCGGGGCGAGGTGCCGTTCCACTACCGCGTCGAGATGCGCGGCCGCGCCCTGCGCAAGATGCGAGCGGCCGAGGGCGCCGCGAACACCGAAGGCGTGGATGCATCGCTGCTCGCCACGCTCAAATCGCTGCGGCTGCGTCTCGCCAAGGAGCGTCAGGTGCCGGCCTATGTCGTGTTCTCCGATCGCACGCTGATCGACATGGCCGAACGCCGCCCGCGCGATCTCGACGCCTTCGCCGAGGTGAATGGCGTGGGCGGGGCGAAGCTCAAGGAGTTCGGCCAGCTTTTTCTCGCCGCGATCGCCGCGCACCAGGCGGGCGGATCGGCCTGAGGCGATCCGGCGCTATCCGTGGATGTCCAACGGCCAGGTGCCGGTTGGGGCGATCTGCCTCACCGCGCCAATGGCGTGCGTTCGCTGGCGCTTGCCGGCGGCGTCGCGCTGCACGCGATCAAGCCGACCGTCATCCTGTCTTCGACAAGGAGAGGGGACCGATAGGTTTGGCCGGCTTTTGCCCTGCCTGTTAGAGCGTTCCATCATTTCGCGGAAATGCAGAACCGCCCTATCTCTTTGCTTTTTACGCGACGCCGTCATGTTCAAAGGGCGCAGGCAAGTCGGCATCACTGTCGGCGAAATCCTTGGAGTCCATTTTCTGGGGTGCGCGCCCAACGACCAGCATCAGCACGGCGACGAAATACCCAATCTGCAAAACTATCGCGGCGACCGCGGTCCAGCCAAGCGCATGCCATAAGGAACCCGTTGCCGCAAAGATCCAGACAGCCACGAAGCCCAGCGTGCCGAACATACCCACCAGAAACTGCGGAAAATACATTTTTGCCAGAACGTTCCTGACTGTCACCAGTCTCGAACGTCTCCCTAACTGGAACGCCACATCCCGGTTTGAAGGTTTTTCATTATTTTAGCAATTACGCAAGTACCGGGTGAAGAGACTGGCCGGCTTCGCGGTTGGCCAGCCGCGGCTATGCGTGACGATGCGACAAGTCAAAACCGCCGTCCGATCGAGGCCCCGACAAGCGCTCTGCCGCGGACCGGAACATGTCCTCGAACTCCAGTTCCTGCTCGAACACCACACCTCCGAGTTTCACGGCCAGGACTTCTTCGCCTCCTTGCGGTGCGAAATAGACTTGCGAGACGCCGGCACGAATACGCTCGCCAATCTTTCTGGCGTCGGCTTCGCTTGCTCCGGGCAGAAACACCCCGAACATCGAAGCGCCGATGCGGCCAATCACATCCTCCGAGCGAACGGAGGATCGGATGGCCGAGGCTATGAGGCGCAGGGCTTCATCGCCCCAACCAAGGCCGAAGCGTAGGTTGATGGCGCGCAGATGCTCGGGGTGAATCACTAGGAAGGCGCCCGATCGCGAGCCCGGCGCCGAGGGCTTGACCGCTCTGCGTTCGATGAGTGACGCGAAAACGGTCCCGTTCAGGCAGCCGGTCAACCCGTCATAGCTCGCCGCCTTGTTGAGTTCCCGTCGATAATGGCGGATATCGGCCAACTTCAGACCTATGAACACAAACAGCGGCAGGCAAATCACCAGAGGCAGGACCGTTGCGGTGATCACGCCACGACCGAACGGGGTCAAGGCATCGCTGAACAAAAGCAGGTAGTTCAAGGCGAGGGAAACGAGTAAGCTGCCGGTAGTTCCCAGGATGGCCAAGTACACAATGTCCTTCCATGCTTTGGCCGGGGCCTCGGTCGATGTTCTTGTCACGGCCAATCTCCTGTTTGATCGGCACCATACAGCCGGCAAGTTACGATTTCGGTCTCAAGGAACAATACAATTTGATGGATCGGGAGGGATCGTCTCGCCAGGGATCGGCGCTGGGAGGTCAATCCCGGAGCTGACGAATGCCTGACGCGCTTACGCAGGCGGGCCGAAGATTCCCATTGCCGCGGCCCTGGCTGTCGCCTCGGCCTTGGCATAGATGCCATTCGGCAAAGCCAGGGCCCAGCCATTGGATACGAGCCAGGCGCCGACATCCTGCTTTCCCAGCCGGCATGGCGCGGCGATCGGGAAACGGTCAATTTCCGGTGGCACGAAACATTTCAACGCCCGTCCGCGGAGCCAGCTGTTGAAAGCAGCGCGTGCCCTTTGCCCGCAAGGCCAGGAGATGTCGCCAAACAGGCACGTTCTGTCGATCTCGACGCCCTGCACGCCGCTGATCGTCACTTTTCGGCCCATGGATTCGAAGCCGGCCGACGATGTGGCCTGTGGGCCGTACAGCAGCATCTCCCGCCAATCCTGTGGCATCGGCGTTTTCGGGGGGGACGCAAGGCCGAGTTCGCCGAGCGGCGAACGTGGCTCCGCTCGCTCGATGTCCGTCGGGTCGATCTGCGGCGGCGCGATGAGGTCCTGAGCGATCTTGCGTGCCGAACCGGAAAGGAAGCGAACCGGGCCCCGAAGGTTCTTGTGCCCGATGTCGCGGGCGGAGGCGACAATTGGCGGATCGACCCGGAACATGTGCGCTGCCCGGACAATCAACAAAATTCCGATCAAGAGCTCAAGGCTTCCGATCGCGATCATGATGCGGACGCGTTGTGCTTTCCCCATCGAGTCTACGTCCAGTCAGAAACCCGACGTCGATTTGGCAACCAGTTTGAGCGCGCCTTTTTCAATTCGGTAGAAAGGCATCGACCGTTCGCTGGATCCGTCGGCGCGAAACCGGAACAAACCGGTCGACCCGCGAAACCCGCTCGGATTCTCGAAGGCTTTTCTGCTGAAACTGGCAGGTCCAAGTGCGCTTGCGATCCCGGCTGTCAGGGCGACCGTATCATAAGCATAAGCGACATTGACATCAGGCTCGTATTTGAAGGTCGTCTTGAAACGATCCGCAATGGGACCCGTCTCGCGTGGATCGAGCGTTGCGATATAGGCGCCTTCGAAAAGCGGATCGATGGGGCGATCCAGCCAGCGATTTGTCCCGACCACGGAGGTCGTCTTTCCCGGAACGCCTTTTGCTTTCAGGGCGATGAGGATCGGCGACGGGCTGCCGTCACCGCTGGCAACGATGACGGCATCGGGCATCTCCACAAGCGAACCCATATCGGCGACCGCCTTGGTGCCGTTGTCGGCGGCCGAATAGGGTATGGTGACCGCAAGTGTGGCTCCGTATATGCTGAGACTGTTGGCAACCCGCTTCTCGACTATGCCGGCATTCGACCCTGCCGGGACAAGCAGGACGAATTTCTTGCCGCCCTTGGCCGCGATGGCGCCGGCACCCGCCGCGGCGCTGTCTGCTTCAGTGAGGCACACGGCGTAGACGCCCGGGCCGCCGGCGAAATTGTCGGCAAGAGCCAGAACCGGCGGCCGGTTCGACCCCGACAGTTGAGCGACATGTTGTGCCGCGGGCAGTTCGGCCGGACCGATGACAACTTTCGCCCCCGACGTTATGGCCTTGATCGCCAATTGCTGGGAATAACTCACGTCGCCTCGCGTGTCCTCGACGGTCAGCGTAAGCAGCGGATTGCCAAGATCGGTCATCGCGAGTTTTGCTGCATCGAGCATCTTCCTGCCACTTTCCCCCGCCGTTCCCGGCGCGGAGAGGGGCAGTAGCATGGCAACCTTCGTGGGGCCCGTGCCGAGAGACTGCGTCGCCTGGCTTGCGTTGGCGACAGCGACAACGGCCGGTTGATTGCCAGCCTGGATGGCGGCCGGATCGAGCGCGTCGGATACGCTGCCTTTCGACTGACAACCCAGCAAGGATCCCGCCAGCATCGAGGCCGCCGCCAACGTCCGAAGACGGTGTACCTGTCGGCCAAATCCCATGCTTGCTCCCACCCAACATGCCGCCAGATTGTGCGACCTTGCCCTTCCCGGTCTCATCTTCAAAATATGTTACGGCGGATTTGCGCCGTTCTCGGCTGGCGAAGGGTCGCGTTCTTCTGCTTCCAGCCCTCGTCCTGGCGCACGCTGGCAATGGCGAATGAAAGTGGAGGCTTGTTCGCGGGCCCGCTCTCTCGAACCGGCCGGCGTGACACACGGCAAGGGACCGACCAATGCGATCGTTCCCGTGATCGCAGTGACATGGGACCGTCAATCATCGGCCCGACGTTCCCGCCTGCCTGGTCAGTTCATGTACTCGACCATGCGCTCGTGAAAACACTCGCATTTGTCGAGTGTATCCTCGTCGCGATAATTCGTCTTCAGGTAGCCGTAAGCCATGCCGCAGGCGACCTTGGCTTCCGACGCCCAGACGAAAACCGGCCTGGACGAGTTGATCCATTCCGGGCTGTTGGCGACGGCGACCGACTCGTCCATCAGCTTCACCACCTGGTTCTTCAGATCGACGATGTTGTCGGTCCGCACCAGGTCCGAGTTGCCGGCGACACGGCAATAGTCGGCCGTCGAGCCGCCGATGATATCGGCGGCGTAGCCCGCCGATCCAGCCGTCAACAACAGGGCCGCGGCCGAAACCAGCAGCTTTGCAACAGTCTTCATGTAAGTCCCCTCTCCAACCAATTCATGCTTTAGCCAATGTATAGCAGGGAGTCCGGCCGCTCATAAGCACTAAATCGTGGCCGTATGCTGTGCGTGGTTCGTATCGTCGTAGAGGATATTGATCGTGCCGACGGGCGGCGCGTTCTGCAGAACGGCAACATCCACGAAGTTGGCCGGACTGCCCGAGCCGCTGGTGTCGACGCTTACCGTGCTGGTCGCGCTGTTGTAATGCACATAGTCGGCGATGTTGCCAGCCGGTGCCCTATCGAACAGCGCGCTCAAGTCGATCTTGTCCCCCTCGGCGCCATGATAGTCCGAGATCAGATCCTTGATGTTCAGATTGTCGATCTTGAACGTGTCTGCGCCCGAGGTGCCGTCGATAGCCACCGACGGCTGCGTCGGGGCAACCAGCGAAGTATCGAGTTCCACCTCGACATAGTTGCCGCTCGTGCCATCGGCCATCTGGAAAGTGCCGTTGCCGGTCACGGTCTGCCCGTCGATTTCGCCGACAGCCGGGTGCGCTGCTGTGCTGATGGAGACAACACCGTTGTCGGCGAGGTGCGACAATTCCCCGGCGTCGCTGATGCCGTTGGCATTGGCATCCTTCCAGATCAGCAGGCTGCTGAACGCCGCGTCGTTGTGGTCGATCACGCCATCGTGGTTGCTGTCGAGCGATGCTAAAGCGGCCACGCCGCTGGCGAAGTTGCCACCGCCGAAATTCGGCGTGAACAGTTCGGTGCCATCGTTGATCTTGCCGTCATGGTTGAGGTCGACAGCCAGCATGCCGTCATGGGATGTGTTCCAGGCGAGCTGTTCCTTGGTGCCATCGCCGTTCATGTCGAACTGAACACCGTGGCTGACATCGGAGAAGGCAAAGCCATTGTGGTTCAGGTCGAGAATGATGGGGTCGACGGAGCCTCCGATGAGGGTGTTCAGGTTAGATATGGTGACGCCCTGGAGATCGACCAGTGCTCCCACGCCGGCATTCGTGGTTGCCTGAGTATAGACGTAGGTATGGTTTACCCCTGAGATCGTTGCCGTGAATGCGAGCGTCGCCCCGGCGTTGCCGATGTCTGTAGCATTAAGATACTGGACAACCGCCGCTAGACTTGCGGCGGACGTGACCGCCAATGGCGCGGTAAAGCTGTCGGTGCCAAAGAAGCTGGCGATGCCGTTCGTGACCGAATGGGACTGAACCGTGTCACCACCGATCGTCAACGTGGAGTCTCCGCCATTGACGTTGCCGGAGGTGGCGGCCACCAGACTGCCGGGCAGGGTCAACTTGTCGGTGCCGGCGACGAAATCGGTGATGATGTCATATCCGGAGATCGTGCCGGCGTTGCCCGATCCGCCGATGACGGGCGTCGACTCCCCAGCGCCGATCACGAAGGTGTCGTTGCCGGCTCCTCCTGTCATCGTGTCCGCACCCGCTCCGCCGATTAGGGTATCCTTTCCATCGAGGCCCGTCAGTGTATCGTTACCCTGTCCTCCGGATAGGATCGTATCGTGCCCATTGATGCCGGTCAGATGATCGTCGCCATCCTGGCCAAGCAAAATGGTCTTCACCGCGGTCGCTACGAGATTGTCGACGCCGTTGGTGCCTTCGAGCGTTGTGGCGGTTGGGTAAAGATGTGCGGTTACGCTGCCAGCCGCCGTATCGCTGTCGCCATCCGTTCCCGTCACCGGGATATTGATGTCAAACGGGTCAACCGCGTTGGCGGTAGCGAAGCTGGCCGCACCAAGCTTGAAGGTTCCTGACGACGCCCCCGAGATCTCGACCGCGCTAAACGGGTCCGAACTGGCCGTGACGGTGAAGGTGTCGCCTTGGTCCAATCCATGAAGCGTGAAGGTGCCGTCGCCATTGTTCGTCAGTGTGGGCGCGGCGCCGCCAGAACCGTTCACAAAGGTCACGGTAATTCCGGTAGCCGTGGTTTCCCCCGGGCCGTCGCCGACAAAAGTCTTGTCGTCGTCAGCATTTACGGCCCTGATCGTGATATCCACCGTGCCATTTGCTTTGGTGATCCCCTGGGTGAAACTCGATACCTCGTAGTGAGTGGTATAGTTGGTTCCGGCGATGGTTCCTGTGGTCGATGCGTTCGTCACGAAGTCGAAACGGATTGTCTCCCCGCTTGTAATGCTCTGGCCGCTACCGACCCCGAAGTTTCCGGTGCTGGTATTGACGTTGTTGGAGCCGTTTGCCGTGACCAACAAGTCGTTCGGTGTATCCGGGCTGGTGAGAGCTGTGAAGGCATTCACCTGGTTGTTGCCGCCCGTGGCTGTGGCGCCTGCCGTCGTGAATTGAGATCCGTTGAAGATCGTACCATTCAAGACAAAGGACCAAGTGTCGGTTGCCGGATTGAGCGTGGCGGTGAATCCGAGATCGTTGCCATTTGCCACTGACGATCTTCCCTCGACCGTGTGACCATCCGCGGAGACTTGATAGAACAGCTGCTCCCCGTTGAGGTAGACGTTCGCACCGCTGGCGTCTTGAACGGCGGCACCTGTCGTCACGTTGAACACGACATTTCCGACACCGTCTGCTCCCGCGCCCGGTGCAAAGTTCAGGTGTTCGGTCAGCGCGGTGTGCAATGTGTCCGGCAGACTGATGCTGTCGCCGACGAAAGGCAGCGGCGCGTCGTCCAGCACAGTCAGGTTGACCGCGCCGGAAACATGGTCGCCGCTGGTGTCGGTTGCCACCACCTGAAGACCATTGATGGTGATGTTGCCAGAGCCGGCGGTATGCTGGAGCTGGTCGGTCAGTGTGGCGGTGACCACGGGAGTCAATGAGCTGTTGGCGCTGGCGCTCGTGTTCGACAGCGCCAGGTAGATTGCAGGTCCGAGGTTGGTGACACCTTGCATCAGCGTGCCGACAAGCTGGCCGCCGCTGAGTGCCCAGCTGATCGAATATCCGGCTGCCAGACCGGAGACCGCCGGCGCTACCCAGTTCGGATCACCTGTTGGATTGGCAAAGGCTACGGTGATCGCCTCACCCGTCGTGGTGAAGGTAATCCCGCTGGTCGCTTGTGCCGATTCGCCAGGGCTGGTGGGATTGGTCCCAGTCACCGCGCCCGCGTGGAGGTCGGTGGCGTCTTGGGTGGTGTCGAGAGCTGCTTCGTTCAACGTCAGAGATGCAGTGCCGCCGCCCCCCGGAACCGTATTGGTCTGCACGTTCACCGTCACAGTGGCGGTCGAGGTGTCGCCGTCACCGTCCTTGATAGTGTAGGTGAACGAGTCCGATCCGACATAGATGCCTGTCGGCGTATAGGTGAATGTTCCGTCGTTGTTGTAAGTGACGGTGCCGTGCGCGCCGTTGGTGGTTGTTACCATCCCGGGGGTGGTTGTCGCGACCCCGTCGGCGCCGAAGACGTCATTACCCAGGAGGCCGGTCAGCACCGTAGGCGCGGTGATTACCGGTGCCCAACTGTCGGCATGGGCCGTCGGAACGTCGTTGACGATGTTGATGGTCAGCGTCTTGTCGTTGTGGTCGCCGTCGGCGTCCGTCACCGAGACCGCGAAGTCGTCATGCG
>NZ_VFUZ01000032.1 GCF_006658505.1 Mesorhizobium sp. B2-4-15
CCCCAAGTCCCCCCAAACCCCTCGACCCGTCCTACTCCCAAGCCGACCGCAAGGTCGGCTTTTTCTTTGCAAAGAGGTGGCGAAGAGATTCAAGCCTGGTCGGCACGGAGCCCGGACAGCGGGCGCTTGAAGGCAGCATAGCATCTTCTTCCCGCATTGACCTTCCTCCCACATCGTCTAGGTTCTGCCTCGACGCAGCCGCAAAAGAGCCGCTATAATAAAGATCGTTGGGAGAGAAGCTGTATGATCCTGACACTGGCGCTGTTTGCCGGCCTTGTTCTGGCCTGGTTGCTGATCGGCGAGGTAGAGAAATTCCGCCTCGGCCTGCGCTTCAGCCAGGCGCTGCTTTATGTCCCGTTCAAGCTCGCCTACCGGATCGCCGACAACCGCATCAGGGTCGCCCGCAAGGCGCAGGTTCCGGTCATCTATGTGATCTCGCATCAATCGCGCTTCGAGCCCGCGCTGATGCTGTCGCTGTTGCCCGATGACACGCTGCACATACTCGACGAGGTCTCGGCGCGCTCGCCTTGGCTTGAGCCATGGCGCGAACTTGGCCGCACCATCGCCTTCAATGCCGAGCATGTCTTCGTCAGTCGCCGGCTGGTGCGCGTGCTGAAGGGTAAGGGGCGCCTCGCCGTCTACCTGCCGGATGCGGTCGAGCCTGACGTCAAGACGTTTCGGCTTTTTCGTGCCGTCACCCGTATCGCTATGCAGGCGGACGCCAGCATCGTGCCAATCTTTGTCTCCGGCATGCGCAGCCTGCCTGTTTCGCTGACACCGGCCGACAAGGCGCCACGGCACTGGTTTCCACAATTGTCGATCAGCGCGCTGGAGCCGATGACTATCGCCGAGTTGGTGGCGCGCAACCCGGACCAGGCTTCGAACACCAATGCGCTGTTCGACCGCGTCGCCGAGGCGCGGCTTTTCGGCACGGATCTCGATCGTGGCCTGTTCCTGGCCATGCGCGATGCCGCGACCCGCGTCGGCGCCTCGCATCCGATCATCGAGGACGTCATCTCCGGCGCACTGAGCTACCGCAAGATGTTCATGGGCGCACGCGTGCTGGGCAGGCGCTTCGAGGCGGTGACGGCACCAGGCGAAGCGGTCGGGCTGATGCTGCCCAACGCCAATGGCGTCGTGCTGTCGTTGGTCGGCGTTCTCTCGGCCGGCAGGGTGGCGGCGATGATCAACTACACCGCCGGGCCGGCGAGCGTCACGGCTGCCGTGCGCATAGCCGTCATCCGTACCGTTGTCTCTTCACGCGCCTTCGTCGAGAAGGCGGATCTTGCCGATATTGTCGCTGCGGTCGAAAAGGGCGGCGCCAGGCTGCTGTGGCTGGAAGATCTGCGCGAAAGCGTCACCACTCTGGACAAGCTTGCCGCTGCCTTGTTGTGGCGCTTGCCGCTGCAGCGGCAGGATGCGGCCAAGCCAGGGGTGATCCTGTTCACCTCGGGTTCGGAAGGAACGCCAAAAGCGGTTGTTCTGTCGCAAAAGAACCTGCTCGCCAATGCCATGCAGGCCGAGGCGCGCGTCACCATCTCGCCGGCGGACATCCTGCTCAACGTGCTGCCGGTGTTCCATTCCTTCGGCCTGACGGGCGGCACCATCCTGCCGCTGGTCACCGGCGTAAAGCTGTTCCTCTACCCCTCGCCTCTGCACTACAAGATCATCCCCGAGATCGCGCGCAAGGTGAAGCCGACGATCATGTTCGGCACCGACACGTTCCTCGCCAATTATGCGCGCACGGCCAAGGACGGTGATTTCTCCAGCCTGCGCTTCGTCGTCGCCGGCGCCGAAGCGGTCAAGCCGGAAACCCGCCGTGTCTATCGCGAGCGCTTCCAGGCCGAGATCATCGAGGGCTTTGGGCTGACCGAAGCCGCACCGGTGGTTGCCGTCAACACCGCGATCCATGGCCGGGATGGCACCGTCGGGCGGCTCTTGCCGGCCATGCGCATGAAGCTGGAGCCGGTCGAAGGCATTTCGGACGCCGGCCAGTTGTGGCTCGACGGACCCAATCTGATGATGGGCTACATGACCGCGGACCGCCCCGGCGAGTTGCAGCAGCTGACTGGCTGGCACGACACTGGCGACATCGTCGCCGTCGACCGTGAAGGGTTCATCACCATTCGAGGCCGTGCCAAGCGCTTCGCCAAGATCGCCGGAGAGATGGTGTCGCTGGGCGCCGTCGAGATGCTGGTGCAATCGCTGTGGCCGGAAGAGCGCCATGCGGCGGTGGCGGTGCCGGACAAGAGGCGCGGCGAGCGCATCGTGCTGGTCACCACCGCCGACGATGCCAATCCGGAAGAGCTGCGGCAGTTCGGCAAGAAGGCCGGGGCAGCCGAATTGATGGTGCCGAACGACATCATCAAGGTGGAAGAAATCCCGGTGCTCGGTTCCGGCAAGACCGACTATGTCTCGACCAGGAAGCTGGCGATCGACAGGCTGGGGCTCGGCATCGCGGCTTAACGCATATCGCCCAAAAGTGACCTCGGTCTTGGGAGAACGACATGCGTAAAAACAAAGACCTAAAGCGCGTCGCGTGACTCCGTTTCGGCGCGACGCGCTTTAGCCCTTAGCCAATATCCGAAGGCGGCACCTTCTCACCCTCCAGCTTGGCGCGCTTGGAATAGGCGCGCACGGAAAACGGCAGGAAGATCAGATAGCCCGCGACCGAGGCTGTCAGCGTGTACCAGGGATAGGTCATCAGCAAGAGAATATAGAGCACGACGGCCAGAATCACCGGCAGCACGCGGTCACCGGGAATCTTGACGCTTTTACCGGAATAGACGGGCAAACGGCTGACCAGAAGAAAGGCGACCAGAATGGTGAACGCTGTGGCGATGAAGGCGGCCGGGCGGCTGGGCTCCAGCCCGAGCCGCAGGAAATAGAGATAGAGCGGCAGCATCACCAACACGGCGCCCGCCGGCGCCGGCACGCCGACGAAATACTCGGACTGCCATAGGGGACGCTCGGCCTTCTCGTCGTCGAGCACATTGAAGCGGGCAAGCCTGAGCCCGCAGGCGATGGCGAACAGCAGCGCCGCGATCCAGCCCGGCGAGCCGGCGCGGTCGAGCAGGAAGGCATAGAGAACCAGAGCCGGGGCGACGCCGAAATTGACGATGTCGGCCAGCGAATCCATCTGCGCGCCGAACTTGGACGTCGCCTTCAGCATGCGCGCCAGGCGCCCGTCAATGCCGTCGAGGAAGGCGGCCAGCAGCACCATGACCACCGCGGTTTCAAAACGGTCTTCGAAGGCGAAACGGATGCCGGACAGGCCGGCGCAGATAGCAAGCACGGTGACCAAATTGGGCAGCACCATGCGCATCGGGATCTCGCGGATGCGTGGACCGCCGCTGGCATGGGCCTCGAATTTCTTGAACGGCGCGCCCACCGCTTACGAAATCCTGACCAAAGGCGTGCCGGTGGCACCGCCGAATTCGGCCAGCACGGTTTCGCCGCCGACCGCCGTCTGGCCAACGGCAACGCGCGGCGTGGCGGTCAAGGGCAGGAACACATCGACGCGCGAGCCGAAGCGGATCAGGCCGAAACGCTCGCCGATGGCGATCGAGCCACCGGCCTCGACCCAGCAGATGATGCGCCGCGCCACAAGGCCCGCGATCTGGACAGCGGCCACCGTGCCGTTGGGGCTCTCGATGACGAGACCGTTGCGCTCGTTCTCGGTGCTGGCCTTATCCAGTTCGGCGTTTAGGAATTTTCCGGGCCGATGTTCGATCTTGGCAATGCGGCCGCGCACGGGGGCACGGTTCACATGACAGGAAAAGACGTTCATGAAAACCGAGATGCGGGTCATCTCGACATTGCCGAGGCCAAGCTCGCGCGGCGGCACGGCCGGGCCAACCGCCGAGACGATGCCATCGGCGGGGCTCACCACCAGGCGATCGTCAACCGGTGTGACGCGCTCGGGATCACGGAAGAAGTAGACACACCAGGCGGTCAGGATCAGGCCGATCCAAAACAGGATCGACGAGAAATAGCCGAGGAAAAGGGTCGCCGCGCCGAAGGCCGCGATGAAGGGATAGCCTTCGCGATGGATCGGTACGAACGCGTTCTTGACCGTGTCGACAAGGCTCATGGGGTGGGGGCTGTCCCTGTTTCAGGTCCGGCCTCAATAGCGGAAAGCCCCCCTGCCCGCAACGCAACAATGGGGGGAGGATGGCGGGTCACTGGAGGCGGATCCCCCGAAACGCGAGCAGATGCCTATCCGGCGGCAGCGGAGCGATCAAAGTGCTCGTCGAGTTCGGACATGGTAGCCTCTGCGAGCTTTTCGTCGTCCTTGCCCCGCAAGAGCAGACCGCCGTTCGGCGAGGACAAGAAAAGGAAGGCCCGGTCCGACGCCGTTACCACCCAATTCACGACTGGTCCTTCCGCCGTTTGCACCATCGAGTTCGCTGAAACAACTGCACCCACAGGATCGAACCCGGCTTTGCGCAACAAAAGGTCGACTGCGACCGGAGCATGGAATTGCTCGGCCAATTCGATAACCGCGTTGATCTCCGATCCTTCAGCATGACCAAGCCGCACGCCGATTCGTGGTGGGTTCGCTCCCAACGAGTTCTCACTCGGGCGTACGATCGGTGGATCTTCGGGCGCGATATGTTCGTAAACGGCAACGCTTGCCTTTGTTTTGGCGCACAGCCGGAGCTCTTTCGAACTGGTTCGAAGCTGGAAAACCAGCTGCTTTTCGCCTTCGACGTCCAATATCCTTGCCATCCCGAATGCCAGCTTGATCTCCGGTGGTGATATTTTTGCGCAGGCTAGGCCGGCGCCAACCTCGCGCTGGCTCAACATCTGGCGCACCAGTTTGCTAACCGACTCGTGAAGAAGCCTGCCTTTGCGCTGGGGGTTTGCCAGCACCAGTTGGTCGATGGCATCGTCGTAATCGTCATCATCGACAATTTGCAGATCGGGCCAGGACGTGATCCACCGCGCAAGCAAATCCTCCATCGCCACGGCTTCGTCCGCTTCGTAGAATGCGTCATCGAGCGTATCCAGGAAATCGTCGCGGCCACCCTCGAAGCCCGTTTGTTCGGCCGCTTTGTCGGGATGTTTGGCGACCCATGCCGACATTTTTTCCAAAGTCGCCAACTGGCCCTTTGCACCGCAAGCGATGAGCGCAGCTCTGGCGTTGGCAATCATTGGGTCGATCTCTTCGCCTGCATTGTGGATGAATTGACTGTGGCCGCCGTTCTTTACCTCCGAGGAATACTCGTCAGAGTGAAATACCTGCATCGCCTTGGGGTTGATCTCTGGATACCGATAAAGCCCTTTGGAAATCATCGTCACGGCGAATTGCATGACGGCAATGACAAGCTGAAAAGGCTTTTCGTCGGCCTTTTCGATCTTCGAACGAGGCACGACGACCAGGGGCACCAGAAGGCTACCTCCCTTACCCTCCGAAGCTAGCGCTTTCTTCTCGGAGGCTTCTTTGGATTTACGCGAGAAAAACCCAAACATCGAAATACTCCGAAGTAAATTGGCGATTATTCTATCGGGACAATATCACCAGCAGTCGGAGATAAAAGCCTTTGCCTGATCTATTGAATAGGAGGAGCAACGCCCGCATCGACCAGGCGCCGCGGCTCTAAGATAACCCCTTACACCTCCGGCACGCGCTGGTAGTTGGCGATGTCGGCCTTGACGCCCAGGCGCGCAATGGTTTCCTGCGGATTGAAGGCGATGCGCTCATGCGCGACCTTGACGATCGGCACGACATTGTCGACGGCCGCCTGGCTTTCCCATTCGACGATCGTCACCAGGTTGAATTCGCCCGGCCCCGAAAATTGCTCGAGCACGAAATCCTGCACGAAACCCTGCTGCTGGCGCAGCAATTCGTGGGTTGTCCTGACCTTGACGAGTATCTCCTCGCGGGCGGCGGCGGGGACGACGAACTTGTCGACCCGGAACACGCTGCCGCTATCAACATTATGATTTGTCTCGCTCATTTCAATCGTTCCGTTCTCTTGAACCATGTCGTTTTGGGCTCCAAGAACAGCGTACAATCTCAACCAAAGTTGAGGTCAAGCGCAAAGATCAATTTACCTCCGATGTCCGCCGGCGAACAACGACGCCAAGCTCGTCGCCTTCGCGGGCAATGCGCAGCCGCTCCTCGGCTTCGGTCGCCTCTCGCTGGCGGTCCCACATCGAGGCGTAGAGGCCGTGCTTTCGCAGCAGCTCGACATGGGTGCCGCGCTCGGCGATCTGGCCGTCCTTCAGCACGATGATCTCGTCGGCGGAAATCACCGTCGACAGCCGGTGGGCGATCACGATGGTGGTGCGCCCCTTGCTGACGAGATCGAGCGCGGCCTGGATCTCCTGCTCGGTGTGGCTGTCAAGTGCCGAGGTCGCTTCGTCGAGCATCAGGATCGGCGGCGCCTTCAGGATGGTGCGGGCAATCGCGACGCGCTGCTTCTCGCCACCGGAGAGCTTCAGCCCGCGCTCGCCGACCATCGACTTGTAGCCGTCCGGCAGCTTCTCGATAAACGGCCCGATCTGGGCGAGTTCGGCGGCCTTGCGCACTTCCTCCTCGCTTGCACCAACGCGGCCATAGCGGATGTTGTAGGCGATGGTGTCGTTAAACAGCACCGTGTCCTGCGGCACCATGCCGAGCACCGCGCGCAGGCTGTCCTGCGTCACATCCCGGATGTCCTGGCCGTCGATCAGCACCTGGCCACCCTGCACGTCGTAGAATCGGAACAGCAGCCGCGAGATGGTCGATTTGCCGGCGCCCGACGGTCCGACAATGGCGACCGTCTTGCCCGCCGGAACCTCGAAGCTGACGCCCTTCAGGATCTTGCGGTTCGGATCATAGGAGAAATGCACGTCGCGGAACTCGACCTTGCCGGCACCGACGGCCAGCGGTTTGGCATCGAGCTTGTCGACAATCTCCTGCGGCACGTCGAGCAGGTCGAACATGTGCTCGATATCGGTAAGGCCCTGGCGAATCTCGCGGTAGATGAAGCCGATGAAGTTGAGCGGCACCGAAAGCTGCACCAGCATGGCGTTGATGAAGACGAAATCACCCACGGTCTGGGTGTGGGCCTGCACCTCCAGCGCCGACATGCACATGACGACCACCGTGCCGAGGCCGAAGATGAAGCCCTGGCCGAAGTTCAGCCAGCCGAGCGAGGTCCAGGTCTTGGTGGCGGCGATCTCGTAGCGCGCCATGGAGCGATCGAAGCGCTCGGCCTCCATTCGCTCGTTGGTGAAGTACTTCACCGTCTCGAAATTGAGCAGCGAATCGATCGCCTTGGTGTTGGCGTCGGTGTCGCTGTCGTTCATGTCGCGGCGGATCGAGATGCGCCAGTCGCTCGCCTTCACCGTGAACCAGACATAGACCCAGACGGTCACCGCCACCACGGCCACATATTTCCAGCCGTAGGTGAAACCGAATATACCGGCGGTCAGCGCGAATTCGAGGATGGTCGGGGCGGTGTTGAGCATGATGAAACGCACGATCGTTTCGATGCCCTTGGTTCCGCGCTCGATGATGCGCGACAGGCCGCCAGTGCGGCGCTCCAAGTGGAAGCGCAGCGACAGCTGATGCATGTGGACGAAGGTGCGAAAGGCAAGCTGACGCACCGCATGCTGGCCGACCCGGGCAAACAGCGCATCGCGCAACTGGTTGAAGCCGAGTTGAACGAGCCTCAGCACGTTGTAGGCGATGACCAGCATCACCGGGGCGAGCAGGAACGACGGCAGCGGCGGCGGCGTTTTGAAGCCGCCCGCCAGCGCATCGGTTGCCCATTTGAAGAAATAAGGGCCGGCGACCAATGTCACCTTGGCAACGACAAGCAGCAGCGTCGCCCAAGTCACCCGTGCCCTGAGATCGGCACGGTCGGCCGGCCACATATAGGGCCAGAGGTTGCGTAGCGTCGTGAGAGTTGAGGTGTCGGCGGAGACGGTTTTTTCGGCCACTTTTCTTGCCCTTGGGTGAGAGGATCAGCGGCCGGAGCAGCAGGAATTGATGAGTGCGCTCAGCGATGCCGAAACATCGGCAAGCGCTGCTTGGTCGACCTTATAGCGGGAGCGCTGACGATCCGGCTCGAACCGGACCAGGCCGGCCTCGACCAGTATTTTGAGATGCTGGGACACGGTCGACTGCGCCAGATCGAAACGGTCGACGACCTCGCGGCAGCAGCAGGAATTGCTGGCCGAGAGGTGCTTCAGTATCTCGATACGCGCCGGATGCGACAGTGCAGCGAACCGCGCCGCGACGGCCCGGCTATCGGGGATGCAGCTGGGCAGAGCGCCGGCGCGGTCTGGTTCAAGGACGGATTCTGTCATCGTTCATCGGCGATAGACGATGAACGATGACAGGGCAAGCTAGACCGATGGGTAGATCGCCTGAATTGCCGACCTTTTCCTACTGCGTCTTCGCCGGCGCCGTCGTCGCCTGCTCACCTATCGCCTTGAGGTCGGCGGCTTCGCCTTCCTTGGACTTTCCCGGCACCTTGAACACCTGACCGGGCCAGATGCGGTCAGGATTCCTGATCTGATCCTGGTTGGCGAGGTAGATGGTGGAGTAGCGCATGCCATAGCCGTAGACGCGCCGCGAAATCCGCCACAATGTGTCATGGCGGCGAATAATGACGGCGCCGCCGGCATGTTCGAGTTTGGGCGCCACGGTCTCGGGCACGTCGCTTGGCGGCGTTGCGGCAGCGACAACGGCCGGAGCTTCAGTGGCAGGTGCGGCCGGCTTTGCTTCGGCCGGTTTTGCCTCCGCGGGCTTGGTATCCGGGGCCACGGCGGCGACCGCCTCGCCCGGCTCTCGCTCGAACGGCACGGCGGCACGGGCCACGACCTTCACCCCGTCGGCATCGAGGCCGTCGACATGGATGGTATAGCTGCCGACCGGAACGTCCCGTGTCGCTTCGACAAGGAAATGCCCGTCGGGCGATGTCTGTGCATCACCGAGCAGGATGTCGTTGGCATAAGCGCGGACCTTGCGGCCCGGATCGGCAAGGCCGGCGACAAAGATCTTGTTGCCGTCGATCTCGACCGCCTCGACGACGATCTTGGGTTCACCCACGGATACGGCGGCCTGAGCTGCCGGTGCCGGCGCGGTTGCAGCCGGCGATTCGGTGGCTGGGGCGGCCGCTCCTGCGACAGCCTGGTTGCCGGCTGTCTGTGCTTCCGGTTTCTTTTCGGGCGCGGGAACTGTGAGCAGTTCGGCCGGCTTGCCCGGCTCCTCGACCATGGCCAGAACCTGGCCGGAGGCAGTCGCGGGAACCGAGACGACAGCGGTTTGCGCCGAGGTCGTCACGATACTGCCGGTCGTCGAACGCAGTGCAATTGTATAGTCGCCGGGCTTCAACGGATCGTCGAGCACGATGACAAAAGCGCCATCGGGACCCGCCACCGCCGAACCGAGCACCGGCGTGCCGTTGAGGATCTCGACTTTGGAGCTGGGCGCCGCATTGCCGGCGACGACGATCGAGCCATTGGCCTCGACACGCACGACATCGAAAGTCGGCGTGACCGGACCGGCCGTTGCGGGCGCTGCCGCACCGGTTGCGGGGGCGGCTGGAGCGGTCGTTGCCTGCGCCGGCAGGCGCGCTTCCGTGCCCGCATCCGCGGGTTTCGGTGCCGCTGGCGGTGTCAATGCCGCGACTTCCGCCGGCGGTTTACGATGAAGATAAGGGTCGAGCGCGCCCGACACATAGGCTGTTCCCACGGCCGCGACGGTCCCACCCGCCGCGAACAAGAACGCCTTTAATGGATTAATTGTCATGTATTTCGCTACCCCTTAGCCACCTAATGCCGGTCTAGCGTGTTTTGCCACGACCGACAAGAAAAAGCCCGCCCTTCTTGGCCCTTGGGGCTTGACCGCGCTTTCAGACCCAATCACCAATCATCGGTATGAACACGATTCGATCCGTCTGCGTCTATTGCGGCTCGTCTCCGGGCCGCGATGAAACTTACGCCAAGGCCGGCCACCTGCTCGGGCGCTCGCTCGCGCGCTCCGGCCTCAGGCTGATCTATGGCGGCGGCACCAAGGGTATCATGGGCGCCGTCGCCGAAGGCGCGCTCAAGGCCGGCGGCAAGGTGACGGGCATCATTCCCCGCTTCCTGATCAACTGGGAAGCAACCGAAACCGCGCTCGACCGGCTCGACGAGCTGTTGATCACCGACAATATGCACGAGCGCAAACATAGAATGTTCGAGAAATCCGACGCCTTTGTGGCGTTGCCAGGCGGCATCGGCACGGTCGAGGAGATCGTCGAGATCATGACCTGGGCGCAACTCGGCCACCACCGCAAACCGATCGTGTTCGGCAATGTCGGCGGATTCTGGGATCCGATGCTGACATTGCTTGATCACATGACCGCAGAGGGTTTCATCCACACCGCGCAACGGGTCAAGCCGCTGGTCGTCAACGACCCCGAGGCCATCGTCGCCGCCATCATGGTGGCCGGCTCCTCCGTCGACGCACCAACCGAGGGCGTACAATCGGTGATCGACAAAATGTAAGGTTAGGGGAATAGGGAATAGGCAGTAAGGCAGTAGGGAAAGACAGTCCCTACTGCCCTACTGCCCTACTGCCCTACTGCCCTACTGCCCTACTGCCCTACTGCCCTACTGCCCTACTGCCCTATCGCCACCGCATTGCTGCTCGTCGACACACTGTGATCGACTGTCAAGAAACCGTCACACGGAAACGGGTCCGCGCGTGCTAGAAATCGCGGTGAGGTAGCCGCCACGCGGCGCCACGTCCGAAACTTGCATCTGGCACTATGCCCATGGATACCGCCCTCGCCCCGGAAGGCGCCGACCTGTCGCCCTACCTGCCCGACGAGCACGGGCTGTTCTTCATCTATCATTTCACCGCGGAAGGCGTGCGGAGCAAGGATGCCGCCACCGCGCACTGGACTTGGCGCAGCTACCAGATCACCGATCTGCATGCACGCCAGGAGATCGGCGCGGAGAAGGTTCTGCCGGCCCCGGCGCGCGATGCTTTCCTGGCGCCAAGCCATGGCTGTCACATCGACTATGAGGATGGCTGGCTCTATGGCGATTTGCCGGACCTCAAGCACGACTTTTCGGAGGCACGCGGGCTCGTCCATTTCCGCTTCGCCTTCAACGACACAATGTTGATAGGCGCCCGCAAGCAGCCGCTGGAGTCTGTCGACGCCGTTCGCAAGGCGGTGGAAAATGGATCACGCAAATTCCGCTCGCCGTCGGACCTGATCGAGGCCGTCATGGGCCAGTCGCTCGACGGCATGGCGAGCGAACTCGGCAAGCTCGGCGATACGCTGGACGGTATCGAGGACCGCGTCGTGCGCGATGCATGGCACAATGAGCGGCAAGCGCTGGTCGAGGCGCGCCGGCAACTGGTGGTCATCCACCGGCAGATGGCGACGCTCACCAATCTGTTCAGGCATCTCGACCATGCACATCGCGACGAGCTGCCCGACCCCATAAACGACATGGCCGCCAGGCTCTCGCACCGAGCGCAGACCCTCTATCACGACGGCGAGCAGTTGCAAGCGCGCACGAGGCTATTGCAGGACGAACTGATGGCGAAACTGACGATGCAGTCGAACCAGCTGCTCTACATTCTTTCGGTGCTGACGGCGGTGCTGCTGCCGATGACCATCATCTCAGGCCTCTTCGGCATGAATGTCGGCGGGCTGCCGCTGGTGGACACGCCAATGGGCTTCTGGATTGTGACGGCAGTGTCGTTGGCCATCGCGGCGGCCACCTATCTTTTTGTCAGGCGCCTTGGCCGGGGGCTGTAGCGGCAGCTTGGCAACTTCTGGCGCCGAAGGGCGAAGGTCCTCCGCATTGAAACTTTCTATCGAGCCGCCCTGCGCGCGCTGGTCAACATCGACCAGGAATAGATCGCGAGTGCCGCCCAGATCAGGACAAAGGCGACGGCCTGCGTGGTGCCGAACGGCTCGTTGAAGATCAGCACCGCGATCAGGAACACCATGGTCGGCGCGATGTACTGCATGATGCCGATGGTGGAGAGCCGCAAAAGCTTGGCGCCGAACGCAAACAAAAGCAGTGGCACCGATGTGATCGGACCGCAGCCGATCAGCAACGCCGTATCGGTGCCAGTGCTGGATACGATGTGATCCTGTCCGGTCGCAATCAAGTAGACGATATAGCCGAGAGCTGGCACGGACAGCAGAAGCACCTCGAGCAGAAAGCCCTGGCTTGGCCCGATCGGCAGCGTCTTGCGTAAGAAGCCGTAGGCGGCGAAGGAAAACGCCAATGCCAGCGACACCCAGGGCAACTTGCCGCCTTCGATAGTCAGCACCGCGACCGCAACCGCCGCAAGCACCACCGCACCGACCTGCAAACGGTCGAGCCGCTCGCCCAGCAGCAGCGCGCCGACGACGACGCTGACCAGCGGATTGATGTAGTAGCCGAGCGCGGTCTCGACGGTGCGGTCGACGGCGATCGCCCAGACATAAATGCCCCAGTTGATCGAGATCAGTGCCGCCGTCAGCGCCGCCATGGCGATGGTGCGGGGCGAACGAATTGCCGCCTTGAAGTCCGCCGTGCGGCCGGCCCAGACCAGAACCGCCGCGGCGATCGGCACGGACCAGACGACGCGATGGGCGATCACCTCGGCAAGCGGCAGATGCGCCACCGCCTTCATGTAGAAAGGCAGCAATCCCCACAGGAGATAGGCACCCAGCGCCAGCAGGAAGCCGCGGCGGGCTTTTGAATCTGCGTCAAGGGTAATTGCTTCAGTGGCCATGGGCCAACGCTATGGCCTAGCAACCCTGGCAAGACCATCGCAAAGTTCTGATGGATCAATGGACTTTCGCTGATGGTTCAAACTTACTCGGCCGCAACAAGTCCCGCCATCTCGCGATTCTTCATCAGCTTGTAGACGATCGAATCCATCAGCGCCTGGAAGGACGCATCGATGATATTTTCCGACACACCGACCGTCCACCAGCGGGCCCCAGAGGAATCATGCGATTCGATCAGGACACGGGTGATGGCCTCGGTGCCGCCATTGAGGATACGCACCTTGAAGTCGGCAAGTTCGAGATCGACGATCTCGTTCTGGTACTTGCCGAGATCCTTGCGCAGCGCGATGTCGAGCGCGTTGACCGGGCCATGGCCCTCGGCCACCGACATTTTCTCCTCACCGTCGACCAGCACTTTCACGATCGCCTCGGACACCGTCTTCAACTGGCCATTGGCGTCGAAGCGACGCTCGACCATGCAGCGAAACGAGGTGACGTTGAAGAATTCGGGCAGGCCGTGCAGCATCTTGCGCGCCAGGAGCTCGAATGAGGCGTCGGCACCTTCATAAGCATAGCCTTCGGCCTCGCGCTCCTTGACGACGGCGATCAGCGCGTCGAGCCGGTGATCGTCCTTCGGCACATCGATGCCGCGCCGCTTCAGCTCGGCGAGGAAATTGGCCTTGCCGCCCTGGTCGGAGACCATGACGCGGCGACGGTTGCCGACGGCTTCCGGCTCTACATGCTCATAGGTCGCTGGCTCCTTGGCCAGGGCGGAAGCGTGGATGCCGGCCTTGGTAGCGAAGGCCGAGGCGCCGACATAGGGCGCCTGCGCTTCCGGCGCGCGGTTCAGCAATTCGTCGAAGGCGCGCGACAGACGTGAAATGCCGGTCAGGGCTTCCGCCGAAATACCCGTCTCGAAGCGATCCGCGAATGCCGGCTTCAGCGCCAGCGTCGGGATGATGGAGATCAGGTTGGCGTTACCGCAGCGCTCGCCGATGCCGTTCAGCGTGCCCTGGATCTGCCGCACGCCGGCCTCGACGGCGGCAAGCGAATTCGCCACGGCCTGGCCGGTGTCGTCATGGGCATGGATGCCGAGACGGTCGCCCGGTATGCCTGCCGCGATGACCTTGTCGACGATGCCGCGCACTTCCGAGGGCTGCGTGCCGCCATTGGTGTCGCACAATACCACCCAGCGTGCGCCGGCGTCATACGCCGTCCTTGCGCAGGCCAGCGCATAGTCCGGATTGGCCTTGAAGCCGTCGAAGAAATGCTCGCAGTCGACCATCGCTTCCTTGCCTGAAGCGACAGCGGCCTCGACCGAAGCCTTGATGGCGTCGAGATTCTCCTGGTTCGTACAGCCAAGCGCGACGCGAACGTGATAATCCCAACTCTTGGCAACGAAGCAGATGGCGTCCGATTTCGACTGGACAAGCGCGGCAAGGCCCGGGTCGTTGGACGCCGACACCCCTGCCCGCTTGGTCATGCCGAAGGCGACGAATTTGGCCGTCGCCGTGCGCTTCTGCTGAAAGAATGCAGTGTCGGTCGGATTGGCGCCGGGATAACCGCCCTCGACATAGTCCATGCCGAATTCGTCAAGCAGTTTTGCGATCGCGATCTTGTCCTCGACCGAAAAGTCGATGCCAGGCGTCTGCTGGCCGTCGCGCAGTGTGGTGTCGAAGAGGAACAATCTTTGCTTTTTCATCATGGCAAGGCGCTTGAGCACCCCCCTTTGTCCTGCCGGACATCTCCCCCGCAAGGGGGGAGATCGGCAGCTTTACCGACGGCGCTCGTCCTGCAGCGTCGGAGGTTGGCGAAAGCGACGGCGACATCCAATCTCCCCCCTTGCGGGGGAGATGCCCGGCAGGGCAGAGGGGGGTGTGACGGAGCGCCGTACATCGACTAATTTTTCCCCGCAAACCGATCCGTAGCCCGGATCAACTGATCGAGTATCCCTGGCTCCGAATAGGCGTGGCCGGCGCCCTCGACGAGGTGGAAATCCGCCTTGGGCCAGGCCTTGTGCAGCGCCCAGGCGTAGCGAGCCGGGCATGGCATGTCGTAGCGGCCGTGGACAATTGTACCGGGGATGTCCTTGAGCTTGTACGCGTCGCGCAGCAGCTGCCCCTCTTCCAGCCAGCCGGCATGGACGAAATAGTGGTTTTCGATGCGGGCGAAGGCGACGGCATAGTCGTCCTGCCCAAACGGACCGCTGGTTTCGGGCTCCGGCAGCAGCGTGATCGTCTCGCCTTCCCACAGGCTCCAGGCGCGAGCCGCTTCTATCCGCGCCTTGCGGTCCGTACCGACCAGCCTTTTGCGGTAGGCCGCCATCATGTCGCCGCGCTCGGCCTCGGGGATCGGCGCCAGGAACCGCTCCCACTTGTCGGGAAACATCTCGGAGACGCCGAACTGATAGTACCATTCGAGTTCTGCCCGGGTCAGCGTGTAGATGCCGCGCACCACCAGTTCACTGACCCGATCGGGGTGCGTCTCGGCATAGGCGAGCGCCAGCGTCGAGCCCCAGGAGCCGCCGAACACCAGCCATCTATCGAAGCCGGACATTTCGCGCAGACGTTCGATGTCGGCGACGAGATGCCAGCTGGTATTGGCTTCAAGCGAGGCGTTCGGCGTCGATTTTCCGCAGCCGCGCTGGTCGAACAGGATGACGTCGTAGAGCTTTGGATCGAACAGCCGTCGATGTTTTGGCGAAATGGTACCGCCTGGCCCGCCATGCAGGAACACGGCCGGCTTGGCACCCTTGGTGCCGGAACGCTCCCAATAGACCATATGGCCGTCGCCGACATCGAGCATGCCGCCATCGAACGGTTCGATTTCCGGATAGAGGGTGCGCAGAGAACCGGTGGCAATTGTCATAGTTTCAAGCCTTGCTGCGGCCAGTTGGCCGTTTCGTGGTCGGGATGCTGGAAGGAGATGATCTGCTCCTGCCGCGCGTAGTAGTCGGGATCGTCGTGGATCGGAGCCTCGAAAATCTTCTCCACCCAGGGCAGCCTGAAGGCGTAGTTGACCTGGATCTGTGGTGCGAGGTCCGAACGGTCGTCGAAGGCGCCGATGGCGATCTCCAGGCCGTCGGGCTGGCGGTAGGTCAGCGGCGTGCCGCAGCGGGCGCAGAATCCTCGGTCGATATTGACCGAGGATTGAAAGTAATGCGGCTCCTCATGGGTCCATTCGACGCTGTCCTTCGGCACGGTCACCAGCGCGCCGAAGAAATTGCCGAACTGTTTCTGGCACATGCGGCAATGGCAAATGGACGGGCGTCCGAGCTTGCCGTGGATGCGGAAGCGCACGGCGCCGCATTGGCAACCACCAGTTCGAACAGTCTCGGTCATGGTCTTTCCTCCGGCGGCCATCGGTCGGTGTCGTGATCGGGATGCTGATAGGAGACGAGCTCGGCGAGATAGGGGGCCGACCCCACGTCAGCCATCGTGTCCTCGCCCGGCAATTGCGGAATGGAATCCACATAGGGCAACTTTGCCTCCGTGCCCCATTGGATGATCGGCGCGACATCAGCCGGATCGTCGAAGGTGGCGATGGCGAGCGCCATGCCGTCGGGCGCCTCGAAGGTCAGCGGCGTGCCGCATTCGCCACAGAAGCCGCGCCAGACGGCGTTGGAGGAGCGGAAACGCTTGGGCTCACCGCGCGTCCAATCGACCTTGGCGCCGCGCACCGAGACCAGCGGCAGGTAGAAATTGCCGCTCGCCTTCTGGCACATGCGGCAGTGGCAGATCGAGGCGTCGCCGAGCGCGCCCTCGACGCGGAAGCGCACCGCACCGCACTGGCAGCCGCCCGTATAGACCGGCCGGTTGTCGAGGCTCATCGCATCTCACTCCGGATCATGGCAGACCGCCTCGACATTGTTGCCGTCAGGGTCGAAGACGAAGGCGCCGTAGTAGTTCGGATGATAGTGGGGACGCAGACCCGGCCCGCCATTATCCTTGCCGCCGGCGGCAAGCGCCGCGGCATGGAAGGCGTCGACCTCGGCACGGTTGCGCGCGGTGAAGGCGACGTGCTGGCGATCCCGGGGCTTGTCCCTGGCCGAGCTCAGCCAGAACACCGGCCGGTCGCGGCCATATCCGCCGACCCTGGCGCCACCCGTGTACTCCAACGGCACCATATAGAGCAGAGTGGCGCCAAGCGGCGCCATTGCCTTGTCGTAGAAAGCCTTCGAAACGTCGAAATCGGCAACGGTGATGCCGAGATGGTCGATCATGGAAATGCCTCCCTTGACGGTTCGTATGCCGGCGCTTCGGCACCGGCCAAACCGGCTTCGATCACAATGTGCTGGCAGACGTTGTCGATATCGCGAATGCCATCGTCGTTCCAGAACCGCAGGATGGTCCAGCCGCTGCGCTTCAGATAGGCGGACCGCGCCTCATCGCGTTCCGCCTGGTCGACATTTGCATGCTGGCTGCCATCGACCTCGACGATCAAGCACTTTGCTGAACAAGCGAAATCAACAATGTAAGGCCCCATGGGCACCTGCCGACGAAAGCTCAATCCCATCAGCCGATGAGCGCGCAACTCGTTCCAAAGCTTCAGCTCGGCGTCGGTCATGACGTGACGCATGGATTTTGCGTTCTTGCGCTGACGTGACGGAACAAGGTCGTGTCCCATCAATCACACCTACCTTGGTGATTGGCGAAAGCGGGCAACACGGCCGATCTCCCCCCTTGCGGGGGAGATGCCCAGCAGGGCAGAGGGGGGTGCTGTCCCGCCAGCCTCTCAGTTGATCGTGGCGATATGATGCGTGATTGATCGTTGAAGAAGAATTGAGAGGCAGGCGATCCTTCCCACCCCCCTCTGTCCTGCCGGACATCTCCCCCGCAAGGGGGGAGATTGGCTGGCATCGGCGCTTTCGCCAACTGCCTGGGCATCGCCACCCTCACCGCTTGACCTCCCATGTCGTTACGCGTTCGCCCGTGGCCGGATCCTTGCCGTCCTTCAACTGTACACCTTGTGCCAAAAGGTCGTCGCGGATGCGGTCGGCTTCGGCCCAGTTCTTGGCGGCGATCAATTCCAGACGCCTGGCGATTGCCCTGGCGACATCAGCCTCGTCGACCTTGGCTGAACCGATGTCGAAGCCGAGGAAGAGAAGTGCCGCCTTCAGCGAAGCGGCGGCGGCGTTCTCACCGGGGCCGTCGAATTCGGTGGCCTCTCCGGCAAGCTGGGTCAATTGCTGGAAGGCGGCATAGGTGGCCAGATCGTCGGAGAGTGCTTCCAACACCTTTGCCGGCAGTTGCCCGATCGCCGGCGCCAGGTCCGCGGCACGTTTCCACTTGCGCAATGTGTTCTCCGCCTCTTCCAGCTTGCGCACGGAGAAATCGATCGGCTCGCGGTAATGCGTCATCAGCATCGCCAGCCGCAGAACCTCGCCCGGCCATGAGCGGCCGCCAAAGGTCTCGGTCTCCAGCAATTCATGGATCGAGTAGAAATTGCCGAGGCTCTTCGACATCTTCTGCCCCTCCACCTGCAGGAAGCCATTGTGCATCCAGATGTTGGCCATCACATCGGTGCCGTGGGCGCAGCGCGACTGGGCGATCTCGTTCTCATGATGGGGGAAGATCAGGTCGAGGCCACCGCCATGGATGTCGAAGACTTCGCCGAGATAGGCAGCCGACATCGCCGAGCATTCGATATGCCAGCCCGGTCGCCCCCTGCCCCACGGGCTTTCCCAGCCCGGCTCTTCCGGGCTCGACAGTTTCCACAGCACGAAATCGCCGGGGTTCTTCTTGTGCGCGTCGACGGCGATGCGGGCGCCGGCCTGCTGCTCGTCGAGATTGCGCTTCGACAATTGCCCATAGTCCGGCATCGACGCCGTGTCGAACAGCACTTCGCCTGCCGCAACATAGGCATGGCCGCGTTTGATCAGGCTTTGAATCAGGGTGATCATGTCTGCCTTGCCGTCGGCGCGGGGCTCGACGAATTCAGTGGCGCGCGGTTCGACCGTCGGCTCCAGGCAGCCGAGCGTGGCGACATCCCTGTGGAACTGGTCGGCGGTCTTTTCAGTCACCCGCCGGATGGCTTCGTTGAGCGACAATTTTCCAGCTGCAATCTCGCCGCCGAAATCGCGCAGCGCACGCGCGTTGATCTTGTCGTCGACGTCGGTGATGTTGCGCACATAGGTGACATGTGTCTGCCCGTAGACATGGCGCAGCAGACGGAACAGCACGTCGAAGACGATGACTGGCCTGGCATTGCCGATATGGGCGAAATCGTAGACGGTCGGGCCGCAGACATACATGCGCACGTTCAGCGCATCGATCGGAACGAAGTCCGTCTTCGTGCGCGTCAGCGTGTTATAGAGGCGCAGGCCCTTAAATGCGTCCGACATTCCATGCTTTCCCGGTTCAAAACTTCTTGTCTGGATGGAGCCAGCCCCGCGCCAAGGCGCAAATCAGGCTCCAGCCTGCTGGCCGGGGCGTTTGTCCAATCTAGGAAAAGATGAGGCGAAAACGTCCGGACCAGCGCGAGGCTAGCCAATAATGCAAATGCCACAAATGGCGAAAGACGTTTTCATGGGCGGCTTTATCGCCTTGACCAGTGTTGCCGTCAAGCCGCTGATGCCAGGAAAAACGTCGCCAAGACTGACTATCGCGTCGCTCGATCACGCGGAATCAGGCAGTGAAACATTTTATTAAACATGTCGGCACAGTCATGAAACATTCCCCGGCTAGATCACCAAGCGTCACGATTTGGTCGGATTTCAACGGTCAAACGCAAACACGAAAACGTTACCTGGGAAGAGAAACATGCCTCGAAGCAAGCAAGACGCCAATCGCGCCAAGCAACCGACGCTGGCCAGCCACTATCGCGCGATCGGCCCGGCCGCGATCGTCGCCGCCCTTCTTCACACGGCGAAGAAGAAGAAGCCCGCTCCGAAGATCGTATCGCCTCGCGCTGCCTGAAGCGGTGCGGCCGGCGCAATCGCCGGCGACGACAGGCGCCCTGGAACAAAGCCTCGACAGGCTTTCGCTAAAACAGCGTCATCTGACTGTCATCCGCGCCGGGCTTCTGGCGCCCGGCTTTCTCGGGCACCGGCCGGATCTCGCCCCTCACCTGAATCTCCGGTCCGGTGTTGGCGACCTTGTTGACGAGGCCGGACACGGGAATCGCCTCGAAGAAACCCGTTAGCGCCGGCCGCAACAGGTCGGCGACATCGCGCGGCTCCAGCGTGCGGCAATCCAGCCAGCGGGCGAAATCCTGGGGTTGGATCACCGCCGGCATCCGATCATGGATATGGGCGATGTCGGCGTTGGCGTTGACGGTCAGGATGGCGCCGGTGTCCATTTCCGAACCACCGGGCTCGGCATAGGTTTCGATCAGCCCGGCAAAGGCGACCAACCCGCCATGCCGGGGCCGTATCCAGTAAGGCTGCCCCTTCTTGCCGCCGGTTTGGCGCCATTCATAAAAGCCGGACGCGGGCACCAAGGCGCGGCGATGGCGCATGGCGGCCTTGAACGAGGCCTTCTCGATTGCGCCTTCCGATCGCGCGTTGAACAGCAGCGGAAACTCCCTGGTGTCCTTGATCCAGGCGGGAATGAGCCCCCAGCGCACCAGCATCGGGCGGCGATCCGGCAGGTTGGAGCCCGGCGCCCGCGGAGCGCCGGCGGTCGCCATCAGGACCGGCTGTGTCGGTGCGATGTTGTAGCGCGCCGGGAAATCATCGAGCTCCGCCATGCCCATAAAGGCAGCGGTCTGGTCCGGCGTCGCGGTCAAGGCAAAACGTCCGCACATGATCGATAGCTCCTGCCTTCGAACGGGTCAGCCAGAAAGTGGCGATGGAACAGCCGCGCTGCAACCGCTAAAGCTGTCCGACGCCCACCATCCACAACGGGCTGCGGGCAATCGAACGGTCAGGGGCCATGAACGATATACGAACAACGCTGCCGGCAGTCTCGGTCGCCGTGGTGCGCAACGACACCGTGCTGCTGGTGAAGCGGGCAAGGCAGCCTTCCCAAGGGCTGTATGCCTTTCCGGGCGGCAAGGTCGAGCCCGGCGAGACACTGGAGGATGCGGCTCGGCGCGAACTCATGGAGGAGACTGGTTTGCATGCCGCTGGTTTTCGCCCGCTTCGGGAAATCCATATCGACGGCAGGGACGACCTTCATCCGGTCGATTACCGCCTCACGGTCTTCGGCGCCGCTTATGCCGGCGGCGAGGCAGTGGCTAGTGACGATGCCGAGACAGCCGCCTTCTACACCCTCCGCGAGATGGCGGCGCTGCCGCTCGCCGGTTCGGTGCTTATGGTCGCGCAGGAGTTGCTCGGCCGTTCCGACAGCTCCTCTGAAAGTCGCTGAAAACCTCAAGAGTTGTTCTGGAAACGCCTTGCAGGCGACAAATTGTTTGGTCACATAGATTTATGAGCCGCTCTCCATCTCTCGTCGCTTTGTGCCTCGCCGTCGGCATGACACTGGCGGCGCGGCCTGCGTCGAGTGCCGAGGCGCCGTTCGAGCCCGGATTGATGCGGCTGGCCGAAATCCTGGGATCGCTGCATTTCCTGCGCAATTTGTGCGGCGAGAAGGGCGACCAATGGCGTGTCGAGATGCAGAAGCTGATCGATTCGGAGAACCCGGATGCCGAGCGGCGCGCCCGCTTCATCGCCAGCTTCAACCGCGGCTATCGCTCCTTCGGGGGCACTTATACACGGTGTACGACGTCAGCCACGGAAGCCATCAGCCGCTACATGAAGGAAGGCGAGACGCTGTCGCGCGACATCGCCTCGCGCTATGGCAACTAATGACACCGGCAGGAAGACCTGGAACGCATTCTATCTGGAACTGCGTGAAGCAAAGATATCGGTTCTGCGGCTGCTGCTTGAGTGGATAGGCAGTCTGGACGTCCATCAACAGATATTCTCGCTGCTGCCGGCGACCACAGGCATATCCGTCTTGTGCCAATCAAGGTCTTGGTGCAATCCTGATGTTGCACTTGTGCAACAGTGTTAATCAAACGTTACCGCTTGCGTGCGGAATTAACTCAAACTGAAGGTTTTCGCCCCGCAGGCCGGCCTAATCGGCTAAGTTTGATACGGGTTGAAACGCAGCTTCGCCAGACACAGTTGGCCCCTGTAAAAAACGATCAAAAAAATGTCGTATTTACAGAGACTTACTGGAGCCGCGTATGAACAGAACAGATCAAGCCTGATCCACACTGATGGGTTGCCGCTTGAAAGGGTGGACATCGCTTATGGAACATGCTGCCAACGACATCGAAGCGCTGGTCAGGGAAGAAAAGCGCCTGACGGCGGTTGAGAGCCACAGCGAAGCCTGGGCGGAAGGCCTTTCGGCCGGCATCGAGCCCGAAATTATTGCCGAGGCGGCGCTCGAGACCGCATTCGGTGAAATGTTGCGCGCCAACGGCGAGACATCAGCGCTTGCCCTGCTCGACCGCATGCGTGAAAAGGTGATTGCTGGCGCCTTCGAACCCGAGCGGCTGCGGCACTGAACCGACGTCCGGTTCTTTGACGATGGAGTTCCGTTCGGGCATCATGCCTGTGAGCAAGGGGATACGGGCAGTGAATTTTCCGGTGTCAGCCAGGCCGAAGGGCTTGGTTCTCCACATCCGCTTTGCTGCTTGCCGTGCCGCGATCCCGCTTTTGATGTGCCTCGCAAGCAGCCCTGCCCTTGCATTGAGCGAAATCCAGCGCGAGGAACTCCCCTCGCCGGTCACACGAACGGCGGACGACGATGTCTCACCGCCCGGCAGTGCCATTCCAATGCCCGACCCGGTGGGAACGCCTTCGACCAGCCAGCCGGCCGAACCCGACGCGGCAGAGCCCGACAGCCCTGCCGACAGCGGCTCTAACAGGCCGCGTGTCGATCCCGAGGCGCCCCTGCCGGAGGTCGTCTACGACCTCGGCAAGCTGCCCGAGCCGGTGCGGCGCATGCATGACCTGATGATCGAAGCCTGCAAGAGCGGCGACATCGAGAAGCTCAGGCCCCTGATCGGCACGGGCGACAGCATGACCCAGCTGTCGCTGACCGACATCGATGGCGATGCCGTCGCCTTTCTGAAAGGGCTCTCGGGCGACCCCGACGGTCAGGAAATCCTGGCCATTCTGGAGGAAGTGCTCAGTGCCGGTTATGTCCATGTCGACGCCGGGACACCGCAGGAACTCTATGTCTGGCCCTATTTCTTCGCGCTGCCGCTGGACAAGCTCGACGCCAAGCAACGGGTCGAGCTGTTCAAGATCGTCACCGCCGGTGATTTCGACGACATGAAGCAGTTCGGCGCCTATATCTTCTACCGCGTCGGCATCACGCCCGCCGGACAATGGTCCTTCTTCGTCGCCGGCGACTGAGCTTGTAAACGCCTACATATGTCGCCGGTTCTCATTGAGCGTAGAGACCACGCTATCGCCCACGATGTGTCCGGTTTGGTGTTGCAGATGCGAGATGAAAATCAAGATTTATGAGACAGATTTTTTGTCCTTGTTTTTGCTGTGGCCTTGATCGGTAAGTGGCACCTATAACCAGCCCACTGCGGTCGCACTCCGATTAACGAATCGAAAAAAGGGCAAACCAACCAAGTAGGCAAACAAAAATTATTGGTTCGTTAAAGACGGCAACTATAAATTTGAAATTACCGGCATCCTTGCTTTGACAGCAATTGGAACAAAGACGACAGCAAACAAAATATAGTCAATAATTATTGAGAATAATACAGAACCTAGATTACCAAGGGGGCCTGGATCCTCATCGGCTTCAAGATGATAGAAGAAGACGCCCGGGTAATTACTATCAACAAATCGCATAGTCTTGGGAACGACAAGCATCGTCAACAATACGTAAATAGCGTACAGAAAAGCGTAAACCGCCAATCGCTTCGGCCAACCGAAATCAGCAATCTTCGAACGGAGTCCAAACGTCAAAGTTCCCCCATCCCGCCCGCATAAGAAGCGCCGACGAGGATAATTCACCGCGAGTGCGGAATGTCGATACCCCCGCGCTCTTTTTCAAATCGGTCTCGGAAAAAGATAAACTTAATTCTGTTTCCCGCATCAGCCTCGGCGAGAGCATCGTGCTTCGTACGATATCTCAAAACCCCCTCTATTTCAAATATCAACAGAAGGGTTTAGCCAGCAGTCAGAAGGATACCATGGCCGAATTTGTCGGCAAGATCTTGGATAATCAGCTCTTCACCCGCTGTAAGTCGCGTCTGGTCGACAAAGCGCCAATTGCGCTCATACAACGCAAATGCTTCCTCGGCCGGGATTGGGCGTGCAGCATCACGGCTCCACAACAGCGCTTGCAGCTCTGGGAACTCGGCCGGGTCAATCATAGGCGCGATATGTGCATTCACAGTGTACTGAACATAGTACGGAACGCTTGAAATTCAAAGACGTGACGTATTGCCGATGGTTGATCTAAACCGGCAGCGCCTCGGAAAACTCGACCGCTCTGCCCTGGCTTGGGGTGATGATTTCGCCTTCCCACATGACACGGTGGCCGCGAATGATGGTGCCGACCGGCCAGCCGGTGACCTCTTTGCCGTCATAAGGCGTCCAGCCGGCCTTCGAACTGGCCTGCGCATTGGTGATGGTCTCGCGCCGCTTCATGTCCACGATGGTGAAGTCGGCATCGTAGCCGGCGGCGATGCGTCCCTTTCTGGCCATGCCAAAGATACGCTGCGGACCATGGCTCGAGAGGTCGACGAAGCGCTGCAGGGTCAGGCGCCCCGCATTGACGTGGTCGAGCATGATCGGCACCAGGGTCTGCACGCCGGTCATTCCCGAGGGCGGGGCCGGATAGGGTTTTGCCTTCTCGGCCAGCGTGTGCGGCGCGTGGTCGGAGCCGAGCACATCGACAATACCTTGTGCGATACCGTGCCAGACACCGTCGCGGTGGCGCGCGGCACGTACCGGCGGGTTCATCTGGATCAGCGTGCCGAGCCGGGCATAGTCGTCGGCACTCAGCGTCAGGTGGTGCGGCGTCGCCTCGCAGGTCGCGACGTCCTTGTGCTGCTCAAGGAACAATATTTCCTCGGCGGTCGAGATATGCAGGACATGAATGCGGGCGCGAACGTTGCGCGCGATGCGCACCAGCCGTTCGGTGCAGCGCAAGGCGGCGATCTCGTCACGCCAGACCGGATGCGAAGACGGGTCGCCCTCGATGCGTAAGCCCAGCCGCTCGCGCAGCCGGAACTCGTCCTCCGAATGAAAGGCGGCCCGGCGGCGGGTATTCCTCAGGATCGAGGCGACGCCTTCGTCGTCCTCGACCAGCAGATCGCCGGTGGACGACCCCATGAAGACCTTTATTCCGGCCGCACCCGGTAGCCGCTCAAGCTCGCCGACATCCCTGGCATTGTCGCGGGTGCCGCCGACCCAAAACGCAAAATCGCAATGCATGCGGCCACCGCCGCGCCGGACCTTGTCGGCAAGCGTTGTATCGCTGGTGGTCAACGGGTTGGTGTTAGGCATTTCGAACACGGCGGTGACACCGCCGAGCACCGCCGCCCGTGAGCCCGTTTCCAGGTCTTCCTTGTGCTCCAATCCGGGCTCGCGAAAATGCACCTGGCTGTCGACGACACCCGGCAGGATGTGCAGGCCTCGGCAGTCGATCGTCTCGCCGGCCGAAGCATGGCGGAGATCGCCGATGGCGGCGATGCGCCCATTCTTCACGCCGATGTCACGTGGTCCCTCGCCGTCATGGTTGACCACGATGCCGCCTGTCAGGATGAGGTCGTAGGTGTTGGCCATGCTGATCGATCTCTTGCGGGGGGAGTGCCAGCGGCTTACGTAATGGCCAACCGTTTTGCAAGATCAGGCTTTTATCCGCCCCATGCCCTTTGCCCAGCTGAAAGATCGCGCGCTCATCTCCGTCTCCGGCCCGGATGCCGAACACTTTCTGCAAAATATCCTGACCACCGATCTCGACACGCTTGGCGACGGCGAAGCTAAGCCGGGCGCGCTCCTGGCGCCGCAAGGCAAGATCCTGTTCGACTTCCTGATCTCGCGCGCCGGCGAAAACGCCTTCCGGCTCGAATGCCGTGCCGACATTTCAGATGATTTCGTTCGCCGCCTGACGCTCTACAAGCTCCGCGCCAAGGTCGAAATTGCCAAGCTGGAACAGGCGTTTGTCACCCTTGCGTGGGGAAAAGAGTCAATCGCTTCACAAAGTGATTCAACAGCAGTTGCCGACAGGCGCTTTCGCGATGAAAGCATGACGCGTTCCTATGCCAGCACTGTGGAAAACGGCGACATCGCCGCATGGCAGGCCTTTCGCATCGCCCACGGCGTTGCCGAAAGCGGCGCCGATTACGCGTTGGGCGACGCCTTTCCGCATGACGTGCTGCTGGACGAAATGGGCGGCGTCGGCTTCAAGAAGGGCTGTTATATAGGCCAGGAGGTCGTCTCGCGCATGCAACATCGCGGCACGGCCAGGCGGCGTGTGCTGGTTGTCCAGGCCGGGCATCCGCTCCCGGCCGCCGGCACCGAACTGACCGTCGAGGGACGGCCCGTCGGCACACTCGGCTCGAACGCCGGCACAACGGCGCTTACCATCGCCCGCATCGACAGGGTCAAGGCGGCGATGGACGCCGGCCAGCCGATCCTGGCGAGTGATGTCCCAGTGACGTTGACCATCCCCGGCTGGGCCAAATTCACCTTCCCGCAGGAAGCCGTCAGCGCGGAGGAAGCCTGATGGCGGCAGACCGCACCGGCGCGCCGCCACGCGCCTGGCAGCGCATGCTGTCCGGCCGCCGGCTCGACCTGCTCGACCCCTCGCCGCTCGACATCGAGATTTCGGACATTGCCCACGGGCTTGCCCGTGTCGCCCGCTGGAATGGCCAGACCAGCGGGGAGCATGCCTTTTCGGTCGCCCAGCATTCGCTGCTGGTCGAGGCCCTGTTCACCGAACTGATACCCCAGGCTTCCGCCGCCGACCGGCTGGCGGCGCTGCTGCACGATGCGCCTGAATACGTCATCGGTGACATGATCTCACCGTTCAAATCGGTGATGGGCGGCAGCTACAAGGACTGCGAATTGCGTCTGCAGCGCGCCATCCATCTGCGCTTCTCGCTGCCTCCTGAACCGGCAGCGGCGCTGCGCAAGGAGATCAAGCGCGCGGACCAGATCGCCGCCTATTTCGAGGCGACACTGCTCGCTGGTTTCTCATCCGCCGAAGCAGCCGAATTCTTCGGTCGCCCGCGCGGTTTTTCCGCCGAGCGTTTCGATTTGACGCCCCGCTCGGTGACCTCGGCGCAGAATGCCTTCCTGAAGCGATTTTCGGCGCTCGATAGATCGCGGCACCAGGTTCCGACATCAGCGGTAGGGTAGAAAACGCTAAATTAACCGGAACGGATAACAGTGCCGTGTTCGATCACGCACCGCAGGCGCGCCACATGCCCGTCGTGGATGTCAAGGATGGTTCGGTCGTCCCGGAGCGGGCAGCCGAAGGCGTGGAGCGCTCGCGCCGCATGGAAGACGAACTGCGCGAACAGAACGAACGTTTTTCAGCCGCGGTCGAGAACATGTCGCATGGCCTGTGCATGTTCGATGCCGATGAGCGCATGATCATCTGCAACGGCAACTACATCAACATCTTCCGTCTCGACGCCAAGGTGATGCGGCCAGGCATCCGTTTCATCGACATCCTGCGGCACAGTGTCGACATCGGCGTCGCCTCGCAAAGTGCCGATGAACTCTACGCCATCCGCAAGCCCTATATCGACCAGGCAAAACCCTCGACCTACGAAGAGACGCTGTCGGATGGCCGCATCATCAGCATCTCGCACCGCCCGCTGGCCCCGGGCGGCTGGGTCTCGATCTACGAGGACATCACCGAACAGCGGCGCGCCGAGCAGGATCTCAAGGAGCAGCATCGCCGTTTCGACGCCGCGCTTGCCAACATGTCGCAAGGCCTGATGATGTACGATGCCGACGGCAAGCTGATCGTGCGTAACGGGCGTTTCCTGGAACTCTACAACGTTACCGCGGCGGATTTCCCACTTGGAACGACGCATCGCGATGCGCTCGAACGATTGCTGGAACTCGGCATCTACACGAAGATCGACGTCGACAGCGAGGTCGCCAAGACCGAAGCCTGCCGGCGGGCGGGGAAAATGCATTCGGCCTATCGGCATCTTACCGACGGCAGGACGATTCTGGTCACACGCCAGCCGATGAGCGGCGGCGGCTGGGTGGCGACCTTCGACGACGTTACCGAACGCCGCCGTACCGAAGAGCGCATGACCCATCTTGCGCATCACGACACGCTGACCGGACTGCCCAACCGCTCGATGTTTCGCGAACGGCTCGACCTGGCGCTCGAAGACGTGGCGGCAACGCCGCTGGCGATCTTCTCGCTCGATCTCGATCGCTTCAAGGCGGTCAACGACACCTGGGGACATCCTGCCGGCGACTGGCTGCTGAAAAGCGTCGCCGAGAGGCTGCAGCGTTGCCTGCGCAGTGAAACAGACATCGTCGCCCGCTTCGGCGGCGACGAATTCGTCGTCATGCAGTTCCACTTCAAGGACATCGCCAATGCTGAAAAACTGGCGAAGCGCATCGTCGAGGCAATCGCGAAACCGTTTCGCGACAAGGGCCGGGACATGCATGTCGGGATCAGCCTGGGCATCGCCGTTTTCCCCAACGACGGCAAGGACGCCGATACGCTGCTGAAAAACGCCGATACGGCGCTCTATCGGGCGAAGAGCGAGGGGCGCAACCTTTATCGCTTCTTCGAACCGGGAATGGACGCCATGGTGCAAGCCCGCCGGGCGCTTGAAGTCGACCTCGAGACCGCGCTGCCACGCCAGGAATTCGATCTCGACTTTCAGCCTATCATGAACATCGCCTCCGGCGAGATCATCGGCGCGGAGGCCTTGATGCGCTGGCGTTCGCCGGCGCGCGGCACTGTCGCTCCGGATCAATTCATCCCGGTCGCCGAAGAAACCGGACTGATCGTGCCGCTTGGCGACTGGGCATTGAGGACGGCCTGTGCGGCGGCGGCAAGCTGGCCTCCCGGCTTGCGCATTGCCGTCAATGTCTCGGCCGTGCAGCTCAAAAGCGGCGGGTTTGCCCGCGGCGTGATCTCGGCTCTGGCCTTTTCCGAGGTGCCGGCCGGCCAGTTGGAACTGGAAATCACCGAAACCGTGCTGATGGATGAGAGCAAAGCCATGCTGAAGACGCTACGGCAGTTGCGCGAACTCGGCATCCGCATCGCGCTCGATGATTTCGGCACCGGCTATTCCTCGCTTGGCTACCTCAGGCGTTTCCCGGTCGACAAGATCAAGATCGACCGCTCCTTCATTCGCGACATCGGCAACCGCGATACGGCGGCGATCGTTCGCACCATCATCGGGCTCGGCACCGAGCTTGGCATTGTTGTCACGGCAGAGGGCGTCGAGACCGAGGTGCAACTCGACATGCTGCGCGAGAATGGCTGTGTCGAGGCGCAGGGGTATTTGATTGGGGTGCCGGCAAAAGCGGCGGCCATCCGTCGTCTGCTGAAATCGCGTGCGCTACACAGCCAAACCGGCTGATCGCATCCGTGCAAGGTCAACTCAGTGTTTCCAGGTATTTCTCGTGGAAGCTGACATAGCCGGGCTCGACGACCTTGAGGTGCCGCTCGATCAGAGCATGGAACCGCGGCAGTTGATGAAACGGCACACCGGGATAGGCATGATGCTCGGCGTGAAAGGGCATGTTCCAGGCCAGCTTGCGCACCGCCCAATTGGTCAGCGTCGTCCTGGTGTTTTCCAGCATGTTGGCAACGAACGGACAGCGGCCGTGCTCGGCCAAGAGATAGAGGCGCAAGAATGGCTGTCCGAGCAGAGCGGGGATGATCCAGACATAGAGCAGCACGGTGAGCCGGAAATACGCGGCGAGCAGAAGGACCACGGCGTAGAAGGCAATCATGGCGCGCGCCTCGATCCGCACCTTGGGCCGGCCTTTCGGTGGCACGTAGCTATCCCGGCATTTACCCATCGCATTGGCATAGAGGGTCTTGAGATGGCCCCACCACACCGGGATTCCGGAAACATGCACGAGGTACTGCCGCAGCGTTTCGGGTTTGGGAAAGGCCAGTTCCGGATCATTTTCCGGATCCTGGGTGAAGCGGTGATGGGCGAAGTGGAAGTAGCGGAACCAGTCGGCTGGCAGCGCGAGCGCCAGGCTGCACAGCCGGGCCACGGCATCGTTCAGCCACTGAGTCTCGAAGGCCGTGCGATGAACCGTCTCGTGCAGCAGCGTGAACAGGAACACGATGAGGATGCCTTGCGGCAGCATCAGCAGTGGCCAGAATGGTACCTTGGCCGCAATCAGCAACCCAATGACCACAATGGCGCCCCAGTGAGCGCCGAGCTGGACGAGACCCGCGACATCCGACTTGGCCGTCAGGCGATTGCGCTCTTCCGGGGTCAAGGATGCAATTATGTCACGGTGGTCCATTGGCCTCGATCCAGGCTGGAGATTTGATAAGGCCCACTCTAGTCGCTAAAAAACCTTTCCAAAAACAACGATTTCTGCAATTTTGATAAGCTTAACTTATCTATCTGCCGGTCATGGTTGCACTTCCATCCCTAAAAGGACTTCAGGCTTTCGAGGCCGCGGCGCGTACCGGCAGCTTCGCCGCGGCGGCGGAAGAGCTTTCCGTCTCGGCCGCCGCCATCAGCCAGCTTATCCGCACCGTCGAGGAGCAGATGGGCCGCAAGCTGTTTCATCGGGTCAACCGTAGAGTTGTCCTAAGCGAGGCAGGAGTCGAAATGCTGCCACGGCTGACCATGGCCTTCCAGGAAATCGGCAGTGTCTCGCGCGAACTGAGCGGCGATGCCTTCCGCCCGCGCTTGGTGGTCTCGGTGCCGCCGTCCATGGCGATGGGCTGGCTTTCGCGGCGTCTCGCGGGCTTCGTCGCAAGCCATGGCGCCGCCGATATATCGCTTCGCGGCGATGACGACCCGGTGCCGTTCGACCGTGAGCTGATCGACATCCGGCTCTCCTACGGTCCGCATTATCGCGAGCACCCGACCGAAGAGATCGTCCGGGACGCCGTCTATCCCGTCTGCGCGCCACAGCTTTCCGGCATGATCAAGGCGGATGGCGACGCGCTCGCCGGGCTGCCGCTGATCCACACCGACTGGGGACCGACGGGCGCGTCATTTCCGTCCTGGCGCAACTGGTTCGAGGCGGCCGGCGTCGAACCGGGCCGGGCGGCGCAGCGCGGCTTGTCAGCCAACTCGTCGCGCGCGGCCCTCGACCTCGCCATTTCGGGGCTGGGCGTGGCACTGGCGCAAGGGGTCTACTGCGCCGAAGCGGTGGAGGACGGCAGGTTGGTGCGGCCCGCCGCAAGGGCGATTGCATTGCGCCAGTCCTATTGCCTGACGATCCCGGAGCGGAGCGCTAGGCGCGATGTCGTGGTGGCGTTTCGCGATTGGCTGATCAATGAATGCCGGCGCGCAGTGGGCTCGCCGGCGCTCTGTTGACCCGACATACGGCGATGATCAAAGTTGCCCGCTCAGCGCCGCCACCATGTCCTTGCTGGTGGCCACCGGGACGATCTCGAACTCGACCAGATCCGCCCATTCGATGACCCAACGCTGCAGGAGCGTGACGTCGTCGGCCTCCGCCAGCAGGAAGCAGCGGCTCATATCCGCCGCGATCCAGCTGTGGTGCACCACAAGCTCCTCCGGCTTCAGGCGGCCTCGGTCGCGGAAGCGACGGTAGATGTCCTTGCGGTCGCGGCCGGTGAAATCCTCGATCACGATGAACTGCATGTTCCCCTCGGTGAATTATCGCCCCGGCCGTTCGAGCCGCTCAAGGAACCATTGCGTCAGCCGGACCCAGACCTCGTCCTTCTCGCCCGAATCCTCCCAGCCATGGTCGAGGTTGGGATTGTCGTTGACCTCGATGACGAAGACGCCGTCCTTCGTCTCCTTGAGGTCGACGCCGTAGAGGCCGTCGCCGATGCAGCGCGCTGCCTTCACCGCCGTCTCGACGACGTGGGCCGGCGTCTCCTTCAGCGTGAAGGTCTTGATGCCGCCCTGGTCTGGCTTGCCATTGGCCTTGTGGTTGACGATCTGCCAGTGCTTCTTGGCCATCAGATAGTGCACGGCAAACAATGGCTGACCGCCGAGCACGCCAACGCGCCAGTCATATTCGGTCGGGATGAATTTCTGCGCGATGAGGAGGTCGGAATCCTCCAGCCATTCGGTTGCAAGGGTCCTCAGTTCCTCGAAGCTGGCGCATTTCTTGACGCCACGCGAGAAGGACGAATCCGGGATCTTCAGCACCAGCGGGAACCCCAGCGTCTGCGCCGCAAGCTCGAGATCCGAAGCGCCGGCGATCATCACCGTCGGCGGCACCGGCACCTTGTTGTAGGACATCAACTCGTTGAGATAGACCTTGTTGGTGCAGCGGATCATCGACAGCGGATCATCGATGACCGGCATGCCTTCCTGCTGGGCGCGGCGGGCGAAACGATAGGTGTGGTTGGAGATCGAGGTGGTCTCGCGGATGAACAGCGCGTCGTAATTCGCGAGCTTGGCGAGATCCTTCCTGGTGATGGGCTCGATTTCGACCCCCATCTTTTCGGCGATCTTGGCCCAGTAGCGCAGCGACGAGATTTCCGACGGGGGCAATTCCTCATGCGGATCGACCAGCGTGGCGAAGGTGTAGCGCGCCGGCGTGCGGCCCTTGGTGTCGCGCCACTCGCGGTTGGTGTAGGTCTCCAGGCACTGGATGAAGTGCGCCTCTTCTTCCTCGGTCATCCGCGCCAGCGGATGGAAGCCGATCTTACGGATCGAGGCCCATTCGGCGCTGTCCTTGATATGGACCTCGAGCGCCGGCGCCCTGAACCAGTCGAACAACAGCTTGGCGAAACGGTCCCACACCTTGGAGGGCCCGATGCCGAAGAAGATGCACACCTTCGCCGGAAAGGCGCCGCCGAGATCCTTGCGGCATTTGTTGAGCGCCAGCTCCAGTTCCGGCAGCGCATGCTCATAGAGCTTACGCTCCGACAGGTCGATCATCGTCTCGACGGTCGGGATGACCTTGTGACCGCGCGAGCTCGCCAGCAGCGAGGCATAGTAGCCGCGGCTCTGGTAGCCGTAGTTGTTCGACAGGTTGATGACCTTCGGCCGCTGGCCCCGGAACAGCGCCGGATGTGCAAGATAGTCGCGATTGGTGATGATCTTGTGCGGTGTCGCCACTTGGTCGAGATCGCTCTGCCTGCCGGTAAGGATGACCCAGGTCATTGTATGTCGCGCTTCCCCAGAGTGATGGCGGCGCGCAGTCCGTCGCGGCCGAACTGCGCCATGTTCATGAATATGCCGTAGGGCACGGGAATGTTGGCGGCATCAAGGATGGTTTCCTGCCTTTCGTCCTCGACCCAGGGATCGTGGATCAGAATATGATCGCCGTCATCGCCGATGGCCAGCACCCAGTGCGGCACCTTCTTGCCGAACATCAGGAAGCCGCTGATCAGCACCAGCACCAGCTTTCCCGCGGCGATCGCGGTTCTGATGTCATCGATGGTGAACGAGCGGTAATTCACCGGGATGCCGTAAAGTTCCGTGCGGCGGCGAAAGTCGACCTGGGCCAGTTCCATTACCCGGCGCTTTTCCTCGCTGCGCACCGACTGCAGGAACAGTGCGCCGTAGAAGGAAACAAAGATTTCCGCGGCGAGCCCGCTTTCGTACCCCGAGACAGCCAGGCCGAACGGTTCGCAGCCGCCCGGTCCAGACATCATGAAGACAGTCGTCGCCTCGCGCCAGAGGCGGATTTCCATCACCGGATCGGGCACGAAACCGCGGTCGAAATTGGCCATGGCCATCATCAGGCAACAGGGGCCGCAGGTGAATTCGCAGGTCTGTTGATAGAATGGCACCCGGGTGGCGACCGCAAGGTCGCCGCGCAAGGTCTTTTCATAACGAAGCGCGGTCGCGCCATCGTCGTAGTAGCCAGGCTCCCGGCCAATCTTACGGTAGCCGGCAAGCTCGTACATGCGGATGGCACGGCCGTTGTCCTCGCGCACTTCGAGACGCAGCATCATACGATCGTGCTCGAAGGCCGCCTCCTCCGCCGACGACAACAGCTGGCGCCCGATGCCGAGCGCGCCGAAAAACGGGCCGACAGCTATGGAATAGAGCCGTGCGACGCCACTGCCCTTGCGAAACAGCACGATCGCATAGCCGGCGACGCGGCCGTCGACTTCGGCGACCAGCGTCTCGGCGGTCTCACGCTCGATGAACAGACGAAAAGAGCGGCGCGAAATGCGATCGCTCGAAAAAACGGCTTTCTCGATGGCGGCGAGATCATCGACGTCAGACGCGCGGGCCGTGCGGATATCGGCAGGCATGCGACTTGAGAAAACCTCGATTGGGTTGCGGAAACGCCCCGGTCAAAAGCGTCGCAAACACCGGCCGAAGCGCCGGTATTCGTGAAGCGCTATCGCTCCTTGATTAGGGCCGAATTGTGACAGTTTCCTCAACGGCATGGAAGCGGCCTGGCTTTGAACGGGATCGCTGTCTTGAGGCTCCGCCGACTGCGAAAACAGCCGCCAACTCAGCTTGCGAGACCTGCCAAAAGCTGGCCATAAGCGCTCTTTGCCACCACTGCCAATTGCTCACGCGGCAGCGAGCCAACGACGGCGCAGCCATAGCCCTTGTCCAGCCAGTAGATGGCCTGCGGACCCGCCTGCGCCGAAGCATAGGTGCCCGTGGCATTTTCCGCCGATTCCGCCGTCACGAAGAGGGATATGCGCTCTCCCTTGTCGTCCTCGTAGAGCAGCATCGCGGCCTTGCTTTCGCCGGCCGGCAGCAGCCGGCCGCCGATCAGTTGAAAACCGTTCGCGGTCAGGTCCGGCGCCACCAGCTTCAGGCCGACCCGGTTGGACAGCCAGGTCTGCAAATGATCCTTGTCGCTGGCCGGCACTTCCACCGCGTGCCGCTTCTCGGCCGCGTATATGACATGGGCGGCAATCGCCTGTTCGGCGAGCCGGTCTTCCGCCTGATCCTCCTGTCCGATGCCGTCAATGCCGGCAACGTAGCCGCCAAATCCACCCGCAGCCAGAAGCACGGCCGCGGCCGCGCCAAGCCACCAGCGTGAACGTGGCGCCTCTGCCTTGACCGGCGTTTCGCCGAGCACGACCTTGCGCAATCGCACTGGCACGGCCTCATCCAGCACGCCGGCAAGGGCGGCGCGCAATGCCTCCCGGTCGGCGGTGAAGCGGGCGCTCCTGGCCTTCATCTCAGGATTGGCCTCGAGCCAGGCTTCATAGGTGACACGCTCATCGGGCGGCAGTTCGCCGTCGAGCGCCATGTGGATGTCACGTTCGGAAAAATCGCGGCGGATCATTTCTCGACGATCCTTATCGCGCGGCGGCGTGCCGTGTCGTCCAGCAACCCACGCAGTTCCTCACGCCCGCGCGCGATGCGCGACATCAGCGTACCGGCGGGCACGCCCAGAATGTTGGCGGCTTCGGCGTAGGAGAAGCCTTCAATGGCAACCATGACAAGGGCCGCGCGGCGATCGGGGCTGATCGCCTGCAATGCGTCGATGATCTCGCGTGAGGCGATGCCGTCCAATTGCTCGGCCGGCTGGGCTACCGTCTCGCCCGCCTCCAGCGGCAGCATCGCCGCTTCGCCGCGGCGGTTCACCTTGCGCATCTGGTCGATGAACAAATGATGCATGATCGTAAACAGCCACCTCCTGGGGCTTTCTCCTGTCTGCCAGTTGCCGAGCCGCAGCAGTGCGCGCTCGAGGCAGTCCTGAACAAGGTCGTCGGCAGCATCGCGGTCGCGCAAAAGCGAGCGTGCGTAGCGGCGCAGGCGCGGTATTTCGCCAAGGATTGCTGCCTTCTTTTCGTCCATGACCGCTGGTTCTGAGGTCGCCCTTGTTGATCTCGATTGAACGCGCCTTCCCGGCGTGGCGCAAGCGGCCAGCGCGAAGCGGTCCGCCGCCCCGGTCACCCAAGCAATGAGACAACGCTGGCGGGTGCCGGTTTATTCCCGGCTGGATCGAATTTCCCCCGTCATTGCTCGTCTACAGATACCGTCTCCCTCGCCGCCCGCGTCAGAAGCCGCTGGTAGAACAGGCCAATGCCGATCAGCACGGCGCCCAGGCCGATGAAGGACAGCGCCCTCAGCACGCCTTCCAGTTCCGACATGTCGAACAGGAAGACCTTCAGCACAGCGACCGCGATCAGCACGGCGGAGGCAACGCGCAGCACCTGCGACCTCAGCCAGACGCCGGCGGTGAGCAACGCTACGCCGATGACCAGCCACAACGCCGAATAAGTGTAGGTCTCCAGCTGACCGAGTCCGCTCCACAGGCCGATGAACTCGCCCTTGAACAGGCGTCTTACCGACAGCGTGGCATAGGCGAAGGCAAGAAGAGCCGCGACCAGCGCCAGCATCGCCGAATACCATTTCGGCCGCTTGCCTCGGGCATAGAGCGCCAACCCACCGGCGGCGACGGCCGGCAAGAGATAGGCCAGGAACAACAGGTTGAAGACCAGAATCCGGCCAGTTGATTCGTCCGTTAACACCGGATCGAGCATCAGGAAGTGCTGGACGATGACGAAAGCGGCTGAAACCACGCCGGCGGCCATCGAGCCGTAACGCAGCACCGGGCTTGGCGAGCGCCGGTCTATGGCGACCAGGATGGCGCCGGCGCCGATGGCGATCAGCGTATAGATCGCCTGCTCGGCAAGCGTTGGCGCATCGCTGTTGATGATGCCGCCATGCATCGCATGACGCACCAACATGGCAATGGCGAGCAGCGCAAACAGCGCCGCTGCCGCTTCCATGGCGAGGCGCGGGCGGCCATTGGTGGTGCGGGCGAGCTGCCAGGCGGTGAAGCCGAAAGCGAGCGCGGGTATGCCGTAGCCAAGCAGCAGCCAGTTGAACACCGGCTTCCTGGAAAGGAATTCCGCACCGACGATGGTCGGATCGAAGGCGACGCGGCCAAGCACGGCAATCACCGCGCCGACCGCAATCCAGCCGAGCACGGGATAAGAGCGCCAGCGGGTCGCCACTGCGGGCACAATGGCCGCGGCACCCAGCAGGACAGTGGTCCAGCCGGAATCGCAAGCCATGTGCAGCATCAGCAGGCAGGCGACCGCCGCGCCACCCAAGGCAAACGAAACCGCCATGCCACCCTTGAGCGGCGGCTCCTCGGCCCGCGCGACCCACTCGCCGCCAGCGGCGAAAACCACAACCAGAAGAGCTGCGACGGCGGCATAGGCAAAATCGCGGTCGAGATCGCCAAAGGTGAACCACAGCGCCAGCAGGATGACCAGCGGCACGATAACGCCCCATGCCGCCCATGAGGCGGCGCGGATCTGTGTTGCGGCGGCAAATCTTCGCGCCGCCCAGAGTCCGGCGCCAATGAAGACGAGGCCCAACGCGAGGCCAATGCGCAATGTCAGCGTATTGGCGATGGCCAAAGGCGAGCCATCAACGCCCAAGAAGCCACCCGAAAAGTCGGAAGTGATCGAGGTCGGCGGGATGATGCCGAGATAGATCAGCACCGTCGCCAGTCCGGCGGCGTAGAGCAGCGGCAGCGCCAGCGGGCGGTAGAGCGCGACGGCCACCATCGCGGCAAGCAACCCCGCGCCCGGCAAGGCATAGCCGGCAGCGGCAAAGACCGGGTCGACCGACAGGCCCAGCGCAGAGAATGCGATGAACAAGCCAGGCACGATGGATGGCCAGTCGAATGCCTTGGCCGGTTCGGTTTCGCCGCCACGGCGGCCGAGCCAGGCAAAGGCGAGTACGGCGAGCGTGACGGCGTCGATGAACAGGATGGCGGAGAGGTTCGCGCCTGGCGCATCCATCATGTAAAGGACGGTCCAGATGCCCGTGCCGGCAAAAGCGGCCGCCATCAGCAATTTCCAGTCGCGCATGCGAGCGATAACGCCTGTGGCGGCCAGCACGATGGCGAGATAGCCGAACAGCGCCCAGGGATTGGGCGCCTGCGAGGCAACCAGCATTGGGGTTACAATGGCGCCGACGAGGCCGATGCCGGCCAGCGCTTGGCCGTGGACGAGAGCGGCGGCAATGGTGGCGATGCCGATGGCACCGAGCAACGTGAAGGCAAGTGCCGGCCCGATGAAGCCGTAGATGCCGTGAGCGGCATAGACAGCGCCGAACAGGATGAAGGCGCCGGCCGCCGTCAGGACCGCCGGAATGTAGGCGCCGGCCGCACCTTGCACCGGCACCTTGAAGCCGGTGCGGCGAATGAACTCGCCAGCGGCAACCAGCACCACCCCAAGCACCGCCGCCATGGTGAGCCGCACGCCGGGGCCGAAAATGCCGGCCTCGATGGTGTAGCGAATCAGGAACAGCCCGCCCAGTGCCAGCGCGATGCCACCGACCCAGACGGCCCAGCGGGTGCCGAGCGCCGTTTCGACGTCGGACTGGCGAGCAGCTTTCGCAGCGGCTGCCGGCGCGGCAGGTTCCGTTGCCTTCTGTGCCGCCTCGCCTGGGTTCCACGGGCCAGCCAGGACCTCGCCGGTCAGAGCTTCCACTTCCGTGGCCGGCCCCTGCGCGGTGATCGGCTCGCCCGCCGCCGGCGAGGCGATATCGGCGGCCGCCACTGCCACCGGCGCCTCGTCCAACTTGCCATCGGCCGCAGCCTGTTCGGTCGGCTTGGCCATCGGCGGCGCAGCGCCTGAGAGCACAAGGCTACGCAGGGCGCCAAGTTCGCGCTCGATCAGGCCGATGCGGTTCTGCTGGCGCGACATGATGACAAACAGGGCGATGATGGCGACAAGGCCGATCAGGTTCTCAAACATGGCGGTTCCCTCAAACCAGGCCAGTTTTCACTGACGTTTCGTCTCACTGACATTCAAATGCGGCGGCCAGGCGGCTGGAAAACTCAACCCGCCGCCAGATTGGCGGCCGGAAATACCGAACATGTCTCGGTGTCGAAAGCCAGAAGCTTGCCGCTGGCATCCTTCGGCGTCGCTTCCGAAACAGCAAGCGTGCGGCCCTTGTGGACCACTTTGCCTTCGCAGACCACCTCGCCTGTCCTGGGCATGATCGGCCGCGTGAGGTTCACCTTGAATTCCGCGGTGGTGTAGGCCTCGCTCTTTTCGAGCAGCGTCTGCACGGCGCAGGGCAGTGCCGAATCAAGCAGCGTCGCCGCCCAGCCGCCGTGTACGCCACCCGACGGGGTTGAGGTGGCGCTCATTCGGCACGCCGCGGAACACGGCGCGGCCTTTCTCTACTTCAGTTAACGCGAAGCTGAGTTGATAGGAGATCGGCGGTGCCGGATATTTGCCGTCGATAATGCGCTGCAGAAGTTCGAGGCCGGTATATTTCGTTATGTCGGCGTGCGGGATTGTGCCGAGGCCGAGCGGCGAGACCCGGCCCGGATAGAGCTCGACTTCGCTCATGCAGCATTGTCTCCGGCGATGGTCTTGCGTGTCGCATGGTGCTTGCGCAGTGCGGCAAGAAAACCGGTGCGGGCGTCGGGCTCGTCGATACCGCGCGGCTCATAGACGTGGCGGGTAAAGAAGAAGCCGGTCAGCCGGAAGGCATCCTCGATCGCCACCGGATCCGCGCGCAGACCGGAGCCGCGCTGCAGGAAAGCCGGCAGCACCAGCATCTTGCCGTGCCATGGCGCGCCGGCTTCGCGCGAAACCGCGCGGCCCGACTTCGGTGAGACATAGGCAAGATCCTGCCGCGTGCCGGTGGCGGCGCATTGGCTGAGGTCGAGGCCAAAGCCGAGTTCATCGAGGATCAGAAGTTCGAAGCGCGCCACCAGTTCGCCAGCCGCATCGGCATCGTCAAGATGGACGATCATCACGGCGAGCGCCTCGTAGAGGCCGCCATGGGCATCGCGCTCCGGCAGCAGGCGAAGATGCGCGGCCATGGTCTGCAGCCCATAGACAGCGACGGCGCTGTCCATCAGTCGGGCGGCGTTCATCTCGATCGCCTCGGCCTGGAACGTGCCGAGATGCTCGTCAAGGCGCGCGCGCCATAAGAGATCGACGCGGTTGCCGGGCTGGAGAACGGGCTGCTGCTTGCGCGAGCGGCCGCCACGCACGAGACCGAGATGGCGGCCATGCGCTCTGGTCATCACCTCGAGAATGGCGCTGGTTTCGCCATGTCTGCGGGTGCCGAGAATGATTCCCTCGTCGCGCCATTCCATGTCTGAGCTTTCACCGATCGGATGGCGAAATCAAGATGCGGCCCAGGTGACTGGCGAATCAGCGCTCGACCTACAGATAAAAAACCGCCCGCAGCGATATGCTGCGGGCGATCTTATAGATCAGTTGGTGCTTTAGAACGAGCGCTGGAAGCGGAGGATACCGCCGAGGCTGCTCTTCTTGTTGGCCTTGGTCCAATTGTTGAAGTCGACGTCGCCGAACTTCCCAGCGTTCAGGTAATCGACTTCAGCCGTGACCACAAAGCCGGGCACAACGGTATAGGCTACGTTAGCGGCGATGCCGAGGTTCTTCCAGTCGTCATAAGAGACCTGGGCATTGAACGACGTCTTGGCGTTGAACTTGTAGGTGCCGCCGCCCCAGACTGCCCAGTTGCCGCCCCACTGCTTGTAGAAGCCACGGCCGTGAGCGTCGATGACGTTACCGGCATCGTCGTTGAGGTTATTGTCCGAACCGTAACCGCCCATGACGAACAGCGACAGTTCCTTGGTGACGTTGACGTCCAAACGAACCTTGCCGGCCACTTCCTCGTAATTGCTGTCATAGGCGACAACACCGGTGATCGCACCCCAGTCGGCCTTGTACTTCAAGCCGCCGACGACATGCGGAACGTAGCTGTCGATGGTGCCCACCGAGCCGGCGCCTTCTTCGAGCGAGACCATGGCCGAGATGCCGTTGCCCGCGTCGAAGTAGTACTGAACGACGTTGCTCTCCTGGCCGCCATACGGAACCAGCGTATCCTGGATGACGTTGCCGGCGTAGCCGATGAACGTATCGAAAGCCGTATCGTCCTTACCGACGCGCAGGCCGCCGAGCTGGATGTAGGCGAAACGCAGCGAGAGAGACTTGTTACGGCCCTGCCAGTCGTCCCTGCTCGTATTGGTTGGAAGTTGGTTGGTATAGTCGCCGCTGCTGTTGCCGTAGTTGAAGCGGGTCTCGGTGTAGGTCTTCAGGGTACCGAGTTCGGTCTCCTGGCCGGTCCAGGTCTTCAGCGTGAAGCGGGTGTTCTTGTAATAGGTCGAATGAGTGGTGCCGGCGTCCTGATGATCCGGGACGTGGTTGACACCATCGAGCGAGCCGGTATCGCCGACGCCGATGTCATAACGCACATAGCCGCCGATGCGCAGGCAGGTCTCGGTGCCCGGGATGTAGAAGTAACCAGCGCCGTAGACGTCGCAGATCTTGACGTATTCGGCCGGTTCCGGTTCGGCGACGACGACGGCGTCCGCGGCGCGTGCGCCGGAGACCGCGATCAGTGCCGCGGCTGAGCCGAGAAGGAGGCTCTTGATGTTCATTTTCTGACCTCTCCAGTCAAGTTAAAAAAATTAGCTTCGGATTTGTGGAAGACGGATCAATTTCGCCTCACCCCCACAGCGAAAACGGCTCGCACCGCGACCCCTTTTCGATCGCGAACATACTCACCGATCCTCAGCCTTCAATGACAATTCCATAAATACGCCGGATTCCTGCCACAGATTAAATCCGTGTTGCACAAATAACACTAATTCATGCGCCCTCATTTTAAAAGCGGCACAAATGGCACATCGTCACATTTATGTAATAATCCCGATTTCTTTCGCGTCTAACTTTATTTTATTGATGTTTATCTTATATGTTTCAATTGGTGATTATACGCCACCTAAGTACATTAGAAAGTATTTGCTTCCCGCCCTTGATTGGTGAGAACGGGAGTCAAATTCCGTCTGCCGCAACGGAAGAAATCGTGCCGCCCCGGACGCCACTGACCGCGTCGACGCGCTCCAAGGCAATCAGGAACGCGGCCAAGTGCCCCGCGAGTCGCGGGAGGCTAGCGATATGCCCGTGCCGTGACGTCTCGCCTTCGATCCAACCATGGACGGACCAATGCGAGGCATGCCCCTTCCCCCGGCACACCTATCGGCGGTGACACAGAAATGGGCAGCTGCAAAGGCGGCGCGCCAGTCTCGGCCGACGCGCCTTTCCACGCCCTAATGCGGAAACTCCAGCCCCATCTCGCGGTAGCGCTCGGGATCGTCGCCCCAGTTCTCGCGCACTTTCACGAACAGGAACAGGTGCACCTTCTGCTCGAGGATGCCCGAAATCTCCATGCGCGCCGCCTGGCCGATGGCGCGGATGGTCTCGCCCTTGTGGCCGAGCACGATCTTTTTCTGGCTGTCCCGCTCGACATAGATGACCTGCTCGATGCGCACAGAGCCATCCTTTTTCTCTTCCCATTTCTCGGTCTCGATATGCGAGGAATAGGGCAACTCTTGATGCAGCCGGAGATAGAGTTTTTCACGGGTGATTTCGGCCGCCAGCTGGCGCATCGGAAGGTCCGAAATCTGGTCTTCCGGATAGTACCAGGGGCCGGCCGGCAGCGCCTGTGCCAGATAATCGAGCAGATCCTTGCAGCCGGAGCCGGTCAGCGCCGAGACCATGAAGGTGCGCTGGAACGGCACCTTCTCGTTGGCTGCCGCGGACAGGGCCAGAAGCGCCTCTGGCTTGACCCGATCGACCTTGTTGAGGATCAGCGCCATCGGCTGGCGCACGTCCTTCAGCCGTTCGAGGATGGCTTCGGCATCGCCCCGGATGCCACGCTCGGCATCGATCAGCAAAAGCACGATATCGGCATCCTTGGCACCGCCCCAGGCAGTCGTCACCATCGCCGTATCGAGGCGCCGCCTGGGCTTGAATATGCCAGGCGTATCGACGAAGACGATCTGTGCATTGTCATGCGTGGCGATGCCGCGCACGATGGCGCGTGTCGTCTGCACCTTATGGGTGACGATCGACACCTTGGCGCCGACCAGTTGGTTGACCAGCGTCGACTTGCCCGCATTCGGTGCGCCGATCAGCGCGACGAAGCCGGAGCACGTGGCGGGAGCAACTGCGTTGTCTTCGGCGGTCATGCCGCGCTCCCTTCATTGACCCAGACACCCTCACGAACCAGAAGAGCCGCGGCAGCGGCCTGCTCGGCCTCGCGCTTGGATCGGCCGGTGCCGGTTGCAGGCAGAAATGCGCCAACCCTGACGCTGATGGTGAACAGCGGATCATGGTCCGGCCCCTCGCGGCTGTCGATCTGATAGGCAGGAACCGCGCTCGCCGCCTGGTGCGCCCATTCCTGCAATTCGGTCTTGGCGTCGCGGCGTGCCGCACCCGAGGCCTGCGAACGGGGCTGCCAGTATTTGTGGATGAAAGAACGCGCCGCCTCCAGCCCACCGTCAAGGTAGAGCACGGCGATCAGCGATTCCAGGGCGTCGGCCCGCAGATTGACGCGCTTGCGCCCTTCGAGCCCGCGCACATCCGATCCGGCACGGATCAGGTCCGGCAGCCCTATGTCCTCCGCGATCTCGGAAAGCGCCTCGGCATTGACCAGCGCATTGAGGCGCAGTGACAGTTCGCCTTCCGCCGCGTCGGGAAACGCGGCCAGCAACATGTCGGCAACGATCAGGCCGAGAACCCGGTCACCGAGAAATTCGAAACGCTCATAGTCGGTGCCGGCATTGGCGCCGCGTGCACTGGCATGGGTGAGCGCGCGCTGCAGACGCTGGCGGTCTGCAAAGGCATGGCCCGTGCGTTCCACAAGCGCTTCGGCGAGCGCATCGGCGGTCAACCGCTTCGTTACCGCCATGACCCTAGTTGACGAAATGGAACAGGCGCGAAACGCGCATCAGCGACGGCCATTTCCAGATTTCGAGCGGGCTTGCCTTGCCGGCGATCGAGAAGAAGACAAGGTTGGCGCGGCCAACCAGATTCTCGGCGGGAACGTAGCCGACGGTGAACCGGCTGTCGGCGGAATTATCCCTGTTGTCGCCCATCATGAAATAGTGGCCGGGCGGCACGTCGAATTCCCGGGTGTTGTCGCCGATCGAGTTCGGCGACAGATCGAGCGTGTCGTAGCTGACGCCGTTAGGCAATGTCTCGCGGTAGACGTCGATCGGATAATCCTTTTCCGTGATGTCGGGATTGTCGATCTGGCCGGTCTTCACGCGCGGCACGCCGGCGCCGTTGATGAACAGCTGCCCATCCTTCATCTGGATCTTGTCACCAGGCAAGCCGACCACGCGCTTGATGTAGTCAACGGACGGGTCCGGCGGGAACTTGAACACCACCACGTCGCCACGCTTGGGCTCGGAGCCCCAGATACGGCCCGAAAAGATGTCGGGCCCGAAAGGCAGCGAATAGCGCGAATAGCCGTAGGACCATTTGGTGACGAACAGATAGTCGCCTTCCAGAAGCGTCGGCCGCATCGATCCCGACGGGATCGAAAAGGGCTGAAACAAGAGCGTGCGGATAACCAGCGCGAGCAAGAGCGCCTGGACGATGACGCTGACGGTTTCGCCAAGCCCGCCGGATTTCTTCTGGGATTTTTCAGCCACGCTCATGTCGTCCTCGATTGTGCGTTGGATGTATAGAGTCTCGGCGCGCGCTGGGCAACGTCAATGCCGGTCGTCAAATGCAATCAATGTGGCGCTTGTTCGACGGGCAGCGCCTCGATGATCACAAAGGCTTGAGCAAGCGGGAAATCGTCCGTGATCGTGAGGTGGATCGCTGCCCGATGCCCTCGGGGCAGGATTTTTTCCAGTCGTGCCAAGGCTCCGCCGGTCAGTGCCATCGTCGGCGCACCGCTGGGCAGATTGACGACGCCCATGTCGCGCCAAAAGACACCTTGCGCCAGACCAGTACCCAGCGCCTTGGCGCAAGCCTCCTTGGCGGCGAAGCGCTTGGCGTAGGAGGCGGCGCGAGCACGCCGATTCTCCGAACGCGCCTGCTCAACCTCGGTATATATTCTCTGGATGAAACGCTGGCCGTGACGCTCCAGCGACTTCTCAATGCGCGTGATGTCGATCAGGTCACTGCCGATGCCAATAATCATCGTGCGGCGGAGCCGATGCTTCCCGTAGAATGGGACGACTGCTCACGGCGGCTTGCGCGCTCGGCCAGCCGCTTGCGCCTTTGCGCACGGAAGACCTTCATGCCCCAGCGGGTGATACCGTAAAATACGAGACCGAACACCAGCCCGAGCGGCACCGCGCCGATCAGCATCGGCTCGAGCACCGGATGCCATAGTTTCGCGAAGGAGAGCGTGTGCAGCATCTCGCCCAGATGCGCCGGCGGACCATGTGTCGGCAGGCGATCATGCAGGATGAGTTTGCCGGTTTCCCAGGACGCGCCCCAGAGCAGCGGAAAGGTCAGCGGATTGCCGAAGAAAACGGCGCCGAGCGCCGCCGCCACCAGATTGCCGGCGATCACCCAGCACAGAACGGCGGCAATGATGAAATGGAACCCCACGGGAAAGAACGAAGCGAAGACACCGGCCGCGACACCGGCCGCCACCGCGTGCGGCGTGGCCTTCAGCCTCAGGATGCGCTTGGAGAAATACTGCAGCGAACGCGAAAACGAACGGCGCGGCCATAGATAGGTGCGCACCCGCTCGAGAAGGCCATCAGGCTTGCGGCGACGAAAAAGCACTCTTTCCTATTCCCAATAACCAGCAACCCGTGTGCCGGCTGCTGCCAGCCGGGCTGCGATCGCCACATCTTGCGCCTTGCGGTCGCCGAAAGGCAATCGCGACTTTGATATAGCCATCCGCAACCCCGACAACAACCGAAGGCCACCTGCACAGCCGCCGCACCGCCATAATTTTTGGTAAGGTTCATCTCTCCAACACCGGACAATCACGGCGAATTTGAGAAGAAGCGTCGGCTTGCGGCCGAGTGCTTGCGAAACTACCGAAGGTACTGGCTGACTTCGACAAGGTTGTCATCCGGATCGCGGAAATAGACGGACATCATCGGGCCCCGCGCTCCGATCCGTTCGACCGGCCCAAGCTCCACCACCACGCCTCCAGCCTCGAGGCTGGCGAGGAATTCGCTGAGCGGCCGATCGGTGACCAGGCAGAAATCGCCGGATCCAGGCGTCGGCAGCTTCGCCTTGGGCTCGAAGGTGCGGCCGGCCTCGTGGACATTGATCTTCTGACAGCCAAAAGCCAGCGCCGTCGGCCGGCCCGGCGTGTCAACGCGCTCAAAGCCCAGCACGCGCTGGTAGAAGGCGCACGTCGCTTCGAGAGACGCCACCGTCAGCACGAAATGATCGATGCCGACGATCATTCGACCTCCCCGTCAGATGTTGCGGCTGCCGGGCTTGATTGCCGGTATGGCGGCAAGCTCCGGCGGCAGTCGGTCCGGCGGATAGGCCGGAACTTCATACTCGGCAAGCGCGATCAGCGGCACCCCGACATGGGTCTTGCCGGCCGAACGGTCTATGATGCAGGCGGCGGCCACCACCTCGGCGCCAAGTTCGCGCAGGCAATCGATGGTTTCGCGGATCGACAGGCCGGTGGTGACGATGTCCTCGACGATGACGACACGCGCACCGCCAGCGATCTCGAAGCGCCGCAAGCGGAACTCGCCCCCTTCTCGCTCGACCCAGATCGCCGGCACGCCGAGATGGCGTGAGGTCTCGTAAGCCGGTATCAGGCCGCCGATCGCCGGACCCACGACATAGTCGATCTTGCCTGGCACCGCGGCGCGGATCTTCTCGGCCAGCGCCTTGCACAAGCGCTCGGTCTTGTCGGCGTGCATGAACACGCGTGCTTTCTGCAGGAAGATCGGACTGCGCAGGCCAGACGTCAGGATGAAATGCCCCTCCAGAACAGCGCCCGCCTCGCGGAAAATGCCCAGCACTTCATCGGTATTCATCTGTGCCTATCCCTCATAGATCAGCCGCGTCAGCCATTCACACGCCGTGCATCGCTGACGCTCGAATTGTCCTTGAGCTGCGACAGCAGCCGGTTGAGATGCTTCAGATCCCAGACTTCGAGATCGATCAGCATTTCGGTGAAATCGGGCGCCGTGCGCACCATCGACAAAGTATGGATGTTGGCGTCGTTGGAGGCGACGACCTGGGCGATGTCGGCAAGAGACCCTGGCGCATTGATGGCTGTGACCGAGACACGCGCGGGAAAGCGTTCCTTGGTGCGTTCGTCGATGTCCCAGCGCACGTCGATCCAGCGCTCCGGCTGGTCGTCGAAGGCCTGCAACGCCGGCGACTGGATCGGATAGATGGTGATGCCGGTGCCCGGCTGGACGATGCCGACGATGCGGTCGCCAGGCACCGCGCCCTCCGGCGCGAACCGAACCGGCAGGTCGCCGCGCACGCCGCGGATCGGCACGGCGCCATCGCGCGGCTGGTCCTTGTCCTTGCGCGCGGCGCGGCCGGGAATCTGGAACAGCATGCCGGCGGCGTTGCGGATCTTCGACCAGCCTTCCTCGCGCTGCTTGGGTGCCGCCGGCGTGACGCGCTCGTCCTTGTAGTCGGGGAAAACCGCCTTCATGACGTCGGTGGAGGCCAACTCGCCACGTCCCACAGAGGCCAGCACGTCCTCGATGTCCTTGCGCGCCAGCCGGTGCAGCACCGGCTTCAGGCTTTCCTTGGTGAAGGTCTTGCCGGCCCGTTCGAAGGCGCGCTCCAGAATGCGCGCGCCGAGCCCGGAATACTGTTTGCGGATGGCGTTCTTGGTAGCGCGGCGGATGGCGGCGCGCGCCTTGCCGGTGACGACGACGGATTCCCACGCGGCCGGCGGCACCTGCGCCTTGGAGCGGATAATCTCAACCTCGTCGCCATTCTTCAGTTCCGTCATCAGCGGCATGATGCGGCCATTGACCTTGGCGCCGACGCAAGTGTCGCCGACGTCGGTATGCACCGCATAGGCGAAGTCGATGGGTGTGGCGCCACGCGGCAGCGCGATCAGCATGCCTTTCGGCGTGAAGCAGAACACCTGGTCCTGGAACAACTCGAGCTTGGTGTTTTCGAGGAAATCCTCGGGATTGTCGCCTTCGGCGAGCTGCTCGATTGTGCGGCGCAGCCAGGCGTAGGCGTTCGTTTCTTTCGAGATCGCATGGCCGGCCCCGTTCGTCTTGCCGCCGGTGTCCTTGTAGATCGAATGGGCGGCGACGCCGTATTCGGCGATCTTGTTCATCTCGCGCGTGCGGATCTGCAGCTCGACGCGCTGGCGCGAGGGGCCGACGATGGTGGTGTGGATCGAACGGTAGTCGTTCTGCTTTGGCGTCGAGATGTAGTCCTTGAAGCGGCCAGGCACCATCGACCATGTGGTGTGGATGGCGCCGAGAGCGCGATAGCAGTCCTCGACCGTGTCGACGACGACGCGAAAGCCGAAAATGTCGGACAGCTGCTCGAAGGACAGCGCCTTGGCCTCCATCTTGCGGAATACCGACCAGGGCTTCTTCTGGCGGCTTTTGACGCCTGCCTTGATCGCGTGCTTTTCGAACAGGCCCGAAAGCGCCTTCTCGATTTCGGACAGCACATCCTTGTTGCGCTCGAATATTTCGGCCAGCCGGGCGGTGACGGCACGATGGGCTTCCGGATTTATATAGCGGAAGGCGATCTCCTCCAGCTCTTCACGCATGCCTTGCATGCCCATGCGGCCGGCCAGCGGCGCATAGATGTCCATCGTCTCCTCGGCAATGCGCAGGCGCTTGGCCTCCGGCATATGGTCGAGCGTGCGCATGTTGTGCAGGCGGTCGGCGAGCTTGACGAGAAGCACGCGGACATCTTCCGAAATCGCCAGCAGAAGCTTGCGCAGGTTTTCCGCTTGCTCCGCCTTCTTCGACACGAGGTCGAGCTTCTTCAGCTTGGTCAGGCCCTCGACCAGCTTGCCCATTTCGGGGCCGAACAGCTCGTCGATCTCGGCCCGCGTCGCCGTGGTGTCCTCGATGGTGTCGTGCAGCAGGGCGACCGCGATCGTCGCCTCGTCCATGTGCATTTCCGTGAGGATGGCGGCGACTTCAAGCGGATGCGAAAAATAGGGGTCGCCCGAAGCACGCTTCTGGTGGCCATGCTTTTGCATGGCGTAGACATAGGCCTTGTTGAGCAATGCCTCGTTGACGTCAGGCTTGTAGCGCTGCACGCGCTCGACAAGCTCATACTGACGCATCATGGGCACAATCTCTCGGCGATGAAATGAATCATGCGCCGCACTGATGTACGGCGCATGTCATAGATAGCCACGAAACTGACGAGACGGAAGTGCCGGACGATTGTTCCAGCCGCTTCTGGAGAACTCTCTTAGTAGTCGTCGCTCTTTTCCGGCGGTACCAGACCTTCGATGCCGGCCAGCAGGTCTTCCTCGGTCATGCGATCGAAGGTGACGTTGTCCTCGGCGTCGTCGGTCTCGGCGGCCGCAACAGCGCCGCCGGTCTGATCGGCGATTGCCTCGCCATCGGCTTCGGGTTCGTCGACCTCGACGTGCTTCTGCAGCGAATGGATCAGGTCTTCCTTGAGATCGTCGGGCGACAGCGTCTCGTCGGCGATCTCGCGCAGGGCGATGACCGGGTTCTTGTCGTTGTCGCGAGGAACGGTGATCTGCGCGCCCTGGCTGATCTGACGAGCGCGGTGGCCGGCAAGGAGCACCAGCTCGAAGCGGTTGTCGACCTTGTCGATGCAGTCTTCAACGGTTACGCGGGCCATGGATTGCCCCTTTCATGCCTGGATTTGATGGAAAACAGACGCCGTCCATAACCTGAACGCCGCCAAAATACAAGCATCATGGCATTGGCGGAGGATCGGGCGCTCAATCCTGTGTTCAGACACCGAATTCGGCGAAACCTGGCCGCTTCCATGTCCGGCTTCGCGATCACAATTGCTTGCAGTGCGGCGACACGCCCTTGGATTGCCGCCAAACTGGCGTTATCTCGGATGACCAAGGTCAGCCGGTTTATTATGAGCCTGACCGACAGTCGCTACCGCATTTCGTTTAGACGGCCGCATTTTCGAAAAGGGATATTTTCCATGTTCGACCCCCGTGAAAAGATCGCCCTGTTCATCGACGGCGCCAATCTCTACGCCACATCGCGGGCGCTCGGCTTCGACATCGACTATCGCAAGCTGCTGTCGAGTTTCCAGAAGCGCGGCTACCTGCTGCGCGCCTATTATTACACCGCGCTGGTCGAGGATCAGGAATACTCATCGATCCGCCCCCTGATCGACTGGCTCGATTACAACGGCTTCAAGGTGGTGACCAAGCCGGCCAAGGAATTCACCGACTCCACCGGCCGCCGCAAGATCAAGGGCAATATGGACATCGAGCTTACCGTCGATGCGCTGGAACTTGCCGACGTCGTCGACCACTATGTCATCTTCTCCGGCGACGGCGACTTCCGCACGCTGGTCGAGGCGCTGCAGCGGCGTGGCCGCAAGGTGTCGATCGTCTCGACCATGGCCTCGCAACCGCCGATGATCTCTGATGATCTGCGCCGCCAGGCCGATCATTTCATCGATCTGACGACGCTGAAGAACGAAGTTGGCCGCGATCCCTCCGAACGGCCTGCGCGGCGGCCCGAACCGGCTGAAGTCGACGAGGACGACTACTGAGGCCGGTCGCCTTGACCGCCCTTTCCACTTCCGAACCAAGCCGTGACTGCCCGCTGTGCCCGCGGCTGCATGGCTTCATTGCGGAATGGCGGCAGCGCGAACCGTCCTGGTTCAACGCGCCGGTGCCGACCTTCCTGCCGCCGGAAGGCGAGGATACCGTTCAGCTTCTGATCGTCGGGCTGGCGCCAGGCCTGCGCGGCGCCAACCGCACTGGACGCCCCTTTACCGGCGACTATGCGGGCGACCTGCTCTATTCGACGTTGATCGCACACGGTTTCGCTCGCGGCGAGTTCAAGGCGCGGCCCGATGACGGGCTGGCGCTCGTCGGCACGGCGATCACCAATGCGGTACGCTGCGTGCCACCGGAGAACAAGCCGGTCGGCGCCGAGATCGCCACCTGCCGGACGTTCCTGGTGCCAACGATCGCCCGCTTCCCAAACCTTCGCGCCGTGCTGGCGCTGGGGTCGATCGCGCACCAGTCGACGGTGCGCGCGCTGGGCGGGCGTGTCGTCGCCTATCCTTTCAAGCATGGCGGCCAGTTGGAGGCCGGCGGCGTTGCGCTGTTTTCGAGCTATCACTGCTCGCGCTACAACACCAATACGGGCGTGCTGACCGAGGATATGTTCGTGAATGTTTTCAGCCAGATCGCGGAATTCTTGAAGAGCTGAAGCAGCGATCTGTTCACGCCGGCAAAAGTACGCCCGGCTTACGCCGACCAAGGCCTAGGCATGGATTTCTTGACGCCAGCGATATAACTGGCTTCCTGAAAGAGCCCGGTTCGACCGATCCGGATCGATCCGTCTTGCCCGGCATGCTCAATGCACCGGCGCAAGCAGTGCCGCCAACTTCTCCTGCCCGCCCTGAAGAACGTTCAGGTCGACGTCACCCTCAATGCCATCCACGCGCGCCCTGTTGTGGTACTGCCAGTAGACCCAGTCGTCCCGATCCGGCTCGACCAGCAATGAGCGAAGCCAGAGCGGGCGAGCGGCGATCTGCCCGGCATAGGCGGCCTCGGCCTCATCCGTCAGATAGACGATCGCCGGTTTGCCGAACGCAGCCTCGACAGGTTCGAGGAAGGCCTGGAGTTCGACATTCAACCGTTCGGGCGACGGACGCTGCGGACAGTTGCCGCCGAACTCGATGTCGACGACCGGCGGCAGCATGGGCTGATCGTGTGGCACGACCGAGATGAAATTCTTCGCCTGGTCGGCGCCGGGCCGGCAGAAGGTAAAGAAATGATAGGCACCCACGGCAAGGCCGGCGGCGCGGGCCTCACGCAGGTTGGCGGCAAAGGCTTTGTCGACATGATCGCCGCCCTCGGTCGCCTTGATGATGGCGAAGGCGACATCGTCGGCGGCAACGCGCCGCCAGTCGATCTGGCCCTGATGATGGGAAACGTCGATGCCTCTGACCGGATATTTGCCGCGGTCCGGGGAAAAGGCCCTGAAATAGAGATAGCCGCTCGCGGCGACCAGGCCCACCAGAACCAGGCTGGCCAAACTCAGCAGCACAATCCGGCTCTTCAAGCGAATAGCCCCAGCCTAACCTCGTTCCTTCAACAGCCTGCCCTTCTCACGCGACCAGTCGCGCTGCTTTTCGGTCTCACGCTTGTCGTGCAGTTTCTTGCCGCGGCCGACGGCCAGCAAGAGCTTGGCGCGGCCCTGGTCGTTGAAATAGATTTTTAGCGGCACCAGGGTCATGCCTTCGCGGTCGACGCTCTGCGAGAGCTTCGCCATCTCACGCTTGTTGAGCAGGAGTTTGCGGCGGCGGCGCGGCTCGTGGTTGAAGCGGTTGGCCTGCAGATATTCCGGCAGATAGGAATTGATCAGCCAGATCTCGCCGCCCTCGACCGAGGCGTAGCTTTCCTGGATGTTGGCCTGGCCCTGGCGCAACGACTTGACCTCGGTGCCGGTCAGCACCAGGCCGGCCTCGATCGTGTCGAGCACCTCATAGGAAAACCGCGCCTTGCGGTTTTCGGCAACAGTCTTGTTGTTGGGGTCGGCTTTTTTGACTTGATTCATAATGCGGAGAGGTGGCGCCTCATTCCTAATTAATCAAGCCGGCGTGCTTCATGGCCGCATCGATCTTTTCGGCCGTCGACGGCTCGACCGTCACCAGCGGCGAACGCAGCACATTCTCGACCTTGCCCAGCTTCGACAGCGCGTATTTGGCGCCGGAAACGCCGGGTTCGATGAAGATCGCCTTGTGCAGCGGCAAGAGGCGATCCTGCAACTCCAGCGCCTTCGCACTGTCGCCGGACAGCGTTGCTTCCTGGAACTCGGCGCAGAGCCGCGGCGCGACATTCGAGGTCACCGAGATGCAGCCGACACCGCCATGCGCGTTGAAGCCTAGGGCCGAGGCATCCTCGCCGGAAAGCTGGATGAAATCCTTGCCGCAGGTCAAACGCTGCTCGGACACCCGCTCGACCTTGCCGGTCGCATCCTTGACGCCGACGATGTTCTTGAAATCGTGCACCAGCCGGCCCATCGTCTCCGGCGACATGTCGATCACCGAGCGCGGCGGGATGTTGTAGATGATGATCGGCAGCTTGGTTGCCCTGGCGACGGCGGCGAAATGCTCGTAGAGGCCGCGCTGCGTCGGCTTGTTGTAGTAGGGCGTGACGACCAGGGCGGCATCGGCGCCGGCCTTTTCGGCATATTGGACGAGCCCAACGGCTTCCTCGGTGTTGTTGGAGCCAGCACCGGCAACGACCGGGGCGCGGCCCTTGGCCGCCTCGATGCAGACCTTGACGACGTGGCGATGCTCATCATGCGATAGCGTCGGCGACTCGCCGGTGGTGCCAACGGGAACCAGGCCCCTGGTGCCCTCATCAAGCTGCCAGGCAACGAACGCGCGAAAGGCTTTCTCGTCGAAACGCCCGCTCTTTTCGAACGGTGTCACGAGCGCGGTAAGCGAGCCTCTCAGCATGTCGTCCAACTCCTTGGGACTGTTGTTTATGCATGTCGTTGCCCCAAAACCGGTACCCACTTTTGGGCGACATGCGTCGTTGTTTATGCATGTCGTTGCTCCAAAACCGGTACCCACTTTCGGGCGACATGCGTCGGTGTTTTGTCGTGCGCGCCTTCTAACCGAAAGCGAGGCCGCGCACCATAGTCTCGACATGGTTGCGCGGCAAGCATTGCCATGATCCCAGCAAGCGCAATTCGGACGGCCTCGATAACCTTTTGTTTACGGGCTCTTCACGACCTAAGTTTAGGCTTCGAGACATCTCGGTGTGCTGGTAGAATGCCAGGACCAGGAAAGACGTAAGACCATGCCGGCCAATCGGCCCCACCTCTTCGCGCTGCTTGGCGCCGTCGCCGTGCTGGTGCCCGGCGTGGCGATCAGCGGCAGCGTCGATGTGCGGGTCACTTCGGCGATCCCCATGCCAAGCCCGCAGGACAAGACGCAACAGGATTCCTCCCCCAGCGTCGCCATGTTGAAGAGCGGGCTGGACGCACTGGCGGCAGGCGATATTTCCGGCGCTCGCGGTGTACGTGATGCGCTTCCCACGCAATCGCTCGACCAGCACATATTGGCCTGGGCGATCGCGCTTTACGGCGGCGACAAGGTTCCGAGCGGCGATATCGCCGCGGCCGCGAAAATGCTGCCTAACTGGCCTGGCACCGTCGCCTTGCGCAAGAATAGCGAGCGCGCGCTCTATCGCGAGAACCCCGCTCCCAACATCGTCATTGCGGCGTTCGATGGCAGCCAGCCGCAGACATTCGAAGGCGTGATGGTTCTCGCCCGCGCCTATGTGGCCTCGGGCAACGTCAAGGCGGCGCGTTCGGTCCTTTCGCCCTTCTGGCGCACCGCGATCCTGGAAGCCAAGGACGAGACGGCACTGATCAAGGAATTCGGCGGTTTGATTCCTGCCGCCGACCACCGTTTTCGCATGGAACGGATGTTCTATGTCGACCGCGTGACCTCCGCGCTGCGCGTTGCCGGCCTTGCCGGTGCCCAGCAACTGGCCGATGCCTGGGCTGCGGCCGACAAAGGTGACAAGAATGCGTTGAAACTGCTGATGGCGGTGCCGGGATCTCAGCATTCGGCCGGCCATCTCTTCGCGCAGGCCGAATATTTGCGCAAGCAGGAGGACTTTGCCGGCGCAGCCGCCATTGTGATGAAGGCCCCCACGGACCGCGAGGCTCTGGTCGACCCTGATGCCTGGTGGGTCGAGCGCCGGGTGCTGTCGCGCGAACTGGTCGACCAGGGCGACATGAAGACGGCTTACCGGATCGTCGCCACGCATGCCGCCGAAAGTGCCACCAATGCCGCGGAAGCCGAATTCCATGCCGGCTGGTACGCGCTGCGCGGCCTGAATGATCCCAAGCTTGCCGCAACGCATTTCGCGCGCATCGCCGATCTTGCGCAGGGGCCGATGACCTTGTCGCGCGCCTATTATTGGCTCGGTCGCGCGGCGGAAGTGGGCGGTCCCGGTAATGCCAAGGACTATTTCGGGCATGCGGCTGCGTATGGCACCAGTTTCTACGGCCAGCTGGCCGCCGAGCGGGTTGGCCGGCAGGCACTCAACATAGTCTATCCCCAGCCAAGCGCCGCCGACCGGCAGAATTTTGCCGGCCGCGAGGCCGTCAGCGCCATCAAGCGGCTGCAGGAGGCCGGCTATGACCGCTATGCCGAAACGCTCTATCGCGACCTCGCCGGGCAGCTGACGAGCCCCGGCGAACTGGCGCTGCTCGCCGTCCTTGCGGAGAAGCAGGGCAACCATTTCATGGCCCTGAAGGTCGGTAAGATCGCCGGCGCGCGCGGAATCGATGTCGGCGCGCTGTCGCACCCTCTTGGCGTCATCCCTGATTCGGCCAACATTTCCGGCTCGGGCAAGGCGCTTGCCTATGCGATCGCCCGGCAGGAGAGCGAATTCAATGTCGGCGCCGTATCAAGTGCGGGCGCGCGCGGGCTGTTGCAGCTGATGCCGGGAACCGCCAAACAGCTGGCGAAGAAGACCGGATTGCAGTTCTCACAGGCACGGCTGACCACTGACGCCGGCTACAATGCAACGCTTGGCTCGGCCTTCCTGGGCGAGCAGCTCGATCGTTTCAACGGTTCCTATGTGCTGACTTTCGCCGGCTACAATGCAGGTCCCAACCGCGCGGCCCAATGGGTTGCGAAATATGGTGACCCGCACGGCAGGGACATCGATGCGGTGGTGGACTGGATCGAGCGGATTCCCTACACGGAAACAAGAAGTTACGTCCAGCGCGTGATGGAGAACTACGAAGTCTACAAGATGCGTATTTCCGGCAAATACGACATCGTCGGCGACCTCGTGAACGGACGAAGCTGACCGGAGCGCGGCAGACCGAGCCAAAGGCGGCGATCCTTCGCTCCCTTTCCTACGATGGATCTCAAGATACCAAGATAAGAGCTTTGCCGACGATCTTCCCTGATGACCGGTAGCCAGCTCTTCTGTTTGACCGCATCCACCCTCCCCTGTAGCAATCGGAACTAATCTTGCTGCGGGAAAGTGCGTGCCCAGATGTCGAATCTCGAAGGCTTCTCCGACTTCTTCTACGCCGCGGCTGATGGGCTGAGACTTCATGCCCGCGTCTATGGCGAAGCGAATTCCGGACACTGGCCGGTCGTCTGCCTGCCTGGCCTAACCCGCAACGCCCGGGATTTTCATGAGCTGGCGCTGCGCCTTTCGGTGGGATCCATTCCGCGCAGGGTGGTCGCCTTCGACTATCGCGGACGCGGGCAGTCAGCCTACGATCCCGACGTCAGTCACTACAACGTCGGCGTCGAGGCCGGCGACATTCTTGCCGGGCTGGCGGCACTCGGCATCGAGGCGGCGGCCTTCATCGGCACTTCGCGCGGCGGGCTGATCATCCATGTGCTCGGCGCATCGCGGCCGGGCGTGCTGAAAGCCATTGTTCTCAACGACATCGGGCCCGTGATCGAACCCGCCGGCCTGGCCCACATCCAGTCCTACCTCGAGCGCGCGCCGAGCCCGAAAACTATCGCCGAGGCGATGGATTCCCAGCGCAGCATTCACGGCAAGGATTTCCCCATGCTCACCGACGCCGATTGGGCGCGGATGGTGGGGGCGCTCTACCGGGAGACGGATCAGGGCCTGCTGCCGGATTTCGACCCGAAGCTCGTCGACACGGTTGCCGGTCTCGACCTGTCGCAGCCACTGCCGGCCCTGTGGCCGCAATTCGACGCGTTGGCGGCCATTCCCTTGCTCGCCATACGCGGTGCCAATTCGAGGTTGCTGTCCGAGGGCGCGCTGCAACAGATGCAAGAGCGCCATCCGGCGATGGAAACGATTACGGTCGAGGGCCAGGGGCACGCCCCTTTCCTTGAAACCGGCAGCCTGCCCGACACTATAGCGACATTTCTCGATCGCGCGGAAAAACAGGGGGCCTGATGCAAAAAGCCCGGGATCAATCCTGGTCCCAGGCTTTCTGTCCATTCGGCCGGTTTACCGGGATTTCGAACTTCTTTGTGCCGCCTTGGGAGTAGATTTCTCTTCCCCCGGTTCGCTCTTTTTGTTCTGCTTGGGTGCCTTGTCAGATGTCTTGGCGGGAGCCGCCGCGACCACCAAATCGCTATCGGCACCGATGCTCCGAGGCGTTTCCAGCACAGTGACGCAACCGTCGAGATCATTGGTGGCAAGGTGCGCGTAGCGCATTGTCATCGACAGCGTCTGGTGGCCGAGCCACATCTGGACGCGCCTGATGTCGATGCCGCCCTGGACGAGACGCGAGGCGCAAGTGTGGCGCAAGATATGCGGCACGACCTGATCGTCGGCACCAAGGCCGACTTCGGCTTTCGCCTCGTTCCAGATGGCGCGGTACTGGGCCTGGCTCAATTTGGTGAATGGGCCTTTGGGCCGGCGCCCTTCGGTCGGGGGCAGCTTGATGACTTCCTTGACCCGCTCGGTCATCGGAATGGTGCGGCTACGGCCGGACTTGGTGATCCAGAAACTGACGCGATGCTCCTGGATGTCGTTCCAGATCAGTCCAAGCGCTTCGCCAAGACGGCATCCGCTGTCGACCAGGAAGACGGAAAGCCGGTAAGCATCCTCGCTGCGGTTCCTGATGGCGGCAAACAGCCTGGCCTCTTCGTCCCGCTCGAGGAAACGAATCCGTCCCGCCCGCTCCTTCTGGCGGCGGAACTCGGGCAGGCTGTGGATATCTCCCATCTTGTAGGCCTTGCGCAGCAGTTTGCTGAGGGCAGCCATCTTTCGATTGATGGTTGCGTTGCTGTTGCCGCGCTGGCGCAAGGTGCCGATAAGATTGTCCAGGGTACTCTGGTCGAAGGCGCTGAAACGCTCCCCGAGGAGAATCTCGTCTATTTCGCCGATGAAAGAGCTGACATTATATTTATGCCGCCCGTCATCCCACAATATGTCTCGATACGCCGAAAAAAGCTCTCCGACCCGATACGACTTTACTTCTCTGATCTTGTTGTAGGTGTATTTGATCTTCGAAGAAGAGAACGCCGTAAAATAGTCAGAGGGCACACCCTCTTGAATCGCTTCGTTGGTCATTATTGTCCACACCCCCGAGTGGATAGATCAGCCCTATCCGCTTGGAAGCGCCCTTTCAAGAGTTTAAGTCTGGCAAAACGATTTCATCCGCGGACGGCGGATTCCACGAAATCGCTCGAAAGACTTGATCCAGCTACCGAACCCCCTTTTCCTTCTATTTGCCCACGCCCTGTCACGAAAACAAAACAGCCCGGGCGTTTGTGCGCCCGGGCTGGATTTCACCTGTGGAGAACCCGCCCTTAGAACGAGCGCTGGAAGCGGACGACACCACCGATGGCGCTGTCCTTACCGACAGGAATATTCGTCCAGTTGGAATCGCCTTCCTTGATGTAGTCGACTTCGGCCTGGACCGTGAGGCCGGGAACAATGTTGTAGGTGACGTTCGCCGCCACGCCGAAGTTCTTGTCCTCATCATAGGAAAGCTGGGCGTTGAATGAGGTCTTCTCGTTGAACTGGTAGGTGCCGCCACCCCAGACTGCCCAGTTGCCGCCCCAAAGCTTATAGAAGCTGCG
>NZ_VFUZ01000033.1 GCF_006658505.1 Mesorhizobium sp. B2-4-15
GCCTACGAGATGCGCCTAATGGCCGAGCGCTATGTCAGCGACGGCATGATCCCGCAGGCCGATGATGTTGTGCGGCTGACCAGTATTTTGGGCCGCCCCCTGCACACCTATCGCGACTTTGCGGCCAGGGTCGCGAGCGCAGCCTAAGGGCCGCGCCATCCGCCTCTCGAAAACGACAAGGATGCCCGCCTGTGCCTGGACCGGGCGTCCCGTCTTCTGCTGAACGACGATGGCGCGAGTTCGGATCTCCAGTCCCACAACCAGGTCGCGAATCCTGATCTTAATCAGGTCGCAGCCGCGGAGCTTGCTGTCGATTGCCAAATCGAACAGCGCACGGTCGCGAACGCGTCTCTCGTGATCGAGGAAGAAGCGAACCGCCCAGATATGCTTCTGCGTAAGCGGACGCTTTGTTCCGAGCTTCTTGCCGGCGCTCCAAGCGGCGCGCTCGCGCCCAGCGTCATCGTATTGAGAATGGCCCATGTGAGTTCTCCTCGGCCTTGATTGGCCAGCGGAGAAACGGCGCCGCGATCCCACTGCTCGGGGGCCGACAGCGGATCGGCAGCTTTGAGCTCCGAAACCCAAAGAACGGACGTACAACTCGAAGGGACCGAGGTCTCGGATTGGCCCTCAGCCGACATTCGGAATCGACGGGCGGGACCAGACGTCAACCCGTTTGGTCGGACAGACCCTCCGTGCCGGCACGATTGAGCGCAAGGCTGGGCTCCTGGGCGAAGAGTTCGGCGAGGAAATCGGCGAAGACCCGGACTTTGCTAGCGAGGAAGCGGCCCGCTGGCCGCACGGCCGTGATTGCTAATGGCCTCGGCGCATAGTCCGTCAGGATGTCGCGCACTGCACCTGACGCAATCTCTGCTCCAAATAACCAACCGGGAGCATGAGCGATTCCGCTGCCGGACAGGACGGCGGCTCGTATTTGTTCCGCATCGTTGGTGCGGAAGGCGCACTTGGGATTATGCATGACGGGACCAAAGCGATCCCGGAACCCCCATACGCGGGGCGAACCCTGCGGCGCGTATATGATACAGGAATGCTGTTCCAGTTCGGCCGGTATTGCCGGCTCGCCGTGAGCCTCGAGATAAGCGGGGGTCGCCACGGTTACGACCGGCTGGCCGGCGACAATGGGACTGTACGCCCCGGTCAGGGGGTTGGCGAATCATTCGGCAGATTTGCCCCCCGTTGGTTCATCAGCTTAAGTCAGCGGCCGGCCTCTTCCCGCCGCCGGGCGTCTTGGCTGTTCAGCCGATCGGCCATTCTGTCCGCATCATCGGCATTGAAGCCGACCATGACCCTCTTATCAGACTCGGCGGGCTGGCCGGTGAAGACGTCGAAAACGGTCCAGCTGTCCGGATGGTCCATGCGAAGCGCGTAGCGATTTGCCATATCGCGTCCCTTTCATTTTCGCCCGGACCGTTGAATGTCGGTCGGTTCAGGCCTGCATAATGAAAAACACTGCCGCCAAGGCAACGACCGTCCATAGCACCACGCCCGGCTTCCAAAACAGGCCCCTGGGTGACGAGAGACCTTTCCTCACGCTAGCCCCCACGTTCTTCATGCTCCTGGATCTGGTCGACATCGCGGCAACGGCGACCGGCGGCTTGACCCCAAGCCTGCCGAATACCGGAAGCAGTGTCGGTTCACGCACGGACTTCTCTTGACCCCGAGGTCTCAGTATCCCATCCCGCCCATGCCGCCGCCGGGTGGAGGCGCGGCTTCCTTGGCTGGAATGTCGCTGATCATCGCCTCGGCCGTGATCAGCAGCGCCGCGATCGAGCCGGCATCCTGCAGCGCCGTGCGCACCACCTTGGCCGGGTCGACGATGCCGGCCTTGATCATGTCGACATAGACCTCATTCTGGGCATCGAAACCCTGATTGTGATCCTTGCTGTCGGAGAGCTTACCGACCACGATCGAACCCTCGACGCCGGAATTCTCGACAATCTGGCGGATCGGCGCCTCGAGCGCCCGCAGCACGATCGAGATGCCGGCCGTCACATCGGCATTGGCGCCGGTCAGCCCATTGAGCGCCGACCTGGCCCGCAGCAGCGCCACACCGCCGCCCGGAACAATGCCTTCCTCGACAGCGGCGCGCGTGGCATTCAGCGCATCGTCGATGCGGTCCTTCTTTTCCTTGACTTCCGATTCGGTGGCCCCGCCGACGCGGATGACGGCAACGCCGCCGGCGAGCTTCGCCAGCCGCTCCTGCAGCTTCTCCTTGTCGTAGTCGGAGGTCGTCTCCTCGATCTGCGCCCTGATTTGGGCGACACGCGCCTGGATGGTGGCCTTCGGGCCGGCGCCGTCGATGATCGTCGTCGCGTCCTTCTCGATGAGCACGCGCTTGGCGCGACCGAGCATGTCGATGGTGATGTTCTCGAGCTTGATGCCGAGATCCCCGGAAATCATCTGGCCTGATGTGAGCACGGCAATGTCTTCTAGCATCGCCTTGCGGCGATCGCCGAAGCCCGGCGCCTTGACGGCCGCTACCTTGAGGCCGCCGCGCAGCTTGTTGACGACCAGTGTGGCCAGCGCTTCGCCTTCGACGTCCTCGGAGATGATCAGCAGCGGCTTGCCGCTTTGCACGACCGCTTCGAGGATTGGCAGCATAGCCTGTAGGTTACCGAGCTTCTTCTCGTGGATAAGGACATAGGGATCCTCCAGCTCGGCGCGCATCTTCTCGGCATTGGTGACGAAATAGGGCGAGAGATAGCCGCGATCGAACTGCATGCCTTCGACGACGTCGAGTTCGGTGTCGGCGGTCTTGGCTTCCTCGACGGTAATGACGCCGTCATTGCCGACCTTGTCCATCGCCTTGGCGATCATCTCGCCGACAGAGGCGTCGCCATTGGCCGCGATAGTGCCGACCTGGGCGATCTCGGCCGACGACTTGACCTTTTTGGCCTTCGCCTTGATTTCCCCGACGACGGCTGCGACCGCCTGATCGATGCCGCGCTTGAGGTCCATCGGGTTCATGCCGGCGGCGACCAGCTTGGCGCCTTCGCGCAAGATCGAGGCGGCCAGCACCGTGGCTGTCGTGGTGCCGTCACCTGCGAGGTCGTTGGTCTTGGAGGCGACTTCACGCACCATCTGCGCGCCCATGTTCTCGAACTTGTCAGCAAGCTCGATTTCCTTGGCGACGGTGACGCCGTCCTTGGTGATGCGCGGCGCGCCATAAGCCTTGTTGATGATGACATTGCGGCCCTTGGGGCCCAGCGTCACCTTGACGGCGTTGTTGAGGATCTCGACGCCGCGCAGCATGCGGTCACGCGCATCGGTGGAAAATTTGATTTCCTTGGCAGACATTTTCTTATCCAGTTCGGGTTTTGGGAACAGCGAGATCAGGCGGCCTTCTTGACCGCTCCGGCTTTGTCGGTGCTGACCATCTCGGTCTTGTCGATGATGCCCATGATGTCGGCTTCCTTCATGATCAGGAGGTCTTCGCCGTCGATCTTGACTTCCGTGCCCGACCATTTGCCAAACAGGATGAAGTCGCCCGCCTTGACGTCGAGCGCGATCAGCGCGCCATTTTTTTCGCGCGCACCTGGGCCGACAGCGATGACTTCGCCTTCCTGCGGCTTTTCCTTGGCATTGTCGGGAATGATGATGCCGCCTTTGGATTTGGTGTCGCTTTCGGCGCGCCGGATGATGACGCGGTCGTGGAGTGGCCGGAATTTCATTGGGGACTCTTTCTGGGGCCGTCATTGATGGCGACCTTACCCTGCCTATAGGCGCATTGGCACTCGATAGATAGGAGTGCCAGAATTAATTCTCGCGAATATCCAAGAAATCGAGCAAAATAATTCGAGATCACAGAAACTCATTTCGTATTGAATGAAAAACTTCTGCCGCGTTGAATTTCACGGACGCCTATGTGTTATTCCAAAAGGGGTGAATAAAAGGCGTCGCGATCTTGTTTGGAACTCAATTGAGGCGCATATGTAAATTTCGTTGATTTGGTCGAGTTGGCTTTGTGTCAGAGCCCCACTCTTCACAACTGAATTCTCGAAAACGAGTGCATGCGCCGGTCCGGCGCACATTTCGTTCCGTTCGAACCCCTGGAATGACATCGACGCTGACCACGGATGGACTGGCAGCGTCGGGCATCATTCCGGCGGTTCGAGTGGGAATGATACGGAATGCGCAGGCGCGCGTTTCCGCTGAAAGCCGCAACAAATGACCAGCCGCACCACACCAACTGTCGTTCGCTTCAAGTCGGCGTTTTCGCTGCCCGGCTTTGATGCACCGCAACCACCCGGAGAATATCGCGTCGATCATGACGAGGAGTCCCTGGAAGGGCCATCCCGGATCGCATGGCGCCGCATGACCACTTTCATTCACCTGCCGGCGATCTCCGCAAGCGGAGCTACGCAGCAGATGGTGCCAATCGAACCGGCATGGCTCCGAGCCGCACTGGAGCAGGACCAGAGACAATCATGAGAACCACAACCCTGATGCAACGCAACGCACGCCCGGTCCGCCGCGAAGCCGCAACGCATCTATTTGCCGTCGGACAGGCTGTCCGGCTGAAGGGCGGCTTCGGCACAGTCCCAAAGACTTCGGAAATCTACCGTATCACAGCCAAACTCCCGCCGAGGGGAGATTCGCCGCAATACCGCATCCGCAACGACAGCGAACTTCATGAACGGGTGGCGACGCAAGACAGTCTCGAACCGGTCGACACATCGCCGGGTGACAGCATAACGCTCATCGAAAGGACGTTTGAACGTGTCAAAGGGACAGAAACGCTCGAGCCGGGAGATCAAGAAGCCGAAGCAGGAAAGGTAACGCCCAGCCCTGAAAGCGCCTTCGGCAGCCAGGTCAAACTTGCTGCCCGTGCCGCGCGTAGCAAGGCCAAGGGTTGAGGACGCGGGACAGGCAGGGATGACGATGAAGATCGTGGTCGAGTTTTATCGCACCCGAGCCGCCGACGACGCGCATGCCCTGATCGGCCGCGAAGCGGCGGAAGCGGCCGACCTCGATGATGCGATCGAAATCGCGCGGCGTTTGGCACAAACCCTAAACATGCCGCAGAGGCCAGACGCCATGATGATCGCCGATGCGAAAGGTGCAAAGCTCTATTCCGGCGTTCTCATCGGGGCGGTGATCAACGAGGAACGGCCAACATCATGAGGGGCCATAACAACGAAAGCTTTCGGACCGCAACTTCGCCGCGCTTGCAGTCTGGGAAAATGAGGGCGGCGCGTCTGGGCTCGATTCTTTTGAACATCAGATGGCCGTCGAGTCGCAGTTGATCGTTCCTGCACCGATTTCCACGTGTCAGTGGAAGTCCGGCACACAAGGATGGGTGATGCCATGACCGACCTTAGTCGATCGGACGCTACGAGGTGGGCAAGATCTACATGCTGATCCGCTACGGCTATGAGATCACGCTGACCTGCCAGCAACCGACCGCATTGGTATGCCTGCTATCGGTCCACGACGACCGCGCGGCGGACATCAGGATCCCTGAAGCGATCTTGACCACGCCCGATGTTCCGACATCGACCTACCATGATCTCTTTGGCAACAGGTGCCGGCGCTTTGTTGCCCCCGCGGGCGACCTGACTATGTGGGGCGATGCAACGATCGAGGACGACGGCAAGACAGATAGGCTGCTGCCAGCTGCCCGGGAAGTAGCCGTGTGGGATTTGCCGGACGGCTGCCTTGTCTACCTGATGGGCAGCCGCTATTGCGAAACCGATCGTCTCAGCCAGACGGCATGGGACATGTTTGGCGCCACTGCCCCAGGTTGGGGCCGCGTGCAAGCAATCTGCGACTTCGTCCACGGTCATATTCAATTCGACTACATGCAGGCCAGATCGACGCGAACGGCGTTCGAGGCGTACCAGGAACGCATAGGCGTCTGCCGCGACTTCGCCCATCTCGCGCTGACTTTGTGCCGCTGCCTCAATATTCCTGCACGCTATGTCAACGGGCATCTCGGCGACATCGGAGTCCCGGTCGTCGACCCCATGGACTTCAGCGCCTGGATCGAGGTCTTCCTGGACGGTGCTTGGCATACTTTTGATCCGCGAAACAACACGCCCAGGATTGGCAGGATCGTCCTCGCCCGGGGCCGCGATGCGGCCGACATTCCGCTCATCAACTCCTTCGGCCCGCATGTTCTCAAAGGGTTTCGGGTCTGGACCTATGAAGTGCAGGACCTTCACCCTACATAAGCAATTTGCGGAGGGGCGCAGACTTTCGACTTGTTGAATGTGGGCGGCTGTTGGCGCCGAGCGGATCGTCTGCTCGTGGCGCTGCCGCAACTTCCAGCGCGGTTGCCTGCGAAGTCAGCTTTCAGGAAACAGCAAAGCTGATCTAAACGGCCGAGATGGGGCGCAAAGCTGCCATCCCTGAGAAGATGGTGCGATCGGCGAGTGGCGGACTGGCTACTTGATTCGACTTTGGCGAACCGGTTCGCAAGCTATTGAATTATACGATTACGTTAGTTCCGGAGGGTGTAAGACTCCCAAAGAAAATCAATGGTTTAAGGGGATGGTTAGCCAACCCGTATGCTCCGTATGATCTCGTATGCTGGCGAACCTACGGACCAGGACGAGGATTAGACTAGTCGCAGGTCCGGCCAAGCCGTCGAAGTTCAAGGGAAGTCCGGCGCTCGGCCTTATTTCGCCGCGCTTTGGCTAATCGCTCGCCTCTAATGGTAGTAAATGTCCAACCTGTTGCATTCAGCAATAGCTCGCGCGATGCCATTGGCAATACAGGCGCGCCTGCCTCTGGAACGGTGTGCAACCAATCGTGCGCGTGCTTGGGCTTTCGCGAATCCGTACTTGTCCACTAAGCGAACCGCTATCGTATGCACTTTCATGTCATACGACAGGCAGAGTTTCAGCTTTCCGGTGTTCGGATAAAATTTCATTTGAAACGACTGCCCATCACAATCATCCCGGATCACTCGTCACGTACACTGTGGTGCCAGCGCCTATGAATGCTTGCCAAGAATTCTGGAGAAGACAAACGCCTGCGCGGATGCAGAAATTTCTCGGTTTCTGCTTTCATCTTGGAAAGCTATGAAAATCCTAGGCCAGAATGCTAGGATGAGAGCGCCTGCCACGACGGTCAGGATGGCCTTCAGGATCCAGGAATTACTTGATTGATTTGCATCCGCTGGCCGCCACAACTTGGACATGTGATTACCCCTTGATCGATCCCGCCATGAGGCCGCGCAGGAAGTATCGACCGGCGAAGACATATATTGCGAGCGTAGGTAGCGCGGTCATTACCACCGATGCCATGTCGACATTGTAGGCCTTCACGCCGGTCGTCGTGTTCACCACGTTGTTGAGGGCTACGGTCACCGGGACATTGTCGCCTGAAGTGAACGTGGTGCCGAAGATAAAATCGTTCCATATGTTCGTGAATTGCCAGATGATCGAGACGACAAAACACGGGATTGATATCGGCAGGATGACCCGCCAGAGTGTCTGATAAAAACCGGCGCCGTCGACCCTCGCCGCTTTTACAAGATCGGACGGTAGCGAAAGAAAGTAATTGCGAAAAAACAGGGTCGTGAACGGAATGCCGTAGACGACGTGCACGGCGATCAGGCCAACCATTGTATTTGCAATCCCGATGGCGCCCAGGGTTCGCGCCATCGGGATCAGGATAATCTGGAAGGGAATGAACACCCCGAACAGTAACATTGCAAATATCAGATCAGCGCCCCGGAATTTCCATTGGGTCAGCGCGTAGCCATTGAGGGCTCCAATGGCCGTGGACATCACCACGGCAGGCACGATCATCGCAATCGAGTTGACGAAGAAGCTCTTGATACCGGCACACCGCAAACCAATGCACGCCTCCGACCATGCCTGCCGCCATGGTTCAACCGTCCATCGTTGTGGAACCGACAGTATCGATCCGTTCCGGATGTCGTCGAGATCCTTGAGGGATGTCAACACGACCACAATGAGAGGCAGGAGATAAACGACCGCCATCACCGCCAGGCACGCATAGATAAAGACGCGTGCGACATGATGCGACGGCCCCCGCTGCAGAATGATCCCATCAGCCTTCATTGCGGTTGTTCCTGATGTCGACATACAGGTAAGGCACGATGATCGCGGTTACTGTCATGAAGATCATGATCGCACTGGCGGCGCCCACCGCCATTTGATCGCGCCCAAAAGTTTGCGTGTACATGAAGGTCGCGGGCAGGTTGGTACTGTTTCCCGGGCCGCCCGATGTCAGGGCAACGACTAGATCGAAGCTCTTGACGGCTTGTTGCATCAAAATGACGCCGACAGTCATGAACGTCGGGCCCATTTGGGGTATGATGATCCGCCGATAGATTTGGACCGTCCCTGCGCCGTCCAACCTGGCAGCCTTGATGAGGTCATCGTCAATGCCCCTCAACGCTGCGAGAAAAAGCGCCATCACGAAGCCCGACGACTGCCATACGCCGGCGATGACGAGGGTGTAGATCGCGTATTGCGTGTTGACCAGCCAGTCAAACTTGAAGCTTTCCCAGCCCCACATGTGAACCATGCGCTCCAGTCCGAGACCTGGGTTGAGAATCCATTTCCATGCCGTTCCCGTGACGATGAAAGACAGCGCCATTGGGTAGAGATAGATGGTTCTGAGAAATCCCTCGGCACGGACCTTCTGATCGATCAGGATCGCCAGAGCGAGGCCGAAGGCCGTCGAAAACCCGATAAACAGAAAGCCGAATATGAATATGTTCGATACGGCAATATGCCAAATCGGATTGCTCCAGAGGCGTTCATACTGTTCGAAGCCAACGAACTGGTAAGTGGGCAGCATCTTGGAGGCGGTGAGCGAAATCACACCCGTCCACACCATGAAGCCATAGACAACGACAAGCACGACGACGACCGAGGGAGCCAGGGCAAGTTGCGACGCATTCTGGCCAAGCCATAGCCTCAGCCCGGCGCTGTTCTCACCGTGCCTGCCTGAAACACCTCTATATTCGGAAAGAGTCGTCGACACGGCTGGGCCTCTATGGCTGTTGCGGATTGCAGTGCTTGCTGGGCCGCCGCAGCGTGAGCGGCAACAGCTGCAGCAATGCCGCCGGCGCCCTCGAACAACTGATCGGGGACGCCGACTGGGTCGGGCGGAACTACTGGCCGGCTGACTTCAATCCCGCCACAAGTTGATCAATGGCCTGCTGCGGAGTCATGTCCTTGGTTTCGAAGAAGGTCGAGACCACATCCAGAAAGACCCCCGTTTTGGCGGCGTTGGATGCTGCATTGTGTGCCAGGGAGGGCAACGACGTGTTGGTCTTCTGGGCTTCGGCGCGGTCGGCGTATGCCGCCTTGCCACAGTAGTCGAACTTGTCCATCGACACGTCCACGCGCGACGGAATAGAGCCCTTCTTGATGTTGAATGCTTGCTGGAAATCCTTGTCGAGGATCGCCGAAGCCATCTCCATTTGACCCTTTTCACGGTTGGCGTCCTTGGTGGTGAAAAAACCGAAATTGTCGGTCAGCCAGACGTAGTCGCCCTTGGTGCCGGGAGCGGGCGAACAGCCGTAATCCACATTGGGTTCCATCTTGGCCAGGGACAGTTCCCCCTTGGCCCAATCGCCCATGATCTGCATTCCGGCTTCGCCCTTGATCAACATTTGGGTCGCCAGATTCCAGTCCCGGCCGGGATAATTGGCGTCGACAAATTTGTTCATGATCCGAAGCTGATCGAAGACCTTGGTCATCGTTTCGCTTTTGATCGAAGCTTCATCCTGCTCGACCATTACCTTGCGATAAAAATCGGCGCCGCCGATACCCAGAACGACGTTCTCGAAAAGATCTGCTTCCTGCCAGGGCTGACCACCAAGAGCCAGCGGAGTAATGCCAGCCGCCAGCAACTTCTCGGAAACCTGGTTGAACTCCTCCCAGGTGGCCGGAGGCTGAACGCCCACCTTGTCGAACACCTTCTTGTTGTACCAAAGCCAATTGGAGCGATGAACATTGACCGGCACGGCGACGATCTTGCCATCATAGGAAATCAGCGGCAGCAGTTCCGGAGCGATGATCTTGTCCCAGCCCTGTTTCTTCGCGAGATCGCTGAGATCCGTCAGAACGCCCTCGGCCCCCCACGCCTGAACCTGCTGGGCATGCATCTGGGCCGCCGACGGCGCGGTATCGGATGCAATTCGCGCACGAAGCACCTGGACCATGTTCATGCCGGTGCCGCCGGCAACCGGCGAATCCGACCACGTAACGCCACGCTTTTCCAGCAGCTGCTTCAAAACATTGAGACCGGCTGCTTCGCTGCCGCTGGTCCAATAGTGCATCACCTCAACGCTTTCGTCCGCTGCGATCGACACCGACATGGATGCCGACAGCATGAGAGACGCAATGACAAGACTACGCGTAATCATCCGAATTCCCCTTTTTTGGTTTGCATTTTTTCAAGGCTCAGCCTGCACCGGCGTTCGCCGAGAGCCGCAGAGAGAGAACGAGTGAAGTGCCTCCATACCGACGACACGCCTGGGGCAATCCGCTCCAGAGGCATTCGCTGCAAAGGGCGCCCTCTACCGATTGTCTGGCTGCGCTTTCTCAGCGCCGATCGGTGTCTGACTATCCTCCAATTTATTTACATGTCTGTCAATCTTGTTTCGCAGCAAATAGTCAGCGATTCGGTAGCGATCGGAACGAGCGCACCAGCCATTTCAGCAGGATTCCGCCCGCAAATGGCAAAAAATTCAAACCGACGCAATCTCGGAGCGTAATTTTTTGTCATTTCGATTGTTGACAAATATAATGATTGTCAGACAAATTTGTACGTCGGCACGCGGCGGAGCCGTTGGCGCGGTGTCCAGGCGATGCGCCTCGCGGCGACCGCTCGATGCAGAAGGATAAAGAGCATGCATGAAACTGTGACCTGGGGCCTGATCGGTGCCAGCACGATCGCGCGCGAATGGATGGTGGACGCCATCCGCAAGCACCCGTCCGGGGCCGTCAGGTCGATCGTGAGCGCGGATCTGGAACGGGCAACCTCATTTGCGCAGCAGAAGGGGATTCCCAACGCTTACGACTCGGTCGCCGAGATGCTGGCTGATCCCGAGATCACGGCCGTCTACATCAGCACGACCAACGACCGGCATCTGCCGGACGCATTGGCCGCGATCAAGGCTGGAAAACACGTCCTGTGCGAGAAGCCCCTGGCACTTGAAGCGTCAGAAGCACAGACCCTGGTGGACATGGCCAGCAACAAGGGCGTGGTTCTCGCAACCAACCATCACCTCCGGAACATGGATAGCCATCGCGCCATCAAACGGCTGATTGACCAAGGTGCGGTCGGCAAGGTGAATTCCATTCGCCTGTTCCACGCCGGTGAGCTTCCGGAAAGCCTGAAGACCTGGCGACTGCACGACAAGGCCGCCGGCGCCGGCGTCATCTATGATATCACCGTGCACAATGGCGATCTTCTGCGCTTTTATCTCGGCGCCAATCCAACCAAGATCTCAGCCATAGCCGCAACGTCGGGATCGGGGCCGAGACACATCGAGGACAGCGTGATGTCGATCTGGGAATTCCCGGGCGATATCCTCGTGCAATGCCACGACAGCTTCGTCGTCGGATATGGCCCGAGAGGCGTTGAGGTGCATGGCTCCGCGGGCACGATCCTTGGGATCGACGTCATGTCCCAGGCACCAGGCGGCAGCGTGATTCTGCGGACGAAGGAAGGAGACGAGGTCATCCCCCTCGAAATGAACGTAACCTATGAACGCGGCGTCGCAGACTTCATCGCGGCGATCCAGAACAGGGGCAAGCCATCGTCATCAGGCGAGGATGGCGTCTGGAGCCTCAAGCTGGCCAGGGCCGTTGCCCAATCCGCGGCGACCGGGCAGACGATCTCCATAGAGCCGACCTAAAGAGACTGGAACTGAAAAGATGCTGACGATACCAACACTCGGCCACACGGACGCCGCAAAGGCTGTGAAGGCGATCGGCGACGCCATCGCGGCCGAAGGCAAGAACGCGGTGATTGCCGTGGCGGACCAGCAAGGCGAACTTATCGCCCTGTCTCGTCTCGACGGTGCGCCCTACCCGTCCATCCTGATCGCCGCCAACAAGGCGTGGACCGCCGCCCGCGAGCGAACACCCTCGATGCACATCGGCCAGGCGGCAAGGGCAATTGGGAGGGGCTTCGACATGGGTTCTTATGGCGATGCCCGCTACACTGGCTTTGGCGGCGGCATTCCCGTGATCCTGGATGGCAGGGTTCTCGGCGCTGTCGCGGTCAGCGGCCTGTCCACTGACGAAGACATCGAGTTCGCGCAGAAGGGTGTGGACGCCATATTGCGGCGCTGACAATGGCGCGAGCCCAGGTGCGCGTATGTGGGGCTTGCCTACGGCGACCCGTAGGTCTTGACCAGTTCCTCAACCTGGGCGTCGGTCAGGTAGCGCAATTTCACCGACTGGAGCGAGATCAACAGCTTGGCCGTCTCTTCAAGCTCCTCGGCCGCGAATACCGCCGATTCGAGATCCTTGCCCGCGACCACGGGCCCATGGTTGGCCAGAAGGACGGCCGCGTATTGTCCATCCAGGCCCCTGATCATCTCGCCAGCCCTGGCATCGCCTGGCCTGACATAGGGCAGCAGCCGAACGCGCCCGACCCTCATGACCACATAAGGCGTAAGCGGGGGAATGCAGTCTTGCGGATCGACATCCGACATGCAGGAGAGCGCAGTGCAATACGTTGAATGAAGATGGACCACAGCACCGGTCGAAGCCCGGCTTTCGTAGAACGCGCGATGCAGGAACACTTCCTTCGAAGGTTTGTCGCCTGATATATGCCGGCCGTCGCGGGTGATCTTCGAAATCCGGTCCGCATCCAAAGAACCGAGCGAGGAATTGGTCGGCGTCATGAGAATGCCGTCCTCCACCGCGCAAGAAATGTTTCCCGCCGATCCCACGGAAAACCCGCGGTCGAAAAGAGACTTCGACAGTCGCACGATATCGGCGCGGGCCTGCTCTTCGGTTTTCATCGTCCTGCCATCCGCTGTAGCGCCTTTGAGAAGAAATCCCTGGATCCGAAATTGCCGGATTTGAGAGCTAGGGCGATCGGAACCGGCGCCGTGACCGAAAGCAGCGGAACGCCAGGATCGATCTCCATTCCGACGACGAGGCTGTCGACATCCAGTGCGGAGACGACCGCGCCCGATGTTTCGCCGCCCGCGACAACCAGCCGTTTGACACCATTGGCCACCAGTTGACGCGCGGAGATTGCAAACAGGCGATCAAGCCTGCCGGCAACCGCTTCCCTTCCATATCGGACCTGCGCCGCCTCCACCTCCGCCGGCGTGGCGGAGGAATATACAACGGGAGCCCGCCCCGCGTTCGCCATGGCGAAGCTGATAATATCGTCTTCCGTTATCGAGCCGGCCATGACCTGGTCTACGCCGACCGCGAGGCCGGGGTGCGATTGCATGTGAAATTCGATCTGGTCACGCGTCGCGCTGGAGCAGCTCCCGGCGATGATGGCTTCGGAGCCGTCCATGCTTACGGTGGCCGGCGACGCGCCACCCGCCTTTCCCCGCGAAATGAAATTCCTTGGAAGCCCCATGGCGATGCCCGATCCGCCCGTGAGGAACCTGCTGTCCTCTGCGGCTTCCCCGATCGCCAGGAGATCCGCATCATCGATGGCGTCAACGACTACCAGGCTGCGACCCTGAACCGCTGCCTCCCGCAGGGCACTGGCGATCGTGCCGGAGCCAGCCTTGACGGCTAGCCAGGGTACGTGACCGATGACACCGTCACACTGACGCTGTAGCCAGCGCCGGATGTCGGGATCAGTCATCGGGGTCAACGGATGATGCTGCATTCCCGATTCGTTGAGCAGCTGATCCCTGACAAAGAGATGGCCCTGATAGATGGTCCTTCCCATCGTTGGAAACGCCGGACAGACAACAACGCCCTCGACGGAGAGCGCTTTCGCAATCGCTTCAGCGACCTGTCCGATGTTGCCTTCCGCCGTCGAGTCGAAGGTGGAACAATATTTGAAGACAAACTGCTCGCAACCTTGAGCCCGCAGCCAGGCAAGCGCTGCCAGCGATTGCCGAATGGCCTCATTCGCCGGGATGGAGCGTGTCTTCAGTGAAATCACCCCTGCTTGTATATCGGGCGCCGCATCTCGCGTGGGAACGCGCACAAACTGCGCCGTTCTCAGCCCACCCTGTCCTGGAAGACCCTTGGCGATCGTATTGGCGATGTCACTCCCGCCGGTAAAATCGTCTGCTATGACGCCTAAAAGCATGTTGTCCTCGAGAGCCTAAAATAGTCTCCGTCGCGGGCATCAATGCTTCGACACGCCCGCGGGAGGGGTAAAATGGGTGGCGCGCTTAGGGCGATTCAGTGTTTGAGGGGATCGTTGACTCGCTCTAAGCCTTTGTTTTTGTGCAATTCGTGACGGAAGCCGCTGCGTGCCTTCCTGGAATTGCTCTAGTAGACCGCTTCCCCGCCGACATGGTTCTTTTCCGAGGATGGCTGACGCCCAACTGCCATTTCGCATGCCCGCACGATAAGGTCGCAAGACGACAAAGCGTCCGCCTGGGAGATTTGCCGATGAGTGACCAGACGCATCCGGCCCGCCTTCGGTGGCGATATTCGCACGCCGTTCTTCGACAATTCAGCCTGCAGGAACGTCGGGTCGAAGTTGTTCGAAGGCAGAGTGACGAAAACGATGTTGGTATCCACGACGCAGGGGTCCACGTCGAGACCGGCGTCCCTCAAGCGTGTCGCCATCAGTTTCGCGTTCTGATGATCCTCTTCAAGGCGCGCGATCATCGAACGCAGCGCAATACGCCCTGCCGCCGCTATCACGCCGGCTTGCCGCATGCCGCCGCCGAGGACCTGCCTCCAGCGCCGAGCCCTCTGGATAATTTCGCTGCTTCCCGCGACAACCGCGCCAAGCGGGCAACTCAAGCCCTTGCACAGGCAGAACGTGATTGTATCGACATGCCTGGCGAATTCCGTGACAGGCCGGCCGAGCGCGACAGCGGCATTGAATATACGCGCACCGTCAAGATGCACCTTAAGCCCGTTCGAATGGGCGATGTCGGCAAGAGCTGCGAGATCGGAAGAGGCCATGACCCTGCCGCCCGCCGCATTGTGTGTATTCTCGAGGCAAAGCAGACTTGGCGGCGTACTCAGCCGCGATTGGCCCGCCGCGATGGCCTCCGTCAGCGCGGGCACGGAAATCATGCCGGCCGTACCCTGAATGGGGCGCGGAGTCAGTCCAGCGATCGTCGAGGGCCATCCGCTTTCGTTGATATGAATATGTGCACTCGCCTCGACGATGATGGACGTGCCGCGTGGCGCCAGCGCCATGGCAGACACAATGTTTCCCATCGTGCCGCTGATCACCAGCATCGCCGCTTCCGTGCCCAACAGATCGGCAACCTGTGCCTCGAAGTCGAGGACGGTTGGATCGTCACGGAAGAAGTCGTCGCCAAGTTCGGCGCGCGACATCGCCTCGATCATCTCCGCGGTCGGGATTGTGATCGTGTCGCTGCGGAGGTCTATCATTCCGATGGGCTCGTCACGTTTTCGCCTCGGGTTTCCCAGGAGACTCCTGGAGCCAGTATCTCGAGCGCGCCGATGAACCCGATGCGCGGACTCGTCAGTACCCGCGCACCCGTCTTGCCCACGCGCGGCAAAGCCGCCGCCATGGAGGCTTGAGCCAGCACGACCACATCGGCATTGAGAGCAGCCGCGGAAATGCCTTCCGCCACCGCGTCGAGATAATCCTCGGTCGCACCCGTCAGGAAAAGTGCTCTCGCCTTATCCAATACGATGCTTTCGATGACCGGATTTTGGCCAGCCTTTCTGGCTTCCGCCTCAAGCAGGGCCACGGAAGGAGCTATTGTTGTTACGACCGTTGCCAGGACCAGGATCCGGTCGGCGCTCCTGACGCTCTCCCGTGCCATGGGTCGATCGATGCGCAGAACGGGCTGATGCGATCCGCTGTTGGCTATATCGGCCGCGGCACCAATGGTGGAGCAGGTGCAGATCACAGCATCGACACCTGGCCGCAGTTCCGCGCGCATCGCTTCGGCGGCCGCCTCGATCACGTCGGAGGTGGCGCCGCCGAGTTCGACCGCTTTCCGCAGCAGGTCTTCACGCACCGTATGGAACAGCACCAAGCCGGGCGCGATCTCGTTGGCCAGTTCGTCGAAAACGGCAACAAGGGCAGGCGCGGTATGGAACATATGAAGGATCAACGGCGGTTTTTGAATCACATTCATTCTCTTCAGGTCAAGACTGCTTCGCGGACGTTCGTGCCGCCGAAGCCTAGGCTACCGATTCTAATTCCTTCGTGCCCAACGCCGATTTGGGCGCCCGCTTTCCAAGGATTGCGTCCACGCCGCGCTCTCCGATCATAATCGAGGGTGCGTTGGTGTTGCCGCTGACCAGCGTCGGCATGATGGAGGCGTCGATGATGCGCAGTCCGTCCACACCTCGCACCTTGAGATCCGTATCGACCACGGCCATGTCATCGGTGCCCATCTTGCACGTCCCCGCGGGATGGAAATCGGTCTTGGACCACTGCCGGATATAGTCTGTAATTTCCTGGTCGGTGCGCACATCGCGGCCAGGCAGATGCTCGGCCTTGTACAGCTTGGCGAAACTGGGCTGGGACAGGATTTCGCGTGCAAGCCTGAAGCCGTCGATACTGTGGCGCAAGTCATTCGGATTGGAAAGAAAGTCAGGGTCGATGAGCGGATCTGCCATCGGGTCGGCCGACGCCAGAGAGACCTCGCCTCGGCTTTCCGGACGAAGATACGCCGTGTTGAGCGTCATTCCGTGTCCTGCCACGCGCACGCGACCGTGATCGATGACATAGGCTGGCAGGAAATGCATCTGTATGTCGGGCCAATCATTGGCGCCGGTCGTGCTGACGAAAGCGCCGCCTTCACAAACATTGCTGGTGAGTGGACCCGTTCCGAACAGCAGGAACTGCAGGCAGTGCCAGGCCGCCATCGGGCCCCGGTCATGTCCGTTGTAGGATACGCGTTCCTTCAGGCTCACGCAGCAATAGACATCCATATGGTCCTGGAGATTCTTGCCCACTCCGGGAAGATCGACAACCGCCTCCACGCCCTTCCGCCGAAGCTCGGAAGCTGGTCCTATGCCGGACAGCAAAAGCAGTTTCGGCGAATTGATCGCACCAGCGGAAACGATGATCTCCGTACCGGCCCGCACGATAGCGGCGCGATTCGATCCCGAAGTCAGATAGCTCACCGACCGCGCTCTGCCATTCTCCATGCCGATCCCGCTCACGCGTGCCTTCGTCACGATGGTCAGGTTTGATCGTGTCTCATTCGGATAGATGAATGCGGCCGCCGTGCTGCTGCGGCGAACCCCGCGCTGGGTGACTTGATAGTAGCCGACGCCAAACTGATCGCTTCCATTGAAGTCCGGATTATGGGCAAACCCCGCTTCCTGGGCCGCGCGAACGAACTTCCGGGTCAGATCGATCGGCAAGCGCTGGTCGGAAACGCCCATAGGCCCATCGGTGCCGTGAAATGCGTCGGCAAAGCGCTCATTGTCTTCCGACCTACGGAAATAGGGTAGCAGGTCGTCATAGCCCCAACCTTCGTTCCCCTGCTCGCGCCAGGAATCATAATCCTTCCGGTTGCCGCGGATATAGACCATGGAATTGACCGAACTACCGCCGCCGAGGAGCTTGCCCTGCGGAAACAGTAGTTTTCGATTGTTGAGATGCTTCTGTGGCACTGTCGACCACTCCCAGCGCACCTTATCGCCCTGAAGGCGGGAATAGCCCGCCGGCCAGCGGACGAGTGGGGAATCGTTCCTGGCGCCGGCTTCCAGCAACAGGACCTTCACATCCGGATTCTCGCTCAGGCGGGAGGCGACGACACATCCGGCCGAGCCACCACCGACGACGATATAGTCATATTCTTGCTTGATCGCTGCGTCAGGCATCCGTGCGTCCAATCTCACTGCCGATCCAGCGCGGGGAATATCCGCCACTGCGAATCTGGACAGTCTTGATATCCGTGAATTCCTCGACCCCGAGCTTGCCGACTTCGCGGCCGATCCCGCTTTCGCCCACGCCCCCGAAGGGAAGCTCGGCAGGGCCGTCGAGATAGGTATTGATCCAGACCGTGCCGGCATTCAGAGACCGAACAGCCGTCATCGCGGCGGATACATTGCCAGTCCAGATGCCCGCCGAAAGGCCGTAGATTGAATCGTTCGCCAGGGAGATCGCCTCATCCAGCGTATCGAACTCGAGGATCGACACGATAGGCCCGAAAATTTCCTCCCGCGCGATCCGCATATGCGGTTTGACGCCGGCAAAGACCGTCGGATCGATGAAGCGACCTCCATTCTCTTCCCGGTATGTGCCGCCCAGCATCAGAGTGGCTCCTTCATCCTGGCCGATGGCGATGTACTGTATGATCTTCTCGTACTGCTCCTTGTTGATGATGGGACCGAGCAGAACGCCGTCCGCCTGCGTGTCGCCCACCTTCAGCTGCGCGGCATGATCGACGAATTTCCTCGTGAACGCGGCCGCGATCGAAGACTGAAGCAGAAGCCTGCTCCCTTGATTGCAAGATTGTCCAGCATTCAGAAATGCTCCATGCAGCGCGGCATCGAGCGCGCTGTCCAGATCAGCGTCCGCCATCACGATCTGTGCGTTCTTGCCGCCCAGTTCGAGCGACACCTTCTTCATGCCGTCCGCGCCTACGCGCATGGCATGCTTGCCGACCTTGGTGGAACCGGTGAAGGAAATCATGTCGATGCCGGGGTGACGCAGCAGCAGATCACCGCAAGTCGCACCCGATCCGGCGACGATATTGACAACGCCGTCCGGCAAGCCCGCCTGCTTCAGGATCTCGCCGAGCAGCAAGGTCGTCGCGCTGGTCAATTCGCTTGGCTTGACCACGGCGGCGCAACCGGCCGCCAGCGCGAAGGGAAGCTTCTGACTGATGATCAGAAACGGGAAATTCCAGGGTGTGATAATCGCGGCCACGCCCAGCGGCTCGCGTATGGTCGCGGCGAAGTAGGTGGCGCCGAGCTGACCAAAGCTGTCTCCGGTGAGGGAGCGGGCCTGTGTGGCCGCATAGTCCCAAAGCATGGATGAGCGCTCTATTTCGAGACGGGCCTGCCTTGCGGGCTTGCCGCTCTCGGCCATTTCAAAGAAGGCAAGTTCTCCCGCGCGGCGGCGAATGGCGTCAGCCGCTCTTGCCAGAACGGCGGACCGCTCTGCCCCGGTAGCACCGGACCATTTGGTCCTGAAGGCGGTCTTCGCGGTCGCGACCGCAACGTTCACATCCGCTGCTGTTGAGTCGCGAAAGCGAGAAACCAGGGCACCGTTGCCCGGATTGCGGCGTTCTATCTGCCGCCCCAAGGCCTCGCGCCAAGCGCCGTCGATCCAATTTCTGAAATCTCTTGCAGTCGCCACTATCATGCCAATTTCCGGAACAATCCCAAATTCGGTGAAGTCTCAATATTCCAGGTTGCGGTTGCCGCGCGCCCCTCATGTCGATAAGCCACGCGACGTCGCGATCGAGCGCCAGCAACCGTTCCAAGCGACCCCAAGCCTCGGCACGCCGCGCACTCGCTTTTCAAGTCAAGGTCACGGTCGAAACACCCGCTCCGTCAATCCAGCCTTCCAAGCAACGCGAACCTTCGGCTGGTTGCTGTCGACCGTGGCGATATTTTACATGTTTGTCAATTGCAATTGTGTTTGTAACATAAAATGCCGTTTCGGTCTGACCATGTATGCGCCCGGATCGCGCCGGTCAATTGCGCGATTTTTTGTAAAATCTGTAATTTTTGCAGCATCTTACCTGCCTAAAAGACCAATTCCAGCGTATGCGGTACCGCGGCTCGCCCTCATCGCCATACCGGATTGACAAGCCGATATTAGTCAGACAAAGTGTCATTAATTCCATTTCCAGGGCAAACCATGAACGAGCAAACGAACCGCGTGTCGGTCGACATCGGCGGCACTTTTACAGACGTCGTGCTGGAAATAGCTGGCGAACGTTCCTCGACAAAGGTCTTGACGACAAAACGGGAGCCCGAAGAGGCGGTGCTCGAAGGCGTGGAGAGCCTTCTCAGGGAGAAGTCGCTCTCGTTCGCCGACCTCGATCTCTTCCTGCATGGCACGACGCTGGCAACGAACGCCATCATCGAGCGACGCGGCGCGATGACCGCGCTGATCACCACCGACGGCTTTCGCGACACGATCGAGATCGGCTCGGAAAGCCGTCATGACCAATACGACATCTTCATCAAGAAACCGCAACCGCTGGTCCGCAGAAGACATCGGTTCGTCTTTGAGGAGCGGGTCGCCGCCGACGGTTCGGTGCTGAAATCACTGCCAGAGGACAGAGTGGCCGAGCTGGGCAAAACCCTCAAGGCCGCGTGCATCGAGAGTGTGGCCATCTCGTTCATCCATGCCTATGCAAACCCCGCGCATGAGATCAGGGTCCGGGAAATTCTATCCGACATCATTCCGGACATGTCCTTCTCGCTATCCTGCGAGGTGTGCCCGGAAGTCCGTGAATACGAACGTGCCTCGACCACGGTGGCGAATGCATATATTCGCCCGATCATGGCTGGCTACCTCGGTCGCCTGAAGACAGAACTTGCCCGACGCGGATTGCGGGCGCCATTGCTCCTCATGACTTCCGGCGGCGGCCTGACGACCGTCGAACAAGCCGCCGCCTTCCCGATCCGACTTGTCGAATCGGGTCCAGCCGGGGGAGCCATTCTCGCGTCCAAGATCGCGATGGATTGCGGCCTGAATGAAATCGTGTCCTTCGACATGGGGGGCACCACCGCGAAGCTCTGCCTGATCGACAACGGTACTCCGTTGAAGTCGCGCAGCTTCGAGGTCGACCGAACCGAACGCTTCCTGAAAGGCAGCGGCCTGCCCGTGCGAATTCCCGTGATCGAGATGGTCGAGATCGGCGCCGGCGGCGGCTCCATCGCCCAGGTTGACAGCCTCGGCCGTTTGACGGTCGGCCCGGAAAGCGCGTCCTCGGAACCCGGCCCCGCCAGCTACAATCGCGGTGGAGACCGTCCGACCGTCACGGATGCGGATTTGGTTCTTGGCCGCATCGATCCGACGAACTTTGCCGGCGGCAAGGTCGGCCTGCGTCGCGACCTCGCAGAAAAGGCGCTTGACGAGCATGTCGGTGGCCGGCTCGCTCTCGCTTGCGTCGTTGCGGCCTCGGCGGTGGCGGCCATCGTGGAAGAGAATATGTCGAACGCCAGCCGTGTCCACGCCGCCGAACATGGCAAGGATCTTCGCAGGCGCGCCATGATCGCCTTTGGTGGCGCCGCGCCCATGCATGCGGCGCAGCTTGCCCGCAAGCTTGGCCTCGGGAAGGTTATCGTGCCGATAGGCGCAGGCGTCGGCTCGGCCATAGGATTTCTTGAAGCGCCGCTCGCTTATGAGGTTGTCCGCAGCCGTCACAGCCGCCTTGCCGATGTCAACGACAGCGGCGTGCGTGATCTGATCTCGCGAATGCAGGCTGAAGCCGTATCGGTGGTCGAGCCGGCAGCGAACGGTCGTCCCATCCAGCTGCGGACTTCGGCATTTCTCCGTTATGTCGGTCAAGGCCACGAACTGGAAGTCGATTTTCCGCTCGACGCTTCGACCAACATCAATTCGGCGCGGTTGCGCCGACATTTCGAAGAGCGTTACAGCGCCGTCTTCGGCCGCTTCCTGCAAAGTCACGCCATAGAGATTCTGACCTGGGCAGTGACCGCGACTGCCCGGCAGTTATCGGCGGGGACCGTCAAGGCAGCGCCATCGGCCCGCGCAAAGCCGAAGCCCAGTGGCTGGACCGACTTTGTTGACTTCGACGGCACCTCGGTCAAGGCACCGGTTTATCTGCGATCCGACCTGGGGACAGGGCATTCGATCCCTGGGCCCGCCATCATCACGGAGGCGGAGACCAACACGGTGGTTCCGGCACGATTTGAAGCGAGGGTCGACCGCTTGGGCCATCTCGAATTGACCAACACCGCTGTCGGCATCGCGGCAGCCGCGGAGTAATGAGGATGTCCATGATGCAGACCGTTCGGTCAATGCCAGCCATCGACGAAATTGAATTCCAGATCATGTGGAACCGCTTGATCGCCGTCGTGGAGGAGCAGGCGCAGGTGCTGCGACGCACCGCGTTCAGTCCCATCGTGCGTGAATCCGGAGATCTTTCGGCTGGCTTCTTCCACCCTGACGGGCGCATGATCGCGCAGGCAGTGACCGGCACGCCGGGCCACGTCAATACAATGGCCGCGTCGGTTCGCCATTTCCTCGCACGGTACCCAGCCACGTCGATGAAAGACGGCGATGTCTATATCACCAACGACCCATGGCTCGGTACAGGCCATCTTCACGACTTCGTCGCCGTTACCCCGGCCTTCCTGGGGGATGTGATGGTGGGACTTTTCGCGTCGACCTGCCATTTCATGGATGTGGGAGGAATAGGCTTCGGCCCCGATGGACGAGATGTTTTCGAAGAGGGTTTCTACGTTCCTCCGATGAAGATGATCGCCGAAGGCATGCTTGATGCGACATTGATGATCCTCGCCCGCAGCAATTCGCGCTATCCCGCCGAAATGGAAGGCGACCTCATGTCGCTCGCGGCCTGCAATGCAATCGGTGTCGACCGCTTGCGGGAAATGCTGCGCGAATTCGAACTCGGTGATCTCACCCTGCTTTGCGACCAGATCGTCGGCCGCTCCCGCGAAGCGGCCCTGGCGGCCATAGCCGGGCTGCCACAGGGTGTGACCAGGGGGGAGATGGTGATCGATGGCTACGACAAGCCCGTCACATTGGTTGCCACAACGACGATCTCCAAGGACTTGATCAGCGTCGACTTCACCGGCACGTCCGGCCTCTCGGCGCGCGGCATCAATGTTCCGCTAAGCTATGCCCAGGCCTATTCCACTTACGCGATTGCCTGCGCGCTGTTTCCTGGGGTTCCGAACAATTCCGGATCGCTGTCGGTGGTCGAGGTCACCGCCCCGCAGGACACGATCGTCAATGCGCAGCGGCCGGCTCCTGTTTCTTCACGGCATATTATCGGACAGATGCTCCCAGACGTCGTTTATGGCTGCCTGGCCCAAGTCGTCGCCGACAGGGTGCTGGCGGAAGGTGCATCCGCGCTGTGGAACCTTATCCTCGAGGATGCATATGATGCTTGTCTGACCCAAGGCATTGGACAAACCGCCCGGTTCTCGGCACTTTCCGTCCAGACCGGCGGCACCGGTGCCCGCTCAAACGAAGATGGCCTAAGCGCCACTGCTTTCCCAAGCGGCGTTTCGGGCGTGCCGATCGAGATTCTCGAAACCATGACGCCGCTTATCTTCTGGCGCAAGGAACTGCGGTCGGGAAGCGGGGGCCACGGCAGGTTCAGAGGTGGGCTCGGCCAGACGATCGAGATCGGACACCGCGACAACCATCCCTTCTACATCTATGCGGCGCTTGATCGTATCGAGCATCCGGCCCGGGGTCGATTTGGTGGCCAGGACGGCATCGCCGGCTATGTCGGCCTGAAATCTGGAACCAGGCTGCGCGGCAAGGGCAAACAGCTGGTGCCGGCCGGCGACACGCTGGTCGTCCAGACGCCTGGCGGCGGCGGCTACGGACCTGTCGAAGAGCGCGAGCCCGGCAGAATCGAAACCGATCGCGACAACCAGCTTGACGGTTAAAGCCAGTCCGTTCGCTCACCCCGAGAACCCGGCCGGCGCACGGTCAATAGAAACCGACCTGGTGCGCCCGTCATGACGCGCTGCCGGCTATTGCCGCGACATCTCCTCGATTCTCTTCCTGTTGTACGGGTGATGCGCCCCGGTGCCGAAGTTCGACAGATAGGTATCATGCCGAAAGCCCGTCGCCTCAAGGACGACCGCCAAGCAGGGAAATAGCAGCGCAAGAACCGCCAAAGCTATCCCTATTTCCGGCATCCAGTATTGCGAAAGCCCCGTGGCGACGGCGCCCAGCGCGGAGGCTACCGTAAGCCAGCCAACGGTCTTGTGATACGCTTCGAACCAGCGCCGCCGGGCCGTCATGTCATAGTGATCGCCATGCTGGACCGGTTTTTCGGCAACGGATCGAGCGGCGTCGCGGACGCCGTGCGAGCCGCGCAACCAGGCGCTGACGATCTGAATCACCCCAAGGGATACGGTCGCCATGCCAAAAAGAGCATGGAGCGTGCCGCTCACTCCGCTGCTCGCGACAACAGCGATCAAACCACCGATCACGCTGACCAGGACGAGCACCGAAAGACCCACCCGATGTATCGTGAACCAGAACAGCTTGCGCCCGAGTTTGGGACTGCCTTGTGCTATGCCGGTCAGCGATGGCGCGGGCTTGCCAAATCGCGTCAACAGGAGCGAGGCTGGAACCAGCACAATCCAGATCGTGAACATCAGCCACGCGTGATAGTTCCAGTGCGCGGTCGTGCCGAATAGCGCTTCATACAGTGACCAGAGAAGCTTCGTCATGTTGGAGATCCGCCGATTGGCCGCAATACAACTTGAAACCGAGATGCCATGTTCGCACCGGTCAGCACGCGCCCACCGGGGCACTGCAGCCACTTGCTTCCGGCTTCCGGCCGAGTGATCCAGCCGCTCCGGCCGCCCAGACAATGCTGTGCTAAACGCGGATTCACCGTGCAAGATCTCTAGCAATGCGTCCCGGTGGGCGGTTTGCTGCAGGGCTTTCGGGAATGGGAGGCTTCTCCTTGACCTCAAGCATCAAACAAAGTGACAGTGTCCGACTTTTTGGCCTAAATCAAGCTTGAAATCTGACAATCTCCGTGCAATTTTACAAATATGTAATGAGGCCCAAATGGCTTACGCCCAGAAAACGAAACTTTCAGAAAGGCTCTATGAAACGATGAGGCAACTCGTCGAAAGCGGGGAGTGGTCCGAGGGAACCCGCATCCCCACCGAGATGGAGCTTGCGGAACAGCATGGCGTCTCACGGCCGGTTGTGCGCGAGGCCCTCATACGGTTGCGGAACGACGGCATCATCAAATCAAAACGTGGCTCGGGCAGCTATGTCTTGAATGGCTCCGAGGCTCCAACAAAGGGGTTTCGCCCGATCGAGAACGTTGCCGACCTGATCCAAGCGTTCGAATTCCGCCTCACCATTGAATGCGACGCGGCGGCCGTCGCGGCGCTCAGGCGCGGCGACGAAGCCATGGAGGCAATCGTCACCGCCCACAATGCCTTCGAGGAAGGCATAAGCGACGAGGCTTTTGGCGACCTCGACCTGAATTTTCACATCTCGGTCGCTCAGGCATCTCAAAACTCCATGTATGCCAGCACGATGTCGATGCTCCACCGCCAGATTGTCTTCGGGATGCGTTTGACCGGTCAGTTCGCAACCGCCGCGTCACAGACACGGTTGGAGGTCGTGCGCCAGGAACACTCGTTGATCGTCGAGGCAATTGCCGTCCAGGATCCTCTGCTGGCCTATGCCGCGATGTTTGATCATTTGACGCTTTCCAGGCGTCGGTTACTGGGCTTCGACGCGGTTCTCGACTGGAAGCGGGCTGGACCTACCGTATTGATCAACAAGATGAGCGGATCCGATGGCTGAGTTCTTGCCGCGACTCCCTTCCGTTGCGTCGAACCCTGGTCCAGCCGAGGGCGAGTCATAGAGCTGTGAGCAAGCAGAGCACGGGCCCATCTGTTCTCCAGTCTTTTTCCAATTGGCCGTCCCATAAGGTTTGTCGATGTCATCACTAGCCCTCAACCAGATCAACAAGAACTACGGCCCGAACCTCGCGGTGCTGAAAGACATCAACCTCCATATAGAATCAGGCGAATTTCTCGTCCTGTTGGGACCATCCGGCTGCGGCAAGTCTACGTTGCTGCACGCGATAGCCGGTCTTCACGGCGTGACCTCGGGCGAGATCAGGCTGGATGGAAAGGTAATCAATGATTTGCCTTGCCAGCACCGAGACATCGCGATGGTGTTTCAATCCTATGCGCTCTATCCGTCGATGACGGTCAGCCAGAACATCGCTTTTCCGCTGCAGATGCGCAAGGTTTCGCGCGAGAAGCAGGTCGCGGGTGTGCAAGGCGTGGCCAAGCTTCTTCAAATCGAACATCTGCTGGACCGGAAACCTTCCCAGCTTTCCGGAGGCCAGCGTCAGCGCGTCGCCATCGGCCGCGCTCTTGTCCGCGAACCCAGCATCTTTCTCTTCGACGAACCCCTTTCAAACCTCGACGCCCTTCTGCGGGTGGAGATGAGAACGGAACTCAAGAAACTCCACCAGCGGATGGGCAAGACGACCGTCTACGTGACCCATGACCAGATCGAAGCGATGACGCTGGCAACACGCATTGCGATCCTGGACAAAGGCACACTCCAGCAGGTCGGCACGCCCAACGAAGTCTACGACAAGCCGGCCAATACTTTCGTTGCGACATTTATCGGCGCGCCGCGCATCAATCTGGTCGATGGCGCCGTGGTGAGGACGGCCAGTGGCTTGACCGCAAGATTCGGCAACGCGGAAGACGTGATCCCTCTGCCGGCGGCACTGGTGCCTCATCTCATGCATGCCAACCCGGTCTGCACCTTTGGCATCCGACCGGAAAACTTCGCGGTTGGCGGCGCTGGAGGTGTTGGGGACAATGATATCGATATCGACGTCATCGTCGAACTCATCGAGCCCACCGGATCCGATGACGTCATCATCTTCAAATTCGGGGGGAACGAGATGACGGCGCGCCTGCGGGCCGGTTCCATAACAAGTCTGGGAAAGAACCGGCTGCGCCTGACCACGACGAAACTGATCGCTTTCATCAAGCAATCCGGAAACCGGATCGGCTGAATTGAACCGGCATCCGCGTTTTCGATTTCGCGGACAATCCGGCTGACCGGTGGTCGCGGCTGCACCGGGCCAAGCCGAATCCACCATCGCAATGACACTGAGCAGGAAGCAACCGATGAGCAAGCGTTATAAGTGGGGATTGATTGGAGCGAGCCGGATCGCCGAAGAGTGGGTGGTACCGGCGATCAACAGCGCTCCCGATAGCGAAGTCACCGCCGTCTTTGCCTCTGATGCCCATCGCGGCCGCGCCTACGCCGCCCGCAATCACATCCCTGACGCCTACGAGACGCTCGATGCTTTCCTTCGCGCCGACATCGACGCCGTCTATGTCAGCAACACGAATGAGAAGCATGCCCCGCATGCGATCGCCGCACTTCGGGCCGGCAAGCACGTGCTGGGGGAAAAACCGATGGCGCTCACGGTCGCCGACGCGGAGGACATGATTTCGGCCGCCGAAACCAACAAGCGCGTCCTGGGCATCAATCACCACCTGCGCAATATGGCCACCCATATCAGATTGCACGAACTGGTGAAGAGCGGCGAGTTGGGCTCGATCGTTGCGGCCCGTATGACGTTCGGCGTGCTGCTGCCGGCCGCCAACCGCGGCTGGAGGACCGATTCAGTCGCAGCCGGCGCCGGAGTGTTTTTCGACCTGACCGTCCATGATGCGGATCTCCTGCACTACATCCTGGACACGGAAGCGCAGGAGGTTGTCGCCATGACCGCGAACAACGCAATAACCTCGCGGGAGATCGAAGATACCGTGGCGATTGTCGCGAGGATGAAGACCGGAACAATCGTCCAGATCACTGAAAGTTTCGCCATCGATCATGCCAACACGACGGTCGAGATTTTCGGGACCAAGGCTTCCGTGTTCGCCGATGACGTGCTCCTGCAGCGCGGCGGCGGCCGGATATTTGTTCGCAGGAGTGGCGAGCAGGTCGAAGAGCGCATCGAGCATATCAACGCCTATGACAAGGCCGTTGGCGACTTTAACGCCGCTATCGGCGGGCATGGCTCTCCGAGCGCGACAGGCCACGATGGCTTGAAATCCTTGAAATTTGCCCTGGCCGCACGGGAAGCCGCCAAGACCGGCAAGTCCGTGCGCCTCTGAGGCGCGTTGGCATCCATTTGCCGCCCGTTTCGTGGATCTCGAAACCCGGCTGAACATCGCGAAATGCAACTGGTAGCCGCAACTTCTGACTGGATCGATCCAAGAAAGCTCAAGTCCGCCATGCGATTGGAAAAGCCCGGCTTTTGCGCACTCTGCAAATCCAGATGCGGCGCTACATTCATCGTCGAGGATGGACGTCTGACCGGTGCCGCGCCGGCCCCCGCTCATCCGACAGGAAAGTCGCTTTGCGTCAAAGGCAAAGCGGCCCCTGAGATCCTCTACCACCCCGACAGGTTGAAGACGCCGCTGAAACGGACCAATCCGAAGGGAGACAATGACCCCGGTTGGGTGCCCGTCTCCTGGCATGAGGCATTGTCCGAGATCGGTGGGCGTCTGCGTGATCTGCGTGACAATCATGGGATGGAAAGCATCGCCGTATCGACAACTACGCCGAGCGGCACCGCATTGAGCGACGGCGAGGAATGGGTCGAACGGCTGATCCAGACAAGCGGTACGCCGAATTGGGTCAGCACCACCGAGATCTGCAACTGGCACAAGGATTTCGCGCACGCATTCACTTTCGGCACCGGCCTGCCCTATCCTGATTACGGCCAGACAGAATTGATCGTGCTGTGGGGCTTCAATCCCAGTTCCGTCTGGCTCGACCAGGCGACCCAGGTCGCCGCGGCCCGGGCTCGCGGCTGCAAGATCCTCGTGATCGATCCGCGGCGCTTCGGATTCGCCATTGGTGCCGATCAATGGCTGCGCGTTCGCCCAGGCTCGGACGGTATCCTGGCACTCGGCATCATGCGCCTGTTGATCGAAGATGGCTCCTTCGATCAATCGTTTCTCATGCAATGGACCAACGCTTGCTTTCTCGTTCGTGAGGACAATGGCGAGTTCCTGCGCGCCGGTGATCTGACCGCCGCCGCGGAGGATCCGGAGGCATTCGCCGTGCTCGGCGCGAATGGCCAGCCGGTCTTCGTGCAGCGCAATGGCCGGGAGACCCATATGGTGCTTGCGCAAGCGATGCGTTCCGGCGACGTCACGGTCGACACAGCAAACGGCTCCGTACGGTGCACCACCGCCTTCGATCAACTTTCCGCCGCCGCCAATCGCCAAGAATTGAGCGAGGTGGCCACACTGACTTGGGTGCCCGAGGAAGAAATCCGCTCGGCCGCACGAATGATAGGCGTCGCTCGCTCGGTCGCCTACTACACCTGGACTGGCCTTGGCCAACACGCGCAATCCACGCAAATCGACCGCGCGCTGGCCACGCTGATGTCCCTCAAAGGATGCTACGACGTGGCGGGCGGCAATGTCGTGCTGCCGGGAGTACCGCGCAATGCCGTCAGCGGCCCCCGCTTCCTGGATCCGGCGCAGAAAGCCAAGACAATCGGGATCGCCGACAAGCCGCTTGGGCCGCCGGACCAGGGTCGCATCACCGCGCACGACTTCTATACGGCGGTGCTCGAAGGGCACCCCTACAAGGTTCGCGGCTTGATCGGCTTCGGTTCGAACCTTGCCGTCGCTCATGCCAATCCGTTGCGCGGACGAGACGCGCTGGATGCGCTGGAATTCTACGTTCATTGTGACGTGTTCGAGAACCCAAGCGCGCGCTCCGCCGACTTTCTGTTGCCAGTAAACACACCCTGGGAGCGTGACGCGCTGAGAGTAGGCTTCGGCTCAGGACTGGCCGCTCAGGAGCATGTGCAATTGCGGCAACAGGTTGTGCCCTCGGCGGGGGACTCCCGATCCGATGCGGAGATAGCTTTTGCCCTCGCCGAACAACTCGGGCTAGGCGATCAGTTCTTCGGCGGCAGCATCGAGGCCGCTCGTTCCTATATTCTCGAACCGAGCGGGATCACGCTCGATCAGTTGAGGAATTGCCCGGAAGGCATCCGCTATCCGCTGGTACAGCGTTATCGAAAATATGCCGAGCCGACCCAACAAGGGGTGAGTGGCTTTGCCACCGAGACCGGTCAGGTCGAACTCTATTCGGCCCTGTTGCATCGCCATGGGCAGCCAGCGGTCCCGACCTTCGATCCGGACGACCTTCCTGGAAATGAAACCTACCCATTTGCACTGACCACGGCGAAGACAGGATATTACTGCCATTCGCAGCATCGGCAGGTGCCGTCGCTGCGCAAGCGGGAACCCGAGCCGACCGTGAACCTCGCGCCTGAAGCCGCCGAAAAGCTTGGCTTGGAAGCCGGCGATTGGGCACAGATAAGCACCCGTCACGGCCAAGCCCGCATGAAAGTCAAGCTGGACAACAGCCTGGACCAGCGGGTCGTCCGCGCCTCCTATGGCTGGTGGCAGTCAAATACCGCACTTGACCTTCCCGGCTACGATGCATTCTCCAACAGCGGCGCGAACTACAATATGCTTGTCGGTAGCGACCAACTTGATCCCGTCAGCGGCGCCGCGGCTCATCGATCGAAATCCTGCAATATCGTCCCGATCGGCGCGCGAAGGACTGGCTGGCGCGGCTATCGCACGATGCGGGTGGCAGCGGTCGACAGGATCGCCGAGGGAGTGACGGCAGTCACGCTGGAGAACATCGACGGCGGCCTTCTGCCGGATTTCGAGCCCGGCCAGCACATCGTGTTGCGGCGCCGGGACGACAGAGACGACCTCATCCGCTGCTACTCGCTGACCGGACCGGCCGTAGAGCGGCAACGCAGTGCCTATACGATCGCGGTGCGCAAGGTGGCGGCGCCGGCTGGAATTGACGACGTGCCGCCCGGCCGGATGTCGACGGCCATAAACGATGTTTTGGCCGCGGGCGACGAGATTGACGTGCGGGCGCCATCCGGACGCTTCACGCCCCCGCTTGCCAGCGAGCGCCCCGTTGTACTTGTCGCCGGCGGCATCGGCATTACCCCATTCCTTTCCTATCTCGAGACGCTGGCTCGACAAGATAAACGCCCGAGAGTCCATCTTGCGTATGCCAACAGTCTCGCTGCAACGGAAGCGTTTGCCGACCGGCTGTCATCACTTGCGGCGGTGATGCCAGAGTTGACGATCGATCGCTGCTGGAGCCGTGCCGGGAAAGAAATCCCAGCCGATGTTCACAACGGACGCCTCGCCATTCGGCATCTGCGGCTCGCGACGTTCGATACAGCGCCGGCGATCTATTTCTGCGGTCCGCCCGGCATGGTGGCATCGCTCAGGGTAGACCTGGTTCGAGCCGGCCATCCGGATAGCCTGACGTTCGAAGAGGCTTTTGCCGCCATCAGCATCGACCAGGATGCGCTGCCGACAGGCCCTTGCTCCGTTACCTTCGTGCGGTCCGGCAAGACGGTGATCTGGGAACGATCCCGCGGTTCGCTTCTCGACCTGGCCGAAGCCGAAGGCGTGAGGATCACCAGCGGATGCCGCGCCGGCCAATGTGAAAGCTGTGAAGTGCGTATCCTGGACGGCGCGATCTCCTATCGCACGGAGATCGGCCGTTCCGCGACAGACTCCTGTCTTGCCTGCCAGGCAGTCCCCAGGACCGACCTGCTTGTCGACGCCTAGAAAGGCTTGGACCGCGAATGCGCTACGGCGACTCCTTTAGAAACCCCGCGGCCCTCTCGCCAATCATGATGCATACGGCGTTGGGATTTCCCGAGATCAGTGTCGGCATGATCGATGCGTCGGCCACACGGAGTCCGTTGATACCGTGTACGCGAAGGGCCGGATCGACAACCGCCATTGTGTCTTGACCGATGCGGCACGTGCCAGCTGGATGAAGGGCCGCATGCGCGGTCCGCATACAGAAATTTCTGATGTCCGCGCGTGTCTTCATCGTCGCGGATGGCGTTCGCCGGGCTGCAATATAGCGCTGGATCGCAGGCTTCTCCATGATGTCCAGCGCGGCCATGGTGCCTTCGGTCACCGCATCGAGATCGTAGGGATCGGAAAAATAACGGGGTGCTACACGCGGATCGTCCGCGGGGTTCGCACTCTTGAGCGTGACTTCACCGCGCGAGCGAGGTCGTATCTGCCCGAGGTTGACGGTGCAGCCATTGCCGCCAGGCACGGTATCCACGCCCTCCTCGATACCGGCCCCCACGACCATGAAGAACTGGACATCGGGGATGGTTTCATTCCGGTTGCCCCACCAGAAGGCGCCACCTTCGATCAGGTTCGAGGAAGCCGGCCCGCCCCGAAACAAAAGGTAGTTCAGCCCCGCCGCGGCCTTCCAACGCGCTTTCTTGTATTTGTCGTAGCTGTGCGGTCCGTTCAGCTGATAGACCAACGACATCTCGATATGGTCCTGCAGATTCTGCCCTACGCCTGGCAGATCCGCCTCGACCTGGATGCCATGTTCGCGCAGCGCATCCGCCGGACCTATACCTGACAGCATCAAGAGTTTCGGCGAGGCGATTGCGCCCGCCGACAAGATGACCTCGCGTTCGGCGCGCAGAATCCACTTGCGCCCGTTTACGACATACTCGACCCCGGTCGCCCTACCCTGCTCGACGATAATCCGGCTGACACAGGCACGCGTCTGGACACGCAGGTTCGGACGATGGCGGGCGGGTTTGAGGAAGGCCGTCGCCGCACTGCTGCGTCGGCCGTTTCTGGCCGTGATCTGGTAGAGGCCGCATCCGGCCTGATCACCGGAATTGAAATCCTGATTGTAGGGCAGTCCCGCTTGCTGGCAGGCATGCAGCCATGCGCGCGTCAGCGGATGAATCTGATCGATATCGGAAACCCCGAGAGGGCCTCCGACACCGTGTACCTCGTTGCAAAATCGGTTGTTGTCCTCCGAGCGCAGGAAGTAGGGCAGCACATCGTCATAGGCCCAGCCCTTTGCACCAAGCTCTTCCCACCCGGCATAATCCGCGGGCACGCCGCGAATGTAGATCATGGCGTTCACTGAACTCCCGCCGCCCAGCACCCTTGCCTGGACCATCGTGGGCGCCGGATCGCGCGACTGATCGACGGTTGGCTCCCAAGCCATTCGCTTCAGCAGGGGCCCTTGGGCCGTCTTGTAGTATGCTCCAGGTATATGGATATACGGATTGACGTCATTCGGCCCCTCTTCCAGCAGAACGACCGATACGTCGGCATCCTCGGACATCCGGGAGGCGACGACGCAACCCGTTGAGCCGCCGCCTATTACGATGTAGTCGCACGTGCCGACGACCGTTTGAGATTGCGGGAGGATTCCCCACCGTGCGGAGCCAAACACCGTCATGGTTCACAACGTCCCGATTGCCGCTCCGGCTTTCAGAGCCAGAGCCGCCACGGTCAATGCTGGGTTCACCGCCGCCGATGTCGGCAGCACGGATGCGTCCGTCACGTAAAGGTTCGCAACGTCGTGCGACCGGCAGATGGGTGACACGACCGATGTTTTTGGGTCGTTGCCGAGCCTTGCGGTACCACACTGATGCGATGTCGTCTTGCGGCCGAAAGTTCGGGAAAGGACTACCGGGAACCCAGCCTTGCGCATCACTGCCCGGGTTCTCAGGATCAGCGTCTCATGCGCCTGCATATTGCTGCGAACCCAGTTCATGACGATCCGCCCGTCACGAACGGTCACTCGACTTTCAGGGTTGGGCAAATCCTCGCTGGTCAGGAACCAGCCGTAGCAGTTGCGCGCGATAAGGCCGGCCAGAAGGCGCGGGAGCATCGGTGCGTTGGCCTTGAGGATATTACCGGTGATGTGGCCAAGCAGTTGCACATTGCCCAGCGGAAAGCTGCCTTGAGGATCCCTGTTGTAGAAATCATTGAACCCCAGGGTCTTCTGATAGACGGCGGTGTTTGCCCGAAATGGGTCGATGGCCAGCATCGCCGTCGTGTTGTGGTTCATGAAGTTGCGGCCGAGTTGGTCGGAACTGTTTGCGAGCCCGTTGGGATGTGACGCATTTGACGAACGCAGCAACAGTGCCGCGCTTTGGACAGCGCCGGCGGCCACGGCAAAAATGTCGGCGCGTATATTGTGCTCGACACCGTCCTTGATAAAGAACGCAGCCGTCACCTTCCGCCCGGATTCGTCCGTTTCCAGCCGCTGAACATTCGCTCCCGTGATGAGGGTGACGTTGGGATGAGCCAACGCGTGGGCGAGCGGGCCGACTTCCGCGTCGATCTTGCCGGCTCCAGTGTTCGGAAAGGCATCCCAGCCCGTCTGTGCCCGGCGTAGCCATTGCTCGATATCCACGGCAAGAGGCAGACTCGACGGGTGGATGCCGGCTTTACGAAGGCGTTTGCGCAGCGCTGCGACGGACGGCTCGTCGGGAACGGGAGGAAAGCCGTACGGGCGGGTGTGTGGAGGCTCCGTGGGATCCTGCCCGGCATCGCCGCGTACCCTGAAGATCGTCTCGGCGCGCTCGTACCAGGGCTCAAGCTCGGCATAGGCGATGGGCCAACCGGGCGAGCGCCCTCCCATATGATCTCGCGGGGTGAAATCTTCCTGCCTGTAGCGGTACAGAACGGCGCCGAAGAACTTGGAATTGCCGCCGACAAAGTAGTAGTTGCCGGGCAGAAATGTCTCCCCATCCGTTCCTGCCCATTCCTCGCCAGACTTGTAGAAACCTTTCTGGAAGATGGCGACGTCGTCGCGCGCCTCGGGCGTGTCCTTAAGGTGTTCACCTCGCTCGAGGATGACGATGCGCCTTCCGGTTTCAGCAAGGCTATACGCAAGCGAGCTGCCGCCGATGCCCGAACCGACAATGACTATATCCGCCTGGTGTTCCATGGGCCCCTCAGTCAATTCGGTCTTCGGTGACAGCATCGAACAGGACGATCTTGGTCGTGTCGACCGTCAGGGTCGCTGATTTTCGCGCCTCTACCGTCTTCGGCGGAACACGTGCCGTGACTTCGACACCGCCAATCTGGAAGAGCGCCAGTGTGTCTGGACCGGTCGGCTCGACGACATCGATGTGGACCGAAATTGTCCTGCCTGGTTTTCCGTCGGAAACCGTGAACAGTTCCGGCCGGATACCGACAAGAACGTTTTGGCCATTGAATTTCGTGGCGTTTTCCTTCGCGATTGGAATTCCGGAAATGCGCGCGGGCTTTTCATTTGGAATGTCGAAAACCGCGACGGCACCCGCGCCATCGACCGCCAGCCTTGCTGGAATCAAACTCATCGAGGGTGAGCCGACAAACTTGGCGACGTAGGTATTGGCCGGTCGGTCGTAGACCACCTGCGGATCGTCCAGTTGCTGGACAACTCCATCCTTCATCACGGCAACCCGGGTTGCCAGCGTCATGGCCTCGATCTGGTCATGGGTTACATAGACTATTGTCGTGCCCAGGCGCTGATGGAGCCGTTTAATCTCGGTTCGCATATCAACGCGCAGTTTGGCATCAAGGTTTGACAGCGGCTCGTCGAACAGAAACAGCTTCGGGTCACGCACAACGGCACGCCCCATGGCTACGCGCTGGCGCTGGCCACCGGAAAGCTGGCTCGGACGGCGGTCCAGTAAATGTTTCATCTGCAGCATCTCAGCCGCGGCAAGCGTTGCCTTCGCCCGTTCAGCCGGCTGTACGCCGCGGATCTTCATTCCGAACTCGATGTTCTGGCGCACCGTCATGGTCGGATAGAGCGCATAGGATTGGAACACCATGGCGATGTCGCGATCCTTTGGCGGCAGATCGTTGACAACGTCGTTTGCAATCCGGATTTCGCCCGAGGTGACGCTTTCCAGCCCGGCGATCATACTGAGGAGCGTTGACTTACCGCATCCGGAGGGTCCGAGAAGAACGAGAAAGTCTCCATCGGCGATCGAAATACTGACCCCCTTCAAAACTTCAACAGAGCCGAAGGATTTTCGAACGCGATCGATTTCGAGAGTTGCCATCGAGGTTACCCTTTCACTGCGCCGGCTGTCAGGCCCCGCACGAAGTAGCGGCCCGCGACGATGTAAACGATGAGTGTGGGAAGACCGGCGATCATGGCGGCGGCCATGTCGACATTGTATTCCTTGCGTCCCATTGAGACGTTGACGACATTGTTGAGCGCCACGGTGATGGGAGCATTTTCGCCGGCCGTGAACGAGACTCCGAAAAGGTAGTCGTTCCAGATTTGGGTGAACTGCCAGATGCAGGACACAACGATGATCGGCAGGGCGGTCGGCAACATGATGGACACGAAGATCCGCATGAAACCCGCCCCGTCGATCTGCGCCGCCTTCACAAGCTCATCCGGCACACCAACGAAATAGTTTCGGAAAAACAGGGTCGTGAATGCGATGCCGTAGACAGTGTGGACCAGCACCAGCCCGGCAAGTGTGCCGGCGAGGCCAAGGAAGCCCAAGGTTTGTGCCATTGGCAGGATCACGGCCTGGAACGGCAGGAAGCAGCCAAACAGCAAGATTCCGAAAATGAAGTTGGAACCTGGAAATCTCCATTTGGTGATCACGTAGCCGTTGATGGCACCTATTCCGGTCGACAGGATGACGGCAGGAACCACCATGATCAGAGAGTTGATGAAATAGGGTTTCAAGCCCTTGCAGGCGGTCCCATTGCAGGCTTCTGACCAGGCGCTTCGCCAGGCGTCGAAGGTGATTTCCTTCGGCAGCCCGATGAAAGAGCCGGCATAGATTTCGTCCAGGTGCTTTACCGAAGTCGTGATGATGACCCAGAGCGGCATGAGATAGAACGCGGCCAGACACAGCAAGCCGCCATATATGAGCGCGCGGCCGGTGGCGTGCTGCCGATGCCGAGACCTGACATTAGCAGCCATCACGGGTCTCCTTCAGCTCCGAGTAGAGATAGGGCACAATGATGGCGGCGACTGTCATCAGCATCATCATTGCGCTGGCCGCCCCCACCCCCATCTGGTCGCGCCGAAATGTGGCTGCGTACATGAATGTCGAGGGCATTTCGGTGGCCGAGCCAGGCCCCGTATTGGTCAATGCGAGGATGAGGTCGAAGCTTTTGATTGCCACATAGCTGAGCAGTACGATCACGCTCAGGAACGCCGGCCGCAACATCGGGACGATGATGGTACGGTATATCAGGGGCAGGCCCGCGCCCTCGATCTGCGCCGCCTTGATGACCGAATTGTCGATACCGCGCAAACCGGCCAGAAAGATCGCCATCGCGAAGCCGGTCGATTGCCATACAGCGGCAATCACCACGCAGTAGATCGCGAAGCGGGGTTGGGAAATCCAGTCAAAAACAAAACTGGTCCAACCCGCGTCGTTCACCACTTTCTGGACACCCAGCGCTGGGTTGAGGATCCACTTCCAGGCAGTGCCCGTGACGATGAAGGACAACGCCATCGGATAGAGGAAAATCGCCCGCAAGGCGCCCTCGGCCCGAATGCGTTGATCCAGCAGGATCGCCATCAACAAGCCGAGCCCGGTGGTCAGGCCCAGGAACAGCGATGAGAATATGAACAGATTGGCCACCGCCGTGTGCCAGCGCGGCGTCGACCACAGACGAACATATTGCTCTAGTCCGACGAAGTCGTATCTCGGCACGATGTTCGAAGAAGACAGCGAAATCCAGCCTGTCCAGGCGATGAAGAGGTACACCGCGACCAGGACAACCAGCAGGCTGGGGGTCAAAACCAGCCGTGGCAGCCAGTTGGCCAAACGGTCAGAAAATCGGATAGATCTTTTCATCACGTTGTCCCGCGTTTTTGACCATCCTGGCCGAACGAGAAGGTGGGCCGCCGGGACGCTCCATTGTCCCGGCGGCTTGGCACGCGCGCCTCAGCGGGCGTTGTTGATGCCGTCAACCAGGGCTTTTGCAGCGTCTTGTGAAGTCATGTCGCTGACGAAGAACTTGCCGACCACGTCGAGAAAGACGCCAGAGAACCGCGGCTCCACGGCGAAACCGTCAGTGACGGAACCCCACATGGCATTGTTCTTGATGGCCTCCGCCCGATCCGCGAAGCTGCGCTTGGCGCAGTCGTCAAATGCATCCATCGAAACGTCCGTGCGCGCCGGAATCGACCCCTTGATCAAGTTGAAGTTCTTCTCGACTTCAGGGTCCATCATAGCTTCCGCGACCGCGTCCTGCCCTGAATTGATTTTGGGATTGTTGATCTTGAAACCACCGAAGGTATCGAACACGAATTTATAGTTAGGGGTGGCTGTCGGCGTCGGGAAGCAGAGGAAATCGATGCCGGGCTTCATTCCCTTGGCAAGGAATTCGCCCTTCGCCCAATCGCCCATGATCTGCATGCCAGCCTGGCCATTCGCGACCATGGCACTTGCCGCTGCCCAATCGCGGCCGGTGTAACCGGCGTCGTGCAGTCCGCGCACCTTGCCCAGGAGATCGAACGCCTTGACCATCTCCGGGCCGGAAAGCGCCTCGTCATCAAGATCGATGATTGCCTTCTTGTAGAAATCCGGGCCGTTGACGTCGGTGACGATCGATTCAAAGAGTTCCTCGATCTGCCAGCCCTCGTCGCTCATGGCGATCGGGGTGACCCCGATTGCCTTCAGCTTGTCGCCATCGGCAATCAGCTCTTCCCAGCTTTTGGGGGGTGTGATGCCGGCTTTGTCGAACACCGCCTTGTTCGCCCAGACCCAGTTCTGCCGATGCATGTTGATCGGGGTCGCGAAGAAGTCGTCGCCCTGTTTCAGGAACTGTAACATCACCGGCGGCAGGTCCGCCTGCCATCCATTCTTGTTGTACAGATCATTCAGCGAACGCAGCGCACCCTCTTTTGCCCAACCGAGCCCTTCAAAGCCCAGAAACTGCATAACGGCGGGCGGGTTGCCGGCGGCCACCCGGGTGCGCAGTGCCTGTTGAGCATTTGCGCCGTTGGCACCACCAACCGCGCTGTCCTGCCACACGAAGCCCATGGTCGCGAGTTTGTCGGTGAGGACCTTCAGCGCGCCGACTTCACTTGCCGACGTCCATACGTGCAGGCCTTCGATCGTCGTTTGAGCCATGGCCTGGCCGGCGAAAGTCAGTGCCAGAGCTGTGGCCAACAAGATGTTCTTAGGTCTATTCATGGTTGTTCCCCATTGTTGAAGTTGAAATGCCCGGTCGCATTTTCGCTGTTATCGGGCGGGCGAAGTCAGATGGGATCGACCGGCCAGACGGGATCAACCGGCATGGCGTAGCCGACATTTCTTTTCCCGTAGCGGCGGACGCGGATGTTGGCCTGTTCAGCGTGCCCAACGAAGCCTTCCATGAGGGAGAGCCGCGAGCCGTATTGGCCGATCAGGGCAGAAGCCTCGTCCGTTTCTATGCGCTGGTAGGTGCAGGTCTTGAGGAACTTGCCGACCCAGAGCCCACCGGTGTAACGCGCGGCCTTGTTGGTCGGCAGTGTATGGTTGGTGCCTATGACCTTGTCGCCGAACGAGACGTTTGTTCGAGCGCCCAGGAACAACGCGCCATAGTTCTTCATGTTGTTGAGGAAATAATCCGTATCGCGGGTCAACACCTGGACATGCTCGGAAGCGATGCGGTCGCTTTCCGCCAGCATTTCGTCGATCGTGTCGCACAGAATGATCTCACCGAAATCGTTCCATGCCTTGCCGGCGACCGCGGCCGTCGGAAGGATTTCCAAAAGCCGTTCGATTTCGGCCAGCGTGCTCGTCGCCAGCTTTGCCGAAGTGGTGACGAGCACCGCCGGCGAATTCACACCATGCTCGGCCTGGCCGAGCAAGTCGGTGGCAACCAACTCGCCGTCGACGGTCTCGTCAGCAATGATCAGTGTCTCCGTTGGACCGGCGAAGAGATCAATTCCAACCTTGCCGAACAACAGGCGCTTGGCTTCGGCGACATAAGCGTTGCCCGGCCCCGCCACCATGTCGACTGGAGCTATCGTCTCGGTTCCATAGGCCATCGCCGCGATCGCCTGGACCCCGCCAAGGCAGTAAATCTCGTCAGCGCCCGCCAGGGCCTGGGCGGCCACGATCTTCCGCGCGATCCTGCCCTGGAAAGGCGGTGCGCAGGTGATAACGCGCTCGCATCCAGCCACCCGCGCGGTGAGTACCGTCATGTGCGCTGACGCCAGCAGCGGGTATTTGCCGCCCGGCACGTAGCAGCCGACGTTCTGAATCGGCAAATGGCGATGGCCCAGGACAACGCCTGGCAGGGTCTCGACTTCGAGATCGAGCAATGTCGCCTTCTGGGCTTCCGCGAAATTGCGGATCTGGTCCTGGGCGAAATCGAGGTCTTCGCGTTCAAGCTTCGTCAGCGAATTGACGCAGCCGTCGATCTCGTTCTTCGTCAGAAGGTAGGAGTCTCGATCGAAGCCGTCGAAACGCATCGAAAGTTCACGTACCGCCTTGTCGCCTCCCTGCTCCACCTGAGCCAGCAGCGACTGGACCGCCTTGGTCACGGCAGCGTCGTCGCCATTGCCAACGTTGCCTCGCGCGGACTTGATGGTTCGTATCATGATAATAACTCTTCATTTGCAGGACTGACGCCCCGCATGGCCTGGTGGAGATCGACTGAATGGATCGGCGAGCAGGAGGCTCGCCTTGCGCCACTAAAGGTGCTGTTCGAGCGCCCGCTTCTCGGCGTAAGCCGCCTGTTCCTTTTCGTAGTAGGCCGGCGACGGGAAATCCCACCAGCCGGTGGCGAAAGGGCCGGCCGCATCACGCGAGGTTATGACCTCGACCAGCGCGGGACCGCCACAATCAAGCGCGGCCTTGAGCGATTTCTCCAGATCCGCGTCGGAGGTGACCTTCCAGCTCTCCACGCCAAAATTCTTGGCGACTGCTGCGATATCGGCGCTGTAGGGCTCGCCATTGCCTTTGTGATGGTTGAACTCGGAGGCGATGTGACGACCCATGAACTTGCGCTGCCCGCCACGGATCGACATGTAACCCTGGTTGTTCTGGACTAGGAACACGACCGGAATGTTGTTCATCACCGCCGTGCCAAGTTCGGGCAGCGACATCATGAAGTCGCCGTCGCCCGTGATCGAGACGACCTGACGGTCAGGCATCGCCAGCTTCGCGCCCATGGCGGCAGGTACAGCCCAGCCCATCGGCGAGAATGACCCGGATGTAAGATGCGTCCGCGGCTGGTAGACGGGAAAAGTCTGCTTGACAGCGCCCTGTGTATTGCCAGACCCGACGACGACAATGCCGTCGCGGTTCATCACCTTGCGCAGTGCCCCAAGCGGCCGTTGCGACGTGAACGGTGTTTCGCGGCTGTCCCGGCGCGGGGCGAGCATGGTTTCCCAGTCCGCTTTTGCTTTCTGAACATCGGCGAGGAATTTCTCCCGTCGCGCGATCGCCTTCCTGGAATCGGCGTCCGAGATCATCGCCAGCATGGCTTCCAGCGTCGCCTTGGCATCGGCGACGATGCCGACTTCGGTTGGATAATTCTTGCCGATCTCATGATGGTCGAGATCGATGTGAATGAGCTTGCCGGGCGGGATCGAGAAGCTGACGCCCTTGGCATAGGAGGAGGCGGACCAGTCGGTAAAGCGGCACCCGACCGACATCACCACGTCGGCGGATGCGGTGATGTTATTGCCGCAAGTGGTGCCTGTCTGCCCGACGGCGCCAATAAAGAGCGCGTGGTCTTCCGAAATGGCCCCTTTGCCGTTCCAGGTGATGGAAACGGCGGCGCCCAGTTTCTCGGCCAGCCGGGTCAACTCGCTCGACGTATTCGCTGAGATCGCGCCGCCACCGGCGACGATTACCGGCCGATCGGCCGAAAGCAGGAGCTTCAAGGCCTGCTCTACCGCCCGCGGATCGGGGTAGGAGACGCCGCGCGCCATCCGCAGGTCGAGAGGATGTATCTCGACATCGGCGGCCTCCACTTGAATATCCATCGGAACCTCGACGTGCACCGGTCCGGGACGGCCGCTGAGCATCGTGTTGAACGCGCGGTGCATGATGAAAGGCAGTTCATCGACGCGGCCGGCCTTGTATGAGCGCTTGGTGACCTGTTCGGTGATGCGCGGGAAGGCGTTCTCGTTCTGTCGTTCGATCTCCTGCATTACGCCATGCCCCTTCATGTGCGTCGCGGGGCCGCCAGAGACGTAGAAGGCCGGAATCGAGTCGGCGTAACAGGTTGCGAGGCCGATGATCGTGTTGGTTGCGCCAGGGCCGATCGAGGTCGAGCAGGCCATTGGCCGACCGCTGGCCCGGAAGAAGCCGTCGGCCATGTGCACAGCGCTCTGCTCGTGCATCACCTGGATGAACGGCAGGTTCGAACCTTCTTCAAGGAAGGCGTCGAAAAGGGACCAGATACCGTGGCCGGGCACGCCTGCCACATACTCAATACCATATTGCTTGAGTGCCCTCGCGACGACTTGTCCGCCTGTCAGGTTCATCTGTTCGACCCTCTAACTGTGATTTTATGACGTGAGCAACCTGTTGCTCACGGAGAGATGGCAACAGCCAGCCCTCGTTATGCCTTCAGTAAGCAGGCAGTCGATGGCATGTGGCAAGTGCGCAGCACACGTTTCGCTGACGCAAGATGAAGCAGAGATCGAGAAAAAGTGCGTCGTCTCGTTTCCGGTCGGCCTAACCCTGCCTGGCCAATATCTGGAAACCCACCCCGAGACCGGACCGATCGCCGCCCCAGACCCGTCCCCGCCAATGTGACGCGCTGCCCCTGTCAGAACGGGCTGCGAGAGCAGGATAAAGATTCGACGCTATATGACGCACAAAAGGCGTCAATTCGCGACCAAATTCATCATGCCGCGCACTATCGCCAGCCGTGTCCCTGTGGCTTGTTGGCATTCAATGAATTTCTTGCGTCAGGCAGAGCTATGACAAACCGCACGAGAGACCTGTCTTTTGCCGACGATTTCATTTTCGCCAAGCTTATCGAAGACGTCGTCGACTATGACGTCGAGGACGCCGTCGTGATCAACATCGGACCCTCGCCGATGCTCACGGGCGACAAGCATCCGGCCGTTGTCCCCGCCTGGAAATCCACCTGGCTCAAGGGAGGCCGGATAAAGTCGGCCGGGCGTGCCGCCATCGTCAAGGTCACCAATCCCGTCAACCTTGGCGGCTGCATGTTCCGCGGATGGGAGTGGCTCGGCAATCGCATCAAGAGTTTTCCGCGCGACACGCCACTTTTTATTTCATCCCAGGACGAAATCGGCACTTTGACGACCGACCCTTACGTCTTCACCAACGAACGCAGCACGCCGTTAGCGCCACAGACATTTACGCTGAAACTCAATCTGTGGTGGGCGCCGGGAGATACGGATTGCTTCATCCACAACGACCATCGGTTCCTGGAAACCCACACCCAGATCCATGGCAGGGGACGCATGCAGAAATTCGAGCATCGTGACGCGTCGACCATCTACGAGGACGTGCTCATGCCGATCGGCTACTCGCATGACCCCTTCTGCCGTGTAACCCAGAAGAATGAATGGACCTACCCCTGGCACCGCTATTACGCCGACACCGACTCGGTCTGGCTTGCCATCGAACTCCACCCCTGAGTGGCCTTCAGGAGCGTCTGTCACCTTCACATGCCGGACCCAGAAAGCGGGTGCCTTCCAAGATTCTCACATCTGGATCATGTCCGATCCATCCCCCAGATACTGCAGGGCCTCGCGGGGAATTGCCGGATCAGTGCGATCCATGACCGTCAACTCCTGGAGGTGCTGCCGGCGCAGCAGGCCGGGTCCACGGTAATGCAGGGCCACTTTGGTCGAATAGGGCTGGCGGAATACATTCGCGGCGATGCCGCTGGAAATCCCGAACATGAACCGTTTGGCGTTACGCTTTACCTGCGCATAGACACCGAATGTGAGCTCATTGCACTGAATACCCTCGAAATCCGCGGTGAAGAGCCGGTCGGCAAGAGGAAAACAGAAGCCATAATATTTGAATATGTATTCAATTTTTCGCGGATTATCGAAACTGGGAAAACGCTCAACGTAGTAATGCTGTAAAAATTCTCGATTCCGATAGATGCAGAATGCAGATTTAAGAACAAATCCCTTATAGATTGAGGAGAATTGATAGCGGTCATAGATGCCAGCTATTTCATTATCCTGCGAATTGTTCTCGACAATCATGTTGGAAATGAAGCGCGAAAACTCGGGCAATTGCCGCGCGGTCGCCATCGCATGAAAGAAATTACCGTCCACCAGCGTCCGAAATTCATCGGCATCGGAAAAAAGGATCGGTACGCTTAACCCAAAATAATTGGCGATTATGCGTAGATTAGAGGCTGAGGGAACATGAGCGCCGGAGAGATATTTGTTGAACTGCTGACGATTGACGTTGATCTTGCGGCAGACCGCGGCCACCGAACCGTGCTGATCGCACAGTGTCCTGAGATTCGCCGCCAGTGCGCCAGTGTCTTCGCCCACGAAGTTCACGACAGGAAGTCTCCCAGATGACGCAACCTGGCGCTAAGGTTACGCCAAAGTGAGAAGGACTTCAACGATATGCGAAATTGATGTCGACAGAGTCGGACACCATAGTCCGGACGGTCAACGCGCGGAGGAGTGTTCCAGTGCCAGCAAGTGCCAAGGCCGGTTGGTCGTTCGTGGGGGCAGGCACCATTGCCACTGAGCTCATGGTTGAGGCTATCCGGGCCATAGGCCATTCGCCTCTGTGGGTGGTCAGCCAAAACAAGATCGATGCCGCCAATTTTGCGCAAGATCTTGGCATCCCGCACTCGACGACCGACGTTGATCGCGCGCTGCAGGATCCATCTGTCGGGTTCGCCTATATCAGCGCCCGGCTAAAACGCCGACCGCACTACATTTCCGCCGCCGCGGGCGCACGCAAGCACATTTTGTGCGACGGGCCGATTTCCGACAACAGCAGATCGGCGAAAACTCTGGTGACGCTTTGCAATCAGGCCGGGGCGTCGCTGGCGGTGAACCAACCGTTGAGGGCATCGACAATACACCAGACCATGCGGCGACTGATCTCCGATGGCGACATTGGAACGGTTCGGTCGATTGTCTTGCTGCGCGGAGGTCCCTATCATGGCCCGCTCACCCGCAGAGCTCGAGATGCCGACGAAGGTGGTGGAATCTATCTCGACGTGTCGGTCGAAGACATCGATCTGGCGCGTTTCCTGACCGCAGCCGAGCCGCTTGAGGTGACCGCAACAAGCGCGCCGTTTGATGCGGCTCCAAGCCAGCTGGCTTACACGGTCAGACTAAGCAACGGGTGCCTCTTTCAGGCCTATGAGAGCTTCAGTACCGCCGACATCGAGAGCATGGTGATGGTTGCAGGCGACAGGGGAGCCTTGATTGCTCAGGGTACGATGAACGGGCGTGCGTCGGGAACGCTGCTTCGGAGAACGGACGGCAAGAGTGAACTCGTTCCCGTCCGGGAACACGACTTCCAGGTGTCGACGGTTAAGGACTTCGTGAACACGCGTAGCCGGGAAGCATCCTGGCTTTCGGGGGGCTCTGACAGCGTGACTGCCTTGCTGGTGGTTGAGGCAATGATGATTTCAGCCAAAAGGCGGCGAGCGGTCCCCATCAATGGCTGATGCTTTTTCCGAACACCTTGTTTCAGGCTCCAAGATTAAGGACGCGGCGGAACTCCATGACAAAACCGAACCCTATTCTCTTTCATTCATTGGCTGCCCGACATGCCACGCTGGCGATCGATCTCGATATCGTGCGTGAGATTGGATTCGACGGGCTGGAGGTCTCAGCCGCCAAGATGCAGGCGTTTCTGGATGCCGGCTTTTCGACCGAAGATCTGAGAAAGATCGTTGACGGCATCTATTTGCCCGGGATGGGGTTCCTTATCGACGTTGAACGGCAGGGCAAAGCCAAGGACGCACTGATGCGAGAGGCCGCCAGCATGTTCGAGCTTGCGGCTGCGTCCGGCGTGAAAGCGGTCCAGGTCATCACCGGCCCCTTGAGCCTGCAGGCCCTGGACGACGCTTCCGCGGCCGCGATGCCTGGGCTTTATCGTGGCGTCGTCGGGCTGCCACTGAAGACCCAGATTGAACTCACGGCAGCGAACCTTGCCTCGATCGCCGACCTTGCATCCGCGCATGGCCTGCTGATCTATCTGGAAGCCCTGTCCTGGACCCCACTCAATACGATCGCCAAGCAGGTTCGTATGATCGAGGCGGCCAATCGTGACAATATCCGGCTCGTGATCGACTTCTGGCATTGCTATACGTCGGGCGACAACCCGGAGCAGATTGCCCGACTGGACAAGAATCTTCTCTACGGTGTTCACATTTGCGATTCCCTTGCCTTCGCCGGCGGCGTTCCCGATGAGAGCGTGCTGCGCAATGTGCCAACAGGAGGCGGTGTTCTGAACCTCAAGGAATGGGTCGATGCTGTAAAGGCGACCGGCTATGATGGCTGGTGGAGCTGCGAGCTGTTCTGCCGGCGCCAACACCAGGAAAACAGCTACGACGTGGCGCGCGGCCTCAAGGCGCTCATGCAGGACCTCGTCGGCGCCTGAGGCTCGTATCCTCCCGCCAGACGCTACAGCGACGAATGGAACGCCATGCCCGACCTACCGGACATCTCCTTCTTTCATCGGCTCGCCGACGCAGCCGCCGAAGTCGCTCTGTCCTACTATCGCAAGCCGATCGAGGTCGAGGAGAAGGTGAAACCCGGCTATCGCTTTGACCCAGTGACGATCGCCGACAAGAAAGCGGAGGAGGTCATTCGCGAGCTGATAGCCGCACAGTACCCGGATCACGCGGTGCTTGGCGAGGAATTTGGAGAAAGCGGCGACGGACCGATCAAGTGGATCATCGATCCAATTGACGGAACGCGGCCATTCATCTGCGGCATTCCCGTCTGGGGTACTCTCATCGGACTGACGGTGGAAGGCAAGGCCCGCATGGGTATGATGAGCCAGCCCTATACAGGTGAACGGTTCTGGGCGGCGGAGGCTGAGGCTTGGACCAGCACGCCATCGGGCTCCCGCCGACTGCGGACAAGGCCGGCGAGTTCATTGGCGACCGCGATACTTCATACCAATTCGCCGGACCGCTTTCCGGATTTCCCCAGCATCAACTTCGCTCGACTTAGGAATGCCGTGCAGATGATCCGCTATGGCGGCGAGTGCTACGCATTCGCCATGCTGGCCGCCGGGCAGATCGACCTTTGCCTGGAAGAAAGCATGCAACCCTACGATATCGCCGCCCTCATTCCGATCATTGAAATGGCGGGAGGCGTGGTCACCAATCTCGACGGCGAACCAGCCGAAAACGGCGGTGCCATCCTGGCTTCGGCGAGCCTGCATCTGCATCAGGCGGCATTGGCGCTCATCAACTCATAATATCCGGCACCAAGGCCCCGCAATCGCAATACTATTCCTTGCGAAGCGAACGCGTTGAAACCGCGATCAGCGCAAAGGCGACCGCAATGAGACCAAAGCTGACAGCGAGCGAAGAGAGCTGAGCCACGAAACCGAGCAAGGCGGGGCCAACAAGCAAGCCCGCATATCCCATTGTCGTTACAATTGACATGGCGCGGCCCGCGGCTGCACCGCCGGCGCGACCGGCAGCCGCGAATACCGCGGGAACGATATTGGCTACACCGAGGCCGCACGTTGCCAGGGACAGAAAAACAAGGCCGAGATTGCTCGCCACGATCAATAGTCCAACCGAAGCCGCGCAAGCCAAAGCGCAGGAAAGCATTAGCCGCGTAGAGCCGATACGAGCGGCAATCGCGTCACCGAACAGCCGCCCCAGCGCCATTGTGCTTGCAAGGACAGCGAAGCCATAAGCGCCGATACTGTCCGTTTTTCCGAAGGCAGTCACGATGTAGATGGCGCTCCAATCCATCATTCCGCCTTCGCCCAGCAAGGCGAGGAAGGCGATCATGCCAAGCAGGACTATGTATACTTTCTGCGTGCGCTCGAGCGCATTGCCGGAGGTCAGCCCTGTCTGAAGTGGATCATCGCGTTCGGCGGCTCTGGACGCGCCAAGGCTGGCGGTGATCGCGAGGGCCGCCACTGTGAGACCCGTTGCGGCCAGACAGATCTCCAGAGCGCCGCCATGCGAGAGGATCTGGCCTACCGCAAGGGCGCCAGCCAGATTGCCAAAGCTGAATACCGCGTGGAACGACGACATCAAATGCCGCCCCGCGCGGCGTTCAATCGCCGAGGCCTCCGTGTTCATCGATACATCCAGCGTTCCAAAGCCTGCCCCCGCGACGAGAACGGCAAATGCCAACCATCCGGGGCCTGACACATGGGGAACAACGAGCAATGCGGTGCCAAACGTCAGGGACCCGCATAGGCTAAGCGTGCTGCAACTGTAGCGCGTCGTAAGCCGTCCGACATTCATCATGGTCGCGATGGCGCCTAGCGCGAAGCAAAGAAGCACAAGCCCGAGTTCACCTTTCTCCAGGCGGTTGTGGGCGCTGAGTACAGGCAGACAAGCCGCCCAGGATCCGATACCGATGCCGGCGGCGACGAAGAAAAGGCTGCAATTGAAACGGCCATCGCGTGCGCCAACCGAAATTCCTGAAGCTCTGTCGGTCATCATCCATCCTTGTCGGCGGGTTCTGGCCAGGCGGTCGGAGATTGACCCGTCGATCACGACCTATGGCTTTGTTGGGAAGGTCGAAAGCACTGGCGGCCACTGCGCAAGCGACATCAACGCGACGTTGAAGGCAACTTCGCAACGGTCTGTCGGCCGAAGCAAACTGACGCACCTTTCATGCCGGGAATACCGTGAGCGTGTGAATATGGTCTCCACCAACCGGCACGGGTCATCTTCTCCAGCGAGCCAGATCCCCACATAAAGAAGAAGCTCACGAGCGGCCCCTAGCCGCGGCCGCACGTGTGGATCTGGCGGCCGCTTCAAGCCGCTCCTTCGGCAGCCGCCCAGAATCAACCGCCGTCACGATTGCAAGAACGATGGACGGAATCGACAGGGCAGCACTGGCTGACAACAAAAGCAGATCCGCCCCGGCCAGCAAGGCCTGCAGACAGGTCTCTTCGATCGTCGCATTACGTTGCGTGGCCTTGTGATCAAGATCACACGTCATCACGAGACCGCGAAACCCAAGCTCGTCACGAAGGAGCCCGATGAGTGTTGGCGAAATTGAGCCGGCTACCGGCGGGGTCAGTGCGCCGAATATGGCCGGGCTCATCATCATGCCTTCAGCCCCGGCATCCATGCCGGTCCAAAAAGGCTTCATCAAGATGCGCAGACTGGCCAGATCTTCCAGCACCATGGCCGCCTCCAGTGCCGGGATGCCTGTAAGTGTCGGGTTTCCGGGGAAATGCTTCAGCGCCGTCTGAATTCCCGCCCTCTTCGCACCTCGGACGTAAGCGCCGACAAGCCGGTCCACTGTGTCGACCTCCTCGCCCAAAACGCGGCCGCGAAGCCAATCATTGCGTCCGGCGATGACGTCCGCGGTCGGGGAGAGCAGCATGTTTACGCCAAGGCGCGACACCGCGACGCCGTATTCCGCGATGATGTCCTCCAATTCCAGAATCGGCATTTGTTGTGCCCGCGTCAAGGTCGGCAGTGGTGGCGCAAGGACGTGCATCCGGTTTACCGCCGAAATGTCGCCGTCCGCCGCAATCAACAGATCGCCGGACCGAGATCGAAGGTTTTCAACGCAGGAGAGCCAGGCTTCGCCGGTTTCGGCGACAATCCGCGAGGGTCGCATCTGGCCACTTGCATATTCGTCTGGATATTCGCCAAACAAAATTGCCTTGCCACCATGGTCTAGAAAAGCGAGCAACGCGTCATTCGGTTGAATTTCGTTGGTAACCGGCAACAGGACGCCATATGCCGATGTTAGCAAGTCGCTCGACATGCGCTCAATCGTCATGGCTGATCTTTGCCAGCACGCAAGATTCTGATCCCAAGATCGGTGTAGGGAGCAATCTGGTCATGCCTGGCGCTGCCCTCGACAACAATCGCCGCAAGTGCTGACGCTTGGGTGATGACAAACGGTGCCGCCGTTCCCAGTTTTTCGCTCGTCGCCGCAACAACGATCGCACGGCTGACCTGGCAGAGGCCGCGCTTGAAGTCGGCCTCGTCAAAGCTGAACGCCGTCACGCCCGCGGCCGCGTCCAACCCGCACGCCCCAAGAAAGGTGAGATCGGGGCGCAACAACCCCAGTTCGTGCACGGCCCTGCTGCCCAGGCAAGACCCGGTGTGCGGGTCAAACCGTCCTCCGAGAAGAATGATATCGATGTTGGTTCGGCTGCCAAGTTCAATGGCGATTGCCGGCGCGTTGGTAACGACCCGAAGATTCATCGCCTCGGGCAGAAACCTTGCGACAAGCTGGTTGGTTGAACCGCCATCGATGAAAATGGTGCTGCCGTCGGAAACCAGCCCCACAGCAGCTTGCGCCAGTGCTGCCTTCCGGTGCGGTACCGAGGCAGTCCGCTCTGTGAGGCTGCCCGAAGCCGGAGAAACCTTCAGGGCGCCCCCATAGACTTTGACGCAGAGCCCCTGGGCCGCGAGACCACGCAGATCACGGCGGATCGTGTCCTCCGAAAGCTCCAGTTCGCGCGCCAGATCCGCCGCAATAATTCGCCCCTCGCTGTTGAGCCGCTCCTGGATCAGCGTCCACCGCTCCTTCAACAACAGATCTTCATACATGGACCTTGCTCCGACATTCTCGCAGGCAATCATGCACGTTTATGCACTATTTCCAATACGCGCAAGATAATTCACGGAGACCGGCAGGCCTGGAGCAACGAGATGAGAGGCTGCAGGGTCGCGGCTAGCTAAGAATGCTTGACACTCCGCTTAAACGTGCATAATCGTGCATCATCAAACACCGTCTTAACGGATTGCGCGAAAGGTTCGATGGTCATGGCTTTTTCACCCGCACAAGACGCAAAGGCGGTCCTCTTGCCAGCATTCGACGCAACGGCACTCAGCGACACGACGCGGCGGTTTCTTGACGAAGGCGGGGTGTCAATCCTGCTTGGCGAAAGCCGTGCCGAATATGTTGCCCGCGGCATGAGCATGGAACGCCGCGCCGCGGAGTCGGCTGAAACCTTTCGCCTGGTCACCGCGGATGCAAAAAAGTGCTCCGGTCTCCTGCTGGCGGCTGTCGACCAGGAGATGGCCGGCATATGCAGGCTGCACGATCTGGTGCCGAGCTTTCCTTCACCGGACCTCCTGCCCTTTGCCTCCGAGCAGGACATCGAGGCCGTCGCCTACCAGGTCGCCCTCATTGCTTCTTCCTTGGGTGTGAACTGCTTTCTGTCGCCTGTTCTCGACGTCGTGAAGGGGCGGAACCCGTGGCTGAGCGGACGCACATGGTCTACCGATCCGGCTTTGATCGGCCGGTTGTCCGCCGCATATATTCGCGGGGCCCAGCGCGGGCGGGTTGCGGCCACCGGCAAGCACTTTCCTGGCTTCAGCGATGTCTCTGGCGATCCTGCCATCGACGACCAGGCAGTGAATTCGCTTCAGCGCGGCGAAATCGAGGCAGGCCTGCCGCCCTTCCGCGCGGCGATCGAAGCCGGGGTCGAGATTATGATGGTCGGCCCTGCCATCGTATCCGCAATCGACGACAAGGTCGCGGCCCTTCGGTCCCGTAAAATCGTCGGAATGTTGAAGGAAGCGCTCGGTTTCAAGGGTGTTGTGATGGCTGACGATCTCGACTCGCATGCCACGATGCGAGGCGACAGCGTCTGCCAGGTTGCTCTTGATGCCCTGAATGCCGGTTGTGACTTTCTGTTGCTTGCCGATACAGGAAACCAACTGGATGAAGTGGCAAACGCGATCTCGCGAGCAGCTGAAACCGGTGACATCTCACGTGAAGCGCTCGCCAAATCCGCTGAACGTGTCCGGGCTTTGGCAAAGGAGTATGATGCAAAGGTTTGACCACGCCTGGATCGATTAACCTGCCTCGAACCTATACCGGCACGTCCCAACCGGCCAGTGACGGACCTTTGCAGGATTTGCGATCAGCGTGAGCCCATGCTGAGAGGCATCGAACTCGATGCGTCAACTCACCGCCAACTTAGCGATGGCAAAGATCCTCGCACTTTCTCTTCAAACGCCGGGATGGCGGTAAGGTCACCGGCCTCTTGATTGGGAGCGATGGCCAAGCATTTTGGTGGCCCGGAGGGTGTGAGACTATCAAGGAAAATCGATGGCTTAGCGGATGTCAGCCAACCCATATCCTTCGTATGACCTCGTATGGTCCGGCGAACCTATGGGCGAAGCAGCTAGGGTTTCGGACTTGTAACGAAAGCGACCGTCGCGCCGCCTAGCACCCGCGCCTAAGGCACTGCGCTCGTCAACATCAGAACGATGCCGACCGCTATCATTAGCAGGCCTGGCCAGTTGCGCGAGAAGCCGAGAAACCCGAACCCACGCCGTCGCGGCTCGAGAGTTGGGCCAGGCGTTGCCAGCCTTGAGGCCGACCGGTCGGCTGGAGTGCCGAGCGGTGCCAAATTGCTGAGCCGACCGTATGAGAGTGCCGCGCCTGCCATGTAGACAATGCCAGCAACGATGAGTAGCGCACCGATGAGAATGACAGTCAATTTTCATCCTCCTCTCTTTAGCTTTCCAAGCCTGGCCCGCATATGAGTGAAAACGGTCGTGACGGCTGACAGTTCCGGCAAGAGCGCCCTATCGGCTTGACGTGTCGCCTGAATCGAACGGAACGGGCCCGGTGAACGCCTCATGGCCGATCAAGGACCAATGAGAGGGGGCTCTCGCCGGCCGAGTCGAGCAAGGATTGCCTAGTGGCACGTAGCAGCCGTCTGGTGCCCAGTGATGGTCGATTGGGTCTCTCCACCCCTCTGGCCGCCAGCAAATGTTGCGCGACGGCCGCGGGTCGTACCGATCGCATTAAAGTCCATCGCTTATCGACCGGTCGTTCATATCGAGCTCAAATCATCCGCTGCGAATAGGTCACTGCCTCCAATATCTGACCTGAGCGGGCTTGCCGGTCTGCCTACGGCCGACATAGGCCAGCCAGATCGCTCGGCGCGGAGATCAGTAGCATGTCGATCGTTCGGCGGGCGTAAAACTGATCTAGACTAGCGCTGGACTACCGATATCGACAAGGACGGTCATCAGGGCAGATTTCAATTTGACGGAAGCGACGGTGCTCGGCAAGATCCGTAACGCAGCTGAATTGCCCCGCATCGCTCCATTCAATCGGGAATGCTTGCAGATCAAACAGCCTTCGCATTCCGCCGTCGTCCACGCGCTGGCGGTACCGTTCCGGCCGGAGACTTGCCAAGTGCATCGAACAGCGTGCCCAACTTGTCCGCGATGGGAGTGCCGATGCCGGTGCACGGGTCGGGGCCGATGCGCGCGCGGAAATAGCCATTGTCGCCGCTGGTTATGTCGTTGAAGCAGGTCTGGTTGAGCCAGAGTCGCGGCGTCACCAGTCCGAGCTTGCGCCCGAATGCGGCAAATAGCCCGGCATAGAGCGGCGCCACGGCGCTGGTTCCCCCGATCACTTCCTGCCGGCCGTGCACGAAGACATTGTAGCCGGTATAGGGGTCGGCATTGGCGGAGATATCGGGCACCATGCGGCCCGGCCCGTGCGGCGCCCCCGCCTGCCATGCCGGCATGGGGCGGAACAGTTCCGAGAAGCCCCCGCCCGTCCCCGAGCCGTTCGGGTTGCCGGGGTCGTCGTTCCAGACAGTCTCTTCCGCATTGGCGCCGTGGGCTTCATGGTGCCGCCGCAGCCAACGACGAACGGGCTGGACGACGGCAAGTCGACATTGGCGGGGTCCGCCCCTCCATCCGACGAATTGTTGTCGCCAGAGGCGGCGAACACGATCATACCGGCCCTGCTGGCGGCCTCCGCCGCCTTGTTCAGCCTGCCGGGATAGTCGATGCCTGCCATTGCAGCCGCCGCCTTCCAGTTGGCCTCGTCGGAGCCCCAGGAAACCGAGCAGACGTCGCAGCCGTCGGCAGCAGCTGCGGTGATCGCAGTCGCCATCGCGCCCCAGTAACTGGCGTCCGCCCAGTAGATACGGATGCCTGCCGCCTCGCCCGTGGCCGCGGAATAAGCCGCGGCGGCGACTTCGATGTCGAGCGCGACCTCGCGGTCAGGGTCGGTGGCTGGGCTGCCTGAGCGCTTGTTCGGATCGTTGCGGCCGGCCCCGATCGACACGTCCACGATGGTCGGTACCGGTAGGCCCGTCGAGCGGAAATAAGCATCGATATCCTTCTGCACCCAGCCCCCGCTGAACTCGATAATCGCAATCGTGCCGCCGCCGGCGAGGCCACTTGGCCAGGAATAGGCTCGACACAGATCCGGCACATTCCAAGGCTCGGCGCCGGCCACGGCGGGACGAAAAGCGACGTCGCCGATGTCGGGGAGCTTGAAATAGGGCCGGATCATATTGGGCACCGCGCGCGACAACGCCGCCCTGGCGTGCAGGCGGGCGCGGCGCGTGCCGACGGCCCGGTCGTACATGGCCGCGAGGTCGGCTTTCATGGCCGTTCGCGAAGCGCCGTCGAGATAGATCATATGCCCCGAGGGGTAGTTCCTGATCGTCAGATTGCCGCGGACCCTGGCATCGTTCAGCGGCATGGCCTCCAGCGTCAGCCTGGTCTGGAAGAAAGGCGTCACTGAATCGTAGTAGCCGTTGGCCGAGAGCACGAGCAGGTCTGGATTGGCCGCCATCGTGGCGGCGAGATCGCCAGCCGTATACAGCGTCGGGTTGCCCTGGCTGTCCGGTTTCTGCATCGTGCCCGCCGGGTCGGTGTGACTGAAGTCCCAAAACTGGAAGGCCTGGTCATTGAGGTCGATGAAGTTCGAGGTTGCCGCGAATTTTAGGTCGTTGTTGAGATAGCTGTTCCACATTGTGGTGTAGACGCCACCCACGGCCGCCATTGTCGGGTCGTTCATGCCGCCATCGGGCGAGACAATGGCGGAGATGCCCGTGTCGATGCCGGTCACGCGCCCGTCATAGGCGCCCAGCGCCAGCCCTTGGTCCTGCAGAAGCTCGACCAGGAAAGCGGCATGGCCGAGCCGGTCGGCAGCCTCCACGTTCAGCCGCCAGCCTCCGAGTTCGCCGACGGAAAGGCCGAGGTAGCGGCTCAGCGTCTCCACCGCCGCGGGGTCTGCCTTCGGGAAAGCCTTCAGTGCTGCGGCATAGGGGCCCTGCGCGAACTGAGTGACGGTCCCCATGTATGAAGCGAGGTCCGCCGGCAGCGGCTCGATGCCGGTCTTTTTGTGAAACCATGCATCCGCGGCAAAGGTCGGCATCAGACCGACCGCGTTGGAGAAGTTGGCGGGATAGTCGAGCACGCTGGACTGCAGCGTGATGCCGTTGAGGTCGATGCCGTCCTCGTGCAGCAGCCAGGCCAGCACGCAACTGCGTGCCGTGCCGTAGGATTCACCGAGCAGGAAGCGCGGCGAGTTCCAGCGGTTGAATGCGCCGAGATAGCGCTTGATGAACTGCTTGATCGAGACGGCGTCCTGATCGACTCCCCAGAAGTCGCGGTTCTTGAAGGGCGCGATCGCCGCGGAATAGCCGGTGCCCACCGGGTTTATGTAGACCAGGTCACTGCGGTCGATCAGGCTGTCGGGATTGTCCTCCATGGCGTAGGGCGGAGGCGGCGTGAAGCCCGGCATGCTGGTTTTAATACGTCTGGGCGCGAAGGAACCGAGGAGCAGGAAGACCGACGACGAGCCAGGACCGCCATTGTAGAAGAAGGTCACCGGGCGAGTGGTCGCGTCCGCCCCGTCAGCCGTGAAGGCGACGTAGAAGACCTTGCCCGCGGGCTTCGAACTCGACGGATCGACCGAAACGAGATGACCGGCCTTGGCAGTGTAGGGAATGGAAATCCCGTTCAGCGTGGCCACATGATGGGTGATGGCGGCGTTCTCGGTCGCGTCCGAAACAGAGTCGTCCGGCCCCGACCCGTAGACGGTGGTGTCAAGGAAAGGCTGTCCTGGCGCCGCCTGGCCAGCGCCCGAGCCGTTGTTGATCGTCTTCGCCATCGCCGGCCTCCAAGACTTCGAGTTCACGCCAACCGATACTGCTCGGTTGTCCCCCGCCCCGGCCAATGACTTTCCTTCTAAATTTACTAAATTCTTATTTTACTCTTCTCTGATGTATAGCAATTCAAATAAGACAATACGCCCGTTCAGCAAAGCCTACAAGTTCTGAACATCGAGGCCCGTCACTCGGATCGGCCGCCACATTGCCAAGGCGCATTGACGGCATACCAGTCGAGCCATGTTAGGCGCACCCACAGTCATGCTCGATGAAGTCGAAAACTGACTGGCCTGGACAGCGGCGCACGCTTGGAACCTGGTTGCGTTTGCTGCGGCCCCAGGGAATCGGATCACGGACACTCGAGCTTGAGGTCGTCGAAGGCATGCAGTTCGATCGCGGCTATCTCTCGCCCTATTCCATCACCAATCAGGACAAGATGCGTGTGAAGCTCGACCAGCCATATGTCATGGTTTACGAGAAGAAGCTGTCAAACCTCCAGGCTCTGCTGCCCGTATCTGCCCTTCGCTCAGGCTGGCGGACAGTTGCTCTTCCACGTGGTCTCGAAGCTCTATGGTAAGCGATGTTCTCAGGCCACGGCCCTGAGTTCAGAGGCGCGGATGTAAGCCCAGGGCAGGAGATCGTCGATCTGGCTGTTTGGGTGGCCGTTGACGATCCTAGTGAGGATCTCGGCGAGGTAGCCGAGGGGCTCGACGTCGTTGAGCTTGCAGGTTTCGATCAGCGAGGCGATGACGGCCCAATGCTCGGCGCCGCCATCCGAGCCGGCGAAGAGCGCGTTCTTGCGGTTGAGCGCGATCGGACGGATTGAACGTTCGACCGTGTTGCTGTCGATCTCGATGCGTCCGTCGTCGAGGAAGCGCGAGAGGCCTTCCCAGCGCGAGAGCGTGTAGCGGATCGCCTCGGCGAGCTTTGTCTTCTGGCTGATCAGGCCGAGCTTTTCGCGCAACCAAGGTTCGAGGTCGGCAATAAGTGAAGCGCTCCTCTCCTGACGCATCGCACGGCGCTTGTCGGCCGATAGGCCGCGGATGGCGTCTTCGATCTTGTAGAGCTCGGCGATCCGTCTTAGCGCCTCGCTGGCGA
>NZ_VFUZ01000034.1 GCF_006658505.1 Mesorhizobium sp. B2-4-15
GTTGGCACGGCGGGTACCGCTTCGGCCAGCATCGCGCTGACCAAGGGCGATGTGGACGCCGGCGACGCGGCTACTTACGACGGCACGGCGTTGACCAGCAATGGCTGGGCGACCAGCAATGGCGGGGTGACCTACACCAAGACCGGCACCTACGGCATCGCCACACTGACCACCGGCACGGGCATCGTGAGCTACGCGCTGAACAATGCCGACACCGACACCGATGGACTGGCCCAGGGCGCCAGCGTCAGCGACAACTTCACCGTCTTCGTCAAGGACGGCAGCACCGGCACCGCCAGCACCGCGGTGAACTTCGCCATCACCGGCACCAACGACGCGCCAGTGGCGCAGGGCGATGTCTATTCGGTGGCGAGCGGCGGCGCACTTCACATTGTCGCGGGGGGCACGCCTGATGGCGTGCTTGCCAATGATACTGATGTCGATAGCGCAATTACCGCCGTGCTTAATGCAGGACCTACGCACGGCACTCTCACTCTAAACGCCAACGGAAGCTTTGATTACACTCCGACCTCCGGTTACATTGGCACCGACACGTTCACTTACCATGCAAGTGACGGAACCGCTTCGAGCAACGTCGTTACGGTGTCGATCGCGGTAACGGCGGGAGCTTCCAGTGGACATATAATTGACTTTGGATCAGCTCAGGACACTGCCGACTTCTCGAAAGCCACGTTTGATAACAACCCTGCAACAGGAGGCGCCTGGTCGGTTTATATGGGCGGCAGTCAGGACACTCTTACGACTGCATGGAACCATCTCAATGGGACGACGTCGTACTTCGCCGACACAGTCCCGGTTGGCACACCTGGAAATCCCAATGACAGTGTAACCCTGCTTTTCTCCGTGGCTCAGCTAGAATCAATTTTGGCAGACGCCACCTATGAGGCGCGTTTGCAAACATATTTGGACGGGAGCATCAGCAACAACGATGCGCTCGACCTTTCCGGGTCGGCTTGGAACGCCAAAGTAGCAGGTTTTGGTAAGGCCCAATTGGCGGTGGCTGCCGCGAATGGGGCAGTGATAAATTATTCGGCCATCGGTGCGGCCGAAGCGAACCTGCCAGATCTCTTCACGACAAACTTGACTGGAAACAGCGCTGACAACACGATCGTTGGCACGAATGTTGGCCAGACCATCGGCGCCATCGACGGTGACACAAATGGAAACGGCAACGACATTCTCGTGGGCCTCGGCGGTGACGATACCCTCCTCGGCGGTGCCGGTTCCGACTTGTTACTTGGCGGACTAGGGAACGACATCCTAACCGGAGGCACCGGCGCGGATATCCTCTCGGGCGGTGCCGGCAACGACACATTCCGCTATACTGCGGCTTCCGAATCGACACACAGCGCTTTTGACACGATTGTCGATTTTACCTCTGGTTCCGACAAGATTGCGGCTACCTCGGGGTTTGCAATCTCCTCTGTAGGCACCTCACTGGCAGCAGCAAACAGTAGCATCGCCGCGCATACGTTTGCCTGGTTCGTCGACACGACCAACAACCAGACCATTGTTTATGGCAATGCTACGAATGGTGCTCTCTCCGGAGGGGACGGAAGTCTTCTGGAAATCCATCTTTCAGGGGTGACTTCGCTGACCGCCGCCGATTTTGTGACAGGAGTGGCGCCAGCCGGAATCGCTGGAGAGCAGATCAACCTTGGCCTAACTGGCCCCTCGGAAAGTTCGGGCGATGTGATCACGGTGAGCGTGGCTGGAGTTCCAGTTGGCTGGACTCTTGAGGGCGCCACGCTGCTTGATGACGGCACCTGGGTCGTGCAGACAAACGACTTGGGTTCGCTGGCGATCACCTCACCAGCAGAATTTGCGGGGGCGACCTTACTGAACGTCACCGAAACCTGGATGGATGGAGACGGCAGTACGGTGGCTAAACTTATCGCCGACAACGTCGAAGCCTACGCGTCGGGTTCGCCGATCTTCGCCTGGTCCAGCGACGACGTGCTGACCGGCTCCGGCGGGAACGACCTGTTCGTCTTCTCGCAGCCGATCGGCAACGACACGGTGCACAGTTTCGACGCGGCGGCGGACCAGATCGATCTCATTGGCTATTCCGGTTTGGCAGACTTCGCCGACGTCCAAGCGCACATGGCCGATGATGGAAACGGCAATACGGTGATCAGCCTCGGCGCCGGGCAGTCGATCACGCTCGATGGTGTGCATTCGAGCGCACTCGCTGGCAGCAATTTCGTCTTCGACCAGACGCCGGTGGTCAACAATGCCGGCACCATGACGATCGGCGACGGCGCATTGCTGCCGCTGAGCGGCACGGTCAACAATACCGGCCTCATCTCGCTCGACTCGACCGGCGGCGATACGCTGCTGCAGCTCATCCAGCACGGCATAACCCTGCAAGGCGGCGGGCAGGTCGTCCTCTCCGACAGTGATGCCAACATGGTCTCCGGCACGGCCGCCGATGTCACCTTCACCAATGTCGACAACACCATCTCCGGCGCCGGTCAACTCGGCGGCGGCCTGCTGTCCCTGGACAACCAAGGCACAATCATCGCCACCGGCACGCATGCGCTGGTCATCGACACTGGCGGCAGCACAGTCGCCAACTCCGGGATTCTGGAGGCGACGGGTTCGGGTGGCCTGACGGTCAACGGTGCCGTCGCCAATTCCGGACTGATCTGGGCCAATGGCGGTGACATTGCGATAGGGGGTCAGGTTACCGGCGACGGCGATGCCATCATCGGCAACATGTCGCAGCTGGAGTTTCACGCAGCCTCTTCCACCAACGTCACCTTCGCGGCGGATGCTGCCGGCACATTGCAGCTGGACGATTCATTCGATTTCAGCGGAAGCATCGCCGGCATCACCAATGATGACAAGGTGGACCTCGGAGACATCTTGTTCGGCACAGGAACATCCGCCGTCTATCATATGAACCAGGATGGAAGTGGAGGAACGCTGCTGGTTTCGGACGGTACCCATGATGCCACGCTCCACATCATCGGCGCGTACGATGCAGACAGCTTCACGGTAGCCGACGATGGCACCGGCCGGACCGTGGTTGGCTATCATCCGGCGGACGAATTCCACTTCGTCTGACCGTTGAACGGCCGCAAGGACCAATCTGAAGCGGGCGCCGGATCAAACCGGCGCCGCTTCAGATCTGAATTTCGGATATTCCAAGACGTAGGGCGGGCCTATTTCTCGCGGAATGCCCGCTGGAACGAGTCGACCAGTGGCTTGGTGAGGTAGGCCAGAAACGTCCGCTCGCCCGTTGAGATGAATGTCTCGACCGGCATGCCCGGATAGATCTGCTCGGGCTTGACCTGCGGTGGCAGCTTGTCGGCCATTTTCAGCCGTACGGTGAAATAAGGCAGCCCCGTGCTGGGGGTAATCAGCCGGTCTGCCGAGATGTAGAACACCTTTCCGGGTACTTTCGGCGTCGTGCGCGCATTGAGCGCCGTAAACATCATATTCGCATCCTGCCCCACCCGGATCGAGTCGATGTCTTCGGGCTTTATCCTGGCCTCGACGATGAGCTCGTTCGTGGTCGGCAGGAGTTCCATCGCAACCTCTCCCGCTCTGATGACGCTGCCTTGAGAATTGTAGAGGGATCGAACGACGATGCCGTCGACCGGGGCCCGAATGGTCGTCCGGTCGAGGACCGATCGAGCAGCGTTGATTTGTTCCTCCAGGTCCGCGACCTGTGCCCGTGCTTTGTTCATCTCGGTCACGGCATCCTCGACCCGGCTGGTTGTTAGCCGTTCAATCTGTTGACGCGCTTCCACGGTCTGGGTTGCAGAACTGGCGATCTGCGCCTCTAGGGATCCTGCCTGGCCTACCAAGTCGGCGGTGCTGCGTAGAAGATCTGTGTATTCCGAACGATTTGTCAGCCCTCTTTCCAGCAGACGCTTTTTGCGTTCAGTTTCCGCATTGACGATTGCGAGCTGGTTTTCCGCGGCCTCCTTTTGAGCCTTGAGCCCAACAATGGCATCCTGAAGTGCTGCTACCCGTTGCTTCAGAATCCCCTGTTCCGCGGCGTAGCGCGCTAGCCGCGCCTCAAATTCCTTGCTTTGCTCTCCGAAGACATCGCTATATTCGGAAGCCCCCGAATATGCTCCGAGGTCACTGGACAAGACAATTTTCTCAAGTCCGTCCCGCTCTGCTTCGAGCCGCGAAATTTCGGCTTTTTGTGCAACCCACTGCTTCAGAACGCGGTTCAGTTGGGATTGCGCGACCGTCGGATCGAGCACGATCAGGGCTTGGCCTCTTGAGACCCTGTCGCCCTCCCGGACCTTGATGCTGCTGACCACGCCTCCTTCGAGGTGCTGGATCATGACATTTTGCCCAGCTGCAGCCACCACACCCGGCGCGATCGTCGCTCCCCCGATGGGTGCGGTGGCCGCCCAGAACCCGAAGCCGAGCACGAAAACGGCCACGCTTCCATAGCCGGCCAGCGTGATCCGATTCGTGCGTGTGTCGACATTGCGCTGCCAGCGATACACCTTGGCGTGCGCTTGGATGGCTTGGCTAGGAACCATCATTGGCGACCTTTATGTCAACGCGAGCCGGTGACGGGAAAGGCACCACTCCTTCATTGTCTTGCGACTGAGCGGCCGCCGCCGCTGCCGCTTGGCTCCGTCGCTGGGCAAGTTGGTCGAGGACGTCCTTGGTCAAACCGTAAATCTCGACCTGACCATTTCGAAGCATGAGGATGCGATCGCATTTGGAAGCGAGGGAGGGCCGGTGGGTGATGACGAGCACGGTCGTTTTCCGTGAACGGGCCTGGATGATAGCCCGCTCGAGCGCGGCTTCGCCGTCGGAATCCAGATTTGCATTGGGCTCATCGAGTACCAGGATCTTGGGTTCACCGTAAAAGGCGCGCGCAAGGCCGATGCGCTGACGCTCGCCACCCGAGAGGCGGACGCCAGTCGGGCCGATCAACGTCGAATATCCATCCCTCTGCCCCAAGATGAGCTCATGCACCTGCGCCTGTTGAGCTGCTTGAACCAATTTCCCGTCAGGCGCATCCGGCTCGAAACGAGTAATGTTCTGGCCGATTGTTCCTGGGAAAAGTTCTACATCCTGGGGAAGATAGCCAATATGGCGGCCGAGCTCCTCCGGATCCCAGTTTCGAATATCGCCGCCATCGATGCGGATGACCCCCGATCGGGGCTCGATGGCACCAACTATGAGGCGCGCCAGAGTCGATTTTCCAGCTTGGCTTGGCCCGACGATCGCGACTGTTTCGCCAGCGGGGACTTCAAAGGTCACCCGCTTTATAAGCGGCAGGGAGCCGTCGGCCGAACCTGGAAGATGATAGACTAACTGATCCGCACTCAACGCCCCTTGGGGCGTTGGCAATGCGACATTTTCCTTTGGTCCCGACCTCGATTGGACAGCTGAAAGCCGCTTCCAGGCAAGATTGGCGTCGATGATCTGCCGCCAACTCCCAACGATCTGATCCAGAGGTTGCAGGGCGCGTGCGGAAATCATCGAGGACGCAAATATCATACCGGCGGTCATCTCGTTGTGCAGGACCAGATAAGCGCCGACGCCCAATATCGCGATCTGCAGTACCGATCGTGTGGTGCGGGAAACACCACCATAAAATGCGTTGGTGCGAGCGAGCCCATCGGAGGCATGCAGAGAGCCGGAAAAACGGGTGCCCCAGAACTCTATCGCATTGGACACCATGCCGAGTGCGCGGACCGTTTCGAAGTTTCGCGCGAAGGCCTGCGCCGAATTCATTGCAGCGCCAAGACTCTCCGCCGCCTCTTTGCCGGGCCGCGAACTTGCGACTTGGTTCAGCACGGCAATAAATACCATGAGAACCGCCCCGACGACCGTTACAAGGAACAGCAACGGGTGGATGAAATAGAGCAGGCCCACAAAGATAGGGCCAAATGGAAGATCGAAGAGAAAGAAAATGGTTCGCGAGGCGATAAATCCCCGCAGAGTGGCCAGGTCACGCAATGCTTGAACATCGCCGAGTCCAGCGCGTGGACCACTCATTGCGGCGAGAAAAGACGACGTGCCCAAAGAGACATCCATGCGTGCGGCGAGGCGGCTCGCATACACACCGCGGACGACTTCAAGCACGCCGAACAGCAAGAGCGATGAGAGTGCAAGCAAGGTGAGGTAGGTGAGAGTATCCAGGTTGGCGGCGGGCAACACCCGGTCATAGACCTGCAGCATATAGAGAGGCAGGATCAGCACGAGCGTGTTCATCACCGCGGAGAAGAGGCCCATTTCGGCCACGCTTCTCGATAGCACCTTTCGGTTTATAGAACTTGACATGCCCGGAATTGCCCCCTGGGAAATGCACGCACATTAGGCAATCTTTATATATCATTCGAGGTTGGCACGCTATCGACTGCGATTCTTTTGAGAGCCATAGTAAAGAGGACCGGCGCCGACTGGCGCTACGCCAGCAAAATCGATGCATTGAGGGATCAGGGCGGTTGCTGCGCGCCCGGATAAATCAGGCTCTTGATCAACTGGCTCGACAAACCTGATGTCCTTACCCATCCCGCCTGGTTGCGGTGGCCATACTTCGTTACCGGCCTTGAACGGCCTATACCGGCATCAGGCCACAGATAATTCACCGCGAGCGCCAACGGTTGCGGGCGGCCTCGGATGGGCTGATCGAGGCCCGCGTGCTCGATGTTAGGCAACCCGCCTTGGGTAAGGCCCTGCCTGAATATGAGACGTTGTATTTGGGCTGGTTGACTGCTTCAAGTAGGCAAACAGTTTCGAACCAACGTGACGGTGGATTGGGACGCGTTGCTACTACGTTAGGCCAGTCATTTGCCCCGCCAGCGACGACACTGAAGGGTGCTCGAGCATACGCGATTGTTGCCGGCGAGGCCTATGAGAACCCCTTGAGATAAGCGCCGCAAGGCGGTTGAAGCGAACTAGCTAGATCTAACCCCTATAAACCCGCTGCGAACGTTCCATTAGCAGATGATTTCTACGACAGCGCTGTATTGGTGGTAGCCCTCTCAAGGCTCGAACCCCCGATGACGTTCGTAATGTATTAGGCCGCGGCGGACGCCATCCCGCCGTGATACGGTTGCCCGCACTCCTCCTCGTCCGACCGTTAATCCTGAAGAACCACCGTCCCTTTTGCACGCCGGCGCCACTGTTTTTTTCTACTCGCTCCACGCGTCGCTTTAAATGTCTCAGCCTATCGGTTTCAATTTGCCGCAGCGTTTGCGATGGAGGTGAAACATGGGCCGAGCGCAACCAGTGTCGATCAGACGAACCGTTCGCAGGCATGAACTACGCGAGATAGTTCCGCTGGCCGACAGCACTATCTACGAAATGGAGCAGCGGGGAGAGTTTCCGCGGCGCTTCGCATTGACGCCACGATGCGTGGTTTGGGACCTAGGCGAGGTTCAGGCATGGCTCGCTGCTCGCCGCTCAAAGCCAATCCTCCGAGCTCCGGCGCCCGACGTGAAGCAACGTAAGACCCGCCCGGTCAAAGAGCAGGATCGGGCTCCAAGATCGGCATCGACGGCGGAATGAGAGTTGGGATGTGTCTTCTGCCGTCGGCCCATGCATCCAAGATGTCGGACCACTCTTGCATCATGTGTCGGCGCTGCACCTTATACTCGGCTTTGTTGTAGACGCCGCGCGACGAGCGCCCATCCTCGTGCGCCAAGCACTTTTCGATCCAGTCACTGTTGAAACCAAGTTCATTCAGCAGGGTGGAACCCGTTCGCCGCAGGTCGTGGACCGTAAACGGCTCCAGGGGCAGACCTTCCGCCCTGGCTCGTTCCACGACTGCGTATGTCACCCGGTTAAAGGTGGCGCGCGACATAGGGGCATCCGCGTCGTACCTCGAAGGCAGAAGATACCTTGAATTCCCCGCGCAGGTCTTCAGGGCGATCATGATGTCGAGCGCCTGGCGCGACAGGTAAACATTATGTGCCTTCGAGCGCTTCATCCGCTCCTTGGGGATTGTCCACACCGCATTCTCGAAGTCGACTTCGTCCCAAACGGCGTCCTGCAACTCGCTCTTGCGTACCATCGTGAGCAAATAGAGCCGCATCCCCAAACGGATGGTGGGAAGCGTAGCGATATGTTCGAGCTGCTTAAGCATCACTCGAATTTCAGAGGGTGACAGTGAGCGGTCCCTCGGCACGAAGGTTGCGATCGATGCCGGCCCAACGCCGTCCCCAGGATTGGCGACCTTTTCACCATGCAAGATCGCGAAGCTGTAGATCTGCTTCAGGATGTCTCGCACGTGGATAGCCGTTGCCGGGGCTCCGCGATCGACGATTTTGCCGCAGTGGGCTCTTAGGTCGTCCGGCGTAATCTCCGTCAAGAGACGATTGCGCCAGACCGGCAGCAGTTCACGCTCCAAGATCGAACGTCGCATGGCACGCGTACTGTCGGCCATCGGCGCCCCGGTCAACCACTTCTCCCCGAACTCGCCAAAGCACTTCGCCTCCTTCAGGCGACGCTTCTCGCGCTGCTTCTCGATCGCCGGAGAGCGCCCCTCGCGGACCTCGCGCTTTGCGTCGAGGCATTTTTCTCGGGCGCGAGCAAGCGAGATCCCATCGCGTCCGTACCTGCCTAGATAGACGGTCTCCCGGCGGCCATTGAGCCTGTAATCCAGGCGAAACGAGATCGCGCCACTCGGCATGACGCGAACATACATCCCATCGCGGTCCGCAATTTTGTATATTTTATCTTTTGGTTTCAATGCTTTGAATGCGGCGTCCGTCAGCATCACTATTGTCTCCCGAAAAGTACCGTCAGCACATTTTCAAGGGCTCGTGGCAGATATTTCTTTTTTCTTTCAATGTGTTAAAAGCAAAAAAGTACCGTCACGAGCCTCATTGACCGTGACGGTACTTTGAAAATTTCGTCCGAGCAATACAACGGAGACCCGTCGGGCAAGCCATCAGAGCCAAACTCTACGTGCCGATAGTCACCGAATGTTCTGGAGAGGATTTCGTTTTTCTTTCAATGCATTGCGTCGTACCGTGGCGTAATTTCGACGACGTTTGAGCAGGCCTGAATCATTCCCACTCAATCGTGCCGGGCGGTTTCGACGTGACGTCGTAGACGACGCGGTTGATGCCGCGGACCTCGTTGATGATGCGCGTGGCGGCAGCGCCCAGGAAGCCCATGTCGTAGTGGTAGAAATCGGCGGTCATGCCGTCGACCGAGGTGACGGCGCGCAGGGCGCAGACGAATTCGTAGGTGCGCCCGTCGCCCATCACGCCAACGGTCTGCACCGGCAGCAGCACGGCGAAGGCCTGCCAGATGGCGTCGTAGAGGCCGGCCTTGCGGATCTCGTCGAGGTAGATCGCGTCGGCCTCGCGCAGGATCTCCAGCTTCTCGCGCGTGATGCCGCCCGGGCAGCGGATGGCGAGGCCGGGGCCGGGAAACGGATGGCGTCCGATGAAGCTTTCGGGCAGGCCGAGTTCCTTGCCCAGCGCCCTCACCTCGTCCTTGAACAGTTCGCGCAGCGGCTCGACCAGCTTCATGTTCATGCGCTCGGGCAGGCCGCCGACATTGTGGTGCGACTTGATGGTCACCGACGGGCCGCCGGTGAAGGAGACGCTCTCGATGACGTCGGGATAGAGTGTGCCCTGCGCCAGGAAATCGGCGCCGCCCAGTTTCTGCGCCTCTTCCTCGAACACCTCGATAAACAGGCGGCCGATGGTCTTGCGCTTCTTCTCCGGATCGGCTTCGCCTTCCAGCGCCGAGATGAACTTGTCCGAGGCATCGACCAGGATCAGCGGCAGATTGTAATGCTGGCGGAACATCGAAACCACGCCGGCCGCTTCGTCCTTGCGCATCAGGCCGTGGTCGACGAGGATGCAGGTCAGCTGGTCACCGACGGCCTCGTGGATCAGCAGCGCGGCGACCGAGGAGTCCACGCCGCCCGACAGCGCGCAGATGACCTTGCCCTTGCCGACCTGCTTGCGGATCGCCTCGACCGCGTGTTCGCGATAGGCGCGCATCGTCCAGTCGCCCTCGATGCCGGCGATGTTGTGGACAAAGTTCCTGAGCAGCCTCGCACCGTCGGGCGTGTGCACCACCTCGGGGTGGAACATGATGCCGTACATCCTGCGCCCGACATCGCCGAAGATGGCGAAAGGCGAGCTTTCCGACTTGCCAAAGACCTCGAAACCCGGCGGCAGGGCGATGACGCGGTCGCCATGGCTCATCCACACCTGATGGCGCTGGCCGGTGGCCCACAGGCCCTCGAACAGCGGGCTGTCCTTTTCGATCTCGACGAAGGCGCGGCCGAATTCACGATGGTTGGAGCTTTCGGCGACACCGCCCATCTGCACGCACATCGCCATCTGGCCATAGCAGATGCCGAGCACCGGCACGCCGGCGTCGAAGACGATCTGCGGCGCGCGCGGGCTGCCGATATCGCTGGTCGACGCGGGGCCACCAGACAGGATCACCGCTTTTGGATTGATGCGCTTGAACACCGCCTCGGCCGACTGGAACGGCACGATCTCGGAAAACACCCCCGCCTCGCGGATGCGGCGGGCAATGAGCTGCGTAAACTGGCTGCCGAAATCGACAATCAGGACGGTGTCGGGATGATTGGCTGTTGTCATGGCGAGCGTTTAGAGAAAGAAACGAGTCTGCGCAATGGGTTGCGTAGCCTGACGTTCAGAGCGGTCTCACCTCTTCATGAGGTGAATCCGTCCGCAGCGTGCCCGACCCGATCGCCTGTTCAAGACGCGTGACGGCGTCGGCCAGCTTCTCGTCGATGACATGGAGGTATTCAGTCCAGTCACCAACGTGCCTGAGATCGGCCGCGCCGTCGGAAATGCCGCGCAACCCGATCAAAGGCACATCGAACAACTGGCAGGCGCGCAGGCATGCGAAGGTTTCCATGTCCACCATGTCGGCCGCGATCGTGTCGTAGGCCGCGCCGGTGATGATCGCCCCACCGGTCGACAGCGTGGCCTCCTTTATCTCCGGGATGCGGAACGGCAGCGGCACGGTCACCGGCAGGTCGAGAAACGGCGTCGCGCCTTTCTCGAAGCCAAGCGGCGACGCATCGATGTCGCGATAACCGACGGAGACGGCCTGGTAGATCTCGGTCTGCTCAAGCGTCCTGCTTCCGGCGGAACCGAGCGACACGACGAGATCAGGCAAGGCTTTCTGCGACTTCAGCCAAGACAGTTCCGCGCCGAGCCGGACGCCGGCTTCGACCGGGCCGACACCCGTCATCAGCGGGGTGAACAGCCGCTGCAGATGCGGACCATATTCGGCCTGCGCCGCCATGACGAAAAGGACATCCCTGCCACCGATCCGCACAATTTTGTCCATCGGATCACCCTGCAATCCCATCACGGCCAACCATCGTCATCATCGTCCCCGTCATGGTGGCGATCAGCTTGGCCTCGCCGTCGGCGGCGAAGGCATAGGCCTGGCCATCGGCAACGATGATGGTGCGGCCGGGCTTGGTCACCGTGCCACGGAACAGGAAACGCTCGCCCCTGCCCGGCGCCAAAAGGTTGACCTTGAATTCGATGGTCAGCACACCTGAATTCTCCGGCATCAGCGAGAATGCCGCATAGCCGCAGGCCGAGTCCAGCGCGGTCGAAATGACACCCGCATGCAGGAAGCCATGTTGCTGGGTCAACGCCGCCGAATAAGGCATCTCGATCTCGATGATACCGGGCGTCACAAGCGTCAGTTCGGCACCGATGGTCGCCATCGCCTGCTGGCGCGCGAAGGACGCCCTGACGCGATCCTCATAGTCTGGAGCCGGTACGATCTTTGCCGCCATCACGATTTGCCTTCAGGTTTGCCGGGAAAGCTTATCGCAGAGGCACGGGCAGCAGGCAATGCTTTTGCTGCAGTGCAGCATTCGGCCCGGTCTTGGCAGAGAAATCGAATCTCCTGTGATATGGGGGCGCCCCTTTGCGGTTCAACTGGCCCTGCGCATGGCACAGAAGTAGAATCCGTCAGTGCCGCTCAGCGCCGGCGACAGTGAAACATCCCCGCCGGCGCCGATCCGCGCGGCCGCCTCATGGCCTGGAAAACAGCTGTTCCAGAGCGCGCGGTGATCGACCGGAGCAAAGCCGCTGTTGCGCTCGCGGAATGCCGCGACCTGTTGGCCATTCTCCTCGTCGAATACCGAGCAGGTGATGTAGACCAGTAGGCCGCCGGGTTTGACATAGGCGCGTGCCGCGTCGAGGATCGCCGATTGCTCACCCTTGCGGGCGTCGAGCTGTCTTTGCGTCAGCCGCCATTTGGCATCGGGACGGCGCCGCCAGGTGCCGCTGCCGGTACAGGGCGCGTCGACCAGCACGATGTCCATATGCTTGGCGAGCGGAGCGAGTTCAGCCGGCTTGGTGACGACCTGCACATTGCGGTTTTCCGAGCGGCGGATGCGGTCGAAGATCGGCGCCAGCCGTGCCTTTTCGGCGTCATGGGCAAAGATCTGGCCCCGATTTTCCATCGCGGCCGACAGCGCCAGCGTCTTGCCGCCAGCGCCGGCGCAGAAGTCAAGCACCTGCATCCCGGCCGTCGCGCCGGCAAGCGCTGCGGCAATTTGCGACCCCTCGTCCTGGACCTCGAACCAGCCTTTCTGGAAGGACGGCTCGGCCTGCACGTTAGGGTGCCTGCCGTCGCCGTCGATGGGCGGGATGCGGATGCCCTGTGGCGCGATCCGTGCGGCGCTGGCCCCGGTCTGCGCCAGCTCGGCCAGCAATTTGGCGCGGTCGGCCTGCAACGTGTTGACCCGGATGTCGAGCGGCGGGCGGGTGGCAAGCGCGGCGCCCTCCTCGACCCATGTCCCGCCGAAGGCCCGTTCGAAAAGCGGTTCGCACCAATCGGGTATGTCGGCGCGAACCGCGGGCGGCGCGTCGGCAAGCCTGCGTTGTGCGATTGCCTGGAGTTCCGTGGCGCTGAGCAGCGGCGGCGCGAACTTGTCGCCTTCGAGCCCGGTGTTGAGTGATTGCGCCGTCTGGCCCCATTCGAGCAGCAGCGCCCCGAAGCCGATGGCACGCGGCGTGTCTTCGCCGAGCAGCCAGCCGGCGGAGCGTTTGTGGCGCAGCGCGTCGTAGACGATGTTGCCGATCGCGGCGCGATCCCCGCCGCCAGCGAAACGGTGTGAGAGCCCCCAATCCTTCAGCGCATCGGCCACCGGCCGGTGACGCCGGCCAATGTCCTCCAGCACTTCGATGGCCGCAGCCAGCCGTCCGCCCAGTCGCATTCGTTATTCCATCAAATCGAGCACGTTCATCTCTCGGCCTGCTCTTAGAGCCTTTCACGTCCGGATTGAACCCCGCTCCGACTCGCGACGAGGCAGCAGCCGGACCGTGGCCTGCCAAATCTGTCCGATCAAGAAATCATCCGGGTCGGCACCAGCAGAGCGACCAGTAGATGAAAGATCTCTAATGTTCGTAACTGGGTGAGCGCAAGCACCGTACATGGCGCAACAGCTCTGCTTTCCAAGTTTTTCGGTTGGGAATACTCTTCCAACCATGATTCGCGGCGCGGAAAACGCGGACCGGCGGATCGTCACGAGGAGAGGGCAATGAAGACTTATCTGGCGGAAGTTCTAGGCACATTTCTGTTGGTATTCATCGGCACGGCGTCGGTGGTGACGGGCGGCTTCGGCGGCGCGCTTCCCCTTGGTCAGGAAGGCATTGGCCTGGCATTCGGCATCGGTCTCATCGCGGCGGCCTATGCGATCGGTCCGATTTCGGGCGCGCATCTCAATCCGGCGGTGACGCTCGGCGTCTTCCTTGCCGGCCGACTGCCGGCCAAGGACGTCATTCCCTACTGGATCGCGCAGATCATCGGCGCCATCCTGGCTTCGCTGGCGTTGTGGATCATCGTTTCCGGCCAAGCCGGCGGCCACACAGGCGGCTTCGGTGCCAATGGCTGGGATGAGGCGAAATGGGGCATGAGCTCGGCATTCCTGTGGGAGCTGATCGGCACCTTCACCTTCGTTACCGTGATCCTCGGCGTTACCGCTGAAAAGCACTCGACGGCATTTGCCGGATTGGTCATCGGCCTGACGCTGGCGGGCATTCACTTCGCCATGATCCCGGTCACCGGGACCTCGGTCAATCCAGCCCGCTCCATCGGCCCGGCGCTGTTCTCGGGCGGTGCAGCGATCAGCCAGCTCTGGCTGTTCATCGTCGCGCCGCTGATCGGCGGCGCCGTCGCCGGCGTCGTGGCCAAGGCGCGTGTCTTCGAAAAGGATTGATCTCGAAGACCTGAATGAAGAAAAGGCGCGGACCGTGGCCCGCGCCTTTTTGTTGAGTGAGTATCTGCCTGGATCAGCGCGCGATGTCGAAGCGGTCGGCGTTCATCACCTTGGTCCATGCCGCGACGAAATCTCGGACGAATTTCTGCCCGGCGTCCGCCGATCCATAGACCTCTGCCAGCGCACGCAGTTGCGCATGCGAACCGCAGATCAGGTCGGCACGGGTGCCGGTCCATTTGACCGCCTTGGTCTTGCGGTCGCGACCCTCATACACTTCTTCCGAGCCTGGGACGGAGCCGGCAGCCGGATCCCAGACTGTGTTCATGCTGAGCAGATTGACGAAGAAGTCGTTGGTCAGCGTGCCCGGCCTGTCGGTGAACACGCCGTGCTTCGACTTGCCGGTGTTGGCGCCGAGCACCCGCAGACCGCCGACGAGCACCGTCAATTCCGGCGCCGTCAGCGCCAGCAACTGTGCCCGGTCAACCAGCATCGCTTCAACCGACATGGGCTGCTTGCCGCTGACATAGTTGCGGAAGCCATCCACCTTCGGCTCGAGCGCGGCGAAGGAGTGCACGTCCGTCTGCTCCTGCGAGGCGTCCATGCGGCCGGGCGTGAACGGCACCTTCACCTCATGGCCGCCGTCCTTGGCGGCTTTTTCGACCGCGGCGACGCCGCCAAGCACGATCAGGTCGGCGAGCGAGACCTTCTTGCCGCCGGCGTTGAACTCCTTCTGGATGCCCTCGAGCTTGGCAAGCACCTTCGCCAGTTCAGCCGGCTGGTTGACGTCCCAGTCCTTCTGCGGCGCCAGGCGGATGCGGGCGCCGTTGGCGCCGCCGCGCTTGTCGGAATTGCGGAACGTGGAGGCCGAGGCCCAGGCGGTCGAGACCAACTCGGAAACCGACAGACCCGATGTGAGGATCTTCGCCTTCAGCGACGCAATGTCCTGCTCGCCGACCAGTTCATGATCGATCGCCGGAATCGGATCCTGCCAGATCAGTTCTTCCTTCGGCACCAACGGGCCGAGATAGCGCGCGACCGGACCCATGTCGCGATGGGTCAGCTTGAACCAGGCGCGGGCGAAGGCATCGGCGAACTGGTCCGGATGCTCGTGGAAACGCCGCGAGATCTTCTCATAGGCCGGGTCGAAACGCAGCGCGAGGTCGGTGGTCAGCATCGCCGGCGCATGACGCTTGGAGGGATTATGCGCATCCGGCACCGTGCCGGCGCCGGCGCCGCCCTTCGGCGTCCACTGATGGGCACCGGCCGGGCTCTTCGTCAGTTCCCATTCGTAGTTGAAGAGGTTGTCGAAAAAGTTGTTGCTCCATTTGGTCGGCGTCGTGGTCCAGGTGACCTCGAGACCCGAAGTGATGGCGTCGCCAGCAATGCCGGTGGCATACTTGCTCGACCAGCCGAGGCCCTGCGCCTCGATGCCAGCGCCTTCCGGCTCTGCCCCCACCAGCGAGGCGTCGCCGGCGCCATGGGTCTTGCCGAAGGTATGGCCACCGGCGATCAGCGCCACGGTTTCCTCGTCGTTCATCGCCATGCGGGCGAAGGTTTCCCTGATGTCGCGCGCCGCGGCCAGCGGATCGGGCTTGCCGTTCGGGCCTTCCGGATTGACGTAGATCAGGCCCATCTGGACGGCACCGAGATGGCCCTGAAGCTCGCGGTCGCCGGAGTAACGCTCGTCACCGAGCCACTTGGTCTCCGAACCCCAGTCCACATCCTGTTCGGGCTCCCACACGTCGGCGCGCCCACCGGCAAAACCGAAAGTCTTGAAGCCCATCGATTCCAGCGCGACATTGCCGGTGAGGATCAACAGGTCAGCCCAGGAGATCTTGCGGCCATATTTCTGTTTGACCGGCCACAGCAGGCGGCGGGCCTTGTCGAGATTGGCGTTGTCCGGCCAGCTGTTGAGCGGCGCGAAACGCTGCTGGCCAGCTCCGGCGCCACCACGGCCGTCACCGATGCGATAGGTGCCTGCGCTGTGCCAGGCCATGCGGATGAACAAAGGGCCGTAATGGCCAAAGTCGGCCGGCCACCAATCCTGCGAATCCGTCATGACGTGGCGGAGATCCTTGATCACCGCATCGAGATCGAGGCTCTTGAATTCCTTTGCATAGTCGAAGTCCTCACCCATCGGATCCGACAGGTTGGACTGCTGATGAAGAACGGCAAGATCGAGCTGGTTCGGCCACCAGTCACGGTTGGTCCTGCCGGCGGATCCATGCGCCACGGGGCATTTGCCAGCGCTGTTGTCGTCGGTTTTCGCGTCCATCTTATTCTCCAATTTTTGCCGAGGTTTCCAGGCAGCCGAGGCACACCATTCTGGAATGATTCCAGACTAGGCCGCATTCGTGATAAAAACAAATTGCCTTTCCTGTTCATTTCAATAGGATTTTCTTATGATAGGCTTGACCGTCCGGCAGATGCATTATTTCGACGCGTTGGCGCAGACGCTGCATTTCGGACGCGCGGCAAAACTCGCCGGCGTCAGCCAGCCGGCGCTCTCCTCGCAGATCGCGGAAATGGAGCAGCGCCTGAACTGCCGGCTGTTCGAACGCGGCGGCAGGTCGGTCCGCATGACCGACGAAGCGATTGCGCTCTTGCCGCGCATCGAGCGCATCCTGGCCGACATACGTGACGTCGAGACGACAGCGCGGCACGGCCGCACGGCCATGGAGGGGCGCTTCCGACTGGGCATCATCCCAACCGTCGCGCCCTATCTTCTGCCGCGCGCCCTGCCCGAACTGAAGAAGCATTTCCCGGCCTTGCTGCTCGAACTGCGCGAGGCGGTCACCACCTCCCTGGTCGAGGACATCGCCTCGCGAAAGCTCGATGCCTTCATCGCGGCACTTCCTCTCGATCACCCGGGCCTGATCACAGAGGCGCTGTTCTCCGACCGGTTCTTTCTCGCCGTGCCGTCGGGCGATCCGGCCTTTGCCTCGCCACCGGTTCCGCCCGAAAGCCCGGCGCTGGAAAGGCTGATGCTGCTGGAGGAAGGGCATTGCCTGCGCGAACAGGCGCTGGCGGTCTGCGGCAATGTGCGGCCGGTGGCGATGGCAAGCTACGGCGCCACCAGCCTGACCACGCTCCTGCAGATGGTGGCGCACGGGCTCGGCGTCACGCTCATTCCCGAAATGGCGGCTGGACCGGCCGGCGCCATCCCCGACCTCAAGATCGTGCCGTTCCAGGAGCCGATGCCGCAACGGATGATCTGCCTTGCCTGGCGGCGCAACAATGCCCGCCACGGCGAATGCGTGGAACTCGCCAAGATCATCCGAAGCCTCGGCGCGGCGGTGCTGGCAGCCTGAGGAGCGGTCGGACCGGCCCTCACAAAACCCGGGACAGGAACTCGCGGGTGCGCGGCGATCGCGGGTTGGCGATCATCTCGCGCGGCGCGCCACGTTCGACGATCACACCACCGTCCATGAAGACGAGCTGATCGCCGATCTCGCGGGCGAAGCCGATCTCGTGGGTGACGACGACCATCGTCATGCCGCTTTCGGCGAGATCGCGCATCACCTGCAGCACCTCGCCGACCAGTTCCGGATCGAGCGCCGATGTCGGCTCGTCGAAGAGCAGCACCTTCGGCTTCATGGCCATGGCGCGGGCGATCGCCACGCGCTGCTGCTGGCCGCCGGAAAGCTCGCGCGGGTAGCGGTCGACCTTGTCGGCAAGGCCGACGCGCCGCAGCAGGACTTCCGCTTCGGCCTTGGCCTGATCGGCGGGAATGCGCCGCACCTGCGTCGGCGCCTCGATCAGGTTCTCCATCACCGTCATGTGCGAGAACAGGTTGAACGACTGGAACAGCATGCCGATCTCGGCACGGCGCTGGCACAGGAGATCGTCCTTGACCTCATGGAGCCTGTCGCCCTGGAGGTCGTAGCCAACGAACTGGCTGTCCACCAAAAGAATGCCGGCGCTGAGCTTCTCCAGATGGTTGATGCAGCGCAGGAACGTGCTCTTGCCGGATCCCGACGGGCCGATGATGCAGGCCACCGATCCCTCGGAGACATCGAGGTCGACGCCCTTGAGGACCTCGAGCGGGCCATAGGACTTGCGCACGCCGCGCGCGAACACCATGGAGTTGGCCGGCACGCCGAAGCGGGCACGATTTTCGGACTTCACATCACTCATCGGGCAACGCCGCGCAGGCTGATGGCGTTGCGCAGGGCACGCATCGTCAGGGGATCTCGTCGGGTGTCGCTGCGGCCGAAATGGCGTTCGAGGAAATGCTGTCCCACCGACATGATGCTGACCACCGCGAGATACCAGAAGGCGACCACGATCAGCAGCGGGATCGTCTCGAAGGTGCGCGCATAGATGCTTTGCGCCGTGTAGAACAGGTCGTCGACGGCGATGAAGGTCACCAGCGAGGTCATCTTCAGGAGATTGATCGCCTCATTGCCGGTCGGCGGCAGCACGAAGCGCATCGCCTGCGGCAGCGTGATGCGCTTCAGGATCATGCGGTAAGGCATGCCGAGCGCGCTCGCGGCCTCCGACTGGCCTGATGGCACCGATTTGATGCCGGCACGGATGATCTCGGCCATGTAGCCGGCCTCGCAAAGCGAAAGCGCGACGACGGCGGAAAGGAACGGCGTCATGAAATCATTGGTGCGCACGGAAAAAAGCGTGCCCAGGAAAGGCAGGCTGAGCGAAATCTCGCGCACCAGCAGCGAGAGATTGAACCAGAAGATCAGCTGGATCAGGGCCGGGACACCCCGGAAGAACCAGACATAGACGCCCGCGAAGCCACGCAGCACCGGACTCGGCGACACCCGCATGATGGCGATGACGGTGCCGACCACGATGCCCAGCACCATGATGATGACGGTCAGCATCAGCGTGTTGCCCAGACCACGCATGATCGAGGGATGGAACAGGTAGCCGGCCGCCGTGCCCCAGGCGAAGGCGGGATTGCTGGCGAAGGCGCGGATGATCAGGAAGGCCAGCAGCAGGGCGAACGCCGTGCCGACCCAGATGCCGTAGCGGCGCTGCGGCACGACGGTCAATCGCGACACGGCAGCGGCAGCGCCCGGCTCGACGCCGATCTCGGTCTGGTGGGCCACGCCCATCAACAGTCTCCTGGTTGCTGGCCGGCGCCTGATTAAGGATCAGGCGCCGGGTAATTTCATTCGGCGCGGAGCGCGTCCATGGACCCGACGAAGTAAGGTTCCTTGATAGCGTAGGCGCCCATGCCGTACTTCTCGAGGATAGCCTTGTAGGTGCCGTTCTTGAACAGCTCGGCAAGTGCTGCCACCATCATGTCGGCGGTCTCCTTGTCGTCCTTGGCGATCGCCATGCCGAGGGGCGCAACCTCGTAAAGCGTCGGCAGCACCACCAGTTGCCCCTTGCTGGTCACCTCGAAATAGCTCGACGCGGTCGCATCGTCCATACGAGCGTCGACGCGATCGGACAGTACGGCCTGGACGATGTCGGTCGAGGAGTTGAAGACGGACTTCTCGATGGCCGGCTGGCCCTTGTCGGTGCACTCCTTGCCAAGCTTGTCGACGAGGAAATCCGAGGCGCTGCCGGCCGAGACGCCGATGCGCTTGCCGCAGAGCGGAGTGTCGCCGCTGAAGCTCGCCTTCTTCTCGGGCGACGTCGAGACAGCCAGCCCAGCCTTCAGGAACATGACGAAATCGACCTGCTTCAACCGCTCGGGCGTGGCCGAGAACGTCTCCCAGGCGATCTTGAAGCGGCCGGCGGCAAGCCCGGGTATCATGGAAGGAAACGGCGTGCGCTGCACGTCGAGCTTGGCATCGACGAGCTTGGCCACCTCGCCGGCCAGTTCGATGATGATGCCGGTCTGCTTGCCGTCGGCATCGAGATATTCGAACGGCGCGAAGTCCAGCGTGTTGGCGACGGCGAGCGTTCCGCTCTGCTTGACGTCTGTGGATTTCGGTACCTCGGCGGCCCGGGAAATCCCACCCCAGACGGTCGCGGAGATCGCCAGCGCAAGGCCGGTCATTCGCAGATATGCATTCATTGCTGTTCCCCTTTCTTTTGCTTGTTTGCAGTCTTCATCAGGCAAAACCACGCAAAGTCCGGGCCGGTCTCCGTTCGGAACCGGCCCGTGCTCGGCATTCGCCTACGCGTTGGCCGCTTCCGCCGCCTTCTTCTTGCGGTAATGGTAATTCTTGTCGATGCGCTCCATCAGGTAGTCACCGTAGAGCACCGGCTCGTATTTCGGCTGCGTGCCGGCCGGCACGCAGACCGGCAGCGCCTCGATCGTCTCGTCCATGGATGGATCAAAGAAGAAGGGCTGCGAATAGCGCTCGCGTCCCGAGCGGTTGATGACGCGGTGCGGCGTCGAGACGAACTGGTCGTTCGACCAGCGCGCCAGAATGTCGCCGACATTCATGACGAAGGAATCCGGGACCGGAGGTGCTGGAACCCAGTCGCCGGCCTTGTTCTTGACCTCGAGGCCGCCGACATCGTCCTGCGCAAGCAAGGTGATGAAGCCGTAGTCGGTGTGCGGCGCCGAACCGAAGAGCCCTTCTTCCTGGGGCTGCGTCGGATAATGCAGCAGCCGCAGGAAGGTCGTCGGCTGCTCGAAATAGCGGTCGAGGCTGTCGGAGGGCAGCCCGAGCGAGAGCGCGATGGCGCGGACCATCTTGCGAGCGAGCGTGCACATTTCATCGACATAGCGCTCGATCGTCTGCCTGAAGCCCGCAACGGCGGCCTCGTCCGGCCACTGGTTGGGGCCTTGCAGCGGCTTTTCGGCCAGGGCCCTGGGGTCTTCGGCGCCGACCTCGTGCATGAAGAAGATCGACTCGCTCTGATTGGGCTTGCTGACGGTCGCCACCGACGAGGTCACGATGGTCGAGCCGGCAAAGGGCAGGTAGCCGCGGAAATTCTTGTCGATCTTCAGCTTCGCCTTTTCGTCCTCGGGCAAGGCGAAGAAGCGCTTGCTGGCTTCGCGGACGGCTTCGACGTCGGCGCGCGGAATGGGGTGGCCGGTGACATAGAGGAAGCCGATCGTCTCGAGATAGCGGCGCAGCGTCGCCGCCGTGGCCCGGATCGCGCCCTCGTCGTCGCCATAGAGCGCGGAGACGTCGAGGATTGGAATTTCGGAAAAATCGCCGCGCTCTTGTGCATCCATTTTCGAACACCCTGTCTTGAACATAAGATACAGTACTGTATTTCTACACATCCGAGCGGCCTCATCAATAGGCTTTCGATCGCAAAAGGAAGGACGCGGCATCATGGCACCACGCAAGATCATCATCGACACCGATCCGGGCCAGGACGACGCGTTCGCGATCCTCTTCGCGCTAGGATCCCCGTCCGAGCTCGAGGTGGTCGGCGTCACCACGGTCGGCGGCAACGTGCCGCTTGCCCTGACGTCGAAGAACGCGCTGAAGGTGGTCGAGCTTGCCGGGCGGCCGGATGTGCCGGTCTATGCCGGATGCTCGGCGCCAATGGTGCGCAAGCTGATCACGGCCGAATATGTGCATGGCGAAACCGGCCTCGACGGTGCAGACCTGCCCGAACCGGTGACGCCGCTCAAGAGCGAACACGCCGTCAACTACATGGTGCGCACGATCATGGACGCGCCGGAGGGCGAGCTGACCGTCTGCACGCTCGGACCGATGACCAACCTCGCCATGGCCATGACCATGGAGCCGAGGATCGTGCCCCGCCTGCGCGAAGTCGTGCTGATGGGCGGCGGCTTCTTCCAGGGCGGTAACGCCACCCCCGCGGCCGAGTTCAACATCTTCGTCGACCCGCATGCCGCGCATAAGGTGTTCGACAGCGGCGCGCCCGTGACCATGGCGGGCATAGACTGCACCTACACCGCGCTGATGACGCCTGAATGGCTGGAGCGCCTGCGCGCAACCGGCAGTCGCGCCGCGATCGAGGCCGCGAACCTCGCGGACTTCTACCGCGAGTATGGCACCCACAAATTCGAAACGCCGGCGCGCCCGATCCACGATGCCTGCGTCACCGGCTATCTGCTGGCGCCACGGATCTATGAGCAGCGCCAGTGCGCGGTGACTGTCGACATCGTTTCGCCGGAGACGATCGGCATGACCGTGGTCGATTGGTGGCACGTGACCGGCCGGCGCAAAAACTGCAACGTCCTGCGGCGCATCGATCCGGCGCCGTTCTTCGAGCTCATGCTGGAGCGGATCAGCGCATTACCCTAAGCTAAGAGCCTTGTTTCCGTGCAATTCCGGACGGAAAACCACTTTTCCTGGAATTGCTTTGGCCTTCCGCGATAGATGGACTCCTGGAGAATCGCGGAGCGCATCGAAGCCGGCGAACGGGTTGGAGGCGTCGCGCATGGCGATGAAGGTCTTGACCACATGAAAGCGGACAGCGCCCCGGCAAGAGGCAAGAGACCGTCCAAGGCCGCCCCGGGTCAGAAGGTGGCGCGGCAGACGCTCAGCCGCGAGGCCTGGATCGCGGCGGCGCGCAAGGTGCTGGAGAAGCGCGGCATCGCAGAGGTCAAGATCGACCGTCTTGCCCAACAGTTCAAGGTGACGCGCGGCTCCTTCTACTTCCACTTCGCCAGCCTGGCCGATCTTCGCGACGGCCTGCTGCAAGAGTGGCGCGATATCAATTGCGCGCCCTTCTGGGCCATGCGCGACATGCACGATGTCGATGGCCTGCAGTTCTTCACTGACATCGTGCATGTCTGGGTGGATGAAGCGCCGTTCAGCCCATTGCTGGATCTGGCGGTGCGCGACTGGTCGCGAACGTCGAAGAAGCTGACGCAGGAAGTCAAGGACATGGACAACCTGCGCATCGAGCTCCTGATCCGCTCGTTCCGCGCCATGGGCTACCCCCCGGACGAAAGCCTGGTCAGGGCCCGCATCACCTACTTCCACCAGATCGGCCAGTACGCGCTGTCCTTCAAGGAAGATCCGGCGGTGCGCAGGAGCTACCAGCCGCTGTTCGGTGAAGTGCTGCTCGGACCACTTGTGCAGGAGCCGGGGACAGCGCCACGGCCGTCGGAGATGAAGGGCGGACGGCGGTAGAAGGCGGCCTTCGGTTAAGGCACGACCAAAGACGACCTTCGTGAGGCGACAACGGCGGGGCGGCTTTGTGCCTCATCGATGGATTGTGCCGACCACCGGGACGCTGTGGACTGATGATCTTATCGGTATCGGCTGAGCCGCGGATCTGTGCTAGGCAGCGGCCCAATCAATCAAAGGACGACACCGTGAACGAATTGACCGTGGCCGATGCGACCGAGAATATCTATGCCTCACTGCGAGCGGACAATGCCGACCTAGACGCACATATCGCGACGCTCAAGGCAGCGCTGACACGAGAGGGGATTAAGCAGGCAGTGTTCGATCCGACCAGATTGGTGCAGAACAACCGCTCGGGTCGCAAGTTGATGCAGGCTTATTTTCGGCAGCGCGGAGTGAGCGTGAAGTTTTCTGACTAAGTCTGGCATTCATCTGAAGATTGCCCCTCACGCCGTCTTCTGCGTCACCAGCCCCAGTTCCTCCACCATCGCCTGGCGCATCAGGAATTTTTGCGGCTTGCCGGTCACCGTCATCGGCAATTCGGTGCGGAAGCGGATGTGGCGTGGCACCTTATAGTGGGCGATCTGGCCGGCGCAGAAGGCCTTGATCTCCTGCTCGGTGGCGATCTGGCCAGGTTTCAACACGATCCAGGCACACAGCTCCTCGCCATATTTGGCGTCGGGAATGCCGAACACCTGCACTTCCCGCACCTTGGGATGGCGGTAGAGGAATTCCTCGACCTCGCGCGGATAGACGTTCTCGCCGCCGCGTATGACCATGTCCTTGACCCGGCCGACGATGTTGCAATAGCCCTCTGCGTCTATTGTTGCGAGGTCGCCGGTGTGCATCCAGCCGTCGCTGTCGATCGCCTCGCGGGTCTTTGCCTCGTCGTCCCAATAGCCCTTCATCACCGAATAGCCGCGCGTGCACAGTTCACCCGGCGCCCCGACCGCAACGGTGGCGCCGTCGGCATCGACCGCCTTGACCTCGACATGGGGGTGGACGCGCCCGACGGTGGAGACACGCTTTTCCAGGGGATCGTCGACGCCGCTCTGGAACGAGACCGGGCTGGTTTCGGTCATGCCATAGGCGATGGTCACCTCCGACATATGCATCAGCGACACCACCTTCTTCATCACTTCGATCGGACATGGCGAACCGGCCATGATGCCGGTGCGCAGGCTGGTAAGATCGAATGTGTCGAAATCCGCGTGGTCGAGCATGCCGACGAACATGGTCGGCACGCCATAGAGGCCGGTGCAGCGCTCCTGCGAAATGGCATTCAGCGTCAGGCCGGGATCGAAGCCCTCGCTCGGGAAAACCATGGTCGCGCCCTTGGAGACACAGCCCATCGTGCCCATCGACATGCCGAAGCAATGATAGAGCGGCACCGGGATGCAGAGCCGGTCATCGACGGTGAGCTTGATCGCCGAGGTGACGAAGTTGCCATTGTTGACGATGTTCGAATGGGTGAGCGTCGCGCCCTTGGGTGCGCCCGTCGTGCCTGAGGTGAACTGGATGTTGATCGCCTCGTTCGGCTTCAGCCCCTCGGAGATGCGGTCGAGGCTGTCGTGCTCATCGCGCCCGGCCATGGCCAGCACGTCGCCGAAATTGAACATGCCTGGCGAATTGTCCTCGCCCATGCGGATGACGATCTTCAGTGACGATAGTTTCGTTGCCTCGAGTTTGCCAGGCGTGGCCGTTGCGATCTCCGGCGCCAGCGTCTCGATCATGCCGAGATAATCCGAGGTCTTGAAGCTGGCGGCGGTGACGAGCGCCTTGCAGCCGACCTTGTTAAGCGCATATTCGAGCTCGATCAGGCGGTAGGCCGGGTTGATGTTGACCAGGATCAGGCCGATGCGGGCGGTAGCGAATTGCGTCACCAGCCATTCCCAGCGGTTGGGCGACCAGATGCCGACACGATCGCCCTTTTCAAGGCCAAGTGCCAGGAAGCCGGCGGCCAGCGCATCCACCGTGTCCGACAGTTCGCTCCAGGTGAAGCGCTTGTCCTGGCCCACGAAGACGGCGGCATCAAGCGTGCCGTATTTGCTGACCGTGTCGGAGAAAAGCGCTGGAATGGTCTTGTCGAGCAGCGGCACCTTGCGCTCGCCCGAGACATGCGCCCTGCCGTCAAGGGGTGCGATGAAGACGCTGCCGGCGCGCGCACCGCGTCCGCGGAGATTGGTGGCGTTCTTCAGCTCGTCGAGATTGACCGGCATCGCTGTCTCCTCCAGCACAGCGCCGAGCCTATCAGCCTACCGGGACGGTGGAAACTGGGTATTCCCTGCCCTTGAGGGGGTGCCGAGCGTAGCGAGGCGGGGGTGGAGCCGTCTCACGTCGAGCACTGCCGCAAGGACCCCACCCGTCCATCCGCCTTCGGCGGCTGTCCACCCTCCCCTCAAGGGGGAGGGAGAGCGCTCATTTTCGTGACGATGTCGCGCAAGATGGCTTCATCGCCTGCGGAACGAGCTTTCTTTGATGCGACCAGGCAGGCTTGCGACTTCAAGACCACGCCGTCGCTCAACACCTTGAGATGATTGGCACGCAGCGTCGAGCCTGTGGTGGTGATATCGACGACGACATCGGCAAGCCCGGCGGCCGGCGCGCCTTCGGTGGCGCCGAGGCTCTCGACGATGCGATAGACCTGGATCCCGTGTTTCTGGGAGAAGAACTGCTGCGTCAGCCGCCAGTATTTGGTGGCGATCCTCAGGCGTCGGCCATGGCGCTGGCGGAAATCGGCGGCGACGTCGTCGAGGTCGGCCATGGTGTCGACATCGAGCCAGATTTCGGGCACCGCCACCACGACATCGGCATGGCCGAAGCCGAGGCGGGCCAAGATCTCGGCGCGGGTCTCCCAATCGGCGAGATTTTCCCGCACAAGGTCCTCGCCGGTGATGCCGAGATCGACCGCGCCCTGGCCGATCTCGCCCGCTATCTCGGAAGCCGACAGAAAGGCGACCTCGACATTGTCCAGGCCCTCGACGCGGGCATGATATTTGCGTTCGTCGCCGGGCAGGCTGATGGCGAGGCCGGCCTTGGCCAGCGCCTCCAGCGCCTGCTCCTTCAGCCGGCCCTTCGACGGGATCGCCAGCGTGATCATCGTGCCGTCTCCCGCAACGCTTCGATGCGGTCGAGCCAGACGGAAAAGCCGACACCGGGGATCGCGGTCCTGGCGCCGAGCAGCGTCAGCAGCCGGTCATAACGGCCGCCACCGGCCAGGGGACGCTCGCCATCCTGCGCGGCAATCTCGAAGACGACACCGGTGTAGTAGTCCAGCGGACGGCCGAAGGCGGCGTCGTAGCGGATTTTTCCCGCAGGCAAACCATGCGCCTCGATCGCCCTGGCGCGGGCGGCAAACTTTTCAAGCGCTGCGCCCAGCGAAAGCCCGGCGCCGTCGGCGAAGGTGTCCAGCGCGTGCGCCGCGCCATCGAGCGGCACGTCGATCGCCAGAAAGCCCTTCAGCGCCGCGAAGGCTTCGTTCGACAGCCGCACGCTGCGCAATTCGGCCTTTTCGATCAATCGCCGGGCAATGTCGGACGGCGAACGGCCGGCCGATGCCGAGAGCCCGGCTTCCTCCATGCCACCGGCAATGTGCGCCGAAAGGGCTTCGAGATCACCGTCGAGGACAAGTGCCGCGACCGGGCCGGAAAGCTGGCCGTTGCGCGGCGGATTGGCGAGATCGGCAAGGGCTGCCTGCAGCATCGGCGCCGAACCGAAGGCGCGGGCCAAGCGCATGCGCCAGCCGCGCGGCAGCCCGAGGGCGGCGAGCACCGCCTCGAAAATGCCCTGGTCACCCAGCGTGACCGTGAGGGATTGGCCGGGCAGCACCAGCGTGAGCAGTGCGTGCGCGTCGGCCACGGAGCGGGCATCGGCTGCAGCCGTGTCGCGGTCGCCGAGATCCTCGATGCCGGCTTGGAAGAACTCGTTGCCGCCTTCGCGGCGCTGGCGAAACACTTCGCCCAGATAGGAATAACGGCGCGGCGTTCCGGCCTGGGAGCGGATATGGTCGAGGCAGACCGGGATGGTGAATTCCGGCCGCAGGCACATCGTCTGGCCGGTCTCGCTTTCGGTGAGGAAGATGCGGCGGCGCAAGTCCTCGCCGGCCATGTCGAGGAACGGATCGGCCGGCTGCAACACAGCTACCTCGACCGGATGGGTGTCGCGGGCGGCGAAGAGGCTGGTGATGTCGGTTGAAATGGCGGGGTAGCGGGAGGTCATGGAAAGGTTGGGCGCGAGGCACCCCCCTTGGCGCGATCGGATGCCTGCGCAGCCAAAATCTTCTTCACCTCCGCAACCAGATCACCCTCGGCCACCGTCACCTGCGCCGGCCGCGCCGCACGCCATTCGGCATTATCGGTGATCTCGGCCGACATGCGCGCGCCTTCAATCAGGTCCTTGATCTGCAGTTCGCCCTTTGCGCGCTCGTCACCGCCCTGGATGATTGCGACAGGACAGCCGCGCCGGTCGGCATATTTGAGCTGCGCCTTCATGCCGGCGCCGCCGAGATACATTTCGGAGCGGATGCCGGCGGCGCGCAGCTCCGCCACCGTCTTCTGGTAGCGGCCGAGGCTTTCGATGTCCTTGTCCATGACCAGCACGACGACCGGCGCGATCACCTCCGAAGTGTCGAGCTTGCCGAGGTTCTTCAGCGCCGTCATCAGCCGCGAAACGCCAATGGAGAAGCCAGTCGCCGGCACCGGCTCACCACGGAACCGCGAGACCAGGCCATCATAGCGCCCGCCGCCGCCGACCGAGCCGAAGCGCACGATCTGGCCGTCCTCATTGGGGATTTCGGCCAGCAGTTCGGCCTCGAAGACGGGGCCGGTGTAATATTCGAGACCGCGCACGACCGAGCGGTCCATGGCGATACGGTCCTCGCGATATCCCGCCGCCCTGACCAGGGCTTCAATCGTCGCGAGTTCGCCAACGCCCTCCTGGTAAGTCGTGTTCGCGCCGACATTGGAATCCTGGCCAGCCTGTCCGTTCCTTGCCGTCGCAAGAAGAACGGCTTCGGCCTGTGCGTCGTTCAGCCCGGCGCCCTTGGCGAAGTCGCCTTCGCCTTCCTTGCCGCCATCCCAGCGCCCCGGACCAAGCAGGAGCCGCACGCCTTCCGGCCCAAGCTTGTCCAGCTTGTCGATGGCGCGCAGCACCGTCAGCCGGCGGCCGGCATTCTCTTCGCCGCCAAGCCCGATCGCCTCCAGCACGCCGTCGAGCACCTTGCGGTTGTTGACGCGGATGACGTAGTCGCCGCGCTTGATGCCGAGCGCTTCCATCACGTCGGCCATCATCATCGCCATTTCGGCGTCGGCGGCGACGCCCGGCGTGCCGATCGTGTCGGCGTCGAACTGCATGAACTGGCGGAAGCGGCCTGGACCGGGCTTCTCGTTGCGGAACACCCAGCCCGAGCGATAGCTGCGGTAGGGCTTGGGCAGGCGCTCGAAATTCTCGGCGACAAAGCGCGCCGTCGGCGCGGTCAGGTCGTAGCGCAGCGACAGCCACTGGTCGTCATCGTCCTGGAAGGAGAACACGCCTTCGTTCGGCCGGTCTTGATCGGGAAGGAATTTTCCCAGCGCATCGGTGTATTCGATCAGCGGCTGGTCGGCGGGTTCGAAACCATAGAGCTCATAGACCGAGCGGATCGTCGCCATCATCTTCTCGACGGCGCGGATGTCCTCGGCGCCGCGGTCGGCAAACCCGCGCGGCAGCCGCGCTTTCGTCTTTTCCGATTTGTCGGCCATGAGTTGGGCACCTGGTGTTTCGTGATGTTTGCAGGTCAACAATGTTGCGATTTTCGCAATGCGCGTGTCCTAACCGATGCTGATTGGTGCGGCAAGGCCAGGCGAAGCCCGCTTCGGCAAGCCGTACCAAACCACTAGGGAAATGCACCAATTCCGCCACAAGCAGCATTGTGCCGACACAATCGCAACCGACAAATCGCGCGGAGACAAGGGGATTTGGCGATGGCGACGGGACGGAAATTCGATATCGTTGACGCTGGCGACGTATGTGCGCATCTACGCCCTGCCAACACCCATATTCACAAGATGACAAGCCATGCGGCGGGCCCATTCGAGCCGACATCCGGTGAAGTCGCTGGGCCCACCATGCGCGATGCGCTAGTGACCGGACTGCTGGTGATCTACCCTGCTCTTGCCATCGTGGCGGCCATTTTCGCCGGGCTTTACATGTCCAGAACCATCGGCGCCTGATAGGCCGGCGCCGGGGCGCAGGCGCCGCCGCTACTTCGGCCGCTTGAATGCCTTCCGTTCCTTCTCAACCTCCTTGCGGCAGACACACCCTTCGAGATGGTCGTTGACCAGGCCCATGGCCTGCATGAAGGCGTAGACCGTGGTCGGGCCGACGAAGCTCCAGCCGCGCTTCTTCAGTTCCTTCGAAATCCGTACCGAGACCGCCGTGGTCGGGTTGGCGCGTAGATGGGCGAGATCAACGATCTCGGGCCGCTCCTCCTTGCCGGGTTCGAACTTCCAGAACCAGGCGGCCAGCGAGCCGAATTCGTCGGCCATTTCACGGGCGCGTTTGGCGTTGTTGATGGTCGAGACGATCTTGCCGCGATGGCGGATGATGCCGGCATTGCCGAGCAGGCGCTCGACATCCTTGTCGGTGAAGGCGGCGACCTTGTCGAAGTCGAAGCCGGCGAAGGCCTCGCGAAAATTCTCGCGCTTGCGCAGGATGGTCAGCCACGACAGGCCCGACTGGAAGCCCTCGAGGCAGATCTTTTCGAACAGCCTGCGGTCATCGGCCACCGGCCGGCCCCATTCATGATCGTGATAGTGCAGATAGTCGGGCAGATTGCCATGCCAGAAGCAGCGCGCGACACCGTCGGGACCGGCGAGCAGGCCGGTGTTTTCTTGTTGCATGCCTAAAATCCATTCCTTAACGCACTTTTGCGCTGCTTTACCGTGGCTTTACCAGATTCCTGAACGCGGCGGTAACCACACCAAAAGGTTTACTGACAGTTCCGCATTTTACGCATTCCGATTCATGTTTCGGTTGCCGCTGGCGCGCCAATGATCGCTGAACCGGGGAGCGTTTCCACCCGGTTGTATCAGACGATCAAGGTGCGTTCCCGATGAAGAGAGTCCTGTTTCCCTTGCTCGGCGCCGTGGCTGTGTTTGCCGCCGGTGTCACGCCATCCACCGCCGGCGACCGCTATGCCGACAGGCCGCCCGTGATGGTGAGCCCCGACCTTTCCGCCCCGTGGGTGCTGCAGCTTGGCCATGCGCCCGGCATCGTGCGGCAGAACCGTTCGGTCGCGCAGCAGCAGCCGCGCCCGCGCTATGCGCAGCCGCAAGCACAGCCCGACCGCTTGCAGACGGCCGCCGTGCAGACGCCGGCCAAGCGCATGGTGATGCGCCCGCAGATCAACCCGATCTACCTGCCGCAGGAAGTCGACTATGACGGTGGGCAGAAGCCAGGCACGATCGTGATCGATACGACGCAGAATTTCCTCTATCTGGTCGAGAAGAACGGCAAGGCGCGGCGCTACGGCGTCGGCACCGGGAAGCCGGGCTTCGAATGGTCGGGCACGCACAAGATCACCAACAAGCGTGTCTGGCCGGACTGGCGCCCGCCGGCGCAGATGATCAAGCGCGAAGCGGCCAAGGGCCGCTACCTGCCGACCTATCTGGCTGGCGGCATCGAGAACCCGCTCGGCGCCCGCGCCCTCTATCTCGGCACGACCGAATATCGCATCCATGGCACCAACCAGCCCTGGACGATCGGTGGCGCGGTGTCGTCGGGCTGCATCCGCATGCGCAACGAGGACGTCGTCGACCTTTATGAACGGGTCAATGTCGGAACCACGGTCGAGGTGATATAGTGACAGCGAATCAGCCGGTTAAGCAGTGCTGAGAAGGTTTTGGCGCGCTGTTGCCCTCAAGCCATAGCGCGCTGTTGGAAGACGTGCTTAGACTGGCAACGAGTTAACGGGGGACGGGCCGTGTGGGGATACGGCCAGTCACGAGAGGGCAGCACGGGTAACCGGGCTGCCCTTTTCGTTTCATGGTGCGACAGGTCGCCCCGGAGGCACGGTGTTTCGTTTTCAGGGCTGATTTCCGGGCCATGCTCTGCTATTGCAGTGCACAATCTCCCCACCAAAGGTTCGAACTATGTCCCTGTCCGACGACAGCCGCTATCTCAAGGGCGGCCCGGTTGCCCAACGCATCATCGCCGCCGTGCGTCAGGATGCGGCAATTGCCAAAGCCGAGGGTTTTCCGCCCAAGCTGATCTCGATCACCGTCGGCGATACGGATGCCGTCGATGTCTATGTGCGCAACCAACGTGCCAAGGCTCAGCTCGCCGGTATCGATTTCGAGGAAAGACGTTTTCCCGCCACCATCACCTCAGGCGAATTGGAGGCGGCAATCCATGGCCTGAACGCCGATCCGCGCGTCACCGGCATCATCATCCAGAGGCCGGTGCCAGCGCATATTCCGATCAAGACGCTGCAGGCGGCGGTGCATCCGCTGAAGGATGTCGAGGGCATGCATCCGGCCTCGATCGGCAACATCGTCTACAACCAGCTCGATCTCGCGCCCTGCACGGCGGCCGCCTCGGTCGAGTTGCTGAAGGAGACAGGCCTCGATCTCAAGGGCCTGGAAGTCGTGGTCGTCGGCCATTCGGAAATCGTCGGCAAGCCGATCGCCTTCCTTCTGATGAGCGAAGGCGCGACCGTCACGGTCTGCCACCACATGACGCGCTCGGTCGCCGCCCATGCACGCCGCGCCGATGCGCTGTTCGTCGCCGTCGGCAAGCCGCGGCTGATCAAGGCCGACATGGTGAAACCAGGGGCTGCCGTCATCGACATCGGCATCAATTCCGAAATCGGGCCGGATGGGGCGAGCCGCATCGTCGGCGACGTCGATACCGAAAGCGTGCGCGAGGTCGCCTCCTGGATCACGCCTGTGCCAGGCGGCGTCGGCCCGATCACGGTGGCGATCCTGCTGCGCAACACGATGGTGGCGCTCAGCCGGCAGCGCGCGCTTTACGAGGCGACTTACGGTACGGCGGACAGGCTCGCGGCCGAATAGGCTCCCGATTCTTATTCTGCCGCGATGAGGCTGTTCTCGAGCACACCGTCTGGCTTCGGCCCGCCATAGGCCCAGTCGAGCAATTTTACCGTGTGCACCACCGGCAACTTCGCGGCGGACGCGATCTGCGTGATGCAGCCGATGTTGCCGGTGGCAATGATCGAAGCGCCGGTCGCCTCGATGTTCTTCACCTTGCGGTCGCGCAGCCTGGCCGAGATCTCGGGCTGCAGGATGTTGTAGGTGCCGGCCGAGCCGCAGCACAGATGGCCCTCGCGCGGCTCCCGCACGATGAAACCGGCCCTGGCCAGCAGTTCCTTCGGCTGGCGGATGATCTTCTGACCATGCTGCATCGAGCAGGCCGAGTGGTAGGCAACGACCGTGCCTGGCTTGCGCACCGGCTCGGGCAGATCGAGGCTTGCCAGATATTCGGTGATGTCCTTGGCCAGCGCCGACACACGCGCGGCCTTGTCGGCATAGGCCGGATCGAGGCGCAGCATGAAGCCATAGTCCTTGATCGTCGTACCGCAGCCCGACGCGGTGATGATGATGGCATCGAGACCGCCCTGGTCGATGGCGCCTGTCCAGGCGTCGACATTCTGCCGTGCCGAGGCAAGCGCTGCTTCCTCGCGCCCCATATGATGAACCAGCGCGCCGCAGCAGCCCTCCCCGGGCGGCACCACCACCTCGACACCGAGCCGTGTCAGCAGCGAGATCGTTGTGTCGTTGATGGCGGGGTCGAGTACCGATTGCGCGCAGCCGGTGAGGATGGCTACGCGCCCCTTTTGCGTGCCCTGCCCGGCATGAATGCCCGGCGACGCCAGCGGCGAAGCCTCTGGGATCGATGTCGGGGCGAGCCTGAGCATCGCGCCGAGCGGCTTAAGCGCCGGGACCTTCTCGAACAGGCCGATGAACGGCTTGCCCAGTTTCGCCAGTTTGAGCGCGGCTCGAAAGCGCTGGGGATAAGGCAGCACGAAGGCCAGCATGCTGCGGGTCAGCCGGTCGAGCAGCGGCCGCTTGTACGTCTCCTGGATATGCGCGCGCGCATGGTCGACCAGATGCATATAGTTGACCCCCGATGGACAGGTGGTCATGCAGGCCAGGCACGACAGGCAGCGGTCAATATGGGTGACGATCTCCTTGTCGGCGGGACGGCCGTTCTCCAGCATGTCCTTGATGAGATAGATGCGCCCGCGCGGTGAATCGAGCTCGTTGCCAAGCGTCACATAGGTCGGACAGGTGGCGGTGCAGAAGCCGCAATGCACGCATTTGCGCAGTATCTTTTCCGATTCCGCGACATGCGGATCGGCAAGCTGGGCGGATGAGAAATTCGTCTGCATCTGATGTCCTAGGCCATGCGGCCGGGATTGAGGATGTTCTTCGGGTCGAATTCCTGCTTCAGGCGCAGGCTGAGCGCGGCAAGCGCCGGCGCCTGCGGTTCGAACACCGGCAGCGCCGTGCGATGGGCGGGCGCGGCGCGCGCCAGCGTCGCGTGGCCGCCGCCATGTTTGCGCAACAGCCCCCGCAGCAGGGCCGCTTCCGGGTCGCCCTCTTCCATGCGCAGCCATACCAGTCCGCCCTGCCAGTCATAGAAGGCGCTGACGGCGGCCTGCATGCGCAAGGTCAGCACCATCTGGTGCGCTTGCGAAGGCGCCATCGACACGCGCCAGACCGGCTTCTCTCCGCTATCGGCGAAGGGCCTGATATCGCGTATGTCGCGCCAGATCAGCCGCGAAGCCTCGCCGGCAATCTCCTCCAGCGGCCCGGCCTTGCCGAGCAGCGTCTTCAGCGCGGCAATGCGATAGGCAACCGACGGACCAAAGCCCTCGACGCGCAGCAGCGTGGCGGCATCGCTGCCGAGCGCGCCGCCGGCGACGCGCGCGGCAATGCGCTCGGGCAGATGGGCGGCGCTCGACACTTCCGCGCTGCAGCCGAGCGCCAGGGCCATGGCGGCGGCGGCCGCATCATCAAGCAATCCCCTGATCGCCAGGGTGACTTCGGCTTCAGCCGCAGGCAGCACCTTGAAGGTAACGTCGGTGAACACGGCCAAGGTACCCCAGCTGTTGGCCATCAGCTTCGACAGGTCGTAACCGGTGACGTTCTTGACCACGCGGCCGCCGGATTTGAAGGCTTCGCCCCGGCCGGAGATCACATTGATGCCGAGGATATGATCGCGAGCCGCGCCGGCCTTCAGCCGGCGGGGGCCGGACAGGTTCGCGCCGAGCACGCCGCCGATCGTGCCTTTGCCCGGCTCGCCGCCCAGCAACGGACCATAGTCCATCGGTTCGAACGCCAGTTGCTGGCCGTTCTCCGCCAGCAGTTTCTCGATCTCGGCCAGCGGCGTGCCGGCTTTCGCCGACAGCACCAGTTCGGCGGGTTCGTAGAGCGTGACACCGGTGAGCCTCGACAGGTCGAGCGTGTGTTCGGTCTGCGGCGGACGGCCGATGCCACGCTTGGAGCCATGGCCGAGGATTTCGAGCGGCGACTCCTCGGCCACCGCCCAGGCGACGGTGGAAAGGACTTCGTCTGAGGTGGAGGGGGTGAAGATGGTCATGCACGCGTGCCCTTCCTCTGCCCCGCAAAGCGGGCGAGAGGTGATAGGTCGCGTTTCTTCACACCCCCCTCTGTCCTGCCGGACATCTCCCCCGCAAGAGGGGAGATCAGATGCCGCATCGGATTTCGCCAACATCCAATGTCGGTTGAATGGCGAGACGCCGGAACTGCTAATCTCCCCCCTTGCGGGGGAGATGTCCGGCAGGACAGAGGGGGGTGTTCAAGCACCAACATGTCCCTCAAAACCTCGGAATGTCGGGAAACGCCACTTGCCCGCGATGCACGTGCATGCGGCCGAGTTCGGCGCAGCGGCGGAGCTGCGGGAACACCTTTCCCGGATTGAGCAGGTGGTTGGGATCGAAGGCGCATTTGACGCGCATCTGCTGGTCGAGGTCGACCTGATTGAACATTTCCGGCATCAGGTCGCGCTTCTCGACGCCCACGCCATGTTCGCCGGTGAGGACGCCGCCGACCTTGACGCAGAGCCGCAATATGTCTGCGCCGAAGCTTTCGGCCTTGTCGAGTTCACCCGGTACGTTGGCATCGTAGAGGATCAGCGGGTGCAGATTGCCATCGCCGGCGTGAAAGACATTGGCGACGCCGAGCCCATATTTCTGCGACAACTCGCGCATGCCGTGCAGCACGCGCGGCAGTTCCTTGCGCGGGATGGTGCCGTCCATGCAGTAATAGTCGGGCGAGATGCGGCCGACCGCCGGGAAGGCTGCCTTGCGGCCGGCCCAGAAGCTCAAGCGCTCCTGCTCGGACTGCGAGATGCGGCAGGTGGTCGAGCCGTTGCGGATGGCGATCGCCTCGACCGCGGTGATGAGATGATCGACCTCGACGACAGGCCCGTCGAGCTCGACGATCAGCAACGCCTCGACATCGAGGGGATAGCCGGCATTGACGAAATCCTCCGCCGCCTGGATCGCGGGACGGTCCATCATTTCCATGCCGCCTGGAATGATGCCGGCGCCGATGATGTCTGCGACACACTGGCCGCCCTGCTCGCTGGTCGGAAAGCCGATCAGCAGGGCTCGCGCCGTCTCAGGCTTCTTCAGGATGCGGACCGTGACCTCCGTGACGACGCCGAGCAGTCCTTCCGAACCGGTCATGACGCCAAGCAGGTCGTAGCCTTCCGCGTCGAGATGGCTGCCGCCGAGCCGCACCACCTCGCCATTCATCAGCACCATCTCGATGCCGAGCACATTGTTGGCGGTGAGGCCGTATTTCAGGCAGTGCACGCCGCCGGAGTTTTCCGCGACATTGCCGCCGATCGAGCAGGCGATCTGGGAGGATGGATCGGGGGCGTAGTAAAAGCCCTCCTGCTCGACGGCGGTGGTGATGCCGAGATTGGTAACGCCCGGTTGGGCAACGACGATGCGATTGGGATAGTCGACCTGGAGGATGCGGTTGAAGCGGCTCATGACCAGCAGCACAGCATCTTCCAGCGGCAGTGCGCCGCCCGAGAGCGAGGTGCCGGAGCCGCGCGGTACGACACGGATGTTGCGGTCGTTGCAGTATTTCAGCACGCGCGACACCTGCGCCACCGTTTCAGGCAGCACCACGACCAGCGGCAATTGCCGATAGGCGGTGAGCCCGTCGCTCTCGAAGGCCCGCATGGCGTTGGCGGCATCGACCACGCCCTCGCCCGGCACGATGATGCGCATGTCGGCGACGATCTCGTCGCGATGGCGCATCGTGGCATCGTCAGGTTGCGGCATGGCCAGGCCGGACATCAGCAGCCTCATTCTGGTTGACTGGTCAAAATCTTTTACCAGTACGGCACGCCCGTTGCAAATGCTGCTTTGGTCGAGACCGCAAGTCGAGGTCGAGACGGGCTTCCGCAGCGGCAATCTGCCGCTGCCCTCCCCCCTCGAGGGGGAGGTGGACGCGAAGCGGCCGGAGGGGGTCGTCTCACCTAGATCCCGACTTCATCTCCTGGCGCGAAGGAGGGGTTGGCGCTCTACGCGAGGCGACCCCCTCTGTCGCCTTTGGCGACATCTCCCCCTCGCGGGGGGAGACTACGCGCCTATTCGCCGGCGTGCTTGCCGGGCTCGGAATGCATGCGGCGCACACGGCGCACGCCCCACCAGACCAGCAGGATGGCGACCGGCACCGAAGCGGCGGTGACGACTTCCGGCGCGAAGGCATGGCCAAAGATCGAGGCGCCCTTGGCGACATAGCCGATGAGGCCGACGACATAATAGGAGACGGCGGCGACCGACAAGCCTTCGACGGTCTGCTGCAGCCGCAGTTGCAGGCGAGCGCGGTTGTTCATCGAAGCGAGCAGGTCGCGGTTCTGCTTTTCAACCTCGACATCGACCCAAGTGCGCAGCAGCGTCGTGGCGCGGGTCAGCTTGCGCGACAGGTTGGCCTGGCGCTCCTCGACCGAGCGGCAGGTGCGCATGGCGGGTGCGACGCGGCGCTGCAGGAACCCTTCCCAGGTGTCGTAGCCGGGCACGGCTTCCTCTTCGAGTGCTTCCAGCCGCTCGACCACGATGCCGTCATAGGCGCGGCTGGCGCCGAAGCGGTAAAGACTCGAGGCCGCATCCGCCTCCAGTTCCGCGGCAAGTTCGGTGAGGTCGGCGAGCAGCGTCTGGCTGTCGCGGGTCTCGGCGACCTTCATTTCCAGCGTGGTCAGGGCCAGCCTGTCCTCGATGCGGCGGGCGCGGCCCGACAAGGTCAGCGCCAGCGGCAGGCCGAGCATGGCGAGCGTGCGGTAGGTTTCGATGTCGATCAGTCGCTGCGACAGCGCCCCGGTGCGCGCCGGCGTCAGGCCGCGATCGAGCACCAGTATGCGGGTCATGCCGTCGCCATCCTGTCGGAAATCGGTGACGATTGCCGCGTTGCCGCGCTCGACCAGCGAGTAGCACAGGCTGGTCGGGTCGAAATCGGCGATCAACCGCTCGCTCACCTGTGTCCATTTGCGGATCTCGAGCCGGATGCCCGAAATGACGGTGCCCGGCGGCGAAAAGCCGTTGCCGAACGGCGAATCCTCCTGCCCCCTACCGTTTTCGGAGAGCGGCCCTTCCCACAGATAAGTCGAGAATTCCGTATGCCGCTCCCAGCGCAGCGAGCCCTTGCCCCACTTCATGGCGTGGTGACGCGCCTGGCGGTCGGGCGCGGCAATGCCAAGACGCCGCGACAGTTCGGAAAGCACGGCATGATCGACCCCGGAACCGCCTTCGGTCATGAAGGCGAGTTGCACCAGGACGCGCGGCTTTTCGATCAGCGGATGCGGCCGGGCATGCACCTCGCCCAGCGCGCCGGGCCGGCCCTCATGCGCGGGGAAGCCCATGACGCTGCCCTTGGCACGCGGCTGGAATTCGAGATTGGACGGGTCGTCTGACACGGCTGGTCCCCCGGGTTTCCTTGACCCTCTTGCAGTCGCGTCCCTCTAGGACCAATCGCCTGATGACGCAAACAGCAAAGCTTAGCCGAAGGTGATGGAACAGCGCGCGGCAATGCCGGCCCACCCTGACCAATTGGATAAATAATTTGACCAGTTGGCGACGCAGGCTTTATCCTGCGTGATACCGGTTCACCTTCCAGGCAATCTGTTGAGCGATATTTTTTCCAGGATCGAGCATTCGCGCACCGCCGACGAGGTGGTGCAGCAGATCGAGAGCCTCATCCTCGAAGGCGTGCTGCGCACGGGCGACCGGTTGCCGGGCGAGCGCGAGCTGGCACGCCAATTCGACGTGTCGCGGCCGATCCTGCGCGATGCGCTGAAGGCGCTCGAAGGACGCGGCCTGCTGACCACGCGCCCAGGCGGTGGCACGCATGTCGCCGACATTATCGGCCAGTTGTTCACCAAACCGGTGGCGGACCTGATCTCGATGCATCGCAAGGCGGTGACCGACTATCTGGAATACCGCCGCGAGATCGAAGGCATAGCCGCCGAATATGCGGCGCGGCGCGCCACCCCCGAGGATCTTGCGCTGCTCGACCGCATCATGGCGCGCATGGACGAGGCGCATCGCACCGGCGATTTCGACGACGAGGCCGAAATCGACGTCGAGTTCCATCACGCGATCTGCGAATGCGCGCACAACATCCTGCTGCTGCACACGCTGCGCTCCTGCTACCGGCTGCTGTCGGAAGGCGTGTTCCAGAACCGGCTGCTGGTGTTCACCGTGCCCGGCGCGCGCGAGGCGCTGCTTGCGCAACACCGGGCGATCCATGCCGCGGTGAAGGCCGGCGATCCAGCCGGAGCCCGTCAGGCGGCGATGGACCATATGACCTATGTCGAGCGGTCGATGGCGGAAGCCGAGCGCAGCGGCGACTGGCAACGCGTGTCGCGGCTCAGACTGCGGCAGCGCTCGGAGGCCGGCGATACCGAACCAGCACGCAGACGCTCCTAGTCAATTCGATCAAGCGGGGACCATCATGAGCGACATTCTCACCATCGCAGACCTCAAGGATCTCGCGCGCCGGCGCGTGCCCAAGATGTTCTTCGACTATGCCGACTCCGGTGCCTGGACCGAGAGCACCTATCGCGCAAACGAGGAAGACTTCCAGAAGATCAAGTTCCGCCAGCGCGTGCTGGTCGACATGAGCAACCGCTCGCTGGAATCAACCATGATCGGCCAGAAAGTGTCGATGCCGGTGGCCCTGGCGCCGACGGGCCTGACCGGGATGCAGCACGCCGATGGCGAGATGCTGGCGGCGCAGGCCGCCGAGGAATTCGGTGTGCCCTTCACGCTGTCGACGATGAGCATCTGCTCGATCGAGGATGTCGCCTCGGTGACGAAGAAGCCATTCTGGTTCCAGCTCTATGTTCTGCGCGACAAGGATTTCGTGCTCGACCTGATCGACCGGGCGAAGGCGGCGAAATGCTCGGCGCTGGTGCTGACGCTCGACCTGCAGATCCTCGGCCAGCGCCACAAGGATGTCCGCAACGGGCTTTCGGCGCCGCCCAAGATGACGCTGACCAACATCATCGACTTGGCCCTCAAACCGCGCTGGTGCCTGGGCATTGCCGGCACCAAGCGTCGCACCTTCCGCAACATCGTCGGCCATGCCAAGGGCGTCGGCGATGTCTCTTCGCTGTCGTCCTGGACGACGGAGCAGTTCGATCCGCAGCTGTCGTGGAAGGACGTGGCGTGGATCAAGGAGCGCTGGGGCGGCAAGCTGATCCTGAAAGGCATCCTCGACAAGGAAGACGCGCTGATGGCGGCCAGGACCGGCGCCGACGCGATCATCGTTTCCAACCATGGCGGGCGTCAGCTCGATGGTGCGTCATCGTCGATCATGGTGCTTGAGGAAATCGCCGATGCGGTCGGCGATCAGATCGAGGTCCATATGGATGGCGGCATCCGCTCCGGCCAGGACGTGTTGAAAGCGCTTTGCCTCGGCGCCAAGGGCACCTATATCGGCCGGCCATTTCTTTACGGCCTGGGCGCGCTCGGCAAGGAAGGGGTTACCAAAGCGTTGGAAATCATCCGCAAGGAGATGGACATCACGCTGGCGCTGTGCGGAAAGCGTTTGGTCACCGACATGGGCAAGGACCAGCTCCGGCGCTAGTCAGTGACATCCGACCACGGAGACCACGAGAAATTGGCGGAACCCGGCATCCATTTCCTCGACGCGTATGGGCCGGATGGTGTGCGTCTCTACGCGATCGGCGACGTGCATGGCCGGCTCGACCTGCTGGCCGCCATGCACCGGCGGATCGAGAGCGAGTTGGAGTGGCAACCGGCTCGCGACTGGCGGGTGATTCACCTCGGCGACTATGTCGACCGTGGGCCGGACTCCGGGGGTGTCATCGATTTTCTGATCGAGGCGCGCGAACGCGATCCGCGCAATCTGATGCTCGCCGGCAACCATGACACCGGCTTTCTCGATTTTCTGAGAACCCCTGACCCGGAAGGGCTTTTCATGCGCTATGGCGGCGTCCAGACGGCGCTGTCCTATGGGGTGTCGCTCGCCGCCGACGCCGGTTGGTTCGGCAAGATGGAGACGATGAGACGGGGGCACGCGGCCCTCCTCGAAGCCGTGCCGCAAAGCCATATCGACTTCCTGCGCTCGCTGCCCTTCTCAGTGAGCTTCGGCGACTTCTTCTTCTGCCATGCCGGTATCAGGCCCGGCATTCCCCTGGAGAAGCAAAACCCGCAGGACCTGATCTGGATCCGTGACGTTTTCCACGATCACACCGGCCTCTTCCCCAAGATCGTGGTGCACGGCCACACCCCGGTCCCTGAGGCGGAGGTGATGGCCAACCGCGTCAATGTCGACACGCTTGCCTGGCAATCAGGCATGCTTACCGCGCTCGTCGTGGACGGAGCGGACAAACGCATCCTGGAAATGGCGATAAAGGAAGCTTGAGCGGCGCGCGCTAGAGGACGCGAGAGAGGCTCCGGCTTTAGCGAAGGGAGGCGGTGACGCCGTAGCCGTCGACGGCGTTGTGGTTGTTGGCTGCATCCGCGGCATAAATACCCAGGCCGCAAAGCACGATGGCGGACAGCATGGCAAAGGACAGAAGCGCTGCTTTCACGGAAGTCATCTCTTGTTGAGCTTTCTGCATCTGTGCATGGGACGGTTACCAATGCGTTGAAACGGAGAATTCGCTTCAAATTTTCGGCGATTTCGCGCTTCTAGGCATGTTCTGTATCGGAGGTGTGTCGCACGGGTCACACAAAAGGTTCATCGCGGTTGCACTGCCGATGCAGAGCGCGCGCCTTCTAGGACAGCGGGCGGACACAAGCCAAGGATGAAAGGTGTTTTCCCCAGACGGATTCAGGGCCGCGTGCCAATTATGTCACGCGGCGGGCTGCGGAGGGCGGATGCTCAGATGGTCGCGACCCAGGCGCGAGCAATGGCAAGGCCGGCGGCATCCGCGTCGGGGCCGTTGCGGGCCATTTCGCCGTCAAGCTTGCCTGCCCAGTCGGGATGGCGCGCGGCGATAACGGGCGCGAAGGAGGAACTCCAGTCCTTGACCATCGGCCGGTCGGCCTCGAAATGGAACTGGAAGCCGTAGACCGCGCGGCCGACACGAAACGCCTGATTCTCGGCGACGTGATTGCCGGCGAGCCGCACGGCGTTTTCCGGCAGTTCGAACGTGTCGTCGTGCCACTGGAAGATCGGGAATTTTTCAGGCAGCGCGGCCAATACCGGATCGGCCTTGGCGTCCGGCGTCAGCGAAACGCCGTGCCAGCCGAATTCGTTGGCGCCGCCGATGCGGTTCTCGCCGCCGAAGGCGCGGGCGACGAGCTGACTGCCGAGGCAGATGCCGAGCACGGCGCGATCCTTGCCGGCGAAATCGCGGGTCAGTTCCAGCAACGTCGGGAAATAGGGATATTCATCGTCGGCCAGCGCATTCTGGCCGCCGCCGAGCACCACCATGGCATCGTGGCCAGTCGCGTCGTCCGGCAGCGGATCGCCCTTGTAGGGCAGGCGCACATCGAGATCGGCACCCGCTTCCGCGAGTGCGGCACCAACCTGGCCGAGGCCGGTATTGTCGTAGTTCTGGACCACCAGCACCCGCATCCGCAAAACCTTGCTGACATCAAAATGATGCGAGGAGCGATATCATGCCGCTAGTGTCGCAGCCAAGATGCGTATCCTGGGAGAGAACTATGCCACTGCAGAACCGGGTCGATCCGTTCGGCGCCATCCACGCCGTGCCCGAGCGCGGCCTGTTCACCGGCAATCGCGGCATCATCCACGATCCCGAAACGAAGACCCTGTTGAAGAAACGTTGGGCCTTGCAGGCGTGGATCATCTGCGTGTGCCAGTTCCGCAACGTGCGGCGCGAGCCGATGGGCCGCAACCGGCCGGGTGGCAAGCCCGGCTGGACCGAGCTGTTTTTCCTCGACGAGGTGACGGCGCTGGCCGCGGGTCACCGGCCTTGTTTCTTTTGCCAGCGCGAGCGGGCCAGGGATTTTGTCGGCCACTTCGGCAAGGCCTTCGGCATTGCCGAACCGCGCGCGCCGCAGGTCGATAGGCGATTGCACAAGGAGCGGCTGGCTTCCGGCGGGCAAGCGGTGAAGCTCGATCGCACGTCGATCATGGCCCTGCCGGACGGCACGATGATCGCGGCCGGCAACAGGCCCTACGCGCTGCGTGACGGTGCGGCGCTGCCCTGGAGTTTCGGCGGTTATGGGCCGGCGATCGGCCTCGACGCACCCGACCTTGCCGATCCGTTCATGATCACGCCGATGACGGCCGTGGCCGTGCTTGGCGCCGGGTATCGACCGGCCTGGGCAAGCTGAGCAGTCGCGCTACTTCAATTCCGACTGCGGCACCACGGGAACCGCCGGCAACTCATAGTAGTCGCCCGCGGATTCCGGATACAATTGGCTTTCCATTTTCAGACCGGTCTTGCCGTCTATGGTCCCGGCCCAGACCGAAATGAACGGGCTGCCAACCTGGCGCCAGAACAGATTTCCACCACATACGCAGCAGAAGGCGCGCTCGGCGTGCTCAGACGATCTGAACCAACGCAGCGTATCGCCTGTGATGGTCGCCCGTTGCTGTTCAACCTGCGTGGCCGCCCCGAAATGGCCGGTTGCCTTTCTGCACTGATTGCAATGGCAAGCAACGATCGGACGCAGTTCACCGCTCAACTCATAGCTCACGGCACCGCACAAACAGCCGCCTCGTGTAATCCTTTCCAACCCACGCCTCCAGACCGCATTCTTCTGCACTCCAGACTGCGCGATGGAGCAAAAGACGGGCATCGGCATTCCGACAGCGCCATGTCGTCTTTGCTGTACGGCCGGCATGCAGGCTTGACGCCACGGGCAGCGTCGACCATTCCTCGGCCATGCGCGCCAATTACAAGATGCAACGCCTGTTCGTGTCCGACGATCTCGCGGCGGACGTCGAGTTCGATGCCGCTCAGCAGCAGAGCCATTATCTCATGCATGTGCTGCGGCTCGCCGAGGGCGCGGAGATCCTCGTCTTCAATGGCCGCGATGGCGAATGGTCGGCTGCGATTGCCGCCAAATCAAAAAGGGCGGTGCGGCTGAAAGTGCTGACGCTGCAACGGCCACAGCCGCCACTGCCCAACCTCATCTACTGTTTCGCGCCACTGAAGCAGGGCCGCCTCGACTATCTCGTGCAGAAAGCGGTCGAGATGGGCGCGGGCATCCTGCAGCCGGTCATCACCCAACATACCCAAGTGGCGAAGCCGTCAATCGATCGCCTGCGCGCCAATGTCGTCGAGGCCGCCGAGCAGTGCGGCATCCTGGCGGTGCCGGAGGTTCGCGAGGCGGAAAGGTTCGAACGCCTGCTGACCGGGTGGGACAAGGAGCGGCGGCTGGTCTTCTGCGACGAGGACGCCTCGACCAACAATCCGCTGCCGGCTTTGCGGCAGGTGAAGGTGAAGGAGAAGAAGCTGGCGCTGCTGGTCGGGCCGGAAGGCGGCTTTTCCGATGACGAGCGCAAGATGCTGCGCGCCCTGCCCTTCGTGACCGCCATTCCGCTCGGGCCGCGCATCCTGCGCGCCGACACGGCGGCCGTGGCCGCACTTGCCGTCATGCAGGCGACGATCGGAGATTGGTGAGGCTCTTCTTTCTCCCTCCGAGCAAGAAGGCGCGCTCTTCAATTCCTCTTGACCTCTGGCTCAGGATTTTTCGCTTGATCGGCTGCTGACATTTCGTCCATTTACCCCCGGCGGCCCTCCGGCTGCTCTTGAGGGCTTGATCATGGCGCGCGACACAACCGATTTCCGGCCCATCGAAGGCGTCGACGAACTCGTCGAGCACCTGGCCGAGGGCAACAAACCACGTGACAAGTGGCGCATCGGCACCGAGCACGAGAAATTCCCGTTCTATGTCGATGGCAACGCACCGGTGCCCTATGGCGGCGAACGCGGTATCCGCGCCATCCTCGAAGGCATGCAAAACAAGCTCGGCTGGGATCCGATCATCGATGACGGCCGCATCATCGGCCTGGTCGAGCCAACCGGACAAGGGGCGATATCGCTCGAGCCCGGCGGCCAGTTCGAGCTTTCCGGTGCACCGCTGGAGACGATCCACCAGACCTGCCGCGAGGGCAATGCCCATCTGGCGCAGGTGCGCGAGATCGCCGAGCCGATGGGTATCCGCTTTCTCGGCCTCGGCGGCAGCCCGAAATGGTCACTGGCCGAGACGCCGAAAATGCCGAAGTCGCGCTATGAGATCATGACGCGCTACATGCCCAAGGTCGGCACCAAGGGCCTCGACATGATGTACCGCACCTGCACGATCCAGGTGAACCTCGACTTCGAGAGCGAAGCCGACATGCGCCGCAAGATGCAGGTGTCGCTGAAGCTGCAGCCGCTGTCGACGGCGCTGTTCGCCAACTCGCCTTTCACCGAGAGCCGCCCAAACGGCCTGCAGAGCTGGCGTGGCGACATCTGGCGCGACACCGACAACCAGCGCTCCGGACTGCTCGAATTCTGCTTCTCGCCCGATTTCGGTTTCGTCGACTACGTCGAATGGGCGCTCGACGTGCCGATGTATTTCGTCATTCGCGACGGCCGCTATCACGACATGACGCATATCACCTTCCGCCAGTTCATGGCCGGGGCCGCGCGCAATGAAGTGCCGGACGGTCTGCCGACCATGGGCGATTGGGCGAACCACCTGTCGACGTTGTTCCCGGACGTGCGGCTGAAGCGCTTCCTCGAAATGCGCGGCGCCGACGGCGGCCCTTGGCGGCGCATCTGCGCGCTGCCGGCCTTCTGGGTCGGGCTGCTCTACGACGAGGCCGCGCTCGACGCGGCCGAGGCGTTGACCTCGAGCTGGACTTACGAGGAAGTTCTGGCGATGCGCAACGCGGTGCCCGAGCAAGGCATTTCCGCGCCCTTCCGCAACGCCACGCTGCGCGAGATGGCGCGCGATGTGCTGGCCATTTCGCGCCTGGGGCTGAAGAACCGCGGCAAGAAGAACCGCGACGGCTATGACGAGACGTCGTTCCTCAACACGCTCGACGAGGTCGTGGCGCGCGGCACCACCAGCGCCGAGGAGATGCTTTCCGCTTACCACACGCGCTGGGGCGGCTCGATCGAGCCTGTGTTCATGGAATACGCCTACTGACCCGGCGCGTTGAGGAGCGGCAAAACCCGCTTCAATAGAGTGATGAAACGAACTAGGCTCTCAGCCGAGGATTTCCCGGAGGAGACGCCGATGCCTACCTTGTTCGACATGCTGACGCAGGCCCAGAACGGCAACGGCATGCAGGCGCTTGCCCAGCAATACGGGCTTTCGATGCAGCAGACGCAGGCGGCGGTCGCCGCGCTGCTGCCGGCCTTTTCGCAAGGGTTGCAGCGCAACACCGCCGATCCCTACGGGCTCGGCGCGTTCATGACCGCGATGGCCAGCGGCCAGCACGCCAAGTATTTCGAGGATGCGACGCGCGCCTTCTCGCCGCAAGGCGTCGACGAAGGCAACGGCATTCTGGGACACCTGTTCGGCTCGAAAGAGCTTTCGCGCGCCGTGGCCAGCCAGGCAGCGCAAGCGAGCGGCGTCAGCCAGCAGATCCTGCAGCAGATGCTTCCCGCGATCGCCTCGATGGTGATGGGCGGCCTGTTCAAGCAGACGACGGACCAGTTGACGGGAGTTCCGATGCAGGCCGCAGGCGGCTTCGGCGGCGGCAATCCGCTCGGCGAGATCATCGAGCAGATGATGCGGCAGGGTGGCGGCATGCAGGCGCCGCCGCCCCAGGCCCCGATGGACAACCCGCTTGGCAAGGTCTTGCAGGATATGTTTGGCGGCACGCCGCAAACGCAAAGCCAGCCGCTGCCGGCCCCCAATCCCTATGGCGACAATCCGCTCGGCAAGGTGCTGCAGGACATGTTCGGTGGCGCTGCCCAGCAACCACGGAACCGGCCGCAGCCGCAGCAGACACAGAGCCCTTACGGCGACAATCCGCTGGGAAAAATGTTCGAGGAGATGCTGCGCGGCGGGAGTGGATTTGGCAGCGGACAGCCGGCGCCCGAGACACCGCAGCAGCGTCAGGCACCACAGCCGCAGACCAACCCGAGCGGCAGGCCGAGGAATCCATTCGACGATATCTTCGGCAAGATGTTCGAGACCGGCGCCCAGCAGCGCGACGAATACCAGAAGAGCGTGGAAACGATCTTCGACCAGTTCAAGCGCGACATGGACCGCCGGTAGGGCGCCACGCTACAACCCACCATTTTCGAGCAAGCCGAAAAGAAAAGCCCGGTCCTTGGGAGGACCGGGCAATGTGCAGGCAGGCCGGCGGGGAACCGGCAGGGAGTGGAGAGCCTGCAGAACCTTGGTTGCGCTGACCCCTCAAAAGGTTCAACGGGAACCAATCAGGCCACCTTGCGGGCGATGTCCTCGATCGTTGCGACGCGATCGCTGGCAATCTCACGCAAGATCACCGTCGGGTCGCGGCCAAACGGCACGTCGATGGCGACATGCAGGTCGGCGCGCGTCAGGCCGATATCGGCGAGTTCGGCATCCGACATCTCGCCAAGGCGATAGAAGGCGCGGCGATTTTTCCAGGCGCGGTAGGCTTTGGAGACGGTATTTGCCACGCGCGTCGCAACGGCCGGACGCGTGGTGATGCGCGAGGTCTCGGTGGCGAAATCGATCGTGGTCATGTCAGCCTCCTTCGGAGTCGAGCGGACGAAGCCGGGCAAGCGGCGCCAGTGACAGGTGCCGCTCCGGTTTCGATTCACATGCTTTCATGTGGACAATGCCAATTTGCCATCGACCAATTGATTAATCCAACGAATGTTTCTAATCCTAGGCATCAACATCAATGATGGATCACGCCGATGAAAGCGCCGCTCGATCTCGATCAGTTGCAGACCTTCATCTCAATCGCCGACACCGGCAGCTTCACCCGCGCGGCGGAGGAAGTGCACCGCACCCAGTCGGCGGTGTCGATGCAGATGCGCCGGCTGGAAGAGCGGATCGGCAAGCCGCTGTTCGAGAAGGACGGGCGCAGCAACAGGCTGACGGAGGAAGGCGACAAGCTGCTCTCCTATGCAAGACGGCTGCTCTATCTCAACCGCGAAACACTCGCCGCCTTCGATGACCAGCGGCTCGAAGGCACGATCCGCATCGGCACGCCGGACGACTATGCCGACCGTTTCCTGCCCGAGATCATGGCGCGCTTCACGCGCTCCAATCCGCGTGTCGAACTGACCGTGATCTGCGAGCCGACGCCGGGGCTGGTCGAGCATATCAAGCGCGGCAATCTCGACCTGGCGCTGGTGACCCACAATGATGTGCGCGGCCAATCGGAAGTCGTGCGGCGCGAACCGCTGCTGTGGGTCTCCTCGGCCAACCACGCAACACACGAGCAGGAAATCCTGCCGATGGCCTTTGGCCGGCCGAACTGCATCTGGCGGCGCGCCGCCGTGGATGTGCTGGACCAGCAGAACCGCGACTATCGCATCCTCTTCACCAGCTTCTCGGCAACCGTCATCACCGCCGCGGTGCTGTCCGGCCTGGCGATCTCCGTGCTGCCGGAATGCGCTCTCAGGCCCGGCATGCGCGTGCTGGGCGAGGCCGATGGCTTCGGCGCCCTGCCCGACTGCCGCATCGGCATCATGCGCGGCCAGACGTCGCGACCCGAGATCGTCGACGCGCTCGCCCGCCATATTTCGGAAAGCCTGGACAATATCTCGGTGCCGCTCGGCGAGGAGACGGGAACCTTCGACTTCGCCGCACTTGCCTTTTCCAAGATGAAACGAACCAGGCCGAACCAGATCCTGCCGGGCTGGTAGATAGGGTCCGGCGCACCAGGTTCTGGACAACTGGCCTGACACGCGCCTTGACGTGGAGCGCCAACCGGCCCCCAATCGACCGATGAGCGAAGCAGCATCCGAATCACGCACCAACGCCACCGAATACACGGTGAGCGAAATATCCGGTGCCTTGAAGCGCACGGTCGAGGACGTCTTCGGCAATGTGCGGGTGCGCGGCGAAATTTCGGGCTATCGCGGACCGCACTCCTCCGGCCATGCCTATTTCGCGCTGAAAGACGACCGCGCGCGGCTCGATGCCGTGGTGTGGAAGGGCACGATGAGCCGGCTGAAATTCCGTCCCGAGGAAGGGATGGAGGTGATCGCCACCGGCAAGCTCACCACCTATCCCGGCAAGTCCAACTACCAGATCGTCATCGACAATCTCGAGCCGGCAGGCGCCGGAGCGCTGATGGCGCTGCTGGAAGAGCGCAAGCGCCGGCTGCAGGCGGAAGGGCTGTTCGACGCGGGCCGCAAACGCCGGCTGCCGTTCATGCCATGCGTCATCGGTGTCGTCACCTCGCCAACCGGCTCGGTCATCCGCGATATCATCCACCGCATCAAGGACCGCTTTCCGCTGCATGTGCTCGTCTGGCCGGTGCGCGTGCAAGGCGAAACCGCGAGCGCGGAAGTGACCAATGCCGTCACCGGCTTCAACGCGCTGGCATGGGATGGCCCCATCCAGCGCCCCGACCTTTTGATCGTCGCGCGCGGCGGCGGCAGCCTGGAAGATCTGTGGGGCTTCAACGACGAGACACTGGCCCGGGCTGTTTCCGCCTCCGGCATTCCGGTGATCTCCGCCGTCGGCCACGAGACGGACTGGACGCTGATCGACCTCGTCGCGGATGTGCGGGCGCCGACACCGACGGGTGCCGCCGAAATCGCCGTGCCTGTGAAGGCCGATCTCGAAGCGACGCTTGCCAGTCTCGGCGCGCGGCTGAAGGCCGCGGTGCTGCGCAATTTCGAGCGCAAGCGGCAGGCAGCCCGCGCGGCGGCGCGCGCACTGCCCTCGCCCGATCAATTGCTGGCGCTGCCGCGCCGGCGCCTCGATGATGCGACGAGCCGGCTCGGCCGCGGCCTGATGGTGTCCACCGAACGCAAGCGGGCACGATTCTTCGCCGTAAAGTTGACGCCGGCGATGCTGTCACAGAGGATTGCCGAGGCGCGGCGCACCAACGATCGGAACCTTTTGCGGGCGCAAGGGGCGCTGCGCGCGCTGACGAGGGCACGGCGCGCTGAACTGAACCGCGCCGCCGATCAGTTGCCAAAATGCGCCAAGGCGTCGTTGCAGCGTCACAGGCAGCAGTTGGCATTATTACAGGGTCGCATCACGATCGAGCCGACAGCGCGGCGGCAACGTGTGCAGAGGGATTTGCTGACGGCACTGACCAGACGTGGCAGCCAGGCGGTACTGCTCAGGCTGGAGCGGCTGCGCGGCCGCATTGGCCAGGCCGACCGGCTGATGGCGACGCTTTCCCACAAGGCCGTCCTGGCGCGTGGCTTCGCGCTGGTGAAGGACGCCGACGGCGCCGTCATCAAGCAGGCGGCCGACGTGGCATCGGGGATGGCGCTGTCGTTGGAGTTCGCGGACGGCACGGCGGATGCGGTGGCAACCAGCGGGACCGCGCGGCCAAGGCCGGCTGCCAGGCCGGCGGCCAAGACCAAGGAACCCGGCAAACAGGGATCGCTGTTCTAGAGCCGGATGATTTCAGGTCGAATCGACCTAAAATCTGAATCCGGCTCTAAATCATAGGGTTAGAGCATGATGTCATCCGAAAACCGCTTCACACTTTTCGGCATCATGCTCTGAGATCATGACCGACAATCCGCATCATCTTGCGACGCCGTCAGGCAAGCCGCGCGCGCGGAGCGTCGGCATCGGCTTTGACGGAACGCCCGGGCCGTTCAATGCGATCACCGACGTGCCCGGTGTCGCGGTCGGCTATTCGACGCTGATATCGGGCGATGGCGCGCTCGTCGTCGGCAAGGGGCCGGTGCGCACCGGCGTCACCGCCATCCTGCCGAGGCCGCGTGCCGAATTGGCCGCGCCGGTTTTCGCCGGCATCTTCAGCCAGAACGGCAATGGTGAGTTGACCGGCTCGCATATCGTCGAGGAAACCGGTGCTTTCAACTTCCCGATCACAATCACCAACACGCATTCCTGCGGAGTTTCGCGTGACGGCACGCTGCGCTGGATGAACCAAGTGCTGCCGGCCGCAATCGACAGCGCCTGGGGCCTGCCGGTGGCGGCGGAGACCTATGACGGGTTTCTCAACGACATAAACGGCCACCATTTGACGTTTGCGCATGTCGCCGAGGCGCTCGATGGCGCGGCGGGCGGCCCGGTCGAGGAAGGCAGCGTCGGCGGCGGCACCGGCATGATCACTTTCGGCTTCAAGGCCGGTTCCGGCACGGCGTCACGCATCGTCGCATGGCAAGGGCGCAGCTACACGGTGGGCGCCTTCGTGCAGTCGAATTTCGGCAAGCGGCGCAATTTTACCCTTCGTGGCCTGCGTGCCGGACCGGACCTTATCGAGCCGGCTGTCCGCGAGGGAACGCCGCGCGCCGAAAAGGGCTCCATCATTGCCGTCATAGCCACCGACGCGCCGTTCCTGCCGCACCAGATGAAGCGGCTGGCCCGCCGTGTGCCGCTCGGCGTCGCGATGACCGGCGGCTTCGGCTATCACAGCTCGGGCGATATCTTTCTCGCCTTCTCGACAGCCAATCCCGACGCGGCACTGGCGCCATCGGGCCGCATCGCCAATGCCGATTTCATCCCCGATACGGACATCGATCCGTTTTTCGATGCCGTGATCCAGACCGTGGAAGAATCGATCCTCAACGCTTTGGTCGCCAATGACGACATGACCGGGCGCGACGGCAATTTCGTGCCGGCATTGCCGAAAGCGTGGCTAAAGGAAAAGTTTGGCTGAGAGGAAAACGCGGGCCGAACAGCCCGCGCATTCAGACAGGGGCGCCTCTAAACTTATTCCGCGGCCTTGCTGGAAGGCTGCTGGTGCTCGTCGGCCTCGGCCGCTTCCTCGAGCCGGGAGGCGATCAGTTCCTGGATATCGCCGACTTCCTCCTGGATGTCCTCCAGCGGGATGCCGACCTCGGCCGCCTTGGCGGCGCATTCCTTGGCCAGCGTCTCGGCCTGATTCTCGATCCTGGCATGGGAGTGGCAATGGACCTTTTCGCCGATCCATCCCCGCAAGAATTCGATCGCGTGTTCACTCATACTGCTGTTCCCTGGCGGCAAAGCCGGTTGGTAATCATAAACGTCGGCATCCAACAAAGGATGCATGCTCCCATTCCAGCCGAGTCGCGGCCAGCCGGCAAGCCGATGCCGTCCAAGGTCCACAGAGCCGAAGGGAATCGAGGGGTGAAGAACATTTTCTGATTCTGAAGGACTGTACCGTTGGCGGGATCTGCCCCGCTCCGAGCAATTGCTTCTACCTTTTACGGCTTTCAGTCCGTTTCGTATCTCAATGGCGGCCACAGCCGCCTCATGTTGCACTTCAAGGCGCGAGCCCGCGAGGCCGCCGCTATATAGTGATATCCTCATGCAATGTCGACTCCTCTCAACGGTGCCCGCAGGACGCTCGGAAGTCGCGCATTGCGCCAGCCCGTCAGAAGGTCTCAACCCAGGGCCTGAGTTCCATTTCCCAGGTCCATGCGCTGCGGTGCTGGCGATGGATGGAGAGATAGGCCTGCGCGATCGCATCCGGTGACAGCCGGCGGTCCTGAGGCTCGGAATCCTGTCCGGAGACGGCTGAGCCAATGGCGCCATCGATAATGAAATGCGCGACGTGGATGTTCTTCGGCGCCAGTTCACGGGCCATGGACTGCGCCAGCCCGCGCAAGCCGAATTTGGGCATTGCAAAACCGGCGGAGCCCGCGAACCCCTTCACGCTTGCCGTCGCTCCGGTGAAGAAGATCGAGCCCGCCCCCTGGGCGAGGAGCCGGTGGGTCGCCTGCTGACCAACCAGGAAACCGCCATAAGCCCCGACCAGCAAAGCCTGCCGGACGGTCTCGGGATCGAGCTCGGCGATCGGTCCGCGGGCGCGTCCGCTGGCATTGAAAACCACGAGCGAGAGCGGGCCGGCCTTGTCGGCGACATCGAACAGACGCGCCACCGAGGCGCGATCGGAGACATCCGTTGCCACGGCCTGCGCGCCTGTCTGCGCCTGCAAGGCTTCCAGCTTTTCAACGTTGCGGGCAGCCAGGACCACATGGAACCCTTCCTTCGCGAAAAGACGCGCAAGCGAGGCGCTCAAGCCGGAGCCTGCACCGGCGATGACGGCGACTTTGGATGTCATGAGACCTCTCCCTCTTTCCACTGATTGCGGCCAATGGCTGGCGCATGGCCTTTATTGAAGCTTGCCCGATCAGCGCGGCGCGAGCAACGTGCACGGCGCCCAGAAAAATGGCCGGGCGCGAAAGCGGCCCGGCCAAAAAGAAGGTCATAACCTTCAGAGGGGAACACCGCTCGGCGAAATGGGAGGAAACACCGAACGGGTTTTTCCCTTTTGGACCAAATTCCGGCCGGAAGCGACGAAGGGTTTTCTAAAGATCGGGCAGGATCGCGAAATTCTGTCCTTTCCTGCACGGGAAGCTCATCAACTCCGATTTCCGACTCCAGCAGATTGGCCTAATGGCGCCGCGCGACATCGGGAATGCTCGCGCCAGTCCTGTGTGCCTCTGGTTAGCTCGACGCGCCACTCTGGACGATCAGCGACTGGTGCTTGCCAGAAAGAGCTGATCCGTTGTTTCCAGCAAGGCTTCGTCTGCGATGGCATCCCGCTCTGTCTGCTGCTAGGAAAGCTGTTGTGCAGGCTGTTCGACCTGATGCACCTTTCCGGCCTGGGTCAGTCGCGCCATGACCGCGGTCATCTGATTGTAGAGATCGACGAACCCCGCCGGCGACATCGACAGTTGCCCGACAACGACGCGATTGATGTTCGCGCGGTCCTCGGCGTCCACACGATCCGAATAGAGCGTAAGGCGCAACACGTCCTGGCGGAAACTTATGGCCAGGGCGCCATCGCAAAAAATCTCCGGCGCATCGGGCCGGTCGATGATCTTCTCAACGCGCTGGTTCATATCGGCCCTCTTTGCCTTTTCTCGAATTTGATCGCGCGCGATTGGTGTCGATCCACCCGGCCCGCAGGATCGAGGGGGAGACGAACTCGCCCTCGATCGGTGCATGCACGAGATTCGCACACGGTTCGTCAAACGTGGAGTTGCAGGTAGCTGCCCGAGTAATTCAGCGCACCCGCAACAATGCCGAAATGATCGCCCTCATCCAAGGTGGTGAAAACGTGCGACTGGTTCAGCGACAGCATCATGTTGTTGCCGGTGGCCCCATCGGTGGTGGCGTTCATGTCGGCAAAGATCTGGCTGCCCGACGGCACACCGCCAACTGAACTCTGCCAGGCGGCGCTGCTTGCCTTGACCGTCTTGGTGAAGCCGTCTTTGCCCGGTTCCGTGGCATTGTTGTAGTCGAGGATATAAGCATCGGCGGAAGTTACCTGGCCGTCGCCATTGGTGTCCGTGTTATGCGTCACGCCGCCATTTGCGATCAGCCAGTCGGTGATGTTGGCAATCATGCCCGCCGGCGCGCTGAAGTTCGGGACACCGGCCCCATTGAGCAGCGTGGTGATCGCATAGCGGACGAAATCGCCGAGCTTGTCGCCGCCCGTGCCGTTAGCCCCGCCGACGATCTCCCGGGCATCGTCCCACTCGATGACCAGGGACTTGCCGCTGGCATCCGTGAATAGCAGATCCTTGTGGTTGTCGTGATCGACATCGAGATTTCCGGGTAGATTATTGGCGATGTCCGGGGCCGAGATCGTGCCGGCAGCGGCGAGCTTGGAAGCGAGCGAAACACCCTTTCCGTCAACGCCGCCATTGCTGGTGTCGGTTCCGAGGATCGGCGCGTCCCAGACATATTCATGATTGTACCAGAAGCCCGGGGTGAGCCCGAGGGCGCCGAGTTCGTGGTTGCCGAAGGTCAGGGCGTTGCCGACGTTGACTTCCCTGTGCAGGGAGTCGGGCTGCCCTTCCTCTCCGGCGACCGCGACGAGTTCCTGTCCGCTGAGCACCGTTACCGTCGTGGTGGCGTCACCAACGCCATCCTTGTTGTGGTCGACGGTCGCACCCCAAGTCGTTCCATCCGTGAACAGCTCGGAGATCGTATAGGTACCTGGATGAAGGTTGCCGAACGAGAAGTAGCCATTTGCACCAGTCGTCGTCGTAAGGGTGTCGATCGTGCCGTTGCCGTCGACATCACCCTGCAACTGGATGGTGATGCCGGCCATCGGGACATCGCTTCCATCGTATTTGCCGTTGGCATCCATGTCATTGAACTTGAAGCCATGGATGGAGCCCGGCACGAAGTTGTCGAAGTCGAGCCCGGTCTGGTTGGTGCCAGAAGTGCCGGTAATGCCGTAGCCGGCAGCACCGACCGTCT
>NZ_VFUZ01000035.1 GCF_006658505.1 Mesorhizobium sp. B2-4-15
GACTTGGGGGGGTGACCCGTCGCACAAATAATGTCCGAGTCCGGTAATGGTTCCGTGACCGTGTCACTTTTTTAAGAAACATTTGACGCAACCTGCTGGGAGCGGGCCGCCAGCCAGTCGCGGCCAGCATGGGCGAACACCGCGCAGAGCACGATGGCGCCGCCGATCATGCTGGCCATCGGTGGGATCTCGGCCAGGAACAGGAAGGCAAACAGGATCGCGAACGGCACTTCCGCCGAGCCGAGCAGGCCGGATTCAGGCGCTGGGATAAGCCGCGCGCCCTCCGTCCACAGGATGGAAGCCAATGCGAAGGAAGCGCCGAACGTGACAAGCAGAACGGCGTCCCTTGCAGAGACAGCCAGGGGATCGCTGACAAACCAGCCGAGTATGAACAACAGGAAGGCCGAAACCGCGCCGGCCCACACCACGGGCGTGTCGCGGAAGGCGCGCACCATGATCATGTAGAGCGCGCTGCCAATCGTCATCAGCAGCGCCAGCCCGTCGCCGAACAGCTTTCCGGTGCCGAATCCCGACCAGACCATCATAGCCACGCCGCATAACGAGACGGCGGCCGCGACCATCGTCTGCAGGCGGAAAGGTTCGCGCATCAGCACCCAGGCCAGCACGGCGGCAATGAAAGGCGACGTCGCATAGATGACCGCGACATTGGCGACGAAAGTGAACTTGAAGGCGGAAATGAAGGCAATGCTGGCCAGCGCGCCCTCCACCGCCAGCAGCCAGCCGCGCCAGCCAAGCCGCAGTGTTTCACGGTTGCCCGAGCGGTGACGGCGCCACAGCACATAGAGGCTGATCAGGATCGAGCCGACAAAGCCGCGCCAGCAGGTGATCGTCAGCGGATCGGCATGGATCGACTTGGTCAGCACACCGGTCAGGCCGAACACGGCAGCCGATGACGACACCAATATTATGCCAAGCGTGCGCTCGGTGGTCTCGGTCGTAGCCGCCATGTCAGTCATGCCGCCAGCCTATCCCGTCATGTCCTGCCATCGTCATGTCAGCAGTGGAGGCCATCCACATCACAACCGCTTGCGGAAATGCTCGCCGCCCACGATCAGCAGGCCGGCGGCGACGATAAGGGCGGCGCCCAGGAAAACCTCGCGGCGCGGCACGTCGCCCCAGATCGCGAAGCCGAGCGCGAACGCCCACAACAGCGAGCTGTATTCGAGTGGGGCGAGGATCGATGCCGGCGTACGTTTCATGCCTTCGAAGAGAAGATATTGCGCCAGGCCGCCGAGCGCGCCGACGCTGGCGAGAAGCAGCAGCTGGGGCAGGTCCGGCGCATGCCACCACAACAGCGCCGGCGCCGCCGAAAACACCAGGAAATAGAAATTGTTGAGAAGGAGCTGGACCATCGAGCGCTCGGCAAGCGCGGTCTTGCGCAGGAGTACGATGGCGATGGCCCATAGGAGAGCCGCCGCCAGCACCAGCAGCACCGGAACGGACAGACCGAGATGGGTGGGGTCGCAAGCGACGAAGACGCCGGCAAAGCCGATCAATACCGCCAGCCAACGCAGCAACGGCACCGTTTCGCCGAGCAAGAACACCGAAAGCACGGTGACGATGATCGGGGCCGCGTAATAGACGGTGGTCAGTTCGGCGAGCTGCAGGCTGCGCGCGGCATTATAATAACAGAGCCAGGCGGCGAGCGTGAAGGCACTGCGCACCAGCATCGGCCGTACGATCGGCGAGCGCACCGTGTCGGCAAACAGCGCCCGCCCGCCGATCACCGCGCAAGCGCCGAGAACGGTGATGCTGCGGAAGAACATGATCTGCCAGACCGTCAGGCCGGTAACCAGCAGCTTGATCGAGGCGTCCTGCGTCGAAAACAGCAAGTAAGCGGCGCCGGTCAAAAGGATTCCGGCGAGAACCCTTTCGCGTGTTTCGAGAATAGCGATATCGGCCATGCGGCGTCGGACTGCTTGCGTGAAGGCGGTTCCTGCCCCTGTCGGCTCCGCTGCCACCAGCTATACGGGAGAAAGCCTGCGCGGCGCTATTCCAGCGCCAGGCTTGCGTTGGGGCAGGGCCAACGCGCTCACTGCGTGGCTTGATAGAGTTCCGAGGCCGCATCCTTCAGCGCCCGCCGGCCGTCCGGGCGCAAGTACATCATGTGCCCACCTTCGACAACATCGAGGCGAATGGGCTTGCTGTCGGCAAGTGAGGGCAGCTGGCTTACCAGATAGCGTGAGGCCAGATAGGGTGTGACCAGGTCGGTATAGCCGTTGACGATCACGACGCCCAGCGACGGGTTGAGCGCCCGCGCCCGCTGCAGATCGTTCATCACACCGGCATAACCCTGCCGCGAGGTGCCGTAATCCCAATTGCGGGTGATCTCCCCGTTGAGCAGCCGATAGCTGACGTCGGTGTGGAAATTCAGCTCGTCGCGGACATAGCCGACGAAAGCCGAAGTCAGCGCCGGCACGCTGCGGTCGAGCACCGGATCGGGGCCTGCAATGCGAGCGCTCTCCGGTGCGATATCGGCCGTGCCGATCATGGCGTCATAGGGACTGAGCACTTTACGTCTGGCGCGGGCAAACTCCCTTGCGAACAACTCGGTCGGGATGCGCGCAAAATTCCGCTGCACGAGATCGAGCGGCAGCCCGGTCATTTCCGCCACACGCTCGCTCGCAACTCGCCCGCCTTCTTCCAGTCCGTTCGCAATCGCAGTGAGATAGTCGCCCAATGCATATCGCTCGACCTCGGCGAGCTTGGCCCGCAGCGCCTCGCCGGTAACGCCGTCGGCACTCAGCCGTGCCGCCGCCAGCGAAGGCAGCTCGAGCGCCCAATGCAGCGGCTCGAACTGGTCGGGCAGCACCAGCATGAATTCCAGCGCCGGCGAGATCAGCACGACGCCGCTCGGGCCGACACCGATGTCTTCCTGCAGGGTCCGTGCCAGCAGCGCCGCCCGGAATCCGCCATAACTTTCCCCGGCAAGGAAGAGCGGCGATCCCGTGCGACCGTTCTGCGCGAGATACAGCCGGATGAAAGCGCCCATCGAACTGGCATCCTGATTGACGCCCCAGAAATCATGCGTGTCCTGGCCCGGTGCCTCACGGCTGTAGCCGGTTCCGACCGGATCGACGAAGACGAGGTCGGTCATGTCGAGCCAACTGTCCGGATTGTCGATCAGCCTTTGCGGCGGGGGCAGGAATTCGCCATCGGCGCCGGTTGCGATTATGCGCGGGCCGAGCGCGCCGATATGCAGATAAGCGGAAGCTGCTCCCGGGCCGCCATTGAACACGAAGGTGATGGGGCGTCTTGGCTCCTTCACCGGGCTCGCTGGCGGCTGCAGCACATAGGCGACATAGAACACCTCCGCCGTGACTTCGCCCTTGCCGGAAAGCAGCGACAGCGTGCCGGCCTTTGCCTGATAGTCGAGCTTGCGTCCGGCCAGCGTGATCGAATGATTAGTAATCTGCGGTGACGGCAGCAGCGACAGCACTCCGCCTGTTGGCACCGGCCGCTCCGCTGTTTCGGCAAGCACAGGCTGCGCAATCGCGGCAACCATCAAAGCGATGAGGGGGATCAGTTTCAGCTTGAGCGGCATGGTGCCTCCGCGAGAACGACTGCCGCATAGGTATGGCTGGGGTGGTCGAAGTCAAAGGAAACGTCGAACTCAGTGGTTCGGCATAGCTGCCGCCGCGTCCGTTCGCGCTCCCTTTGCAAGGCAGGACAGAGGGGGCGCCGTCCCTTCGTCAAGTCGGGGACTTGTACATACCTCGCAAGACAGACAATGCTATCAAGGCGAAAAGACCCTCGAAAGGAATGAAAATGGACGCCACCGCGCTCAAGGCCATGCAGGCACCGCTCAAGGAGGTCTACCGCGACGATGCTTCGCGTGCGCTGATCACGCTGAAGGCCCGGGGCAGCCTCGACGACCAGTCGATCGCTTGCAAGGTGGAAACGGGCAGGGCGCTGGCGATCGCCGGCCTGCATCCGGCAACGGGCGGCTCAGGGCTTGAGCTGTGCTCCGGCGACATGCTGCTCGAAGCCCTGGTGGCCTGCGCCGGGGTAACGCTGAAGGCGGTGGCGACGGCGCTCGAGTTCAAGCTCGGCACCGCCTGGGTGGAAGCCGAAGGCGATCTTGATTTTCGCGGCACGCTGGGTGTCGCCAAGGACGCACCGGTCGGTTTTCGTGCCATCCGGCTCAATTTCAATCTCGACACGGATGAAACGCAGGAGCGTATCGACTCACTGCTGAAACTGACCGAGCGCTATTGCGTGGTATTCCAGACCATCAATCAGAAGCCGGAACTGACGGTGACGGCCCGGCGCTGATGATCTCCCCCTCGAGGGGGGAGATGGCGCCAAGGGCGACAGAGGGTGCCGGTGCGTCCTGACGCGACTTCCTCGTGAATAAAGGAGGCCGGCGCTTCGTGCGCGGCGAGCCTCCTCTGCCTGCCGGCCATCTCCACCTCAAGGCGGAGATTAAGCCTTACTGGGCTGACGGCTGTTCGGCATCGCCCTCGTCGGTGAAGGGCGAGGCGCTCGGCACGCATTGTATGGACCAGCCGGTCGGTGTCGGCTGCTTCTGATACTCGGTGATGGCGGCGGTGCACTGTTCACGCTTGTCGAAGGTGCTGGGCAGCACGACCATGCCACCCTGCGGGCCGGCGATTACCAGATACCAGACCAACGCTGCGGTCGAAGCCATGGGAATTTCCTTGTTCTGCCCAGCTCGGGCGCTTGTGGTGGGAGTCGCTACGATCCTACCAACTCCGCGGAAATGACGAAAGCATGACCGCGGCGCGGCCTTTCCACCTTAAATCACAGCCGCGTGATGATCTGGCGGATTTCTGAACCAGCGTCTTGCGGCCCTAGCTTATTCCGGTTGCTTGTAAGCGACGAAGCGGTTGTGCTTGGCCTGGAAGATCAGCCCGGTCTCCTTCAACTCGGGGCTGGCCAGCGGTACGATGCGCTTGGCGATCTCTGAAGGGTGCGGCAGCGTCTCGGGATCCTCGCCGGGTACGGCCTGGGCCCGCATCGCGGTGCGGGTGGCGCCCGGATCGGCGGCATTGACGCGCAGCGGCAGGCTTTGCGTCTCATGGGCCCACGAGCGCATCATGGTTTCGACCGCGGCCTTGGACGCCGCGTAGGGCGCCCAGAAGGCGCGCGCCGAATGCGCGGCATTGGAAGACAGAATGATGGCCCTGCCGGCATCCGAGAGCCGCAGCAGAGGGTCGACCGAGCGGATCAGCCGCCAAGTCGAGGTCACGTTGATGGTCATCACCTTTTCGAAGGTCTTGGCCTCGACATGGCCGATCGGCGAGATGACACCGAGCACGCCTGCATTGGCGACGAGGATGTCGAGCTTGCCCCAGCGCTCGTGGATGGCGCCGCCCAGCCGGTCGATGCCGGCCATGTCGGCGAGATCAAGCGGCACCAGTGTTGCCTGGCCGCCGCCTGCCTTGATCTGATCGTCGAGCTCTTCCAGTCCGCCAACGGTGCGCGCAACCGCAATCACATGGGCACCGGCGGCCGCCAGTTCCCTGGCGATAAAATAGCCTATGCCGCGCGAGGCGCCGGTGACGACCGCGACGCGGCCGGTAAGGTCGAGGGTCATGCGATGGATTCCGGAAGTCTGGCTGGGCTGATGATGGTCCGGCAATCCTACGACCCGCTCGTCGCCAGCAGCGACAGGGTGCGCACATTGTCGTGGCCTTCGAAGTCGAGCAGGCGGGTCGGATACTGGCCGGTGAAGCAGGCGTCGCAGAATTGCGGCTGCTCATTGTCGCGGCCGGCCTCGCCGACGGCGCGGTAGAGGCCGTCGATCGACAGGAAGCCGAGCGAATCGACGCGGATGAATTCAGCCATTTCCTGCACGGACATGCGCGAAGCCAGAAGCTTCGACTTCTCCGGCGTGTCGACACCGTAGAAGCAGGAGGCGCTGGTCGGCGGCGAGGCGATGCGCATATGCACCTCCTTGGCGCCGGCGTCACGAACCATCTGCACGATCTTTTGGCTGGTGGTGCCGCGCACGATCGAATCGTCGACCAGAACCACGCGTTTGCCCTCGATCATGCGGCGGTTGGCATTATGCTTCAGCTTGACGCCCATGTGGCGGATCGAATCGCCGGGCTGGATGAAGGTGCGGCCGACATAATGATTGCGGATGATGCCGAGTTCGAAGGGTATGCCCGCCGCCTGGCTGAAGCCGATTGCCGCCGGTGTGCCGGAATCCGGCACCGGCACGACAATGTCGGCCTCGACCGGATTTTCCTGCGCCAGTTCGGCGCCGATGCGCTTGCGCACCTCGTAAACGTTGCGGCCTTCGACCGAAGAGTCCGGCCGGGCGAAATAGACGTATTCGAAGATGCAGAAGCGGGTCTTCTGCGGCTCGAACGGAAACAGGCTTTCAATGCCCTTGGAGGTGATGACGACCATCTCGCCGGGTTTCAGGTCGCGCACGAAACGCGCGCCGATAATGTCGAGAGCGCAGGTTTCGGAGGCAAGGATCCAGGCGCCGTCGAGATCGCCCAGCACCAGCGGGCGGATACCGAGTGGATCGCGGCAGCCGATCATCTTCTTGGCTGTCATCGCCACTAGCGAAAAAGCGCCCTCGACCTGCCGTACCGCATCGATGAAGCGCGAGTTGAGATCCCGTTCCTTGCTGGTCGCCACCAGATGCAGGAGCGTCTCGGTGTCGGAAGTGGAAGAGAAGATCGCGCCTTGCTTCTGCAGTGCGCGCTGCACTGTCATGGCGTTGGTCAAATTGCCGTTGTGGGCAACGGCAAAGCCGCCATCGGCGAGTTCGGCGAAGAAGGGCTGGATGTTGCGCATGCCGGCGCCGCCGGTCGTGGCGTAGCGTGTGTGACCAATGGCCCGGTTGCCTTGCAGGCTGTCGATAACGCGTTGCTTGGTGAATGTGTCGCCGATCAGGCCGACATGGCGTTCGACATGGAACTGTGTGCCGTCATAGGAAACGATACCGGCCGCCTCCTGGCCGCGATGCTGCAGCGCATGCAGGCCCAGCGTGACGATGGCCGCCGCGTCTTGCCGGCCGAATATGCCGAACACGCCGCATTCGTCATGGAAATGGTCGTCGGCCTCGGCGGAAAGCACGTCGTCTGCGTCTGCCATCTTAAGCTCCGCTAAAATCGCCATATAAGGCGCTCGCGCGTCGAAAGCAACGCACTGCCTGCAGTCCTTCACATGGTCGCGCGTTCTGGCGCCCCGTTCGGGGTGTCAGTTCGCCGGCGCTGCCGGCGCCGGCTTGGCCGTGTTGTCCGCCGGGCCGGCGTCACTGTCGTCAGGAGCCGGCGCATTGGCGTCGTCACCTGTTGTCGGCGCATCCGCCGCTGGCGCATCCGCCGCCGGTGCATCGGGTGCAGCCGGGGTGTCGGCGCCTGTTTTCGGGCTGAACTTCTTGAGGATTGCGTTTTCGGTGTCGGCTGGCAGCAGGTTCTCGATCTTGGCGCCTATCGATTCCAGCAAGGGCCGCGATTTGGCATCCGTGACCCAGGCTGGAGCCTTGGCGCCGGCCAGCCAGTTGAAGAACAAAAGTGCCACCGCCACCACCAGGATGCCGCGCGCGGCGCCATAGAGGAAGCCAAGTGTCCGGTCGAGCGCGCCGATCCGGGAATCGATGATCCAGTCGGCGAGCTTCATGGTGATGACCGAGACGACGATCAGCGCGATGATGAAGACGACGCCGGCGGAGGCCGCCATGGCGATCTTCTCGTTTTCGATGTAGGGCTTCAGGTAGGGCAGAACCGGTTTGTAGAAGAAGAAAGCCGCCGCCGCTGCCGCCGCCCACGAGACGACCGAAAGGACCTCGCGCGAGAAGCCGCGAACCATGGCGAGCATCGCCGAGACCAGGGTGAAGCCGACGAGAATTCCGTCAAGCAGCGTAATCGGCATGTCTTTCGCCCCACTCCGATCTCTTTTTCACGGCTCGACGAGCCGCGTCACTCTTCATCGTCGGCGCGGCCGCGCCGTGAGCCGGCTATGCGCGCCACGAGGTCGGCAAGCTCGGTGGGTTGGAAAGCGCCGGCCCCGATCCCTCCAGCAAGCTCCTCGCTGCCCAAGGGCAGAACCGCGCTACCAAAACCCAGCTTTTCGGCTTCCTTGAGGCGCTGCTGCGCATGCGCAACCGGCCTCACCGCGCCCGAAAGGCTGATTTCGCCGAAATAGACGCAATCGGCGGGAAGGGCAAGACCGGTGAGCGAGGAAACCAGTGCGGCGGCGACCGCGAGATCGGCCGCCGGCTCGCTGATGCGGTAGCCACCGGCGACGTTGAGATAGACGTCGTGCTGGCCGAAGCGAACGCCGCAATGCGCCTCCAGCACCGCCAGCACCATTGACAGCCGTGCCCCATCCCAGCCGACCACCGCCCGGCGCGGCGTGCCGAGCGAGGACGGCGCGACCAGCGCCTGGATCTCGACCAGAACGGGCCTTGTGCCTTCCATGCCGGCGAAAACGGCCGCACCGGGCGATTTCGCATGCCGCTCGCCAAGGAACAGCTCCGATGGGTTGGAGACTTCGCGCAAGCCCTTGTCCGACATTTCGAAGACGCCGATCTCGTCGGTCGGTCCGAAGCGGTTCTTCACCGTGCGCAGGATGCGGTAGTGGTGGCCGCCTTCGCCCTCGAAATAGAGCACGCCGTCGACCATGTGCTCGACCACGCGCGGGCCCGCGATCTGGCCTTCCTTGGTGACATGGCCGACGAGAACGATCGCGGCACCTGTGGATTTGGCGTAACGGATCATCGCCTGGGCGGCGGCGCGCACCTGGGTAACGGTGCCTGGCGCCGAATCGGCAAGGTCGGTCCAAAGCGTCTGGATCGAATCGAGAATGACCAGGTCCGGGCGCTTGCCGTCCGCGATGGTGGCGAGGATATCCTCGACATTGGTTTCCGCCGCCAGCTCGACTGGCGTGGACGCGACGCCGAGGCGCTGCGCGCGTAGCCTGATCTGCGCGACGGCTTCTTCGCCCGAGACATAGACGATGCGGTGGCCTCTCGAGGCAAGAGCGGCGGCGGCCTGGGTGAGCAGCGTCGACTTGCCGATGCCGGGATCACCGCCGACCAGCAGCGCCGAGCCGCGCACGAAACCGCCACCGGTGGCGCGGTCGAGTTCGCCGATGCCCGAGACGATGCGCGGCGCATCCTCGATATCGCCGGAAAGCGTCGTCAGCACCACCGCGCGGCCCTTGCGGGCATTGCGTGTGTTGGCCGGCCCCGAGCCGATACCGCCGGACGTGCCTTCCTCGACCAGCGTGTTCCACTCGCCGCAGGCATCGCATTTGCCGGCCCAGCGCTGATGCACCGATCCGCAATTCTGGCAGATGAACTGGACGCGCGATTTGGCCATCAGCGTTGCGCCACGGGCCAATCGCTGGCTGACGACGTTCCTGCGCACCCCCCTTGCGGGGGAGATGTCCGGCAGGACAGAGGGGGGTGTGACGGAGCGCGGACGTAAGCCAAGAAGCTACTCGAACCTCTCCGCAATATGATGCTCCTCGGCGAGATCGGAGAAGCGGGTGAATTCACCGTGGAAGGCCAGCGTGACCGTGCCCGTCGGTCCGTGACGCTGCTTGGCGACGATGACCTCGGCCTTGCCGCGCATCTCGTTCATCTCGTTTTCCCACTTGACGTATTCCTCGGTGCCAAGCTTCGGCTCGCGGTTCTTGAGATAGTATTCTTCGCGGTACACGAAGATCACGACGTCGGCGTCCTGCTCGATCGAACCGGATTCGCGTAAGTCCGAGAGCTGCGGGCGCTTGTCGTCGCGGCTTTCGACCTGACGCGACAGCTGTGAGAGCGCGATGATCGGCACGGTCAGCTCTTTTGCCAACGCCTTCAGGCCCGTGGTGATCTCGGTGATTTCCTGGACGCGGTTCTGCGATGCCTTGGCGCTGGATCCTTGCATCAGCTGGATGTAGTCGATGACGATGAGGTCGAGGCCGCGCTGGCGCTTCAGGCGGCGCGCGCGGGCAGACAATTGCGCGATCGAGATACCGCCGGTCTGGTCGATGAAAAGGGGAATCTTCTGCATGGTCTGCGAACAGGCGACCAGTTTTTCGAAATCCATCTCGCTGATTTCGCCGCGGCGGATCTTCGAGGAAGAGATTTCCGTCTGTTCGGAAATGATACGGGTTGCGAGCTGTTCGGACGACATTTCGAGCGAGAAGAACCCGACGACGCCGCCATTGGCCGCCTTGAAGGAGCCGTCGGCCTGTTGTGCAGGCACATAGGCCTCGGCGACGTTGAAGGCGATGTTGGTGGCGAGCGATGTCTTGCCCATGCCCGGACGGCCGGCAAGGACGATCAGGTCGGACGGTTGCAGGCCGCCCATGCGGCGGTCGAGATCGCGCATGCCGGTGGCGAGGCCCGACAGACCGCCGTCGCGCATATAGGCGGCATTCGCCATGTCGACGGCGGTCTTGACCGCGTCGGTGAAACTCTCGAAGCCGCCATCATAGCGTCCGGTTTCGGCCAGTTCGAACAGCCGGCGTTCGGCGTCCTCGATCTGCTCGGAAGGCGACATGTCGACCGGCGCGTCATAAGCGATGTTGACCATGTCCTCGCCGACGGTGATCAACGCGCGGCGCGTCGCCAGATCATAGATGGCGCGGCCATAGTCGGTGGCGTTGACGACGGTGACGGCTTCCACCGCCAGCCGCACGACATATTGCGCCACCGTCATGTCGCCGACCTTCTCGTCGGCCGGCAGAAAGGTCTTCAAGGTAATCGGCGTCGCCACCTTGCCCATGCGGATGAGCTCGGCCGCGATCTCGAAGATCCTGCGGTGCAGGGGCTCGTAGAAATGGCCTGGTTTCAGGAAGTCGGAGACACGGTAGAAGGCATCGTTGTTGACAAGAATCGCGCCAAGCAGCGCCTGCTCGGCCTCGATGTTGTTCGGCGCCTCGCGATAAAGCGGTTGCTCCGCCACACCGAATTTTCGCGCTGCCTCTGCCATGATGCCCCCGATTTCGATCCCGGCCTTTCGATATCAGAACGAGGCGAAACCGTGCTGACCTTTCTGCATCACCGCACGACCAAACAGCTTTGATGCCCGTTGTTCACAGAGACGGCAAACCGTCCACAGGACAGTGTTCCTGTGTCCCGATTCTGGTTGACTCGGCAAGCCGCGATTCTTATGCAAAGCCATGGAACAAAGCAAGAACAATCAGCCGCTTATCTGCTGCCGCGTTCGAGTGCGTCGCCCCAGTCCAGTCGCCTGGCCAGCCTGAACTCTTCACCATCCCGTTTGGTGAAGAGTTTCTCACATGCGCTTCCGTCCGGTTCGCAAAGTTTCAACGACACCTTGCCGGAGCCGGATTTCGGCGGCGCGATGACCCGCGCGGCGTGCGTGGCGGCCGCCTGGCGCGAGGCGGCGACATAGATGAACTTCTCGTCTTCCCACGGCACCTCGGCGTCCTTGGCCAGCCGGTGCAGGCGGGAGCGGGCGACGCGGCGGGAAAAGTGGCACCAGTCGGGCGGGCTGAGCGGGCAGGGTGCCTGGTGCGGACAAGGCGCCAGCAGATGCGCGCCGGCCGCGATCAATTGCGTGCGCACCTTCAGAATTCGCTGCCAGCCCGCCGGCGTGCCCGGTTCGACGATCAGCAATGTGTCTTTCGTGAGCTGCCATAGCCGGTCGACCATTTTGGGCAGGGATGCCGGCACGATCTCGTCCAGAACATAGGCGCATGTGACGAGGTCTGCCGACTCAACGTCTGCAAGGTCGATCGTGACGTCACCGGCCTGCCAGACGGTTCGGGCGGCAATCGCATCGGCGGCGAGCATCTCGCCGGCCTTGCGCACCGCGGCACTTGCTTCCAGCAGCACGGCTTGTTCGAGATCAGGCCAGAGTTCGTTTGTGGCCCAAAGCACCGTACCAGGGCCAGCGCCAACATCGAGCAAGGTTTTTGGCATGAAATCCGGCCGGGCCTCATTCAATGCGTCAAGACTGGCGCGAACCGCGGCGTAGGTCGCCGGAAGCCGCGTCGCCAAGTAGGCGTTGACCGCCATAACTTGCGCCACGTGCAGACGGCCATCGCGCAGTTCGGCCCGGTAGCGGTCCGACAGCGTTTTCGCCGCCTGCTTCAATTCCGGCAGCGGAACCCTTTCCAGGATACGATCGACACCTTGTCGAAGAGCAGCTGGCAGTTCCATCCTATGCCCCTCGCGGTGCGAGCAGGATGATGGAAGCGCCGGCGATGCAGAGCGCGGCACCGGCAAAATCCCAGCGGTCGGGCCGTACGTCTTCCACCAGCCATAGCCAGGCCAACGAGGCAACGATGTAGATCCCGCCATAAGCGGCATAGGCACGGCCCGCGGCATTGGTGTCGACCATCGCCAGAAGCCAGGCGAACAGAAGCAGCGACACGAAACCTGGCGCCAGCCACAGCGGCGACCGTTCCAGCCGCCACCAGGCCCATACCGAAAAACAGCCGGCGATCTCGGCCAGTGCTGCGGCGGCATAGATGAGATAGGTCATGAAAAAGGCCTCGCGACGATTCACGAGGCCTTTTTCAGGGCAGGGGCTGGGAATGGCAAGCGCCGATAGCGAGCGGCGTGCCGATGGTGTGTCTACTCCGCCACCTTGCGGCGGCGGGCTGGCTTGGCGGGCTTCTCGACGGGAGCCGCTTCGCGGTGCCCCATGTCGCGCATTTCCAGCGCCTTTTCGCATTTGGCCATGTAGTCACGGGTCATCGGCAGCGTGTCGTTCTTCTTGGCGATCTGGAACTGGAATATAACCAGGTCTTGCCAGCGGAACGCGGCTTCCGAAGCGGCGAGATAAAATTCCCACATACGGCAGAAACGTTCGTCATAGATCGCCCTGGCCTTGTCGCGGTTGGCGGCGAAGCGCTGGCCCCAGTGCTTCAGCGTATCGGCATAGTGGAGCCGCAGGATCTCGACGTCCGTGACCACGAGGCCGGACTTCTCGATCGCTGGGAGCACTTCCGACATTGCCGGTATGTAGCCGCCCGGGAAAATGTACTTGCGGATGAAGGCGCTGGTCGCCCACGGCACGCCGGAGCGGCCGATCGTGTGCAGAAGCATCACGCCGTCGGGCTTCAGCAACGTTGCCGCCTTGTCGAAAAATGTCCGGAAGTGGTTGACGCCGACATGCTCGAACATGCCGACCGAAACGATGCGGTCGAAGCGTTCATTGATCTCGCGGTAGTCCTTCAGCTCGAAATGGACGTGGTTCTCCAGCCCCTGCGCGTGCGCCCGGTCGGTGGCGACGCCGTGCTGCTCGGTCGACAGCGTGACGCCCTGCACGTCGACGTCGAATGCTTTGGCGAGATAGAGGCCGAGCCCGCCCCAGCCGGAACCGATGTCGAGCACGGTCTGGCCGGCCTTCAGCCTGAGTTTGGCGGCGATATGCCGTTTCTTGGCCGCCTGGGCCTCGTCCAGCGTCATGTCCGGCTGCTCGAAATAGGCGCAGGAGTACTGCATGTCCTCGTCGAGGAAGAGCCGGTAGAGCTCGCCCGAAAGATCGTAGTGGCGCTGCACGTTGCGTCGCGAGCGCGAGGTGGTGTTGATCTGCTGCAGCCGGCGGAAGGCATGGCGCAGGCCCTCGATGGCTTTCGACCAGGTCGCGTCGATGCCGCCGCTGCCCATGTTCTGGAAGGCAATGCGCATCAATCCAAGTACACCGCCCTCGAGAATGTCGAGCTCGCCGTCCATGTAGGATTCAGGCACCGCCAGCATCGGATCGAAAGTGATGGCGCGTTCGGCGTGCCTGGTCTTGATGTGCATGTGCACCGGCTCGCCGCTGCCGTCGCCGAAAATGAACGTCGAGCCTTTGGGCCCGGTTACCTTGAGATTGCCCGAGCGCACCAGGCGGTCGAGAATGCGCTTCAACAGAATATTCATGATCCGATGTCCCCTCACGGTCAGACAGGCTGTCCTATTCTGCATCAATATGTAGGGTTTCGAAAAGTTCCTTTTGGCACAAAAATGCCCGGGCGAGAGGCCCGGGCATTAGTCCAGAATTGACTGGAAAGCGGCAGGGTGGTCTGAGTGCCGGTCCGGCGCCCAGACCGTCCCGTCAGGCGTTGTCTTCGCCGCCGTCGAACTCGGCGTTCGGATCGAAGAAGTTTTCCGGCCGCGCATTGTCGTTGATGTCGTCGCCATAGATGGCTTCGGCGGTGGTCAGCGTCTCGCCCTTGGCCTGGCGCTCGGCCTCGTCGGCCGTGCGGGCGATGTTGAGCGTGATCGTGACTTCTACTTCCGGATGCAGCGCGATCGCCACATTGGTGAGACCGATTGTCTTGATCGGCTGGTTGAGCTGGATCTGGTTGCGGTTGACCGTGAAGCCCTCCGCCGTCAGCAGATCGGCGATGTCGCGCGTCGACACCGAACCGTAGAGCTGACCGGTTTCGCCAGCCGAACGGACCGCGATGAAGCTCTTGCCGTCGAGCTTTTCAGCAACCTGGCTGGCCTCCGACTTGCGCTCGAGATTGCGGGCTTCGAGCTGGGCGCGCTGGCCTTCGAACTTCTTCTTGTTGGCTTCGTTGGCGCGCAGCGCCTTGCCCTGCGGCAACAGGAAATTACGGGCAAAACCGTCCTTGACCTTGACGGTATCGCCCATCTGGCCGAGGCGGGAAACGCGTTCGAGAAGAATGACTTCCATGGTTTTGTTCCTTTGGTTGGACGCCAATCGCCGGGATCGACGCCGAATGTCTGTGGAACAGGTCAGGAAGCTCTGGGCACGACGTGGCGCCCGGTGTCGCTGTCCTGCCTGTTCAGGCAGTTAGGATCTCTTTCGAAATCCAACTCGGGATTTTTGGTTCGGTACCGGTCGCGCCCGTCGCGATCGGCAGGAAAAGCGGGCGATAAAACCGCCCGCCTGGGTAGTGATTAACGGACCACGTAGGGCAGCAGGCCGAGGAAGCGGGCGCGCTTGATCGCCTTGGCGAGCTCGCGCTGCTTCTTCTGGCTGACGGCGGTGATGCGCGACGGCACGATCTTGCCGCGCTCGGAAATGTAGCGCTGCAGGAGACGCACGTCCTTGTAGTCGATCTTGGGCGCGTTGGCGCCGGAGAACGGGCAGGTCTTGCGGCGACGATGGAACGGGCGCCGGGTCGGGATCTGGTTGATGTCGACCATTATTCTGCACCCCCTTCAAAGCCTTCGCGCGGACGGCGCGGACCACGATCGCCACCGCCATCGCGGTCACCACCGAAGCTGCGCGGCGGACGATCGCCACGATCGCGGTCGCCGAACGAACGTGGGCCACGATCGCCACGGTCGCGGTCGCCGAAGCTGCCGCGCTCGGAGCGCTCTTCGCGCTTCTGCATCATGGCCGAAGGACCTTCCTCATGCGCCTCGACCTTGATGGTCAGGAAACGCAGGACGTCCTCGGACAGGCCCATCTGGCGCTCCATCTCGTTGAGTGCAGCCGGCGGGCAGTTCAGATCCATGAGCGTGTAGTATGCCTTTCGGTTCTTATTGACCCGGTAGGTGAGGGACTTCAGTCCCCAGTTCTCGACCCGGCCGACGGACCCGCCATTCGCTGCGATGACGCCCTTGTACTGTTCGACAAGCGCATCGACCTGCTGCTGCGAGAGGTCTTGCCGGGCAAGAAACACATGTTCGTAAAGAGCCATTATGTTTTCGTGCCTTTCTTCGTTTCTCTCCCGGTTCCCGGCGGCAAAAGCCTCTGCAACTTCTCTGACCCGTGAACCCAAGAAGGAACGGGGAAGAAAGGAGCATGACGAGACGGTCGAGAGCGGAGACACGGGAGGCGGAAGCGCTTCTGGCTTCCCACGAAGGCTGATAAACCTCCGGCCCTCCGTTCAGCCCCCAGCTGGGACCGGCAGATTGGCGGCGTCTATACAGCAATCCACTGATAAGGCAAGGGCAAGCGGCGTCCCCGATGTCGCAGGGTACAGGAAAATCAAGCGGCGGCGCCGGTACGGCCTGCCGATTTTTACGACAACCAGCTCTTAACCACAATGTCAGGTTGTGCGGAGTTGAGCCTCGCCATCAACGGTGGATTCATCATGGGAGGCGCAAAAAGCCCGGACAACCCGCGCATAACAAGCGGCAAGCATTTCCCGGGGGTAAGGATGCTTCTCAACAGATTCTGGCGCTCGAGGAGCGGCAATTTCACGCTATTGCTCGGTCTGGGCCTGCCGGCCATCTTGTCAGCCGTGGCCTTCGCGGTCGACGTGTCCACCATCATGCGTGCAAAAAGCAACCTGCAGAATGCGCTCGACGCGGCAAATCTTGCCTCCTCGCATCTGGGCGATCTGGACCTTACCCGCACCGACGCCTTCAACCGTTATTTCCAGGCCAACATTGCCGGACATGGCGAACTCACCAACGCGCAGGCGACGCTGACCGTCGACAGGGGCGTCAATTTCATCAAGACAAAGGCCGTCGCCTCGGCGGACGTCAATCTGAACTTCGCCTTCCTGTTTGGCCGGAACAAGCACATCGTGGTCGAAGCATCGGCCGTCGAATCGAACAACCAGCTCGAGGTCGTTCTGGTGCTGGACAATACCGGCTCGATGGCCGGCGCCAAAATTGCTGCCCTGAAGACAGCGACGGACAATCTGCTCAGATATCTGGAAACGGCACAATCGCCGACGCGCAAGGTCCGCGCGGCGCTGGTTCCGTTCGTCACGGCCGTCAATGTCAATGGCGATGGCTTCGACTCGTCTTGGATCGACATGGACGGCAAGTCATCCACCAATGGGATCAATTTTCCCGTCGTCAATGGCAAGCGTCCCAATCATATGGCGCTGTTCAGACAGCTGATGAAGGATCCGGCCTCGGCCGCCAGGTTGACAGGATGGAAGGACGACAAAGGAATCGACACGGGTTGGAAAGGCTGCGTCGAGGCGCGGCCCGGCCCCCTTAACATCTCCGATACGTCGCCCGACCCGTCTTACGCCGACACTCTGTTCGTGCCGTACTTCGCGCCGGACAGTCCAGGGAACGGCACAAAGCCTTCCGGCAGCTATTCAAACGACGCCAATTACTACAACAACTCTTTTGTCGACGATGTCCCCGACCAGGCCAAGCTTGCTCAGAATGGAGGATTGAACATTCTTGGAATAGATCTGAGCGGCTTGCTTGGAAGCGACGTCAGCCCTTCGAAGAAGGATCTCGAAACAATCGCCAAGTATGTCGCACCGCAGAACACCGCCATCGCCACCGCTGGCACAAACGATCCGAATGCCCTGCAATTGACGGTGGGGCCAAACCGGTCCTGTCCCTCACCGATCGTTCCGTTGACGGAAGATTTTACGAAGCTCCGCAAGGAGGCCGCCAAGATGCTTGCCTGGGCCGGGTCGGGCACCAATGTTGCCGAGGGCCTCGCTTGGGGCCAGCGGGTGTTGTCGCCGTCGGCCCCATACACTGAGGGAACGCCGTGGAAGACGCCTGGGGTAAGCAAAATCGTGATGCTGCTCACCGACGGTGAGAACGTGGTCTATGGCGCCAGCAAAGAGACGACCAAGTCGGATTATACCTCCTATGGTTATCTCGCGGGTTCAGGCTATGGCGCTGCCGGTCGGCTTGGATCGGACAATCAGACGACCGCCGCGCGCAATGTGGACGGATGGACCAAGAGCGTCTGCACGCAGTTGAAAAATCAGGGCGCTGAGATCTACACCATGGTGCTGCAGTCCGACACCGCGGCCAACCGCACGCTTTACAGCGCCTGCGCCTCGGATCCTAGCGACTACTACGCAGTCAACGATCCGAACAAACTGCCAAACGTATTCGAGCAGATCGCCAACAAGTTCTCGAAGCTGCAACTGACCAATTGAACACTCGATCCAACTGCTGAACGGATGGCGCCGGCTCAACTCGTATGGGCGATAACCTTGTCGACCGTCTCGGGGAAGAAGTCCGGCGCCGCGTGGCGCTTGCCGAACATCATATCGTACTGGATCAGCTGGAAATCGCGGATCGCGGGGTCGATCTCCTTCTGACGCGACCAATCGGGCGTGGCTTGGCCGGCCGGTGTCAGCAGCAGGTTGCGGTCGACGACGCGGTAGCGCTCCCGCATCTCGCCCAGGAAGCCGGTGTAGTAGGGATGGGTGACGCCCGCTGCCGTCAGGATATGATAGGGCAGGAATGCCGGGCTCACGGTGCCGAGGTCCTTGATTGGACCGGAGCGGTTCGACCAGACGACCAGCGGTGTCTCGTGATGTTCAAGGGCTGCTTCCGGCGTCGGCTCGTTGCGTGGCGCGACGTTGTCCTTGAGGAACCCGGTCTCGACATAGACCGGCCCCAACGGCGGCAGATGGTCGCCGAAAAAGGCCAGGATCGTTGGCCGCTCGCGCTTCTTGGCCCATTCGATCAGCCGGTCAAGGCCGCGGTCAGCATCGGCCGAACCCTCCGCATAGCTCAGCAGCGAATCGCGCGCCCACTGGCTGATCGGGGCCTGTACCGAGTGAGTCGGGTTATTATAGCGGTTCGGCTCATAGGGGCCGTGGTTCTGCAGGCTGACGGCGAAGAAGAACACCGGATCGTCGCTGGCGTCGGCTTCGCGGATGATCTCGTCCGTCATTGCCGCATCCGATGCCAGCGGTCCGCGCTTTTCCATGGGCGGCAGCGCCTCTTCCGACTTGAAATCGTTGAAACCGAAATCGGCATACACCGCGCCACGGTTCCAGAACCAGTTGGTGCCTGGATGGATGGCACGCGCCCTGTAGCCTTCACTCTTCAGGAAGGTCGCCATCGAAGGCGTCGGCGTGCGCACATATTGCTGGTAGGGGATGCTGCCGGCCGGCAGGAAAGCGTTGGAAAAGCCGGTCAGTGCCTCGAATTCGATGTTGGCGGTCATGCCGCCGAATTCAGGTGAGAACATGGAGCCCGAACGCAATGCCCGCACTGTGGGGATCGGATCCGGCGTGATAGCGACGCCAGGCAGCTTGGTTGGATCCCAGAAGGATTCGCTCATGACGACGATGATGTCGGGCTTGTCGTCGGGCACCGATGCTGTCGTCCGCGGCCGATCGATCGCCGCAATCGCCTTGTCGGAATAGCCGGAGGGTGCCGAGACATGGGCCATCGGCACGTTGAGCGCGAAGGCGAGCGCAAAGCCGTTGGAGGCGTAGTTTTCCTTTTGGTCCCACATGATCGGGATGATCTGCAGCCGATCCCGGGTCCACGAGAAGGTGGCGTAGTCCATGATCGAGACGAAGAAGGCGAGCAGAGGCACCGCCAGCGTCAGCCGGGCAAGGCGGCCTTTGCGGCTGAGGGCCGGAACCTTACGGTGCCACAGCCGCCAGCCGTGGACGAGCAGCGACAGCCCGACGACGATGCCCACGACCATGGCCAGCGCGGTCATCGGCCGTTCGCGCACCAGGAGCGGCAGCAGGGCGAAAATCTGGCGAGCGTAGAGGAAATCCGTCGGATAAAGCGGATCGCCAAGATAGTGCGATTTCTGATGGCCGACAAAGGCCAGCCCCAGGGTCAACGGCGCGACAATCATCAGGCTCTGGTGACTGCGGCCGAGCAAGGCGTCGAGGCCGATCAGGATCAGGGCGAACACGACGATGGTCGTCCAGCCCGGTTTGAGTGGCTGAAGAAAGAAGGAAACAGTGCCGGCAACATCGCCACGCACGATCAGCTCGATGGCGAACACGAGGACGGCGGAGATCAGCACGCTGACCAATCCGTAACGGACGACCGGCCATCTCCGGCCCGGCAAATAACCGGTGGACGGATCGTCTTCCAGGAACTGCGGCGCGGCCTCGCCGGCGCGTTTCGATTTCTTGGCCACCTTAACTTCCCCACCCAGCGACGAACGCGTCACTCGATTGTCATAAAACTGTCACGCCAAGCTAGCGCCTGTATCGGAAATAAGAAGAGCCAGCAAACGAATCGTGAGCAGTTTTCATCAGGAGTGATCGCCAAAAGCCCTTTTAGAACAGGCACTCGGCAGAAGGTTCTGATCTGAGGCCTGTTTGAAGCGGGCTTGACTTGACCGGCCGCCTTGCGCCACAGGCAAGGAAAATTCGTGTTATCAGGCAAGCAGAACAAGTCTTCGGGAGCCCTCGCATGGCCGTTGCATTCACCTTTCCGGGACAAGGCAGCCAGGCTGTCGGCATGGGCAAGGATATCGCTGATGCCTTTCCCGAGGCGCGCAGGACCTTCCAGGAGGTCGATGACGCGCTTGGCGAAAACCTGTCGAAGCTGATCTGGGAAGGTCCGGAAGAGACCTTGACGCTGACCGCCAACGCGCAGCCGGCTTTGATGGCGGTATCGCTGGCTGCGATCAGGGCGCTGGAATCACGCGGTTTCTCGTTGAAGGACAAGGTCACCAATGTCGCCGGCCATTCGCTGGGCGAATATTCGGCGCTTGCCGCCGCCGGCTTCGTTTCCGTCGCCGATGCCGCCCGGCTGCTGCGTATCCGCGGCAATGCCATGCAGGCGGCAGTGCCAGCCGGCGAGGGCGCCATGGCAGCGATCATTGGGCTGGAGCAGGCCGATGTCGAAGCCGCCTGCACCGAGGCCGCGCAAGGGTCCGGCAAGGTCTGCCAGATCGCCAATGACAATGGCGGCGGCCAGTTGGTGATTTCCGGCGCCAAGGCGGCGGTCGAACTGGCGGCGAAACTTTGCACCGAAAAGGGCGCCAAGCGGGCGCTGATGCTGCAGGTCTCGGCTCCCTTCCATTCGGCGCTGATGGCGCCGGCGGCAGAGATCATGCGAGAAGCGCTGGCCGGCGTGACGAAGAATGCACCTTTGGTTCCTGTCGTTTCCAATGTGTCGGTGACAGCGTCGAGCGATCCGGACGAGATCGCGCGGCGCCTCGTCGAGCAGGTGACCGGGCGCGTTCGCTGGCGTGAGACGGTGGAGTGGTTTGGCGCCAACGGCGTCGCCACGCTCTACGAGATTGGTGCCGGCAGGGTGCTTTCGGGCCTGGCGCGGCGTATCAACCGCGACATCGCCACCGCATCGGTCGGTTCCGCGGCTGAAGTCGAGGCAGCATTGGCCGCGCTTGCATAAAGCGCCATTTGGTCCCATCCCTATAGGGGCTGTGCTCTTCTCAACCTGGAGACAAAAATGTTCGAATTGACCGGCCGCAAGGCGCTCGTCACCGGTGCTTCGGGGGGGATCGGCGAGGCGATCGCCAGGGTGCTTCACGCACAAGGCGCCATCGTCGGGCTGCATGGCACGCGCGTCGAGAAGCTGGAGGCGTTGGCCGCCGAACTCGGTGACCGGGTCAAGCTGTTTCCGGCCAACCTGTCGAACCGCGACGAGGTCAAGGCGCTTGGCCAGAAAGCGGAAGCCGACCTCGAAGGCGTCGATATCCTGGTCAACAATGCCGGCATCACCAAGGATGGGCTGTTCGTGCGCATGTCGGACGCCGACTGGGACACGGTGCTCGAAGTCAACCTGACGGCCGTGTTCAGGCTTACCCGCGAACTCACCCACCCGATGATGCGCCGCCGCCACGGCCGCATCATCAACATCACTTCTGTCGTCGGCGTCACCGGCAATCCCGGTCAGACCAATTACTGTGCCTCCAAGGCCGGCATGATCGGCTTTTCCAAATCACTGGCGCAGGAGATCGCCACCCGCAACATCACCGTCAACTGCGTCGCTCCGGGCTTCATCGAATCAGCGATGACAGACAAGCTCAACGACAAGCAGAAGGAAGCGATCATGGCGGCGATCCCGACGCGCCGTATGGGCAACAGCGCCGAAGTGGCCTCCGCTGTCGCCTATCTCGCTTCCAATGAAGCCGCTTACGTCACCGGCCAGACCATTCACGTGAATGGCGGCATGGCGATGATCTGACGAATGCGCCCAGAATCGCGCAGCGGTTTTGGGCAATGACATCCCAGGCCAGCACGCTGTGAAAACAGACCATTTCGGCTTGGACCTTGGCCATTTTTCGTGTAATGCGGCCCGCAACCCGGCGGTTCGGGCAAAAACCGGTCCGTAGCCGTTGCGTTTCCGGCAGGACCATCTTTCAACTTGATTAGCGGCATTCTGCCCGCTAACGAAGACAGACAAACAAAAGACGAGGATGCCCAAATGAGTGACACCGCAGAGCGCGTCAAGAAGATCGTCATCGAGCACCTTGGCGTCGATGCCGACAAAGTGACGGAGCAGGCGAGCTTCATCGATGATCTGGGCGCGGACAGCCTCGATACGGTTGAACTCGTCATGGCGTTCGAAGAAGAATTCGGCGTCGAGATTCCCGACGACGCGGCCGAGACCATTCTGACCGTTGGCGACGCGGTCAAGTATATCGACAAGGCTTCGGCCTGACGCATTCCGCAGTCATCACCGGGGAGGACCTGCGATGAGGCGTGTCGTCGTCACGGGCCTTGGATTGTTGTCGCCTTTCGGCATGGGCTTCGAGCACAGCTGGAAGGAACTTCTGACCGGCCGCAGCGCCGCCAGGCGCATCACCGAGTTCGAGGTGGAAGATCTTGCCTGCAAGATCGCTCACGTCATTCCGCGTGGTGACGGCAGCAATGCCACCTTCAATCCCGAGGCCGTGCTCGAGCCGAAGGAACTGCGCAAGATCGGCGACTTCATCCTGTACGGGATTGCCGCCGCCGACGAGGCGCTGAAGGATTCCGGCTGGCAACCGAAAACCCATGCCGAACAGTGCGCCACCGGCGTCCTGATCGGCTCGGGCATCGGCGGCATCGAGGGTATCGCCGAGAATGCGATAATCCTCAAGGAGCGCGGTCCGCGCCGCATCAGCCCGTTCTTCATCCCGGGTCAGATCATCAATCTCGTCTCCGGCCAGGTTTCGATCCGGCACGGGCTGAAAGGCCCGAACCATTCCGTCGTCACGGCCTGTTCGACCGGTGCGCACGCCATTGGCGATGCGGCTCGGCTGATCATGTGGGGCGATGCCGACATCATGGTCGCGGGCGGCGCCGAAGCGCCGGTGACGCGGCTGTCGATCGCCGGTTTCGCCGCATGCCGGGCGCTGTCGACCGAGCGCAATGATGTCCCGCAGACGGCGTCGCGCCCGTACGACCGCGACCGAGACGGCTTCGTCATGGGCGAGGGCGCCGGTGTTGTCGTGCTGGAAGAGCTTGAGCACGCCAAGGCCCGCGGCGCCAAGATCTACGCTGAGGTGACCGGCTACGGTCTCACCGGCGATGCCTATCATATCACCGCGCCGGCCGAGGACGGCGATGGCGCTTTCCGGTGCATGACCGCGGCATTGAACAGGGCCAAGCTTACGCCCGCCGATGTCGACTACATCAACGCGCATGGCACGTCGACCATGGCCGATACGATCGAACTCGGCGCTGTCGAGCGGCTGGCCGGCAATGCCGCCTCAAAGATTTCGATGTCGTCGACCAAGTCTTCGATCGGCCATCTCCTGGGGGCGGCGGGTGCCGCTGAAGCGATCTTTTCGATCCTCGCTATCAGGGACAATATCGCGCCGGCGACCATCAATCTCGACAACCCCGAGCGCGAAACGGCGATCGACCTGGTGCCCAACAAGCCTCGCTCCCGCCAGATCGACGTAGCATTGTCCAACTCCTTCGGCTTCGGCGGCACCAACGCTTCGCTTGTGTTCCAGCGCTACAATGGCTGACCGTCCGGCTGCCGGACGCCGCTTTGGCGTGCCGTCAATTTTGCCATATTCGCCTCTACTCTGCCGCAGGGGATTCGTTGAGAGATCAAACGGTAGGGCGAAATGAACACAAATCCGGCGGGCAACGGGGAATTGGGGCAGCGGCCCGCTAACACCGGGCCGATCGTACCGAAGACGGCCAGCGAGGCCTTGCGGCCGGAAGCTGGAACGCCGCCGCCGAGGCGCTCGCGCGCTTCGCGCAGCCAGGTCGTCGTGTTCATGAACTTCGTCATCTCTTTGGTGATGTTGATAGTTCTGGCGGCAGGCGCGGCGCTCTACTTCGGCAAGCAGGAATTCACCGAACCCGGCCCCTCGGCCAATGGCGACACCTTCCTCGTCAAGCCGAACACTGGCGTCCAGGACATCGCCGACCAGCTTGAGCGCCGCGGCCTGATCACTGACGCCCGCGTATTCCGTCTTGGGGTGCGCGCCTTTGGTAATGATTCCGCACTCAAGGCCGGCGAATATGCGATCAAGCCCCGGGCATCGATGCGCGACATCATGGAACTGCTGAAGAGCGGCAAGTCGGTGATGTATTCGCTGACCATTCCGGAGGGGCTGACGGTCGAGCAGGCACTGGAGCGCATCGCCGACGAACCCGCCTTGAGCGGCGTCATGCCCGCGGCCATGCCGCCGGAGGGCAGCCTTGCCACCGACACGCTGCGCTTCACGCGTGGCGCGACGCGCCAGCAGATGATCGACAAGCTGCTGGCCGATCAGAAGAAACTGGTCGATGAGGTATGGCAGCGGCGTGCGCCGGACCTGCCGCTGGCCAATGTCCAGGAATTCGTCACGCTGGCTTCGATCGTGGAGAAGGAAACCGGCAGGGGTGACGAGCGTTCGCGCGTTGCCGCCGTCTTCCTGAACCGGCTGGCCAAGGGCATGCGCCTGCAATCCGATCCGACCATCATCTATGGCCTGTTTGGCGGTAAGGGAAAGCCCGCCGACCGCCCGATCTACCAGTCCGACATCCAGAAGCTGACGCCCTACAACACTTATGCGATCAGCGGCCTGCCGCCGACACCGATCGCCAATCCGGGCCGTGCGGCACTTGAGGCCGTCGCCAATCCATCGAAGACCGACGATCTCTATTTCGTCGCCGACGGCACAGGCGGTCACGTTTTTGCCGCGACGCTTGATGAGCACAATGAGAACGTTGCCCGCTATCGCGCGTTGCAGAAGAAGCAGGCCGATGAGGCGGCCAAGGCCGCCTCGGCCGCTGGTACCAGCGGCAACAATGCGGACAAGCCTGCTGGCAGCAGCGGCAAGCCTGCCGACGGCAACGGCAGCGACACCAGCGGTGGCGACAATGGCGATGCCGGCGGCGATGCGGGCGCTGCCCAGTAAGAGTAAGAAAGGCGTTGCCCCCAAGGCGACGGCCTGACATTTGAAGGAACGCCAAGCGTCCGATTTCGAGGCACCCGGGGCGTGATCGTTTTTACGCAGCACTTGCCCTTGTCCGGAAAACCGGTTTCGGGGTGATGCGCCAAGGATATGCAGGCGACATGAATTTGCAGAGCATGACCGGATTTGCCCGCGCCGTCGCCGAGCATGACGGCACCTCCATCGCCTGGGAGGTCAAGTCCGTCAACGGCAAGAGCGTCGAGGTACGGCTGCGACTGCCGCAAGGTTTCGAACGGCTGGAGCCGGCGGTCAGGCAAACGCTGCAGAAGCGTTTCGCCCGCGGCAATTTCCAGGCGACGCTGACCATCGGCCGCGCTGCCGGCGCGCAGGCACAACCCGTCGTCAACGAAGCGTTTCTGAAAGACCTTGCCGGTCTTGCCAAGCGACTGCAGGAGCAGTTTGGTGTTGCCCCCGCGACCGCTGACGGGTTGCTGTCGCTCCGTGGCGTGCTCGACATTCCCGAAACCGTCGAGACTGAAGAGGCGCGCACCGCCCTTGACACCGTCATCATGGCTGCGCTCGACGTGGCGCTGAAAGGCCTGGAACAGGCACGGCACGGTGAGGGCGCTGCACTGGCTCTGCTGCTGTCCGGCCATATCGACCTCATCGAGGTATTGACGCTGCGCGCGGAAGCGGACCCGTCGCGCGATCCGGCGGCGATCCGCGAACGCATCGGCGAACAGGTCAGGCTGTTGATGGACGCGTCCGCGAATCTGGACGCCAGCCGGCTGCACATGGAGGCGGCGTTCCTCGCCACCAAGGCCGATATTCGCGAAGAGATCGACCGGTTGAAAACGCATGTCGCGTCTGGCCGGGCGCTGCTCACGGGAGGCGGCGCGGTCGGTCGCAAGCTCGATTTTCTGGCACAGGAATTTAACCGCGAATCGAATACGCTGTGCTCGAAGTCGAACGCCGCCGCCGTCACCGCGATCGGGCTGGAACTGAAGGCCGTGGTCGACCAGTTTCGTGAACAGGTCCAGAATCTGGAGTAGCCGATGGTTGCCAAGGAACCGATGGTTCCCAGGGATTTGGGGTCCCGCATTCGCCGCCGGGGGCTGATGCTCGTCCTGTCGTCGCCGTCAGGTGCCGGCAAGTCGACAATCGCGCGCAATCTTCTGGAAAGCGATTCCAGCCTCGAACTGTCGGTCTCGGTCACCACCAGGCCGCGCCGCGGCAGCGAGATCGAGGGCGTTCATTACCATTTCCGGACGATGCGCGAGTTCGAGCGGCTGCGCGATTCCGACGCGCTGCTTGAATGGGCCGAAGTGCACGGCAATTGCTATGCGACGCCGCGCGAGCCCGCCGAACTGGCGCTGGCGCAGGGACGTGACATGCTGTTCGACATCGACTGGCAAGGCGCCCAGCAACTCAAGGAAAAGATGCGCGCCGATATCGTCTCGATCTTCATCCTGCCGCCATCGATGAAGGAGTTGAAGTCGCGGCTGAAACGCCGCGCCGAAGACCAGGAAGCAGTGATCGAGACACGTCTGAAGAACGCTCGTACCGAGATCGAGCACTGGAAGGAGTACGATTTCGTAATCGTCAATGACGATCTCGACCGCGCCTTCGCCGAAGTGCGCGGCATCGTTGTAGCCGAGCGGTTGCGGCGGGACCGCCGGCCCGGTCTGTTCGATTTCGTCTCCGGCCTGCTGGACGAGAAGACGGCGTGAACGCCTCTTCCTTCTCGCCGTGAACGGGCAGAAGCAAGCTACCCAGCATTGGTCAGGCGCACGAATTCCTCCACACTGAGTGTTTCGGCGCGTCGGGTCGGATCGATGCTGGCGCGTTCCAGCAAGGCCTCGCCGCCGAGGCTTTTCACGCTCTGCCGCAGCATCTTGCGGCGTTGGCCGAAGGCGGCTTCGGTGACGCGGCCGAGTTTTTTCACATCGGCGGGCAGCGGTGTCGCGCGTGGCTCCAGATGCACCACCGAAGAGGTGACCTTGGGCGGCGGCGTGAATGCCTGGGGCGGCACATCGAAAGCGATCCTGGCCTGCGTGCGCCAGCCCGCCAGCACGCCAAGCCTGCCATAGGCATCGCTGCCAGGCGCGGCGACGATGCGCTGGGCCACCTCGCGCTGGAACATCAGCGTCATCGAGGCGTAGAAGGGCGGCCAGTCCGGGACCGTCAACCATCGGATCAGCAGTTCCGTGCCAATATTATAAGGAAGGTTGGCCACGATCCGCACCGGGCCGCCGTTCCCGGCAGCCGCGGAAGCCAGCGCGGCGAAGTCAGTCTTCAAAGCGTCGCCGGAGATCACCTCCAGCCGGCCGGGATAATGCGCGGAGACTTCCGCAAGGGCGGCCAGGCAGCGTTCGTCGCGCTCGATGGCGACGACCCGGTGGGCGCCGTTGGAAAGCAGCGCTCTTGTCAGTCCTCCAGGTCCCGGGCCAACCTCGATCACCGTGGCATTTGTCAGATCGCCGGCGCTGCGCGCGATCTTGCCGGTCAAGTTGAGGTCGAGCAGGAAGTTCTGGCCGAGCGCCTTTTTCGCCTGCAGCCCGTGGCGCTCGATGACGTCGCGCAGCGGCGGCAGCCCGTCGATGCTCATGCCCGAAGATCCGAAGCTGGAGCGCTCATGCGGCCGCAGCCTCTTTGTCGGTGTCGGCGAGCCTTCTGGCAAGCTTCAGCGCCGCAATCAGGCTGTCGGGCCGTGCAATGCCCTTGCCGGCGATGTCGAAGGCGGTGCCGTGGTCGGGCGATGTGCGGATGAAGGGCAGGCCGAGCGTCACGTTGACCGCTTCGTCGAAGGCCAGTGCCTTGGCAGGGATCAATGCCTGGTCGTGATACATGCACAGCGCCACGTCGTAGCCTGCTCGCGCCCGGATATGGAACAGCGTGTCCGCCGGCAGGGGGCCGAAAGCATCGATGCCTTCGGCGCGCAGGATATCGACCGCCGGGCGCACGATACGCTCATCCTCCAACCCCATGGAGCCGCCTTCACCCGCATGCGGGTTGAGGCCGGCAATGGCGAGCCTCGGACTGGCGATGCCGAAGCGGCTGGCGAGGTCAGCGGCGGTGATGCGCGCGGTCGCGACGATCAACTCGCTGGTCAAAGCCTTCGGCACCTCGGCCAGAGCGATGTGTATGGTGACAGGAACCGTGCGCAGATCGGGGCCGGCCAGCATCATCACCGGCATCACCTCGACGCCGCTATGCCGGGCCGCCAGATAGGCCAGATATTCGGTGTGGCCGGGGAAGCGGAACCCTGCATCGTAGAGCGGCTTCTTGGCGATGGGGCAGGTGACCACAGCCGCGGCCTCGCCGCCAAGGCAGGCAGCGACAGCGCGGTCGATGGCCTCGATGGTGCCGGCTGCGTTGGCCGGATCCGGCAGGCCGGGGGTGTCGATAAAGTGGGCCGCCAGTGGAACGATCGGCAAGGCATGGGCGAAGACCTGCGCCGCTTGCGCGGGAGTTGTCTCGACGATCGGCACCGACACGCCGAGGTGACTTGCGCGCGAGGCGATCAGCGCCGGATCGGCCAGCAGATAAAAGGCCGGCAAGGCAACAGCCTCGCGCGCCAGGAAGGCCGCGACAGCGATTTCAGGGCCGATGCCGGACGGATCGCCGACGCTCAACGCCAGCGCGGTCATCGCGCTGCCCACGTCAGCGCTTGACGATGCGGGCTTTCGCCTTCAGCTCGTCAACATACTTCTTGCTGAGATCCTCGGCGGCCTTGTCGTTGGAGCCTTCGCTCTGGAACACCATCTGGGCAGCCTTGTCGTCGGACACTTCGCGCGAGGAGCAAATGCCAATGAACTCGACGCCGCGTTCGGTCTCTCGCGTGACGGTGGCGCCGCCGACCTTCGTCGCCTTGATCTGCTCGGCCCAGTCGGCCGGCAGTTGCGGTGCCAGCACCCGGCCCAGGTCGCGGACGGTGACGTCGATCAGGCCCTTGGCAAACTCGCGCGTCGTGTTGCAGCCATTGAAACGGGCACGCATGGCGTCGGCCTCGCGCTTGCGCTTGGCCAGCGTTGCGCTGCGTTCGGCGGCCGGCACGACGAAGATGACCTGCTGCAGCATGTACTCGGTAGCGCTTGGCTTGGCCCCACCCTTGTCGAGCATGCGCCTGACGGCATCTTGCTCGGTCACGCTGCCGCCTTCGCCGGAACGGTAACGCGCGCTCAAGGCCTGGCTCCAGGCCATCTGGGCGCGGATGAATTCCTTGAAATGGTCCTTGCCGACGCCGGACTTTTCCATGACGCCGTCAAGCTGGCTGATCTGCATCTTGTTGTTGGCGGCGAAGCGCTGATAGGCAGCCTGCACCTGGGCGTCGCCGATGCGGATACCAAGCCGCCTGGCCTCGGCCAAGCGCAGCGTCTGGTCGATCATTTCCTGCGCGGCGTCGCCCTTCTTGTGCTGCAGCTTCAGGAAGGCGGCACGATGCGCGATATCGCCGCTGGTGACGGGTATGTCGTTGACGACGTATTTGATCTCGCTGGCGAAAGCCGGCGGCGTCATGACGGTCATTGACACGGATGTCGCCGCCACAAGCAACGCGAACCCTGCTGAAAAGAGGTATTTCCTCATCATTGGCATCCCAATTCTATCCCGGTTCCGCCCAATTTCGTCCTCTTCCGGGTGCGCGAATCCGTGCCAGCCCTATGCGGCGAAACGATGTCGCCGACTACTGGATGGCGTCGACTGCGTTGGTTGACGAGCCGAAGTCGCCGAGGGTGCGGAACGACAGGTTGAAGCCGATGCTCTGCGTCACCTCTCTGGTGTGAAGGTCGCGCGACTGCGCGTACGTCATCAGGTAGGTGAAGCAGGAATCGTTGTAGGCGAAGCCGACCCCGTCCTTGACCAGCAGGCCTTCCTGCAGGTCGTAGGTTCCTGTCCCGAACACGCGCCAGCTCTGTGCAAGATGCGTGGACGCACCGAGCGTGACCTCGTGACGGTCGGTCGTGAAACCATAGAGCGGCTGAGCCTGGATGAACGCATATTTGGCGCTCAATGACACCGGCAGGCCCGAATAGGCAGCCTTGACCTCGGCGCGGCGAATTTCGAAGGACTGTTCGTCGAAGCGGCCGCTGACCGAGGCCGCGAACCCGTTCGGGCTGTTGATGCCAAAGAGGCCGACATAGTCGGACTTGGTATTCTGAAGGCCCGAATAGGCGCCGACATTGACCAGATCGGGAGCGGCGAAGGAGTTCTCGCCGCCAAGCTGATAGGATTGGCCGAAAATGGCATTGGTGCCCCAGCCATTGATATAGGAGCCGGAATAGCGCACGCCGACATTGGCGCGCGAACCGCCTTCCACACGGTCGTAACCAGAGAACTTGTCGCGTTCGAACAGGGTGGTTGCGTCGAACACCATGCTCTGGGCGTCTTCGTTCGGGACGGAGAGGCCGCCGACATATTGTTCGTTCGGCCGCATAAACACCTGCGCCATCGGCTCGAAGACATGGCTGGATCCGCTGGCCATGGAAAACAGCACCGGCCAACGCATCTCGAGGCCGGCGGTTGCCATGAAGCGGGCAAAGGACGAGCGCATGTCGTCCTGCTCACCCAAATTCGTCGCCATGTGGTTGATCGCGGCAAGCGAGCCCGATGAGGCGTTGAGATAGTCGACGTCGCCCTGCAGCGCCAGCAACGGCGTCAGCACCAGTCCCCCGTCAGTGACGAATGACCGCTTCCACTCGGTCTCGGCGGTCAGACGCCCGGACTCGCCTTCGATGCCGCGCACGCGTTGTGTACCCGAAGCGGGCACGTAAGGTTTAAAGTAGGCCTCATCGAGATCGTCGCGGCGGACGACCCGCGTGTTGACATTGAACGACAGCTGGCCGCCGGCGACCGCAACATCGGGGATGTAGGCATAGTCGAGCGACGGCAGCACCCAGGGCTGCTGGCCGCTGCGCGCAGCGGGATTGCTGTTTAGAGTATTTTCCTGGACGTCGAAATGCATGGCGCGCACGTCGAAATAGTTACGGCCATTGAGGCCCGTCAGGTAAACCGATGACTGGTGAACGGCGGCGTTGTATTTGTCGATATTGTAGGTGCTGGCGAAGTTCTTGTCTGTCTGCAGCAGCACATCCCAGCCGAAATTCCAGCGTTCGTTGATCGCGAACTGTCCCTGCGTGCCCATCATGCCGCGAAACTTGTTCGGATCGCCAGCTGCACCCGAACTGACATTGCGGCCGGCGCTGTCGATGAAGGCGTCGGGATTCCGCTGCTGAATGCCGGCGATCTTCAAACTGTATTCGCCATTGTTGAAGCGCTGGCGCCACTCGGCCTCTCCAAGGAAGCCCTGCTTGGTGTAGCCGCTTCCCGTCACCGTCAGGTCGTATGTCGGCGAAAGGGCGAAATAATAGGGGATCTTGACGCTATACCCCAGGTGGCTGTTGTAATTGACGCTTGGGATCAGGAACCCGCTCTTGCGCTTCACCGTCGGGTCGGCGATCTCGAACGCCGGCAGGTAGGCGAGCGGAAAGCCGAAGAATTCGAAATTCGCGTTCTCGAAACGAACCGTCTTCTTCTCGCCGTTCCAGATGATCTTCCTGGCCTTCACGCGCCAGGTCGGCGCCTTGTCGGGCTTGTCCTCGCAGGGCTCGCAGGCGGTGTAGACGCCATTGTGGAAGGTGGTCAGCACGCCACCCATGCGCTCGGCGCTCTCGGCGGCGAAATAGGCCTTGTCGACGGTTTCAACGCGAAGCGCGTTGACGAAACCATCGGCGAAATCATCGGTGATGTCGATATGCTGTGAATTGATCTTGGTGCCGTCGCTGTTGACGATTTCGACATTACCGCTGGCAACCATCCGCTTGGTGTTGCGGTTGTAGACGACCTTCTGGGCGACAAGGCGGTTGCCGCCATAGTCGATCTGCACGCCGCCGATAGCGGTCACGGTCTGGTTGTCGTTGTTGTACTCCAGCGTGTCGGCCGCCAGCAGCATCTGCGAGCCGGACGGAACCTTGGTCGCCATGTTGCCGACATCCTGCGCGAACGAAGGCAACGGCACGCCGCAGGCAAGCAGGCACGCCAAGGCGCTCGCCGCATAGAGGCGCGCCAAATTGGCCTGCCTGTTGCTGGGCAAAAACGCCTCCCTCACTAGCCGTCTTCCTTGTATAGCAGGAAAGTCACCCCGAAGAACATAGCTACTACAACCGGCACCCAGGCGGCTATCGCCGTCGGCACGAACCCCGCCACGCCGAATGCCTTCACCAGCACCGAAACGACATAAAGCAGAAACCCGGCAACGACGCCACCCAGAATCATCGTCGCCGATTGCCCCATCCTCGCAAATCGCATTGAAACTGTTGCCGCAATCAGCGTCATGGCGACGAGGAGGAACGGCAACGCCACCAGCGAATCAAACTGCATGGCAAAGGCATTTGCCTTGAGGCCGAAGGAACGGGCAACCTCGATTTTTCCAGGCAGGTCGTAGAAGGGAATGGTTTCCGGGCGCGCCAGTCGCTCCTGCACGAATTCCGGCTTGAGATTGGTCGGTACACGATCGCTCGCCGCAAGCTGGATCGTGCCGTTCCTGAAGGTCTTCACATCCTGCAAATCCCAATAGCCGTCGCGCAGGTAAGCACGCGCGGCGTCCTTGCGCTCGACGATGTTGCCTTGCGGGTCGAGGATGAAAAAGACGGCGTCGGCCATCTCCAAGCCTTGGTTGAGGATGGCCCGCGCACCGATAATGGTGTCACCGGAACTGGTTTTCTGGCGGATCCAGGGGGCGGCATCTGCGGAAACCGTGTTTGATTTGCCGGAGCGCAGCTGGGTCTCGATCTGCTCGGACCAGGAGAAGGCATGCGCGGCAAGCGGGTTGATGAGCCCGACCGACACGATGCCGAACAGCAGCGCTCCGATGCAGCACGGCAAAAGGAATTGCCAGGCGGAAACGCCGGCGGACCGCGCGATGACCAGCTCGTAGCGCCGGTTGAGCGAAACCAGCGTCGCCATGGCCGAGAACAGGCCGACAAACGGTACCGTCTGCAGCATGATCATCGGCATCCGAAGGCCCGAAATGGCCATCGCCGTCCCATAGGTGAAGCCGGGCAGGCCGGTGGTGCGGCCGGACAGCTCGGTGAAATCGATCAGGAACACCAGCGCCAGCAGGCCGATGAAGAACCAGATCGTGATCGCCACGTAGCGGAAGAAGAAATAACGGCCAAGCGTCCAGCCCATCAGCCGACCCCTTGACCTGAAGTGTCGCGCCTGGACAAACGCAGTTTGAGGGCGTTCCAGCCATCACCGATACGGCTGGCCAGGTTCGTCACCCAATCGGCCCAGGCCACCGGCAGTTCCATGGTCCGGTTGGATACTATGAACCAGATCGCCACGGCGGAAGCCACAATGGGCACGCCATAGACCATATAGGCGTATTGCGGAATTTCGTCTGCCTTGCTGGCGGCAAAAAAGCCAAGCCAGCGCACGAACAAGGATATCGCGATGGCCGTGATCAAGGGATTGACACGGGCCTCGCGATGCGAGCGCGCGTCCCCGGCGACCGCAAGCGCGATCAGGGCAAAGACCATGGAATAGGTCCATTCCGAAAACCGCTGGTCGATCTCGGCCCGGTATTCCTGCGGGTTTTGCTGAAAATTCTTGTCGTTGGGGCTTGGATTGAGCAGATATTGGGTGGTCTGGTCCTTCGGCAGGAGCGTCACCTGGCTGGCCGCCGACATGAACGCCGACATGTCGAAGGCATAGGACGTGAACCGGATGACCGACAGGTCGCCGGTCAGCGTTTTGCGGTGGATGACGCCGTCATTCATCATCAGCACCTTTTCGCCGCCGCGTTCGACGATGCTGCCGGTCTTGGCGTAGTAGACGAGATTGACGCCTTCCTCACGCGAATCGGCGACGAAGATTCCGCCCAGACGATTGTCGGGAAGCCGCTCGCCAATCTGCAGGAACAGCCCGTCCTCGATCTTTCGGAACGTGCCCTCCTGGATGATCAGTGACAACAGATCCGCGCGTGACTCCGCCACCAGGGCGCGATTTTTCTGCCGCGCATAGGGGTCTATGCCATTGTCGACCGCAAAGGAAAAAACGCTGGCCGCAAGGGCGAGAAGCATGATTGGCCGCACGATCGTCCAGCGTGAGGCACCCGAGGCGTTGACAACGGCGAGCTCGGAATCCGAATTCATGACGCTAAGTGTCTGGGCGACCGCCACCACCAGCGCGAAAGGCACGACGATCGGGATGATCGAGGGAAGGATGAGGGCCGCGACCTCGAAGAAGGTCAGCGACGACTGGCCGCTGTCGGTGACCAGATCGATCTTGGCCAGCACCTGCGTCGTCCACACAATGGCCAGCGTCCAGACCAGCGCCGCCAAGAAGACCACGAAAGCGCGGCGCATGATGTAGCGTTCAATGACCTTCATGAAGGCTTTACTCGATTTTCTCGAACGGCATCATGCCACCACATTAAGGGTAGCTGTCCGGCGACGCCCGCACAACTGGCTCCGTTGGGCTGCATCAGGCAGGCGATCCGGTTCCCGTCCCACGTCGCGTGCCGCAGTGGACCGGAGTGTCGGCGGGAATGGATAAGAAAGGGCGAACATCGATGGTTAACAACAAGTTGCGGCTAAAAGCGGGGCCGTGCCGCGACGAATCGCCATCGATTCCGTGTGTCATATGGGTAGCCATTTTGGCAAAGTCTTGCCAAATGCCGGAAAACGACCAAATGTCGCGGATCGCTTCAAACCGCTTCGCGCAATCTTACGCAATCCCCGAAAGCAGGACATGATGAACCCGAGACCGTCGATCGCCTTTGCAAAATTCGCCGCGCCTCAGGCGGCGGCGAACAGGAAGGGCACGGTCTTCGTGCTGTCGGCGGATGACGGTGGCCTGAGTGATGCAGCCAAGGCCTACGATCCCGGCAAGACGCTGGAACGCGCTTTCCCGGTCGCCGAGTTTAACGGGAAGTTCGCCGGCGTCGTCGAAATGCTGGCGCCGGAAGGAACATCGCTCGACAGGCTGGTCGCGATCGGCGCCGGCAAGACGTCGGGGCTTGACGAATATGCATGGTTGAAGCTCGGTGGCACCATTGCGGCGTCCCTGCGCAAGGCAACCGATGTGGCGGTGGTGCTGGACCTGATCGGGGCCTCGCCCAATGGCAAGGATGCCGCCGCCCTGGCGGCGGGTATTCTCCTGCGCAGCTATTCCTTCGACAAGTACAAGACCAGAAAGGACAAGGACGACGCAAAGTCCGATCCGAAGAAGCCGATCAAGGTCACCATCCACACCGCCGACCCGGCGGGCGCCAAGAAGGCGTTCATGGATGCCGAGGCCGTGATCGATGGCGTGCTTCTGGCGCGCGACCTTGTCAACGAACCGGCCAACGTGCTGGGGCCCGTCGAGTTCGCCGCCCGCGCCAAGGAACTCGAGGCGATCGGCGTCAAGGTCGAGATCCTGACCGAGAAGGAGATGAAGAAGCTCGGCATGGGCTCGCTGCTCGGTGTTGCGCAGGGCTCCCCCCGCGGCGCCCGAATGGCCGTCATGCAGTGGAACGGCGGCAAGCCCAAGGACAACCCCGTCGCCTTCGTCGGCAAGGGCGTCACCTTCGACACCGGCGGCAATTCGATGAAACCGGCGTCGGGCATGGAGGACATGAAGGGCGACATGGGTGGTGCCGCGGCCGTAACAGGGCTGATGCATGCCTTGGCCGCGCGCAAGGCAAAGGCCAATGTCGTCGGCATTATCGGGCTGGTGGAAAATGCCGTCGACGGCCATGCCCAGCGCCCCGGCGACATCGTCACCTCGATGTCTGGACAGACCATCGAGGTGCTCAATACCGACGCGGAGGGACGGCTGGTTCTGGCCGATGCGCTCTGGTACTGCAACGACCGCTTCCAGCCGAAGGTCATGGTCAATCTGGCGACGCTGACGGGTGCCATCATGGTCGCGCTCGGTCAGAATTATGCCGGCCTGTTCTCCAACAATGACCAACTGTCGGAGAGGCTGGTGGCAGCGGGACAGTCGACGCAAGAGCGCCTGTGGCGCATGCCGCTGGGCGCCGAATACGACAAGCTGATCGATTCCAAGAACGCCGACATGAAGAACATCGGCGGCCGCTATGGTGGTGCCATCATCGCCGCGCAGTTCCTGCAGCGCTTCGTCAAGGACACGGCCTGGGCGCATCTCGACATCGCCGGCACGGCGATGGGTTCGCCGTCGAACGAGATCAACCAGTCCTGGGGTTCAGGCTTCGGCGTGCGGCTGCTCGATCGGCTGGTGCGTGATCACTACGAGAGCTGACCTCGATCCATGGCCGAGGTGCTGTTCTATCATCTGACCGAATCGACGCTGGAGGATGCGCTGCCAGGTCTGCTGGAGCGCAGCGTCGATCGTGGCTGGCGCGCCGTGGTGCAGACCGGCACCGAGGAACGGCGCGACGCGCTAGACCAGTATCTGTGGACATTTCGCGACGATTCCTTCCTCGCCCATGCCACCGATCGCGAAGCCTATCCCGCCGAGCAGCCGATCCTGTTGACCACCGGCGAAGCCAATCCGAACGCGGCGCAGATACGCTTCCTGGTCGACGGTGCCACGCCGCCGGATCTCGACGGCTACGAGCGCGCCGTGTTCCTGTTCGACGGCCATGATGCCGCCCAGGTCGAGGCAGCGCGGGGGCACTGGAAAGTGATGAAGGGCGCCGGCCACGCCGTGACTTATTGGCAGCAGACGCCCGACCGCCGCTGGGAGCGCAAGGCGTAGGCCTTGGCGCGTCATCGGGTTCATGCAGAGGCAGCCGATGGCCCGCCTCTGCATGTCGCCGGTGGACTTACTGCCCAGCCATTTCCTTCTTGAATGTGTCGAAATCGATCTGCATGCCATTGAAGATGGTGCTCCAGTGGCGGGTCAGCGCCGCCATCGCCACGGCTTCCTGGATTTCCTCATCGGTGGCGCCGGCGCGCTTGGCATCCTGCGTGTCCGACCAGATGCAATAGTTACACGGAATCTGCGCCGCCACTGCCAGCGAAATCAGCGACTTGACCTTTGGCGGCAGTGCCGTCTTGTCGCTAAGTTCGATGGCCTTGACCTCGGCCCAGGCACCGGGCAGACCGGCTTTTGGAAACTGTTTCACAAAGCTTGGCACACCGCCCATGGTCGATTGGATGTCCTTGATGGTTGCATCATATTCATCGGCATGGGCCGGCGCTGCTCCGAGCGACAGAACGCAGGCTGCGGCGGTGAAAAGGAACGCACGGCGGATGGAAGATTGCACGGATTCGGCGATGCGACGGTTCGACATGGTTTTCTCCTCTGGCCTTTGCTAGCCTTACGATGTAAGGTGAGCGGAAGATGAACCTTACAGTGTAAGCTGTCAAGCGACGCCATGGACTCAGAGATCAAAAAAAAGCGAACCCGCGGTCGGCTGTCCCGCGAGATGATCGAGGACGCCGCCTTCGAGGTGATCGAGCGGGAGGGTTTCGCTGGCTTTTCGACGCGCAAACTGGCGGCGGCGCTCGGCTGTGAGGCGATGAGCATCTATCACCACTTTCCGTCCATGACGCATCTGTTCGAGGCGATGGTCGACAGGCTGGTCGGCCCGCTGGAGATGCCGGATCCCGGCTTGCCGTGGCGTCAACGGATGCGCATGGCCATATTGGATTATCGCCGGATCGGTCGCGAGCATCCGGCCTTCGCGACGTATTTCCTGACCTACCGCATGAATTCGCCCACTTGCCTTGCCTATCTTGACGGCGTCATCGGGCTGTTCAAGGACGGCGGCTTCGACCAGGAGGCGACTGCGAGGCTGTTCCGCGCGGTTGGCTATTATCTGACCGGCGCGGTGCTCGACGAAACAGCCGGGTACGCCAAGGGCCCATCGGCCGCCACCCCCGTCAGCAACGAGGAGCTTGGACGTAATTTTCCAAATGTCGCCGCCGCCGGCCGTTACTTTGGCAAGGCGGAGTTCGACAAGACGTTCGAGCTTGGGCTCGATATGCTGCTGGATGAAATGGAACGCCTGCGTGACGGCGCCAAGGCAAGCCGGTTATCCGGCGAGATCTGACCAGGTGACTGTCTCCATGCGCTTTCTGTTTGTCCTGATCTTGATGGCCGGTATCGGCATCGGCCTCATCTATCCCTGGGCGATGACCAATTTTTCCGGCCGCGAGATCGGCGCCTGGCGGGTCTCCTTACGTTTCGGTGGCGGCCGGCCGGAAAATCCGAACTCGCAACCGCCGCCGCCACGCTGGGGCAGGGGAACCGCATGAATTACCGCCACGCCTATCATGCCGGCAATTTCGCTGACGTCATCAAGCATGTCGTGCTGACGCGTCTGCTCGAATATCTAAAGCAGAAGGACAAGGCGTTTCGCGTCATCGACACCCATGCCGGCATCGGCCGCTACGACCTGTCGTCATCCGAAGCGCAAAAGACAGGCGAGTGGCAGGGCGGCATCGGCCGGCTGATCGACGCCTCGTTCGATGCCAAGGTGGCGGCGCTGTTGGCGCCTTATCTCGGCATGGTGCGGTCGCTCAATCCCGAGGGCGGTGTGAAGAAGTATCCGGGTTCGCCGCTGCTCGCACGCAATCTCCTGCGCAAGCAGGATCGATTGTCGGCGATCGAGCTGCACCCGAAAGACGCGGTGAAGCTGAAGGCGGAATTCGCCGACGATTTCCAGACCCGGGTGATGGAACTCGATGGCTGGCTGGCGCTGGGCGCGCATCTGCCGCCGAAGGAGAAACGCGGGCTGGTGCTCGTCGATCCGCCTTTCGAGGAAGAGGGCGAGTTCGGCCGCCTCGTCGACGGGCTGGTCAAGGCGCATAGGCGCTGGCCTGGCGGCATCTATGCGCTGTGGTATCCGATCAAGGACCGCAAGGCGATCATCGCCTTCAGGAAAGCGCTGAAGCAATCCGGCATTCCGAAAATCCTCGACGTAGAATTCGAGATCAGGCCAGCCTCGTCGCAACCCAGCCTCGACGGCAGCGGCATGGTGGTGGTCAATCCGCCCTTCACGCTGGAAGGCGAATTGCGAACCGTGCTGCCGGCACTGCACAGATTGCTCGCCGTCGAAAAGCCGGCGCACTGGTCGCTGGAATGGCTGATTGGCGAGCAGGCTTGATGAAACCGGGGCGGGCTTCGCAACGGTCGGCGCGTTGACCTATCGGTGCTTGTAACGGCCGTTTTGCGCTCTAGCTCTTTGGTGAATTTGCCGTTGTTGACGGAATTAGAGGCGCCGATTCTGGAAACCATTGTTTCGGCAACCGCTTGACCGCCGCCAAGCGAATCCGCACAGTGTAAGCAATTGACCTTGAGAGGCTGCCATGACTCGCTTCGCCAAATCCGTTGTTGCCGCTCTGCTTGCCCTTTGCACCCCGCTGTCGGCGCCTCTCGGCGTAACGCAGGCAGTTCACGCCGCCGATCTTATAGGCGTCTATTCCGAAGACGACGGCAGCGTCTGTGGTGAGTCATGGGTGCTGAGCAAGATCACTGACCGGTTCTCCTATCAGGTGCATCACGTGCCGCATCTGCCCGACGTCGCGATCACCGATTTTCACAACATTCACCAGCACCGATATCAGCTGGCGAGCGAGCAATGGCCGATCGGCCGTCACTATTGCCGGGCAACCGTCAGTCTGTCGGACGGCCGTGACCGGTCGATCTTCTATCTGATCGAAGAAGGCCAGGGCTTTGCCTCGATCGGCGACAACGTCGAATTCTGCGTCTCGGGCTTTGACCGCTGGATGGTCTACAACGGCCGCTGCCGCGTCCTGCGCTGAACGCGTCTCTTCCTCCGATGCTTTTCGCGCCTGCGACCTCAAGGTTGCAGGCGTTTTTCTGCGTTGATATAAGGTGCGATCGCAGGCGCCGGGTTAATCGCACGGCAGGTCATGATCGGCGCCCGCGTTGCATGGTCGCCGCACGCTGAGAGTGTCGCTCGATCGCAGTGCTACTTCCTGCGTTGCGTCGCCTGGGCCTGATCGATGATCTTGCGAAGAAAGGCTATGTGACTGCGAAAGGCCCGCCGCCCAACCGTCGTTGCCTTGACCCGGGTCTGCGGCCGCCGCCCGACGAAGAGCTTTTCAATCTCGACATAGCCTGCCTTCGCCAGCGTATCGAGGTGCGCGCCGAGATTTCCGTCGGTGGTTTCGATCATCGCCTTCAGCCGCGTGAATTCCAGCGCCTCGCGCCTTTCCAGCGTGTTCAGGACAGCCATGATCCTGAGCCGTGTACTCTGGTGGATGATGTCGTCGGCGCTCATCTGTGGGCTCCAATGAAGCAAGCCTTTGAGCTTCCCATATAGCTCCGCGATCTCGGGGACAGCGGTTGCGGGACCGACATCGAACACGCTTACTTCTGCAGAATACTCTACCATGCAGAGCTATCTGTCAATTTGTCGACTGGCGATGGAACGACACTTGACAAGGTGATCGCCAGATCGGTCGTCGCATTGCGTTCGTGAGCTGCATCGATCGTCCATCCACAAAAGAAGAAAGCTCCGAGGAGGCTGCAGCTCATGATATTCGTGGCGAAGATCAATGCGCGAAACTGCTTGCTAGTCTTCGGAGCTTCACGGCGGGCTCGGTCCCGCGGCGCTTTGAGAATGTCGGTGTCAAATTGCTGGCGATATCCGAAGATCACGCCGCAATTTTGCGATGATGAGTGCGATCGTGTGTCGATCGCAACCAAAATTTAAGCTGAGAGAATCATACCATTGCTTCGCTGGCTAGCGAGCCGCGAGTCAGATATGCATTGCGCGCCGGGGTCATTCACGGCCATCGGCATAACGTGAAGGGGCATGACATGGCTAAGCAGTCATCTAAAGCGCCGGCATCCAAGACACCGGCAAGGAAAGCACCCGCAAAAGCAGTCGCGGCGAAGGCCGCAACGGCAGTGAAGAAAGCAGCGCCTGCCGCCAAGCCGAAGGCAGCCGCGGCCAAGGCTCCGGCAAAGAAACCCGCAGCCGCGGCGAAGGCTGCTGTGAAGCCGGCGGCGAAGAAAGCAGCGCCTGCGAAGGCAGCGGCAAAGCCTGCAACGAAGGCGGCGGCAAAGCCGGCAGCGAAGGCCGCGGCAAAGCCGGCGGCGAAAGCAGCGCCAGCGAAGAAACCGGCAGTGGCGAAGGCGACGGCAAAGCCCGCAGCCAAGAAGGTGGCACCCGCCAAGGCGGCGGCAAAGCCGGCCGCGAAGGCTGCGGCAAAGCCGGCCGCGAAAGCAGCCGCCGCCGCGACCAAGCCGGCTGTGAAGAAAGCCGCCGCGCCGAAGGCCAAGGCAGCGCCTGCCAAGGCGAAAGCTCCGGCCAAGAAGTAGACCGAGCCGTTGGGGCGTCGCAAGTCTTTCGGACACGGCAAGGACGCTCTGACGCTCTGGATCGAAGCATATTCGGCAGTTGGTTCAGCCCTTGGGCTGAACGTCGGGAAGGGACCGAGGGGCAAGCAAAGCGAGGCGCCGTTTGGCTGCCTCGCTCGCCCGATTCAATTGTCTTGTCGCAGCGGTCGGCGGACGTCCCGGGGGCCAATGCCTGGATCCGTGAAGCGTGAAATGCGGTTTTGAAATCCCGTCAGCCTGCTCGTCATCGCTTGCTCGCGTTTCCAGCGTACCGGTCTGTAGGCTTGTCGTGATGTCGGGTCGGAAGCCGCAACCGGTTTCTGGCAGCTGTTTTTTACGCTCTGGCGGTTGATCACGAGTGCCCGTCCAGTCAACACTGGACGCCTGCAAACAGGAAACCGATCATGCCGAAGCTGCTCTACGCCTCCTCCTCTCCTTATAGCTCTAAGGTAAGGATGGCCGCGGCCTATGCCGGAATCGCCATTGAGCATGTGCCGGTCAAGACCGAGGACAGGCCAGCCGAATTGATCGGTGCCAATCCACTCGGCAAGATTCCGGTGCTGGTGCTCGACGACGGCCGTTCGATTCATGACAGTCGTGCCATCACCCAGCACCTCAACCGGATTTCGAGGAACGCGCTGTTTCCGCGCAATCCCGACAAGCGGCTGGAGGCGGAAGTGCTGGAGGCGCTGGCCGACGGCATCTGCGATTGCGCGCTGTCGATGGTCTATGAGCGCCGCACCCGGCCTGAAGAAATGGTCTATCAGCCCTGGCTCGACCGCCAATGGGCGAAGATCAGCACCGCACTCGATCTGCTCAACGCCAATCCGCCTAAACTGCCGAAGAAGATCACCGCCGGCCAGATCGCGTTGCGCGCCTGCCTTGGCTATCTCGCGCTGCGCTTCGCCGGCAAATGGGAAAAGGGCCGCAGCCGGCTGACGCGTTGGGCGGCGCGTTTCGACGAGAAGTTTCCGGAACTGAAGCCCCTCATTCCGGCGTGAGGCCGCCGCCATAAAAAAAGCCGGGCGCGAGGCCCGGCTTTTTCGTGTCGTGGCTTGAACGACTTAGAACTTCATACCGACGCCGAAGGTGACGCGGTTGTCGGTCGCCTTGACCTTGCCGATACCACCACCGAAGTCCTTGCTGCCGAAGTCCGTGTAGCGGTACTCGACACGGCCGAACACATTGTCGGTCAGCTTGATGTCGGTGCCGAGACCGGCGGTCCAGCCGATCATGGTGGCGGTGTCGCTGGTGGTGAGAACGGAGTCTTCCACCTTCAGGCTTCTGCCGGCGAGACCGCCGGTGCCGTAGAGCAGGATTTCCGGGGTCACCGCGTAGCCGAGACGGGCACGCAGCGAGCCTTCGAAGCCGCCCTTCGAGTGGATGCCGTTGTCGTCGCCCTTGACGCCGTTGTAACCGAGCTCGGCTTCACCGCCATAGACGAAGTTCTCCTGCTGCCACTGATAGCCGCCGAAGACGCTACCGACGAAACCCTTGGTATCGGTCGAAACGCCGAAATCCTTCTCCTTGGTACGGCCGCTGAAGCCATAGCCAACATTGATACCGGCATAGGGGCCGGCCCACGAAGCGACAGGAAGTTCGGCAACCGGAGCGGGTGCCGGCGGCTCTTCCCGGACGACGTCCGCGGCATAGGCGGTACCACCGAGGGCAAAGAGCCCGAGCGCAACAGCCAGCGGCCGTGCGAATTTAAGATTGGCTTGCATTCTTCTTTACTCCTTAAGCCACAGGACACAGGCTTGTTTCTCACGATCGCCATCGACCCGCCCGGGGGGTGAAACGGATCTGGCGTTCGTCGGTTCCAAATGTCGTGTCAAAATGCGGCTGAACCGAACCTGAACTTGGGTCATTACCCGGCACGAATGAGGCAGAAACTTGACGTTGCATCTTCGCAACAGCGAAATGTCAGCAATCGGAGGGTCTTACGCTGCACACGGCTTGGTACAAGGAGTCCAGCGTCCTATATTCGGCTCTGGCTGGCTTTCGTCGAGAAGCATTCGAGAGCCCATCCAGCCGTTTCGCCACAATGCTGCCCCAGGTGCGAACGCCATTTAACAGATGACAGGCCATATTTTGCCGGCACCGTCTTTTCGTGCCGAAACCGAGGATTGACACACGATGAGCAATGCCACCGCGGCACTGGTGACCGGCGGGGCGAAGCGGATCGGCAAGGCGATCGTTGAAGATCTCGCTGGCCATGGCTTTGCGGTCGCCATCCATTCCAATCGCTCGCATGATGAGGCGGATGCATTGGCGGCGCGGATTAACCAGGCAGGCGGCAGGGCCGTGGCGGTCGGCGCCGATCTGACCGACATGGCCGATGTGGCCGGCCTGATCGGCCAGGCTCAGTCAGCGCTCGGGCCGATCTCGCTTCTGGTCAACAATGCTTCCCTCTTCGTCGATGATTCGGTCGAGGATTTTGACTGGCAGTCCTGGGACCGCCATTTCGCCATCCATGTCAAAGCGCCGGCGCTGTTGGCGCAGAGCTTCGTCCGGTCCTTGCCGGAGGGACAGGAAGGGCTGATCGTCAACATCATCGACCAGCGCGTCTGGCGGCCGACACCGCGCTACTTCTCTTATGCGCTTTCGAAATCGGCGCTGTGGACGCAGACCGAGATGTTGGCCCAGGCGCTCGGTCCGCGAATCCGTGTTAATGCGATCGGTCCAGGCCCGACGCTCAAGAATCAGCGTCAGAATGATTCTGATTTTGACGCACAGGTCGCTGGCCTGATTCTGAAGCGCGGCCCGGAATTGCCGGAATTCGGCGCCACCATTCGCTATCTCTGGGAGGCGCGCTCAGTTACCGGCCAGATGATCGCGCTCGATGGCGGACAGCATCTTGCATGGCAGACGCCCGATGTGACAGGCATGACGGAATGAGTCCTCTGGATCATAAGAACAAGGCGCGCGGTGGCGCCGATGACCTTCCTCCCGAAATCGACATCGAGGACGAGGCGCTCGAGGAGATCGTCGAACCGGCCGGCCCGGATGTTGCCTTCACGGCCATCGACTGGACACCGCATGCCGGCGATACCGAGGGCCGGGTCGGCGCCGAGGTCATCCAGACCCTGGTCAAGCGGCTGCCCAATGCGCCCGGTGTCTATCGCATGATGAATGCCGCTGGCGACGTGCTCTATGTCGGCAAGGCGCGCAGCTTGAAGAAACGCGTCACCAACTACGCGCAAGGGCGCTTCCACACCGCCCGAATCGGCCGCATGGTACGCGAGACCGCGACGATGGAGTTCGTCGTCACCCGCACCGAGATCGAAGCGCTGCTGCTTGAAGCCAATCTTATCAAGCGATTGCGGCCGCGTTTCAATGTGCTGATGCGGGACGACAAGTCGTTCCCCTATATTCTTCTGACCGGTGATCATGTGTCGCCCGGAATCTACAAGCATCGCGGGGCGCGGTCGCGAAAAGGCGACTATTTCGGTCCGTTTGCTTCGGCCGGTGCCGTCGGCCGCACCATCAATTCGCTGCAGCGCGCCTTCCTGCTGCGCAGCTGCACCAACTCCTTCTACGAGAACCGCACGCGACCTTGCCTGCTCTACCAGATCAAGCGTTGCGCCGGCCCGTGCACGGGCGAAATCTCGCATGAGGGCTATGCCGAGTTGGTCGCCGAGGCAAAGGACTTTCTCTCGGGCCGCAGCCAGAAGGTGAAGACCGAGATTTCGACCGCGATGCAGCAGGCATCGCAAGACCTCGATTTCGAGCGCGCCGCCATCTATCGCGACCGGCTGGCCGCACTGTCACATGTGCAGAGCCATCAGGGCATCAACCCGGCGACCGTCGATGAGGCCGATGTCTTCGCCATTCATCAGGAAGGGGGGCAGACCTGCATCCAGGTGTTCTTCTTCCGCACCGGACAGAACTGGGGCAACCGCGCCTATTTCCCCAAGGCCGATCCCGCGCTGGAGGGATCAGAAGTGCTGGGCTCGTTCCTGGCGCAGTTTTATGATGACAAGCCGACGCCGCGCGCCATTCTGCTGTCGCACGGTGTCGAGGACCAGGAACTGCTGGCGGAGGCGCTCTCCACCCGCGCCGGCCGCAAGGTGGCCATCTCGGTGCCGCAGCGCGGCGAGAAAAAGGACCTGACCGACAACGCCTTGCAGAATGCGCGTGAGGCGCTTGGCCGCCGGCTGGCCGAAACCTCGACGCAAGGCCGGCTGCTTGCCGGTTTCGCCGAGACGTTCGGCCTGGCCAAGCCGCCCGTGCGCATCGAAGTCTATGACAATTCGCACATCATGGGCACCAACGCCGTTGGCGCCATGGTCGTCGCCGGGCCGGAAGGTTTTGTGAAAAACCAGTACCGGAAATTCAACATCCGCTCGACCGAGATCACGCCGGGCGACGATTTCGGCATGATGCGCGAGGTGATGGAGCGGCGCTTTTCGCGGCTGCTCAAGGAACATGGTGATGCCGTGGCCGACAATGCGGCTGCCGACGAAGCGGACGACGACGTCGAGGAGGATATCTCCGGCAGCTTCCCGGCCTGGCCCGACGTCATCCTGATCGACGGCGGCCAGGGCCAGATGACGGCGGTGCGCAAGATCCTCTCGGATCTAGGCATAGAAGACCGCGTCATGGCCATCGGCATCGCCAAGGGACAGGACCGCGACGCCGGCCGCGAGCGCTTCTTCGTCAAGGGCAGGGATTCGTTCTCGCTGCCGGTTCGCGACCCCGTGCTTTATTTCGTCCAGCGGCTGCGCGACGAGGTCCACCGCTTCGCCATCGGCTCGCACCGGGCCCGACGCAAAAAGGAAATGGTCAAGAGCCCGCTCGACGAGATCTCTGGCATCGGCCCCGGCCGCAAGCGCGCCCTTCTGCTGCATTTCGGCACCGCAAAGGCGGTCAGCCGCGCGGCAATCGAGGATCTGAGGAAGGTCGACGGCATTTCCGAGCAGGTGGCGAAACTGGTCTATAATCACTTCCATGAGAGCTGATGCATGTCACCCGAATGTGCATGGTTGTTTTGGCACAGCGACATGTATGAAGGGGAAGAACGCACGTCTTTCCGAAATGAAGTGTGGTTTTAGGACAGCGTGTGAGGTTTCCCGTTATTTTCGGCTGGCCAATCGATTTTGGCCTGTTGACCCCCCACATTCGCATCTGATTTGAGTACGCAGGCAGAAAGAGTCCTTGAAGACATGGCCCAGCGCGCGTTCAACCTGCCTAACATACTGACCTACGCCCGCATTATCGCGGTGCCGCTGGTCGTGCTGTGTTTTTTTCTCGAAGGCCATCTGAAATCCAGCGACTTCGCCCGCTGGTCGGCACTGATCATTTTCCTGCTGGCATCGGTCACAGATTATTTCGACGGCTATTTTGCGCGCGCCTGGCAGCAGACCTCCAACATCGGCAAGATGCTCGATCCAATCGCCGACAAACTGCTGGTCGCCACGTGCCTTTTGCTGCTGGCGGCGGATACCGATCGTCATGCCGGCATCGCCGGCTGGTCGCTGTGGGCGGCAATCATCATCCTGTGTCGCGAGATCCTGGTTTCCGGCCTGCGCGAATATCTGGCGGCGCTCAAGGTCTCGGTGCCGGTGACGCAGCTTGCCAAATGGAAGACCACCATCCAGATGGTCGCGATCGCCTTCCTGCTGGCCGGCCCGGCCGGCGACAAGATCTTCCCGCTGACCACGCAGACCGGCCTAGTGCTGCTGTGGATCGCGGCACTCGTTACGCTCTACACCGGCTACGACTATTTCCGCGCCGGCCTCAAGCACATCATGGACGAATGAGATGACGACCCGCCTCATCTATTTCGCCTGGGTTCGCGAGCGGATCGGCACATCGGAGGAAGATGTCGAATTGCCCGTCGGCATTGAGACGGTCGCCGACCTCTTGCGCTGGCTGCAATCGCGCGGCGAGGGCTATGAGCATGCGCTGCAATATCCCGACGTGATCCGTGTTGCCATCAACCAGGAACATGTCGACCACCACGAGAAGATATCCGGCGCGCGCGAGATCGCCCTGTTCCCGCCAATGACGGGAGGCTGACGCTCATGTCGGCCGTTCTGGCGCCGACCGTGCGCATCCAGCGCCAGGATTTCGACGTCGCCGCCGAGATCGCCGGGCTCACGCAAGGCCGCGCCGACATTGGTGCCGTGGTCACCTTTTCCGGCCTCTGCCGGGACGAGCAGGGCGCGCTCGCGGCGCTTGAACTGGAGCACTATCCCGGCATGGCGGAGGCCGAGATCGGCCGCATCGCCACCGAGGCGGTTCAGCGCTGGCCGCTGCAGGGCCTCACGGTCATCCACCGCCATGGCAAGATCGCGCCGGGTGAGAATATCGTGCTCGTGGTGGCCGCCTCGGCGCACCGCCAGGCCGCGTTCGAAGCGGCGAACTTCCTGATGGACTATCTGAAATCGCGTGCTCCCTTCTGGAAGAAGGAGCATCGTGTTGACGGTTCGGAGGGTGGCTGGGTCGAGGCCAAGGAAACCGACGTCAAGGCGGCACAGCGCTGGAAATCATCAGAATAAAATTCCGCCGCAGCCATGCATTGACCGCAATCCTTTGGCCAATTCAACGACCGTTGGTCGGCCCGGGCATCGGCAGCCCGGAGCATTGGCAGCCCGTAGCAAGGGAGATGGTCATGCTGGACAGGCTCGCGGAGTTCTTCGTCTTCGGCTTTGTGCCGCTGGTCGTCGGCATCCTGGCGGTGCCTGAACTCTCCTTGGCCGCCGAAAAGGCGGTGAGGGGCGAGGTGGTCTATCGCGAGCGCATCGCCTTGCCGCCCAGTGCCGTGCTCTCCGTCCAGCTTGCCGATGTCTCGCTGGCCGACGCGCCGGCCAGGATCATCGGCGAACAGAAGATCAAGCCTGCCGGTCAGGTGCCGATCAGCTTCGAGATCAAATTCGACCCTTCCGTCATCCGGTCACAGATGACGTACGCCCTGCAGGCCCGCATCACCGTCGACGGCAGGCTGATGTTCATTTCCGATGTGCGCCACCAGCTCGATCCGCTGACCGACGCGCCCCAGACCATCATGCTCAAGATGGTCGCGCCGAGTGGCGAGCCGGCGGCTTCCGTCTTTGATCAGCTCTGGGTGGTGGACTATGTCGACGGCGTCGGCGCCATCACCGCGCCGCAGGTGACGTTCAAGGTCAGCGAGGCCGGCAAGGCCGGCGGCAGCGGCCCGTGCAACAACTATTTCGCCACGGCGAAGGTCGATGGCCAGGCAATCGCGATCAGCGGCATCGGGTCGACCTACAAGGCCTGCGCGCCCGAGGTGATGGCCGAGGAAAAGGCGTTGTTCGATGCCTTGGCCAAGGCGGCGTCATACAGGGTCGATGCCGGAAAACTCGCCATTGCCGACAAGGACGGTCGCGAAATTCTGCGCTTCAGCGCTGCAAGCTGAATTCTCACCTTGCCCCAGTACGAACTCATATAAGGCGCGCCGGGGAGCTTGGGACGACATCCTTATACGATAAAAGGCCGGCATTTGGCCGGCCTTTTATCATGATTTGCGATATGGGCTGTCGGCTCAGCCGACGATTTCGGTGTCCGAGAACCAGTACTTGATCTCCTGCGCGGCGGTTTCCGGCGCGTCGGAGCCGTGCACCGAATTCTCGCCGATCGACAGCGCATGCACCTTGCGGATGGTGCCTTCGGCGGCGTTGGCCGGATTGGTGGCACCCATCACTTCGCGGTTCTTGGCAATGGCATTCTCGCCCTCCAGAACCTGGACGATCGTCGGCGCCGACGACATGAACTCGACCAGTTCGCCGAAGAACGGACGGTCCTTGTGGACGGCATAAAAACCTTCCGCCTCACGGCGGCTCATCCACACCCGGCGCGACGCGATGACGCGCAGGCCGGCGTCCTCGAGCATCTTGGTGATGGCGCCGGTGAGGTTGCGCCGCGTTGCGTCCGGCTTGATCATCGAGAAGGTGCGTTCGAGCGCCATGGGTCGTCCTTGTCTGGAGAATGGAATGGAGAGTGGCGGGCTCTATACAAGCCGCCCGGCCCATTGCCAAGGGGTGAGGCCAAAGGGAAGAGGCATGGTCCGCGAAACGGACGGAAAGCCGATTGCCTGGCTTTCCGAATAACGAATGGTGTTTGAAAGGTCCGGTGGACCTTTCAAAGGACTTGAACGCCCGAGGGGCAGGGAGCGACAGCGAAGGGCAGCCATGCGGCGGGTTGAATGTCGGATCGATGCCGACGAACTGCGCGGCAAGTTGAGACCAAATGGCTGTAATATCAGGCTTTGCTTGCTATAGTCGCGTCTCGGCGCCGCGCTGAAGTCGGCCCGAATGGAGACACTATGACCATGGCAGACGATCGTCAGGAGCGCATTCGCAACCGAGCCCATGAGATCTGGCAGGAAGAGGGGCAACCGGCCGGCCAGCACGAACGCCACTGGCATCAGGCGACAGCCGACATCGACCGGGAGGATGCTACGGGAACGTCGTCGGCAGCCAAGAAGGCAACTGGCGCTGTCAAGGCAAAAGCCGCGTCCAAGGAGGCGAAGGCCCCCAAGAAGACCAGCAAGCCAAAAAAGGCAGCCAAGTAGGCCTGGCTGTCTCCGCTGCCGGCTCTTTGACGGCGGAGTGACCGCGCTTGCCTTGCGGCAGGTCGGGCGTCAGGCCGCTGCGGCGACCTTTCGCCCGAGCCCGCCATGCAGGTCGAGGCAGCGGTCGAACCATTGTGCCACCACGTCGCCGTCGTCGAGCAGCTGATAGGGCGTCGCGATACGCGCCCATTGCAGCGCGCCGAAGACGATATAATCGGCAAACAGCGGCGAGGCACCGCCGATGAATGGCTGGTGGCTCAGCACCGAGCGCAACGGCTCCAGCGAAGCCCTGAAAGTGCCGAGCCCGGCTTCGCGCGCAGCCTTCACCTCTTCCAGTTTCTTGCCCAGGCGCTGTTCCCGGCTTTGCCGGAAATACGCGCCATTCGTCTCGTCCTGCATGGCATGCAGATCCACGATCGCCGCGGTGGTCACATAGGGGTGGATGGTCGATTGCGACCAGCGTTCGATGAACCGCGCCATCGCCTTGCCGCCATCGCCGCCAAAAAGCGTGGGACGATCCGGATAAGCCTCCTCGAGATAGAGCGCGATAGCGAAGGAATCGATGACGACCTTGTTGCCGTCGCGGATCACCGGAAGGGTTTTCGAAACGCCGCCTTCGATGGTGGGCACCTCGAGAAAACGCGTCGGCGCGGTCGCGATATCGAGCCCCTTATGGGCCAGCGCCATCGTAGCCTTCCAGCAATGCGGACTGAACGGACGGTTCTCGTCGCGCCCGACGAGATCATAAAGCAGAATGGTCATTGGCGTCGGCCCCTTTGCGGTCTAGGTATCGCCCCGATGCCCGAAACGCGGCGGCGGGAGAAGAGATGAAACAGCACTTCATGATGTTTGCGGCGTACAATCAATGGGCCAATGGCCGCATCTATGATGCCGCCGCCGATCTCGATGAAGAAGAATTCAATCGCCATGTCGGCGCCTTCTTCGGCTCGCTGATGGGCACGCTCAACCATCTGCTCGCCGCCGATCGGATCTGGATGAAGCGCTTCACCGGCGAAGGCGATGCGCCGACGGCGCTGGATGCAATACTGCACCGGGCCTTGCCCAAGCTGCGGTCGGCGCGCGAGGCAGAGGACCGGCGGATCATCGACTGGCTCGGCGGCTTGGGCGACAAGGCGCTCTCGGGCCGCTTCACCTATATGACCGTATCGGACATGCGCACCGTCTCGCAACGCCTGGCGCCAGCGTTGGCTCATGTCTTCAACCACCAGACCCATCATCGCGGCCAGGCGCATATGATCCTGACGGTTCTCGGCCGCCCTTCCGTGCCGCTCGACCTGGCGTATTTCCAGCGGACTGAAGAGGGAAGGGCCTTCGCCTGATCTAAGGCTTGTTGAGATTCGGGATTCCACTTTGGGCTTGATCGTGATTCAAGCTTCGGATGGAACGATTCGTGCTG
>NZ_VFUZ01000036.1 GCF_006658505.1 Mesorhizobium sp. B2-4-15
GGCCGCCGGCGCGGGCGCGGCGCATGATCCGATGTGAAACTGATGTCACGGCCGCGTTCATACGTCAGAAAATAGGCTATTTTTTTCTGACATTGAAGAGTCCTGCAAAACGCGCGAAACGGGTGTTCCCGCCCACGTGCCTTGCGAACGTCAACACGATGCGACGGAGCCCCATTGCGTACGCCAAACGGATCGACATCATTCTGCCTCACACCGCATCGTCGTCATCGAGCGGTCGCTTCTTGTGTGTGAGCGGGATGTCGCCTGCCAACAACTTTTCCCTTCGACAGCAGCTCAGCGTCCTCGAGCGCCTCGAAACCGGCAGCTGGCGCAGCGTGTCGAGCCCGAACTGCGACAGGAAGGTCTTTGGTCGTCACATAGGGTGTAGGGCGCACCCGGCTGCGGATCTTTTCGAGAGGCCAATAAGCGTAGCCAAGGGCTCGTGGCTCCCAGCGCCGCCCCGCGGCCGCGATCGATGGCCACGCATCCCACGCTGATGCGCGTGTTGATCCGTCTGCCGTTGTCATAGCCGTGAGCGGCAATCGCTGCCAGATCATCGCCGGGGCGGATCGGCCGCGTCCAACCAAGCGGACGTGATCAGCAGCACGGCAATGCGCCATCACGGCATTTGACACAAACGCGTCGTTCGATGGAGATTATCCTGACGGAAGCGCAAGACGCTTTCCATGCTAGTCGAGATGATCATGGGCAAACATAGAGACCATCGCGAGCCACGTCGGCGTCGCCGCGACGATGATCCCGCTTCCTTTTCGGAACCGGCTTCCGAACCAAGCTATTTTCAGCGCTTTCCCGCCGCTACCGCGGACGCTCGCGATGCCGAGGTGATATGGTTCAACGCCAGCAAGGGCTTTGGATTTGTGAAATTGTCGGACGGGACCGAGGTCTATCTGCACATCCGCGCGCTCGAGGCGGCCGGAAGCCACGGTGTCTCCGAGGGAACACGTCTCAAGGTCACGGTCGAAGAAAGCTCACGGGGTTGGCAGGTCGCGCAGGTGCTGGAGATCGGCGAGGAGATCGCGAGAACGCCGGCACATACGCGTCTCGCCGGGAGCGACGTCGCGGGGCGGGATGCGCAAGCGGAGAGCGCGGGCACGGTCAGATGGTACAATCCCGAGAAGGGATTCGGTTTCATCTCGCCCGATAGTGGGGAGAAGGACATCTTCGTGCATGCCACCGCGCTGACCCGCTCAGGGATTGCGGTGCTGGTAGAGGGGCAAAAGGTGTTCGTCGAATGCGGACAGGCCAAAAAAGGCGTGGAAGTTCGCAGCATTCGCCTCGCCTAGGCGCGGATTTGTTGGTCCCGCAAGAGTGTCGCGCGACACTCGATCCCGCTTGAGCCAAGACCCTTGATGCACTCGTAGATGCCACATCCGGTTGGGATTGACTGCGGCCGCGTTGCATGAATCGCTCCCTTGGGTGCCGCCATGTCGATGACAATCCATGACGCTCTTATTTGCCACAAATCGTCAATATTTGCTGCTCAGCGGATAATGCTGCAACCAGGAGTCAGAACAAGAGCGGCGACGCCTCTTGCCCGCATCATTCCCCTTCATGGGTGGCGAGGTCGACACGGCTGGCTGCACTTCCAGCTGGAAACCGCGCTACAACCTCGATGGCGTTGCTCGCGCCGGCGCCAGATGCGCGATCTTTCGTCGACTCGTCCTGCCAGCGCGCGGCCGAACCGCAGGTGTCTGTCAGGCACATCTACGTCAGCAAGCTGGCTGCGCCGAGTGGTCGGAGCCGGCTTCGTCCATGTGTTCCGCGCGCAACACTGACAACGGCGAGGGCGATTCACTCGAGCCTCAAATAATCGAGTGACGCGGATCTAGTGACCCTTGTCCGCCAGCCAGAGGCGCACGTCCTGGATCGACCGCATAAGCACGGACGGGTTGTCTCGCGAAGCGATGAAGCCCCAGCTTTGCCAGTAGCGCTCGGCTTCGGCGTCAATCGCCCGGACAACGACCGCGCGGCCGCCGACGATATCGGCCCCGGAGATGCAGCGCTGCAGGGCATCCTTCACCAGCCCGCTGCCGATGCCCTGCCCGGTATAGCGATGATCGACGGCAAGCTGTCCAATCAGGAGGCACGGGATGGGGTCAGGTGGCCTCCCGGTGCGGATCGCACGGGGCGCGCTGTTCGGCTGGATCACGCTTGGCGCAAGACCGTAGTACCCGACAACCTCTCCGTCGTTGTGAACGACCAGCACGCGGGTGAAACCTCGCTCCTGGTTCGTACGGGCAAAGCCGGAGAGCCACGCGTTAAGGGCCGGCTTGCCGCAGTCGAAAGCGTCAAGCCGATGCGTGTTGCCGAGCAATTCAATGCCGGAGAGCGCCACCTAACGTTCCCAGGGTGCTGCCCGTCGCAGTCGTTCGGCCACCTTCGGCGGTGGAGTGGCCGCCGGGGCGGAAATCGCCTGCATGAAGGTGTCGTAGGCATCTGGCGAGAGGCGGATGACGCTCTCATTGAGGATCGCCGCCTGCGCCTCGTGCAATGCGGCGCGGCGCATGAATTCGGTGCGCGACAGGCCGAGCAGTTCCGCGCCACGATCGATGATCGTCAGATCATCGTCCCGGAATCGCATCGAGACAGGTGTTTCCTTTCTCGGGGCTGTGGTGGCCATGTCGCGCTCCTGTGCTGCGACTGTATATACAACGTGTAACGCAGATTGCAATACTTCTCCTGACCCCTGGCAAGCAGGCCGACATCATCATGGTCCGCACCAATGAGGTGGCGGTTTTCCCGCTGACCAACGCCATCGGCACGATCGTGCAGGCGGTCGAACGTTCTGATGTCGACACGGTGATGGTCGCAGGTGCGATCCGCAAGCGCGCCGGCAAACTCCTTGGCGTCGATGTCGCCAAGCTTACGGCCGACGTAACGGCCTCGCGCGACTTTCTGCTCGAGGCAAGCGGCTACCGCCCAGAGCTGTTTGGCCCGTCAACCGCCGCAAAAGCCGCGGCCTGATCCAGCGGCGCCGCCCTGAAGTGGGCGGCGCCCTTAATCCTCAATCAGTTCTCTGGAGGCTTTCATGTCACACTTACCAAAACCGCCGTGAACGAGGCCAAGGCGGCGCGGGTTCACCTGTCCCGTCCCGCGCCCGGTATCATCCTGGCGCTTTTCTGCGGTTATCTCGCTGTCGGCCTGCCATTGCCGGTGATCCCGCTGTTTGTCCACGACACGCTGGGCTTCAGCAATCTCGTCGTCGGTCTGGTGATCGGGATCCAGTTCCTCGCCACCGTGCTCAGCCGCGGCTATGCCGGCCGGTCGACCGACCACTATGGCGGCAAGCGCTCGGCTCTCCAGGGCGCGGCGGTTTGTGCCGTCGGCGGGCTGCTGTATCTAATTTCGGGCACGTCGGGGTTGTCATCGGGGGCAAGCCTCGCCATCGTTGTCCTTGGCCGCCTGGCGGCGGGATTTGGCGAGAGCCAGTTGGTCACCGGTTGCGTCTCCTGGTCGATTGCCTCGGTCGGCCCGGAACGCGCCGGCATGTCCATGTCCTGGACCGGGATCGCCATGTTCGCAGCCCTTGCCATCGGCGCGCCGATCGGCATGGCGCTCTAGCAGGGTTACGGGCTCCAGGCCGCTATGATCGCCTGCATCGTGGCTCCACTCGTTGCGGCGGCGATCGCTTCGCGCGAGATCTCCTACACCAACCCCTCGGGCCGGCGCCTGGCCTTCCACAGGGTGGTCGGCCAGATCTGGCGCGAAGGCCTTGGCCTGATGCTGCAGGGCGCTGGCGTGTCGGGTCTCACCGCCTTCGCGTCGCTCTATTTTGTGGCACGCAACTGGGGAAATGCCGGTCTGGTCATGACCGCCTTCGGCATCGGCTTCATCTTCGTCCGGCTGGCCCTCGCGTCCTTGCCGGACAGGATGAGCGGCTACCGCGTCGCCTTCTGGTCGATGGTGATCGAGGCGATCGGCCAGGCGATGATCTGGGGCGCTCCCGATGAGAGCGTCGCGCTTGCCGGTGCACTGGTCACCGGCCTTGGCTGTGCCCTGATCTTTCCCGCACTCGGCGTCGAGGCGCTGAAACGGGTGTCGCCGGCCAATCGTGGCAGCGCGATTGACATTTTTTACGGTGTCTGGGGTCCCATCGCCGGCGTCATTGTCGGGCAGTTCGGGTACGCCGCGGTCTACATGTTCGGCGCCGCCAGCGCGCTGCTCGGTGCCGCACTCGTTCTCACTGTCCGCAGTCCTCAATCCTGATCCAATTCGCTGCCGCCTGCCCGGGTGTCGACAAAATCGGAAGCCGGGTGCGCCCGTCAGGCGCACCTGACCCAGGCTGGCTCGCCGCCGGGGACGTCCAAAACAGAGGTCACCGGCAAGTATTGCTATCACCTGCGGCAAAAGGACCCCAACCCGCCGCGTAACAATCCGGCGCTGGTGGACGGACTGTTGTGGCCTGCACAGAGATTTCTGGCGTGCCGCTGCCGGCCTGAACCGGTCAGGCCCAACGTTGCGCTCAAGTCCCGTGCCACTGAAGCTTCGCTTTAACTCCTAACAATAAGGAATTTAGATCATGACGATGAACAGACGTAGTTTCTCCGCCACCATGGTTGCCGCCATGGCCGCTTCGCTGGTCGCCAGCCCCGGCATGGCCGCAAATCCTGCACCCGCAAAGGCGCGCAACGTCGTTCTCGTGCACGGACTGTTTGCCGATGGCTCCTGCTGGGCCGAGGTGATCGCACGATTGCAGGCAGCGGGTCTCAACGCAACGGCCGTGCAAAATCCCCTGACGACATTGCCTGAAGCCGTAGCCTCCACCGAACGTGTATTGGCGCGGCAGGATGGCCCAACAGTGCTGGTTGGGCATTCTTTTTCCGGAATGATTGTCACGGAAGCCGGCATGAACCCGAACGTCTCGGCTCTCGTATATGTGGCAGCAAGGGCGCCCGATGCGAACGAGGACTACACGGTGTTGGCCAAGACATTTCCGACGCCGCCGGCATCCGCGGGGATCGTCTTCGATGGTGATGAAGGACGCCTCAGCGAGGCTGCGTTTCTGCGCGATTTCGCCGGTGATCTGCCGGAAGCGAAGGCCAAGGTTCTCTATGCGGTCCAGGGGTCGTTCCAAAAGGCTTTGCTCACCGGCAAGACCACGCATGCGGCCTGGCGGTCGAAACCGAGTTTCTATGCCGTTTCAACCGAAGACCGGACGATCAATCCGGATCTAGAACGCTTCATGGCCAAGCGGATGGGAGCCAAGACCATCGAAGTGAAGGCAAGCCACCTCTCGTTGATCTCTCATCCACACGAGATCACTCAGCTCATCCTGGAGGCCGCAGGACAGCGCGTCTAACGGCTACTGTCAACTCGGAGAGATCGGCCATCGAAAAATACGACAGTGACGTTTGCTGACGTGCTGCTGACGCTGTCCCAACGTATGGGGTGAACAGCTTGGCCCTCTGGCCAGCAACGATGAAGAAACACGCGATCCGCTCCGACCGCGCCCTTGTAGATGCTCATGCACTTGGCGTCGGCGGGTACCGAACCATATTCTCTTTCATTCATTGGCCGCCGACGCCCGCAGGAAGTTTGCGACTTCTTCCTGTGGAGCAGCCATCGCTTGGGTCGCGAAGCAATCCTCGATCGCGAGCGCGAGGGCTTTGACGTCTGCCTCCTGGGTATCATGCGATGTTACCAGACGGGCAGCGCGACATCCGCTCGGCTGCTCGACAAGATAATGGGGAAAACCGCTATCCATCAAGAACTTGCTCTGATCGACGCTCATCTCGACAAAGACCATGTTCGCCTCCGCCGGGTAGAGCGGCTGAATTCCGCCAGCCCGCAATGTCTGGTCGAGCAGGGCGGCCATGGCGTTGCAGTGTCTTGCTGCGTAGAGCCAAAAATCGCTGTCAAGCCACGCACATATCTGGGCCGAAAGAAACCACATCCGGGCACCAAGATGACCCGCCCGCTTCATCATCCTGCGAAATTCCAGGGCATGCCCGGGCGAGAAAAAGATTACCGCCTCGGCTCCGATCGCCCCGCCCTTTGTGGCGCCGAGGCACAACACGTCCACCCCTGCCCGCCAGCTCAAATCCGCCGGTGACGCACCGGTAGCCGCAACGGCATTCGCGAAGCGCGTGCCATCCATATGCACCCGCATTCCGGCAGCCCTCGCGTTCCCGGCCAGAAACGCAATCTCATCAGGACGGTAGACGAGCCCGGTTTCGGTGCTCTGGCTGAGCGAAAGCACAGTCGGCTTGCCGTGATGCACGTCTCCGCTGTCTGCCAAGGACGGTAGATCCTCGGGCCGTATTTTGCCTTGGTGGCTCGCAACAGGGCGCAGGCGTGCCTGAGAATGGAACTCAACCGCGCCGCATTCATCGACGAAGATATGGGAATTGCGGTCGCATATCACCTCTCCGAAGCGGCCAGACAACTGGGCAATGGCAAGCGCATTGGCCGCCGTTCCAGTCAAGATCGGAAAGAACTCCAGCTCGCATTCGAAGATCTCCCCAAGCCTGGCCCGGGTTGCCGTGGTGATGTCGTCCTCGGCATAAGCCGCACCACCGGTCCCCAGCACCTTCAGCAACCGGTCAAGGAGGGCGGGCGCTGGCGGGCTTGTGTTGTCCGAAAGAAACCCAGTCACGCCATCGTCTCTATCGCTGCCAGAATTTCGTCGCGTTTGGTTTCGCCCAGCAATTGAAACAGGCAGTCGCCAGCCCTGCTGCGTCCCATTGTGCGAAGGACGGAAACGGTTCCTCCGTTCGCGAAACGCAGCTCCACAGGGGCCTCCATCGGACATTCCGGCAGGTGCAGATAGCCGGCGAGTTGTCCCGATTCGACAGTATCGGCCAGCCCGGCTAGGGGCTCGAAGACGCCGTCGCTCGGCGCGTACACGAAATCGCCCTGGACGTTGAAGACGAAACGCGTCGGCACTTCGGCGCGCCATCGAGCTTCCATCGCCAGAATGCCCAAATGATTGAGCAAACGATAAACGCAGCGCTCGGCCACTTCGAGCGCCTCATGGTCGAGGCGGCCGCCTCCTCCGAATTCTCCGGAAAGATACATCGCTCCCTTTTGAAGCGCGGCGCGCCCGGCAACCGGCCCGTTTGGGCAGCCGATCTGCGCCCAGGAGAGTGGGGCATTCATAGCCTCCAAGGCCGCGAACGTCCTCTGCGCCATCGCCTTGTCGGTCCCGAGATCGGCATAGGAGCACGACAGGTGGTTCAGCGAACTCCCGCCTGAATGAAGGTCGAGAACCGCATCGCAGTGGACCATCAATTCATCGGCGATGAAAGCAGCGATCCTCCCGGTCGGTGTATCGGCATGGCTCCCGCCGAAGGATCGGTTCAGGTTTCCTGCGTCGAGGGGTGAGGTTCGCAGGCCTGCGGCAACAGCCGGTTGGTTGGCGGCCGGCAACACCAGGATCCGGCCGCGGACGCGCTCCACATCGATATCGCGAATCAGGCGTGCCAGGGCAAGCTGTCCCTCATATTCGTCCCCGTGCGAGCCTGCCATCAGCAGCAGCGTTGGTCCCCGACCATTGGCAAAGACCGCGACCGGGATCGGGATTGTTCCATACGCAGAGCGATGCACGGAATGCTCTAGCCGGATAAGACCGACCTGCCGACCGGGAGCGTCCAGATCGACATTGGTCCATATTGACGACAACGACATCGAACATCTCCACGAGTGGCCGCGACTGCCAACGCAGCCCGAATCAGAGGCGGTCGCGCCCCTACTCTTCGATCCAGACCCGCTCGATGATACGGTCGCCGGACAGGTCTGACACGCTGCTAGGCTCGAAGCCCTTTATCCGGACTGATTTGGCATCGAGGAAATCGGCGAAGACCGGGATCACGCTAGGGCCCTCATCATGCAGGATCGCCTGCAACTCGCCGTAGATTTCCTTGCGCTTATCGAAATCGAGCGTGGCCTTGCCTTCGGAGAGGAGCTTGTCGAACCGGGCGTTGGACCAATAGCTCTCGTTCCAGGCGGAGCCGGTGCCATAGATCAGCGAAAAGGTTTGGTCGATTGGACGATTGAGCCAGCTGGATACGGCGAAGGGCTTCTTCATCCAGGTGTCCGACCAATATCCGTCCGCGGGGCGCCGGATTACTTTGAGTTTAATGCCAGCCCCACCGGCCTTGCTCTGATAGACTTCCGACAGGCTGATCGCTTCCGGCAGAGCAGCATCCGACGTGTAGAGGTCGAGCGACAGTTCTTCGAGCCCGGCTTCCTTGAGATGAAATTTCGCGCGGTCGGGGTCAAAAACACGCTGTTCCAGCGCCTTGTTGAAGTAGGGGTTGTCCGGGGAAATCGGGTGGTCGTTGCCGAGCGCGCCGAGCCCACCCATGACCACGTTCAGCATCGTCTGCCGGTCGCAACCATATTTCAGCGCCTGCCGGACATGATTGTTGCTGGTCGGCTCGGCGTTGAAGGCGCAGATGAATGTCCAATGCACAGCCCCCGGGGAGCGCACCACTTCCAGCGACGCGTTCCGCTTGATCAGGGGCGCAACCTTGCGGTCGAGCTGATTGATCACGTCCGCCGTCCCGCTCTGAAGGGCGGCGAGGCGGGCGGTGGCATCGTTCGTGACGGTCAGGACAACACGCTCGACATGGGCGCGATCGGTCTTCCAGTATTGGCGATTGCGCGCGAGGGTGGCGCGGATCCCCGGCTCGAAACTCTCAAGAACATAGCCGCCGGTACCGACCAGATGGGGCCAGTCGGTAAAACCCGCCGGGACGATCATTGCGTGATAGTCGGCAAAGGTGCGCATGAACTCGGCATTCGCACTATCGAGCTTCAGGGTGACCTCATGGGAGCCAGTGGCCCTGATTTCGGCGATGGCGCCGAAAAGGGACTTGGCGCCGGAGCTCGTGTCGCCGCGGTGGAGGTTGATCGAGTAGACCACATCGTCGGCGTCGAGCGATTTGCCGTTGTGGAACGAAATACCGGAACGGATCTTAAGGACCCAGCCAATAGCGTCGGCACTTTCCCAGCTTTCCGCGAGTTCAGGCGCGAGCGTGCCATCGGGCAGAATTTCCACGAGCTGATTGCAAACGGCAACGCCAACCACCCGCTGCACCTGCTGGGTAAACGTTCGGGGGTCGAGCGAATTGTCCGAGCTGCCGCCGGCCATGGCAAGGCGAAACTCGCCGCCTTTTCGAGGCGTGGCGGCTGGCGCGACTGCCAGTGCCGCCCCCAGAGGAAGCAGAAGCCCGGTGGCGGCACTGGCAGCCAGAAAACCGCGCCTGGTGATCGACGATGTGTAGATGGACATGCAAAGGTCTCTTTCTACCGGTTGATTTGTGTTGATGGGTTGGTGTGAAGATCTTGCATGTCGTCATGCAGGCTGCGTTGCGTATGAATTCGCACAGCTGCGGCAGCGGCTTCTGCATCTTGCGCGAGAATCGCTTCGAAAATCGGCTTGTGCCAGTCGACCAGGTTGATCCGCCGGGGCCAGTTCTTCTCGGACCATCGGTACAACCACTCCGTCTGCGCGGAGATGCTTTCATATTGCCGGAGCAGAAGCTTGTTGCCGCTTGCGCGCACTATGCCGGCATGGAAACCCAGGTCGGCGCGAAGGCGGTCCTCGGCTTCCCCGGTGCACTCGGCGAGGACAAGCCGGTCGTAGGAGGCGACCAGATCTGCCCGCTTATCCCGGTCCAGGTCCGTCGCCAGAAGGCGCACCGATAGCTCTTCCAGGGCGCCACGAACTTGGTAGCTTTCACGCAGCACTTCGCCGTCGACCGCCTGAACGGCCCATCCGACGTAAGGCCGCCGGATCACAAGATTTTCAGCTGCCAATGCCGCCAGCGCTGCGCGGATCGTGCCGCGGGCAACCTGCATTTCATCCGACAAATCCTGTTCGGTAAGACGCAGCCCGGGAGACAGCGTGGCTCCAACGATCATCTGGCGCAGTTGTTGCGCCGCACGATCAACCAGGCTGAGTTTCTCAAGTGCCATCTAACGTTCCTCGGATGGCACCCATCATTGTCGATTGTTAACAATTGTCAATGGAGGATTCGAAATCCCTGACGATTATTCCGAAAACCACGGGCGTTACCGAAGGAGAGCCGGAAGGCGTCACCCATGCGCACATCGTGGAGTTCTCAGAACGTGACACGTTCGAAACCTTCTACGACGACGCTGCGCTCGTTCTGCTTCGCGTTCGCACCAGGGGCGCCTCAGCGCTCCCAGTCTTTCGGGTCCCGCGACATCTGGCCGTGACGGATGTCTGCGCGGATAGTGTAGACGACCTCGTCAGCAATCTTGTATGCGACGCCGACGACAGCAGTGAGGGTCTTGGCGAATATTCGGGCTGCGAGCGGCTGATGTCCTACTTTCGCTTTTCCGAAAGAGTCGACCTCAAGGACTTCGATGAACATTTGCTTTTCCTCGACCATGCCCCATGGGCGTTGACGAGGAGATTGGGCCCGTGGCCTTTTCAAGTCGTGGTCTTGGGTCTGAAATATTCCAAAATGATCCTATGCAGTCCAAAATAGCTCCGGCCGCAGTGTCGAGCTATGCGACCGGCCTAGCGAGCCGCGTCGTCCGGCATTCCCCCCAATCGCAGCCCTTCAATCACCACTTCGACCTGCCGCTGATCGCGCATCATTTGATGGCCGCGGCGGATGTTCGCGAAGTTGGTCTCGGGCGAAACCTTGCGCAGAGCTTCGACCCAGCGGGATGCTGTATCGAGCCGCCCAAGGAAGGCGTTGGCCGCTACCAGCATGGAATGGGTGATCGCGTTGCTGGGTGACACAGCATAGGATCGGCTCGCCCATTCGAGTGCCTCCTCGAAGCGGTCCTGCAGGATGCGGATATGGGCAAGCCGCGTCAGCGTCCAGTGGCTGACATAGTCGTTAGGATTGAGCCGCACTGCCCGGAGCAAATATCCCTCGGCCTCCTCGACCTCGCTGGCCCACAGCGCCCCCACCCCGGCATAGCCAAGAACGTGAACGCTGTTAGGATTCTCCGCGGTCGCCTGGCGGATTGCGGCCAGCCCGCTTTCGTACTCGCCCCCGAGCATGATGACCGATATTCCGCCGGTTACGCGGACATTGGCATCGCTGCCCGCGACGGCCAACGCCACACGGGCATACTTGAGACCCTTGAGCCGCGTTTCCTCGGTCGCACCTGGCATTTGCCGGTCGTACAGCGAGGTGTAGGCGATTGTTGCAATGGCGATCGCCGGCGGGAAATTGGGGTCGAGTGCCAGCGAGCGCTCGATTAGTTCGATCGCGCTCAGTGTGGCGCCTGGTTCTGTCGCCAGGACCAGCGCCATGGCTTCGAGGTAAAGGTCATACGCATCGAGACTGGTCGGCGGCTTCAACCGCGTGCGCTGAATCTCCGCGCGCTTGACCATCGGCTCCACGATCGAGACGACGCTCTCGGTGATACGATCTTGCATGTCAAAGACATCTTCGCGGGCGCCGTCGTAGTGTTGCGCCCAAAGGTGTGCAGCGGTCGCCGCGTCGACCAGTTGGGCCGTAACCCGCACGCGTTTGCCAGACCGCCGGATGCTCCCTTCGAGGATGTAGCGGATGCCGAGTTCGCGACCAATCTCCCTAACGTCCACCGCTCGTCCCTTATAGACGAACGAGGAGTTGCGCGACACCACGGCGAAGGTCTTAAACCGGCTGAGGGCGGTGATCAGGTCGTCGACGATGCCGTCGGCAAAATAGTCCTGGGCAGCGTCACCGCTGAGGTTGTGGAACGGCAGCACGGCGAGAAAGGGCAGCGGCGAGGTCGTTTCCCGCGGCGCTTCGGCATCCACGGTCCAAAGCCGGTAGCCGATCCGCGTAACCGTAATGATCCAATCGCTGTTGTCGGCGCGCTGCCCAAGCGCCTTGCGCAGCGCCGCGACCTGTACTGTTAGGTTGCCCTCTTCGACACTCGTTCCGGGCCATGCGCGTTCCATTAGGTCGGCCTTGGAAACGACTGACCCCGCCGCGTCGAGCAGCGCCATCAGGAGCGCGGAGCTGCGCGCTCCAAGCCCAACATGCTTTCCTTCCCGCGTCAGCGTTCCCTTGCCGCGGTCGAAGGCGAACGGACCAAATGTCACCGAGTCCATCGGCAAATCATAGCATGGACCAAGGATCCCTGTGAGAAGAACGTGATTCCCTCTGGAGTGCCGGAATTGGAATCGCGAAGGTCTGTTTCTGGGCGCAAAGCAGTCATTGGTCCACGACAGGTGCCCAAGCCCAAGTGTCACTTCAAGGTTTAGGGCTGACGCTACCGTGTCACAAATGGTCGGCGACGACCCGGATGTTACGCATTGCGGTGCTGGCTAGGTTACGTCACGCAGGGGTAATCATGCCTGCTGGCCTCCATATCCAGCAGACATGATGAATCGGATATTCTCGCCGATGGGAATCCCTCGCGATTCCATCAGGTCAGATTATGCTCTAGCGGCGGGTTTCCGAGGTCCTCGTCGCCGGCGACGAGCTCGGCAACGCTATCGGCGATCGCGTCAGTCTCGTAGTCGTAGAAGTGCGTAGCGCCGTCTGACGCTGGCGCGTCGATTGAGAATGTCCGATCGGCCGCAACGGTCAGCTGCCGATCGCCGTGGTGCTCGGTCCACATGAACTGCACGATCTGCCCGGGCTCGACGGTCATTTGATAGGACTCGCTCTCTCGTTCGTGGGCGCAGGCCGGGAGGCGCAGCGTCTACGCCTCGCCGGCGCGTTCGATGTAGCCGTCGGGGCTGGCAAGCATCGTCGGGTTCATTTCGTCGAGCCAGGCGGCCGGCACCCAACTGCGGCCTGCGGGAGGCCAGACCTGCGGCTCGGCCGACGGTTCGGCGCAGGCTGAGCACACATCGGGTTCGACCCAATGGCAGGGGACGCCCCCGGTGACGCAGGCGTGTGTCTCAATGCAGCCGCAGACGCGGCAGGCGTTCAGTCATCATAGCGATCGCCTCCGAAATCGTCCTCGTCCCGGTGTGGCGGCGGCAAGTACCGGTGGGGCGGCGGCGCTAGGCGCCGGTTGATGCGCATCACGTTGGTCTCGTCGGTCAGCGTGTAGGAGAAGATCGACCTACCGCCGTAAAAGTGGGTGACCGAGCTTTCGACCGCATAGGACAGCGGCTGACCCTCGACTATCGGTTCCATGATCAGTTTCGGCACGTCGATCCGCATCATCTTGGCCCCGAAGCGCTTGACTTCCATGGCCTTCCCTGCGTGGCTGCTGTGGCCGAAAACCTCGACCATCGCCCATTCGAAAGCGTCGAGCTCCGCCGGCGCGTGTTCTGAGCCGGCGGGCGTAGAGATAAATCATTCCGGCAAGGGCGTGCCGTTGGTGCACCACACCGCGGAGCTCGTTCACCATGGCCATGATCGGCCAAGGGGCAGTTCATCAATCATCTCGAGCAGTGCCGGTGGTCTTGCCCTCCACAAGGTCGGGACAGGCCCGCAGCAGGTCGCGGATGGCCCACAGTGACGTCTCGTCGATCATACGCGATCCTGATTAACGAGTGTCTTCCCCAGCCCGAGCGGCAGGCGGCTTTCGGGTCGCCCCTTTTTGCTGGCTACGAGTTCACGGCCGAGTTGAAGCCGTCCAGCTCCTCGCCGATCTCGACAAGGGCCTTTCTGACTGTCTCCTCAACTTCCTGTCGTTTCTTCGGCGGCATCAGGTCAAGGCCCTTCAGCATCGCCTCGCGCCAGTGCTGTCCCCTGCCCCACGCTTCCGAGAACGCTGTTGCAAGGTCGTCTTTGCGACGTGTGGCCTCCAGTGCCTCGACAAGGAGGCTGGCCTGATAGACGTCTTTTTCGCGCTTGGCGACGCCGTTTGCATCTGATTTTCTGCGAGACGCGACGATGAGCTTGTGAACTGCATAGCGTTCCGGCGACGGCACGGTTACAGGCACTCCCGACCGATGCAGCAACACAGCCCGGATGGGCTCGCGGATCAGGAAATCGAGAAAACGCAAGGGCTGCGCTGAAGCCCCGCCCAGTGCTGGCATCGGGCTGGCGTGGTCGATGTAGTCATCGGATCCCCGGTTCGGGGTAAGGAATTCGACCTTGTATCTCGTTGCATTCTCGAATTGCGTGGCGTGTCCGGGATCCGATCTGTGGGGGATCTCCCTGAAGGTTGGGTCAATCTCTCTCAAGATTTCCAAGATCGGCGGCAGGCTGTCTTCGACTGACGACGAGATCGAGTAGTGCTGCGCGAAATCGGCATCGCCGGTTTGCAATGAAGCACCGGGCAATCTTACGCCGAGATGTCCCGCATACGTCTGGAAGGCAACCGTACCGACGAGCACGCCTCTTAGGCGGAAGATTCCCGCTACTCCCATGGCTTCAACCACATCGCCAGTGAACCGGTCCGGTGCAGTCAGTCCTGCTTCGCGGGTCAGCGTGGAGACGAGTTTCCTTCGGCTGCGGAGGTCTTCCTTGATCTCTTGGAAGGCTTCAACGCGTTTCGCGATCTCGGGATCGTCGGAGGGGCCGACATACTTCCGCGTTTTCTTGGGTTGGGTTTCCTCAAAATACCAATAGTCCCGCCCCTTCACCGGAACCCGGACGAAATTTCCCGCCGTTGAGAAGTCGGTTTCGAAGGATGCATCAAGGCATCGCTGAACGAGTTCCGCATACATCGTGCGATAAACGAGGTCGACCGTCCTCATGCGCCGGCTCCGTTATAAGAAAAATGAGTTTGTCTTATAGCGGCATGAGCTCAAGAGTGGCAAGCGAGTTATAAGAAATCTGCATATTTCTTATAACTCTGTCGCATCATCCAAGGTTGGTTCGAGCAGACCCTCGGCCTGCCTGAGCAGGGGTCGCGGAGATTTTCTTGTGACGTGCAATCTGCCCGCGGCTTCCGCGGACCGCCGCGCCGGAAAGGGCCAGGACATGTATCCAGAGACAATCGAGCTGCTGATTGACGGCGTGTGGTGCCAAGGATCGGACGGCAAATCCGAAACGCTGATCAATCCCGCCAGCGAGGAGGCGCTTGCGACCGTGCCGCATGCCACAGAAGCCGATCTCGACCGCGCTCTCGCGGCGTCGCTCAAAGGCTTCAGGCTGTGGAAGACGATGACCGCGATGCAGCGCTGGGCGATCATGGATAAGGCCGCCGACCTGATCGAGCAACGCAAGGACACCATCGCCCGCATTCTGACGATGGAAAACGGCAAGGCGCTGGCCGAGGCCACAAGCGAGGTGCAGTTCGCGGCGGACGCGACCCGATGGTATGCCGAGGAAGGCAAGCGCGCCTACGGCCGCATCGTCCCTGCCCGGCTACCCGGCGTGCGGCAGATGGTTTTCAAGGAGCCGGTCGGACCGGTCGTTGCCTTTGCCGCTTGGAACTTTCCGGCCAGCAACGTCATCCGCAAGATCTCGGGTGCGCTCGGCGCCGGCTGCTCGATCATCCTGAAGCCGGCGGAAGAGACGCCGGGAACGGCCGTGGCAATCGCCCGCTGCTTCCAAGAGGCCGGACTGCCGACAGGCGTGCTCAACATCGTTTTCGGTGAACCCGCCAAAGTCTCATCCTATCTGATCGCCTCGCCTATCCCGAAAAAGGTCTCGCTGACCGGCTCGACCGCGGTTGGAAAGCTGTTGCAGAAACAGGCGGCGGAGACGTTGAAGCGCTCCACCATGGAGCTGGGCGGCCATGCTCCGGTCATCGTCTATGAGGATGCTGATCTCGACAAGACACTCGATACCGTCGTCGCCTTCAAGTTCCGCAATGCCGGCCAGGTGTGCACCTCGCCGACCCGCTTCTATGTGCATGAAGCTGTCTACGACCGCTTCATTGATGGGTTTGCCTCACGCGCGCAGAAGCTCAAGATCGGGGACGGCCTCGATACAAGCGTGCAGATGGGCCCGATGATCGCTCCCCGGCGCCTCGACGCGATGGACGGTTTCTCAGTGATGCCACCGCGAAGGGCGCGAGCGTCGTCACGGCGGCAACCGGATCGGCAACAAAGGCTACTTCTACGCGCCGACATTGCTGAAGGATGTGCCTGATACGGCGCGGATCATGTCTGAGGAGCCGTTCGGGCCGATCGCCCCGACGACCACCTTCTCAACCTTCGACGACATGATCGAGCGCGCGAACGCGCTGCCCTACGGTCTGGCCTCCTTCGTCTTCACCCGCGACCTCAGCCTCGCGCAGAAGACCGAGGCGGCGCTGGAGGCCGGCATGGTCGGCGTCAACCACATGATGGTGTCGACGCCAGAAACACCGTTCGGAGGCGTCAACGAATCCGGCTACGGCTCCGAGAGCGGCATCGAAGGCCTCGACGCCTTTCTGCGGACGAAGTTCGTGACCGAGATGTAGAGCGCGCAGCTAAGGCGCAAAGCTGCAGTCCGAATTGCGCCGGGCACCTGTCCGCTTCGAGTGATGGCCTGTTATTCCGCATCCGTCCTTCAGTCCTGAACGATCAGATCGGTCACCGCCTCGATGACCTTACCGACCGCCGCCCCCGTCGCCGACCGATTGTTGACGATGATCGAGATGCGAAACGGAATGTCGAGCTCAATTGCACTGAGTGCCAGTCCGAACGCGGAATAGAAGTCTGCCGTGAACGGATCGACGACATCCAGCGAAGGCCCCTGACCAGCGCGCAAGCCAGGAACGACTGGAAGATGTCGGCGACGGTGTTGGCTGCCGTCGCCTCCAGAAGCCTGGCTCCGTCACGGTTGCGCCGGAAGTAGAGCTCGCCTAACGACACGAACGGATATCGGCAAAAATCCTCCAGCCGGACCCATTCGCTCTCGGCGAGCGGATGCTTCTGGTCCATGACACAGACGCTGTTGCGCTGTCGCAGGCGCTGGGCGTGAAGGTGGCCAACCTAGCCCAGTTAACGGGGGTTCACCGCAACACGCTTCGCAATCCCGCATCAGAGCACCTGCAGGGCCGGATGCGCGAAATGGTCAAGGTGATTTCGGCGGCGACGGAACTTACCGGCGACATCGACAAGGCGATCTTTTGGTACCGCAATGAACCGATCGCCGACTATGGCCATCGCACGGCGGCCGAGCTTGTCGCCGACGGCCAGGTCGAAGCAGTTCTGGTCTTCATCCGGGACCTTGAGAACGGGGCGTGCGGGTGAAAGCCGCTCGCGTCGGGACGGACAGGTTCTTCCATAAAGGGGCGTTCCAGTCCACCAACGGTACGCGCGCGGCGGTTGACAGCTCTCGTCAGAAAGGACCTTGCGTCGAGGGTCTTCATCTTTCGAATCCGGCCAGACGCCAAGCCCAACTCGGTGCTTCTCAAAACCCCGATCACCCGTTCAGCCAAAAAACGTTTCCATTATGTCTTCTCATCCGCATGACAGCTAACATCAAAGCCAGCCCTTTCAATCGAGCACACACCAGCGCAACCTACGGCAGGGCCGAAACGCCCGTGTCCAAATGACCCTTCGGGTGATGAGCTAGGCCGATCTTCGATGCAGATACCAAGGGCACGACGATGATGCTGAGAGGATCATCCCCAGACGAAGTTCAAGAAAGATGCTCCTCGCTCGGGCAGCGCGTCCGGTAGGAAGTCGAAGCTCTAGATTTTGCTTGTTTCAAGGTTCACATTCATGCAAAAAAACATCACAATACACAATCGACGTTTGCGTTGTTTCGCGTGAACAAATCCGTCATTATCGGAATTCGGCGCTTATATCGGCTATGCATACGTTGTGGGCGATCGACCTTTGTTTATGAAATCCAGCATCGACCACCTCCCGCCCCCGAAACAGCGTGAGCTCAAAAAGGCAGTGGAGCTGCTGCTTGAGGAGTTCGACGACGCCGTGAAAGGAGGAACCGCTGATTTTAAGAAGCGCGGGCGCATTCTGAAGATCATACTCTTTGGCTCTTATGCGCGCGGCGGTTGGGTCGACGAGCCGCATACCAAGAAGGGTTACCGTTCCGATTTCGATCTGCTCGTGGTGGTCAACAATCGAAAGCTGACGGATTTCGCCGGTTACTGGCAGACCGCCGCTGATCGATTGATGCGCGAGGTCAACACACCAGTCAGCTTCATCGTGCACTCGCGCCGGGAAGTGAACACGGCGCTAAGGGAAGGCCGATATTTCTTCGTAGATATCCGTCGTGACGGGATCGTCCTGTACGAGCTCGATGAAGAGCCCCTCACCAACCCCGTCCCTTCGGGCCCGGCGGAGGCGTTTCGACTGGCAGAGGACTACTATACGGAGCGTCTCCCTCAAGCTAGAGCATTCGCCGAGGGAGCGGAATTCTTCGCTACCAAGGGGAGGCTTAAGGAGAGCGCGTTCCTCCTTCATCAATCGATCGAGCAAGCCTACGCATCATTGTTGCTGGTTCTGACAAACTACAGTCCTGCCTCTCACAACATAAAATTCCTTCGGAGCCTCTCTGAGGATCAAGCCCAGGAACTCGCCGAGGCATGGCCTCGCGACCAGCAGCGGTATGTTGCGTGGTTCAACATTCTCAATGAGGCTTATGTGAAAGCCCGCTACTCGCAGTACTTCGAGATCACGCAGGAAGCACTTCAGTGGCTTGCAGAACGCGTCTCGCATCTTATCGATCGGATCGAATTAATCTGCCGATCCCGACTAGAAAAATTGAAAAAAGAGGCAGGCCCCGCAGCTCAGCGAGCCGGTTAGGGGCAAGATAGAGCAGAATCTGATCACTCAGGCTCGTAACCTGCGGCGCTGAAGTAGTTTGTGCATTCCTCGGCGGTGAAGCGGGGCAGCGCGTCGCGGATAGTGTCCCAGAGCTCGGGGATGTTGCGGGCGGCGGCTTTCCTGAGGATCGACTTCAGCTTCGAGAAGGCATTTTCGATCGGGTTAAAGTCGGGGCTATAAGGTGGCAGGAAGAGCATTCGCGCGCCGACCGCTTCGATCGCTTGGCGGGCGGCGGTGACTTTGTGAGCGGGCAGGTTGTCGAGGATGACGATGTCCCCAGTTCGAAGCGTAGGCGCCAGTACCTGCTCGGCATAAGCGGCGAACCATTCACCCGTCATCGGTCCGTCGAGGACCATCGGCGCAGTCATGCCCGTCAGGCGCAATGCGCCTGTAAAAGTGGTCGTTTTCCAGTGCCCATGCGGGATCGGAGACCGGCACCGCATGCCCCGCTTTGCCCGTCCACGCAGGCGAGCCATCTTCGTCGACGCGCCGGTCTCGTCGATAAAGACCAACCGTTCGGGATCGAGATCAGGCTGGGCCTTGAACCAGGCGCGTCGCCGCGCGAGCACGTCGGGCCGATCCTGCTCGCTGGCGTGCGCCGTTTTTTTTCAAGGTCATCGAGTGACGGTCGAGAAAGCGCCAGATCGTGCTCGGCGCGAACATGACCGCATGCTCCGCCCTGAGAAACTCAGCCAACTCGACCAGCGTGATGTCGTCCTGACCTTCGATCGCCGACAGGATCGTATCCCGATAGGCCTCGATCCGCTGGGAGCGCTTGTCCCCGCCCTGGGGCTTTGCCCGCGTCGCGCCGCTCTCTCGCCATTCGCGGACCCAGCGCACCGCGCTTGCCGGGGCAACACCGAAACGATCCGCCGCGGCCCGCCGCGACAGGCCACCCTCAACCGCCACGATCACACGCGAACGCAGATCCTCCGATATGGCTCTAACCATGCCTGCTGGCCTCCATATCCAGCAGACATGATGAATCAGATATTCTCGCCGATGGGAATCCCTCGCGATTCCATCAGGTCAGATTATGCTCTAGCTTCAATTCCATACTGCCTTTTATGCGACTATTTCAGCACGAAGCATGAACATACGATGCGGCGTAAAACGATAGCGGACGTCAACTCGCTGGTTTGAAGCCTTTTGCGGCAAAGGGGACTAGTATGCGCCACCTGCGAATGGACTGGGCTTGGCAGGTTGACGCCCTGAACAACAACGGTGGCGCATTCATCTTCATCGCCGGCCACTGCATACGCCTGAGACAACATCATGGAGCAGCGAGCAACAGCATCCATCTTTGCAGGACGGGACAAGCCATTGCCGTCCTGTGAACCGGAACTCGGGAGCCGACGTTGAGCAATGGCGCAGACTACTCATTGCAGCACCGCGTGGGCAAAGCCCGCCACGTGAGTGGCTGCTCAATAAAGATTCCGACCGTACACTCTGGATTTTTTGGTGAAAGCATTGCGATATTCCTGCGGGCTCGTCTGGAAAACCGCTAGGAAGGCCCTGTAGTAGGCGGAGGGTGTCATAAAACCGCTAGCTAGGCCCGTCTCGCGGATGCTCATGGAGCTGTAGAGCAGCAGTTCCTTGGCGTGCTGAAGCCGCAAAGCGATGTACCTCTTCTTGGGACTGGTGTTCAGATGCCGCTGAAACAGGTACTGCAGCTCCCGAATGGAGATTCCGCACCTTGCGGCAACCGTTTCGATATCCAACGGACTTTCCACATTCTCCTGCATGATGCGTTGCGCGCGGTTCAATAGCGGGTTGGTCACAAACGGCTGAGGGTTGATGATCTCGCGCTGGCGTAGTTCGGCGGACCGAGGCGCGGTGTAGATCAGCTCATTGCCAACGAGGTGGTAGAGCGCATCTCCACGCATGTATCTCAACATAGCCATCGAATAGTCGAGGCTGGCGGCCTGTCCGGCGCATGTCGAGCGATTGCGATCGATGAAATAGAGCTGCTCGACGATGCGCGTGTTTGCGGAGAGTTCCTTCAGAGAGGCCATGGCGGTCCAATGGCAGGTCGCGTCGTAGCCGTCGAGCAACCCGGCCTCGGCCAGAAGCAGCGGCCCGGTGTCCATCCCACAAAGATGTGCTCCAGCAGCAGATTGCCTGCGAAGCCATCCGAACAATTTTCCCTTCGCCTCGTCGGCCACGTTGTATGAGACGAGCAAAATGACCAGGTCAAATTTCCGACCCTCGTCAAATGTCGCCGTCATGGGAAATGTAATGTCCATGCTGGCGGGTGGAGTAGCAGGGTCAGCCGACAAAAGATCTATGCTAAAGAGTGTCGATTTGCTCGACACGGACCGCCTTCCGGCAAACGTCACCGAACTCGTTCCTGCCCTCGATCGTGATCGTCCATTCCACCGCTATCGCTTTCCCTCCGAACAAAGCGACGCTGATGGACTACGCCGGCCTAACAACCCGCAATCGACCCCAGAGAAGTTACCGGCCTGGACTCTCCACGTGTTGTGCTCACCTTCGCGGCAGAGATAGGTCTCGCGCTGCGGTTGCACCCGAAGAACCCGCTTAACCTGTTAAAAAGCGCGCGAAGTGGCTTCTTGTTGGGGTTACAGCATGTAGAATTAGACAATTCTAATTAAATTGTTGACAACATGCGGAGCGAGGGCGCATTCTCCAACATCCGAGGGAGCTGTCGCCGCACGAAGAACGGCGCTTAGAATGGTCCTTAGCTGATCAGGACTTCTGGCAGAGATTAGCTCGGCAAGATTTTACTATTGCAGAAAGAGACAAGACACGGCCTGCGTAGCACTGCTCGCGGGTGGATACTACTTGACCGTTCGTCGTGCGCCAACCTCCCCGAATTCACTATGTTGACCATGGACCGTCAAGGTCAAAGGGAGGATAACACATGGCGATCTCAATCAACGGAACGGCTGGTAATGATCATATAGATAAACGCGGCTTTTTTGATAATTTCAAAATAACGGCTGGCTCTGGTGACGACGTTGTCTATGGTGGCGGCGGAAACGACCAGATCGATGGCGGCTCAGATAATGATTTTCTTGACGGCGGAGGTGGGAGCGACACGCTCGTCGGCGGCTCTGGCAATGACACTCTCGCCTACACAATGGCCGAGAATGCCGGGGCGACGGACACCTATGACGGCGGGTCTGGTACAGCAGATAGACTGCGCCTGAACCTAAGTTACAACGAGTGGATCCGCGCTGATGTACAACAAGATTTGACTACTGCGCAAACTTTCATCCAGCCGCCTGGTGGGAAATCATTTCATTTCACGTCCTTTGATCTCACTGTTAAAAACATCGAGTACATGGACGTCTACGTGAACGGCGTCAAAATGAACCTCGCCGATCAGGCAGTTTCGCTAGCGGCCGACTCCATTTCGGCACCGGAGGATGGCGCCGGATCAGCAGTCAATCTACTGTCGAATGACAGCATCCCTGACCTGGTGAAGACGCTGACGTTCACACAGCCCCTCAATGGATCAGTGGCGTTGGTAACCGACTATTCCAATCCGAGCAACCCCATTGCCAACGCCATCTATACCTCTGATGGCGCTCACTGGCAGTATTTGGCAGCCGGCCAAATCGCCCATGACAGCTTTACGTATACTGTAACGGATGTTGATGGCGACCAGGCCACTCAAACCGTGACGGTGACCATAACGGGCCAAAATGACGGTCCGACGATCACCTCGAGCGGCGGCGGCAACACCGCCGCGATCTCGGTTGTCGAGAACACAACGGCGGTAACTACGGTCACGGCCACCGATCCGGATGCAGGGGACACGCTAACCTATTCGATCTCGGGTGGCTTGGATGGAAGCTTTTTCAACATCGACGCGCAAACGGGTGTTCTGACATGGAAGCAGGCCCCGGACTACGAGCGCCCGCTCGATCCGCCATATCCGGGAAGCCCCACGGCCCACGATGAGCTCTACGACGTTCGGGTTCGGGTAACCGACAGCGCCGGCAGCTTTGACGACCAGTTGATCACCGTCAATGTGACCGATGCCAACGAGGACAATGTTGCGCCGTCCGTGACGAGTTTCATAGCGACGGATCCGCTGGTGACGAACGGGGGGACGGTTCACTACACAGTTACGTTCTCTGAGGCAGTGACGGGCGTCGATGCCAGCCAGTTTGCGCTGGTCAGCTCGGTCGGCGTCAGCGGGGCCAGCATTGCAAGCGTGAGCGCAGTCGCCGGCAGCGGCGGCACCGCCTACACAGTCGCCGTTGACACCGGCTCGGGCGACGGCACTGTGCGACTCGACTTTGTCGGCGCCGCCGTCGCCGATCTCGCCGGCAACGTTCTGCCGGGCGGCAGCCTGCATCCGCAGGTGACGTACTCGGCAGCGGGAAGCGCTACCGTATGGGTAAGCACCGCTGATCTGAACGGCGACGGCCAGATCGATCTGGCGCTCGCTAATGCCGGCTCCGGAGCGGTCTCTGTTCTGCTCGGCAACGGCGACGGCAGCTTCGGCGCCGCCACCTCATATGCGGCAGGATCAGGTGCGGCGGCCATCTTTGTCGGCGACTTCAACGGCGATGCTGCTCCCGATCTTGCCGTGGCCAACAGCGGCACCAACACAATCTCCGTGCTGCTCGGCCAAGGTGATGGAACCTTCGCCGGCCAGACGACCTATGCGGCCGGTGCTGGACCCTACGGAATTTCCGGCAGCGATGTTAACGCAGACGGCAAGCTCGATATCCTGGTGCCGGATATCGCCAGCAACACCGTCTCGGTGCTGCTCGGCAACGGCGACGGCACTTTCCAGCCGAAGGTGGAATACGCGACCGGTGGATCGGGGACATCTTCGGTTGCCATTGGTGACCTCAATGCCGATGACAAGGTCGATCTCGCGGTCGCCAACACTTACAGCAATTCCGTTTCCGTGCTGCTGGGTAATGGCAACGGCACCTTCCAAGCGGCGACGAGCATCGCAGGCATAGACCAGGCCCGCGCGGTCGCGATTGCCGACGTCAACGGCGACGGCAAATCCGACCTGATCGTGACCGACGATGAATATAGCGGCTCGGCAACAATCTCTGTGCTGCTCGGGAACGGCGATGGCACCTTCCAGCCGCACACGACGTTTGCCGTTGGAGGAGCCAACCCGATCTCGCTGTCGGTCGACGACCTCAACGATGACGGCCGACTCGATGTCGTCGTGCAAGACCAGGGCAGCAACTCCGTCTCGGTGCTGTTCGGCAATGGTGACGGCACCTTCCAGGCACCGACACTCTATGCGGTCGGCGCGAACCCGGTCTGGGTCGCCACCAGCGACCTTAATGGCGACCAGCGGCCCGACATCGCCGTAACCAACGCCGACGATGGTACGGTATCTATCTTGCTCAACACTCCTCCGACCATCACCGGAGCAACCTACTCCATCGGTACAACGCCACCTGTTCCAGAAGTTGACCTGATTGTTGACGGCCAATTCGGGGGTGGAAGTATGTTCCGAGTCGGCGCAGACGGCAGCATTTCCAACACAGGAACGTTCCTCTCCAATGGCGGTCAGTGGAACTATGGCTCAGCGGTGGCGGACTTTAATGGGGATGGTAACGGCGACGTTTTCGTTTCTGGTGACAACGGCGCAGGCCACCTGTACTTCGGCGACGGCGCAGGAAGTTTCGCCGACTCAGGTAACTCGTTCCCGGGGAGCTTCCAGCGGGGAGCTTCGGTAGCCGATGTGGATAACGATGGTGACCAAGACCTTTTCGTTCGAAATGGAAGAAATGCCTCAATAATGTATATGAATGATGGCACAGGTCATTTTACGGCCGGCTACCAGTATTTTGACCTTGGCAGCAATGGGTTCTACCAAAACACCGTGGGATCAATGTTCGCAGACTTCAATGGTGATGGGTTTCAGGACCTCTACATACGTCGCGTACAGGATTCGGACCCCAACCCCCTTCCCGACAAAATACTGTTAAATGATGGGAACGGAAGTTTCACCGATTCTGGCGCCGTGCTGCCCGGTGGACTTGGCTACGAACAGGTCAGCGTTGGTGACGTAAATGGCGATGGGAGAGCGGATATTTTACGCGGCAAGGGTTCCGTCGCATCCGCACCAGAGCTGCTTCTAAATGATGGCACTGGTCAAAGCTTTACCCCATCATCGCAAGACTTCGGTCCCGGGTTCCATGGTGGTGTCTTGGCCGACCTGGATTCGAGTGGCACGTTGGATCTCTTTTTCTATAACAATGTAACCCAAGCAAGCGAGTGGTGGTCAAACGACGGAGCTGGAAACTTTTCGTTCGCCGGAGTCATCAAATCCAATGCGCAGGCCAACGCTGCTATTGATGTGAACCATGACGGAAAACCCGACATCCTTACCTACTACGCTAACACAAACACGTGGGGTGTCCTGATCAATGACGGCACGGCCCATTTCACGGAGGGCAATGGGACAGTCCAGTTCGGGGGCGGGCCCTCGGGGCTCGGACAATTTGTGGTAGACCCGATCATCCACGATCGCGTCGCCTGAAACTCAGGACAATGCGGAGAGCGGAGCGGTCCTTACACGAGGCCTAGTCTTAGTCTAGCTAGGGGGAGCCGATGAATAGCGTCTTGAGCCGAGCGGACGCGGCCGATCCACATTCGGCGGCCCAGGCGCTTGATTCTGGCCTCGCTGCCCTTGCCCTGGTCGCCGGCTACTACCGCATCGCCGCCGACATTCAACAGCTGCGCCATCAACTCGCGCTGACGGGGCGCTTCGCGGCGGCCGAGGATATTGTGCGCGGCGCCAATCGCCTGGAGCTGCGCTCGCGCATCCTGCGCGGCGTCACGGCCAAGCGCCTGGCCGCCGTTCCCTATCCTGCGATTCTTGGCTTGCGGAACGGGCGCTTCGGCATCCTGGCGGCGGGTTCGGCGAGGGGCCGCGCGCGGCTGATCGATCCTGTTGCGCCCATCGCCCACGAACTCGCGATCGAGGAGATCGCGGCGCTGTCGTCCGGCGAAGTGGTGCTCGTGACGCGTCGGCTTGGCGGCGCGGGGACCGATCCCAATACGTTCGGCTTCCGCTGGTTCCTGCCCTCGATCATGCGTTACCGGCGGCCTCTCGCCCAGGTCGTGGTCGCGTCGCTCTTCGTGCAGCTGTTCGCGCTCATCACGCCGGTGTTCTTCCAGCTCATCGTCGACAAGGTGCTGGTCCACAAGGGAGTGTCCACGCTCACCGTGCTGATCGTCGGCCTGGTGACGCTGGGACTGTTCGAGACGGTCCTGCAATTCCTGCGCACCTATACTTTGAGCCACACCACCAACCGGATGGATGTCGAGCTCGGCCGGCGCCTGTTCCATCACCTCTTCCGCCTGCCGCTCGCCTATTTCGAGACGCGCGCGACCGGCCAGACGGTCGCACGGGTGCGCGAACTCGAGACGATCCGCAACTTCCTGACCGGACAGGGGCTGACCTCGCTGCTCGACCTCGTCTTCACTCTGGTCTTCTTCGTCGTGATGTTCATCTATTCGCCGACGCTGACGATGGTCGTGCTCGGCACGATCCCCGTCTATCTCCTGATTGCGGTGCTGATCCGCCCGGTGCTTCGCGAGCAGATCAACGAGAAGTTCAACCGCAGCGCGCGCTCGCAGCAATTCCTTGTCGAGTCGATCGTCGGGGCGCCGACCCTGAAAGCGGCGAGCGTCGAGCCGATGATGCAGGCGCAATGGGAGGAGCGGCTCGCTGCCTACGTCCGCACCTCGTTCGACGCCGGCGTCACCGGCTCGCTCGGCCAGAACCTCATCCAGTATGTGAGCAAGGTGACGACGGCGCTGATCCTGCTCTTCGGCGCCGAGGCGGTGATCAACGGCGCGATGACGGTCGGCGAGCTGATCGCCTTCAACATGATCGCCTCCCAGGTCGTTGCGCCTGTCCTTCGCCTCTCGCAGCTCTGGCAGGACTTCCAGCAAGTCCAGGTTTCGGTGGCGCGGCTCGGCGACATCCTGAACACGCCGCCGGAACCGGTGCCCCAGAACCTGTTGACGCTGCCGCCGCCGCGGGGCGAAATCGAAGTGCGCGGCGTATCACTGCGCTATCGGCCCGACGCGACCGAGGCCCTGCGCAACGTCACGTTGTCTATCGGCGCGGGCGAGGTCATCGGCTTCGTCGGCGCGTCGGGCTCGGGCAAGTCGACGCTGGTCAAGGTGGTACAACGGCTCTATTCGCCGCAGGCTGGGCAGGTGATGCTTGACGGCATCGATATCGCCCAGCTCCACCCAGGGTGGCTTCGCCGCCAGATCGGAGTCGTGCTGCAGGACAACATCCTTTTCAACCGGTCGATCCACGAAAACATCGCGCTCGGCGATCCCGCTTTGCCGCGGGCTTTGGTGATACAGGCGGCCAGGCTCGCCGGTGCCGACGAGTTCATCGCACAGATGCCGCAGGGCTATGACACGATTATCGAGGAGCGCGGCGCCAACCTCTCGGGGGGACAGCGCCAACGCATCGCCATCGCCCGCGCGCTTTCCACCAATCCGCGCATCCTCATCTTCGACGAAGCCACCTCGGCGCTCGACTACGAGAGCGAGCGCATTGTCCAGGAGAATATGCGCTCGATCGTGCGCGGCCGCACGGTACTGATTATCGCCCATCGCCTGGCGGCGGTGCGCCCGTGCACGCGCATCGTCGGAATGGAAAGGGGCGAGATCGTCGAGATCGGAAGCCATGAGGAACTCCTTGCGCGCGAAGGCGGCCTTTACGCTCGGCTCTGGGCGCTGCAGTCGGATCAAGCGAGGGTCGGGGCATGAACGAAAGAACGATACCGCCTCCCCTTCCGGTGCCGGTCGCCCGACCTGCGCCGGTCATCTCCGGTCGCGATCGCGAATTTCTGCCGGCGGCGATCGAAATCCTGGAAACGCCGGCGCCGCCGCTGCCCGTCGTGACGATGCTGACAATTTGCGCCTTCTTCGCTGCCGCGCTCGCCTGGTCGTTTTACGGCCGGCTCGACGTGCACGCGGTGGCGCCCGGCAAAATCGACACGGCCGGGCACGCCAAGGTGATCCAGCCGCTCGACCCCGGCAAGATCGCTGCAATACATGTCGAGAACGGACAGCGCGTGAGGGCGGGAGACCTGCTCCTGGAGATGGATCCCGCGGAACCCGCCGCGGAGCAAAACGCGCAAAGCGACGCGCTCAATGCCAACCTCGCCGAAAGCGCGCGCCGGCGCCTCGCCATCGCGACAGCGCGCGCCGTCCTGGACGGTCCTGCGAAGTCGGACGAGGCAAACGCTGGCGAGGTCATCGTCGCACAGCTGGCGCAAGCCGCCGCGGATCCCGAGCCACGAATCATTTGGAGCGTCGCGCTGCCGGAGGCGATCCGCCTGCGCGAGGCTTCAGTGCTGACGGCCGACCTCAACCAACTCATCGGCGCCTTGCAGAGTCGTGACAAGCAGATTTTGCAGAAGGCGGCGACACGTCAGCGCCTCGATATGAGCATAGCCTACCAGAACAAGTTGATCGAGACGCTGACGCGACTCGTCAGCACCCGCCAGGAGGCGCTCGATCGCGAAGTCGGCAGCAAGGTCAATCTCTACGACTCCACGCAGCAGCTGGAGAAATCGCAATCGTCGCTGGCCTCGGACGAGGGGCAACTGATCGAGGCCGACGCCGCGCTGAAAGAGCTAACGAGCGAGAAGATCATGACGCTCCTGCAATTCATAGCCGATAACGAGAACAAGCTCGCCGACGCCGGACGCAAGGTGGACGAAGCCAAACAGGCGGTTATCAAAGCGGGCGCGCGCCTCGCGCGCACCAAGCTCTATTCGCCGGCCGATGGCATCGCGCAACAGATCGCCGTGACCACGGTCGGCCAAGTCGTGACCACAGGGCAGCAGCTCCTCGTCGTGGCGCCGACGGCGGGCGCGCTGCAGGTTGAGGCGCTCGTCGCCAACCTTGACATCGGCTTTGTCAAGCCCGGCCAGACCGCGGTGATCAAGGTCGATACCTTCCCCTTCACCCGTTTCGGCGTGCTGCACGGGACAGTGACGCGCATCGCTTCCGAAGCGGTCGAGGAGCAGGAGGCCAAGCGTGGCCTCGCCAATGCGGCAGCCTCCGCCAATACGACCAACACCGCGCCCACCAGTCAGGCTGGACAGCCCCAGAGCTTCGTCTTCCCGGTCACCATCGCGATCGAGGAACAGGCGATGAACATAAACGGAGGAATGGTCCCTCTGACTTCGGGCATGACGGTGACCGTGGAAATCAAGACCGACAGCCGCCGCGTGATCGACTACCTGCTCTCGCCGCTAGCCAAGGTTGCTTCGGAGGCGCTCAGGGAGAAATGACGCGATGGTGTATTTATTATGGGCCCTCCCGTCATTCATAAGGATTGCCGCTTGGGCCGACCATGGTCGAACTAGGCCCTGCTAGTTTGTCGCGGGGGAAACATAGCCGATCGCATTTTGAGCCTTCATGAACTTTTCATAGCCGATCGCATGCCATGAGGGTGCGCGCCGGGCACTTCCGATGTGCCGCCTCAAAGCAAAAAATGGATACGCCATCGAAGCTAGGCGCGTGCCATCACAATGATCGCATCGCGTGTTGTCGGCGCGCCGCGTCGGACTTGATCGTTTCAACGACTGCTTCGCTGCCCTGATTGATTGGTCATCTCGACCAGCCGCGCGCTTCTCGGCAGAGGCGAGCTCGCCTTCGAGCCACAGCGCGGCGGCCGCGTCAGCGAAGTGGGAGCGTTGCAAAAAGCCGTCGCGGACCGGGCTTTTGTGCACGCGCTCGTCGAGGCGAGCCAAAAGGTCTTCGGCGCATGCGAGCGGCCCGATTAGGACCTTCAGGGGCAGGCTGGCAAGATCATAAGCCATTGATTCGATTGTACGTCATCCACGAAACAGAAGTTATCTTGGGTTTTACTTCCGTCACAGGCGATATCCTCGATGATAAAAGTCAGTATCGATAAATTATCTCTTATCGATACTTACATAATAGTCTGTTGATTCGGCTCTTAACCGCAAATCTCGACACTCGACGGGCGCATCTTAGCAGTCGTTACCAGAGCCGACGAGTTTTCGACCGATCACTTTGCCTATCTCAAACGGCTCGGAAAGGCGATGCCCGGTTCGCAGACCGTCTATTATCTTGAGAATGTTGGTCAGGCTGGCGAGGGAGAATTCGTGCAGTTTCCGGTCATTGGAGCATCGCCGACCGCCGGCATTCCGGTTGTCGAACAGATCTGGAAGGTTCTCGGAACGCTCTTCTAGGTACATGCCGCCCACGCGCCCAAACGTCTGTTCACTTGCTATGCGTTGAAATGTGCATATATTGTGCGTATGAGAGGTCGGAGAATTGTCATGGCCCAGGCACAGCTAGCACATTCCACGGTTATCTCGGGCTTTGTCGACAGCCTGCAGGAGCCGCGCACTCCTTATATCTCGCCGAAGCGCCTGTCGCAGGCGCTGGGCGTGAAAGTTGCCAATCTGGCGCAATTGACCGGCGTCCACCGCAACACGCTCCGCAACCCGTCATCGGAGCGCCTGCAGGGCCGGATGCGCGAGATGGTGAAGGTGATCTCGGCGGCAACGGAGCTCACCGGCGACGTGGACAAGGCAATCTACTGGTATCGCAATGAACCGATCGCCGATTATGGCCATCGCACGGCGGCCGAGCTCGTCGCGGACGGCCAGGTCGAAGCAGTCCTGGCCTTTATCCGGGATCTCGAGAACGGGGCGCGCGGGTGAAGGTCACCCGCGTCGGGCCGGACGAGATCTTCCATCGCTATCTGACACCCAAATGGGCCTTCCTGCCCACCAGCGGTGCAGGCGCGGCGATCGACGGCGGGCGCTTCAACCGGCCAGGCGTCGAAGCGCTTTACCTGTCCCGCGCTCCTCAGACAGCGTTGGAGGAATACAAGCAGGGTGCCAGCATCGTCCCGCCAGCCACTCTTGCCGCTTACCAGATCACGCTCGCCGAGGTGGCCGACCTTTCGCAGGGATTCGACCCGGACATCTGGGACGGTGCCTGGCGGGAATGGGATTGTGCCTGGCGCAAGATCGCTCGCATCGACAAGAAAATCCCGCCGTCGTGGAAACTTGCGGACATGGTCATCACCGCCGGGCTTCGCGGCATTCTGTTTCCGTCGCTGCGTCATGCCGGCGGCACTAATCTGGTGATCTTTCCAGCCAACCTTGTCGACGGCGATCACGTCGCGGTTCACGATCCCGATCACCGACTACCGCACGACCAGTCGTCCTGGTCCTTGAGTCATTGACCGTCTCTGGGATCGCAAGGCGACAAACGCCCGCTCACGACACCTGCTCTTCGACGACATCGTCCTCGCCCTCACTATTAGCCAACCCGGCCGGAATATCCCCGGCCAAAAGCTTCTCCTTCGACAGCAGCCCGGCGTCCTCGAGCGCTTCGAAATCCGGCAGCTGGCGCAGCGTGTCGAGCCCGAACTGCGACAGAAAATTCTTCGTCGTCACATAGGTGTAGGGCGCGCCCGGCCGCGGACTGCGCGGCCCCGAGGCGATCAGCTCCTGCCCGCGCAGCACGCCGATCAGGTCGCGTGACACCTCCTTGCCGAAAAAGCTCGACAGTTCCGCGCGCGTGATCGGCTGGAAATAGGCAATGCACATCAAAACAAGCGCCTCGGATTGCGACAGCTCTTTTGCACCCTCGCCCGCTGCCGTGCCGAAGGCGACGTGGATGGCGTCGCCAAAAACCTTTTTGGTCCGGTGCTGCCAGCCGCCGGCGACCGCCACCAGCTCGTAGGGGCGGCCGGCGAGCTCGGCGCGGATGTCGTCGATGACCAGCTCGAGATTGCAGTCTTTGCCCACCACCCGCGCCAGCACCTCGCGCGGGACGGGCTCGCTTGCGGCAAAGATCACCGCTTCGACGCGACCCATCCACTCGCGCCAGCGCAGTTCCGGCGGCAAGTGCTCGAGCTCAGTGTCAAGCAGGGCCGGCTGATCGTTCGGCTTGCGGCGGGCGGACGCTTCGCTCATCGCTAGAGCCCAAACAGCCGGAAGGTGGGGCGGCCCGACAGCTCGCGCACGACACCGAGGTGTTGCAGCCGCTCGAACAGGCGTCGCGCCGCGAAACGCGACAGGTTTTTGGTCGTCAGCGTGCCCGGCACAGCGTCTTCATTCAGGAGCAAGAAAATCACGTCGCCGGCGCCTTTCGCGCGCAGCTTTGGCGCCACCGCGAGGAGATTTTCGGCGCGGCGCGACAACTCCGTGGCCAGCCGGCAGGCATCAGCCGCCGCCTGCGCCAGCGCCACGCAGATCGCCACTTCAAACCCCTCTTCTCCCGGCCGGATCCTTTTGCCGCGCGCGTCCGTCGACCGAAATGCCGGCCCAAAGGCCTGGGCCATCAGGAGCGGCAGCGGCCGCGGCCAGCCCAGGCTGTGGGCCAGCACCAGATCGGCCAGCCACCAGGCCGCCAGCTCGAAGTCGGGCCGGATGGCGACGATTTGAGCGGCGATCGCCGCGGCGGCGAATGGCGCCGGCCGCTGCGACCCCGCCAGCTTTTCGATCTCCGTGCAGAGGGTGGCGAGTGCGGCGGCGTCCCAATGGAGGCCAAGCTGGCCGACGATCTTGTCGAGCCGATCGGCGCTGGCAACGGGCGGTTGCAGCGCGAGCTGCCGCCAAGCGGAAAAAATGGCGCCGGCGGGCCCGGGATCGGCGCCGGCCGAGCACAGATGCCAGGCATCGCGCAACGCGGCTTCGTCCTCGGCGCGGCCGGCCAGCCGCATGCTGGCGGCGGCACAGCGAAGTGCCAGCCGCTGGCGCCACGCGCCGGCCCAGGCGGGCTGCGCGCGGGCGAGGCTGTCGAGCGCCCCCAAGGCGGCGCCGGCCTGGAAGGCGGCTTCGGCATCGCTCGGCGCGCCGCCCAGGGCGAGCGCCCAGGCCGGAACGATCGGCGGCGCGGTAGGGCTGGCGGTCATGGGATCAAGGCGAATCATGCTTTTGACGGTAAATCGCGCGTGCGCTTTGCGCCATCAATTTCGGCACAAAACGCACAGCTTGTCGTCAGAGAATAAGGAATGATAATGTTGCATTATCATTCGTTTTGTTCTTTATAGAGGAAATGGCCTCTCTCGTCGATCAAAACCCTAAAAATCGTACTCGGCATCGCTCCCCTCGACCACAGAGAAGGGCCGCAGATGTCGTGCATTCCGGCGTTGGGTAGAGTATATAGGCTGAAGGTAGACAATTAGGAACCACGGTACCCGCATATGGCCCTCAGCATCAAGGATCGGGAAACGGAACTTCTGGCTCGCGAGCTCGCCCAGCGCACGGGTGAGACCATTACTGTTGCCACCAAGCGAGCGCTCGAGGAGCGACTGAAGAGGACAGGCTCTGATGCGCGCAAGGCAGCGCTGCTGGAGGATCTGGAGGCAATTCGCAAGCGCTTGAACGCGCTGCCGGTTCTCGACGATCGAACGCCCGATGAGATCATCGGCTATGACGAGAACGGAATTCCATCCTGATGGTCATCGATACGTCGGTTATCGCCGCAATCGCGTTCAATGAGCCGGAAGCCAGCGGTCTCCACGAGAAAATTGCCGACGATCCTGTGCGCCTGATATCGGCTGCGACGGTGCTTGAGGCAGCCATGGTCATCGAGGCGCGCCTCGGAGAAGCAGGCGGAGCGGATCTTGACCTTTGGCTGCACAAAGCGGAGGTGGGCATCGTGGCTGTGACCGCAGAGCACGCAGACCAGGCCCGCCGCGCCTGGCGCCGCTTTGGCAAGGGACGGCATCCAGCGGCGCTCAATTACGGCGACTGCTTCTCTTATGCCCTGGCCAAACTCTCCGGCGAACCGCTTCTTTTCAAGGGCGATGATTTCTCCCGAACGGACATCAAGGCTGCATGAGGATGGCTGACGACGGTCACGGATCATCGGCTTCCGGCGACGACGACATGCCCGACATCGTCGACGTCGTCATGGAGATGGGCCGCGCGCCGGAGGATCTCTCAGCCGACGCCCCCTCCCCTCCCCTTCCGGCCGTCCGACCCGGGCCGCGCGTTTCGGAGCATCTGGAGCGCCTGGCTGACCGCGCCCAGAACTATGTCGAGGCAGCAAGCTCGGCCAATACGCGGCGCGCCTATGCGGCCGACTGGAAGCATTTTGGGAGCTGGTGCCGCCGCCAGGGCATTGAGGTGTTTCCGCCTGATCCGCAGGTCATCGGGCTTTATATCACCGCCTGCGCGTCAGGTGCCGTCACGGGCGACAAGAGGCCGAACTCCGTGTCCACGATTGAACGCCGTCTGTCCTCGCTGACCTGGAATTATGCGCAACGTGGCCAGGCGCTCGACCGCAAGGACCGCCATATCGCGACTGTGATGGCCGGCATCCGCAACACCCACGCCGCGCCGCCCCGCCAGAAGGAGGCGGTGCTGCCCGAGGATCTGATCGCCATGCTGGAAACGCTCGACCGCGGAACCTTACGCGGCTTGCGCGACCGCGCCATGCTCCTTCTCGGCTTTACCGGCGGCCTGCGTCGCTCTGAGGTCGTCGGCCTGGATTGCGGCCGCGATCAAACCGAGGATTCTTCCGGCTGGATTGAGATTCTGGAAAAAGGCCTGCTGATCACATTGCGGGGAAAAACCGGCTGGCGTGAGGTCGAAATCGGCCGTGGTTCCTCCGACGCCACCTGCCCGGTTGTTGCCGTGCAAATCTGGCTGAAACTTGCTCGCATCGCCCATGGTCCCCTCTTCCGGCGCGTTACTGGCCAGGGCAAGGCCGTCGGCAGCAATCGCCTGAACGACCAGGAGGTCGCCCGACTTGTAAAGCGGACCGCCCTCGCCGCCGGCGTGCGTGGCGACTTGCCGGAAGGTCAGCGCGGAAAACTCTTTGCCGGCCATTCGCTTCGCGCCGGGCTGGCCTCCTCGGCCGAGGTCGACGAGCGCCATGTGCAAAAGCAACTTGGCCATGCTTCGGCCGAGATGACCCGAAAATATCAGCGACGGCGCGATCGGTTTCGGGTCAACCTCACCAAGGCGTCGGGGCTCTGAAAAGCCCCCTCCCCTCTTCCGGAAGACAAGGCCGCGGTGAAAAGCCGGCGCGTGGTCGCCTGTCGGCCGCGGCGCTCACTTGGAACGCGGCTCGCTTGCGTGCGGCTTGCTTGCCACAACCTCGCCGCGGACCAATGGCGCTTTCCGCCCCATCGCGAACGAGCTCTTGGATTCGTGCCCCTATGCTTTCGGTGTGATCAGCCGCACAGATGGAAAATATGTGAGATATCGTCCGGAATCGCGCGTAAGCAATGGAAGTTGGCCGACAGCCGCATGGGTACCAATGAAGAAGTCAGGCGACACGCCGGTCCGCCATAGCGGACTGCCAGCTCCGCGTAGATCATATCATTGATTGGCAGCGGCCCGTCGAGACTTGCCGCCTCAAGCTGAGCAACGGACCAGTCCGCCCAGTTCGGATCGTCCGTGACAAGATCAAGCAAAACATTGGTGTCGACCAGCGTCACGCTTCACCACGCGTCAGTGCCATGATCGCAGCGGTGTCGAGACCTTCACCGGCCTGGCCTCGCAATCTTGCAAAACGGCTAGGCTGTTTCTTGTCAGCTCGAGCAAGCACCACGCTGCCATCCGCGGCGCGATGGAATTCGACCCTGCTCCCGGGAACGATCCCCAAAAGATCCCGGACGGGTTTAGGGATCGTCACCTATCCCTTTGCTGTGACCGTAACGGTCATGTCTAGTCCTCGGTAAATGCCAGATTTCTTGAAGGTTTTTGCCTTGTCGACCGGATTTCAATCGTCGCTGCGCGCCAGTAAAAACGCCGTCCCCTATCCCTACCGCCAGGACAGCTGGTCTTTCGGCAATCGGCCGCTCGGATCGAATACGGTCACCTTGTGCGGCAGATCTGGCCCCCAGTCCCAAAGCACGAGATTGCGATCCTCCGCTTCAGCGCCCGGCGCAAAGCTCTGCACTAGAATGCCGGCAATGCCTTGAGACAGCAGGCGGTCATGGACACCCCACGAAGCCGGGCGTTTCCCGTCGCTGAGCGTGGTCGCCCAGGCGCAAGACATCTCATCGAGGGTGACGGACGCTTCTCCCCTCCCCTTCTCGGTTGTCAGGTCCACAATAGCCCCGCAATCGACCTCGTAGGAGCACAACACGCACGGATCGATCCGATACGCGAAGCCTTGATTGGCTTCCTTCACCGCCGTCATGACGGTCAGGGCCAGGTAAAGCGCCTGGACACCTTTGGGATTAAAGCGCGCGCCCCTGGTTGCGGCTCCCTCCCCGGATGTCGGCCTGAAGGCCCAACGTGGATCATGCGCCCTGTAGCAGGTTCCGACGAACCTCACGCAAAGCCGCCAAGAGCCATATGATCGAGATAGTCGCGAACGGCGCCGGCCTTGCCCTCCTTCACAAGCGCTTCAGCCGTACGCCCGCCGAATGCCGGAAGCGGCTGGGCTCGGTACCAGGCCATTGCCTGTTCCTTTCCGCCGGCCCAATCCGCGACACGACTTATGATTTCGAGCATTTCACGCAGGCGTCCCTGCGTCTTGACCGTGCGGCTTCGTTCCAATCGATAGAGCGTTTCGCGAGCCAGGCCCGCGGTCTCGGCCAGTTGCCCCTTGGACATTCCAAAGCCGTCCGCCACCTGGTCGATGCCGATTTTCCCGGCCTGGTCCATATAGGACAAAACCAAGGGTTCCATCTGCCCAGGTGCCTTGAGAGCCTGACTCATGAAGTCCACCGTCGCCACATCAATGGCCGCATTTATTGTACAAAAAATATGCCACCTTTCCCCCAATTTCAAGCGCCGGACGTCCTGGGCGGTTCGGTGCGCTCATCCTGTCATCCTCATGGTTGCCCCATTCGCCTTCAGTGCCGCCATCAGCATCGGCCCAACCGAAAACTGCCCTGCCCGCGCCTTCTCGGTCAGCACCCGCAGATATCCGCCGGCGGAATTGATGTGCTGGGCCCGTTGCAGGATACAGCCGATCACCACGGCGGCGGTCTCCTGGCCCATCGTGTGGCAGGCCTCCTCATAGGCCGACGGTGAGATCCCCAGATATCCGCGGACCTGGGCCGCCGTGATCATGAAATCGCGCCAACTGCCTATCCCCGCCACGGCATAATCGAGCATGTCCGGGCACGCCTTCAGCACCAGGCCAAGCGGGTAGGCTTTCGGCTTGTCGTTCCGCCCGATTGCTGGCTCGGCCGGCGCCATGCTTTCTTCCAAAGCAGGTTCAAATTCAAAGATAGAGTCGGTGTTTGAATCAGATTGCTGCCGCTCACTATGAGACTCATTGGCGCTCTGATTTGTGGAATTCATGAAGCTTTCCAGCATCCTATCGACTTCCTCGCGCAACGCGGCCATGTCGGCCACGATCGGCTCGAGATCGCGAAGGTCAGCGCGCCGTGGAATCGTGTCAACAATCGCCCTGAAGCGTCGCCAGATAGCTCCCCAGTCGCCCGTAGCGCCCTCCTCCACCGCCGCCTCGATCAGCTTCTGGATGTCGCGCCGCTGCAGGGTAAGGCGCTCGCGCATCAACCTCAGTGCCCGTCCTTCAGCCAGTACGCGCTCGGCGGCGAGGCGTATTTCATCAGCGCGCACCAGCAGGGGCGCCAGGGAAAAGCCGAAGGCTTCGTCGATCGCGCCATCCTTGCCTTTGCGAGCGTAGCGCTTGCCATTGGGGCTGTCGCGGCGAATGACAAGCCCGCAAGCGACCAGAGCCGCCAGGTTGCGCCTGAGCGTCGCGCCGGCCATTCCATGGGCACGCAAGGACAGTTGCGCGTTCGACGGGAACACCATGAGCCCGTTTTCCTCGCTCAACTCGCTGTCCGGATAGAACGACAGCAGCCCGTTCAGAACCGCCAGGGCGCGATCGCCAACACCTATGATGGTCTTGCCTTCGCAAAGCCAGCGATAGACCTGCCACTTGTCTACGCTGGCGCCTTGAGGAATTTCGCGCGTGCCGTTGCTGGCCTGCAGCAAGGCAAGCGTCATTGTTCGCCCACCGAAGGGCGTCACTCCCAGTCCCATTCTCATTGCCTTTGGCTAGGCAAAAGATCTCCGCTCGCCGAAACGGCGCCTAAAGCACTTGACAGTGATTCGCGGAAATGGGATTCTCAGAGTGCTTAGTTCAGAGAAAGGCTTCCGCAGCGGCAACGCTCGGGGGCTTTTTTCTTTTGCGGGTTCAGTCTCCTGTCTTGTTTTCGGCTTCCGACGCCCGGAAAGATTCGAAAAGCTCTCCGAGCCTGCCGGCAATGAATGCACCGAACGCTGACGCGTCCTTGGATTTCAGGGCGAGCGTAAACACTTTGCCGTTATCGGTGATCCTTGCCTTCACGGAATTGTCCTTCGGCGCCCAGGTGGTTTCCCGTGCTCGCGCCGGCGACGGTCTCGCCGTTTTGCCCGACGCTGCCAGGACATCAAAGAGCTGATTGAAGCGCGCATCGCTGTCGACCTGGCTGAAGGCATCGGTCTGGACAAATATCCTTGCCTTGGCGGAATTTGCCGGATGCTCCATGAGCTTGGCCAGCTGCCACCAGCGATCACGGCCAATCCCCTTGGCGGCGCCGATTGCCAGGATAATGTCTTCGGAAATGTTGTTCGAAACCGACCGCATCTTTGAAAACGTGGTGTCATCGAGCGTCAATGCCGACTTCACGACTTCCGGTGAGTGTCCGCTCTTGAGAATACGCTCACTGAAAAGCGTGCGCTCGATGAACGACAGGTTGGCTCTCGCGGCATTTTCCTGGCCTTGAGCGATCACATGGTCCTGATCGACCATTTGCTTGACGACGGCGCGAACAGGCCTACCCAGCGCACGGGCGACCTTGACGCGCCGATGCCCAAACACCGTTTGATAACGTCCTGACGACGACGGGTGTGGCCTCACCAGGATAGGAGAATCCTGACCCCGTTCGCGGATTGCCTGCACCAGTTCGGAGAATTCGCCGTCGTCGTCCCCGATGCGGTCCGATACGAACGACGTGTCGATCAGATCCGGATCGAGCTCGACGACCGAACTCTTCGACAGCTCTTCGAACGACTGGATGATGGAACGCGACGCACCACGCACCGCGTAGCTCGACACGTCCTTGTCTTGCTGCGCCGCAGCTGCGGAGCCCATGACGCTGCCAAATATGTCCTTGCGTGCCATTCAACCATTCCCGAAATCAGCTAGAGAGCTGATTTTGTGGACAAAAAAGCGCATTTTTACCGCAGTAAAAACAAGCCGCCATCACACCCTGCCCCAGGCGCGATGGACAAGAGAGACGATCTCGGCGTTGACCGCATCGAGTGACTCCATCGCCCGATCGTAGGTCGAGCGAGTGAACGCCGATTTCTCGACTTCATAGAGTGTCTGCTTGGTCAGGCCCGCATCCGATATCGCCGTCGACTTCAACATCGGGTGATCGAGGATCTGGCCGGCAAGCATTGACTGCATGAAGCCCACCATCTGAGCCTGCGGGATGTCCGTCGGTTCGTATCGCGTGATCAGGTAACGGAACCAGTCGAGCTGGATTTCAGCGCCCGCCCCTTTGATCGTCTTCAGGATCCCACCGAGCATCAGCAGAAACTGGCTCATGGACATGAGGTCGAGCATTTGCGGATGCACGGTGATCAGCACCGACGTTGCGGCCGACATGGCGGTCAAGGTCAGATATCCGAGCTGCGGCGGACAATCGACGACCACGACATCGTAACGATCGTCAACGTCCGCCAGCGCCTTGGCTATCCGCAGGAAGAACTGCCGGCCGGCATTGGACGATTTGTCCTGCATGGCAAGCGGCGTGTCGTATTCGTATTCCTGAAGCTCCAGATTGGCCGCGACGATGTCCAGGCCAGGGAAGTTCGTTGGGACGATGACGTCGGCTATCGACCTACGTTCTTCATCGTATCGTATCGCCTCATAGAGCGAGAGGTTGCGATCGAGTTCCGGCTGGAAGCCGTGGAGTGCCGACAACGAAGCTTGCGGATCCAAGTCGATGGCCAAGACCCTGTGGCCGGTCAGTGCCAGATGCTGGGCGAGGTGGGCCGCCGTCGTGGTCTTGCCGCTGCCACCCTTGAAATTGACAACCGCGATAACCTGCAGCTTGTCCCCCGGCTTGCGGTGGGGGACATATTTCTTCACATCGGTCCTGCCGTGGCGATCGAGAAAATGGCGAAGCTCCAGCATCTGTGCGGCAGTGTACGAGCGCCGGCCCGATGCTGCTTGATCGGGCAGGGGGCCCTTGCCTTCGAGATGGAGCCGTTTCAGATTGTTCTGCGAAACGCCAAGGTAGTGCGCAACCTCGGCCATCGAAAACGGACGCAGGGTTTTCGTCGCATTGGGGGGAAATTTCTCCATGCGCAGCTGATTGAGCCTGCGCGAAATTTCGGCCCCATGCTCGAGGATCTTGTCGTCGAACTCGAAGACAGGAAGTCGCATGGCGATATTCATTCTTTTCGAAACCTGAATTGGCGCTTTTTGGAGACAAAGTACCCAACAACCGCCATTAAGCTCCGATTCGGCCGCAGCAGCAAGAAGTTTTGGGTTAACAAGAAGTTAACAACCTTCGATCGGTTCCGCGCTGAAAATGCAGGGCCGTCGAGTTTAGTGCGCTGTTTTCATTGGCATTCGTCAAGGAATTTACCGCAGTAAACTCCAGCGACGCCGCTGGACTATCCACTTGGCCGTGCGCACGGTCTGGAATCACCTGCCATTGGTGCGCCGGGAAACCAGCCCGCCAATCCCTTGTAGAAGGTCCCGCCTTCACCGACTTCTGCGTCCATCAGGCGTTCGCCGCCCTCTTCATCTGACCGACATTTCCGCCTGACTCAGTCACTTGAATGTTCATCAGCCAACGATCGGCGAGAGCCACGGCGGGCCTTCATCACTACAAAGCGGCTGGCGGCGGCGTGTCTTGTCGAATACGTCCGCACATCACGCGAGCAAGGCGAGGGCCTGTCGCCAAGCTGCTGGAAAAGAAACCACCGGCGATGCCGCAGCGCTAGTCCGTGAGAACCTGCAGCCTACCACGTGCTCGGCTAACCCCACCCGGCTTCGCCTTTACCAGTTCCTGCCAGGGCCCGCGACGGCGAGACGGGCGTATTCGGCAATCAGTTTATGAGCGTGCCGAAGCAGAACCTCGAAGTGCATCCAACCGATCCAAAGCGCCTAGTCCCCTTGGCCAGCCAAGCCCATGGGAGAAACCCGGTTCAGGTCGCGCTTGTCGCGACCTTCACGCATCACCCGGCGAAACAATGTGCATTTGGACCTCGCCGCTGCGCTGGCGAGGATGCTTCGGTGCGCCCAACAATGGGCACGGCTCGATCGGCCACGCATAGCCGGGGCAGGGGACTGTTTCAAAGTATCGCATCCGCAACCGTGGGGCACGCTACCGGCCGAGCTTGCCCGCCCACCGCTCCCGACCCCGAGGGCGCGATCCCGAAAATGCTGGACGGATTCGAAGAGCTTCCCCGAGCCGAAGCTTGACTAGAAAGTGCATAGACAAATCGGAGCAAGCCACCGCCGATGCAATCCGCTGAGAACGCTGCCGTTGGCCTCGTCAAAGATTCCACGACAACGCCGGCGCCGCGTGCCCGCCCAAAGGCTCAAGGCCACGCAACATCGTTGATGCCTTCATATCGAAGGGATGAAGGGGAGGGACCGGGATACAACTGGCGTGTTTCGGCCGCCCAAGGCCGCTACATCTACGCTGCGACCGTCGGCGAGGCGGCCTATCTCCTCAGGCCAAAGAAACTGAGCACTGCGAGAATAACGACGACCAGCCCTACAATATAGATAATGCTGTGCATGACCTATCTCCAAACTCTTTGCCCTCGGCCCCGTCCAAGTTCCGTGTCTGTGGTCGAGAGTTGATGCCGGAGGCACTATCGAGTGCCCTCTGACCGAGGATGAACACTTAGAAGCTTCTAATGTTCCGCCTGACGCGGTGGAGGCTCAGAACCCTGCCGCGCAGCGGCATTTGACGGCGTCGGTCGAAACAGCAGATCGGTTTGGCGGGGCGTATATGAAAGGGATCGACGCGATGTTGCCCGCACAGGGATGACCATAACGCAATCCATGTGCACCCCGTTGGCAAGCGCCCGAGCCCCTACCTCCAGTGGCGGCACCCTCGTTTATCTGCCGCGGTCTGTTCGGGGTGAAATGGCGGTGCCGATTGCGCGTGGCTAACGTCTTCTTCTCGTGAGCCTCAGCTCCACTTGATGCGGCAAGGTTCATTGCGGGCTAAAGATAGCAGTTTTTATTAGAAATCCCTTTTTTAGCCCCCCATAATCGCATACGCTGACGGAACGTTGACCAACCGTCAACGCAGCCGGCTAATGGCCTGTCGCGAGGCGCCTGGAACCGCTGTCAACATCCCAGAACCGTGGCATGTGCGAACCGTTGGAATGGCATTCGGGGAGGAAATAAGATGCCAAGGGTTTCAGAACTGTTCTTTAAAACAGCAATAGTGTTCCTCATCCTGGGGATTGGAGCCGGTCTGCAGATGGCGATCTCGGGCGATCACGGGGCCTTCCCCGCACACGCCCATATCAACCTGTTGGGATGGGTGACAAGCGCGATATTCGGCGGGTACTACGCACTGAATCCGGCCAAGGCCGCGCGCCGAATCGCCATGATCCACTATGGCCTCTACACCCTTGGTATCGTCATTATGCTTCCGGCGCTGTATCTCATGATGCAGAGCGGAAGGACGGAGCTCGAACCGGTCGTCGCCGGCGGATCGCTAATTGTGGCCGCGGCGGTTTTGATATTTGCCTTCGTGGTTTTTTCGACCGAGACGGCGCGCTCGGTTGCTGGATTGTCAACAGCGCCACGCTGAAATCCGCGCTATAGCCGCCCCGCTCGGGGTAGGTGTCGGAATGCAGAGGGCCGGGCCACCGTCTTCGGGCCTTGGGCCAACCTGGGTTTGGCAACACGCGGCAATCGAGCAAGTTTGCCGGTTGCGCTCCCGGCTGCCGCTCCTGGTACGCGTCTTACACCAACGAGGCGGGCTGACATGGCTGGCAACCGATTTGGTGCTAAGCTACGGAACTTGCTAGCGAATCGCGGAGTCGTATTCTTCGTCACAGCCGACGCGGGAGCGCTGGTGAGATCCCAGTTGTTCTTGTCCCGTCATTTCCTTTTCCTCGCAGCTTTGGCGTTTTGACCGGTGGCGGCTGGCGTCCTGGCATCTTTCGAATGCGCGGCGGTCGCCGGGCCCGCGCCGGTGGCCCGGCGCATATCGCCACCTTTTGGCCGGCGCGGATTTCTTGCCGAACGGCGCTGCGAACAATTTGCCCAAGAATCCCATTCCGACCTACTCGAATGCCTGTCCTCGTCGACTTGTATCCCTGCCCATCCGGCACGCTTCGCCAGCAAAGGTACGATATCCTGCGAATCTGCGCCGCGGGTCGTCAGTCAGCGGGCGGTGCGGCACTCGTTGATAGCCGCGATCATGCGATCGAATCCAACCAGCAAGAGGGGCTGACGGGCGCTCTTGACCTGCGATTCGGTTCGCCACCAATTTCCTCCACGCCTGGATTTCGGATCATCTCCCGAAAGGGGCTGTCGACGATCCGGCGATGATAGGCGATCTGCTCGATGAGGCCCGAAAATCGGCTCACCGCCAACGTATGGCCGATAGCGAGATCGAGCACGAGGTTGTCGACGTGTATCAGGTCCTTGCACAGCCTATAACGCACCGCGACGGCTGCCTCGCAGGCTGAGTAAGCGTTTGCTCATCATGAGCACCTGCGTCGCGTCTCATGAACCCGCTGCTGCGGCGAAGCAGTTCGCTCGTTGTCGAGGGATGAACGAGAAAGTCGAGGATCTCTTCGCCAAGCTCAGGTCGGCCAACTATCAGAGGTCGTTGTCAGCTTGTCGCGGACGTTCCTTTCGGTCTTCGCGGCCGTGTTGCGCACGACATCGCTCACCTTGTCCACAAGGGAGGCGGAATCTCCGCTGACGCCCTTGTTATCGGCCTCTTCCTTCAGCGTACGATAGGCGTCGGCGGCGACTTCCTTGGCGCCGTCCACCCCTTGGGACAACAGTTCGTTCGCCTTGTCGCGAATGTTTTCGCTTGTTTGCCCGAGTTGCTGGTCTTCAAAATCGGTGTGCGGCAACAGCGCTCCGACAGCGGTGCCCAACGCCAATCCCAGAGCGGCAAGCACAAGGGGTTCCTGGCTCAGCATATCGGCTGCCGCGGTGGTTACCTTGGTGGCCTGTTCAACGGTCGCGGACCCGTATCTGGCGGCACCGCCCGAAGCTTCGCGAGCGGCCGCCGAAACGCTGGCGGTGATCCCTTCGACTGCATCGCCGACCATCGACACCGCCTGTCCGGGAGCGTCCAACAGGGCGTCGGTGATCCCGCCCTCCGGCGAGCTGGCGCCCGTCGCTGCGGGTTCACGCTCCACCGGACCCGACCCCCAGCTTTGCCGCTTGATTGATCCGTCCGGCTGGGGGAGCGCCGCGCCTTGCCCTGCCATCAGCCAGAGCAATCCGACGCCGACTAACGCGACCGGCAGCGGATTGGCCGCGACCTGCGACTTCAAGGTCGCGAACATCGAACCGCTGTCCCCAGCGGTCAACAACCCTGAAAATTCGTCGATGAGCTGACCTGGCGTCATTTTGTTGCGAATGGATTCGGCCGTATCGGACACTCTTGCGCGCGCAATTTCGGCTTCGCGTTGAAGTTCAGCGGATGTTTTCTCAGTCATTTCACTTGATCCTTGATGACGCCAGCATCGCGCTTGAGTTGGCCAGCGGTGCGATCCGGCGCGAGTTCGGACGGTTTCATGGCAGCCGAGCCAGTGCGGATGAGAACGACGCCGACAATGGCGACCACCACGCCCACCAGCAACGAAGACCATCCCGGGCCGAGCGCCGTCTTCGACAGCGCGATCACCAGTGCCTGAAGCAGAACAAGCAGTGCGGCCATCAGGCAGATGGCTCCGCCAAGCACCTCTATTGCACCGGCACCAGCCTTCTCGGCCTTTTCGGAAAGCTCGGTCCGAAGCAGTCTTCCTTCGGTCTGCAGCAGCGTTGCGATCTGCTGCGACAGATCGCTGATGAGGCTCATCAAGCTTCGCTCGTCCTGGCCCGGGGTCATGACTGGGTCCTCGGAGCATCCGTATCGACAGCCGTCCTATCAGCAGCCCTGGGGGCGGTGCTCTTGAGGAAGCGACCCAGTGCGAGGCCGGCGACAACCGCCCCGCCGATCAGGACCCCTGGGTTCCGACTTCCAAATGTCCGCACCTCGGTGAGGACGTCTTCGAAAGGTTTGTCCTTGAGGGACGCCGACATGCGTTCCAGTCCGCCGGCCGCGTCCATGGCGAATTTGGAGGCCGCCCGTTGATCGCTGTTGGCCAGATACTCGCCGGCTGCCCTGATGGCGCCGCCGAATGCCGCGATCGCATTGGTGAGGTTGTTTTGGGCGCCCTGGGCCTGATCCATAAGAGCCTCCTTACCCTCCGCGGCGACGTCCCTGGCTTTCTCGGCGATCTCGTCCTTTGCCGCGGCAACCGCGTCGGCGGCCTTGGTTTGGACATCGCTTAACTGGCCGCCGACCTCGGTGCGCGTGAGATCGGAGTTCTTTTCAGGATTGGTGTTCATGTCAGTCTTCCATGTCGAGCCTGCCGTCAGCGGAGGCCTAGAAACGAAAGGACCGCAAGCACGACGACAATCAGGCCAATCAGGTAAATGACGCTGTTCATGTGCAGGCTCCTTTTCACCGAGCAACTTGCGACGTGGGCAAGCGTTCCGAACCGTCGAAATTATTTAGGTGCCGCTGACATGCTGTGCGTTACAGCAGGTTCCAAGCTTGAAGCGTTCTCGACGGTAGTTCTGTTTTCAGCGGGAATCCGTCGGCCGCGACCAACGGCACGTTCGAGGAACCATGACAGGCGCCTGAGACAGGTTGAACCCGACCCCCTTGCACCCAATTTGGCAACTGCAGCTGATCTTCGACCAGGAGGCGAGCGCCACCTCGGCTTCCGGTTGTGCTCGGGTACCGCCTCCGCGCGGCAAAGAATTCCACAATAGGAGAGCAGATGGGGCAACACAGGAGTGAGACTTGAACACTATCGCGAGCGCCGACCTGATCGGTTTGACTGCCGACATCGTGGCCGCTTACGTTCAAAACAATTCAGTACCGGCTGCGGCTCTGCCCGATCTGATCGCCACGGGCGCAGGCTCGAAAGTGGATTCGTGGGTCGGCACCGGGCCGAACGGGCGTTACGAGGTTGCGACGGCCATTGACGCGCAGACACTGGAGGCACATTCTAGGCAGAGTGGGTGTTCGCGCCAGGAGCTGATTGCGAGGATCACAACGGATCTGCCGGATGCCATCAACCAGATGACCCAAACGGCAACCTGCCAGCAGATCACCGAACGAATGCCTCGGACGGGCTGACCCTGCTCGACGATGTGCCACAGACCTGGGGCGGATGCCGAAACGATAAGGGCACGCCATGAGACATGTTCCTCATATTCTATTGAGTTTACTCATCGCGATGATGCCCACATCGCTGCTCGGTGCTCAGGGATGGCAAGCCTTCGGGATCAAGCATTTTGGCTTCGTGTTCGATGTTCCACCTGGGTTTGTGCTAACTCAGCGTTCTGATCAAGGGGCAGCCTTCGAGGGCAAAGACAAAGCATTTCTGGCAGTCTGGGGCGCGCAACTCGGCAAGGCGAGTTTTCGCACCGAGATCGAGCATCGCATGGCAGTAAACGAGGCCGACGGCTGGAAGTTGACCTATAAGCGAGTGACGCCTCAATGGGCCAGCTATTCGGGCCTGAAGGACGGCCACATCCTGTATGTTCGCGCGATCAAAGTCTGCGGGGACCGCGCAGCCCTGTTTTCCGTCAACTATAGCAGCGACGAAAAGCTCCCCTATGATCCGCTTGTCGTTCGCATGGTAAGATCGCTAAGGGCCGACGGTTGTTAACCGGGGTGGCATACGACGCTGCTTGCCCGCTCTGCTCGTAAGGTACCTCATCGACCTACTGTCGGCTCGGTCCTCATATGTGGCAACCTTCAGCCATGATAGCGGTGAGCCCCTGTTGATCCGACAGGCGCCCAGTGTTCCCGCGGTCCGAGCGCCGTGGAGCGGCGCTCGTAGCCACAGGCTATGGACGGCGCGGCGGGTGCTGGCCTGCGCTTCGGTGCAACATCTGGTGCCTTCGCCCGCAATGAGGGCTCCAGAATTTGCCGCAGGGCCGGACACCGGATCTCGATCTGCTCCTGCTGATCCGGCGGAAGCTCGGCCATCATATCGCGAATTGTTCGAGGCAGTCTCATCCCGTAAAGGTTGCGGCGACATATGTTCCGCTGATTAACCGGGATTTTGGGTTCCGCAACGCCTGGGCAAATGGAACGATCCGGTGAGCGCTGAGACTGGTAGGACGCTGCGCAGCTCCCACTCTGGTCAGTTGGGCCCGAGACGGTAGGTCATCCCATCCCCCGTCCAGTCGGGCCGCCTGAGCCGCTCCAGCCCCAGTGGGCTACCGTGCAATCCATCTGCTTGCTTGAGGTGCAACAATTGGTTGAAACCGGGTCGACTCGGCGGTTAGGCCGGAATTTCTCTATCAATCGTGAGCTCGATGACCGCCCCGGTACTCTCCCAGGCAATATCGACACGGCCAAGTTGGCTGGCCGCCAGACGGATCAAGCGACCGCCGAAACCCTCCCTTGGCGTTTTACTAGGCGGCGGTCCGCCAGCCTCTCGCCATTGCATGACCATTTTGCCGTCCCGATTGGAACAAGCGATCTTCACTGACCCCTCCGCAGTCGAGAGGCCGCCATACTTGGCAGCATTGGTGGCGAATTCATGCAGCAGCAGAGACAGAGGTGTAATCAGTGTGGAGGGCACAGACATATCGACGCCGTTGATCGCCCAGCGTGGGTGCTCGTTCGCATCGTCGTGATAGGGTGCCAGAATCGCGGCCAATAAAGCATGTAGGCTCGTGGCGGCTGACTCTGATCGACCCTCTGACGCGCGCATCGTCAGGGCATGCGCCCGCGCCAAGGCACCAAGACGGTCCGATACGATCGAGGCGAGAGCGGCTGGCGTCTCCGCGGCAGATGCGCTCAAATTGACGATACTGCTGGTGATGGCGAAGAGGTTTTTCACGCGATGATCCATCTCGCGAAGTAACATCTGCTGTTGCTGTTGCGCGCGCAGTCGTTCTGAGGTGTCACGCGCGATCTTAGAGATCCCCACAATCGCGCCCGAGGCGTCCGCAATGGGGGAAACCGTGAGAGAGACGGGAAGCGTGCTTCCGTCTTTGCGCAGACGGATGGTCTCGTAGTGCTCGACGTGATCGCCGGCGCGGACGCGCGCAAGGATCTCCGGCTCCTCGTGCTGGAGATCGGGTGGACTGAGCAACATGACAGAGCGCCCAATCATTTCGTCTCGCTTGTAACCGAAGAGCCGACTGGCGCTGCTGTTCCAGTCGGTAATTATGCCAGTGGGCTCCATTGCGATGATGGCATCATCCGACGATTCCACGAGCGCGCTCAATCGCCGCGCGATCGCGTCGGAGTGGTCTCGCTCGATCGCAAAACCGAGCTGCCGGGCGATCGTTAATGCGAGTTCGCATTCCCCAGTGGTGAAGTGATGGGGCAGCGGATAGTAGACCATGAACTTGCCGATCAGCTCCCGGGCGCTGACAAGTGGGATGAATGCTAGCGCTTCGATACCTTCGCCGAGAATCGTCTCGACGAGGTGCTGAGGCTCGCCACTGTGACGAATATCCTCCACAAAGATCGGTTCGACGTCGCGCTGACCAGCCGCCCAAGGCGAATGGCCCTCAACAGCGCCTTTGTATTGTTCAGATAGAGAGCGCGAGGCGACGAAGCACATGATGCCTTGGCTGTCGAATCTCAAGATCGAGGCGCGCGAGCATCCGAGAATTTCGCATATTGCATCCAGCGCGGCCTCGTAGACCTCGATCAGGCCCGTTGCGTGATAAAGTCGGTCTGTGAGGCGATAGAGGGCGGACTGCTCACGAGCGATGTCGCTGTCGGGCTGTCCTCGCTCGCCGATGTGTCTGGCCGCGCGATTCGATCTCCCTTGCTGCATCCCCAACCCCGCGGCGCTGATTATAATTCGGCCAGGCAAAGCTTTTCGATTATCCGAAGAACATAGCTTAGCGCCGAAGCTAATCATTGCCCAGAGGAACTATGCGTCTGCTGCGGCTGCTCGGCGAAATCCCATAGCACCGGGTGATGCGCCATCTCCGAAAGTCTCTCAAGCAGCCGCTGATTGGACGGCGGCCGGCATGGCCGGGCTTCTGGCTCACCCTGGCCGGCGCGGTGACGGCGATGGTCCCGGTTTCGCTTGGAAGCGCTTCCGTGCTCTAAACATTCTACCCGCCCTTGATCGGGAGCGCCTTCTATTACATCGGCGTCGTGCTGGTGGTGAACCGTCTGATCGGCTTTCTTGCGGACGAGTGCTGCGCGGACGTGGCCTGCAATTCATCCCAGAAAGAGGCAGAAGCTGTAGCTTGATCTCTTTTTAATTCTTATTTCCGAGGCCCGCAGATCGGTGTGCCGTCTTTGGGTCGCAGGCGAGTTCGCGCGGGCAATCTTTGGCCCGGACGGACTTTCCGCTTTGGCCCGCTTTTTAGTTCATCAACTCTTGCGAGGCGAAAAATGCCCGCAACCTGACATATATCGCGCTCGGACAGGGAAGAATGTTCGCCGGCTGCGAGGCGCACTCTCCAAGCCTATTCAAGCTGGCCGAAGCACATCGGCCCCTGCTCTGGTTTCCCTAGTCGAATCCAAAGGGCGGCCAGGAGAGGCGCTGCCCACATCGACAGGCCGGCCGGAATCCATATCACCAATCCTGTTGATGGCAGTAGCCTGGAGCGAGTTTACGTCGAGACAGGAACGATCCTCATTCTCCTGCATTCTTCCTAGGCTCCGTTCAACTTCTCTTGCCGAGG
>NZ_VFUZ01000037.1 GCF_006658505.1 Mesorhizobium sp. B2-4-15
CCGATGGCGATGATGCCGACGATCGACACTTGCAGGATGATGATCTGCAGGCGCGCCTCGTTGAAGATGCCGCTGACGTCGCTGCGCGTGTTGAACAGGAAGCTGTCGCCGAGAAAGATGCGGCCGATCGCCTCGAAGATGACGACGAGAATGACGAGCGCCAGGAAAACGTTGAATTCGGCCGGCCATGTGCGCTTCTTCGCGTCATAGCTGAGCCCGCCGACGCCATGAGATGTCTGTGCCAATCCTCTATCCTCCGTCAGCCACGGCCTTCCTCGCGTCTTTCAGACGCTGAGAAGGAGAGCGGCGCTGCCCTTAGCGTGGGAGCGCCGCTCCGTATGTCCGCCGCTCAGTTCTTCTTCAGGAACTTGTCGATGTTGGCCGGTGTAACCAGCTGGAACGGGACGTAGACCTTGTGTTCCACCTTCTCGCCCTTGGCGAGCTTCAGCGCCGCGTCCAGCGCGCCCGCGCCCTGGCCGGCAGCGTCCTGGAACACGGTCACGGCAAGGTCGCCCGCCTGCATCGCCACAAGCGCGTCCTGGGTGGCGTCCACCCCACCGACGATCACGGTTTTCATGTCGATGTTGGCGGCCTTCATCGCCTGGATGGCGCCGATGGCGCTTTCGTCGTTGTTGGCGATGACGCCGTCGAACTTCTTGCCTGTCGACAGCCAGTTGGTCATCAGGTTCTGGGCCTGGTCGCGATCCCAGTTCGACGTCTGCTTGTCGATGATCTTGATGAAGTTGCACTCCGGGGTGGCGATGACTTCCTCGATGTCCTTGGTGCGCTGCACGGCGGCCTGGTTGGAAAGCTCGCCCATGATCACATAGACATTGGCTTCCTTCTTGCCGGCTGCCTTGAACAGGCGGCAGACTTCCTTGGTTTCCAGCGTGCCGGAATCGGCTTCGTTCGAAGCGACGAAGGCCTGGTTGTCCGGCAGCGTGTTCACATTGACCGGCTCGCGATTGACATAGACCAGCGGGACCTTGGCGGCGGCGGCGGCGTCCGACATCGCCTGGGTGGCCGAGGTGTCGACCGGGTTGACGATGATGGCGTCGACGCCCGAAGCGGCGAAGTTCTTGATCTGGTCGAGCTGCTTGGCGACATCGTTCTGCGCGTCCTCGACCTGCAGCTCGACACCGCTCATGCCCTTGGCCTGCGCGATCATGCCATTGCGCAGCACGGTCAGGAAGTTGTCGTCGAACTTGGCCATCGATACGCCGATCTTGGCGGCCATGGCGGATGAACTCATCAGCGCCGCGAAGGCGACGCCCAAAAGCAGTTTCTTCATTGTGTTTCTCCTCCACTTTTGGTGTCCGGTTGCACCGATCTATCCGGAATCCCCGATCTCCCCGGGGAATCTCTCCCTGATATCGTTTCGGGTCCTGAAGCCACCATCCGGAGATTGGATGACAAATGAAAAGGATTGCCCCGCACTGAAGGAGCGGTCCTCCTTAACCGGTCCGCAACGATAATTGCAGAACAGGGATATTCTGCAACGATTTGTGAGTCAATTCGTTTTCATTTTTCAAAACAGAGACACGAATTGCGAAACTCATTGCGAGGGCAGACCGCAACGTCTGCCTGTCTGCAATCGAAATTATGCTGCCACCGCCAACATCTCTGTCATGCTGAGAGGCAAGAAGAGACCGGAAGCCAACCTGCGACGTAGGAGCTATTGCCCGGTGACTATCGGGATGCGCGGGTCAACGCCGTTGTTCTGCAAGCGCGCCGCCAGCGCTACGGTCAGCGCCTGGGCAAGGCACATCGGGGCTGCAAGCGATCTTGAGAAAGTGTATTCGTGCTCGGGCACCGCAAAAAGCACGCGTGCGCCCTTGGTCAGCGGCGACAAGGTGCTGTCCGAAATCGCCACGATGGGGATGCCCCTGCTGGCAACTTCTTCCACGACATTCACGACCTCGTTTGCATAGAAGCGAAACGACACCGCGAAAAGCACATCCTGCGGGCGGATCGCACGGGCCATATGCGTGGCCAGCCCGCCGCCAGGGTCCAGCAACGTGCATCGCTTGCCCAGCATCGTCAGGATGTAGCGCAGGAGTTCGACCACCGGCGCCGAGCGTAATTGCCCGATGAGATAGATGACGTCGGCTTTCTCCAGAAGGTTGACGGCTTCGGCCAAGTCCTCCGGCGGGATAGCTGTCAGCATCTCCTGCAGCGAGGCGATATCACGGACCACCAGATCGTGCATCAAAGCGAACTCACTGCGGTCGGTGCGCCCCCCCAGTTCCGTCTCCAGAGCCTTGATGCGCGCTTCAAAGCCGGGCGCCGCGGTGGACAATCGCTTCTGGAAAAGGGTTTGAAGATCCTTGAACCCCTCATAGCCCAGTGCCTGGCCAAAGCGCACGAAGCTCGATGCGTGAACGCCGCTGCTTTCCGCGATCGCGTTCACGGATCGCACCGCGACATCATTCGGGTTCTGCGTGAGGTACAAGGCAATCTTTTGGTATGACTTGCTCATTTGCTCATACCGATCGTGGATCAAGCGGATGAGTTCCTCATAGTCCTTTGGCGCTTTGACTTTCTCTTCCACGACCAGCATCCTTGCAATTTTCGTTGCATGATGGCTTCTTTGCGCTGGGTTTACCAGCGGAGAATTCTGGCTCAAAAAGCGGGGATCCGGCTCTGCCGTTGCAATCTATGCAATGGCACTTGCAAAAAAGTCAATTCTGCAATACGAATTGAATTCGTCATTCGGCATGATGTTGCCGCGATGCCCGGAGGAATCAAATGTCAGTGGTCCGTCTGACCATGGCGCAAGCCCTGGTTCGCTATCTTTGCAATCAGTTCACGATCGTCGACGGGGAGCGGGTACCGCTCTTTCCGGGCGTCTTCGCCATCTTCGGGCACGGCAACGTCACCTGCCTATCGGAAGCGCTGGAGGCGGTCCAGGACCGGTTGCCCACGTGGCGCGGGCAGAACGAGCAGTCGATGGCACTCGCCGCAATCGGTTTCGCAAAAGCCAAGCGCCGCCGCCAGATCATGGTTGCCGCAACCTCGATTGGCCCCGGCGCCCTCAACATGGTCACCGCCGCCGGTGTCGCACATTCGAACCGTCTGCCGGTGCTGCTGCTCTCTGGCGATACGTTCATCAATCGCCGCCCCGACCCAGTCATGCAGCAGGTCGAGCATTTCGGCAATCCGACCATCAACGTCAACGACGCCTTCAAGGCGGTTACTCGCTATTGGGACCGCATCGTTCATCCCGAAGGCATTATCTCCTCGCTGCCCCAGGCGGTCGCCACCATGCTGGATCCGGCCGATTGCGGTCCGGCATTCATCGCGCTGCCGCAGGACGTGCAAGAGATGGCCTGGGATTATCCGGAAGAATTCTTCGCCGAGACCGTGCATGCGATTCCGCGGCCGCGACCCGACGCCAGCCGGCTGGCCGAAGCAGTGAAGCTGCTGAAAGGGGCAAAGCGCCCGCTTATCATTTCCGGTGGCGGCACGCGTTACTCCGGCGCCGAGCAGGTGTTGGCCGACCTCGCCCTGATCCACGGCATTCCGTTGTGTGAGACGATCGCCGGCAAAAGCACCGTCAGCCACAATCATCCCGCCTATGTCGGTCCAATCGGAATCGTCGGTTCGACCTCCGCGAACGCACTGGCCGCTTCGGCGGACGTGATCGTGGCCGTCGGCACGCGTCTGATGGACTTCACCACCGGATCCTGGAGCGCCTTCGCGAAGGACGCGAAATTCGTTTCCATCAACGCTGCCCGCTGGGACGCGACCAAGCACCGTGCCCTGGCGGTCGTAGGCGATGCCTTGGCCTCGCTCAATGAGGTGGGGGCGGCGCTGGAGGAGTGGCAGGCGCCAAAGGAATGGACCGAGAAGGGCCGCGTCGAATTCGCCAAGTGGAACAAGGCGCTGGACGGGTACCAGCAGCCGACCAACCAACCTGTTCCCAGCTACGCCCAGGTCATCGGCATCGTGAACGCTCGCGCAGGCGAGCGCGACCTGGTCATCACGGCCGCGGGCGGCTTGCCGGGCGAGGTTATGAAAAATTGGCGCGTCAAGGCGCCCAATACATTCGACTGTGAATTCGGCTTCTCGTGCATGGGTTACGAGATCGCCGCCGGCTGGGGTGCCGCGCTGGCGGATCCCACGCGAACCCCGATCGTGATGATCGGTGATGGCACCTACATGATGATGAACTCGGACATTTATTCCACGGTCCTGTCGGGCCACAAAATGGTGGTGATCGTCTGCGACAATGGCGGCTACGCCGTAATCAATCGCCTCCAGAATGCCAAGGGCGCTGCCTCCTTCAACAACCTGATCAAGGATTGTCGCGTCAAGGAGCCATTCAGCGTCGATTTTGTGAAGCACGCCGAATCGATGGGCGCGCTCACCCGGCGCGTCGACAGCCTCGCGGACCTCGCGCAAGCCGTCGATTGGGCCCTCGGAACAGACCGGACGACGGTCATCACGCTGGTGTCCGATGGTTTCACCTGGACGCCTGGCGATGCCTGGTGGGATGTGGGTGTGCCCGAGGTAAGCGCCAGGCCGCAGGTGCGGGAAGCGCACGCGGAACAGGCTCAAGCTCGCAGGAAGCAGCGCGTAGGCGTCTGACTTCGTCACAATCCAAAGGTGAAATCTCATGGCGTTTGTCGAGTTGCGCGACGTCGCGAAGAGGTATGGCTGAATCCCGTTCTCCAGGGTCTCAGCCTGTCCGTTGATCGTGGAGAAACTCTTGCCCTCGTGGGCGAGAATGGCGCCGAGAAATCGACCTTGATGCGCATTGTTGGCGGCTATGTGCCGCCGACCGCAGGCACCGGCTTGATCGACGAACGTTCCCCCTTCCCGCGTCCATTCAAAGCGCCGAGGATGCCGGCATCGTCCTCATCCACCAGGAATTCTGCCTCGCGCGGACCTGACCGTGGGAGAGAATATTTTCATCGGCCGCGAACCGCGTCGCCATCTTCTCATCGACTATCGTGCGGTTCTGCGAGGAACGTGGCGCCGCGCATCAAATGCGGCAGGTGCAGGCGATTTGGGCTGATGACGAATATGAGCAATGGCGGCTGCACTGCTTCGCAGATCGGGCCGATAGTGCGCGGCCCCTACAAAAAGGCGCCTCTCCAGCTAGGCCCTGCGACGCTTGGACAGCGCCCGCAAAAGGTCCGCCTCCTCCTGTATCCCGTCCTCAAAAACTCGGAAGACTTCCGCAGCCAGATATTTCCGCTGCTCCCTGTCTTTTTTGGCTAGCCGTCGTTCATGGCACAGTCGATTAAACACGCGCTGGAGCATCTCCAAATCAGCGGGACAATACACACCACTGCAATGCGACAACGACATGCCCGCCGCCCTAGCGAAGCTTATAAGTACTATCTCACACAATGGGTTGGATGCGAAGAAAAACTGTGTCCATTATGGAACGGATTCGGGGGACTATTGATCTCTGAGGTAGGTGGTCGACCCTTTAGAGGTGTAGCCGCTCGGAGGAAGCCCATCGCTTACGCTCATTAGCTGCGCCGGGCTTTCTGGATTCAGCAAGCTCAAGGCCAGCAGGTTCAACCAGGATCGAGCGGAAAGCCCCGCCGGCAGAGACCAGCGGGGCTTAGGTTTGGGCGGATGGTTCAGGCGCCCGAGATTGGCACCGATACCACAATGACCTGGGCGGTGATGGGTCCGAGTGGGGACCTCCGGCAGTTCCCGCAGGCAGGACCCGCCCCGGGGGACCGTTGAAGGAGTGACGATCCATCTTCCGAACTTGGTGATAGCGGAAATATTCCGAACGCATCGCATTGGCTGGCTGAGCTTGGCCCGCGCTCCTTCCGCAGGAGGCACGGGCCGGCCGAGTTGCCCTCGGCCAGCGGCGCGTCTTTGGGGGTGGCATCGCCGCCGCAGTGCTAACAATCGACTGTCGGCGATGTTCCCCGAACAAACAAGAAGCCCGCTGCCGCGGGGCAGCGGGCAAGGTGGGGAGTGTGCTGGGGTCAACCAGCACGGGTTAAACGGGCGGCAGCGGGGTTGGTTGCGGACGCGTGAACGAGCCTTTGCGTAAGGCCCCGCCTCTCACAGAACGTCAGGATGGAAATAGATTCCGTCCAAGCTACGCGACCAGTGAACGCCCGATTCGGCGAGACGTTGCGGCAGATGGTGGAAGGTCAAGCACAACCGGCAGATGCTGGGCCGCGCCAACAAGGTCGTGATCGAGAAAGAGAGCACGACCATTGTGACGGCGTCCGCCGAAAGGAAGAAATCCAGGGCCGCGTTGCACAGATCAAGACGCAGATCGAGGAAACGACGTCGGACTATGACCGCGAAAAGCTGCAGGAGCGCTTGGCCAAGCTCGGCGCGTCCCCGAGGGAGCTTGACTACGCCAGAAACAGGCGATCCGTCGCAAATTGTGCCGCATTGGCAAAAAGCGATGAAGCGCATAAGGCAGCCGCATTGGCGAACGATGCCCAACCGCTCGCCAAGGCGGCCGTCGGCCGCTGGCTACTCAGGCCGTGACATAAATGCCCCCGGCCTCGACGGTGACTGCGAAAGTCCGCGCGCGAACGGATGGGTTGACCAGAGCCGCACCTGACTTGATGTCGAATTCCCATCCGTGCCAGGCACAGCGAACGATTTCGTTCTCGCGGTGATAGATGAATTGGGGTCCCTCGACGGGAGCGGTCGTTCCGCATTGCGGCCCTTCGCAAAGCGGGGCGCCGCGGTGAGGGCAGACATTCAGCACCGCATGGAAACTGTCGCCAATCCGGAACACGCCGATCGACAGGCTGCGCACCTTGGCGATGAATGGCGTCCCGACCTGGATGTCGTCGGCGCGACAAATATACGTCTTCTCGGCCATCTCGGTCCTCGTCACGCTGCGGCGGCGGCTTGCGGGCGGGGAATGCGCTTATACACCTCGAGCGCATTCTGGCCGAGGACCTTGCCGCGCCATTCCGGCGGGATGTGCAGCGTGTTGACATCGTCGTAATCCCAATGCGGGTAGTCGGATGCAAACAGCAGCGTGTTCTCCCCGTCCATCGCCTCCAGCATTGCCCAGAGATGTTTGACGTTCGATGGTTGCTCCAAGGGTTGGGTAGAGAAGCGTATGTTGCGTCGGCAATATTCCGATGGCAGCATTTTCAGCCATGGCGTCTCCTTGCGGAGGGCTTTGTAGTCGGCGTCAAGTCGCCAAAGCACCGAGGGGACCCAGGCAATGCCGCATTCGATGATGACGAAGTAGAGATCCGGCCATTTCTCGAACACACCATGCGCGATCATGCTCGCGACATGCGACATGGCCGACATGTGAAGGATCGCATGGGTCTCCCAGAAGAAAGTGGTGGGCGCGGGCGCGACGGCGTTCCAGTTGATTCCGCCATGCCCGCCAAGATGTATGGCGAACGGCAAGCCGACCTCGGCACAGGCCTCGAAGATCGGGTGATAGAACGGATCGCCATATGGCCGGACCGAGCCCTGGGAGGCCAGAACTTGCGCCATCCGGGGATGCGCGCCAAGCCGCCGGATCTCCGCCGCCGCAAGGCGTGGCTCCTGCGGCGCGATTACGATGGAGCCCATGAAGCGGCTGTCTTTCGGCAGCCATTCATTGATCTGGTAGTCATTATAGGCGCTTACCAGCGCGCTGGCGTAGTAGGGATTTGCCAGCGTCGAAGCTTCGATCGGCTCGTCCCCGGTAAGGATCGCAACTCCGATATCGTATTTGTCGAGGTGCTTGTCCTTCATGATCAGGTAGTTGTCCGCCTCGACCTTCGGCCGCACATCCTTGCGGGAGAAATCCTGTGGATGAAACCAGGGTCGATGGCCGTGCGGAAAGGCGCCTACCGGGCCGGTCTTCTCGCCTTCGATGAACATGTCTTTCCAGATGCCGGACAGGTAGGGCTCCAGCACCGTGGCGCTGGACCAGTAATTGTGGCAGTCGCAATCGATTATGAACACTTTTCCCTCTTTGATGATGTGGCGCCGAACGCCTTCGGTTCTGCATCAAATTTCCGCCTTGTCAGTGTTTGGATCAAGCGTATGATCGGGCCGATACGATCGTAAAAATCGATTGGTTTGCCTATGCAATTGGAACAGGTCGAAACCTTTCTCGACATCGTCGAGTCGCGGAATTTCAACCGATCGGCGGAGCGCCTCGGGCTGACGCAATCGACGGTCAGCAGCCGCATCAAGAACCTGGAATCCGCCGTTGGATCGGAGCTCTTCCACCGCGGCCGGGCCGGCGCCGAGCCAACCGCGGCAGGGCGGCGTTTTGAGGCCTACGCGCGCTCGATGCTGTCGACATGGTCCCAGGCGCGTCACGACGTGCGCGCCTTCAATAGATTCGAAGGGAGCCTGCGGGTCGCTGCCCAGGTCGGGATGACCCGCTCGATCCTGCCAGGTTGGCTCGAAACGCTGCTGCAAGTCTTGCCCAAGTCCTCGATTCATGTCGAATCCGACTATTCGCCCCAGATGATATCGGATCTGAGCCTGGGAAACCTCGATATTGCCGTGGTTTACGCTCCGCGCTACCTTCCCGAGATCGCGTATGATCAACTCATGGTCGAGGAATATGTGATGGTCTCTACGACAGCGCGCCGGCTTTGCGATGTCAGCCCGGACAATTACATCCGGCCCGGTTACACGGTGGCGCTTGAGAAGGCTCATGCGGAAGCGCTGCCAAACCTGACTGCCTGCCGGCTCTCGATGGGCTCGGAGACGCTAGCTGACAATATGCTGAGACGGGCCGGCGGCACATGCTACATGCGCGCCGACGATGCGCGTCGCTTCGCCGCCGAGCGGCCCTCTCACATCGTGGAAGAAGCTCCAACGCTCCATCAGCCGGTCTACACGGCAGTCCTCGCGCGACGCCGGCATGAGCCGATCATCAAGAAAGGCATCCGCGCGCTGCACCTCGCCGTCATGTCGCTGGAAGGGTGATCGATAACATCGATCGTAAACGCCCACAGTACGCCCTGTATCGAATGAAGGCCTGCTCGCAATCTCGGCCCGTCAAACGCGAGCCGGCGACGAACGCCTTGAGGTCCTTCTCCCCTTCCTGCCGATCCGACCTATAGCACAGTAGCAAATATGGACTCGCCGAAGTGAGTTATTCTTAAGACTTGCATGGCATGCTCTTGGGGTGGATGAGGCAAAAAAAACTATCCCGAACGCGTCAGGTGAAACGACCTTCCGGTACGGCAAGGGCGAGGCGCTGCTGCACAATTTCGTAGAAAACGCCACGATCCCGACGTTCCTTTTCGATACTGACGGGAAGATCGTTTACGCCAATCGAGCCGGAAGCCATGTCCTTGGGTACGGGCCCGAGGAATGTATCGGAATCCACTTCACGACAATCGTGCATTCCGACGACCTGACGTCAGCGCGCACGCAGACCGAAGATCTGATTGCCGGAAAGATCCATGGATATCAAGCCGAGCGACGGTATATCCGCAAGGACGGCACGACCATTTGGGCTTTGACATCCGTGTCACTGATGCCTGCCGACGGGGATCAGGCTCGCTTCCTCTCTGTACAGGCGGTGAATATCGACGGCCGAAAACGCGCTGAGGCCGCACTGAAGGAAAGCGAACGCCGCCTGCAAGTGGCGCTGGACGCCTCCCAAATTGGGGTGTTCGAGGGCGACCTGGCAACTGGGGAGCTGTTTTGGGACGACAGGGCGCGTGACATTTTTGGGATTCCACGCGAGCGGAAATCCCTTCACGCCGCCGACTGGGAGAATGCCCTGCACCCCGAAGATGCGGCAAAGACGCTTGAGGCGATGTCACGCGCCATCGAAGAGAAGGGAACGTTCAACGGGAAATTTCGCATCATCAGGGCCGACGGTGAAATCCGTACTCTTATGTCGCGCGCAACTTACTTTCAGGACGATGGCGCAACACCAAAATTCATCGGCGCAAATTGGGACATCACTGACGAAGTCGCCTTGGAACAGAGGCTCAAGACGGCAAAGGCCCTTGCCGAGGCTCGCAACGTCGAACTGGAAGCCGCCAAGGCCCGGATCGAAACCCAGGCCCTCCATGATGCGCTGACCGGACTTCCCAACCGGCGCTATCTCGACCAAATCTTGAGCCAGTACCGCAACCGGCCGCGCCTCCCGGGCGACGGTTTGGCATTGCTCCACATCGATCTGGATCGCTTCAAGCAGATTAACGATACGCAGGGACACGCGGCCGGCGATGCCGTGCTGGTTCACGTTGCCCGGCTTCTAAGTGCCAAGGGCGGAGCGCAGCATTTCGTCGCGCGCGTTGGTGGCGATGAATTCGTCATAGCCTGTTTCAATGGTGCCGACGCCCATCGCCTCGCCGGCCTTGCCGATCAGATCATCGCCGAGATCCGACAGCCGGTGCCATACGAGGGGCACTTCTGCCGCTTGGGCGCAAGCATAGGCATCGCCCTCGAGACGGGCGCGGACATCGATGCGCTTCGCGTGCTGATAAACGCCGATATCGCGCTCTATCGGGCTAAGGGTCGCGGCCGCAACCGCCATGAATTCTTTTCAAAGGCGCTGCAAAGCGAAATTGAATCGACCAAGCATATGGCCGATGAAATTCTCAGCGGTATCGAGCAGGGCGAATTCCACCCCTATTATCAGCCGCTCCTCAACGCTACTTCCCTCGACATCATTGGGGTCGAAGCGCTTGCGCGCTGGCATCATCCGAGGGAGGGAGTCCTAAGTCCGATCCGGTTCCTCCGGATCGCCGAGGATCTCAATGTCTTGGCTGCGATTGATCGCAGCATCCTGCAGCAAGCAATGCTCGACCTCGACCAATGGCAATCCCAAGGCATTGCAGTACCCACTGTATCGGTCAATGTCTCGTTCCGACGCCTGAGCGATGACCGCTTAATTCCCAGCCTTCGCGAACTCAATATCAGGCCGGGTGCGATTTCGTTCGAATTCCTCGAGTCAATTTTCCTCGACGAATTTGACGATGGGGTCGAATGGAACATTGATGCAATCAGGGAGATGGGTATAGGTATCGACATAGACGATTTTGGCACCGGCCATACATCGATCGTCAGCCTGCTCAAGCTCAAGCCGCGCCATTTCAAGATCGATCGTCAGCTCATCGACCCCATCGTACGCTTGCCCGAACAGCGGCGCCTGGTTGCCTCCATCATCGACATAGGCCGGTCGCTTGGCATTAAAGTCGTCGCCGAGGGCGTCGAGACGATGGAGCAAGCCAGGATTCTGAGAGAATTGGGCTGTGACATCCTGCAGGGATTCGCCTTCGCCCGGCCGATGCCCGCTGACCAACTGGCGAGCTGGATTGGCGGTGAAGGATGGCGAAAGGCCTCGTAGGCCCGGCGTACTAGGCGCCAGGTGGATTGGTCGTCCCGGGGCTGCAAGCCGCACAGGGTCGATTGTTGGACGTTAGCCCGTAGAAACGGGATGGCTATCCGCTTAGGGGCGCCAAGGAGACGTCTTTGCGACTTGCTCCTCGTTCTGGATGGTTCACCTACCGTAGTGAGGTCAGGAACCGGTGGTGTCGGTGCCGTACGAGATGACGTTCGACGATCTCGCCACCCAGGCTTTCGAGAAGGCGCAGACCATGCAGGAACCCGCGGGCCGCAAGCGGTGAGCTATCGGGATTTGTGTTTCGGGGTGTGTGCCAGCGCCTGCCGCGAACTTCCGCATGGGGTGCTGTGGGCCTGCCGCGTATGGGATGTCCAGGCCAGCTCGCAGGGACTGTCGCGGTCACTCTGATCGGGCCTCCGTGCCTGACGACTGGCGTTCACAGCGACGTCGCGCCAACTGCATCGCGCGGTTCAGGAAGCAGTCGAGGCCGCCGGCATCCGCAAGCGCATCAGTCCGCACACTTCATCGAGCGCTACCAGTCGAAGACGGACGCCTGGCGCTAGTCCTTGCCGAAGTGGCGACGAAATCAATCGCAGAGCGCCGCGTCGTGACCACCAGCGAGATCGGATAGCGAGCGAGGGCATTTGGCCCTAGTGGCGGGTTTCCGAGCAATCGGCCGCTATTGCGTCAAAGGCGGCGGGCACATTATGAATGATGCAGGCTGCAGCCCGCATCTCCTCCAGATTGTGGTGGGTGGCCTTGCACGCCGGCATCAGTGTTTCGATTGCGCGGAACGCCTGTGCGATGGGATAAGAAGTAAGCTCTGCCTCTGGAAAGGATATAGCCCTCGCCGCTCCTTCAAACGTAATGGTGTGAAATGTGTTGGTCATCAAGACTTTCTCCCTGAACCCAAAGCGGCAATCCCGAACTGACGTTGCTCCTCCTCCCCATAAGCTCCGTGTGTGAGTTTTATCATGCCGGCACGGTCGATAATCGTGATCTCGCCGCGCTTGGCATGGATCAGCCCTCGGTATTCAAGCATTTGCAGGGCTGTTGTTACGCCGGGACGCCGAGCGCCAAGCATGGTGGCCAGAAATTCGTGCGTCAGGTAGATTTTTCCCTCGCTCCGGTCGTGGACCATCAGCAACCACCGGGCCAGCCGCTCCTCGATTTTTGAATGTCCGTTCACCAGCGCCGTTCGGGACGACTGCACCAGGAATGCATGGGCGTAGCGAAGCAGCGACTCGCCGAGAGTTTGGCTTTGTGCAATTGCGGCGCGAAGATTTTCAACCGGCAGGCACCAGCCATTGCCGGCGACTTGGATGTAGGTTTCGTTGGGAGACCTGTCTTGCCCGAGAATGATCGCGACTCCCGTCATACCGTCGCGGCCGATGATGCCAACCTCGCTCTGCCGGCCTCCGGTCATCGTGGCGACCACAGACGCGATACCCGTCTCCGGAAAATATACGTGCTCGATAGGCTGGTAGGAATCTTCCAGCGGGGCTTTGATGGCCAGTTCGACGTGATGCATCGACGGCTGTAAAAGCGCGAAATCCTCTGGAGATAGAGCTTGCAAAACATGGTTGCGAAGAATGGATTGAGGCATGGCTCTTCTCCCTTAACGGGCAAGAGCGCGTACCTCTTACTGTCGGCAGCATCCGATATGACTAACGGCCGATCTGAAAAGCATAGGCCCTAAGCGGCCGGCTGGCAAACCCTCACGCCCTTTGCGTGGAATTCGATCGATTCCGCCGAAATTCTGTAAAGTTCAGCAGTCCAACAACTCGGCGGTGTATAGGACCGGCCATCACTCATTTGGACGCTATTTTCGCGTGATCCATTCCAGCAATTGGGAGTCGACCTCTTGGGTCCGGGTATAATCTCGGATCAAAGTTGTCGCGTAACCCTGCCATTGATCTTCATCCAAGCCAAGATGAGTGACATAAATCCTAAAGACCTGACGCAGGACAACGCAATCCAGAATGGATATCTTCTCCTGCTGACGATCCCTTGCCATCGCGATTTCTCCCCAATCACGAAAATAGTAGGGCAGCAGATAGACTGACAAGGGTCTTGGTCTCAATCCGTACAATCGAAGCGCAGCCTGTCACGACATCTTTCATATATTCTACCGCTTATCCCGTTCGCTCAGGTGGTAACCATATCTAGCGATTGTTGCCGACGGATCGCCTCGCCTGCCATATTGGCGTCGACATGGGCGAGGCGCTGTTTCCGACCCGGTGGAAGAACGACAAGCCACCGTCGATCGAGGAGTTCGTGGAGACTTTCCGCGACGATTACGCGTGCGCGGACTACCTCTTCAACAAGGGCTGGCCGGGCGGCTTCACATGCCCACAATGCAGTTCCAGGAAAGCATGGCGCCTCGAGGTCCGACCGTGGCTTTTCGAATGCGCAGGCAAATGGGAGAGGCCTGGGTGCCGGAAACAGACTTCCGTGATCGCTGGGAAGTCATGCAGGGCACGCATCTGCCGCTGCGCAAGTGGTTCCTGGCGGCGTACCTGATGGCGACGCACTCCAATTCCATTTCGGCGCTGCAGCTCCAACCTAAGCTGGGCGCCTCCTACAAAACCGCCTGGCTGGTGCTCCACAAGCTCCGGCGGGCAATGGTGAACCCCAACCGGACACCGCTTTCCGGAACTGTCGACGTGGACGAGTCCGCCATCCCGTATCGGCGCAAGGAGGACGCGCTGGAGAGGGGTGGCGGCAGCAGCACAGCCAACCAGATATGGATCGCTGGGGCGGTCGAGACGGTCGGCAACCATGGCGTCGGACGCATCAGGCTCGCGCGCATCGCGGATCGGTCGGCTCAAAGCATCGTTCCGTTCGTGGTAGCCAACACCCTTCCCGGATCGGCGGTGCGGACGGACTCCCTTGCCTCGTACCACAAGGTGCCCGGCCGTCGCCTCAGGCAGGTCAATCTGAGCAATAGGACGATGCCCGCCCACACCGTCTTCAAATGGATTCACGTCGTTTTTGCGAACCTGAAGCGTTGGGCGCTGGGCACATTCCATGGCTTCCGGGAGAAGCATCTTGACGCTTACCTCGGCGAGTTCGCCTTCCGCTGGAACCGGCGGCGCCATTTTCACAGCGCAATGGACACGATGCTTGGCGTCGGCCAGCGCATCGCTCCCGTTACGCACCGCGGCATCGTCGGCGATACGACGCAGTGGAAGAAAGAGCACATACTGCAGCCGCCTGCGTCGCGATTGACGCCAATCCTGGATCGTTTTGGAAACCAGTTGGTGCAGGCCGTGAGAGGGCGAATGCCTTCGCCACCCTCCAGACGAATGAAGGTGCTAACGCGGTCGACATGCAACTACAATAGGTGTGTCTCTGTTCCGGAGGCATGAGGGCGCCTGGAGGGTTCTTTTCAGAGCAGCCTTCGTAGAACGCTTTGGAGATTCGGTGGACTTGGTTCGAGTAGTCTTGCCAGATGAGGATCGACATGATGGCAATGAGGACAGCGTAACCGGGCACCAGCGCACAGCCGAATGACGACTTGCAGCGTTTCGTTGGCGAGTGCCAAACTCGGAAACGGATTTGTCGATGTTTCGCGTGGCCACGCGTGGCTTTGCGCCGGCCCAAATCGATCGTGAACGCCAAGCCCGGCTTCTCGGCTAGAAGCGGGCCAGCAAAGGGAAGGCGCCGATCAAGGACGACGAACTGCCGGAGTAGCGCTCCCTGAGCAATGGAGCGGTATCGCATGTCCCGGAGTCCTTGCCTGCGTCCGAAGCGTCCGCCGGGCCAAAAACTGCCGGTCAAGGCTGGCATGGGCGTAGCGGCTCTGGCGTTGACGGGTGGATTCGGTCCGCTTGCTCTCGACAAGCAGCCAGTTCCCTCGCCGGACATAATCTCCCCTATCGGGAAGAGCATGGACGAGCTACGCGATCATAGATCGGCCGGCATGCGCGACCGCTGAGGCGAGGCAGAAGGCGGCGATCACGCCACAGCCGGCGAACCGGAATGATTATCAATGCACTCCCGGCGTCAACACGGACGGCTGGCCGCTCAATTTCTTGGCAGCTTGTGAATTTCCAGCCGCACCGGTCCGCCCCTATCGCAACTCGTGCAAACGAGGGCGCGTTCGACTGTGCTGAAAAGAGCGTCTTTGCCATATCGGCGGATCAGCGCCGCCGCCTTCACTTCGGCATGATGCGAGCAGGTCCTGCACCAGGCTCGCAGCTTGTGCCATTCCCGAAGGTCGGCGAGCGAGACGTCCAGTCCAGCATGGATGCTGCCGTCGATGATCGTCTGCGGTGGGATCTTCACCTCACCAGGTGCGATGATCTTCTCCATAACGTGGCGGCTGTTGTAGTGGATCAGCAGCATGCCGGGCCGGCGCCGGATCGCTGCTTGCCAGGCAGCTTGGCTGACCATCGCGTCGGGGGACCGGGATATCGTCTCGAGGTGCGTCTTTTGCTCGCGATCCCAAACCTCGATGCGGAAATTGTCTTCGGCCGTGTCCCCCATCTAGGCGCGTGCCTTGTGCCAGCCGCGGGAAAAGCCGCTCGATATCGCTGCGCGCGACAGGGCGAGGTCGCGCTCGAGTTCGATGTTCCTGGCGAGGACAGTCAGCAAGGCAACCAGGGCATCGCCACCGGCTGCCGCCAAGGCGTGCTCCGCTGCCACTTCCAATTCCGACATAGCTTCGCCGGTCGGCGCTTCTTGGCGCTTTCCCATAGCCCTATCCTGTTCAGGTCCAGTGACGAATAAGGAACATATTCCTGTTCCGTCAAGAGCCTATTGACTCTCGTGTTCTCATTTTGTTCACTGCTGCAGGCAGGATGGCCACAGGAGGCAGTCATGCAGCTTCGATTGAACATAGAGGGCGCGTCGTCCGATGAGATCGCGCATGGCATTGCCGCCGCAGAGGCGGTTTTCGCGCGGGCAGGTATCAGCGCCGAAGCCGCCGCGGACGGGATGTTTGCCCTTGAAGGTTGGGATATCCAAGGCTTCCCAGACGATGAGCAGATGAGCGAGGAAGAAGACGAGGCCGCGTCAGTCTGGATGGAAGCCAACAAGGCCGCCATCGACGCGTGCTGCGCCTGCTGGCTGGAAAAGCCTGGCAATTATCTGATGCTGGAACTGGTCTAGGCGTGGTCAAGCGCACCCGCTCGATCCCGACGCCGTCGATCATCGATCGCAGATGGCCGCACCAGGTTGCGTTGCCCGACGACATCTGCACCGAACGGAACTTCACAAGGATCGCAAGGTTCTGCGATAAGATGAGCGCCGCGCCTCAAATTCGGCGCGTGCAGGCGATCTGGCCTGATGGCAAATATGAAGAATGGCGGCTGCACTGCTTCGCAAATCAGGCCGATGCAAAAGCGTTTCTTGACCACTTCGGCGGCATCATATTCGATCCAGCCAAGGACCGCGAGAACGGCCGAGCAATGGGCGTCTGGCGCCGAACCGGCGAATACGAGCGCATTCTGGAACTTGGGCCGCTGAGCGTCCCCGAGAGCCTGCGATACTAGGGGCAACGAGATGTGCAACCTCTACAACATCACCACCAGCCAGGAAGCGATCCGCCAGCTCACGCGGGCCATGCGCGACATCGCGGGCAATTTGCAACCGTCAGTCGACCTCTACCCCAACCAGCCCGGCCCAGTGGTGCGCAACGCGCAGGACGGCCAACGCGAGCTTGCCAATCTGCTGTGGGGCATGCCGACGCCGCCGGAGCGCGTGAAGGGAAAAGCGGATTACGGCACCACCAACATCCGCAACCCGCAATACGGACACTGGCAGCGATATGTCGGCGTTGAGCATCGGTGCGTCGTCCCCGTCACCAGTTTTGCCGAGCCCTCCCCTACACCCGGCGACAAAGACCCGGAAACAGGCATCCAGCGCAATGTCTGGTTCGCCCGCAGCCAAGACAAGCCGCTCTTCTTCTTCGCCGGCATATGGACGCAATGGCAGGGTATCCGCAAGGTCAAGGACGGCCCTGGTGATTTCGAGCTCTATGGCTTCATGACCACGAAGCCCAACGCGCTCGTCGCCCCGATTCACGAAAAGGCCATGCCGGTCATCCTGACCATGCAGGAAGAGATCGAAACCTGGCTTACCGCGCCCTGGCCGGAAGCGAAGGAGCTTCAGCGCACCGCGCCGGATGACGCGCTGATCATTGTCGAGAAGCCGGCGACGCAGATCAAGTTCCCACAGCAGCCGGCGCAAGGATCTCTCTTTTAGGAGGCATGCAATGGACCACATTGTCAGGCTCGACAGTCGGCAGGAGGCAGCGCTACAGGCGGCGGCCGACAAGTTCGTCGCCTTTCACAAGGGCGACGTCATGAAAGCGCTGAAGGAGATGATGGTGCTGAATGGTCATTTGCAGCAGAAGCTCGATCAGCTGGGTGCACCACGGGCGACCCGCAGAGCCTGTCGGTGAGCGACGAGCCTATCAAACTCGCAGATGGCATGGCGGCGGCGCGGGAACGGGGGCGCATAGAGAACCACGTTTGCGAGCACCCAGGATGCGGCAAACGTGCCCCCTTCGGCTTCGCCCGGCCGCTGCAATCGTCGCATTGGTTTTGCCTCGAACATCGCGCCCAGGGCGATCGATACCTGTAGGAGTAGCGATGTCCGACCACAAATGCTCAGTCGTCGTGAGTGTCCAGCAGAAGGCCCAGGTGCCGCGTCCCCGCGCTTTCGACGATCAATTGCTCTAAGTCGAAATCGGAGAGACGCGTTTTTGCCCGTTTGCGAATGACCCTGATCGCGTCTGAAATAGACACTGGAGTGGTCTTGCTGTGATCATCAAGGTACTGACCGACTGCGATCACAGCGTCGACGTCAACGTTCGTTGGCAAGTCCCGCATGTGCCCCACCCTCCGCACTGTCGCGCTGCGCCAAAAGGCTCGCTGAGCAAACCCCTTGCCCCGACCCAGCGAGCCCACGCCCCGGTACGAACGGGCCGGTTTCCAGCCATCAGAGCTGGCAAAGCTGAGGGCAGCAATTCGGATGCCATGTTGGATGACCCAAAACGGAACGGAGGAGAAATCGGAAGAAAGCGCCCGCCCAGCTGGAGAGTTGAGCGGGCAATTGCGCCCGAGAGGGAAACTTGCTGATGGCCGTCGCGAGCCAATATCGCACTCAAGAGCCGATCTCACATCATCCGAATGGACATTGAACGTGAGGCCGCAGGGTGCACGTTTAGGCAGCCGACCGTGACGAATGGCCGGTTAGGGCCTGGTTGCTGCGTCCCCCCCGCGAACACCCCACCAGCGGCCGGGCCCGCCCAACGTTTGTCGCCAGATCCCTGCGAACGGCACCGTCACAATCCATGGCGCATTCGGTGTTGAGCTTGAAAGATGTCGTCGCCAGCGCTTCCCCGGTGGCCGATACCTCTGAGGCGGTGATTAGCGATCACTTGACTAAGAAAGATGGCGCGCCAGAATCTCAACATGGCGCGGGAAATAGACATCGGCGATGTTGTCGCCATCACGGCCACGGTGCGAAAGCGGATCGGCGAATGCGGTGCGCTGAACATCACCGGCAATCACTTCCCCTATTCCATCCTCGACCCGAAAGCCAAACCTGGCGACAAGATCCGGCTCGAAGGTGAGCGGCCGAGCCCATGGCCAAGGCGATTGGCGACAAGGTGCGAATCAAGGAGATCACGCCAAAGAAGATGCGGCGATGATTCGAGCTTTCTCAAGTCCGATCGTTAGTGCCTGCCGAGCGCGGCGGCCAGTTCGGACGCGCGCGCAAGGATTTCACGGGACCTCTCTGTCAGCCGGCGGTTCTGCTCGATGAGTTCCTGAGTTTCTTTGATCCGGATGAGGCTTTGCCGCTCCCTCTCATCGAACTGCTTAACCCGCTTTTTGGTGTCGTTGATCTGTTGCATGACGATTTAACCCGTGAGGCTGGAAACCGTTCCCTGGGCCGGCGGCCGAGGCGCTGCACTTGAGCATCGTGAAGCCGTTCATTTCGCTGCAATGTGCGCATTACCGTGCAACACGGCACCTGGCCAAACTTAGAAGTCTTCCCGCATTGTTCCGCATGTCCCGCAACCGATCGGCCGGCAATTGCGACTGAGGAAGCGGCCGTCGGCTCACAGCCTCAGGTCAGCGTCACAACATCTTGCGACCACGACCATTTGCGGCGATCCCTTCCAGTTTGCGCATCACGGCTACATCTGCCATCGCAAACCCGCGAATGCTGCGGCAGATTTTGCGCGCTCGTCCTTGCCGCCGCCGGACCGTTGATGCACGGCGGTTTTCGGTTGGAACTGGCGTGACCGCACTGGCCGCCGGCCTGATCCTTCTTTACGGGCTTCCTCAGTTTGCCCTGGCCGGTCTTCATCCTCGGCGTCGCTTGTTTGCATCGCGGGTGGCGAGCGTAAGGGTTGGCGTCGCACAGATCGATCTCGTGGAATTGCGCAGGACCGGCAACGGGCAAACCCTCTCTCAACCCGAACCTCGGCAGGTCCTCGCTTCAGGCCAGGTTAATCGCCACGTTGCGCAGCAGCGCCACGGATTTGCGCATGCCTTCCATCGGCGACAACATCATGTCCTCGTGCTCGATGGAGAGCACATCGTCATAGCCGGCCTGCTTCAGCGCGGTGCAGAACTGCCGCCACCAGGTCTCGCCGTGGCCGTAACCCAGCGTGATGTAGTTCCAGGCGCGTTCGGCATAGAGCGTCGGCGGACGCGCATCGAGCACGCCATCTATGCCGGCGGGAATCGGTTCGACCCGCGTGTCCTTGGCATGGACATAGTAGATCGCCGAGCCGAGCTTGCGCACGGCGGCAATGGGGTCGGCGCCCATCCACATCGGATGGCTCGGATCGTAGTTGGCGCCGACGGTTACGCCGACGGCGTCGCGAAGCCGGAGCAGTGTCTGGACGTTGTAGACGGCCTGATAGCCGTGCAGTTCGAGGCAGAGCTTGCGGATGCCGAGATCATTCGAGAACTTCACCAGGTCGCGCCAGTAGGGAATAATGCAATCGTCCCACTGGTAGCGCTGGATGTCGGCGCATTCGGGCGGCCAGTCGGTGATGATCCAGTTCGGGTTGGCATCGCCCGGGCCGCCGGGCAGGCCCGACATCATGACCACGCGGTCGATCCCCATCAGGCTCGCCAGCCGGATTGTATCCTCTGTCACCTGATGGTGCTTCCTGCCCTGCGGTCCCGGATGCAGCGGATTGCCGGAGCAGTTGAGCGCCGCGATCGTCAGCCCATGATCCCTGACCTTGGCGACGAACTCGCTACGCGTCGTGGCGCTGCCCAGCATCGCCTGGAGATCGATGTGCGGCGCCGACGACCAGTTGCCGCAGGCGAACTCTAGCGTCTCCAGCCCAAGCTCGGCCGAGGCGGCGAGCATCTCGTCGAAGGAGAGGTTTCCCAGGCTGTCGGTGATCATGCCAATCTTCATGGAACGCTCCTGGTATCCTGCAACGCTCGATCAGAGCCCGACCGGCTCGAACCTGCCGGACTTGGCGGAGGCAAGCGCTGCCTCGCAAAGGATCATCGCCTTTCGGCCGTCGCTCGCGGTGACATCGGGCTTCCTGCCCGTCTCGACGCAAGAGATGAAATGGTCGATCTCGGCGGCGTAGGATTCGCCGTAGCGCTCGACGAAGAAATAGTACGGTTTGTCGCGCGATATGCCGTTGACGCCGGACATCTCGACCGAGGTCGGCAGGCGGTTACCGGCTTGCAGCATGCCGTCGGTGCCATGCACCTCGATGCGCTGGTCGTAGCCGTAGGCGGCGCGCACGCTGTTATTGATGTGGCACTGCCGGCCCGATGCAGTCCGCAGGATGAACATCGCGGTGTCGTAGTCGCCGAGCTTGCTGTATTGCGGCGCCACCAGCGAAGAGCCGGTGGCAAAGAGTTCGACTGGTTCCTCGCCCAGGAGATTGCGCGCCATGTCGAAGTCGTGGATGGTCATCTCGCGGAAGACGCCCCCACCCCCGGCCAGCGCTTCCTCGGTTTCGGGTTCGGGGTCGCGGCTGGTGATGATGACCTGCTCGACAGCGCCGATCTCGCCGGCGACAAGGCGCTCCTTCAGCGCCCGGAAGCTCGGGTCGAAACGTCGGTTGAAGCCGATCTGGAACGGCACGCCGGCCTTCTCGACCGCCGCCAGGCATTCATCCGTGCGCATGAGGTCGAGGTCGATCGGCTTCTCGCAGAAGATCGCCTTCCCCTTCGCCGCTGCCGCAATGGCAAGCTCGGCATGTGTGCGCGTCGCCGAGGCAATGAACACCATTCTCACCGCCGGGTCGTTCATGACTGTGTCGGTGTCGGCGATCTCGGCGCCTGTGATGGCCGCAATCGTGCCTGCGGCCTCACGATTGGGATCGATGATGTAGCGCAGCCGCACTTTTGGGTGGCGCGTGAGGTTGCCCGCGTGCACGCGGCCGATCAGCCCCACCCCGAACAGACAGACATCCATCATGCTTCGACTTTCCTGTCGAGCCGTCTCTCTTGCGAGACGGCCAATTCATGGTTCATTTGACGGCGCCCATGGTCAGTCCGCGCACCAGGTGCCGCTGCACCAGAAGCGCGAAGAAGACGATCGGCAGCGCGCCGATGACGCCGGCGGCCGCCATCGAGGCCCAGTCGGTGTCGATGCGGCCGATCAGCGTCGCGGTTCCGCGCGGCATGGTCATCGCCCTAGGCGTCGCCGTCAGTGCCAGCGCAAAGAGGAATTCGTTGAAGGTGACCAGCACGGCGAAGATCGCGGTGGCTGCGAGCCCGGGAGCCGCCAGCGGCAGCGTGATGCGGCGAAAGGCGCCGAAGCGGGAATCGCCGTCGACCATCGCCGCCTCCTCGAGATCAACGGGGATTTCGCGGAAAAAGCTCTCCATCATCCAGACGCAGAAGGTGACGTTGAAGGCAGTGTAGGTGGCGATCAGCCCCAGCCAGGTGTCAAGCAGGCCTAGGCTGAGCATCAGCAGATAGACCGGGATCAGGATGACGACCGGCGGGATGATGCGCAGCGTTAGCAGGAACAGGCCGACCTTGCGCTCCATGGCGAAAGGCAGGCGAAAGCGGGCGATCGCATAGGCACCCATGGCGCCAACGACCAGCGCGATCGCAACTGAGAAGAAGGTCACCACCAGCGAATTGGCGAGGTAGGAGCCGAACTGCTTTTCGGTGAACAGCCTGACGTAATTGTCGAGCGTCGGTACATGCGGGTAGAGCGTGCCTTCCTGCGTGATCTCCCGGTTGGACTTCAGCGAGGTCGAGACCAGCCAGTAAATCGGCAGCAGCACGACTGCCAGCACGAAGCTAGTGGTGAGGATGCGCGTCACACGAGAGCTCATGACGCGTCGATCCTGCGCAGGAGCCTGATGGCGCTGAAGGCGAGCCCGAGCACGACGAGGCCGACCGTCACGAACAACGCCGCCGCGTAGCCGGTCTGCTGGAACTTGAACGCGGTGTCGTAGCCGTAGATCGAAATGAGCCTCGTCGCTTCGCCCGGTCCGCCACGGGTCAGCACGAAGACCTGGTCGAAGGTGCCGAAGGCATCGATGGTCCTGAGCACGATGGCGACTGCCAGCACCGGCCGCATCATCGGGAAGGTGAGATCGGCAAAGACGCGCCAGGCGCCGGCCCCGTCGACGCGCGCGGCCTCGAACGGCTCGTGCGGCAGCGATTGCAGGCCGGCGAGCAGGATCAGGAACATTAGCGGCGTCCATTCCCAGACGTCGAGGACGACGAGGCCGATGAAGGCATTGAGCGAGTTGCCGAGGATCTGCACCGCGCCGCCGCCCATGGCCTCGGACAGCGCCGTCAGCATGCCGGCGTCGCTGGCGTAGATCAGCCGGAAGACGATGGCGACAACAACCGGCGTGATCACCATTGGGATGATCAGCACCGTCCTCAAAAGGCGAATGCCGCGAAACTCGCGCAGGCAGAACAGAGCCAGCGCAAAGCCGAGCACCGCCTCCACGGACACCGACAGCGCGACGAATTTCACCGTGACCCAGAGCGCGTTAAGGAACTGCGCGTCGCTCCACAGGCGCACATAGTTCTGGATACCGACGTCGGCGACCGGCGAGCCGTAGCGGTAGGCTCTGGTGCTGGCCCTGAGACCGTCCCACAGCGGATAGACAAGCACGCCCAGCACGATCGTCAGGCCCGGAGCCAGCATGAGATATGGGAGGGCGAGGTCGAGCCCCGCCCCCTGCAAGCGATATTGGGGCGCCTGCGTTGCGCTTTTCATCAGTAGTAACCGGCTGTGGCCAGGTAGTCCTTGACCTGCTTGGCGGCCGTGTCGAGCGAGGCACCGCCGCCGGAACCGGCCTGCAGCGCCTTGTTGAGCTCGATGCCGAGCAGTTCTTCGACCTTCGCCCAATCCGGTGTGCGCGGCCGGGGCAGCGCGCCGGCATCGAGCTGCTGCAAGGCAATAGGGATCAGCCGGTTGCCTGGTTTGGCGATGCCGAAGGCGCTGCGCTTGACCGGGATCGAGCCCGCTTCCGAGAGCTTGGCCTGGATGTCGGCGCTGGTGTACCACTTCAGGAATTCGATCGCGTTCGCCTTGTTGGGCGCCGATTTCGGCACGCCGGCGATGAAGATGCCCATCTGGGCGATCGCCTTCTCCTGCTTCGGCACGACGCCGAAATCGAGCTTGCCCGCCACCTTGGTCTGAGCCGGATCGTCGGCCTTCAAGGCATTGCCGGAATACTGGATGATGGCACCGGCATCGCCGCCGAGGATCGCCGCACCTTCCTGGTCAGAGTCGAACTCGACCACGCCGCTCGGCGCGTTCTGCTTCATCGTGCCGACGAAGAAATCGGCCGATGCCTTGCCTTCCGGGGAATTGAAGATCGGGTTCCACTTGTCGTCGAAGAAGGAGCCGCCGAACGACAGGAAGACCGGATACCAGCTGGTGACGATCGGATTGCCGGAGACGCCACGGAAGACGACCGGATATTTGATCTTGCCGGCCGCCACACCTTCCTTGCCCTTGGCGATCACCTCGTCCCAGGTTTTCGGCGCGCCGTCCGTGTAGACGTCGTTGCGGTAGGTGAGCGTCTGCAGATCACCAACGAAAGGCACACAGATCAGCGTCGGTTTGGCGCCTTCGAAACCCTTGACGCGGGGCCCTTCCTGCGGCGGCCAGTAGCCCATGTCGATCATCGAGACGATCCAGTCCTTGTCGGCCCCGTCGACGCCTTCGGCGCCGAGATCCTCGAGCACGTTGGCGGCGCCGAACTGCGGCACCCAGGGATCGTCGAGCAGATAGAGGTCATACTGGCCGGCGCCGCTCTGGGCGTCGGCGAACCACTTCTCCAGGGTCACGCCGTATTCGTCCTCGAGGAACTCGATGTCGAAGCCGGCCTCCTTGGCTTGGGGGATGATCTTCTGCTTGAATGGTGTCAGCCCGCCATCGGCGAAGGCGCCGATGATGACCTTCTTGCCGGCAGCCTTGGCCGGCATTGGCAGGCCGAGTGTGGTGAGGGCCGTGGTGGCGAGCGCCAGGCCGAGGCCGCCCTTGATGACGGAGCGGCGAGTAAGTCTGCTTCTGCTGGAACGCGTCATTTCTCTCTCCCGTTACTGTTGACCCTTTGGACGGCGGTGAGGCCGGCCGAATTGAAGAGACAGGCGTTCGCCGCATCGAAGGCGACGCTGATGTTTTCGCCCACCGAACCCCTGAAATCGCGGCCGGCACGCACCGAGACATTGCCGCCGTCGAGCCGCACATTGACCAGCGTCTCGTTGCCCATCGGCTCGACCACGTAGATCTCGCCCGGCAGTGCGCCCGGCGCACCAGGCTGGGCGATGCTGCAGTCTTCCGGGCGCAAGCCGATCTCGACGATCTCGGCCAGGCGGCATGCGGTGAGTCGCGCTCGCGCCAGCGGCACGATCCTTCCGCCCGCCATCACGCCTTGCTCGGCCAGCGTGACCGGCAGAATGTTCATCGGCGGATTGCCGACGAAAGTGGCGACAAAGCGGTTGGCCGGTCGGTCGTAGATGTCGATGGGCGGCGCCATTTGCTGAAGGTCGCCGCCATGCATGACGCCGACGAGGTCGGCCATGGTCAGCGCCTCGACCTGATCGTGGGTGACGTAGATGGTAGTGGCGCTGAGGCGCTGGCAGAGGCGCTTGATCTCGCCGCGCATGGTGAGCCGCAGTCGCGCATCGAGATTGGACAAAGGCTCGTCCATGAGGAAGGCTGCCGGATCCCTGACGATCGCCCGCGCCAGCGCGACCCGCTGCCGCTGCCCGCCGGAGAGTTGGCGCGGCCGGCGGTCGAGCAGGTGACCGATTTCGAGGATGGCGGCGACCTCGCCGATCTTGGCCTTGCGCGCGGTGTCCGGCGTGCCGCGGATCCACAGCGGATAGCCGATGTTCTCGGCGACCGTCATCTGCGGGTAGAGCGCGTAGCTCTGGAAGACCATGGCGATGTCGCGGTCGCGCGGCTGGAGGCGAGTGACGTCGCGCTCGCCGATGAAGACTTTGCCCGAGGTCGGCATGTCCAGCCCGGCGAGGATGCGCAGCGCCGTCGTCTTGCCGCAGCCCGATGGGCCGAGGAGCGCGAGGAATTTGTGATCCGGCACGGCGAGGTCGAGTGATCGCAGCACATTGAGTGCGCCGAAATTCTTGACCACCTTTCTATACAGGACCGAACTCATCGCCCTCCGGCGCCCCCGCTTGTGCCTCAGCCCTTCCGTTCGTCGACCGTGAAGCCGGCCTTGCGCGCCAGCTCGCGCAGATTGCGATAGCCCATCGTTGCGTAAGTCAGCGGATGCGCCCTGGCCGGATCCTGCTCGGCTTCCACGACCAGCCAGCCGGCATAGCCATTGTCGGCCAGCACCTTGAGCAGCGTCGCATAGTCGATCCCGCCATCGCCCGGCACGGTGAAGATGCCTTCCATCACCGCGCCCATGAAGCTCATGTCGGCGGCCCGCGCCCGCTTCAGCATCTCGGGTCGGACATCCTTGCAATGGACGTGGACGACGCGGCCGATGTGCCGACGCAGCAGGCTTTCGGGATCGCCGCCGGAGAAGGCGCAATGGCCGGTGTCGTAGAGCAGGCCGACCGCCTCGCCCGACCCCGCCATCAGCCTGCCGATCTCCTCGTCGGTCTCAATGATGGTGCCCATGTGATGGTGGAAAGCCATCCTGACGCCAAAATCGGCGAAGCGTTCGGCAAGCCGGGTAATCTTGGCGCCATAGGCCTGCCATTCATCGTCGGCGAGTTTCGGGCGCTGCGAGATCCGGTCATGGATGGCGCCGTGACGGCCGCGCGAGGTGTCGGCATAGACGACGTGCTTGGCGCCGAGGTCGCGCAGCAGCGTCAGATGCGGCAAGATGGCGTCGAACTCTTCCTCGACCTCTTTTTCGCAGATGCGGCCATCATACCAGCCGGAGATGAGTTCGAGGCTGTAGGGCTTGAGCGCCGCCTTCAAAGCCTCGCTTTGCTTCGGGAATTTGCCGCCGAGCTCGGTGCCGGCATAGCCGGCCTGGCTGGTTTCGGACAGGCAAACCTCAAGCGGCGTGTCGCCGCCCAGTTCGGGCACGTCGTCATTTGTCCACGTGATGGGGTTGATGCCCAGCTTGACGGCCATCGTATCTCCCGCTGGCGCAAGCTTCCGCAGCAATGGCGCTCCACCCGGGCAGTGGACGCTCTGCAGGCGGCATGTCTGGCGCGCTGTTCCCGTTTTTCTTTGCATCTAAGCGCCAATCTGTATCCATCGCGAGGGCCAGTTTGGGCGGAAGTGAAGGTGCCAGTTTCGCTTGCCGCCATCGTCGGCTAAGCTTGCCCTTCCTTCTTGTCCGGGGTGTTGCCGATGCAGATGTCGAGGCGCAGGCGCCAGGCCTTTCCGATGGAGGCGCTGCTGATCGAGCGCACCGTGGCCGAGCCGATCCAGCGCCAGCTCTATCGGCAGATCGCCGCGATGATCCGCGACAAGCGGCTGGCACCAGGATCGGAGTTGCCCTCCACCCGCGCGTTGGCTGATGATCTCGGCCTTGCCCGCAATACCATCGTCGGTGCCTACGACCAGCTGACGACGGAGGGGTATCTCACTAGCCGGCCCGGCGCGCGCGCCATCGTCGTCGACCTGCCGGCCAATTCGCCCGGGAGCGACAGGCGCAGCGCGTCCGCGTCCGCGACCGCCATCCGCCATCCACTATCGATGCGCGGCGAGAGCATGATGCGGCAGCCCTTCCACCACGGTGCGCCCGGCCGCTTCGCCTTCCACCCCGGCATGCCAGACGCGCAAAATTTCCCGTTCGGGGTGTGGGGGCGGCTCTTGGCGCGCCGCGCCACCTTCGGCGCCGACATGCTGTTCGGCACCTATCACGTCACCGGCCTGCCGGCGCTGAAGGAGGCGATCGCGAGCTATCTGGTGTCGGCGCGCGGTGTGCGCTGCCTGCCTGAGCAGATCGTGGTGACCACCGGCGCCCAGGCTGCATTCGACCTGCTTGCCAGACTGCTGCTCGACCCCGGTGACACGGTGTGGCTGGAGGAGCCGGGCTACTACGCCGCCAGGGCGACCTTCACGGTTGCCGGCGGCAATATTCTGCCGCTTACCGTAGACGGCGACGGCTGGCAGATGAACCCACCCGAGATCGCGCCGCGGCTGATCTATGTGACGCCGGCCTGCCAGCATCCGCTTGGCACCACCATGCGCATGGATCAGCGGCTGCGCCTGTTCGAGATCGCCGAGCGCCACAATTCCTGGATCGTCGAGGACGATTTCGACGGCGAGTACCGCTTCCAGGGACGACCGGTTCCGGCGATCCAGAGCATGGATTACGCCGAACGCGTTATCTATGTCGGCACCTTCGCCAAACTGCTGTTCCCGGCGCTCAGGCTGGGCTTCATGGTGCTGCCGCCGGCGCTCTGCGAGGGCATTCCGCATGCGCTGAGCACCACCGGCCAATTCGCTCCGCTGGTGCTGCAGGCCGCACTCGCCGACTTCATCGACGAAGGCCATATGAGCCGGCACCTAAAGCGCATGCGCCGCATTTATGCCGAGCGCCGCAAGCTGTTTCAGGATCTGTTCGCGGCGGAGCTTCCCGCCAACGTGACGCTCTCACCGGCCGAAGCCGGCATCCAGCTCGTCGCGCATCTGCCGGCAGATTGCGACGACCGCGCGGTCGTCGAGGCCGCCGACCGTCTCGGCGTCAACGCCTCGCCGCTATCCAAATATTACTGGTCGACCTCAGGCAACGGTTTGGTGCTCGGCTACGCCGCCTGCAACAAGGTGCAGACGGAGGCAGGCATGCGCAGGTTGCGGCAGGCAATCGAGCAATCGCGGATTCTGTACTGAGCCTCGGCTGTTCTCCGCCATGAGCGGACTTCCTCCGTGCGACTTCTATCATGACCGGCGGCACGTCGGCTTCATCACGTTGGACGGATCGCGCAGTCAGATCGTCTACGACTGAGCGTCTCAGGGGACGGTTCTCTCACGTCCTCAGAAGAGAAAAGCCCGCTGTTGGAGGCCTACCGACCGGACCCGCGCTTTCCAGCCGTAGCGCCCTTGGTCGACCTCGGAGGATTGGCCGCTTCGATGATTCGCAAAGCTTCTTCTGGAGTAATCCCGCACATGCGGGCATAATAGGCGGCTTCCGTCTGAACCTCGTCATCTAACGGTAGTGCAATAATCGTCTGCTTTGCTTTGTGCTTCGCCCTTTTTCCCATTTCAGGAATCGTATCACATTTCTGATATGGAGTATCAAATAGGGCAATGCATTAGTTTCAAGCTCTGTGGGGGACTAATTACTGGATGATCCGCCCTGCGGAACGCCCCATTCACCATGTGCCGGCAATCGCATTGTGAGCGCCGCCCCTAGGCATAGCGTGAACCGGCACCCTCTCCGGTGCACCCCCACAGCGCTAGTGCGCCTCAAGCCGCTGACGTTGCCTGAAGCAGACGACTTGGCGCCCCACATTCCCCCTGCCAAGTCGTCTGCCTCCTTCTTGCGTGCCAGCCCGCTCACTCTGACGAGCTACCTTGCGGCTCCAACTCCGGGAGCTTTGCGATGGCACGCGTTGAGAACGAACGATCCGATTAAGATTGACGATTGCGGAACTCGCCGATCCAGACCGCGTAATCGCTGCCTGCATCGAGATCTATGGTTCAGAAGCAGCGACTGCCGCAGCCGCCTGTGCGCTTGAGGCACATTTTGCCGGCCGTGGTCCTGACTACTGGTTCTCGTGTCAGGCCTATCGAGAACTTATGGCCACCGGCACCAGGCCCGAGCACGAGCCGTTGGAGATGGAGACCTGAGGATCCGAGGCCTGCATCTGGTCCGCCGCCTCTTTAGCCGGTGCGGGGAAACATTTCGCGTCTCCGCAAGTTCTTTTCCTAAATTCGAGGACTAGAGGCCGCCATGCCGACGTATCACATCGAGGAAATGGAAAACGGCGAGGTCGTGCGAGCCCATCTCGCCAAAGTGCAACCGCCGTCGAGGCGTTAAAACATGTCGTTGATCGGCCTGTATCACCTGGAGCCAGACAACCACGTTGGTTTCGTGTCGTCGATGAAAGTCAGCGCATAATCCACGAATTTAGCTTCGACTGATTTTCGGTACGTCCCGATTCCCGCTGAATACGCATCTCTTTCAGCTTAGCCGTCTTTGCATCACGCGCTTGCCGTTCCGCGTCTTGGATTGCCCTGGATTCGCGGTCCGCTCTTGCAATCTTCTCCTTGTCGATCGATCGGCGTTTCATGCTAGCGCCTCCCTACGAATTTTGAGCCCAAAAAATGTATTTTGCTCAAAAAGGTTCCGCATCTTATTTGATGGTGACGGCGCAAGTTGGTCGGAAGCCGGAACAAGCGAACCGAGGAGGGAGCCATGCAACTCCACACGCGTGGGTTGGAGATGGTCTACGAGCTTTCGACTGCCGCTGACCACCTTCAATCAATGAAAGAGGAGGACGTGATCGCGCTGCTCCGAGAAGCGTCTGCCGTGCTCGCTGAACTGCTAAAGCGAGACGTCCCGAAAGAGCGTCAGTCCTAGCGCTGAGTTCGCAGCATACCTGGAGTGCCCCGCAAGCGAACGACGCCCCGCCAGTCCGCCCGCCGACGGGGGCGTCGCCCAAAGGACCGTTGAAGGACTGACGATCCATCTTCCGAACTTGGCGATAGCGGAGATGTTCCGAACGCATCGCATTGGCTGACTGAGCTTGGCCCACGCTCTGGGCAGGAGGCGCGGGCCGGTCAAGTTTGCCTTGGCCAGCAGCGCGTCTTGGGGTCGCATCGCCGCCGCAATCGTATAGCGGCCTGTCCAGTCGTAGCCGTTTTTGGTGATCAGCCGTATCCCATCTTCATTCTTAATCACCTGGTTGCGGTACCCATCGGATTTGATCTCATGGACACTCATCGCCCTTCGCCAGTCTGCCATGCAGACCGAGACCGACACGACCGTCGTTGTTCACCCTGGCGTGTACCAACCTAGTGCCTTCAAACGGATGATGTCGAACACCTATTTCTAGCCGCCATTATACTTTGGCCCTACGCTCTCGCTTTGTCTCTTCCCGTCCTTCAAGACTGACCTCATTCATATCCATGCGCCAGCGTGCTCACGCGTGGGCTAGAGAGCTCCCGAGGGTTGCGGCATGTCACGCGTGGCCAGCAGCCGGCACGCGCTGCAATACTCTGATCGGCGGCTGAACACGATTTAGGAGGCAGAAATGGATGCGAACAAATAACTGACAGCCGAGGAGGTTTCGGAGCGCTATCGCGAAGCTATCTCAGTCGGGACCTCGCGCAACTGGCGTGCCAAGAAAATCGGTCCGACCTTCATCAAGGTAGGCAAGACGTTTTGAATCCCATCGACAAGCTTGACGCGTGGGATCAAAAAAACTTGGTGGCATGTCGTGCATCAAACGGAGTCACCATGGTCCTCGATGAGGAATCATGATGATCACGCGCCGCTCTAATTGAAGCAGCCGCATGAATTCCGGCGAGGGATGAACATGCACTTGGCCGATGAACTGGCCCGGTAGGTGCTGCTTGATTATCTTCGGCATGTTCATCGCCAGACGCAATCCACGATCTCCCCCGCACCAGGCGATCGGGATTTCTGCTTCGACGATTGCCGGCTTCCCGATCGCGGCGATGATCGGCCCCATTTCCGGACGGGGTCATGAGAGTTATAGACGTGAGGCGCAGCCGACCTTGACAACGTAAGGAAATTTCCTTACTTGCGTGGGAGATTGAATTTGGAGCCAGCCATGGGCGCGCTGCTGAAAGAAGAAAGCACCATTACCGCGAAGGGTCAGACGACCGTTCCCAAAGCTGTCAGGCAGGCTTTGGGCGTGGATTATGGCGGGCGCATCGCCTTTTTCGTCGATGACCAGCGCCGGGTCTATGTCGAGAAGGCGACCGAAGAGACCAGCGATCCAGTTGTCGATCGCTTTCTTGAATTTCTGGCGAAAGACATGACCAAGCACCCGGGCACGTCCGTTGTCGCGCTGCCCGCTAGCCTGCGGGATCGCATGGCGGCGCTTGTCGGGGACATGTACGTTGACCTCCATGCCGAGATCGACGGGGACGTCGCACTCTAGCCATGCTCACCGTCAATGGCTGGACCATTCTCGCGCATCCCCTCTTTCTCGATCAGTTGGAAAAGCTGACCGAGGCCGTCGAGGCGTTAAAGGCAAAGAAGCCGGATGAATACCAGAAGAACGCGAGCACCAAGCTTTTGGCCGCCTTGAACAAGCTTGTGTTCCAGACGATCCCGGCCGATCCGACCGCAACCGTCTACCGGCAAGGCTCGACGCTCGGTGAGGCGCATAAGCACTGGTTCCGGGCGAAATTCGGCAACGGTCGCTTTCGCCTGTTCTTCCGCTACGACTCGACCGCAAAAGTCATCATCTTCGCTTGGGTGAACGATGAAATCACCTTGCGAACCTATGGCGCGAAGACCGACGCCTACAAGATTTTCAAGGGGATGCTGGCGGATGGCAACCCGCCCGGCGATTGGGACGCGCTTCATAAGGCCACGTCCGATCCGGCCGTAGTCGACCGGCTGGAAAAAGCCTCGCCCCCGAATCCCTGACGAATATAGTGTTGAACGCTGATGGCGTTGCCCTTCGGACTGTGCTTCCGGCTGCGCCGGAATCACGCCAGCGGCGCGTTTCCGCCATTCGGTTTCATTGGCTAACGCAACCGGACGGCGACCAGAATCGGGCTCGTTCCTCGGCATGAAGGGTATCGAGGATCGCCTCGGGATCGGTCATAACCGACGCCTCCAGATGCACCGCACATGGCGAAACCCCGTCCACACCGGACGGGGCCTTTTTTTGTCGAGCCGATTTCACTCTGCGGCGCGACCAGATGAGGGAGAACTCGCCCTGCGTTTCCGTCTCGACCAGGCTCGCATAGATCGGAGCGGGGAAGCTCGGATCGGTGGCACCGGCGAAGATGCGGTGGTCCGGGCCCTTTTCGTTGTCGCCTTCGGCGGGGACGAAATCGACCGTCTTGACGTCAAGGTTGAGGGTCTTGACCGAGCCCTTGAAGCCCTTTGCGGTGCTGGTGAACATGCCGATGATGGCCATTGTGGTGGTTCCTTCGGTTTGCTCGTTGCAGCTGCAGAGGGTCGGGGCTTTCGCGGAACTAACCGTTCTTCGCAAGAAAGCGAGCTTCCCGCAGGATCGATGCGCGATCGAGACCGACCAGCGAGACTATGTCACGGATTTGCTGTTCGGTAGCGCCAGATTCCCGGGCAAGGTCGCGCACGACTTGGGCCGTCAGAGTGGAACGCTCCGGCTCGTTCGCCATGCCATCCGATGCCTCATTAATGGGCAGGAGTGCGCTGGTCGCTCCCAAGCATCAACGCCCGATAATGTGCTGTTGACGATTAATCTTTGTACGCTTCCGTACAGAACTTAGCGAGTCAATTCGACGAGATGCTCGGAGGCCGGCGAGCCGTCAACCCCCGTCAACCCCTCGGCCTTGTAGCTGTCCTTGGCGGTGTAGGGATGCCGTCGAGCCGCCCGAGCGTCCTGCCCTCGCGGCGGCGCCGGTCCGAAGCTTCGGCCTCCTCGAACATCTTCGGGTTGAGGATGGGCACGGCGTTGAGTGCGATGCCGTGGCGGTCGTAATGGGCGATGCGCCTGAGAAAAGCGGCCACCACTTCGACGCTGGTGACGGTGCCGTCTTCCAGCGCGCGGCGCAGATCGGCGATCGAGGCTTCGACTAGGCGGCGGGTGGGCATGGTGGAGTGGGACGCTGATTGGTAGGTTTATCTGTCCGCCGAGGATGACGGGGGGCACGTAAGTTGTACAGTTGAGTTCGTCAGACTGGACGCGCCGGTGCGACAGCGCCCCTGTCACCTTCGAGGACAATGGGGACTAAGCGCCTAAACCCCCAGCGCGTCCTTCACCCTCTCTCGCGTGTAAGGCAGATCGTAGATACGCTTGCCTGTCGCACTCCGGAACGCATTGGCGATGGCGCCTGCAGTTGGCCCTTGGGCGGCTTCGGCGACACCGAGATAAGGCGTGCCTGGATTATCGACGACCTGCACCTCGATGCTGTCCGGAACAGTGCTGAAACGCAGGATCGGATAAGTCGACCAATCGGGACTCGAGATGCGCGTGCTGTCGAAATGCACCGCCTCGTAAAGCGTCCAGCTCATCGACTGCAATATGCCGCCTTCGGTCTGGTTGACGATCGAATCAGGGGCGACGGCTTCGCCGCAATCGACCGCCGCGACGACGCGCGACACCATGATCGTGCCGCTGTCGCTGTCGACATCGGCCTGCAGCGCGATGGCCAGATAAGCGGCGTGGTTCTTGTATTTGGCGAAGGCGAAGCCCCTGCCCCGGCCTTCCGGCAAAGCATCCTTGGACCAGCCAAATTTTTGCGCCGCCACCTCGATCACCTTCTTAGCGCGCGGGTCTTTCAGGTGGCGTAGGCGGTATTCCACCGGATCGGCGTTCGCCGCCAGCGCGAGTTCGTCCATGAAGCTCTCGATAGAGAAGACGTTGCTATAGGCGCCAAGGCCGCGCAGCGAGGAAACCCGCACCGGCATGTCGGCGATGAAATGCCAGTTCACACGCAGGTTGGGCACGTCATAGAGCGGGATGGCGTTGCGGTCGCCATTGCCGAGCGGCGATATCTGCAGCTTCGCCGGATCCGGCGGGAAGTGCCGGGCCATCAAGCGGCCGGCGATCAGCGATCCGGCCGAGCCCGGCCGCGTGCCATGGCTGTTGCTCCACAGGTCATAGTGCCAACTGACGATGTTGCCGTTCTGGTCGAGCGTGGCGCTCGCCCTGGTCAGCATCGCCGGCCCGTATGGTTCCCACAGATGCTCCTGGTCGCGCATCCATTGCACGCGCACCGGCTTGCCCGCCACCTTCTGCGCGATCAGAGCCGCGTCGGCCGCAGCATCGTCGGCGCCGTTGTGGCCGTAGCAGCCGGAGCCTTCAGTGTGGATGCAGCGCACCTTCTCCTCCGGCACGCCGAGCATCTGAGCAATCGCCTTGCGGTCGGGATAGACGCCCTGCGTGTGCGTCCACACCGTCGTCAGGCCATTGTCCAACATGGCCACCGCGCTCGACGGGCCGATCGAGGCGTGCATCTGGTAGGCGCGCGTGAACTGCGCCTTGAGCGTCCTTGCGCCAGGCACGCTATCGGCACCGACCGAGGTCACGGTACCGATCTCCGATACGGATTTTTCGAGGAAGGCCGGCAGGTCGTATTGGTCGGGAAGCCCCGGCTGCTCCTGCCACTTGGCGACGCCGGCCATGGCGCGCATGGCCCTCACCGCCTGGAACTCCTGCTCGGCGATCACGGCCAGGAAATCGCCGTCGCGCACCACCGCGATGACGCCAGGCATCGCCTTGACAGAGGCATCGGCGAAGTCGGTGAGCTTGGCGCCGTAGCTCGGCGGACGCACAACGCGGGCATGCACCATGCCCGGCGGCCGCATGTCCTGCACATAGGCTTCCCCGCCGGTGACCTTTGCCGGGATATCCACCCGCGCGAAGGGTTTGCCGATGGCGCGGTAGGCGGTGGGCGGCTTGAGCTTGGTGTCGGCCGCCGCGTCGACATGCAGCACGTCGGCCGAGACCAGTTCGCCATAGCTGGCCTTGGCCCCATTCGGGCCGAGGATCGCGCCCGCCTCGGCCTTGAGCGCCTCGACCGGCGCGCCGAGCTTTTCGCTGGCCTTGGCGACCAGGATCTGGCGCACCTGCGCCGAGGCATACCGGATGGCGGTGCCCGAGTTCTGGATCGTCTGGCTGCCGGCTGTGTAGCCTTCATTCGGCGTCAGCGCGGTATCGGCGGTGATCAGCCTGATCGATGCGGGCTCGACCTCCAGTTCCTCGGCCGCGATCTGGCGCAGCGACGTCTTGGTGCCCTGGCCAAGCTCGGCCTTGCCGGTGAAGACGGTGATCGAACCGTCGGCGTCGATGCGGATCCAGGCGTCGAGCGAAGGCGTATCGGCCAGGCTGCCAGGTAGTTTCGGCTTCGCCGTCTGGGCGCCGGGCGCGCTTGGTACCTCGCCCTCCTGCGCCTCGGCGGGGATGGCGAAGCACACGACCAGCGCGCCGGCTCCCGCCAGGAAGCCGCGGCGGGTGACATCGGGAAGCAGGTTCGATGCGTTCATCATCCCCTCCCCGTGGCGGCGGCCGGCGCCATGTTGTCGGCGGACTTGCCCTGCATCAGATCGCGGGCGCGGGCCACGGCCCGAAGGATGCGCATATGCGTGCCGCAGCGACAGAGGTTGGGCTCCAGCGCCTGCCTGATGTCGGCGTCGGCGGCATCGGGCTTTGCCTCGAGCAGCGCCTGCGCCCGCATCATCATGCCGGCGATGCAATAGCCGCATTGCGCCGCCTGTTGTTCGATGAAAGCTTTCTGCATCGGTCCGGGAGCGTCGATGGTGCCAAGGCCCTCGACCGTCTTGATCTCGCGCCCCTCAACCAGCATGGCCGGCGTCAGGCAGGAAAAGACCGCCTTGCCGTCTACCATCACCGTGCAGGCGCCGCACTGGCCGAGGCCGCAGCCGAACTTGGCGCCGTTGAGCTTCAGATCGTTGCGCAGCACATAAAGCAGCGGCGTCGCCGGATCGACGTCGACGTCATGTGACGTGCCGTTGACGTTGAGCTTAAGCATCAGTCCTTGGCTCCTACATTGTCCGGGCTGCGCTCGATGCCGTCCGAAGGCCCGACGCTGACCCGATATTTTCCGCTCCTGGTATCGGCGATCTTCGTCTTCGCGTCCGCCCATGCCGGCTTCTGGGCATAGGTCTCGCGCAGATAGCCGAGCAGGTCCGCCACCTGATCGTCGGTCAACGTCGCGGCAAAGCCCGGCATGATCGGGCTCTCCCGGCCGCTCGTCGCCGGCAGGCCAAAAAGCACGACGTTGATCGCATTTTGCGGCTCGCGCGCGGCGATTGTGCTGGAGAGATGGAAATCGATGCCGCCGAAAGGCTGCGGGCGGCTGCCGTCATGGCAGGTGGCGCAGGCCGCCTGGTAGATCGCGCCGCCGCGGCTTGTCGGACTGCCGGTGGTGGCGCTGGCCGGTATCGGCGTGCCGCCCTGGTCGATCGAAAGCTTCTTGCGGATGTCCTCGGCTGCCGCCGCACGCTCCGGCGTCGGCTCGCTCATCCGCGAGATCAGGTAAGTGGCGATGGCGCTCATATCGGAATCGGGAAGCCGGCCGAGATTGCCCGTGACCTCGGCCATTGGCCCGTTGGCCACGCCGTGATCGGCATGCCAGCCTTGGCGCAGATAGGCATCGAGGCTGTCATGCGTCCACGGGACCGGCGCGGACGATGATCTGTCGAGCGCGAAGGCATCCCAGCCCTCCGCTTCGCCGCCTGCAAGGTGCGCGCCTTTCCGCTCGGCGCCCAGGGCATTGCGCGGCGTATGGCAGGCGCCGCAATGGCCAAGCCCTTCGACGAGATAGGCGCCGCGGTTCCATTCGGCACTCTGCGCGGTATCCTCGCGATAGGCGCCTTTGTGGAAGAAGAGCAGCTTCCAGCCCGCCAGCACGAAACGCAGGTTGAGTGGGAACGTCAGCTCATTGGCGGGAGGCCGGCTCTCCACGGCATGCCGCGTCATCAGATAGGCATAGAGCGCCTTGTTGTCCTCGTCGGAGACCAGCGTGAAATGGTCGAACGGGAAGGCCGGATAAAGGTGATCGCCGTCGCGCTCCACGCCTTCCCGCATCGCCCGGCTGAAGGCAGCTTCCGACCAGCGGCCGATACCGGTCTTGGGGTCCGGCGTGATGTTGGTGGAATAGATGGTGCCGAATGGCGTCGGCACCGCTAGTCCGCCGGCAAAGGACTTTCCGCCGGGCTTGGTATGGCAAGCCGTGCAGTTGCCTACAGAAGCGAGCACCGCGCCCTTCTCAATCAGCGCCTGGTCGAAGGAGGTGCGCTGCGGCGGTTCGATCGGGTCGATCGCCGGCTTCCAGGCGTAGACGGCAAAGCCCGCCAGGCAGACGACAATGAGGATGAGAACGCCGATCCAGAAGCGTTTCAAGGAGGTACTCCTTACTCAAGGTGCGGCGGGCGCGTTGTCGAACCGGCCGTTCAGCGTCGCAGGCTTGACGCCACGCGGAGAGAACTAGGTTCGAGGTGCGAGGCGTCAATGACAGCCAATCTCCCCCCTTGTGGGTCCCAAGTGGGAGAGATCGGCCAATCGCCGGCGCCGAGCTACTCCGGCGCCCCGGCAAACAGCGCCGTGCCATCGCCTGCCGCCGCCGGCCAGCCGCGGATGGCGCGGTCGATGCCGTGTGATAGTGACCGACGGACTCTACTCAATTCTGAAGTTCAGGGTCCCAGGTCACCACGTCCCTGTCCGCCTGCTCGGTGTCCGGGGAACGTCCAGATCCGCAGGCGCGGCCCGAACAACGGGCCTGGCGTCAAGCCGGTCTCGATCACCAGATCGGGACAGATAGCGAGGCTGGCCGCTGCGTGTTGTTCGACGCGGAGCAATCCACATGGCAAGCGCCTCCGGAGTCAGCCACAGGGTCGGGCTGCCACGCCGGCGTAGCCCCGCCTCACAGTCCGGCCCGTTCGTCACCCCGAATTTCATCTTGCCGATGCGATGGCGGCGGGCGGTATGATGCTTTGAGAGGCATCGCTGCGACAAACCGCTTATTGAGATTGCCCCTCGCCTACATAACAACCGCTGAATGATCCGTGCACCAAAGCTTCGTCAGGCCGCCGTTACTGGATCGCTACCTGTGGTCGCCGCATTGAGGCTCATGGCTTGATCGACCTCTTCCCGCTCATTAGCGGTGAACGTGCGCTCCAGGAGTAAACTCAGCGACAGTGGATTTCAGAAGCCGGAGGGCGCCGGGCAAATCTTGGGCGTCAATCATGCGCTGCATTTCGTCGAAGATGCGCTCAATCAGTGCGAGTTCGATCGACCGTGCAGATGCCATCAGGATGCCCGACGCACCGGTCTGGCTCAAGGTTTCCTTGCTATCGAACAATTCCTCGTAGAGTTTTTCGCCAGGCCGAAGTCCGGTGTAGACTATCCGGATGTCGGTGTCTGGGCGCCGCCCCGAAAGGCGGATGAGATTTCGAGCCAGATCCACGATCTTTACAGGCGAGCCCATGTCGAGAACGTAAATTCGGCCGCGTTCTTCTTGTTGCGCAGAGTTGTGCGCTGCCGCCTGCATGACGAGGAGGCAGGCTTCCGGAATAGTCATGAAAAAGCGCTCAATCTCTGGATCGGTAACTGTTACCGGCCCTCCGGCCTTGATCTGCTTTTCGAAAAGCGGGACCACAGATCCGGCTGACCCCAGGACGTTGCCGAATCGCACTGTGACAAAACGTGTGCTGTTGGTCTTCGAGTCGAGATCCATTGCCTGGCAGAACATCTCCGCCATCCGCTTGGTCGCGCCCATTACGCTGGTAGGATTTACGGCCTTGTCAGTCGAAACCATAATCATCTTGGGGACACCCGCACGGAGCGCCGCCTCGGCGACATTACGAGTCCCGATCGCATTGGTGAGAATACCTTCAAGCGGTTGAGCTTCAATGATCGGCACATGCTTTAGTGCTGCAGCGTGGAAGATCACGTGGGGTCTGTGGCTCTGGACAACAGTGTTGACAGCCCCCTTTTCACGCACGTTGCAGAGGGAAGCATGGAGTTCGAAGTTGCGGCGTGCGCCAGAGAGCTCAGACTCAATGGAGTAAAGTGCATACTCGCTGGCGTCCACAAGAACGAGGCTCCGGGGGCTCAAGGCCGCAACCTGCCGCGCCAACTCGGATCCAATCGAACCGCCTGCGCCGGTGATCAGGACAGTCTTGCCTTCGATCATCGAGGCTATCTTAGGGGAGTCAAGCATAACGGGTTGCCGTTGTAAGAGGTCTTCCAACTTGATCGGACGCAGTTCGATTTCTGCATCGATCCTTTGCATGTCAAAGAGGTTCGGAAGCCTCAGGATTTCTACTTTCTGCCGGGCAGCGATTTCAACCAACGCTTCGATGCTGGCGTGCCGCTGATAATCATCGCGCGATCGTGTCAGGATTATCGCCTCGGGCCGGCGTCCCCTAGCCTCGAATTGATTGAGGATCTGCGGTAGTCTTTCCAATGGCCCTAATACAGGGACCCCGCGAATAGAACGCCCGGTCCTACGGCCACGTTCGTCGATAATCGCCAGGACCTCGAAAGAGGCGCTGTTTCTCTCCTTGATGGTTCTCAGGAAGGCCTCAGCGTTATCTGTCGCTCCAATCAAGAGCACATGCTTGCCGGTGCCGCGATCGGCCAACCTCCCTCGAATGACATCGTGGCGATTCCGATAAAGCCGATACGCAGCACGCGGTCCGGCTAGGAGCACGATCAGGAAGGCCCAAGCGATAAGAATGGAAGAACGGGGGATCGAATTCAGTCGATCCAGCAGGAATTCGATCACAGTGAAACTGGCCACGGACAGGCTAGCCGCATAGGCTATTGCCAAGAAATCCGACAGCGACGCGTAGCGCCAAATACCTCGATTCAGCCCCAGCAAAAAACCGACGCCACTAACCACAATTCCGAAAAGAACAGCCGCATTCAAGAATACCGCTAGATTTTGAGCGACACCATCGAAATCCAACCTCAGCACGAAGGACAGCAGCATCGCGACAGCGCCCATTACGCCATCGTGCATTAGCGCTAATCCTCGCAACAGCATCGGTCGAGAAATTGGTCGAGAGCGTTTCAGGTTGTCTTCGTTCACCAGATAGGCCCGAACCGCTTCAGCGAAATATTTGGATAAGCGACGAGGATCCGGGCAAAAGGGTTCGGCACCGAAAACGGACTGAAGGTCGGCGATGTCGCGGCGGAATATTCATCGCAGGAGTGCCCATCTCGCAGAATACTGCCTGCGGTCCAACCGGTGCCGAAACGCGGAACGAGGTGAACGCCTGCTGGGTTTTCTGGGCTGTTGGTGGGCAAGCCACAAACGTCCGTCGCCAACAATTTCAAGCCATTTTCCCCCGAAATCGGTACATCTTTATTATATTTGATGCACCAGCTCGGCAAGCCGGCGATCAACGGACCGATAAGCGCACGATTTTATCGAAATGCGGTCTGCAGTGCTCTTCACTGTTTTACGCGGGCCGGTGATGGCTGTCTCCCACCGGAGCGAGTACGTTCAATTGGCCGTCTCATTCGCCTGTCGCCTCACTGCATCTATCAGGTCTCGTGTCGCTTGAGCGACCTTGGCAACCGGTAGTCGATGAACGCAGTAGACGCCACCCGGGTTGCCGGGCTTGCACAAATCGGGCGCAACACACTGGCAAGGCAGCGGCGGCTCAACCGTCCGGTGAAGCACGCCCAAGGGCCCCCAGACGTCGGGTGGCGTGAGGCCATACAGGCCCACAACTGGGGTTCCGACCGACGCAGCCATGTGCATTGGGCCGCTCTCGTTTCCCAGAAAGATAAACGCATCTGCAAGCAAAGCAGTTAGGGTCTCAAGCGAGACCTTACCAACAACGCTCACCAAAGGTGACATTGCCACGTTTAAGATTGCTTGCTCGGTTGCCCTTTCATCAGGTCCACCAACCAGCAGTGACCGCAGGCCCGTCGTTATATAAACCTCGTCGATTACCGCAGCGAACCGTTCAGGTTGCCAACGCCGCCCTTCGAAGCTTGCTCCAGCGTGTACTGCGACGAAAGCTTTTATAGCCAGATTGCTTCGAGTCAGAACCCGGGCAGACGCGCTTCGCCCGACTGGTGTAGGTTCAAGCCTCGGTGTCACTTCGCGTGGTTCGATCCCAAGCGCTTTAAGCGGGGACAGATATCGGTACAAATAGTGCGCGCCTCCATGGCCGAAGGCTTCAGCAAATATGTTAGCAGGCTGAACTTCCCAAAATTTCAGGGGCCTCTCCGGGGGATTGTATCCGACGCGCAGCGGGGCCCCGATTGACCTGTGTACTATCCTTGATGTCTTCGAGTCAGCCACATCAATGGTGAGATCGAATTTTCGGCGGCGGAGGTCAGCGACCAAGCATGAATATTCCTTCACTCGCTGAAGCAGGCTTCTACCAGCACTTCGACGCTCGAATCCGATGGCCACGTCTGCGATATTTTGGCTGACTACGAAGTCCCGCAGGCCAGGAGCGCAAAGCATGGCTATCGCAGCGTTTGGGTAAGCGAGGCGCAGATTTCGCACGAGCACCGACGTCAGAATGACGTCTCCGATGTACTTCGTCTGAATAACGAGAATGGACTTGATAGTCTGCCGATCAACCATCGAGATATTCAGCACGCCGACCTCCCGAAGGGCGGGTGATATTCATCATTGCTCGGCTCGTGGCTCGAAGTAATGGATGTTGTTCTGTTCAACAGCGACGCGATGTCGTCTTTGCTATAAAGTTCTGGAACAGTCGCCATATTGCGAGATTCCTAAGAAACACTCGTCATGGCATCTGTCCCTGCCACAAGGGCAATCCAGTTTCTGCAGCGAAGTCTCTATCCTCTGCGTAGATCGGCTCGCCTCTTCTCACTACCAGTCGAAGCAAATCCGCATCTTCGTCGGCATGATATCGAAAGGCATTTCGGGTGTCGTACCCATGCCCGGCCTGGGACAGCGAAAACCCGCTGACTACAACAGGAGCGAAACCGGCGAAGCGCGCCAGCATAATAGCGAAGGCTCCGGTGGAGATTTTCCGGTGCCAGCGGTGGGACACATGATATTTGCCGCTAAGCCGCCAGACGATGTTGGCAAGTTGCCATTTGGTGAGCGCTTGCAAGGTGTCATAACGATAGTTGAAGGTGCTACAACCGGTTTTCAGCTTGTCCTCAACGTTCGGCCAAACCGGTATGATCAGATGTTTTGCCTGCCGTCCTTTTAACAAATCGCGCTTGTAAAGGTCCTGTTCGCCCTCGCCGACTACAATGCCGCGGCGGATGACGGCGATATCAGGAACGGGGAGGCCGAAGGTTTCCGCCAAAAGCTGGGAAGCATTGACGGTCACAAGTGTCCAATCGGCATCATGTCCCTCCGGGAGGCGAAAGTTCGGCGCCGACCCCATCACCAAGGCGGGACCCGTGACCCTGGGCAAGCGAAGAATTGGCTTTGAGAAGGTTGGCAAGAGTTTCAAAAGCGGAGTTTTCATGCGGGAATCTGAACCGCCTGTTCCTCAAACGCACGCAGAATGCTCTCTTCTCGGCTCCACAATTCGTCCCATTGCGTGGCGCCAGACCAGCCCGCAAACCAAGGACCGCCGAGCGTGTAGTGCGCCAGCGAGACATCGGCGGGGTCGAGTTCCGAAGCCGAAGCCCCTACGAGGTAGTTCCATGCCAAAGGTAATTCCCCGATCTCATGGTCCTCAAGCCATTTGAAGGCGTGGAGGTCACGTCCAGGCCAGGTATTGAGCATCTCGTTGGTCAGCCGTTTGTTGGAGGGATGATCTAGATTCCACAAAACGACCGACGACCAGTTTTTGCGGCGATAGAACGTCTGCGTTTGTCCGTCCATTTTGACCGCTTCGGATTCGCGTTGCTGGTGCTTAACCGCCATAATCGCGTAGGAAGGATCGACTAGGTCGAGCAGCTTGGCTGGATCCTTCAGAAACAGGACGTCACAATCGCAGAACATGGCCCAGCCGCCTTGCCTCACAAACGGAATGGCAAAGCGCGATATGGCAAACTCGGTCGCCATCGGTGCCTCGGAAATCGGGCACCAGAGCTTACCATCACGAACCACCATCGGTCGCTTCATGATTCCTTGGGCTTCAAGCTCTTTGAGCACGAGGGGCTGTATCTGCAACGGCGTGCTTGTCCGCCGATAGGCGCTCCATCGCGCTACGTCTAGAACTCGGGATTCGCGCGGGTCATACCCAATGTAGATTGGTATCATGTGGCAACTCTATATTGGTGCGGATTTACTCGAATTAAGCAGGGAATCACTGCAAGCGGAAGACCCGAAGTACAGCGGAGCACTTCTTCGCGGTGGCGACCGGTGCACGGTGATCGGCACCAAATGCGCTATCGGGAAAGATCTCGGGAGAAGCGGGCCACGGCCTCCCCGTCCTTGTCGTACCAGGGGAAAATCGTAGTCTTCCTTTCGATCTGAAGTCATGGTTCCGTCCTCGTTTCCCACCACCCTCTGAAATAGGTCGCCAACTGGTTTTCTCCACCTTGTGGAAGAAAGACGGCAGACGCAGCTAACCGCTCCGCGTCAGAACCCGAGAGCGCGGCGGGCAAGTTCACCTATGCCGAACTCGAAGAGAACGACGAGGACCTGAAGAAGCTCCGGACCTGGTTCGAGAAGATCCGCAAGCTCGATTTCTATGCTGCATCTTTGGGTGCACAGGCCGACGAACGGCTCGCGCGCTGCGAGATGCTTCGCGACGAGTTTGCGCGGCAGGCCTTCGATGTTCAGGACGAGAAGCGGGCGGCAAACGGAGGGCGCGGCGGGGCTAACCACAGGACGTGAGGCCAAATGACCGCGTTTCTTCGCCTGAAGACGGCACTCGATCGGCTGGAGCACCGCGAGCGCACACCCAGCGGAGCCGGATGCGCAGCGTGTCCCGAGGTCCTGGTTCGCGAATTATGGCCTCTTTTTTGGTGCGCATCCGGGCGGGCGCTCGGCAGTCTACCGTTGACCCGGATTTCCTTCGCTCGCGCCTCGGGCGACGAGTGACGCGAATACGGGCTCATACAGATAGGCGAGGCTTCGTGCCGCACTGCCCGTAAGATGGTCGGCATCCTTGTAGAGCGGCATGCCGTCGCGGACAGCCTCGCAGTGCCCTTTGCTGCAGAATGCGGGAAGCGGATCGACAATCCGAGCGCCGTACTTTGCCGCCAGGTCTGCCAGAATCGCGCGCGAGAGAGCCTGCCGTTTCGCGATATAGTCCCAGGGCGGAGCGATATCGGTCGAGCCGCCCGTGAGCATTGCCCGCGCGGCAGCCTCGGGAACGTAGCGGCCCATCTCAGGCACATCCATGACCAGCACGACCTTTGTGCCTTGCCGCGTGAGGTCGGCCATCAGCCGGTCGAGGGCTTCGCCGATCTGCGCGGATTTGTCCTCGAGTGGCGGGGGCATCGAGGCGTCGAAGAAGACCCCCTCATGGGGAAGTTCGCTGTCGTGCACGTATTTGGGCCAGTAGGCCACGAGGAATACAAGCGGGATCTGGCGGGCAGCGATCAGCCCGCGGACCGCCGCGTTGAATTCCAGGCAGCCCTGCTCGTCGCTTGGGTTGGAAGGCTGCAGGTCGGGAAGCGGCGGACAGCCGTCACGGCCCGCGAAAAGGCCGGATATTCCTGTCTTGGCCGCGGCAACATCGACCGCGGGGGCCATTGCGGCGGAATGAGAGTCGCCCCAGACCAGAAAAGCCGGATCTGCCTGTCTTTTCGCTCCAACTGTGCAGAGCTTTCCGGAACCGATGTCCTCCAGCGTCGGGCGGATGTTGCCGCGGGAGTGCTCGAGGCAACCGGATTGACCGAAGCGGCTGACGTCGTAGGTCGCAGCGTAGACCATGCGCACAACCGCCGGCAGCCTCGACGGCAGACCGCCTTCCCTGGCGACGTAAGATCCGAATCCGATCGCTGCGGCCATCGCAGTGGCCGCGGCTGCGAACAAGGCCCTGCGGCCGACACGGCTGGCGCCGCCGCGGAAGGGCTTTTCGATAAAGCGCCATGAGAGAGCGCCAAGAATGATGGAGCAGCCAACGATTACGCCGCCTTGGGCCACCGACGGCTTGTGGCCGAGGATGTAAGGCGTGAAGACGATGAGGGGCCAGTGCCAGAGATACAGGGAATAGGAAATCAGGCCGACAGAAACCACGACCGGCATCTGCAGCGCTCGACCGATCGCGCCGTCTGCGGCACGAGCGTGGATAACCAGCCCAGCCCCGAGGCACGGGAGCAACGCAGCAAGGCCGGGGAACGGCATTCCTTCGCCGAAAGTAAAAACTGCAACGGCAATCATGCCTATACCCAGCGCAGCCAGCGCTTGCCGTGTGAGCGGCCGCGACAGCGGCGGCGCGATCTTGAAGGCCAGCAGAACGCCAAGCAGCAACTCCCAGGCGCGAAACTGCGACAGGAAGAAAGCGCCCGTCGGCCATTGAAACACGCTCCAGGCGCTCGCTGCGAGCGATGCGACAAACAGTGCTGAAAGCACCGCGACGGTCCGGCTGCGGCCAAATCTGCCGAGTGTCATCAGCAGTATGGGAAAGACAATGTAGAACTGTTCCTCGACAGCAAGCGACCACGTATGAAGCAGCGGCTTCATCTGGGCGCCTATGTCGAAATATCCGCTTTCCTTCACGAACTGGATGTTCGAAGTGAAAAGGGCGGTCGTCCACATGCTGCGCCCGAGATATTTGAACTCCTCCGGCATGAAGAACATCCAGGCGCCAACGGCACAGGCCGCAATCATGGCGAACAGTGCCGGGAAGATTCGCCGGATGCGCCGTTCGTAAAAACGCAGCAGGCTGAAGTCGCCTTCGGCGATCTCGCCTGCAATCAGCGATGCGATCAAATATCCGGAAATGACGAAGAACACGTCGACGCCGACGAAGCCGCCTTGGAAGCCGGGAATGCCTGCGTGGTACAGAATCACCGGGAGCACGGCGATCGCTCGAAGCCCGTCGATGTCGGCACGATAGGGCACCCGGCCCGGCGAAGGTTGCAGCGTTGGTGTTTGCGCGATCTGACTCGGCAATACAACGTTCAACGCGATTCTCCTGGGGGTTGCCGGCGGAGTGCTTCTGTCGTGCGAATGTGACCGTTGTGGAGCGGAAGCGTGACTCAATCGCAGCACTCCATGTTGAAGTCAACTATGCCGGATGCGGTGGGACACCAGGCGGGTGACCCCATGGAGCACGCCAATGACATCTGCCGCGACCCGACCCAACGAGTACCGCACGCTTTGGAAACGATCGGCGGCTTCCGGGATAATGGTTCGGCAGGCCGATCGGCAACAGGTGGGCGCAATGCAGACTTTGCTGGTCTGACGCCTGTCATTCCCCGCTATCTTCGTCGTCGTTTCCATCGTTGGGTTGATAGCGCTGAACTGGTTCGGTCGATTGCTCATCAATGTACGCCTGGCAGCCCTCGTTGAAAGACCGGCTATTCCCGTCGCAATCGCTTTCGTCGGTGATGTCGTTCCTTTGCGCCCAATTGTACCCTGCCTGATGCCCCGAGCAGCCGTCACTGCAATTGTAGCCATAAAACATCTCTTGCGCGTTTGCCGGAGCCACGAGTGGGCTGGCCAATGCTACGGAACCTGCGGCGATAAGGATTCGAATGTTCATGAAATGCTCCAAACAGCGTTCGACGCTGGGTTTGTTTTGGCGACCCAGGCGAAGGTGAGGCTGGCTACGGGGAGGCGACCTCCCCGAGCGTGGCGACGTTTGCGCCGCCCTTCTCAACTTCTCAATAGTCCCAGCCATCATCATAAAACGGCGGATAATTGGGAATGACCCGGATGATCGGCCGCGGGCGATAATAGCGCCCGTAGTATGGCGGCTCGTAAGTCCGGAAGATCCGCCGATAGTGGTCGTAGCGGTGGTGCCGGTCATAATGCCGATATTCTCTATGTTTGTGCCCCCTTTGCGGTCGGACGCAGTAGCCGTCCCGGGTCAGGTATGCACACGTCACACGCGCCTGCTGGATCAAGCGATCGTGGGCCGGCGCGTCGATCGAGAGCGGCGCTGCGTGAGCGCTAAATGTCAACGACAAAATCGCGCTGGCCAAGGCAAGAACCGACAATTTCATCGACCTCTCCGTCGTCTCCGATCTAGCTGACCAACGCCTCGATTCTGGACGATTTAGGGCGACAAGAAATCACTTTGTTTTTCGGCTGCACATATGAGCTGAACCATATGCTTCCCTTTGCTCATGGGCGGCGCCAGGGAGCGCGCGACAGTTCGGCGGCGTAGGAGAGCGGCCGGCGGCCTGACCTAATTTACTTCGCAGGGATGCTGAACCCGAAATTTCAACAGATCTGCCACGACCTTTTGGTTTTCATCGTCGGCAAGCGGCATCGAACGCAAAATTGCCAGAAGCTGCGGACTGCACTCGAAAATTATGTCCCTCGCTATCAAGTCTGCACGGCCACAAACATGCTCGAATTTAGGGATGCTGGCTGCAAGACAAGCGTCATAGGCTTCTCTCAGCGTTTCGGCTTCAGCGGTCCCGGAAGATACCGCCGCGACAACCAACAGACAGGTGGTGGCCGCCCTCATCACCGTAGATCACTCTGAAATGCTCATGACTTCCTCAGCCTCACGCCGGCGCAAAAACCGCTGCAACAGCCACGAAAGCTCGGCTGCGCATGTTCCCCTCCCTTTTCCCCAAAGGCACCATCGCGCCGGCCATGGTCAAACGCAAGCTTGGCGCTCGGGGCCCACTGTCATAACGAAATTATATCCGGGCTTATGGCCCCATAAGCCCACCCGGTACCAACTTCTTGCATCGGTGGACCGACAGGCTCGGGCCCGGCCATGGCTCAATGCATCAGGATCTTGTCGGACTGTTCGCCTGCTCGGATTGCAAGGCTGCCTGCCGCGATCGGCGCCCGGTGTTCTTCACATGCATTCCAGATTACGAAGGCCTGCAGCGGGAGCGCTATCGCGATTGGAAGCCGACTTCGAAAGCGCCAAGCGAGAGACGTAGGACTTTACGCAGCGGCGCAGCAGCATTGTTGCGTGGGGGACTGGCAGCGGAAGGCCGCTAGAGGCCTGACCGGCAGGGCATTGGTCGAAATTCGATGGCCGGCTAAGCCGTACCTGTGTCAGTCGGCACCACCACCATCGCCGCTGCCACCGCTGCCGCCGCTCTCACCACCAGCATGCTCGCCGCTTTGGTGGTCGCCGCTTCGACGGAGCATGCTGGAGACAGCGCCAGGTCATCCAGAAGCGCCTGTTCCGATCGCTGTATTAGTTCGTCTGTTCTCGGATACCCGATCTCGGCATCAGCAGCGTCCCAACGCGCCTGATGTGCGGCAATCGAACGGGCGCCGAGATTAGCTTCGATCGCAGGGCTCCGCCTGTGGCGTTCAACAGTTTTGCGGCAGCTTGTGAATCTCCAGCCGCATCGACCCTCCCCTATCGCAACTCGTGCAAACGAGAGCGCGTTCGACTGTGCTGAAAAGTGCGTCTTTGCCGTATCGCCGGATCAAGGCTGCCGGTTTGACTTCGGTGTGATGGGCGCAGTTCCGGCACCAGGTTGCCAGGGCCGCTTGCATGCCCGCAAAAGTTGCGCCAGAATGCAACTGGGGATGGGGCTTGGGCGATGGCGATCTATCTCGTCGAAGAAATGGACATGAACAAAGTCCTTTCCGTGCATCAGGCGCATGCCACCAGTCCATTGGAGGCCGCGTCGAAGACTATCGGAAGAAACGTGATCTTGCGCACCTGGAAGAGAAGATGGGTTCGTGTCACAGACGAAACTCGCGGAAGTGTTTTCGCATTCAGCTTCGCTGATAAAGCGAGAGATGGGCGCAGAGGCTGATCCCCCAGAACAGCCGCGTCCCTAGACTAGTCGTCACAAATATCCTTCAGGATCACCGTGCGCGTTCGCGTACCTTTCCGCGCCGCGGAATACATGGCAGTATGGATGCGGCGGACTTGTTCGCCCGGCCGGCGCCTGAAGCCCCACCC
>NZ_VFUZ01000038.1 GCF_006658505.1 Mesorhizobium sp. B2-4-15
GGCCGCCGGCGCGGGCGCGGCGCATGATCCGATGTGAAACTGATGTCACGGCCGCGTTCATACGTCAGAAAATAGGCCATTTTTTTCTGACATACAAGAGGCATGAAAAACGTGCAGGAGGGTTGGTGACAGTAAGAAAGACGACGCCGTCGACGCACTCTACGAGCACCGGCGAAGTGCCTGCTTCTCGTTGGTTCAAAGGATGCTCCCGGATGCAAGTGTCGTTGGTCGGTGCCGCGGTTAGCCCGTGGCCACGGCGTCTTTGATCATGTTGCGGGCTATGACGAGCTGCTGAATCTGGGTTGTGCCCTCGTAGATGCGAAACAGGCGCACGTCCCGGTAAAAGCGTTCGATCCCATAATCGGTCATGTAGCCGGCGCCACCGTGGATCTGGACGGCGCGATCCGCGACGCGCCCGACCATTTCACTCGCGAACATCTTCCAACAGGCAGCCTCGGTGGAGACGCTTGCGTCGCGATCCTTCGCGCGCGCAGTCTCGATCACCATGCAGCGGGCCGCATAGGCCTCGGCCCGGCTATCGGCGAGCATGGCCTGTACGAGCTGGAATTCGGCGATCGGCTGTCCGAACTGCTTGCGCTGGATGGCGTAGGCCAAGCTGTCGGCGATCAGGCGCTCGGCCATGCCGACGCATACCGCCGAGATGTGGAGCCGCCCGCGGTCCAGGACCTTCATGGCAGTGTGGAAGCCCCGGCCTTCGCGGCCGCCCAACACCGCGTCGGCCGGGACGCGGCAGTCCTCGAAGATGACGTCGCTGGTGAGGGATCCGTTCTGTCCCATCTTTCTGTCGACGGCGCCGAGGCTCAGACCCGGGGTCCCCGCCTGGACGAGAAACGCTGTGACCCCTCCTTTTGAGCGCTCGGCATCGGCGGTGCGCGCAAAAACCGTGAACAAGCCGGCATGCGGGGCGTTGGTGATGAAGCGCTTGGTGCCGTTAAGCACGTAGCTGTCGCCGTCCCGCCGCGCGCTCATGCGCAGGGACGCCGCGTCCGAGCCCGCCTCGGGCTCCGTAAGGGCGAACGAGGCAATGATCTCACCTGTGGCAAGTCGCGGCAGGTATTTCTGCTTCTGGGCCTCTGTGCCGTCCATCACGAGGCCCTGGGAGCCGATGCCGTTGTTGGTGCCGATGAGCGACCGGAAGGCCGCCGAGGTGCGCCCGAGCTCGAACGCGACCATGACCTCCTCCTCCATAGTGAGGCCCAATCCGCCATAGGCTTCGGGGATGGAAAGCCCGAAAAGGCCCATATCGCGAAACGCCTGCTTGATGTCGTCCGGGATGGCATTCTGCTCTGCCACAGCGGCTTCTTGCGGCACCAGCCTTTCGCTGACGAAGCGGGCGACGGTCGCTACAAGTTGGTCGAAGGTAGCTGGATCGAGCGCCATGTCTGTTTCCGTCTCGTGTCTGGAAGTTGGCTGTCAGGCCAGCTGCGTCACCCAAGGTGGCCGATGTTCAGGCCATGACCGGGCATCGTAGAAGGTCAGGGCCAGAGCCGAATTGTTTGCGGCGAGGCTGCTGGGCGCCAGCCGATAGTTGTTCGACCCGCCTTCGCGGTGCCTGCCGGTCTGTGGTCATACACTTGCGCATTTTCGGGTCGCCATCACTTCGTCGACGCTTGCAATGGGCTTTACACTTGGGTACCGTCCAAGTCAATTATTCGGAAATTAATTCCATTATACAGAATTTGTAGACTCAACGCCGAATGGTTCGGCAAGACGTGAGAAGGCCGTGCGTGCATGTCGCAAGCGAATGAGATGACCGGGGCTGAAAGCCTGGTGCGAACAATGATTGCGGGGGGCGTTGACACGTGCTTCGCCAATCCGGGCACCAGCGAGATGCATTTCGTGGCGGCCCTCGACCAGATTCCAGGTATGCGCTGCGTGCTTGGGCTGCAGGAGAACGTTGTCACCGGCATGGCCGATGGCTTCTACCGGATCGCGGACAGGCCTGCATGTACGCTGCTCCATTGCGGGCCGGGGCTGGCGAATGGTTTGGCGAACCTCCACAACGCGCGCCGGGCCGGCAGCGGCATGGTCAACATCGTGGGCGACCAGGCGACTTACCACGCGCCGCTCGACGCCCCGCTGACGGCCGACATCGAAGCACTGGCCCGAACCGTCTCTGCGTGGGTGCGCACAAGTGCCCGGCCGCAGGATGTCGGGCAAGACGCCGCGGCCGCAATGCAGGCCGCCCGAACGATTGCCCGGAACCTCGCGACGTTGATCCTCCCTTCGGACTCCTCGTGGGGCCGAGGCGGCGTTGTAGCCGAACCGCTACCCAAGCTCAGGGCGCCAGCAATCGACCCGCACGCCGTCGAGGCGGCCGCTGCGGCGTTGCGCAGTGGTGGTCCAAACGTCCTCATCCTGCTCGGCGGCCGGGGTTTCCGAGCCGTCTCGCAGCGGCTGGCATGGCGCCTAGCTCACGCGAGCGGCGCCGCCATCCTCGGGGAGTTTGTCGCCCCGCGTGTGGAACGCGGCGCCGGGCGTCTCCCCCTCGAGCGGATCCCTTACGATACCGACGCGGCGACCAAGGTCTTGGCCCGTTATACTGACATCGTTTTGGTCGGTGCTCGCCCGCCAGTCAGCTTCTTCGCCTATCCCGACAAACCGTCACGACAACATGCCAATGATGCGCGCCTCCATATCCTTGCCCGTCCGGAGCAGGACGTCGAAACGGCCTTGGCTGCCGTCGTCGATGCGCTAGGTGTGCCCGATGCCGCCTATCCAGCCGGGGCGGATCGACCGCAGCGGGTGACCGGCAAACCTTCCCCGGAGGGCTTGGCCCGTATGTTGGCCTCGGTCATGCCGGAGGGGGCTATCGTTTCGGATGAAAGCATTTCGTTCGGTCGGGGGCTTTACGCCGAGACGCATGGCGCGGCCCCGCACGACTGGCTGCATCTAACTGGCGGCGCGATCGGCGACGGCCTTCCGGTCGCCACCGGGGCTGCGATCGGCGCGGGAGGTTCGAGGCGGGTGATTAGCCTTCAGGCGGATGGCTCGGCCATGTACTCGCTGCAGTCCCTCTGGACACAGGCGCGCGAGCGGCTGCCGGTCACGACCGTTCTCCTCAGCAACCGGAAATACAACATCCTAATCGGTGAGTACAAAGGCGTCGGCGCCGTCCCGGGTCAAACCGCGATGAACATGCTCGATCTGTCCAATCCCGGCATCGGCTGGGTCAAGCTCGCGGAAGGGATGGGCGTCGAGGCCGTCCAGGCGCATTCCCTAGAGCAGTGCGCCGATATGCTTGAGGCGAGTTTTCACCTTGCTCGGCCCTTCCTGGTCGAACTTGTTATCTGAGGACAGCCGTGCCCGGCGCCTTCATCTGCGACCGCGTCCGCATCCCTATTGGCAGCCTGACTCTGATTACCAGGGTTGCTTGATGGCGCGACCGCCGGCTCGCCACCACGGAACAGGGGTATGGGGGCGAGTTCCTGCCATGCTGGGGCTCTGCACGTCTCGGCCTCGCCTCGTCGTCGAACTGAACGAAGCCTTGCCTCCCAAGGCACAGACGAGCTCCGCGAACTGGCCTCCAGAGGGCGCGGAGCACGTCAATCCCAGCGAGCGGCGCTATAGCGCTCGCGCCCCACTCGGCATGTCGGGCGCCAATTTGGCAACGACCGCGGCGGTGAACCTGCAGCGCATTGCCGATTGAGCCATTTCGGTGGAATGACCGTCTGTCCTCCGTCGCTCGGGAGGATCTTGTCGCCATCTGGCGCTACAAACCGGGCCTTAGACGGCGCGCTTTACCTTTCCGGTCATCATATCAGCTGCCTTCGCGGCCATCATCATGATGGCCACGTTCGGATTTCCCGAAATCAGATGCGGCATCGCGGAGGCATCCACGACACTTAGGCTCTCGAGCCCACGCACGCTTAAGTCGGGGTCAAGGACCGCGTCCTCGCCCATACCCATCTTGCAGGTACATGCCGGGTGGTAGAGTTGGATGGCGTTCTCGCGGATGTGGAGGTCGATGTCGGCGTTCGTCCTTAGGTCGCGGTGGGGACTTGTGAGACGATCGCGAAAAGGTGCCAGGGCATCGCTGTTGCCAAGGGCAAGGGAGCGTCTCACACCATCCCGGAGCACATCGAGATCTTCCGTCCGGGAGAGCGAATTATAGAAGATAAGAGGTCTATCCCGGGGATCGGAGGATTTCAGGAGGATTTCGCCACGGCTCTTCTGGCTCAGCAGTTCTGGCCTGATACCGAACCCGTCGACATATGGCCGTTTGAGACCCGGGAACCAGAAATTGGCGTCGCCAGGCACCATGGAGATGACCAGTTCGAGATCGGGCTGGCGAAGCGTGGGTTGCGACTTTATGAAAGCCAGTATCGCCCCCGGGATGTTTGTCGCAGGCCCGGTCGCGCCGAAATAGGCGCGCAGCATGCTTGTGCCGACCCGATCGAGCCTCAGGCTGCCATGGAACATGCCAGCCTGCTTGCGACTCCAAGACACCCAAACCCCCAGATGGTCTTCGAGATTCTTCCCGACCGGGAGATCAACCAGGGAATCGATGCCCATCGCTTTCAGATGATCGGCAGGGCCGACGCCGGACAGCATTAGCAGATGCGGGGTGTTGACGGCGCCAAGACACAGAACCGTACGCTCGTTCGCGAAGGCGACCGAGGTCTTGCTGTTATGCACAAAGTCTACGCCAGTTGCCCTCGTTCCATCAAAAAGGACTTTCGTCGCCATCGCGCGGGTCCGCACCGTCAGGTTCGACCTTGTCATTGCCGGTCTGAGGAAAGCGCGGCCCGCCGAAGAACGGGTGCCGTTTCGGATCGTATACTGTGCCATCGCGAAGCCTTCCGGCTTGGCACCGTTGTAGTCGTCGGTGACAGAGTAGCCCTGCGATCGGATCGCGGTGAACCACGCGTCGTAGATTGGATCTGGCCTGAGCGCCTGCCGGGCTCCGAGTTCGCCACCCCCGCCGCGAAAGAAGTCCTCGCCGCCTTCCCAGGTTTCGCATTCTTTGAAATACGGCAGGACGTCCTCATAGCTCCACCCGGTCGCGCCACGCTCGACCCAACGGGCATAGTCGACCGGATGGCCGCGCGTATGGGCCATGTAGTTAATGGAAGAGCCGCCGCCGACGACCTTTCCGTGCGGGACCTGCATGCGACGCCCGTTGAGAAGAGGGTCGGGCTCTGAGACATCGCCCCATTCGTGGAGGCCATATTGAGACAACTTCCGTGCCCCGATGGGAATCGAGATCAGGGGATTCCAATCCCAGCCCCCCGCCTCCAGCAAAAGCACCCGCGCGTTTCGATCGCGCGATAAGCGGTTGGCCATGACGCAGCCGGCGGAGCCCGCGCCGACAACGATAAAGTCATAGGTATCCGTCAAGATCGGCTCCTTTAATGTCTCGGGTGGACGGTGGATGTCGCCGCGCACCATTTGTTGTGGTTCCGGTGGCCGTAGGGGTGAATGCGTGCGGCGAGCAGATCGCGTGTCCGGCGAGCACTCAGAGGCAAACCAGGGCCTTTTCGACAGGTTTCCGGCGATTTGTCTCCGCCACGAGGCCGTTGCGAGAGGTCACCTCGCGCACGGATGCGGTGCGTTCCCGGGTCTTGCGCGCTGACATCCGCGCTCCGAACTATGGCCCGGTCCTCGATCTCCGCCGCGCCAAGTGGGTGTATCACCCGTTTTGGATTGAACTCTGTTTTCTGGCTGATGCCGCGAATGGCGATGTCAGGCTGGGCGACGCGAACGGTTGGACCGCACACTAACGCGGAGCGGATCGTGCCCAGTGCCGCCTCAGTCTCCTTTGGACCGTGCACGATCTCTCGCCGGCGCCTGTCCGGAATTGCAAGGCGCGTGATTGCCCGGTCGTTGACCCGGTGGTCTTCCGTTCCGCGAACCACTTCGCGCCGAGACGGCCAGAAGTCGAAGGGCGCGTGCGTGCCAAATCCGCGACCGAAGTGGAACGCGTAGATCTCGGGATAGATGGCTTTGGCACCGCGACGCTCTGGCTTGACCTCGTAGAAGCACACGATGGCGAGCTGAAGGAGATGGGTCGCGCCGACGCCTCCTAGAGGTCCATCCAACACGATGCCAAAGCGGTCGCGGAAACCCGAGTTTGGGAACACGTCAGCGACGGTTCCCACCTGCCCATTGGTCTTGACCTCGAACATTTCAGGAAAAAGAAGGATTGTGACGTGCATTGATGTTTTTCGAAGACGAGACCGAAGCCGGAATTTGATATTAGTCAGATTTTACGCCATGGTCAACGCTCCGGTCGGCGTAGCTGTATTCCTGCTCGACTTACGCCACCCACCAGCCAGGCGGCTCTCTAGCGCTGATCTGAGGCTGTCGATCTCGACCCGGCGTTAACCGCAAGGCACGTTGAAGAGTCTAGTCGGTGGATTTTGTGCCACAAGAAACTTGACAAAGATCGAAAAAAGCGCATCATGTTCGCTGCGACGTGAGCCGTTGCGAGCCTGCTTGGCCAAAAGATCTCGGCAGGGATTGTTCTGAGAAATCAGCTGCACGGCTCCTTGCCAAACCGCCTCGATCGGAATGCCGTGCACCCCAACGCTTGAGGTGTGAAATGCTGAAAGTTAGTATCGTTGTCGGCAACCCGAAACCGCGGTCGAGGACCGCCAAGATCGCGGAAAGTTTTGCGCGTGGACTTGTCGGATCTTCCGATAGCTCGCTGCGGATCATCGATCTCGCGGACCATGTTGACGAGATTTTCCTCTGGCCAGCCGAGAGCCTGCAGGAGCTTAACCAACTCGTGGCAGACTCAGATCTCGCTATATTCTGCTCCCCCACCTACAAGGCCAGCTACACCGGACTGCTCAAAGCGTTCCTGGATCGCTATAAGGCCAATGGCCTGAGCGGGGTGACCGCGATAGCGCTGATGACAGGGGCTGACATGGGCCATTCCATGGCCCCAACCGTCAACCTGGTCCCGTTGCTGCTGGAACTTGGTGCAATCGTGCCCACGCGCGGGATTTATTTCAACACCTCGCAGATGGATCAAATCGACGACCTGGTGCAGAGCAACGCGGCGCTCACCCGCGATTCACTGAACGTTTTGCGGCGCCTCGCCGAGGCGATCGATGCTCCCGCAGGGGCGACCTCCAAGATGGCGAGGGCGAATTGATGCTGCACGCCCACTTTGAAGATCGCAAATTTCGTGAGGCGCTCGGCAACTTCGCATCCGGGATTACCGTCGTTGCCGCAATGGTAGATGACGAGCCAGTCGGCTTCACCTGTCAATCCTTCTTCAGCGTCTCGATTGCGCCACCTCTCGTCTCGTTCTGCGTGATGAACACTTCCACGAGTTGGCCGAAGATCCGATCGGCCAGCCGCTTCAGCATCAACATTCTCTCAGCCCGTCAGGCCGAGGTCTCGCAAGCTTTCGGCCGCAAATCGCCAGATCGATGGGCAAACGCGCGCTGGCAACTGAGCCCGGACGGAAACCCTGTGCTCCACGAAACCCTGCTCAGCATGGATTGCAGCCTGCACGCGGAGCACGTCGCCGGAGACCACTGGCTGGTGCTCGCCAACGTACATCGACTGCTTAACGACGGCATCGAGGACAACGGCCCACTCCTCTTCTACCGAGGCACCTATCGCCAACTCGCGAGCCCGTGAGCGGCAGCCACACGAGTGAGCGCCCGCGCCGCGGCTGAGTTGGGGCGGCGCGGCACGGCTCGCGCCGCGGCCTCTCATAATTGGAATTAAGTTCTGATTTTTGGCTTGCCTTTGTAAACCCCGATCAATACCATTGCAACGCGGACCTCGGTCCTTTGCTTCAGGATCAGCTTATGACAAGACAATTGCATTTCGTTGGGTACTGCTGTGTTAGCCCGACCTGGCACAACAACGGCGCTTGGCGCCATGCCGAGAGCGACGCGGTGAACGTCATCAATCCGTCGCGCTACGAAAACATCGCAAAGATCCTCGAAGAGGGTAAGTTCGACGGCCTCTTCTTCGTCGACTGCCTCTCGATGTTCGAATCCTATGGTGACACTTTCGCAGCCGACCTGAAATGGGGTGGGCAGATGTACATGCTCGAGCCCATGCAAGTGCTGGCGGCCATGGCGCGGGCGACAAAAAACATTGGCCTCGCCGCCACCATGAGCACAAGTTTCTACCATCCATACCACATCGCCCGGCAGTTCGCGACGCTCGACCACATCAGTGGTGGCAGGGCAGGCTGGAACGTGGTGACATCCGCCAACAATCTCGAAGCGCAGAATTTCGGCATGGAGAAATTACTCGACAAGGCGCTGCGTTACGATCAAGCCGACGAAATCTTGGAGGCTTGCGGGGCACTCTGGAACAGCTGGGACGAGGGTGCCTTGCTGCTCGATCAGGAAAAGGGTCTTTTTGCCGACCCCGAGAAAGTCCGCTATGCGAACTATGCGGGGAAATACGTCAAGACAAGGGGGCCGCTCCAGACGCCGCGCTCTCCGCAGGGCCACCCGGTGATCATGCAAGCCGGTTCATCGGACCGCGGGCGCGAGTTTGCCGCGCGTTGGGCCGAGATGGTGTTCACCAACCAGCGCGACAAGGCGGGCATGCAGACCTTCTATAGCGACATGAAGGGCCGCGTCGAGGCGGCGGGGCGCAATCCGGACCACTGCGCGATCCTGCCGGCGCTTGATTTCGTGGTCGGAGAAACCGAATCGATTGCCAAGGAGCGTGCCGACTACATCAATTCGCTGGTCAACCCTGAACTTGGCGTCGCGGACATCTCCAACTCACTCTACCTTGATCTCTCCAGCCATCCCCTCGATCAGAAGGTGGATGAGCTCGATCTTTCCGAGGGTGCAAAGGGCATACGCGGGATCTTCGATCTCATCCTTGGCGGCTCCAAGGGCAAGACTCTGCGCGATGCCGGTCAGGCGTGGGGCGAAAGCCAGATGATCTTTCAGTTCGTCGGCACGCCGACGATGATTGCTGATCACATGCAGGACATGTTCGAGTCCCACGCTTGCGACGGCTTCATCGTTACCCCCAAGCTCAGCCCCTCCTCCTATATTTCCTTCGTCCGCTCGGTCGTGCCGGAACTGCAGCGGCGAGGAATTTACCGGAAGGACTACACCGGCCGGACCTTCAGGGAGAACCTGCGGAGCGGAAGCTAGCCAGCCAAAGGCACCGACCAATGCCCATGATGGGCGGGCGAGGCCTGGACCTCGACTGTCAAAGAACGCTGGAGACCGCAAGTGCAGGACAACGCGTCGGAGGCTGAGCAGGGACTCCCGCTCAGGGGCGTAAAGGTTCTCGACCTTTCGCGGGTGCTGGCGGGCCCGTGGGCGACGATGAGCCTTGCAGACCTGGGTGCCGAGGTCTGGAAGATCGAGAACATAGATGGTGGCGACGATACCAGGGCGTGGTCCGTCCCGAGTTACAAGGGGATAAGCACCTACTTCCTGTGCGCCAATCGCGGTAAGCGCTCAATCGCGCTCGATCTCAAGACCAAGCACGGTCTTGAGATCGTCAAACAGCTGGCCTCGCGATGTGACATCGTCGTCGAAAACTTCCGCGTGGGCACTGCCGAGCGCCTCGGCGTGGGGTACGAGCAGCTCAAGGCGATTAATCCCGAGCTCATTTACTGTTCAATTTCGGGCTATGGCCGCGACAGTTCGGAAGCCCGGCGCCCAGGCTACGATTTTGTCGTCCAAGCCGAGAGTGGCCTAATGGCGATTACCGGCGAGAAGGAGGGTCAGCCGCTGCGTGTCGGTGTCGCCATAACCGATATCGTTTGTGGTATGGTTGCCACCCAGTCGATCCTTGCTGCCCTTATACATCGCGACAGGACGGGGCGTGGCCAGCAGATCGACCTGTCCCTGCTGGACTGTGGCCTCAACCTTTTGATCAACGTTGGCAGCGCCTATCTCAACACTGGTGGTGAGGTGAAGCGCTACGGAAATGCTCACCCGACGGTGGTACCCTACCAGATCTTCCCTTGCGCAGACGGGGACCTTGCGCTCGCCGTCGGCAACGATCGCCAGTTCCGAGCGCTTTGCCGGTCAGTGGTCTATCTCCCGGAGCTTTCGGACGACCCGCGCTTCACCTCCGCCAATGGTAGGGCCGCCAACAGAGAGGCGCTGATCCCGATCCTCGCCGCCGTCTTTGCGACGGCGTCGCGTCAGCACTGGATGGACGCCTGCGCGGTGGCCGAGGTGCCGTGCGGGGTCGTCAAGACGGTTCCTGAGGCTTTGGGGAGCCGTAATGTCATCGAGCGCGGCACCATTCAGACGCTGCACAGCGACGCCGTCGGGCCAGTCTCGCTCGTGCGCCCGGCCCAGGGACTGCGCGCACAGCGGCACGCCACCCCCCTCCCCCCACCGATGCTCGGCCAGGATACCGAGACCGTGCTGCGCGAGGTGCTGGGTTACAGCGAGGAGACGATCCGCGAACTCATCGATGCCGGCGTGGTCTCCCAGTATCATGGCTCCTCCCCCTCCGCCTGAAATAACCCCCCGCGACCGATACCGTGCGAAGCCCAGGCCCTGGGTCGATGTTGCTCCCAGCGCCGGGCAATCCAGCTTGCTACTCTCGATCTTGCTGGCCCGGACTAGCGGGGGAAACGGAGCGGTGGGTTCATCCGCCCACCGATCCGGCGGCTGGCGACGTGACGCTTGCGGATGACGCCATTTGCCAAGAACGCAGCTAGTATACGGCTCGGCCATTTCTGCTTCTTGCGGGTCACGAACCAGACGTCGGTGTTCTCCGTGCGCATTCCCAAGGCCAGTTCGGCGAGCGTGCGGCCATTCTGCGCTCCGCAGGGCATGCCGTTGCCCCAGCAGCCGCAGGCATAGAGGATGCGTGGGTCGCTGGCTTCCCCGACATGGGGAATCCAGTCGGGAGTGATCGAGATAGGCCCTCCCCACGTCTGCGCGACCTCGACCCCGCTCAGCGCGGGGAAGAAAGCCGCCAAGTGGTCGGGACCAGCCCGCTTGAGGCGCATGTCGACCTCAGGCGCGAGGTTCCTGTCCCACGGCGCCGAGGTGTAGTAGCCCCCGACATACAGCATGCGGCCATCCGCCGTCGGCGCGAATGAGTAGAACAGGTCCGAATGGATGTTGACGCCCGAACGACGGGGCCAGCCGAGCTGTTCCCACTGTTGCGGTGTCAAGGGCTCCGTGATGACCCCTTTGACCATAAGCGGCGTCTGCTCGCGGGCCAAGCCGAGCTCCTTGGCACTTGGCAGCAGGTGGGTGAAAGCGTTTGTTGCCAGGACCAGTCTCTTGCAGCGGATAACCCCAAGACCGGTCTGGAGCGTGATCAATTTTCCCGTGGTATCGATCGATGCGACCGGCGAATTCTCGTAGACCCACACGCCGCGACGCTCGGCAGCGCTCTTGAGGCCACGCACCAACTTTAGCGGATTGAACTGGCCGCCTCGTGACTCATGGTAAGCCGCTCCGAACTGGTTGCTGCCGAGCTCCTGCTCGACCTGCTCGCGCTCAACGTATGACACATATTGCGACTGCCCCATCCGTTCCATCAGCCGCATTGCCTCGTCGATGCGCCCATCACCCTCGACGCGTAGACAAACGTTGAGAGTGCCAGTGTTTGTGTAATCGCAGGCGATTCCCTCTTCGTCGCGCACGTCCTCAATGAAGGCTATGCCACGGTGGACGTAGTCCCATGCTTCGCGTCCCCTATCGGCTCCGTGGCTGCCGACAAGTCGCTCGGGTGAGGTGCCGCCAAACTTCATGATGATCTGCCCAGCGTTGCGCCCGCTTGCGCCGAAGCCGACAACCTCAGCTTCGAGCAAAGCCACATCGACGGAGGGGTCCAGCTTCTTCAGATGATACGCGGTCGAGACGCCGTTGATACCTCCACCGACGATACACACGTCGACATCGACGTGGCCGATTAGCGGGGTAGCGGGTTGGTAGGAGTCAGAAGTGTTCCACCAATGTGAGCGCGACCGGTTGAGGACGGACCCACCCGACGGTCGTTTCGCCGAGGCGTTCAAGATCACTGCTTCCATGTCATTGTGCTCCCTGGCGGAGATCGGCCAGCCGCCCTGTTGAATCAGCGCCACTCGAATTCTGACATTAATCTGATTTTGTCAATACGCACCATCTAGAAGTCGACTTCGTGGGAGTTTGCAGTTTGCCCTCCCGTCGCCCTCTCTGCATAATGATCGCCACCAAAGAAACCAGATTTAAAAAAAATTTCAACAATGGAGAGCACTGCCACGTCCGCCTCGTTAATCGCGCATGAAGGCCTATTTTACGGGTATCCGGACGCTTTATCGTTCCCGATCAAGCCATCAGCCATCTCCATACCAAAGCACCATAATCGGATTTTAATTTCATATATTGCCAATTTGGCGATTCCGTGAGACACATTCGGGTAGCCAGATTTGAGGCTGGCAAAATCAGAAAAAGAAACTTGGGAACACGGAGAATTCGATGACAATCGGGAAAGCGCGTTCCGGCCTCTCTCGCCGGAAATTTCTCAAGATCGGCGCAACCGCCGGCGTCGCTTTGGCGGCGACGAAACTCGCCACGCCGGCTATCGCCCAATCTGATGCGGAGGGACTCCTCGTGTCGTCCGGTGGCGGCGACTTCCTCACCGCCTTGCAGAAGGCCTACTACGACGACTTCACCAAGAGTACGGGCATCAAAATTGTACCTCAGCCCTGGAAAGGGTTGGCCGAGTTGAAGGTCATGGTTGAATCCAATGCCTTCGGACAGTTCGATATGATGCTGGCTTCATCCGGTGAGGCGGCCAGTGCACAGGGCCAGGGATTGAGCGAACCGCTCGACTATGGGCTCATCGAGCGCAAGGCCCTTATTCCTGGTGCAAGCGGTGACAACTGGTTTCTCTGCAACATCGCCGCCAACGTCCTGTCGTGGAATACTTCGGTATTCCATCCGGGCTCCGAGCCGAAAAAATGGGCCGACTTCTTTAACCCTGCCAATTCGTCGCCGCGGGGGCTTTGGAAGAACGCCAACCAGACACTTGAGCTCGCGGCCCTGGGTGCCGGCGTCCCGATCGAGAAACTCTATCCGCTCGACATTGAGAAGGCGCTCAAGACTCTGGATGGGGTGCGCGATCACATCGTGTGGTGGGAGGGTGGTTCTCAGTCGCAGCAGCTTCTCGCCGGCGGCGAGGTCGACATGGCTTCGATGTGGGTCAACCGCGTGAAAGCGCTCAAGGACGAGGGCAAGCCGATCGACTATTCCTTCAATCAGGGCATTTGCGACGGCGACACGATCATCATCCCGAAGGGCCATCCGAAGAAGAAGACGGCCATGAAGTTGGCGGCGTATCTTTCAACGCCCGAACCGCAGGCACGGCTCGCAGAGTTGCTCCCGCTGGGTCCCACCAACACCAAGGCCATTCCGCTTTGCGATCCGAAGGCTCTGGCGGCTACGGTTGCGGACCCGGCGAATTTGAAGACCGCGCGTCTTCAAGATTTTGACTGGTGGGCCAAAAACAGCGATAAGGCCAATAACGAGTTCACGAAATGGCTTCTCGGATGATGGTGCCCGGGGTTCGGCGGTCGGCCGAGCCCCGGCCCCATCGCGAGGACGGCTGCTGAACACCGCCGGCCTCAATTGTTGCGCGAAAAACCAGAGGCTCGGACGCATGAATCGATCGCGGCATTGGTCGCCGGATTTTGCCCTCAAATTCCTGCTGGTGCCACCGGCGCTCTTTCTATTGCCGACATTTTTCCTGCCGCTCGGTGTCGTCGTTTATCGCGCCTTCGGCGAGTCCCGGCCAAGTCTGGCGAATTTTGGGGAGATCGCCGCAAATCCGATTTACCTTACAGTCATCTGGCAGACATTCACGACCGCGCTCTACGCCACGGTCCTCTGTCTGGTGGTGGCCTTCCCGATCGCCCATCTCATCTCCCGGGCCAACAGGTTCTGGTCCGGCATTGCTTTTGCCCTCGTGATGATACCTTTCTGGACAAGCGTAGTGACCCGAACATATGCCTGGATCGCGCTCCTCAGCCGTCGCGGCGTGATCAACAATCTGTTCATGCAGTTGGACTGGATCGACCAGCCCCTCAAGCTGATGAACAACATGACTGCGGTGCAGATCGGCATGGTCCAGTTCCTGCTGCCCATGATGGTCCTACCACTCGTCAGCACGATGCGACAGATCGACACGACCAAGCTTCTGGCTGCGCGCATCCTAGGCGCCAACCCGCTGCGAGCCTTCTGGCACATCTATCTGCCCATGTGCCTGCCGGGTCTTGTGGCAGGCAGCGTGCTGGTCTTCATCACCGCTCTGGGCTTTTACGTGACGCCCGCCCTACTCGGTTCAGACAGGAACATGATGATCTCGGTGCTAATCGAGAGACAAGTCTCGCAAGCCCTCAACTGGCAACTCGCCTCGGCGCTTGCGACCGTCCTACTCGCCATGGTGTTGCTGTCGATCACGCTGATCGCCTACATCGCCGGGCGGCGCGGTGTGAGATTGGCCATCCAATGAGCTGGACAGCCTTTGAGCGCCTGACGCACCTCGCAAGCCGGATCTTTGCCACCCTCGGTCTGTTCTACCTAATCCTGCCCATCTTGATTTTGGCACCCCTATCCCTCAGCAGCGGGCTGTTTCTGGATTTGCCGCTGCCGGGCGTCTCGCTGCAGTGGTACCAGAGGATGTGGAACCATCCCGGCTACCTTTCGTCCTTCTCGAACACTCTCATGATCGGTCTCGGGGTGGCGCTCGTGTCCGTGCTGCTGGGCACGATGGCCGCCCTAGCTGTCGTGCGCGGAAAGATCCCCTTCGCCAAGGCGATCTCCGGGTTGCTGCTGTCGCCGCTGATCATGCCGCAGATCATCTTGGCAATCGGCATCTTCCCGATCTTGGCACGTTTTAACCTGATCGGGTCGCGCGCGGCAGTTATCGTTGCCCACACGGCCGTCGCGACGCCCCTGGTGTTCGTAACCGTGTCGGCAGCGTTGCGGGGCTATTCGGAAAACCTGGAGCTTGCCGCCATGACCCTTGGAGCCAACGGTTGGCGCACGTTCGTCCATGTCACCTTCCCGATGATCAGGCTCGGCATGCTGACGGGAGCGATCTTTGCCTTCGCCTTTTCCTTCGACGAGATCATCATCGCGCTCTTCCTGACGGATGCGTCCTCAGTGACGCTGCCGGTCTTCATCTGGAACGAGTTGCGCTACCAGATGGACCCGACCATTGCCGCGGCCTCGACCGTCGCGATCGTCCTGGCGCTTGGCCTGCTTGGCACGGTGACGTTGCTGCAACGGCAGAGCGCCAAATTCTCAACCACCAAGGAAGCCGATCAGTGAGTGCCATCCACCAGCGGATTCGGGCCGCCACCCCCTTTCATAGCTTCGGCGCCGGGGCGAGCGCCGGTGTGCCTGGCAAACGGATCCAGTATGTCGGCCTCTGCAAGCGGTATGGAGCATTGGTGGCTTTGCAGCCGACCGATCTGACCATAGAGGCCGGCGAGTTCTTCGCAATAATCGGGCCGAGCGGTTCGGGGAAGACAACCTTGCTGGGTCTGACGGTCGGCTATCTCGCGGCGGACGAAGGTGAGATCCTCGTGGACGGCCGTAACATCGAGGGCGTGCCACCCTTCAAGCGCAATTTCGGCATGGTCTTCCAGAACTATTCGCTGTTTCCGCACAAGACGGTTGCACAGAACATCGCCTTCCCGCTCCAGATGCGCGGCGTTGCCAAGGACGAGATTGCCCGCAAGGTGCGGGACGTGCTTCGGCTGGTTCGCCTCGACAACGTGGGCGACCGCTACCCCAACGCCCTATCAGGCGGCCAACAGCAGCGCGTGGCGCTGGCCCGTGCTGCGGTCTACAATCCCCTGCTCCTGGTGATGGACGAGCCCCTGAGCGCGCTGGACAAGAACCTGCGCGAGGAGATGCAGTTCGAGATCAAGCAACTGCAGGGCAAGCTGGGGTCGACGGTCCTCTACGTCACCCACGACCAGGGCGAGGCAGCGGCGATGGCGAGCCGGATTGCCATCATGCGCGCCGGTTCGATCATCCAGATTGGCTCAGCCAAGGAACTCTACCGCCATCCGAAGAACCGTTTCGTCGCGTCTTTCCTCGGTCAGGCGAACGTCTTCGATATCTCGGGGGTGCGAGGTTCGGGAGAAGACCTACACATCACGACCGCCCTTGGCGTGCCCCTGAGAGTGACCTCGGTTCCGGCCGGGACGCTCGACCTGTGTGCTTGCGTGCGGCCAGAGGCCATTACCTTGTCTGCCAGCCATCCCGGCACTGACAACGTTGTCAAGGGCACGGTCGTCGACATCACCTTCACCAACGGCGTCCAGCGCCACCGGGTGGCTGTCGGATCGGGCCAAACGATCGAACAATGGCAGCAGATGTCTGGAGATCCCTTTAGCCCAGAACCGGGGGCGGAGGTCTACCTGAGCTGGAAGGCGAGCGAGACGATGGTCGTTCCGGCGCAGTAGCCGCAAAGGGCCGAAGTGGCAGTTGGATCATTCACACTTGGAAACATCCGGTACTTCGCGTAAGCGCTGCCGCAAAGTATCGGCTAAGGAAGCGAGGGACTGAATTGCGCAAGCGCCTGAACAATCCCATCGAAGACGCCACCGAAAGCGAGGGCTTCTCCACGTCCCTGGTTCGTGGCCTGCAGATATTGCGAAGCTTCCGGCCGGGGGAAACGTCGCTTGGAAACCTCGAACTCATGGCCCGTACGGGATTGCCGAAGGCGACCGTGTCGAGGCTGACCTACACGCTCGCAGGCCTGGGTTATCTTGTTTACGATGACGTCCTGGGGCGCTACAGCCTTGGCGCGGCGACGGTTTCGCTGGGCTATACTGCCTTGAGTTCCAACGCCATCGTCCACGTCTCACGCCCCCTGATGCAGGACCTTGCGGACGAAACCGGTGCTGCGGTTGCTTTGGGAGCGCGTGACTACAACGAAATGGTTTATCTCTCCAACTGCCGATCCGAAAGCCTGGTGACGCTCAGGCTCAACGTTGGATCAAGGCTGCCACTGTGGAACAGCGGCATGGGCTTGGCTTATCTAGTCGGCCTCTCCGAGGAACAGCGCAACCAGCTGAGCAATCGCTTCCTGCCCCCTACGCGGAGCGAACGCGCGACTTTCTCGAAGCTGCTCGAGCAGGCGCAGGAGCAGTATGCGCGTTTGGGCTACGTCACGGCCTCAGGCACCTGGCACAGCTACGTCAAGGCCGTCGGCGTGCCGTTCATACCCATCGACGGATCTCCGCCGCTCGCCTTTTCCTGTGGCGGAACCGCTGAGATCATCGACGAGAAGACTATCGCCGAGAAGATCGGCCCAGCACTTGTGCGCATGCGGACTGGCGTTGAGAATCTCCTGGCTGGGATACCGAAAGAGCCTGCCCCTCTCAAAAAGGCCAAACGGGTCAAGGCCGACCGCTAGAGCATAATCTGACCTGATGGAATCGCGAGGGATTCCCATCGGCGAGAATATCTGATTCATCATGTCTGCTGGATATGGAGGCCAGCAGGCATGGTTAGAGCCATATCGGAGGATCTGCGTTCGCGTGTGATCGCGGCGGTTGAGGGTGGCCTGTCGCGGCGGGCCGCGGCGGATCGTTTCGGTGTTGCCCCGGCAAGCGCGGTGCGCTGGGTCCGCGAATGGCGAGAGAGCGGCGCGACGCGGGCAAAGCCCCAGGGCGGGGACAAGCGCTCCCAGCGGATCGAGGCCTATCGGGATACGATCCTGGCGGCGATCGAAGGTCAGGACGACATCACGCTGGTCGAGTTGGCTGAGTTTCTCAGGGCGGAGCATGCGGTCGTGTTCGCGCCGAGCACGATCTGGCGCTTTCTCGACCGTCACTCGATGACCTTGAAAAAAAACGGCGCACGCCAGCGAGCAGGATCGGCCCGACGTGCTCGCGCGGCGACGCGCCTGGTTCAAGGCCCAGCCTGATCTCGATCCCGAACGATTGGTCTTTATCGACGAGACCGGCGCGTCGACGAAGATGGCTCGCCTGCGTGGACGGGCAAAGCGGGGCATGCGGTGCCGGTCTCCGATCCCGCATGGGCACTGGAAAACGACCACTTTTACAGGCGCATTGCGCCTGACGGGCATGACTGCGCCGATGGTCCTCGACGGACCGATGACGGGTGAATGGTTCGCCGCTTATGCCGAGCAGGTACTGGCGCCTACGCTTCGAATTGGGGACATCGTCATCCTCGACAACCTGCCCGCTCACAAAGTCACCGCCGCCCGCCAAGCGATCGAAGCGGTCGGCGCGCGAATGCTCTTCCTGCCACCTTATAGCCCCGACTTTAACCCGATCGAAAATGCCTTCTCGAAGCTGAAGTCGATCCTCAGGAAAGCCGCCGCACGCAACATCCCCGAGCTTTGGGACGCAATCCGCGACGCGCTGCCCCGCTTCACCGCCGAGCAATGCACAAACCACTTCAGCGCCGCAGGTTACGAGCCTGAGTGATCAGATTCTGCTCTAGCCGACGCTTGCGGGACGCACCGGCTACGACCATCGCGATAGCTGTTCCTCCGAGCCTTCCGGGTGACGACGTCAATGTCAGTCCTTTGCCGAGGCGAGCATCTTCTCATGCGCGATCGCTGCCTGCATCGCCTCGATGATCGGTTGGATCTTGGCGATGTCGTACGACCTGCCCATGAATGTCATCTGGTAGGCGATCGCCTCCTGTGCGAGATAACGCCGGCGCTGTATCAGCATCCCAAGCATGCGCTCGAGATTACCCAGATGATCCTCGCTGAGCTCGGCCTTTCCGAACTCTTCAATGGGACGGGCGTAGCCGGACTGTTCCTTCAAGGAATTGTATTCACCAATCTCCGGCGGACTTTTATGCATCATCTTCTCCTTGTTCTGGTTCGCGGGTAGCAGGCGCCGCCTTGGGCTTAGACCGTCCACGTGACCGGTACGGATTTGCCGTTGTCGGCATCACTCCACAATGTTGGGAGGGGCCCGCCGGGACCGAAGAAGGGGTCAAAGGCCGGTATCGGCACCCGCCGCGAGGTCTCGGCCAGTTCGTAGTATTCGTCTGGATGACCCAAGCGGAAATCGAGCACGCCGAACCCGGCCGGAAATGACCCCGTCACGAGCAGATCATCTGTGATCGAGACGCCGAAATGTCCTACACCGGCGGGAATGGCCACGACATCGCCCTTCCGGAGCAAAACCTCCTTGCCGTCGTGGCCCCCGAACAGCCCGCGCGCCTCGCCGCGTATGACAGCGATGAGTTCGTGTGACTGGCTATGGAAATGATGCTGCGGATAGAAACCGATTGGACTGTGCCAACTCGGGTTCCAGTAATTCGATCGCTGGCGGTCTTCCATTTCGATCGCTGACCAGGCGACCACGTCTCTGTAGACGAGCAGAGGCAGACGTGAGTTCGGCACCCGCCCGTTGCCCTTAAAGAAATAGGTCTCGACAGTTACGCCCATGGCAATGATCCCTGTTGACGACATCACGAGGAACAGGCAACGACCGAGAGGCGTTCAGCGCGGCTGCTCATGTCCGCGATCGATCGGCCTCTTCCAGAACCGCGCTGATTGCCGCCAGTGAGGCGGGCTCGTCCATCAGCAGCGGATGTCCCCTCACCGGCACGACCGTCAGCTGGGCGTTCGGATTGACGCCAGCCATCTCGAGCGCCAGATCTGCCGGCATGTAGAGGGATTTCTCGGCGCGCAGGATCGCCACCGGGAGCTTAAGCGCTTTGAACTCTTTGTCGAAGCTCGGCTTGGCCTCCTTGAAGCGCTGTGTCTCCTGCTGAGTCAGTTCGTCGAAATCGCGTACATATTTGTCGCCCGCCACCTGCCGATAGGTCTGCAGGGTGAAGGAGCGCCAGTCGTCCTCGTCGAAATCCGGAAAGTAGTCGCCATACTGTTTCTTGGTCTTGCCAAGCGCCTCGTCGAAGCCGATCGCATCGAAGCTCAGATGCGTTGCGATGTGCTTGGTCCCTGGAGACGAGGTCTGGGTGCCTACGTCGTTCAACACAATGCCGGCGACCCGCGCCGGTTTCTGCGTCGCCATCTCGATCGCCATGAAGCCGCCGAGCGCTACCCCGGCGATCACGACGTTTTCGACCTGAAGGCGATCCAGTAAATCCCACATATCCCCGATCAGTTTGTCGAAATGATAGTCCGCGACATCGTTTGTGCGCGATGACTTACCTCGGCCGCGCAGGTCCGGCGTGATTACGTGGCGATCGCCCGCTATATTGCCGGCCAGGCGCCGGTAGTCTGACGAATTTCGCCAGAAGCCGGGAATACACAAAACAGGCGTGCGATTGCGCGCTAATGATGGGACGTATTGCTTGACATACATTCTGCCGAAGCCTGCAAGCTCCAAGAATTCTTCTTTGACGCTATAGGGTTTCGACTCCATCTGTCCTCCGCTGTCGTCTCGCTTGGCCCCGTTGGTCCGTACTGCGGGTTGGCCGACCTGCAAACTGTGTCGTTAAGTCGGCCCTGCGATCGCGAGCCAGACCGGCGCACAAACTCCTGTCAGAACTCCACTTCGCTATAACCTGATGTTAATCTGGTTTGTTCGGCTGCGTCAACCATGAGATTGGAAATTGATTAGCTGGTCGGAATACCTGCGATTGCTCGCCGAAGCGGAGCCAAGTACGCGCGAGCGGAATTCACAACATGGTGATAATATGCTTACAAATCAAGCGTCTGCCTTGCCTGGCCTGACCGCGAGCACGTCCGGAAGGATTGTCCTCAAATAGGAAATTTGCATCCGCATGGAGTGCTCGAAGGTTTCGTCATCAATCTTGCCGTAAAGCAGATAAGATCGTGCCCAAGCCGACTCGACAAGGTCCATGGCTCGGGAAAAGGTTTCTTCCATGTCGGGGATGTTGGGCATGACGAAAAATGAGCGTAGCGCCGATGCGAGTTCTCGCGCCGCAGCCCGAGTTTCCTGATACGTCGCCAAGGTTGCCTGGCGATGGATTTGCGGGCCGAGCAGCACCTCGCAGATGGGTCGGCTGGCGTTGTATTGGTCGCGAGCATATTCACCCATCTTATACATCCAAACTTGCCAGCTCGGATTCTTCGAGCGTGCCTGGGCACGATGCGCAAGCACGGTGATCTCGGTCCCTATCTGCGCGTATTTCCGCGTCAACTCGATGCGCAACGCGGCCATGGTTGGGAACAAGTAGTTGATTGACGCGGGCGGCATCTTGGCCGCCCGGGCAACGTCGTAGGAGCTTATGTCCTCAATGTTGACGGCCTCGAGCAGCTTTTCTGTGGTGCTAAGGATTTTGGCGAATCTTGCCTGGCTGCGGTTTTGTGTTGGGCGCCGCGCCACATGTTCAACCTCGTCGGATCTGGTCTTACGCATCGACGATTTTGGTCGCACGGCGCCTTGCATCTGGTCGGTCGGTGCCTCATCGTCGGTAGTCCTCATTTGAGCCTCCTGTACCATCGACATGCGGCCCAGCTCTTCCGGTGGGCTGCGCGCACAGCGAAAAACTGCTGTGTGCGTGGCGTGAATTTTGCCCCTGCTAGGGACTATATGCGCGCCGTTTTTGCGATCTTAATCGAAATTGACGGAACTCGCCATGCCGGCATGATAGCGGTGACAGCGATGTCCGGATCTACCATTCGACACCTGTGCCGCTCTCACAGCCTACGCCGCTTCGCCGTGCAACGGCGGGCTGCTGACGGGCCTGGTAGCGCCTGTATGCCTTGCGTGTGAAGGCGTTGCGGATCTCTTTCCAGCCGGGACGCATACAGGCCGCCAGATCGAGACAAAGGCCGATAAGGGCAAACGCGCATGCGCAATCGACTACGACCCGTTTTGACACGATAACGAGTCGGCATCTCGCTAAAATCTGATTTACAACCAATTCGATCTGCGTTAAGCCTCCGCCAATAGCCAAGGTCGCTCGGCTCGGCGCCTTGGCCCGGGGTACGGAAATATCAAAAACAATGATCCACGAAAGACATATGGGAGAAGCAGCATGACCTATAGAATCAGCCGCAGGACCTTGTTGAAAGGGGCGACAACAGCGGGCTTGGCAGCACTTGCCGCCCCGGCCATTGTCAAGGACGCGTTCTCTTCCTCAGGCAGCCTGAACTTCATGGCATGGTCGGGCTATGACTATTCGCCGTTGCTTGACAAGTTCAAGAAGGCGACGGGCATTACGGTCAATATTGCCTCTCAGCAACCTGACGCTGAGACCATGCTTGCGCAGGCGAAGCTGGCCAAGAGTGGCGGCATCGATATCGCCGAGCCGGCGATGCATTATGTGCGCGTCTGGATTAGCGAGGGCATGCTCCAGCCGTACGACCTGACCAAGATCAAGATGTCAAACTTCGTCGACGGCGCGCCGGGCGCCACGCCGGGAGACCAGGGCGAAGTCGACGGCAAACGCTACTACCTGCCGTCGAGTTGGGGCACCGAGGCGCTTGTGTTTAGCAAGAAGGATGCGCCGATGACATATGGCTCAGCCAGCCTCGCCGACCTCTTCGATAAGAAATATGAAGGCAAGGTGACCCTTCGTCCCCAATCGGCTCTTCCGGCCATGGGCCGCCTCCTCGAGGCTCAGGGAAAGCTGCCGCGGCCGTTCCTAGACAGTTACAGGGACGAGGCGACGATGCGGCAGATCTGGGACATCGTCCTGGCCGCGGCGATCGAACGCAAGGCAAATGTTGCCCAGTTTTGGTCCTCGGAGTCGGAAGCAGAGGGTGCCTTCCGAACCAATGGCTGCACACTCGGTCTTTGCTGGGATTCGAGCGGCGCGCATCTAGCGCCCGACGGGTTTGGCTTCATAGCGCCCAAGGAAGGCGCCTTCAGTTGGAGCCAAGGCTTCGTGCTGATGAAGAACGCCACGAATGTGGACCAGGCGCATGAGTTCATCAACTGGGTGTCCTCGGCTGAAGGGTCCTCGGGCTGGGCAACAATGTACAGCTGCAACCCGATCGGTAAGGGCGGCATTGAGCTGATGTCACCCCAGGTGCTTGAGTTCTACAAGGCGGCCTATCCGGAAGATGCCCTCAAGAAGCTCTGGCTGTGGCCGCCACGCGAGCCATGGTTTGTGAAGCTGAGCACCGAATACGGAGACAAATGGCGCGCCGCCTGATCGAGGTCGATCATGGCCGCAGGCGCCGCTCTTTCCTGGCGGTGCCCGCGGCCATATGATTTGGCGCCTTGACCGTGTGATGCGGCAGGGTCGCGCGTTGCCCTCTGTACGCTCAAGCCTTTGAAGAGGCTGCGCGGTCGGCGGCTCCCGGGCCATAGGTTACAATCTCAAATAGGCGGTCGATGAGCGAAGGCGTACAACTCTCAGGCGTTTCGGTGAATTTCGGTAATTTCCGGGCCGTAAACAATGTGTCTGTGTCCATCAAATCCGGTGAATTCTTTTCGTTCCTCGGTCCTTCAGGCTGCGGCAAGACAACAATCTTGCGGGCGGTTTCCGGTTTCATCAGCCCGAGTGCTGGAAGCGTCAGGATTGGTGGCCAGGACATGGCGGGGATCGGCCCGAACCGCAGGCCAACCGCGCTTATTTTTCAGAATCTCGCCCTGTTCCCGCTGATGTCTGTGTGGGAAAACATTGCATTCGGTCTCGAGGTCCGCGGCGCACCAAGGGCCGCGCGACGCGCCAGGGCCGAGGAGCTGTTGCGGCTGGTTGACCTGCCTGGAGCTGGAGACAAGGCCATCGCGCAGCTGTCGGGAGGCCAGAAACAGCGCGTGGCGATCGCCAGGGCCCTTGCGGTCGAGCCGAAGGTCATGCTGCTTGACGAGCCTCTCTCGGCGCTTGACCTGAAGCTGCGGCAGCACATGCGTGCGGAGCTGCGAGCGATCCAGAAGCGCACGGACATCACCTTTATCTACATCACTCACGACCAGGGTGAGGCGCTGGCAATGTCAGACCGCATTGGCGTCATGTCGCAGGGCAGGCTGCAGCAGGTCGATACGCCGCAGAGAATCTACGAGAACCCCGCCAACGGCTTCGTGGCGTCCTTTGTAGGCGAGAACAATGTCTTCAACGGAACCCTAGACGATATCCAAGCCGGTGTCGGAACCTTCACGACCGATGACGGGGAGGTGCTGAGAGCCATGGTGGGATCCGGGGTCAAGGAGTATGCCGATGCGAAGCTCTATGTGCGGCCCGAGCGCGTAACCCTCAATCCCGTGAGCGAGAAGGCGCGCGAGGGCGCAAACGTCGTCGCCGTCAAGGTCGCGAGCATCGCTTTCGAAGGAAACTTCATCAATATCCACGCCAGCGACAAACGGGGGCGGCGGCACATCGTGCAGGTCCCGAACGATGCTTCGGTGTGGATCCCGCCGGTCGGGACAGATGCCCGACTTGAGTTCACGCCTGACCAAGCCACGATCCTGACAGAAAATTTGCCTGCACGCGCTGGAGAGGACGACGTCGGTGTCCGGCAGGGTCAGTCGTACCGTGTCGAGGTCGCGCAATGAAGGACGTGGCGCGCCGATATGGCTTTGCCGCGACGGTCGTCATGGTGGCTCTGACGGCGTTCTGGGTCTTGGTGCTCATCATTCTTCCCTATCTGTTCCTAGTCGACGCATCGTTTCGACCGTCCCTGCCGGCCGACCAAGTCGGCGGTCCGAACGACCACTACACCTTGCAGAACTATCTGACCCTTCTGAACCCGAACGCCACAAAGGAATTCCTGTTCCTGTCGATCCCGATCCACCTCTTCGTCTTCGCGCAGACGGTGGCGATCAGCTGCCTTGTCACTGTCATCACCTTGGCGCTGGCCTATCCGCTGGCCTACATCCTGGCCAAGGTGGTCAATCCGCGCACTGTCGCGACACTGTTCCTCATCCTGCTCATCCCTTTGTGGATCAGCGAACTGCTGCGCAGCTTCGCCTGGTACATCATCCTGGCATACCAAGGCCCGCTGAACGCACTGCTCGGCCTGTTCGGGATCAGCCCGATCCGCTGGATCAGCGGCTACAACGGCGTGATCATCGGCCTGATCTACACCTATTTTCTCTTCATGTTGTTCCCGATCTATGGGTCGCTCACCACCCTGGATTCCAACCAGATCGAGGCGGCCGAAGATATGGGCGCGCGCTGGTGGCAAATCCACCGCCGGGTGGTAATCCCGCATGCTAAGCCGGGCATCGCGTCGGGCTGCGTGATGGTCTTCATGATGTGCGCGGGAGCCCTCTTTGTCCCGCGGCTGCTCGCCTCGCCCAGCTCGCGCTGGTTCACCGAGGTGATCATGCAATGGTTCTTCGAGGGATTGGACTGGAACACCGGCTCGGCCTACGCCTTCATGTTGCTTCTCGTCTGCACGGTGTTCGTGTCGCTCATGATCCGGCTCTTCAAGGTAAACCTGACCGATATCGCGCGGTGAGCTCATGCAAAAACTGACCCTCGGCAAGATACTCGCAAATGGCTTTCTGGGGCTGTGTATGGCCTATATGGTTGTGCCGCTGATTATCATGGGCGGCGCCGGTTTCAACAATTCGCGCTTCCCGTCCGTCTATCCCTGGCGCGGCTTCACCGAACGCTGGTTCGAGGATCTGTGGAACGACCAGCGCATGCTGGATGCCGGGATCAACACCTTCTTCCTGGCACTGGCCGTGGTCGCCATGGCGGTGCCAATCGGAACCGCCGCAGCGTTGCTGCTGAACAGTCTGCAGAGCAGGATGCGCCCGCTGCTGTTTGGCATTCTGATCGCGCCAATCCTCACGCCCGGTGTTGTCGTCGGCATCTCGACTTTACTGTTCTGGAACGAATTCAACATCCCGGCCGGCCTGCACCTCTCAGCATTGGGACAGGTGTCCTACATCGCGACCTACGTCATGCTCTTGGTGCTTGCCAGGCTCCAAAGCTTTGACAGGGGCCTTGAGGAGGCGGCGCTCGATCTCGGCGCGAGCCATGGCCAAGTCATGCGCCGGATTGTTCTTCCCCACCTTTATCCCGCCATCGTCCTTGGCGCAGTGCTGGCCTTCTTCCAGTCGGTGGAGAACTACAACATAACCCTCTTTACGCGTGGCAACGCCCAGACTTTGACCGTCTATATTGGCTCCATGGTTCGCACGGGCTTTACGCCCGAGATCAACGCGCTGGGCCTGCTGTTCATTCTCATCACTATCGCCGGTGTCGTCTATGTCGAGATCAGACGCCGTCGCAACGTGCGCCGGGAGCTCACGCTTGAGGCTCTCGCCGCGATCGAGGAGCGCAGAGACCTGCAGGGCATGGCCCCGTAACGGTACAGGAGACGCGGAGACGGCTGCCGGTGCCGAGAGGTTGCATCTCGGGCGTGGCCATCAACTCTCAGGTAACCGGATCGCTTGATGACTGGACGCGGGACGGGGCCGCACCACGGTGATCGACCTGACCGCCCAGGCAATCCTTTGCTGTGGTCAAGTGGGGCGATCTGCTTCGCGTCCGGCGGCGCAGTCCGCGGCCTCCAGTCCAGCGACCTCGAAGATTTGCCACGCCCACGCAGATCCGGCGCTACCACGCGCCGTTCAGACGCAATCTTGGCCGCGAGGCGATTGAAGTCCGATGGGTTGAGCCAGAAGCCGCGAGCCAGAGCACGGGAGTGGGGCCCCTGTCGGTTCCGGGGCGACGATCCTGGTAGTACATCTGACCGAAGCCCGGGATTGCTAAGCTAACCCTCCACCGAGGATAATTTCTTTACCACCACCCTTCCAGTTGATTACTCAGTCCGCCGCATCAAATTCAAGCGCCATAAAGGCTCTTTCCATCCCACTCCGAAGCCGCCTTCTTCATCTTCTCCAGCAGAGCCCCGCCATCCGCAGGTTGAATGAGCTCTATGATCCCGCAAACCGGATTGCCATCAAAGAAAACGGTGGTCGACCCGGTCGCGGCGACACCCCTTTGCAGCTCCCGCATGCCGGCGGCCTTCAGACGAGCCGCATCTTCGGCAAGCCGCATGGTTCGGATTCCAACGTGGTGGATGGCACCGTAGGGGAAGCCGCGAAACACCGAAGGCGTCTCATTGTGCTGCTCGATCAGTTCGATCTGGACGCCGCGGCCCCATGCCAGCGCAAGGCTGAAATCCAAATCGCTTGACGCACCGTTCACGACGAGCTCAGAGAACTGCAAGTGCTTCTGCACAAAGAAGGGCCCTACGCCCAAGTGCGCGACCCAGAAGCTTACAGCGGCCTCGAGGTTGGCCACAACATAACCGATCTGCGCAATCGGGCCGATGACCGACACGGAAGATGCGAGGTCGTCTCGCGGAGTCTCGGGCGACATCTCGTGGGTGCCATAAGTTGATTTAAATCGCTTTCTATATCGGAATCGTCTCTCTATCAATCGTATAAGGCGCCCCATTACAATTTTTTTCATTCTTAATCTGATTATAGGGTGCCGACTCTATTGAGCCGGGTGTTTTCCTTGGCCAGGTGCCTCCCGGCAATTCATTCCAGTGAGGACAAAAAAATGGGCGTTTCGTGGGTCAACTGAAAGGGGTATAACCGTCACCCTAGTGGGAGCATTCTGAGACACAAGTTGCGGCTGCGGAGCGGCGTGATGGTCTTCGCGCCCGCAGGTGTATCAGTCTCGACGACCCTTTGATATTTCACGGGCCCACCACATTCCTCAGATCATGTCCTGGTCACTTTCCGAAGTTAGCCAAGAGCATTCGGCCGATCCTTGCACCTCCGGAGCTGGACGCATTCACATTTGGCAGACGGCCGATCCAAAGCCCGGAACAAGCCGTGGCAACGTTTTGCGTGCAGCCTAGCCAACGTTGTACCGGATGGGCTATTAAAGTTCGGGTTGTGCCGCCAGAGACAGTGGATGATTCGATTAATGTGGGGTTTAGGAATGTTGCAGCCCGACAGGCCCCCGGCCAGGTGCCGCGGGGTCCGTCGGCGTCCGACCCGGCTTCGCCAAGTAGGTCCACGTCCTCTTTCGCTCCGCAAGCGAGTTATTTAGATGCCAGACAACAACACCAGCATCAGGCCGCGGTCCTCGCTCCGCAAAGGCAGATCCGACACCATCGAACATGTGGCCCGGCAACCCTCTCAAAATCGCAGCATGGCACGCTTCGAGAAAATCCTCGACGCATCGGAAGAGCTGCTGCAGGCGGCAAACATAGAAGATATCAGCTTTTACGACATTGCCCGCCAGGCCAGCATCTCGCCAGCGTCCATCAACTACCTATTCCCCACGATGGCCGCGCTCAGAATTGAGCTGAGCAGACGCTACCTTCGTAAGTCCTCCCAAGATGCTATCGAGGCGGGCCAGGCATTGGCCCGCCGCAGGGATTTCAGTTGGCAGACCTGGCTCTATGATGTCGGCAAGCATGCCCGCGCCTATTTCAACGATCACCGCCCGGTAAGCGAGGCCTGCCTTGGGCCGATCTTGCATCGGGAGTCGCGCCGAGCCACCATCGCCGAGAATGACAGGCTAGCTCGGGCCCTGGTCGACATTCTGATGGAGCTTTTTGTTCTGCCCGAAATTCCCGGCCTGACGCAGAAGTTTGCTTTTAGCATGGAGGTCGTCGACGGGCTCTGGTCACGGTCCTACACCCTGCACGGCTATATAGATGACGAGTCTTTCCAGGAGAGTATGCGCATGCAAACCGCGTATCTGCGCATGTTCTTGCCGGAGGTGTTGCCGGTAAGTAGCGGTGACTTCGCAATGGGCAGTGTTGACCCCGCCTTGGACGGTCGGCCCACTCGAAATCGGACACAAAGTCTCTAGATCAGTGATCCGGGATTCGCAGTCCGCCACCGTCGTCTATGCCCAGCTTCTCGTTTGCAGAAGACCGCGCCCGGAAATATCAAAAAGCGCATCAGGCTCAAAGCCGGCCGGGTTCCTGCTTTTGGGGCAGGTAGCTGGTAGCGCTCCGCAGACGCTGGCCAATTGTGCGGCCTCCCCATGGATCTCACTCCGTACTGACTTTTTGCCGACTGGAAGGCGAAATTCGCATGAGCTGGCGATGCGGCATCGCGCCGGTCCCCGGCGGGGTTCTATAGGGCTACCGCCGCCTTCAATCCCTCCAGCACCGCCTCCTCGGCTGTGCGCGGGGTAAGGCAATCCCCCACGATGTGCCGCTCGATGGGCAATGCCGCTATTTCCCGTTCAAGCTCGCGATCCGCTTGGCCGCCGTGACAGATCACCAGCGTATCGACACCTTCGACCAAGATGGGCTTCAGGGCGGCCACGTGTTCGAGATAGACCGTATTTCCCTCTGCGCCATAGAGACGTGCATAGTTGATGATCATGACGCCGGCTTCGAAGAGCCTGGCGGCGGCTTTGTCGCGGACATATGCTGGCAGCGTCTCGCCCGGCTGGACGCCCACCACGGCGATCGTGACGTCGTGACCGTTCGCGGCAAGTTGCAGGGCGGCGCCAACCCCGACCCAATCGCAGGTGATGTCAGCAATCAGCACCCTTTGTCCCGCTTTCGCCGTCCCCGCGATCACCTCATGGGCGGTGATGTGATCGATCCCCTCGATCCGTTCCAATGGTGGCAGGCGCGGCGTCGCGCCGGTGGCCAGAACGACCGCATCGGCTCCCTCCCTCTCGATAAAATCCCTCGTCACCTTCTGCCTCAATCGCACTGTCACGCCAGCCAACTCCACCTCGCGGGCCAGGTTTGTGATGATGCCGCCGAACTCGGCACGCCCCGATACCCGGCTGGCCAGCACGGCTTGCCCGCCAAGATAGCCCGAGGCCTCGCAGAGGACGACGTGGTGACCACGCATGGCCGCAACCGAAGCCGCCTTCATTCCGGCCGGGCCACCGCCTGCGACGATGACCCTCTTGGCACGATCGGCCATGCTGTAGGCACCAAGGGTTAGTTCACGTCCGGACTCTGGGAACTGGATGCAGGATACCGAATAGCCACGCTGAAAATGACCGATGCAGGCCTGGTCGCAGGCGATACATGCCCTGATATCATCCACGCGGCCCTCGCGAACCTTCGCGACGAAGCGGGGATCGCAGATCATCGCCCTGGTCATGCCGGCCGCGTCCATAAAACCCTGGGCGATAGCCGACTCAGCCGACTGCGGGGTATTGAAACGCCCGGTCGCCACCAGCGGTACCGTCAGCCGTCTCTTAGCACGTTCGGCAAAGGGGGTGACGTAGCCGGTCTCGGCAGCCTCCATGGGTGCAACGATGTGCATGGCGCCGGCGCGGGTCGAGGGTGTGCCGAGCACGATGTGGAGGTAGTCGACCAAACCGGACGCATCGAGCCGCGCAAGCGCCTCGAGGCTCTCGTCCTCCTCCAGCCCGTCATTGTCGAGATCGGCCGCTGACAACCGAAAGCCGAAGGCGATGTCCGGTCCGATCGCCGAACGAACCGATTGCGCTACCTCCATAATGAAGCGGAAACGATTGCTGAAGGGCCCACCATAATCGTCGGTACGCCGGTTGATCGTAGCAGCAAGGAACTGCGCCGGGAGGTTGCCCTGGTTGCCGCAGATTTCGATGCCATCGACCCCCGCCTCGACGGCGCGGGCCGCGGCCGCGCTGTAAGCTTCGACGATCCTTGCGATCTCGTCGACCTGTAGCGCTCGCGGCCTGATGTGAAAGCGCTCGGCATAGGTGTCGGAGGCGGAGAAGGTCAACGGGGAGGTGCCGTCCGGCGCGCTGTACATCTCTCGCCCAGCGTGCAGCAGTTGGGCGAAGACTTTGCCAGCCTCGGCGTGGATAGCCTTGGCGACAGCGCGGTACCCAGGAATGGCCTCATCGCTGTCGAGGCGGGGCTGGCTGGGTTGCGTGAAGGAGAACTCGTCTATGCTGGCGGCCGTCAAGATATTCAATCCCGCTCCGGCGCGCGTCCTCGCCACCTGGTAGGCGATATAGGCGTCGTTGAGCAGTCCGTCATCGCCCTGCAGCAACGTTTCGTGGGCAGGAAAAATGATCCGGTTGCGAAGCTCCACCTTCCCGAGCTTGATGGGCGATAGGAGATGCGGAAACTGGCTATACGTCATCGGCTGACCATGGCTCATGGAAATAATTGGATGTTAATCCGTTTTTCTGATTCGGCAAGCTGAGACCTGCTCTCGTGGCGAGCTTCGCGTAAGCATCTGTTGGGCCAAGCAATCCGACCAGTAGCCTTGCTACTTTGCCCAGAATCCCTAGGAGAATTGCGGTTCGACAGCGACTTGTACCACCAATGAGCCGGACGTTGGCGGACTCCTTGCGTGGATGAAGATCGCTCTATAAGCTGATGCAAATCAATTTATTGCGGATTTAACCATGCTCCCGAACCACCTCACTCCGTCCGAACTCACGGCCCGCCAATGGGACGTTGCGGTCATTGGCACCGGCATCGGCGGCGCGACGCTGGGGTACGCGCTGGCCAAGGCTGGCCGGCAGGTCCTCTTCCTCGAGCGTGGTCCATCCTACTTCTCCGCCGACGCCTTCGTGGGCAACTGGTTGGAGGCATTGGTGCCTGACCAGGTAAACGGCTTGACACCGGAGCAACGCCGGCTTGCTGGCAGGCTCGCCAAGACGATGGATGATGTGACGTCTGGTTCCGCGCGGGCCATCCTTCCGCTCCTCGGTATTGGCACCGGCGGCAGCAGCGCGCTCTATGGGATGGTGATGGAACGCTTCTTCCCATCGGATTTCGAGCCCGGTCGGTACTTCCGCGACGCGCCAGGCGCAAACGTCCCCGAAACATGGCCCGTTACCTTCGACGAGTTCCAGCCCTATTATGCCGAGGCTGAAACGCTTTACGGAGTGCGGGCCACGCCCGACCCGTTCCGTCCAGTGGGCGAGACGCGTGGCACCACCGTGCCGCCGCCCCTGACGCCGGCCAATCGAGAAATCTTTGATGATCTGTCCGCCAAGGGACTGCACCCGTACCGCCTGCCAATGGCCTGCGATTTCGAACCAGGTTGCGCCGAATGTCTGGGCTACGTTTGCGCGAGGCGGTGCAAAGGCGATAGCGTCAAAGCGTGTCTGGGACCGGCGGTTTTGCTGCATGGCGCCAAGTTGGTGACCGACTGCGAGGTCGAGACCCTTGAATCGGGTGCCGGCGCAGTCACCGCGATCAACGCGATCGTTCTTGGCGAACGGATCACTATCAGAGCAGGTACGGTCGTTCTTGCGGCGGGCGCCGTTCATTCGCCGGCGATCCTCCTGCGCTCGGGTGGAGAATTGGGCCTCGCCAACAGGTCAGGACAGGTCGGTCGCAACCTGATGCGCCATCTCACCGACTACTACCTCCTCTATCCGCGGACCGCTCCGAACCAGGGTTTCCTGAAGCAGGTCGCATTCAACGACTTCTACGAGTGCGATGGGACCAAATATGGCACGGTCCAGTCCAATGGACGATTTCCCCCGAGCCGCACCGTAGCGACGTATTTCAGGGAGACGATGCGTGAAACATGGGAGCCGCTGGCGATGCTTTTTCCCGTCATCAGACCTTTCGTTGAACGTCGCGTGGCCCAACTGGTCAAGGACGCGCACATCATGGCCGCCTTTCTGGAAGATCTCCCCTACGCCGAGAACCGACTCGTTTTGTCGCCCGACGGCAAGGGATTGCGGTTGACCTACACGGTCGGGCCTAACGAGCAGGCGAGGCTGCGCGAATTTCGCAGAATGGTTGCGCAGGCGATCGCGCCGAAGCCGTTCAAGGCGGTGCGTCGGGCACACGACAGCAAGATGCTGGGGCACGTATGCGGGACCTGCCGGTTTGGCGATGATCCCAGGACCAGTGTGCTGGACCGCAACAACAGGGCGCATGAGGTGGCCAACCTCTATGTTGTCGACAGTTCCTTCATGCCAACTTCTGGCGGTACGAATCCGTCGCTGACGATCGCCGCGAATGCCCTGCGCGTGGCCGCTCACATTCTCGGAGAGAGTGGCGCCGCGCCGAGCAGGTCGGTGATTGCCACGGTGTAAGTTGAGCGTCGGCAGACGTCGGCCCCCAGACGTCAAGTTAGGTGACTGCGATCCGCTCCGGAGGGATCCAGCATGCAACTCGGGCGCTTCTTCCGGCAGGTAATGGCCGCGAGGCAGACTTTCGCCGCGCACATCGCTCATGCCGCAGCGACCGTCAATCGGCTAGCTCGGCGACAAGGTGATCGAGGTTGCCGTTGAGACGCTGTAAAAGACCCACGAACAGTCCGATCTCATCCGCGATGAAGCCGGCAAGGGCGGCTTCTGTTCCCTCACTGGAGGGCTTCCCGTGCTGCCGGCAACGGATAGTGGTTTTGACCGTCCGTAGGGCGGGCTCCCGTTGCATTCTAACTGCGCTTGGCCTTAGTCACCGAATTGCGGATAATCAACTCAGCCGGGACCACGATATCGCTGCTTCGGCGCGTAGCACCCTCGATAACCTTCAGGAGCATCTCAACTGCAAGCTCCCCCACGGTGGCGATCGGCAAGCGAACCGTCGTCAAGGCCGGAGCCAGATGACGGGCGTAAAAACTATCGTCAAAGCCGACGACCGAAACATCCTCAGGTACGGCCCTGCCGCTTTCCTTCAGCGCCGCAATCGCGCCGGCGGCGATCTCATCGTCGCCGGCAAAAAGGGCGGTAAAGTCAACCTTTTGTGCGATAAGCCGCTTCACCGAGTTGTAGCCATGTTCCTCGGTAAAACTGTCATACTCTATCGCAATATCAGCCAGCGACAGCCCCAGTTCGGCCAACGCGCTCGCGATCCCTGCGATGCGAGCGTGCGTATCGCGATGGGCTTCGATGCCGGCAAGGTGGACAATGCGGCGGTGACCGGCCTGCAGAAGGACACGCATCGCCTCTTTCGCTCCGCCCATGTTGTCGAGCGTCACAGAACCGGCAGCGATAGCGCCCTCGTTAGATCCAACAAGGATGACAGGGATTCCGCTCTTCTCTATGACGTCCCGCGCAGCCGCGCTGAGTGGGAACTCCAGATTAAGGAGCAGACCATCGCAAGATCGATCAACCATATCTAGCGTCGCCCGCTCTTCCTCCTCGGGGTATCCGAAGCCGCTGCCGAGCAGCAGCCCTTTGCCGGCAAGTCGACACGCTTGCTGTATCCCGCTCACGAGTTGGGAATAGTAGGAACTGGTCAGGTTCGTCACGACTCCGCCGATGATGTTGCTGCGGCTAGACTGCAAACCGCGCGCGGTCTCGTTCGGGCGATAGCCGAGCTCCCGGATAGCCCTTTCGATGGCCTCCCTGGTGCTGTCGGAGACGTAGCCCTTATGCGTGATGTAGCGAGAGACGGTCGATTTCGACACTTTTGCCCGTTTCGAGACGTCTATTATTGTTGGTGCCACCTTGCTTTTTCCGTCTCCTTGGGGGAACGTTCCCATAATAGGACGCGCCGAACATTTCAAGTGCCTTCGCGGAAGTGAAGCGGCAAATCGGCAGTTTTCGGCCGCAAGCCAACCATCGATGCATGTCTCCCGTAGTCACCGTGGGCATGCAACTCACCAAACCTGCACACCAGGAGACACTCCGGATGCCACAAGCCCGTTCCTTCCTGAACCTTTCGATAGTTGACCATCCGGGCCTGATCGACTTGCATATCGACCCTGAGGGAAACGTCGCGTCCGCCCCTCTGGCAGGGGCTATCCCCACCGATTGCCGAGGCGCCTACGTCTCGGCCGGGTGGGCAGATCTTCACGTCCATGTCTGGCATGGCGGCACCGACATTTCCGTGCGGCCCGAAGCGGCAGGCATGGCCTGTGGCGTCACTGCAATGGCCGATGCGGGCTCTGCTGGCGAAGCGAGCTTTCACGGCCTTCGGGAATATGTGATTGAGCGGCGGCCCGAAACGATTAAGGCCTTCATCAATATCGGCTCCATTGGGCTTGTCGCCTGTAACCGTATACCCGAACTGCTCGATCATCGCTTTATCGACGTCGACCGGACACTCGCGGCGATTGAGTCAAACCGTGACCTAATCTGCGGCGTCAAGGTACGCGCCAGCGGCGTGATCGTCGGGAGTTGGGGAGTGGAACCGCTCAAGATCGGTCGCTATGTGGCTGATGTCGCCAACCTCCCCTTGATGGTACACATCGGCGAGGCGCCCCCAACGTTGGAGGACGTATTCGCTCTATTGCGCCCCGGCGATGTCGTAACCCATTGCTTTAATGGCAAGGCGTCGGGGTCCGTGATCGCGACCCCACGGCTTTTCGAGATGGCGACCGAACTCGCAAAGCGCGGCGTGTTGATGGATGTCGGCCACGGCGCAGCCTCCTACGATTTTGGGGTAGCGGAGAGGGCGATAGCCGGCGGGCTTCGGCCGTTTTCCATCTCCACTGATGTGCATCTGCACAGCGTCGATGGCCCGGTCTTCGATCTGGCGACGACGGCCTCCAAACTCATGGTGGCGGGCCTGAGCTTTAGCGAGACGATTGCGGCGATCACCACGGGGCCGCGTGGGTTCCTCGGGCTGCCACAACTCGATCTCAAGCCTGATGCGCGGGCGGATTTCACCATCTTCTCAATCGACGAGACCGACCTTGAGGTCCGTGACAGCGCTGGCAATGCGCGGATATTGAAGCGGATGATCCAGCCGCAATGGAGCCTCGTCGGACCGCATTGCCTGAAGACGCCCCTCAGCCGGCAGCGCACCTGGACTCACTGATCTAGCCTGCCCCCTCCATATCGGGAAACCGACTGTCTCGTTGGTTCCGCATAAGTTTGAGGACGGTCAGCGCGGGCGAGGACGCTCAACTCGGCGGGCCCCGATGGCGGCCACTGGCGACGTAGGCACCCTCCTCCGCGTCCGCACGGAGCTTTTGTCTTCATATACACGACGCAGATTTGGGTATCGCGCTGCACCCTTGACAGCCTAACTCCAGCGTCTGTATGGTCAACTTAGATATGGGAACGTTCCCATATAGTCGTTCACGTGTGCACTCAGCAAAACAAGTACAAACAGGGGACGGGAAAGATGGCAAATAAATCTGACGGCTCAACGACAAATGGCGAACTGTCGAGGCGTACATTTTTGATGATGACCGGTGCTATGACAGGCGCCATGGTTATGGGAGGCGAAGCGGCATTCTCGACGTCGGCGTTTGCTGCATCGGAAAATGTCCTGACCGTTCACATCGAAGAACAAACTGGTTGGGTAAAGAACTTCAACCCTTTTGACGCGGCCGGCCGTCGGTCGAGCACCACCGATTTCATCTATGAGCCTCTGGTCATTTTCAACCAGTTCGATGGCGGCAAGCCGGTGTTCCGTCTGGCGACGGCCTACAGCTTCTCCGAGGACCTTCTCTCGCTCACCTTCACCATCCGCGATGGCGTGATGTGGTCCGACGGGCAGCCGCTCACGGCAGAAGATGTTGTCTACTCGCTTGAACTCGCTCTCAGCAATGCCGCGGTCGATCTGGTCGGTCTGACTGCGGCAGTTTCGGGTGTGCAGCAAGTCGGCAACTCGGACGTGAAGCTCACTCTCAAGGCCATCAACTCACTGCTTCCCGAAGCCCTGGGCGGTTTTTCTGTTGTGCCCAAGCACATCTGGAAGGATGTCCCGAATCCCGCCACCTTCGCTAACGAAACGCCTGTGGGATCGGGTCCCATGACCGAAATTCGGCGGTTCACCTCCCAGGTTTATGAACAGGCTCGCAACCCGCACTATTGGGATGCGGCGTCTCTCAAGGTCGACGTTATGAGGTTCCCGCAGATTTCCGGCAACGATCAAATGCTTGCGGCGCTGCCGACGGTCGGGCTCGATTGGTTTGGCTCGTTCCTCCCCGACATCGACAAAACCTATGTTGCCCTGGATTCCGAGCACAATGCTTATTGGCAGCCGCCGGGCGACACCGTGTCGTTCGACCTGAACTGGAAGGCCGCCGAGGCGGGCAATAACGAAGCGTTCAACGACATCAACTTCCGTCACGCGTTTAGTTTGACGCTGGATAGAAAGTCCATGGTCGATGTCGCGGGTTTCGGGTACCCGACTGCCAATGGCAGTGCGACGGGCCTTCCGCAAACGTTTGAAAGCTGGCGGAATGCCGATGCTGGAAAGGACGCCGACAAGTGGGTTGCGTTCGATCTGGATGGTGCCAGCAAGGCATTCGACGCAGCGGGCTATGACAAGCGCGACGGCGAAGGATTCCGGCTAACCAAAAGCGGCAAGCCCATCAAGTTTTCCATCATCGTTCCGACGGGATGGACGGACTGGATTGATGACGCGCAGATCGCAATTGAAGGCCTGCGCAAGGCCGGCATAAACGCAACCGTGGCGACGCCGCCGTTCACTCAATATGTCCAGCACCTCCTCGATGGCAGCTACGACGTCGCCATGCATGCACGGCCAGACGGTGCGACTCCCTTCGATGCGTATTATGGATCCTACTCGAGCGATTTGGTCGGCAAGACGAGGCACAGTGCGTCACGTTACACGAACCCGAAGCTGGATAGCCTGTTTGCCGACTTCCGCGGCACTGCGGATGACGCAAAACGACACGCCATCTTCAATGACATCCAGGTCATCATTGCCAATGATTTTCCGGTTATCCCGGCGTTCAACAACCCCATCTGGTACCAGTATTGCACCAAGCGGTTTTCCGGATTCCTCAGCAAGGACACGCCTACAATGAACCCGGAAAATCACGACAACAATCACATGCGCCTGATGCACCTGCTGCAGCTTTCGCCTGTCGCCTAACGACAGCGTAGTAAGGGATCATCGAGTCGATGCAGGCATTTCTTCGACGGACCAGCACATATTGCGTTGCACTTGCTATCGCGATTGTCGTGAATTTCGTGCTTCCCCGCCTAATGCCAGGAAATCCGGTCGACTCGATGATTGCCCAGATGGGCCAGCGGGCAACACCTGAGGTCGTTGCAGCCTTGAGGGCCAGGTTCGGTCTGATTGATCAGCCTATCTGGGTCCAGTTCGGCGGTTACCTCAAAGGCCTCGCGACGTTCGATCTCGGATTGTCAACGAGCTACTATCCACGGACTGTCGTGGAGGTGCTGGCACGACCGCTAATCTGGACGTCGTTTTTGATCACAACGACGATCCTGTTCTCGTTTGCGGCCGGAACACTTCTTGGTGCGTTATCGGCATGGCGTCGCGGCGGCAAGACGGATTCAATTCTTTCGCCGCTCGCCTTCGTCGTGAACTCCGTGCCTCCAGTCGTTTTCGCTCTTACGACGCTGTTCGTTTTCGGCGTCCTCTATCGACTGGCTCCCGTAAGCTACGCCTATGACCCAAATCTCGACCCAGGGCTGAACGGTACCTTCCTTCTCAGCGTTGCGGGACATGTCGTGTTGCCAGTTTTGAGCCTGGCACCCTATTTAATCGCCAGCTTCCAAAGCACGATGCGGTCATCGATGATTTCTATTCTCAATGAAGATTATGTAACGCTCGGCCGAGCGAAGGGCCTTTCCAGTGCTGCCGTGATGTTCAGTTACGGTGTGCGAAATGCCATGCTCCCGATGTTGACGCATCTGGCTCTTATGCTGGGTAGCATATTCGGAGGATCGATCGTCGTTGAAGTCGTCTTTAACTATCCTGGACTTGGAATGACACTATTCACGGCAACTCTTGCCCACGACTATCCCGTGATTCAGGGGCAGTTGATGTTGATGACGTTAATAACCTTAGGAACCAACCTGCTGGTGGACATCATCTACGGCCTCGTTGATCCTCGTCTGAAAGGAGCGACAAGTTGAGCTTTCTGCTCCACCAAAAGAAGGCTGTTCTGGGAATTGCAATTCTCCTTGTGCTTTTCGTATTGGCTGCCTTTGCCCCGATAATTGCGCCATACAGCCCGGAACAACGAGTTGCCCGCTCGCATCAGCCGCCGACGATCGAGCACATCATGGGGACGACAAAAATGGGGCGCGACGTCTTCAGCCAGTTTGTCTGGGGTGCGCGATCATCATTGTCGGTCGGGGTCGCCGCCGGGGTTGCTATTACAATACTTGGTACGGTCATCGGGCTGATCGGCGGATATATCGGTGGTTGGGTCGATCGCAGCCTCGATCTTTTGACCAACGCCGTCCTTGTCATACCGAACTTGCCCTTGCTGATCCTCTTGGCAGCATTCGCCGGTACGGTGGGACCCAGCGTGATCATCGTAATTATCACGCTGACGTCCTGGCCCTGGGGCGCACGCATGACCCGGTCTCAGACGTTGGCGATCAAGAACCGCGAATTTGTCATTGCCGCGCGAATGGTCGGAGAGTCGAAGTTCCGAGCGGCCCTGGTCGAAATTTTGCCGAACCTGTTGCCGCTGATCGGCATCAATCTCATCGGCAGCATCATCTTCGCGATCGTGACGCAAACAACCCTTGAGTATCTCGGATTTGGAGATCCCCTCCACGTTACGTGGGGGACCATGCTTTACAACGCGCAGAACTCCTCAGCCATCTTGGTTGGAGCGTGGTGGGATGTTGCTGCCCCTTGCGCGGGCATCGCGCTCGTCGGTCTGGGACTCGCGCTGATAAATTTCACCCTTGATGAGATTGCCAATCCACAGCTGCGCTCCGGGCCTGCCCTTAGTCGATGGGTGAGATTGACTCGAGAACGCGCCAAGGCGCTGGAGGCCAAGCGCTAGTGGAACCTTTGCTTAGTATCAGAAATCTGAGCATCGAATACCTGCTCGACCGCGGGAGCTTCGAGGCCGTCAAGTCGGTGAGCCTCAATATCGCTCGCGGCGAGATATTGGGACTGGCGGGGGAATCAGGATGCGGCAAAAGCACGATCGCTTACGCGGTCGCTCGCCTATCCAAATCTCCGGCGTGGATCGTTGATGGCCAAATCGTCCTTGAAGGAAGCGATCTCTTGAAGCTGACGGAACGTCAGATGCAGAAAGTGCGCTGGCGCCGAATAGGAATGGTGTTTCAAAGCGCGATGAACTCGCTCAATCCACTAATGCGGATCGAAGGGCAGTTCCACGATGTCCTCCACCAGCACCTGAATACCTCTCGCGAGCAGTCGCGAGACATCGCCCAAAAGATGCTGCGCCTGGTGGGAATTGCCCCGCAGCGATTGTCTGACTACCCCCATCAATTCAGCGGCGGCATGCGCCAGCGGGTCGTAATCGCGATCTGCCTGGCTCTCAATCCAGACCTAATTATCATGGACGAACCGACTACAGCACTTGATGTCGTCGTCCAGCGAGAAATCCTGGAGCAGATCGCAGAACTTCAAAAGGCGCGAGGATTTTCGGTTCTGTTTATTACGCACGATCTCCATCTCATGGCGCAAATATGCCACCGAATGGCTGTGATGTTTAAGGGCGAGGTCGTCGAAAGCGGCGATGTCTACCAGATGCTCAACAATCCGCAGCACGCTTATACGAAGGCGCTGTGGGCGGCGATTCCACAGCTGCCAAAGATGCGGCAGGAGCGCGAAAGTATTCTCGTGACCCCAATTGCGGATCGCGTCGAAGCCAAAGCGGCCGTTCCCCTACCTACGGTTCAGCTCCGGAACGTCACCAAACGCTTTGAGGCGTTTCAGGCACTGCGCGGGGTGTCGTTTGAACTCAATGCCGGGCGCGCGCTGGCACTGGTTGGTGAATCAGGTAGCGGGAAGTCGACGGTCGCGAATATCATTTCGCGGACATTTTCTCAAACGACCGGGGACGTCATGCTGAATGGCAAGGACCTTCCATCGTCATTGAAGGCGAGGGACGAGAAAGCCTATCGCAAAAGCGTTCAGATGATTTTTCAGGATCCGTTTGCTTCGCTCAATCCGGCTTTTACGGTCCGCCACCACATTATGCGGGCGCTCAAATTGCACGGCCACGGAAAAGACCGGGCGGACCGGAACAGGCGGATCTTGGAAATCCTTGAGTGGGTTGGTCTCGAAGGCGAGCTGACAGCACCAAAATATCCACATCAACTCTCGGGGGGACAACGGCAGCGCGTCAATATCGCGCGCGCGCTGGCCGTCGAGCCAGAAGTACTGTTGGCGGACGAGCCGACATCGATGCTCGACGTGTCGATCCGACTTGATATTCTAGAACTGTTGTCCAGAGTTAAGCAGGAACGTCGACTTGCGATGCTATACATCACCCACGACATAGCAACGGCCTATCATGTAGCCGAAGATATTGTCGTAATGTTTGCCGGCCAGGCAGTTGAGTGGGGAGACGCTCTCGGCGTTCTGTCGGATCCTCGCCATCCATATACGAAGCTGATGCTTTCGGCCGTGCCGGACCCCGCCAGTCGGTTTCGGGTGGATAACAGTGCCAAGTTCTTGAAGGAAGCAGGCCGCATACGCGCTGTGAGCCGCCCATACTCTGAGGAAATTGTTCAGGTCGGACAAAACCATTTCATTCGCAAAGTGGCAGAGTCTGAATAGGAAGTGACGAGTTCTGGGGATGCGGACACTTCCGCGTTCGACGGCTTGCTCCTGCAGAAATGTGAAAATTGAAGCTATCTTCGAGATCTATTCATAGAAGAGGTTGCGGCCATGGACGTTTCGCCAAATCAAGGATCGAACTCGTCCATTCGGGAGCGGCTGGGGCTGCGGCCCATCATCAACGTTGCCGGAACAATGACCAGCTTGGGCGCCTCAATCATCGTGCCCGAGGCAGTAGCGGCCATGGCCGAGATCGCCTCACTTTTTGTGGAAATCGACGACCTGCAGCGCCGGGCAAGTGCGGTGATCGCCAAGGCGACCGGCGCTGAGGCAGGCTTTGTGACAGCCTCTAGCGCAAGCGGACTGGTGATGAGTATTGCTGGGGCGATGACCGGTGCCAAATTGCTGGCGATCGAACGCCTGCCCAACGACACCGCCGACCTGCACAATGAGGTCATTATGCAGGTGGGGCACCTGGTGAACTATGGTGCTGGAATCGACCAGGCGATCCGGCAGTGCGGCGCCGAGGTAGTGTTTGCCGGCACGATCAGCGACACCCAGCGACATCACCTCGATGAAGCGATAAACGAGAGAACGGCCGCCGCTATCTATGTGGTGGCCCACACAACAGTCCAATCCGGAATGCTGTCGCTGGCTGAATCCGTGGAAATATGCCACGCCAAGGGCGTGCCAGTAATTGTCGATGCTGCCTCGGAATACGACCTCCGCCGCTTCCTCGGAGAAGGCGCCGACATTGTCGTTTATAGCGGCCACAAGTTCCTCGGCGGTCCGACATCCGGCATCGTCGCTGGTCGCCAAGATTTGGTCCGCGCGGGCTACCTGCAGAACATGGGGATCGGCCGTCCCATGAAGGTGGGCAAGGAAAGCATCGCCGGCGTGATGGCGGCGCTTGAGGCATGGGACCGGCGCGATCACCAGGGCACCCGGATACGCGAGCAGGTGGCGCTTAATCTCTGGAATGACGCTCTGTCTAAATTGCCGGGACTGGAAGTTCGCATCATTCCCGATCCGACCGGGAATCCGCTTGATCGGCTCGAAGTCGCTGTCGGCCCGGCCAGCGGATTTAGTGCCGCCGGGCTTGTGGCAGTTCTGGCAGCTGGATCGCCTTCCATAATGGTGAGAGGTCATCATGCGGAACGCGGCGTCTTCTACCTCGATCCTTGCAACCTGCACCAAGGTGAGGAGTACATCGTCGCCGAACAGATTACGTCGCTACTGCGCAGAACCGAGCGTCCCGCCAATGCAATGCAGTCGCCCCGAAAGGATGCAGCCCGGATCCTGCGGTGGCCGGACTGATCGCGTCGCCAACAAGGCAAGGCCAGCCGCGCCCGACATCTTCATCGCGACATCATGCCGATAGTTGCCCGCTCGATAGCCGTCCAACCCTAGACCCGAGCGCCCATCCGTTCATGCACCACCCAGCGAGGCAGCTAGCGCCGGCGCAAATTGATGTGCAATGGCGGCAAAGGCTACACGGGTGGAGAAGGTTGGATGACAGTTCCTCTCCCTCTACCGCCATTCCCCCACTCCTCCGAGACCGTGGGGAATGCCTCCTCGCCCAGGAGGGCTGTGAGCTGTCAAACGTGACCCTCGATCGGCGTCCAATTTTCCCCTGAGGGATCCCTGGCATCACGAGCGTGCTCGCGCCGGAATACACTTGGCGAGCGTGAATATGGCCAAGCGCCCAATAACCAAAGCCGTGGCCGTCCACGTCGGCGACGCTGCAAGGTGCATAGACGTCATGGCCAGGGGAGCCGGCCAGGCTCGTGTGCATGATGCCGACGTTCGCAGCTCCCTCCTGCGGCGCGGCAAATTTGGGCAGCAGGCTGTCGGGCGCCTTGGGGTTGGCGAAACTGAGCCCATGGAACGCGACGTCACCCCAGGGCCAGACTGGATCACGGATTGGCAGCGGCCGCCAAAAATGGTCACCGTGTCGGGCAACACGAGCTGCTTCGTAATCCGCGACATGGCGTCGTGGTTGCCGCGGATCATGTAGACCCTGATGCCAGCTTGATGGAGACGCGTCGTTTGGGATGCCAGAAAGCGTGCCGTCTTCATAGAAGTCTGGTCGCCATCGTAAAGATCGCCAGCAATGACCAGAGCGTCGACGCGCTCCGCAAGACAGAGGTCCACTATTGCAGCGAATGCCTGTCGGCTGGCATCTCCGACTAGCTCGGCGAGTTCAGAATTTCTGAGTGCGAGCGAGCGCAGTGGCGAATCGAGATGGATGTCGGCCGTATGAATAAATCGAAATGCCATCCGGGGCGCTCTCCAGGCCCGAACCGGATGTCAGGCCAATCCTGTCGAAGTCCAAGTCGCTGAACTGTATGCAGCGACCAAAGCTTGGGTTAGCAAAATCCGGCAGCGTTGGGCAACGGGAGGCGAGCGAGATACAGTGGCCCATGATTCTCAGCTAGTCGTGCACCTATCTGTTGATGGTCTCCTGGAATTTCTCAATTCTGGAAAGAATGTCGTCGAATGACGGCGGGGTGTTATCGAACATCATCGGTGCCATTGTCCGATATCCGCTCTGAGGTCATTGATCCGGGACTCGCGCCGCAAAGTGCTTCCGGCTGATGCCCTTCTTTTCTGGATGGCGACCACCTGTGTAGCCGAGGTCGGCCCGGTCGAAGGACAAATCGATGTCCTCGGAGAAACGGCGGATGATGCCAA
>NZ_VFUZ01000039.1 GCF_006658505.1 Mesorhizobium sp. B2-4-15
CCCCCCCGCCCACTGGCGCCGGCCGTCCAGCATCGTGACTTAAGCACAGGATGCGCCTCAAGGCGGCGGCAGGAATGCCCGATTGTTCGACTGCAATGACGAGAGGCCTAATCTATCGGCACCCTCAGATTTACGATAACTTGTCTGTCGATGGCTTCGTCTGTGAGGACGTCGAATTGCCCCGAGTTGCCACTGGGTTCGTGGTTGTTCCGCCTCGCATTTGCGGGAACGTCAACGCTCGATTCGTTGCGGATCTGGAACGCGATCTGCGGGCCACGATGCCTCACTACCGCTTCAAGGTAGTCGTCAATCATGTCGGGCGACAGGACGATGACTTTTTTGTTGAGCCGAATGGCCAAGTCAGCGATCGAAGCATTCTCGAAACGTTGGCTGGTGTGATGGCCCCGTATCTGCACGGCGGCCCCGTCCACCTTCACTGACGAAGTGGGCCCAATTAGGCCGCGTAACGCTGCCCACCTAACGGTTTGTTTGTGCCAGAGATATGCGGATCAGTGAATTCGGAGTAAATTCCGAATCGGCGAGGTGCGGAAACTCACGATGGGAAAGTTAAAAAAGGCCAAGCGAACTGTTGGCGTCCCCACTTCGGGGTCGCCCGAAGTGATTACCGAAGCAAGCTATTTCGCTCGTAAGTGTGGCCTCACAATTGAAGAAGCTCTGGCCCTGATCCTGCAGTCGGGCAAGGCGGACAAAAAACAGAAGTCATCACCTCGCAAATGAAGAAAGCGCCGCCAGCCGGAGCCGTGCGGATTGATGAGCAATCACAGTGGTCAGCTCGCCGAGGCGGAAAACACGACGCTCCCCAAAAGACCTTGTCTTTGATTGGTTGTCGCGCTGTCGATCGCGTGGCATGTTATGGAATGTCTTCAGATCCACCCACGCGCGATCGCGTTGATGCCGGCGGAACTGCTGACCCCCAGCTTGCGCTGCACTCCGCGACCGACCTTTACGGCGAGCACGCCGCGACCGCAGTGGGCTGAAATAGTTCCGAAAGGGAAATGTCGCCCGCTGCAACGAAGCGGCCGATGGCACGTTGCGGATCTCGCACAGGAGGAACAAAGATGGCAAGGTGGGCATCATTCCGCAGCAGGTGAGGGACCTGATCGAGAAGCACGGAAACAGCCGCGAGGTTCTGGAGCGAGAGGCGAAGAAGCTGAACGGCCGATGACGAAGCTACCCGACATTGAGCCGCCTACCGCTGGCGTCCTGCATCGTGGTGAACCGGCCAACGATGGGCACGATCACTTCTACACCTGGGCCATGTGCGGGCAGCGGGTAGACATGAGCACCTGCGGCAAGTCATGTGGCACAAACAGCCAAGCCCGCTAGAGATAGATAGCTGAAAATTGCAGGATCTGACCCCGCACCATTGCCGAATAGCACGAGGACTATTGAAATGGCCGCAAGTGCGGCTCGCCGCTAAATGCAGTCTCAGCGAGGGGACCATTCGTGATTTCGAGAGCGGCCGAAGAATCTTGCGCAAAGAGAAGATCGCAGCAATCCGACAAGCGCTTGAACTGGCCGGGGTGGTCTTCACGTCGCAAGGCCCGTCAATGACCGCTCAATCGGGTTGAGGCAGGTGATATCGGCCTCAATGAAATGTTAATTCGGTTGGCTGTGCATTCCCGCTGAATAAGCGTGCGGCGCCCCGCGTCTACGGTTTCGGGCGATCCTCTGCCATCACGTTGTAGAGCACAAGGCACGCCAATAGCGAGACGAGTCCGCCTAAGAGATCGTTCCCGCTCAACCCGGGAAAATATACGAAATCAAGCGCCAGCACGGCCATCGCTCTGCCCCTTGGCAAATCTACCCGGATAACCGTTAGAATGCTCTAATGTTCCGCTCCCGGTAACGGCACTTCGGGACTCTGCGTCGAGACGGACGCATTCTGCTATTGGGAGCTGGGGGACGTGGACAAATCTTGTTACGACAGTCGGTCGGACCAATGGCGCAAGCGCGCTGGCGCCAGGCATCGCCGCGCCCTCCGAATTCTGACATTCCAGCCGATCTCGCGAGCGCGCGTAGTTCAGCTGGAGGTGTCAAACAGAAAGTTCGAAAAGCTTCCAGGAACCCCAGTCGATGGCCAGTTGTAGAACCGCCTGACGACTGCTTTTGGCCAGAAATGAACTGGCAGCTTCTGGCGTCCGAAAAGCGACAACGGACATGCCGCCTGATGGCGCCAAAGGTGTCCGACTGACCTATAGCCGACTTTGGTCCTCGGTTCGCCTTTCGATAGTCATGTCGTTTGGCAAGGATCACTTCTCAGCTGGCGATGACCGGCATCGTGGTAATTGTGCCCTTTGGCTGCTCGCCGAGGGCAAAGACAGCGCTGGCCTCGCTGACTATGGAAACGTGGTCCTTGGCGGCAGCGCCGGCTGCCACGCCATCACCGCGCAGGATCGCGCTGACGATCGCGTCGTGTTCCTTCCAGGATTTGGTCAGCCGGCCGTCAAGCCGGAATTGCGCCCGCCGGAACGGCGCCAAGCGGCTGCGCGTCATGACGGTGAGCTCGAAGACGTGCGTGCTGTGGGCGCCGCGATACAGGCGTGAATGGAACTCGGTGTTGAAATATTCGTAGTCCTCTTCGGCGCCAAGGCGAACCAGCCGGGCCGATGCCTGATGCTCGATTTCCAACGCGCGGCGTTCGCCGGCGCTCATGCGCTCGGCGGAAAATCGGGCACAGATTCCTTCCAGTTCAGCCATGCTTTCAAACATCGATGCAAGATGTTCCTGGGTGACCACGGCGACTATCGCGCCACGGTTCGGCCGCCTCTCGACCAATCCCATCGCGCTTAGATGGCCGAGTGCTTCGCGCACTGGCGTGCGTGACACATCGAAGCGCGCGGCGAGCGATGCCTCGTCCAGCTTCTCGCCAGGACGCAGCACGCCGGTGACGATGCGGTCGCCGATCGCCCTCACCATCTGATCGACGGTCGTTCCCGACCTGAGCAAGCTGCGCTTTCCCGACACGTTCTCTCCCGTACAGTCTTTTTGCGTGGCCGAAACGGCCCAACCCAGCAGGCCCAGCCGCTGTTTCGACTCGCCACTTGCTCCTCTATGCCTATATTTTAATCCGTTTGTCAAATAGCGTACGTAATAGGCAGCAAGTGTATGCAATTGCTGGGACTTTGTGCAGCGCACGCCGCTATGATTGTTGAATCTATTAGATAATCTGGAATCCTCAAGCTGGCACGGAGATTGCATACACTTTCTTAGCGAGGTGTTAACAGGCTCCCGAAGAGCCTCACAGAGGGAACATTCAGATGACCGACAGATTCATGCTGACGCGCCGCGACTTGCTCAAGACCACCGCCACCGGTGTGGCGGCTCTCGGTCTCTCCAACGCATTGCCCATGAGCCGTGCCTTTGCCGCGGCCGCCACTGTCGGCTTCATCTATGTCGGCCCGAAGGACGACTATGGCTACAACCAGGCGCATGCTGAAGGTGCTGCCGCGCTGAAAGGTATCGAAGGCATTTCCGTCGTCGAAGAGGAAAACGTCCCCGAGACGGTCGATGTCCAGAAGACGATGGAATCGATGATCAATCTCGACGGCGCCGCGCTGATCTTCCCGACCTCGTTCGGCTATTTCGACCCTCATATGCTCGCCATGTGCGCGAAATTCCCCGACGTGCAGTTCCGCCATTGCGGCGGCATGTGGGACAAGGCCAAGCACCCGATGAACGCCGGCTCCTATTTTGGTTACATCGGCATGGGCCAGTATCTCAATGGCGTCGTGGCCGGCCACACCACCAAGTCGAAGAAGCTCGGCTTCGTCGCCGCCAAACCGATCCCGCAGGTGCTGCTCAACATCAACTCGTTCCTGATCGGCGCGCGCTCGGTCGACCCCACCATCACCTGCCAGGTTATATTCACCGGCGAATGGTCGCTGGCGGTCAAGGAGGCGGAGGCCACCAATGCGCTGGTCGACCAGGGCATCGACGTCGTCACCTGCCATGTCGACAGCCCGAAGGTGGTGGTCGAGACGGCCGCCGGCCGCGGCGCCTTCGTCTGCGGCTACCACGCCAACCAGAGCCCTCTGGCACCGGAAAAATACCTCACCGGCGCGGAGTGGAACTGGGCCAAGGTCTACAAGATGTTCGTCGATGACTTCGTCGCCGGCAAGCCGCTGCCCAACTTCACCCGCGGTGGCCTCGCCGACGGCTTCGTCAAGATGAGCCCGCTCGGCCCCGCGGTCGGCGAGCCGGCGCGCAAGCAGTTCGACGCCACGCTGGCGGAAATGATGAAGGGCGGCTTCGCCGTCATCAAGGGGCCGCTGAAGAGCAACAAGGGCGCCGTCGTCGCCACCGAAGGCCAGGCCTTCCCCGAGACCGCCATCGAACTCGAAAGCATGGACTACCTGGTCGACGGGGTCGTCGGCTCCACCGCTTGATCCGGCAGGACGGAGACGGGGCCATGGCAGAGACGGTCAGCAACGCGGACGTGCCGATGTTCGGCGTCAGGGGTTATCCGGCGGCGCTCGAACGGGTCGCCAGACGGGCCGAGGCCTTCGTCATTCCGGTCGCCGCGCTGATCGTCGGCATGGCCATCTTCAGCCTGTTCATCCTGGCTGTCGGCAAGTCGCCGCTGCAGCTCTATGAAGTGATGTGGCGCGGCGGCTTCGGCTCCTGGTTCTCCATCCAGAACTCGCTGTCTCGCGCCGCCCCCTTGCTGCTCGCTGCGCTCTGCGTGGCGCTGCCGGCGCGGCTCGGCCTCGTTGTCATCGGCGGCGAGGGTGCGATCGTGCTCGGCGGTGTCGCGGCGGCCGCGGCCGCCATGGCGTTTAATGGCGCGCCGTCGTTCATCGTCATTCTCGTCATGGGCGTGGCGGGCATGGCCGCCGGCGGCATCTGGATCGGTGCCGTCGGCGCGCTGCGCCATTACCGCGCCGTCAACGAGACCATCTCCAGCCTGCTGATGGCCTATATCGCCATTGCCCTGATGAACCAGTTGGTCGAAGGGCCGTTGCGCGATCCGGCCTCGCTCAACAAGCCGTCGACACAGCCGCTGGCGGAGGCTTACCGCATCGGCAACATTCCTGGCATGGAGGTGCATTGGGGTATCGTCGTCGGCATCGTCGCCTGCGTGCTGTCCTGGGTGCTGATCGAGAAGACCCGCTGGGGGTTTGCCGCCCGCATCGCGGGCGGCAACGTCAAGGCCGCCCAGGTGCAGGGGCTTGCCGTCGGGCCGCTGATCGTCGGATTCACAGCGCTGGCCGGCGGCTTCGCCGGTGTCGCCGGCATGCTCGAAGTCGCCGCCGTGCAGGGTAGCGCCAACGCCTCGCTCGCTGCCGGCTACGGCTATACAGGCATTCTCGTCGCGTTCCTCGCCCGCCACAATCCGCTCGCAATCATCCCGGTCGCTTTCCTGCTCGGCGGCATCGAGGCCTCCGGCGGACTGATCCAGCGGCGCATGGACCTGCCCGACGCCACCGTGCTGGTGCTGCAAGGCATGCTGTTTATCGTCATCCTGTTCAGCGAGACCTTCTACGGTCGCTTCAAGGCATTCAATCCGGATCTCTGGAAGAGGTCCGATCACTTGAAGAGGATCGCCTGATGGACCCGACCGACATCGGCCTCTGGGGCGTCCCGCTCGCCATCCTCGGCGGCGCCATCCGCGTTTCGACGCCCTTCATTTTCGTTTCGCTGGGCGAAGCCATCACCGAGCGCTCGGGCCGGATCAACCTTGGCCTCGAAGGCACGCTGGTGTTCGGCGCCATGACCGCCTATGCGATCGCGGTGATATCAGGCTCGCCATGGCTCGGCCTGTTCGCGGCGGCAGCCGCCGGCTCCTTTTTCGGCCTGTTCCACGGCTGGATCTGCAAATTTCCCAAGGTCAACGACATCGCGATCGGCATAGCGCTGATGCTGTTCGGCTCCGGCCTCGCCTTCTTCTTCGGCAAGCCGTTCATCCAGCCCAAGGCACCCAGTTTACCGGCGATCCCCTTCGGCGGCTGGTCCGATATTCCACAGGTGCAGGCCGCACTCGACGTCAACGTGCTGTTCCTGATCGGGGCGGTGCTGTCGGCCGTGCTGTGGTGGGCCTTCCGCAACACGCGCGCCGGCCTGATTGTGCGTGTGGTCGGCGACAGTTCCGACGCGGCACGCGCCATGGGTCTCAACCCTGACACCGTGTGCCTGCTCGCCACTGGCGTCGGCGGCGCGTTCGCCGGCATCGGCGGCGCCTATCTCTCCCTCTACTATCCCGGCAGCTGGACCGAGCGCATTTCCTCCGGACAAGGGCTGATGGCGGTGGCGCTGGTTATCTTCGCGCGCTGGAACCCGCTCGGCTGCTTTGCCGCCGCATTGCTGTTTGGCGGCGCTGGAGCGCTCGGGCCGGCGCTGCAGTCGGTCGGCGTCACGCAAGGCTACTACCTGTTCTACGCCGCCCCTTACATCCTCACGCTCGTCATCATGATCGCCACCTCCTCACCGGGCCGCTCGCTGGCCGGCGCGCCCGGCGAGCTGTCAATCACCAAATGAGATGACTGGAGTTTCCGCATGAACGCCAGAGCCGAATTCGCCCAGCACTACATTGATGCCGACCCCTATCCGTGGCCGTACAATGGCGATCTGAGGCCCGACAACACGGCGTTGATGATCATCGATATGCAGACGGATTTCTGCGGGCCTGGCGGTTATGTCGACCATATGGGCTACGACCTGTCGCTGGTGCGGGCGCCGATCGAACCGATCAAGGCTGTGCTGTCGGCGATGCGAGCCAAGGGCTACACCATCATTCATACGCGCGAAGGCCATCGTCCCGATCTTGCCGACCTGCCGGCCAACAAGCGCTGGCGTTCGCGCCGCATCAATGCCGGCATCGGCGATCCCGGCCCGTGCGGGCGCATCCTGGTGCGCGGCGAGCCGGGCTGGGACATCATCCCCGATCTCTACCCCATCGAAGGCGAGCCGATCATCGACAAGCCGGGAAAGGGTTCGTTCTGCGCCACCGACCTGGAATTGATCCTCAACCGACGCGGCATCCAGAACATCGTGCTTACCGGCATCACCACGGATGTCTGCGTGCACACCACGATGCGCGAAGCCAATGACCGTGGCTTCGAGTGCGTCATGCTGGAGGACTGCTGCGGCGCCACCGACTACGGCAACCATCTGGCGGCCATCAAGATGATCACGATGCAGGGCGGCGTGTTCGGCGCGGTGTCGAATTCGAAAGCCTTCGCCGCGCAACTGCCATGATGGGACTCAGCCATGAGTGAGGGCGACAAAAAAGCGGTTGGCGTCGAGACGATCGGCATGACGATGCGCTTCGGTGGCTTCACCGCCCTCGACACCGTGTCGATCAAGGTGCCGGCGGGGTCGTTCCATGCGCTGCTCGGCGAAAACGGCGCCGGCAAGTCGACGCTGGTGAAATGCATGATGGGTTTCTATCACCCGACCGCGGGCGACATCCTGGTCGAGGGGCGCGAAGTATCTGTCACCAGCCCGCGCGATGCCTCGGCGTTCGGCCTCGGCATGGTCTACCAGCATTTCACGCTGGTGCCTTCGTTGACGGGCGCGGAAAACCTGGTCATTTCTCGCGAGAAGGTTCCCGGGATCATCGACTGGCGGCAGGAGCGCGCCGACCTCGCCGATTTCATGCAGCGCATGCCGTTCAAGCTGCCGCTCGACGTGAAAGTGGCCGAGCTTGCCGCCGGCGAGAAGCAGAAGCTCGAAATCGTCAAGCAGCTCTATCTCGGCCGTAACTTCCTCGTGCTCGATGAGCCGACTTCGGTGCTGACGCCGGGCGAAGCACAGGAAGTGCTTGGCCTGGTGCGCGGCATGACCAAGGCCGGCGATCTGACCGTGCTGATGATCTCGCACAAATTCCACGAGGTGACCGCGTTCGCCGACGATGTCAGCGTGCTGCGCAAGGGCAAGCTGACCGGCACCGGTAGGGTCGCCGACCTCGATCACAAGGCGATGGCGGGGATGATGATCGGCGACCAGCCGATCACCGCGCTCGACAGCCGCGCGCTAACAAAGCCGGACGCGGACCTCGTGCTCAAGGTGACTTCGCTGAAGGCGCCGGACCGCACCGGGCTGAAATCGATCCGCATCGACGATCTCGGGGTGCGCTCCGGCGAAATTGTCGGTATTGCCGGCATCTCCGGCAATGGTCAAAAGGAGTTCCTCGAAGTGCTGGCCGGGCAGCGTGCGCGCGACGGCGGCGCGGTGCTGGTCAAGGGCTCGCCCTACGCGTCGAGCCGTACCGAGGCGCGAACGCTGAATGTACGTCTCATTCCAGAGGAGCCGCTGAAGAACGCCTGCGCGCCGAGGATGACGGTGGCCGAGAACATCGCCTTTCGCACCTTCGACATCGATGGCAACGGCAAGCCGGTGAACTGGATCAACACCAGTGGCATCAAGAGCTTCGCTGCGAGCCTGGTCGAGCAGTTCAAGGTCAAGACAGCGTCGCTGGCTTCACCGATCTCGTCGCTCTCCGGTGGCAATGTCCAGCGTGCGGTGCTCGCCCGCGAACTCACTGGCGAGGTCGATCTGCTGATCGTTTCGAACCCTTGCTTCGGCCTCGATTTTTCCGCCGTGGCTGAAATCCGGGCGCGGATCATGCGCGCGCGAAATTCCGGTGCCGCGGTGCTTTTGATGTCGGAGGATCTCGACGAACTGCTCGAACTATCCGACCGCATCTTCGTCATGTCGGACGGCGCGCTGGTCTACGAAACACCGATCGCGCAAGCCAGCGTCCAGACGATCGGCGAGCATATGGCGGGACATCACTGATGGCCGAAATCGATGCCCTGCCCTTTGCCTTTGTCTTCAAGCCGCAAACGATGGCGCTCGTCGTGATTGACATGCAGCGCGATTTCGCCGAGCCGGGCGGCTTCGGCGCCAGCCTCGGCAACGATGTCGGGCGCATCACGGCGATCGTGCCGACGGTAAAGAAGCTGATCGAGGGATTTCGGGCCGCCGGCCTGCCGGTGATCCACACCATGGAGTGCCACAAGCCCGATCTCTCGGACCTGCCGCCGACCAAGCGCAATCGCGGCAACCCGTCGATCCGCATCGGCGATGTCGGCCCGATGGGGCGGGTGCTGATATCAGGTGAGCCGGGTACCGCGATCCTCGATGAACTGGCCCCCCTGCCCGGCGAGATAGTGATCGAGAAACCCGGTAAGGGCGCATTCTACGCGACCAGCTTCGGTGACAACATCAGGCGACTTGGCGCGCAGCAACTGGTCTTCGCCGGTGTCACCACCGAGGTCTGCGTGCAGACGACGATGCGTGAAGCCAACGATCGCGGCTACGAGTGCCTCCTGGCCGAGGATGCGACCGAAAGCTATTTCGCCGAATTCAAGACAGCGGCGATTGCGATGATCCGGGCGCAAGGCGCCATTGTCGGCTGGACGGCGACGACCGACCAGGTGCTCGAGGGAATTGCCAATGCCTAATCTGAGTTTTGCCGGCCTCCTTGACGGGGGTTGGCGCGAACTTGCGCTCCAGCATTTTCGCGAAGGCATCACGGTACACTGGCTGCTGAAGGGCGGCCCGGTAGAGCCCTCCGTAGCGATCCTGAAATACCAGCCCGGCGCCGGTGTGCCACGCCATCGCCATGTCGGGCTGGAGACCATTGTCGTGCTGGAGGGCACGCAAAGCGACGAGAATGGCGATTATGCCGCCGGGTGCGTCATCCTCAATCCGGTCGGCACCGAGCATTCGGTGTGGACGGAAAACGGCTGCGTCGTGCTGATCCAGTGGGATCTGCCGGTAATCATTCTGGGGGAAGGACAATGAGCGACATTCGTTTCGATCTCGGCAGCCTGCACACCGCCTATGCGGCGGGCCTGCCCGTGTCAGCCATGATTGACGCGGTGTTCGAGCGCATCGCCCAAGCCGCGGACCCCGGCATCTTCATCCACCTTGCCGGCAGGGCCGACCTGCTTGAGCAGGCGGTCGCGCTCGGGCCCTTCGATCCCATGACGAAGCCGCTGTGGGGGATACCCTTCGCGGTCAAGGACAATATCGACGTCGCCGCCATGCCGACCACGGCGGCTTGCGCCGAATATGCCTATACGCCGCAAAAGGACGCCACGGTGGTTGCCCGGCTGAAAGCGGCCGGAGCATTGGTGATTGGCAAGACCAATCTCGACCAGTTCGCCACCGGTCTCGTTGGCGTGCGCTCGCCCTACCCTATCCCGAAGAACGCCTTCGACCCGAAACTGGTGCCTGGCGGATCATCGTCCGGTTCGGCCGTCGCCACGGCACGCGGCATCGTCTCCTTCGCGCTTGGCACCGACACCGCCGGCTCCGGCCGCATCCCGGCCGGGCTCAACAACATCGTTGGGTTGAAGCCGACCGTCGGCGCACTGTCTTCCGCCGGCGTGGTACCGGCCTGCCGCACGCTCGACTGCATCTCGATCTTCGCGCTCACCGTTGACGATGCCTACACGGTCTTCAGAGTGGCCGCCGCCAAGGACGAGGCCGATCCCTACTCGCGCGCCATTGCCGCGCCGCCTCTCGCCGCTCGCCCGCCGGTGCTGACCGTCGGGGTTCCGGCGCAGGCGGACCTCAAATTCTTTGGCGATGATGCCATGCAAGCCGCTTTCGCCGCTGCGCTCTCGATGTTGAAAAGGCTCGGCTGCAAGCTGGTCGAAATCCCCTTCGGCGATTTCTACGCCACCGCCAACCTGCTCTATGAGGGCGCCTGGGTTGCGGAGCGCTATGCTGCGATCCGCGATTTCATGGACACCAACGAAGCGGCGATGCATCCGGTGACGCGTCAGATCATCGGTGGCGCGCGCCAGCTGTCGGCGGCAGACGCCTTCAAGGGCCTTTATGCCTTGCAGGCCGACAAGGCCAAGCTCGCCTCAGTCATCGCCTCCGTCGATCTGATCTGCGTGCCGACGGCACCAACGCACTACACCGTCGATGCCGTCCTCGCCGACCCAATCGTCACCAACAGCCGGCTCGGCACCTACACCAACTTCGTCAACCTGCTCGATATGTGCGGCATTGCCGTGCCAACAGGCACACGAGGCGACGGCCTGCCGATGAGTGTGACCCTGCTCGGTATACGCGGCCAGGACGCGCTGGCCGCGTCGCTCGCTCGCGATTTGCATGCCCAGAGCGGCCTTTCCCTCGGTGCGACCGGCTGGCCTTTGCCGGGCCAGTCTTCGCCTACTCGGCCGGCCGACGACGGCACAATCGAACTTGTCGTCGTCGGCGCTCACCTTTCCGGCATGCCGCTCAACGCTCAGCTCCGGGGTTTAGGTGCCCAATTCTCGAGGTCAACGAGAACTACGGCTGCCTACCGGCTCTATGCTCTCGCTGGCCAGTCCGTGCCCAAGCCGGGCCTCGTCCGCGTCGCTAGGGATGGCATGTGTATTGACGTCGAGGTCTGGCGGCTTGATCCGGATGCGTTCGGGCGGTTCGTTGCAGCCATCCCCGCACCGCTCGGCGTAGGAACAATAGAACTCGAGGATGGCGGCGCGGCCAAGGGATTTCTGGCGGAAACCGCCGGCCTTGCAGACGCATCCGATATCTCCGCCTACGGGGGCTGGCGCAGTTTTGTTAGGCGCGGCAAAAATATTGTCGATCGACGGGAACTGTAGTCCAAAACATCCGATGTTCTCCCGAAGCACATCGAATGAACCTTAAATTCGGGTTGCGTGCCCAGAGATGGATCAGGGCAAGCGTCGGTATCGCCGGACGGTTGCAGCGCAGCCTGCGAACGGCCGCCAGATCGGATTGCTCTTCCAGCGCGGTCGAGATGACCTGACGAACCCACCCGTCGTGTGTCGCGAGCAATTCGTCATCCCCATCGCGCGCCACTAACAAGGCAGTCGTGATCAGCCGCGTCGAGCGCGATTTGAGGGCATTGGTATGGTCGCCCTTCTGCAAATTCGACCGCATCGCGTGCCGTTGCGGCGGTTGCGTGTTCGCCTTTGCCATCGGTCGCCAGACTGATGCGCTCCTCGATTTCGCTCGACCGGACGAACTCACCCCGCATCTTCTCCATCGCTGCAAGATGCGCGGTCTCGTCCGCCGGCGGCTGGTAGGCCAGACTCCCGCCCCGATGTCTGTCCAGTTCGGCCGCTGGAGCCTGTTGTTGGCAACGCGGGCGAAGAACCGCGCATCTCGCCAGTTCGAAAGGTTGATAGGACCCAAGGCTTCCAACGACGGCGCCCAGTTGCGCACGCAGACGGGTCGCAACGGCATCGTTGCCCAAATACATCGCGCTCCGCAGAAGAGCATCCCGCTCTTAAAGAAGCCATGGCAACGACCGCCAGGTGACGCGCGCTGACTGATGCGCGGTGGCTGACCACCTTCACTTCACGACAGATCCTGCCGGATTCGTCGACAAGGCAAACGGCGGTTTCCTTCACCGAGACATCGAGACCGACAAAGTGCTTCATATTGCGCTTCCTTTCCTGATGCTTGTGGCTGTTGGACAGACCACGTTCTACCATCAGCTCGAAGCGCTGCACCTTCTTGCTTCACCGTTGAAGATGGGGCTCAAGCCGAATACCCCATCTGATTCCGACAATACCACGACTCGGCCTTTCGTCACCCGAAGGAGGGTACTTGAGGGAACGGCAATTGCAATTGTGGGAGCTAAGGGGAATGAATTCGTCAGCAACGCCCTTGAAACGAACCAATCCGTAGATCCAGCCGTGGCCGTCTGGCAAAAATGGCAAGCGGCCCATGACCTCACTGAATGGCTGTGCCGAAAGCAGCAACGCCTGGAGCGAAAACTCGTCGAGACTGTCGGATTTCCTTCCGCCAATGTTCGACTGCGTGATGGCGAGAGCGTGACGACGCATTCACTTGAGGCGCTTCATGAACTGACGGGAGACGCGGCGGTGCGCGCTAAGGCTGAAGCGGAACTTGCAGCTCACCAGGCGCGCTGGGATGCCGCCGATAGGGAGATTGGCTATTCCACGACGTTGCTCGCCGAGTGTGAGGCCGGCGATCGAGTGGAGCAACTGCTCGAAATGTTGTCCGAAACCCCTGCCGCTTCCCTTGCGGGCGTCGCGGCCTTAGGGAAGGCCAAGTCTCCGAAGACTGTGCTGAGTTTCCCTGGCCACAGATCCGCTCGGTCTTCCAGGATATTAGTCGGATTGGTCAACAGGCACCGTCGAGTCGAATGGTCCCAAACGGGGAGGGTCGATCGAAGCATTATCGATAGCGGTTGCTTCCACTTCGCGACGAAGCAATTGACACAACGTGAAGAAAGCGGGCAATTCGAGATCGTGCTTGCCGAGGCGAGGTTGCTTCGCAACGCGCGGATGCCTGCAAGCGTACGATCCTCGTCGTTCGCCGTCAGGCGTCTTAAATCGACGATGTCTGCCACCAGGATTGGCGCGAGCTGACGGCACTTCGGTCATTGCCTGCCCATACCGAACCTATCACGGTTGCGGCGGGATTACCGCGTCCCCCAAAACTCGGGAAACTCCACTCGCGAGAGATTAAGGAGCAGCCCGACGCCACTGCCGATTTTTTCGACGACATAGATTGATTGCGAGCTTGGAATACGGCTCCCTTTCCATACCGCCTAATCTGGCAAGCCGGCCAGACGCCATCCGTCAACAAACGGCTGAGCATCACTCGGGCTCTTGAAAGGAGAGTTCGCCACCAAATCACCGACCCTCCAATTTTGATTCCCCGCAAGGAATAGGCGGGCTTCCTCCTGTGCCTCGGGAACGCGACCGGCAAGGGCAAGCGCGGGAACCAGGTGCTCCCTCGAACCCGTCCCGTACGTTTCTTCCCGGCTCAACGACACAACAGCTTCTTCATAGCGACCGGAGGAAATCTGCGCCATTCCCATGATCCAGAAATACCAACCGGGTGGACGAGGATTTATACGGAGCGCAGCACCACAAGCTATCAGCGCCGCTTGCGGATCGCCTAAGTAGATTTGAAGCTCACCCGTCCATGCGACCGCATCTGCATTGTTGGGATTAAGCCGAACGGCAGCATCGAATTGAGTTTTTGCTTCATCCCAATTACGCTCATAAAGCTGAACGCAGCCTAGGATTCTGCGAGCGTGGGAATCGTCGGGATCGATTTCCACGGCCCGTTGCGCGTGTATCAGAGCATTTGCGCGGCCGGGTTCCTGTGGCTCTCCCCAAACAATCCAGCCAAATAGCAGTGAGATGGCAAGATTGCTGTGCCCCTCGCAGTAGTTTGGATCGATCTGGACGGCACGTTCCAAGTCAGCACACGCCTCACTGTTGTCCGATCTAGAATTGTTGCACTTGCCTCGCGACCTAACACAGAGATCATAGGCTTCGAGATTTGACGGTCGGGAACGGGGAATAAGTTTCTTTTCACCAAGCTTGCCAGAAATCGCTTGAACAACGCGTCGCGTGACCTCGTCCTGAACGTCGAAGATGTCGGCGATTTCGCGGTCGAAGCGCTCGGCCCACACATGATTGCCGCCTTCTGCCGCATTGATAAGCTGCACATTGACGCGCAACCGCTTGTTGGATCGCCGGGCGCTGCCCTCGAGAACATATTTGACGCCCAGATCGCGAGCGATCTGACGGATGTCGGTGGGCTTGCCTTTATAGGCAAAGGTGGAGTTGCGGGCGATAACGAAGAAGCCGGACACATTCGACAGATCAGTGATGATGTCCTCCGTCAGCCCGTCGGTGAAAAATTCCTGTTCGGAATCGCCACTCATGTTGATGAAGGGCAGCACGGCAATCGAAGGCTTGTCGGGCGGTGCGGGCGGCTGCGAAAGCTTCTCCAGCACAAGGGGCTCACTTAGTGTCGCGGGCTTTGCCTTGGAGGGACCGCCGACCTGTAGCGAATAGACCCGGACCGGATCGGTGATGTTCTTGAGCTGAACCTCACCGCGATCGTTGATCGCGATGTCGAGCCGTGACTTTACCTGCCAGTAGGCCTGCTCGGAAAGACAGATATTGCCGGGTTCGCAGATGCCTTCCAGGCGTGCGGCGATGTTGACGCCATCACCCATAAGGTCACCATCGCGTTCTTGCACGACGTCGCCCAGGTGAATGCCGATCCGGAACTCAATGCGGCGATCATCCGGCACCCCGGCATTGCGCTCAAGCATGGCGTTCTGCACTTCGATCGCGCATCGCACTGCTTCTACCACGCTGCTGAACTCGACGAGGATCCCGTCGCCTGTGCGCTTGACGACGCGACCACGATGAACTGCGATGGTGGGATCGATGAGATCGCTGCGCAGCGCCCGCAGCCGCGCCAAGATGCGATCTTCATCTGCGCTGGCTAGCCGGCTGTAGCCGACTACATCCGAGACCAGGATCGCTGCTATTTTACGGGCCTCACTCATGTCGTGCTCCCTCGATCCAGTCTGCCACTACTGCCGAGCCAAAGGAAGATAGCTCGGAGCCATTGGTCGGTTGATCCGAATCGGATCGATTCCGGTCGTTCGAGACCAGTGTTGGGCAGACAACAGCCTGAGACCTGTCCATTGGCGATGCCCGCTTTTGATTGAATGGACTGGACCGTGGGAATGAATGAGGCGCAAAGCGGCCGTTTGGACAGCACGTGGGGGCTCATCCGGACTTGCACTATCAGGACGGCACAAACTGTCCAGAAGCCGGATCTAGTGTCCCAGGTTGTCCATGAGCGCCCGCAATCCGGGCTGAGGCGCGACCCAGAAAGTTCGAAAAGCTTCCAAGAACCCCAGCCAGACTGGACGGCAAATGGAGAACCTGTTCCTGCCGAACAGGGCTGGCCATTGCGATGATGGTAAAGTTGTCGTTGCCAGTTCTAGGGGCCGCGCCAGCATATCGGCCCCCAAGCGACACTCTCCAACACGCCATTTGTGGACTCTTCCAAGAGCGGAAGAAATCAATCCCTTCCGCGAGGCCCCGATCATACGATCAGAGGGCGCGTAGATTGGCGGGGAAGCTACGAAACGGCTCGTGTGGGATATCACGCGCGCCTGTCCATAAATCTCGGGGGCATTTAAGCATTGTCTAAAATACCAATAGGGCGCAGTATCCGTTTGCTCGTTGGACCTGTTTTTAGGAAAGGTCACCAACATGAAGGCTTCATATTGGCCTTCGGCGCCAGACCGTTCCAACCCAGCCGTTGACTGCGGTCTAGGCCTAGACAGGGCGTAGAGCGCCTGCTGATTCTGCGGAGGGCCAAATGCGAAACTCCTGGGCGCTTGGGATATTTCTGGCCATTGCGCCAGCCAATTACAGCTTCGCAGCGAACAAGGATCACGACCCTTGCGTTAAGCAGGACGGAAACCTCGATCAGAAGATCGAGGCATGTACCAGCGTCATTGATGACAAACGCGAGACTAAGAAGAACAGGTCTGCCGCCTACGACAATCGCGGCAACGCCTGGGAAGAAAAGGGCGACAAGGACCGCGCCATCGCCGACTATGACCAGGCGATCAAGCTCGACCCGAATAATGCCAAAGCCTACGACAATCGCGGTAATGCCTGGAACGAAAAGGGCGACTATGACCGCGCCGTCGCCGACTATGACCAGGCGATCAGGCTCGACCCGAATGATGCCAAAGCCAATAATGACTACGCCAACGCCTATATAAGCGACGGCGACGCTTCGATCGCCATAGGCGACGACGACCGCGCCATCGCCGACTATGGCCAGGCGCTCAAAGTCGACCCGAATAATGCCGAAGCCTTCTACAACCGCGGCGACGCCTGGTACGACAAAGACGATTATGACCGCGCCATCGCCGACTATGACCAGGCGATCAAGCTCGATCCGAATGCTGCCAACGCCTACAGCCATCGCGGCGACGCCTGGCGGGGCAAGGGCGACGACGACCGCGCCATCGTCGACTATGACCTGGCGATCAAGCTCGACCCGAACATTGCCAAGGTCTTCTACAATCGCGGCGACGCCTGGTACGACAAGGGCGACTACGACCACGCCATCGCCGACTACGACCAGGCGGTCAAGCTCGATTCGAACGATGCCAAAGCCTACAGCCATCGCGGTGATGCCTGGCAGGCCAAGAGCGACTATGACCGCGCGATCGCCGACTATGCCCAGGCGATCAAGCTCGATCCGAATTATGCCTTTGCCTACAACAATCTCGGCTTGGCTTGGGGTAGAAAGGGCGACGGCGACCGCGCCATCGCCGACTATAGCAAGGCAATCGACCTCGATCCCAAATATGCCACAGCCTACAGTAATCGCGGCGCGGCTTGGAGCAGCAAGGGCGACAGCGACCGCGCCATCGCCGACTACGACCGGGTGATAGAGCTTGATCCGAAAAATGCCGGCGCTTATTTGCGTCGCGGCATCTCTTTCTTTTTTGGCGGCCATATTGGAAAGGCCCAGGCGGATTTCGCGGAGGTCGTCGACAACTCGCCTAACAACACCTACGGCGCCATCATGCTGACGCTGACAAAGCGGGCAAACAGCCTGACGGTCGATCCTGATTCCGTCGAAAAAAATCTGGACATGAGAAAATGGCCGGCGCCAGTGGTAAGACTGCTCGAAGGCAAGCTTCAAACCGTAGATGTCATGGCGGCGGCATCCAGCCAGGGCGAGAAATGTGAAGCCAACTTCTACGTCGGCGCATTCGATCAGGTATCGAAGCAGGACGCCGACGCCATAAAGCAGTATCGGGCTGCTATCGATGGCTGCCCCAAGGATTTTGTCGAATACGGCGCGGCAAGGCTGGGCATGAAACAGCTGGGTGCCGCGCCTTAGGAGTCGCGAAATACCGCCGGGTCTGCCGCGCACAACGTCTCGTCCACACGTTGTCGGAACCCTCATGCTTGGCGGGCTGATCTATGTCAATGCATTGAAGCCCGGCCACTCCCCCGATCTTCGGCGCATGGCTCTCCGTCTCCGATCTGTGCACCGGCGCGATTTCGGGTGGCTGCACCAAGCAGGGACTACTCGCCTCCGCATGCTTTTCAGATTTCATCCGTGCCCACGACTGTTGGGTTGTGGGCGATCAAGACTATGTGTCTCTTCGCCTCGTGAACTTCCAACTGCGATGAGCGGCGAAGAATCGCAGCCCGATCTCGGCGGCATCGATCCAGTGCGGTCTTTTGACATTGGCCGGATGGTCTTCACGGGTCGCGTCCCCACAGGTGGTGTAGCTCGGCGATAGGGCAGCCGTTCGCGAGCGCGCCCTCAACAGCGCCGTAGCGAGCGAGCGGCTTTGCGGCGGTCATCGATGTTCCCCGGTAGGGTCTGGTTGTCGACACCAACCCCTTTGTGGAAGGACCACCGATGACCGACGACATGATGAACCTGCGCGCTCTCGTGGAGAAGACCCGGACGCCGATCTGCTGCGCGAGATGATCGGCTTTGCCGCCGAGCGGCTGATGGAGATGGAGGTGGGGGCTGCCACCGGCGCCGCCTATGGCGAGAAGAGCCCGCTTCGGCTGGCCCAGCGCAACGGCTACCGGGCCAGGGATTGGGAGACGCGCGCCGGCACGGTCGAGCTGCGCATACCCAAGCTCAGGAAGGGCTCCTACTTCCCTGGCTTCCTGGAGCCGCGCCGGATGGCTGAGAAGGCGCTGACGCGTGGACCGAGCCCGTCGAGATGCCCTTGGATGTAGGCCTCCTGGACGACGGCGCGCACCGGCAGGAGGAAGGCAGGACGCGACGATATCCAGCGTGATCCGTCCGACCCGATGCCGCCGCCCGGCACGATCATGTGGGCATGCGGATGGTGCGTCAGCGCCGAACCCCAGGTGGGGAGCACGGCTGTGATGCCGATGCGCGCGCAAAGGTGTTTTGGATCCGCCGCGATCGTCAGCATCGTCTCCGACGCGGCGCGGAATAGCAGGTCGTAGATCATCGCCCTACTGTAGAAGGCGATGCCGGCGACCTCGGCGGGCAGCGTGAAGAAGACGTGGAAGTATCCGACGGGTAATAGGTCGGCTTCGGGCTCGGCAAGCCAAGTGCGCGCGGCCGCGCCCCGCACTCTCACTCTAGGGGGCGTTGCGGGGTCTCCCCGCAGAAGGGGTCGGCCGAGACCGTGGCTCGGCCGCAGGGGAAGGCTTTCCCCAATTCAGGCGGTTTCTCGCTCATATAGACATGAGCAATCTCGATAATTGTGCTCATATAGGAGTGAGCGGAGCCAATTATTTTGCTCACATATATGTGTTAAAGATTGCCTGAAATGGACACATATATATGAGTGACGAGCAAGCCAGACTGGCCAGAAAGAACCTCGATAGACGGCTTTCTCCCCTGAGAGCCGCCCCTATCGTGACGCCCTCGCGTGGCTGGACGAAAGCCATTCGGGAGGCCCTAGGCATGACTACGCGCCAGCTCGCCGAGCGCATGGGCGTGGCCCCCTCTCGCGTGACGACGATCGAGAAGGCGGAAGCCCTGGGCGCGATCACCCTCAAGACCTTACGCGAGACAGCCGAAGCGCTCGACTGTCAGTTCGTCTATGCCTTTGTACCGACCAAGGCCCTCGACGACATTCTCCACGATCAGGCCGAGCGCAAGGTGAGGAACGAACTCGCGCATCTCAATCACACGATGCGTCTCGAAAATCAGGCGGTGAACGCGGAAGACCTTGAAGGGCAAAAGCGTCGCATCGTGGCGGACTACCTCTCGCACTTTTCGCGGAAGCTGTGGGACAAAGAATGAGCGATCCGCTTTTTGAGGGTGATGACGACGGGAACACACCGCTCGAAGCCGAGGAGCGCGAACAGCTCATTCCTTCCTACATCACGACGCGCGACGAGTTGAACGAGGCGGAACTTGCCAATATCGCCGACGCCGTTCGTTGGGTCGAGCGGCGAAAGCGCAAGGTGCTCGACCAAGGGTTCCTGAACGAGCTGCACAAACAGATGTATGGCGATGTGTGGAAGTGGGCGGGCACGTATCGCACGACGGCGCGCAACATCGACATCGACGCCTATCGCATCCCCGTCGAATATTATCAGGCGATCGACGATGCGAAATATTGGACCGAGCGCTCGACGTTTCCGCCGGATGAAATCGCGATCCGTTTCAGCCACCGGGTTGTTGCGATCCATCCCTATCCCAACGGGAATGGCCGCTTCTCGCGCATGATCGGCGACCTGCTTGCGATCGAACTCGGCCAGCCGCGGTTCACCTGGGGCCAGATCAATCTCGTTGATCCGTCGGCAACCCGAAAAGAGTATATTGCGGCACTCAAGGCCGCCGACGCGGGCGACTACGGCCCCTTGCTCGCGTTCGCCCGCTCGTAACGCTCTCGCCGCCGATCCCGCGAGCCTATCTCCCTCATGTTGCCAGTCGGCGATGAGGGTGATGCCATCGCCGAACTCGACAAAGCCTTCCGATCCGACGGCTCCGTCCTGCTCAACCGTAACCCGGCCGTTGGGAAACGCGTGGCTGTGCGGGAAAAGGAAGCGCATCTTCCTACACCGCCGACTTGCGTGGCTCGGGCTCCTTAGCATTCGGAAGTATGTGGCGCGGATACGGGCGGCGACCGGATGTGAGGTTGATCAGGCCCAGATACCGGGCCGCGTCATGCAACCGGGCTCAGACCGTGGATGCCGTCCTCCGAATTAGGAACGTATAATGTCGCCATGAAGCCCGACTTGACGTGATGACCCTCATGTGAGGACTATCGTCGCGAAGGCGCCGACCGGCAGCAGCTCATGACGCTCGCGACCGACGAGTTCATCCGCCGCTTCCTGCTCCACGTGTTGCCAAAGGGGTTCCACCGCATCCGGCACTGCGGACTGCTTGCCGGCTCTGCTCGCAAGGCCAGCGTCGCGCTTGCTCGTGAACTCCTGAACGTCGCCGTACCGTCCGACGATGACACCACGGACGAACCGGACAACTTCCGCCCGCCATGCCCCTGCTGTGGCGGCCGCATGATCGTCATCGAGGTGTTCGAACGATGGAGGCAGCCGCGCGGACCGCCACACGGTTCCCGGTCGACCGGGAGCAGCACGCCATGACCCGCCATGGAATGGTTCAGCCTTCAGCTGCGGGCACTCAGCCGCCGGCAACGGATCGACATACGTCTATGGTAATGATCGACTCCGACAGAGCCGCGCCCAGCCGCCCACCGTTCCGGCAACACCGCACGGAGGCGCAACGAAGCGGTCTGTCCGCACTCACCCCAGAGCTCCCCGACGGCGGTCGCGCCATCGCCGACATCTGCCGAAATCCGAAATCCCCATAGCCATCGTCTGTGGCCCGCGGGTTCCTTCCTCGGGGACTATCGTACGCCTGCCGGCGCCCGAAACTCTTCACGAAAGCTGACTGTCTCCTTTCGTGGGGTAACCGTGACGACATGCCTGTGGTAAATTGGGCATTCGGTGCCAATTGTGCGTTCGCTATTTACCGCTTGACCCCTTTCTTTGCCGAAAGGTTGCGCATCTTGATGGTGATACCCTCTGGCTGGATCGCAGTGAACTGCGACGTGAGCCCGTACTTCGCCCATTCGGGCCCGAAGCCCGCCATCACCGGACCTACACAAAAGGTAAACCGCTTCGGATTCTTCGCGACACCCGGCTCGCACTGATTGGTGATGTAGCAATGCGGTGCCTGGTTGGTTGGAACGTTGTCGGCAGAATAGATCAACTTGTCGTCGCAGGTGACTCTGATCCAGCCCGTCCTGTCGGCCGCCCATCGTACCTTCATGGAAAAGGCCACCCAGGAACCGAAACGCGCGGGCGACTGGCACTCGTTGCCGAGGAAGGTAACACCGTTGGTTGCGTCCACCTTCAGCATATAAAGAAAATTGTGGATGAACGGCCCCTCCCAACTGGCGATGCGAAGGCGGCTGTCCAATGCGCCCGGCAGAAAGCCCATCGCGTGGCCGTTGAAAAAGCCGGGGTAGTTGAACGATGGATCGACCCACAGGTCGAAGCGATAGTCGATGCTCTCGTCTATCTTGCCGTCCGGCCCAATCAATGTGGCGCGTACGTTGCCGTTGTGGCAGTCGTTCTCGCCACGGCCATCGCCGTAGTCCACGCTGCTGCATTTTCGATCGAATATCTGAAAAGTCGTGACGCCGCCCTTCGTCACCGGTTTCAACGGCCCGTTCAGCCCATTGTTCTTAAAGCCGGCAGGGAACCTGTCGGCCAGCGCGGAACTTGCGAACAGCGCCACCACCGACATCACAAACAGGAGAATGCACCGTTTCATGCTCCCCTCCCCCAGATCTGACAGGCGAGGCTATCAGCGAGGTGCCGGCCAGGCAATCAAGCGCTAGCCGTCGCTGTCGGACTCCTGGCATGACTGGTTACGCCAGTCGGCCTGATATTGGTCGAGACCGTGCATGACAGCCAGTACAACGAGGCGAACTGGTAGGCTGGACAGACAGAAGGCCCTGACTTTACGGGAAACACGTGGGTCGTGTCTCACCCGACCGTTTAGGACTCGGGGGTACCTTCCAAGAGGTGATGGCGGCCAAGAAGTCATTCACGGCGCGGCTCCTGCCGACAAGCTACTGCTGTTTCGTCGCAAGATGATGCACAAAGGCCAGCGCTTGGCGTTTGCATCCGCTACTCACCATCCACCCGAGAACGTTCAGCGGATTTTCGAGAACGGCGTTCTCCGGAAACACCTTGATTTCGATCAACGCTGATGTCTTGTTGGTCTCGACGATAAGAGATTTTACCTGGGCAGGAACACGGTCCGGAAGAGAGTAAGTGGGCTTGCCGGCGCTCCAGACCAAGCCGGTCAACGACAGTCCGCCGCCGAAGCGAACCGAGAACACTGCGCTCTCGCCGATCCCGCGGCGCGCAAGAACCACCTCGCCATTGCGGATACAACCGGGAGCGGATTCTTCGATGGAAATCGCCCAGGGATCGTCAAGTCCACTTGGTTTGGATTGATCGGCGGTAGTGCGTGCGCTTCCGATGGACTCGTTTCTCTGGCGCTCGTTCGTCAATAGGCTCGCTATCAGCGCAAGATTTGAGGGTCCAGCCTGCCCGTCGCTGGCCCGCTGCGGATTGTTGGACGTCAAGGCATCCTCGGTGACTACGAAGGCTGCAGGCCCTGAAATGGGATTCACGCTGCCGTCCTCGCCGAGCAATGTGACGACCGTACCGGCCGGCACGTTGATAACGTCGCTTGGCGCAAAGATCTTGCCCGGTGGCAGTTCATTCACAACCGGCTCGGTCGACAGGACCACGTATTGGCTGCCGGCCGCCGCGCGTTGCGCCGTCACAACAACGGCTGCGGCAAGGGTCAGGGCGGCGATGCACGAGATCGGATGCATGAGGCTCATGATGCCCTATTTGTCGGGAAGATGAATGTCTGCCCGGAAGTGTCCGCTTGCAAGACGGCTATGGTGAAAGGCGATCAGGGCGTCTTGCGGATAGTTTGTGACCAACAGCTCAAAGGCCGCTCTCGCGAGCTTGTCGCGGGCGGCGAGCAGGGCGTACGCCTTTCCATATTCCTCGCAAAGCATCGTATTTTCTGACGTACGGCTCATCGCCTCGAAAGTCTCGATGCCTTGGCTCTTGCCCTTGAGGTGCAGAACTCCTGCAGGGCGCAGCAAGAAGCGCGTTGCTTTCTTCGCGACTTCCAAGCTTATGCAATTTTTCGTGCCGATGTACTTGTTTGCGCCCTCCAGTCGGGCCGCGGTGTTTACCGTGTCTCCAATAGCTGTGTAGTTGAAGAACCGATTTCCTCCGAAGTTGCCGACGATTGCCGGCCCGCCATGAATACCTATGCGGGTGGCGCCGAATGAATGGCCTCGTCCTCTTTCTCTCAGCCGCTGGGCCTGATCCTGCACAGCCAGTGCCAGGGACACCGCCCGCTCCGCCTGGTCATCTTGCGCTGCCGGAGCTCCGAAGAAGCCGACCACCGCATCGCCGATGACCTTGTCGATCGTCGCGCCATGCCCGATGAACAACTCGCAGAGCCCGTCCAGATATTCGTTCAATATGTCTGCCAGCACCTCTGGCGCCAACTTCTCGCTGAGTGCCGTAAATCCCTCGACATCCGTGAATACGCAGGTGATCTCACGCCTCTCGCCACCAAGATGGAGAGCGTCGGGCTCCTTGACGATCGCTGCAACGACGGCCGGACTGACATATTTCGAGAACGCGCTCTGAATGAAGCGGCGAGCGTTCTCGTCGCGTCTCCAAGCCAGGAAGCCGGTGAAGGCCGACAGACCGAGCACAAGCAATGCCGGGGCGACCATCGGAAAGATGATCGCGAACCTCGCGAAGGCCCACGCCTCACCAATCCACACCAGCAGCAGCGCACCGGCGACCGCAACAGGTTTGATGACCACCGGGATCGGCCGCGAAACGATCCACAGGCAGAACAGCCCAGCAAGAAACATTGGCGCGTATCCCACCGCAAGCCAAGGGATCGTTACTCTGTCCCCGGACAAGAGCCCGGCCAACGCGTGGGCATGGATGGCGACGCCAGGGAGAACACCGGTTTCCGCGCCGCTCAACAAGGCGAACGGTGTTGGATGATGGTCTATTTGCTGCAGGTTCAGGCCGATAAGAACATATTTTCCCTCGAACCAATTCAGCGGTGCCAGCGGAACGGCCTGTGCCGGATAGGTTGGAAAGTTGAAGGGCAAGCTGTTTGCCGTGCGGTAGTAGGCCATTTCCTTCGGCCCGCGGTCGCGGCCAATGCCTGTCGATGCTGCAATCGCAGCAGCAAAGCTTGGCGTCCAGCCTCCTTTCGATACTCGACCGGGAAAAGCCCCACGGACCACGCCGTCGAGATTGTCGTGCGACAACGCGGCAAGGCCCCGCTTTGCCGACGGGGCGAACGCGTTGAGATAGTCAAACTGCCTCGGGGTGAGGCCGTCAATGCGCGACGCCGAGGCGATCACGACGGGCACGATGGCGGTTTCGATAACCTTCTCCAGCCGGGCATCCTTTTGCGGCTCTGTTGGCTGGTCGAACAGCAGGTCGATACCGATGACAAGCGGGTGAGCCGACTCGATCCGGGCCACGATGTCGGCCAGGAACCCGCGGTCCAGTGGTGAGCGGTATGGAAATTTCGCCAGGGTTTGTTCTGTTATTGCGACCACAACGATGTTGGGTGGAGCGCGAGTGAACGGCGAGATCGAGACCATCATCACATCGCGCAGAACATTCTCCAAGGGCGGTGAAACGAGAGCAGTCGAGATGCACAGCAGAACCAGATAGGCGAGCGAAGCGGCGATGCCACCTCGCCGGAGGCTGACGATCCCTCTAGGTATTCGCACTCCGAAATAGCCCCTAAGACAGTGGAAGCGCTACTTCCCGCCAGCATACCCGTTCGGCCCTGTCAGGCAAATTGACACCCGTTTTGCCTGGGAATGCAGGGGCTGGCGCCAAAACGGTGTCCGCCGAAAGCCACCTCCCTGCGCCGGCCATTCGTCCGCAGCCCGGGGGCAAAGCTCTTTTCGGTTGCATTAGCCTCTGCTACATTTCCCTGGGGGAGCCGTCTCTGCCATGCGCAGCGCTTTCATCCTGTTGGTTTTATTGTTTGTTGCTGTTGCGGGACAGGCAGCCGCCGAGAAACGGGTTGCGCTGGTAATTGGCAACTCGGCCTACCAACACGCCGCACAGCTAGCCAATCCGAAGAACGATTCGTCCGACATGAATGCCAAGCTTCAAAGCCTTGGCTTCGAGGTTGTCAGCGGCCAGGACCTCGACCTCGCGGGAATGCGTCGTACGGTGCGCCAGTTCCTGGACAAGCTCGACGGTGCCGACATGGCGCTGTTCTTCTATGCCGGGCATGGACTGCAGGTGAACGGCAACAACTACATGGTGCCGGTTGATGCCCAACTGTCCAGCTACAATGACCTCGACTTCGAGGCCCTTCCGATGGACCTCGTCCTTTCAGCGATGGAGCGCAGCACCAAGGTCAACCTCATCTTCCTGGATGCCTGCCGGGACAATCCGTTCGCCGAGAAGCTGTCCCGCTCGATGGGGACGCGCTCAGGCTCCGTGAGCCGGGGTCTGGCCAGGCTTGGCAGCGGAGTCGGCTCGCTCATAGCTTTCGCGACGCAACCGGGCAATGTCGCCATGGACGGAGCGGGGCGGAATTCTCCATTCACGAGCGCGCTGGTCGCTCACCTCGGCACACCGGGGCAGGACATCATGCGCGAACTCATCGATGTGCGCCGCGACGTGCTGGCGGCGACGGATGGCAAGCAAGTGCCGTGGGAGAACTCTTCGCTGACTGGCGAGGTCGTGTTGAAGCCTTTCCCCGAGGAACCGAAAGCGGCATCTGCCCCCACTTCACAGTCTGCGCCGCCGGAGAATGCTGTCGAGCTTGCTTATTGGGCAACGATCAAGGACTCGACCGACAAGAGCTTCTTCGAGGCGTATTTGCAGCAATTTCCGGGCGGCGTTTTTGCCCCCCTTGCGAGGTTGAAGATCGACGCGATCGACAAACGCATGGAAACGGAACGGCAGGCGGCGCACCTGCCGGAGGTGGGGCGCGCCACCAACGCGACCGACGATGCCAAGGGGACGGAAGTCGCAAGCCTTGAACATCGCGACCCGCTCGTGCAGTCATCGGCACCTACCACAGACCCCAGCGAACTTGTGCGCGCCACTCAAAGGGAACTCTCCCGCATAGGATGCCTTAAAGGCCAGGCTGACGGAGAATGGGGGGCCGGCAGCCGCGAAGCGCTTCAGGACTATGCTGATCGACAAGGTGTCGGGCTTGCATCGTTGGAACCGACAGCGGGACTTCTGGAAAGACTAAGGGCAGTCGGAGCACGTGTCTGCCCGCTTACTTGTGACAACGGAATGAGGGTGCAGGGCGATCGTTGTGTGCCTCAGGCGAGTGGTCTAAGCGCGTTTAATGGCACATGGAAATTAGTCAGACGAGCAACAACGGACTGCGGCGATTGGCGAGAACTCTCAACAACCGTCATGATAAGTGACGGCAAAGTATCGTCCAGCTCCGGATTTACGGGAAGTATTTCGGGCAGTGGCGCCATCAATATGAAGCAGGCCTTTGTCTATAAAGGAAGAACAGGCGGCAACACCCTGACTGGCGTCATAAGGGGTGACAATGGAACGGGCAAATTCAAAGGGACCGGAGCTGGCAGCGGGTGTTCAGGAAACATTATCATGGATAGGATGTAGAAATACGGCGTCGGCTGTCGCCCGCATCGGCGTCATTCAATCAACCCTCAGCGCCAGAACGCCGAATCCACTGCGTGAAAAGCGCGCTTGGCACTTGGTCCGTCGGCGGCGCCGGAACGGTCGCCGGTCCGCATGTCCGCCAATGTGAAACGGCAAATTGGCGGCCCTCCTGGTGTCGCGAACAGCGGCTGCTTTCAGGATTCACAGACGATGATCACTTCGACTGAGGTGCGGCGCTAAGCAGCGATGTCCGCAGTTGGGGATCGTGTCCACAGAGTGGTGTAACTGGCGGCATTGGTCGCCGCGCTCTCCGGTATGGGCCGGGCTGATCAGCGCGCCACGGCGGGCAGGCTGATGAGGGGATCATCGCTCAGTTGGCCGACGCTTTCCAGAGTCATGTAGCGGGCGCGCTGCACTGCTCATTCGCCGTTCTGTTCGAGCAGGAGTGCGCCGACAAGGCGCACGATGGCATCGTCGTTGGGGAAAAATGCCGACGACCTCGGTTCGGCGCTTGGTCTCGCCGTTGAGCCGCTCGATCGGATTCGTCGAGTGCAGCTTGGCGCGATGCTCCTTGGGGAGGGTCATGTAGGCGAGCACGTCGGGCTCGGCGTCATCCATGATTGTCGCCAGCTTCGAGACCTTGGGCCGGACCTGATCAGCCACGGCGCGCCACTGGGTGCTCGCGGCTTCCGGCGTTTCCTGGGCGAAGGCGGTGCGATGAAGGCCGAGACGACACGGCGGCCGCTCTTGCCGGCATGGGCCAAGACGTTGCGCATCAAGTGGACGCGGCACCTCTGCCACGTCGCGCACGGAACTTTGGTGACGGCCGCCTTGAGGCCTTCGTGCGCGTCGGAGACGACCAGCCTGACGCCGCGGAGGCCGCGGCGTGTCAGCTTACGCAGGAGCTCGGTCCAGATCGCCTCGGCCTCCGAGGCTCCGATCTCCATGCCCAGCACCTCGCGCCGGCCGTCCGCGTTGACGCCCACCGCAATGATGACGGCGACCGAGACGATGCGTCCGCCGCGGCGCACCTTCAGACAGGTGGCGTCGATCCACAGATAGGGCCAATCACCCTCGATCGGGCGATCGAGGAAGGCTTTCACCTTGCCATCGATCTCCTCCAGAGGCGGCCGACCTGGCTCTTCGAAATGGCCCAGTCTACGAAGAGGCATCCGCGCTGCGGCATGCAACGGAACGCAGCTGGCAAATCGCGCGCCCGACGGCGACAAGTGGCGCCGTGTGGTGCCCTCACCCAGGCCCTTGGAAATCCTGGAGACATCCGTCATTTCGTTCCTTGTCGAACGCGGCATCATCGTCATTTGCACCGGCGGGGGCGGTGTTCCTGTCATGGCGCGGGACGCCGGCAGTCTTTGCGGCGTCGAAGCCGTCATCGATAAGGATCTGGCGAGTTCGCTTCTCGCCCGTCAGTTGCAGGCAGATATGCTGTTGATGCTGACCGATGTCGAAGCGGTCTATGCCGACTATGGCACTCCTGCCGCCCGCGCACTCAGGCGGGTTGCTCCTGGAGAAATTTCCGCTCGATATTTTCCCGCCGGATCCATGGGGCCAAAGGTCGGCGCCGCAATCGAGTTTGCGGAAGCGACAGGCAAGCCTTCTGCCATTGGCAAACTCGACGATGCCATCGAAGTCGTCAGGGGTGAACGCGGCACGTGGTTCGAAGCCGGCGCTCCGCCTTCACTTGTCGAGCCTCGGAGGCTTTAGCAGCTGCGACACCGACAACATAGTTCTTTCCATAGGCCTTGGCGCATTTCGGGCACGTTGTGTAGAAGAAATACACCTCGCCCGGCTTAGCTTTTCGGGTGAGCACCATCTGCTGCATTGCCTGGTGCCACTCCCTCGCCTGACTGAACGGCCCCTCGAACACCTTTGTCAAGAAGTCGCCATTCAAAGTGGTCATCTCCTCGTCAGGTACTGGTTTCGAAATCGAAAATAGGCGTTCGCTGGTCGTTCCCCGAGAGACAATCTACCCCTTTTCGGCGCGCCTTTCGTCGCAGCTCTGCGAAGTGATCGAGCAAACCCGGAATGTCGCTCCCCGACACGATGTGTCTCGACATTCTCTCGCCCGCACCTGGCGAAAGCGAGGTCACGAGCCATTTTGAACGAGACAGTTCTAACGAGACAAATATTGCGGCAAGATCGACGCGGATAGGTGGTGAAACTGTCCGATGCTTCCTGGGCAAGGGCAGCAACGCCTTCGCTCGGCGAAGCAAGAAAGTCTCGCATATACCAGCCTCCTGAACCGCCGGCAAAAAGCAGCAGGACAGCGGCTATTGCGGCTCGCCAGCAGCACCTGAAGTCGACCAACATGCTCGAACGCCTCAACGAAGAGATCAGGCGCCGCACCTATGTCGTGCGCATCTTCCCGAACACCGAAAGCTGCCTGCGCCTGGTCAGGGCGCTGGCCGTCGAGACCAACGAAAACTGGATGGAGGCCAACCGCTACATCAACATGGACGACCTGCGCGAGCACAAGAAGCTCGCTCTGCGCCAAGCCGCATGACCAGCCTCATGGCCGCCCCCTTTTTGCAGAACTTGACGCACACAACCCAGGCGCGCTTAGCGGCGGAACAATCTGGATTCTGCGGTGTTTGGTTCCCGGAAAGTCGGAAGCGGGTGCAGCGAATTGGGTGAACGATACAAGTGGACTGGATCGATGAGGGTTGCCCAAGTCGCACCGTTAACAGAAAGCGTTCCCCCAAAACTCTATGGTGGTACCGAGCGGATCGTGTCGTACCTTGCCGAGGAGCTTGTCCGTCGTGGTCATGAGGTCACGCTTTTCGCAAGTGGAGATTCGCACACCTCAGCGGAGCTCATAAAGTGCTGCGACCGGGCCTTGAGGCTTGATCCGACCGTTCTGGATCCCATTCCTCATCACATTGTAATGCTCGATCGCGTTCGGCGGGTTGCCGACGAGTTTGACGTTATTCATTTTCACACTGATCTGCTGCAGTTCCCACTGCTCAACACCCTCCAAACTCCTGCGCTCACGACCCTTCATGGACGGCTTGATCTTCCTGACCTGCATCCGTTCTATCAAAGCTTTTCCGACGTGCCGCTGGTATCGATCTCGGATGAACAACGTCGCCCGATGCCGCCCGTCAATTGGGTCGGAACAGTCTATAACGGGCTGCCGCGCGATCTACTGCCGATGACGATGCATCCCTCGGGTGATTATCTGGCATTTCTCGGCCGTATTTCTCCGGAAAAAGGTCCAGAGACAGCGATCGAGATCGCCACGCGCGCTGGCATGGCATTGAAGATCGCGGCCAAAATCGACAAGCAGGACAGGCTATTTTGGGAGAACGTAATCTCACCCATGATCGCCACGCATCCCAACGTGGAATTCCTCGGCGAAATAGATGAACATCACAAGGCCGATTTCCTCGGCAACGCTCGGGCACTGCTTTTCCCTATAAACTGGCCCGAGCCCTTTGGGTTGGTGATGATCGAAGCCATGGCATGCGGTACCCCCGTAATCGCGTTTGATCGAGGCGCGGTGCCCGAGGTGATTGACCATGGCGTCTCGGGTTTTGTCGTAAAAACTGTCGACGAGGGAATTGAGGCGATAAGATCAGTCGGCAATTTGGATCGGCGACGGATCCGGGCTATTTTCGAAGAACGGTTCTCGGCCGACCGTATGGTGTCCGACTATGTGTCGATTTATGATCGCCTTGTCGCGCTATCGTCAGGCGCTGTGACGGCTCGCGCCAGGGGCGCTCAACTGTCAGCTTGAAGCTAGAGGTCTCAGCGATGCAATCCGTGAGTGCTGAAGCGATCTCCCATGCACCTTTTCCCGGGGGATCTGGCGTTACGCATCTTGCCCAGCTTTTCGTCCCCTCCCTGCAGGAGCGCCGGCCCCGAACATTAAAGCATGACGATATTTTCGGCGTCTTCGACCGTAACGGCGACGTCCTCTCCGGACCTGGTAGCCCAGACGGGATTTACTATCGCGACACACGCTATCTTTCGCATCTTGGTCTGACGATCAATGGCGCCAGGCCTATGCTGCTCAGTTCGACATTGCGCGACGACAATGCGACCTTGACCTGCGATTTAACCAATCCAGACATTTTCGATGCCGAAGGCGTTCGTGTGCTGAAGCACGACTTAATTCATCTCCGGCGGACGCGGTTGCTGTGGGACGCCCGATGTTTCGAGCGGCTGGCTGTGCGAAATTTCGATGAAGTTCCGCATCGTCTCCAGCTTGAACTGGTTTTCGCATCCGACTTTGCGGATCTGTTCGAAGTCCGGGGCACGCCGCGCCCCCAGCGCGGACAGGATTGTCAACCGGACGTGACCGGTGAGCGGGTCTCGCTTGCTTACGTGGGCTTGGATGGCGTGCGACGCACTACCATTTTGTCCTTCGATCCCGTGCCGGCGACGCTCACCGGTGAACAGGCGACCTTCGTGATCGAACTCGCACCTCACGAGACACATTCGCTTTTCGTCGATGTCGGCTGTGACAACGAGGAAATCGGCGACCCGTCGCCTCGCCGCACTTTTTTCATTGCACTTCGCGATGCGCGGCGGGCGCTGCGCTATTCCACATCAAAGGCCGCCGCCATAACGACCTCCAACGAACTCTTTGATGAGGCGATGCACCGAAGTGTGGCGGACCTCTACATGCTGATCACACAAACGCCTGAGGGACCCTATCCGTTTGCTGGCATTCCATGGTTCAGCACCGTGTTCGGGCGCGACGCTCTCATCACTGCCATGGAGATGCTTTGGCTCGACCCATCGATAGCACGCGGCGTGCTCCTTTATCTCGCAGCCAATCAGGCAACCGCGGTGGATCATGTGTCGGACGCGGAACCTGGCAAAATCCTTCATGAAGTGCGGCATGGTGAAATGGCGGTGCTTCGGGAGGTACCTTTCCGCCGATATTATGGCAGTGTCGACTCGACGCCCCTCTTCATCATGTTGGCAGGTGCCTATCTAGAGAGGACAAGCGATCTGGACACATTGCGGCGTCTGATGCCCAACATCGAAGCTGCTCTGGCGTGGATTGACGATTACGGTGACCGCGACAAAGACGGCTTCGTCGAGTACCAGCGATTGACGCCCGATGGTTTGGCAAACCAGGGTTGGAAGGACAGCAGCGATTCTGTTTTTCACGCGGATGGAACGCTTGCGAAGGGACCGATCGCACTCGCCGAGGTGCAGGCGTACGTTTACGGAGCGTGGTGCGCGGCCGCTGCGATCTCTCGTCGGCTCGGCAATTCGGCCCGAGCCAACAAGCTCGAAGCCAGGGCATCAGACCTCCGCGACCGTTTCGACGTCTGCTTTTTCGACGAGCAACTCGGCACGTATGTGCTTGCGCTCGACGGAGACAAGCGCCCCTGCAGGGTGCGTTCGTCGAATGCCGGTCATACACTTTTCACCGGTCTCGCGCGTGCCGAGCGAGCAAAGCGTGTAGTGCAGAGTCTCACGGAGCGCGCCTTCTTTACGGGCTGGGGTATCAGAACGATCGCGGCAACAGAGGCCCGCTACAACCCAATGAGCTATCACAATGGCTCTGTCTGGCCGCATGATAACGCGCTGATCGCCGCCGGCTTCGCTCGCTATGGCTTCCGACATGAAGCTGCCAAGATATTCGAAGGCCTGTTCGCCGCCTCGACATATCTCGATCTGCGCCGCCTGCCAGAACTATTTTGCGGCTTCCCGCGCCAAAGTGCCCAAGCACCGACCTTCTATCCGGTCGCATGCAATCCCCAGGCGTGGGCGGCCGCTGCGCCCTTGCTTTTCGTCCAAGCTTGCCTCGGCCTCGAGTTCGATCCGAAATCGCAGTTTGTCGTTTTTGATGCCCCTGTCTTGCCTAGATTCCTGGACCAAATCGTCTTGAGGCGGCTTTCTCTGGGTGCCGCGTCGGTGGACGTGGCGCTCCGTCGTACCGGCTCCCAGGTGGTCGTGGACGTGCTTGGCCGCACTGGATCGATCAGAGTCGTGGCGAAGAGCTGACCAGCGGCGTCTCATCAGGCCCTCAGTCCTCGCTCGCTTAGGCTGATGGCGCCCGGCCCGCCGCCTTCAGCCGACCAATTCTCAGCCGACCTAGGGCGTGGTGACGATTTAAGGATTTGGGATTCCCAAGGAGCAGTTCAACGCTGATTTTTGGAGATCAGCGATGGATTGCGGCGCGCTTCGGGACGACCAGTGGGACGGGATCAAGTGTTTTGTGGGGCGGCACCAAAGGCAAGCGCGGCCCGCGCACAGATAATCGGAAGTTCCTCGACGCGCTGTTGGGGATGGCACGTTCGGGTGGCCGTTGGCGCGACCTGCCGGAGCGACTAGGCGACTACCGCTCAGTGAAGCGACGCTATTATCGTTGGATCGGGATGGGCGTGCTGGACGATATGCTGAAAATGCTCGCCCGCGAAGCCGATCTCGAATGGCTGATGATCGACAGCACGATCGTGCGAGCGCACCAGCATGCCGCCGGGGCACGCAAGGTCAAAGGGGGCGGATGCCCAGGGCCTGGGCCGGTCTCGCGGCGGCCTGAGCACCAAGCTCCACACCGCCACCGAGGCGCTCGGCCTTCCCATCCGCCTGATCGGCACCCCCGGCCAGCGCAACGACATCGCCTTGGCCCACGACCTGATCGACGGTATCGACGCCGATGCCGCCATCGCCGATAAGGGATACGACGCCGACCACCTCGCTGACAGGATCATTGAACAGGGCGCACAGGTCGTCATCCCGCCCAAGCGCAACCGCAAGGTCCAGCGACCCTACGACATCGATCTCTACAAGGAGCGCAACCGCATCGAGCGCTTCTTTTGCAAGCTCAAGCAGTTCAGAGCGTCGTGGTCTCCTTGGTGATGTCCACGAAGGGGTTATGCCTCATGGTCGTCCAATCCAGCACGCCCGGCACCTTCCACATGGTGTCGCCGGTGCCGTTGCCAGCGATCCTCATGACGGCTGCCACAAGCTCGTGGTCCCAGATGCGGCCATAGTCGGGGCCAGTGACGGCGCGAAGCTCGATGCGTCCGTCTTCCGCTTCAAGGGTTTTCACAAGCTCGGCACGGTGGGACAGCAGGCCGTGCTGCAGGTTGATGCCAGCCAGTGGCGCGGGAAGCTGGCGCATGTAGGTTGCAGGTGCGCCGACGAGGCTGCACAACTGGCCAAAACTCCAATGTGTGGGCGCCACCGGCTGGTCCTGTCCGGGAACGATCAGCGAAAGCCTTTCCGCATTATCGCCGCTTGCCTCAACCTTCACGGCCCGGCTTTCCACGGTCCGTGCGGTGGCGCGGTCAGCCCGGGCGCGCACGGCGTCGTAAAGCTCCGTCAGCGATAGATAGCGCTCATCGTCGGGGCGGGAAAACCACTCCGACGAAACCCGCCCGACGCGCTCGCCGCGCGAGATGTCCACGCGAAAGCCGCTGGAAGCAGTCTGCTGCTGGCCGTTGTCGGTGCCATTGGCATCCGTGATCATTTTCATTGCTCTCACTCCTTTTTCGTCAAAGCCGAAGGCATGTCCCCGGCATGCCTTCCGGGGGCGCGTGAGCGCGCGGGAGTGATGGGGGCCAATGCCGGCGCGCGGAGCCGGGCTGCGCGGTCGAGCGAAGCGGACATGAATCTGGTGTCAACGGTTGCTGGTTTGTCAGCCGCTTTGCGAGCCGGCGGCCCTGCTTTGCACAGCCGGCAATGGCGGGGAAGCGAGGGGAAAGTCCTCTCGCTTCCCTGAAGCAGTCACAGATTTGTCAGCGGTCGGCCTCAACGAAGCGAGGTTTTCTGGCTTGAAATCCACAACGAATAGGGATTGTTAGAGCAACGACTTGTCTACGTATTGGCGAAATAGACGATTGTGCGCCACCTTGTATTTCCGAGAGAGGAAAATTCCATGACCGTATCCGGTGAACAGCACGACAAAGCTGATGTCATGTCCATCGCTGCCGAAATCGTAGCCGCTTATGTGTCGAACAACCCCGTGCCGATGGTGGAGCTGCCGAAGCTGATCGGCGACATTCATGCCGCCTTGCAGGGGATTGGCACGCCTGTGGCCGAGCCCGTGGTAAAACGGGAGCCAGCGGTATCGATCCGGAAGTCGGTAACACCGGACTATATCATCTGCCTGGAAGACGGGAAAAAATTCAAATCGCTAAAGCGACATCTCAGCACACACTACAATCTGAGCCCCGAGGAATACCGAGCGAAGTGGAGCCTGCCTGCCGACTATCCGATGGTGGCGCCGAACTACGCGGCCGCCCGCTCGGCGCTGGCGAAGGCATCCGGGCTCGGGCGCAAGGCGGCAGAGCCCACAGCGGCGGTCACACCCAAGCCGGAACGGGCTGCTCGCGCCGCGACTGCGGCGACCGCGCCTGTTGCCGTGAAGTCGCCGCTCAAGAAACCGCGCAAAAGTTCCGCCAAGGCCTAGCCTGCTCCATCGAACCGGCTATCTTTCGGGAGGTTGGCGGATCTGAACATGGCGGAGCCCCGTCCGGCGGACGGGGCTTCTTTCTGTCTCAAGCGGATTTCACTCCGCGGTGCGGCGGGACCAGATGAGGGAGAACTCGCCCTGCGTTTCGGTCTCGACCAGGCTCGCATAGATCGGAGCGGGGAAGCTCGGATCGTCGAGCTTGACGGAGTGGTAGTCGCGGCCCTCGCGCGAGGCCTTCTTCCAGGCCGCGCCGAACTCGGTGGCGCCGGCGAAGATGCGGTAGTCCGGACCCTTTTCGTTGTCGCCTTCGGCGGGGACGAAATCGACCGCCTTGACGTTGAGGTTGAGGGTCTTGACCGAGCCCTTGAAGCCTTTTGCGGTGCTGGTGAACACGCCGATGGTGGCCATTGTGGTGGTTCCTTCCGTTTGATCGGGCCGCGCCCATCGCGACCTCGATGGCGGTGGTGAGACCGGAGACGATCGGCCTGCACCCACCGGGGTCCCCATTGCGCCTTCGCAATGGGGTGGTTCTTCGGGCTGGAACGCAGTGGAAGGCGGCCAGCCCTGGCTTTTTTGTTTCGCGATGCAAAGCCGGCCGTTTGGCCGGCGGCGGAAAAAAGCCAGGGCTGGACGTTGCAGGAAGACGATCGAGGCGAAGCCGGTCTTCGGTCAGACCCAATCCACTCGAGGACGCGGTGGGCGTGGCCGGCCAAAAGACAAGGAGGAACGCGGCGATGGCTGCTGCGTGGTTACGCTTCGCCCTCCGATCGCAAGGGTGCAGGAGCCGGAATGAAGCAGCCTAGCACCTGCCGACAAAGCGGTGATTTCTGTGCCTCGGAAACGACCGAAAACAAGCGCGACCCGCTCTCGTTGGCCAGTGCCTGCGTCAGGCGCGGCATGGATATCAGGCACGATATCTTGGGGCCAGATTCTCACACTTCCAACCTGCCGACGGTCCAAGGTTCTGCCCATAGCCAGGCCATTCGAGCACGGTCGAAGTCGCAGCAGGGCGGATGCGCCCCGATCCGAACCGATGGCTTGCCGGTGCATTCGATCTGACCTGCAGAGAGGCTTGCGGTGGACGAGGCCTCGCAAGAGAAGAGCCGCCCCCACTTGCCGTGCTTCCCCATGTCGTGCGGTCGAGGTCCCCGGCCGCGCTGAACAGTGCGGCCGGAAATTTTCTGAGCGGCCCGGAGCCGCCAAGGCGGCTCCGGGCTTTGTCCTTCACTCGGCGGCGACGCCGACGCCCTCGCCTGCATTGCTCTCATCGGCGCTGTAGGAAGATGACTCGTCTGCATCGCTGGTGCTGGCCAAGGGCACATGCTCTGCCGCTGGAGACTCGCCCCGCCGTGGCGTCCCCATCTGTAACATGAACCGGGTCGATAGCCGTTTCGGGCTACCCGCTCCGCAACAGCGCGGGCAACCATCCGGTCCCGGCCAGCAACTGCTCGGCGGCTTCGGCCATCGGCTGCTTCTTCAACGCTGCGAGCCGTTCCGCCGCCTCGTCGCCGACAGCCTCGCGCACCGCATCGAGGATGTTCGCCTTGGTGATCCGCCCGAGATAGACTAGCTGCGCACGGTGGGCGTCCAGTGTGCCGTCATGTCGAGGCCAAGCGCCACCGCCAGCCTGTCCGCCGTTTCGTGGGCGCGCGGCTTGCGTTCCCGAGGCTGCTTCACGGCATTGACAGTGAGCGAGGCGCAATGGGCAAACAGCGCCATGATCCTGGCAGGGTCGAGCGCGGCGATGAAGTCCCACAGGTCGTCCACGTCGCGCGGCATGTCCGCCGCCCATCCAGCGTGACGATCAGCCAGCGCCTTGGCCGCTGCCGTGTCCTCGACGCCATCGGCATGACCACCGAGAAAGGTGCTGGTCGGGCGGATTTCCAGGCAATGGGCTTCCATGCCCTGATAGAAGGCCTGCGCGACGAGCGTATGCGTGACAGCGATAAGGGCAACATCCGGCTGCTCGCCGAGCGCAAGGCGAAGAGCGAGCGTGCGGTGGGCGCTCAGATCGCGGATGAGAAGGTCCGAAAGAGACTTGCCGTCTTCCTCGGCTTCGGCGTCGCTGCCGCCATCGGGGTCCGAACCGACTTCCGCCTCGATGATTATACCGTCACCGTCAATGATGGTATGGCCGTCACTTTCGGCTTGCGCCTCCGGTACTTCGTGTTCGGCGCGGATGAAACCACGCTCGATGCGCGCCGTCCCGTCATGGGAAAGCATGACGAACACGCCCGAGCGCGCGATGATATCCGGATCGTAGGCATGACGCATGGCGTCGATGCGATCTCGGCTTCAAGCGCGCCGAAACGCTTGTCGACATCGTCAGGCAGTTACTCGGCAGTCTTCCAGTCTTCCGTAAGTTGGTTGAACGTCCCGAGTGCCGCCTGATACGCGGCTTCGTCTTCTTGCGACAGATCGACCGGCTGCGGGTAGCTACGGCGCAGGCCGTGCGCATGCGGATAGTCGATGTGGACATCGGCCCATTTCCAGCCCTCGGCCTTGGGAGCGCCCGACAACCGGCAAAGATGTTGACATGACCTATGATCTTCAATGGCCCTACGTGGGCGCGGCCGTTCTCTCCGGGTCGTCAATCTGCACTATGCAAGCGATCCGATTACGTTCTTTTACAAGAAGATACCCTCACCCGCGCCGCTTTGCGCCCCTGTGCGTTTTGCAGCACATCCGGCAAGTCGCGCGCAACGGTTCAGGCTCCGAATTAAGTGCCAGCGCGCGTGGTTTCGCGCTGGAACAAAGCCGCCGTGTCGTTGTTCTGGTTGGCCCATCGACCAAAGGAGCTTGGGATCATGAACACCATGCGGACTTTTCTAGCCCCGTTTGGCATCGCGACCGTGGTGCTATTCACCTTCCCCGCCATAGCCGCTGAAAACGCGCAGAACTTTGTCGACAAGGCTGCCGTCGGCGGAATGTTCGAAGTGGAGTCCAGCAAGCTCGCCGTCGACAAGGCGAAAGACCAGAAAGTCAAGGACTTCGCCCAGAAGATGATCACCGATCATGGCGCGGCCAATGCCAAGCTCCAATCGATCGCGGGCGAGCAGAAACTGACGGTGCCGAGCGATCTCGACGCCGCGCACAAGAGCGACCTCGACAAGCTGCGCAACACGAGCGACGGCTTCGACGCGCCTTATGTCCAGATGCAGCGTAGCGCGCATGCCGATGCGGTGAACCTCTTTCAATCCTATGCCAAGGACGGCGATAATGCGAGCCTGAAAGCCTTCGCCACCGAAACGTTGCCGACGCTCAAAATGCACCAGCAGATGGTCGACAAACTCGCTTCGTCGAACGCTAGCCAGAACACCACGACCGACACCGGGACCCCGGCCGTCAAAACGGCTTCGACGCCAAAGCCCACGGCTCCGGTGCCTGGCGCCAACAGCTTCACAGAAGGCCAAGCCAAGAGCCGCATCGCCGATGCCGGGTATACCGACGTTTCCTCGCTTGCCAAGGATGACCAGGGCATCTGGCGCGGCCAGGCGAAGAAGGACGGCAAAAGCACATCCGTAGCGCTGGATTACCAAGGCAACGTCTTCGCTGGCCAATAGTCAGTCACAACAGGGAGCTATCATATGCAAACGATCACCGCACTTTTCGACGACCACGACGACGCGTCCGATGCCGTCGGCGAACTTGAGTCCATGGGTATACCCGCATCCGACATCAGCGTCGTCGCCAACAATTCCGAAGGTTGGCATGAGGGTTCGGCGTCGCCCGCTGCCGAGGATGCAGCCGGCGGGGCCGGCATTGGCGCTGTCGTCGGCGGCGCAGGCGGCTTGATGGCGGGGCTTGGCGCGCTGTCAATCCCCGGGATCGGCCCCGTCGTCGCGGCCGGATGGCTGGCGGCAACGGTCGCCGGTGCGGTCACTGGCGCGGTCGTGGGTGGCGCGGCCGGCGGTATCATCGGTGGCCTGACCGATGCCGGCGTGCCCGAGAACGATGCCCATGTCTATGCTGAAGGAATCCGGCGCGGCGGCACACTGGTGACGGCACGGGTGAGCGATGACCTCGCGCCGCAGGCTCGGGAGATTCTGCAAAATCCCAATTCGGTCGACGTTTCCGAGCGGCGAGGTGCGTACGAAGCAGAGGGATGGTCCGCGTTCGATCCCGCCGCCGGCGATTATGCCGAAGGTATCACACGAGATACCGTCCGCCGCAGCGACCTCTGATCATTTAGGCCGTCTCGTGCGGCCGGCCGCCCGTTGAAATCACCGAAAGGAACCCGGCATGAGAAGAGTGCTGTTGCCCTTGGGGCTGACCGCGCTGGTCGTTCGGCTGGCTGGCCTTTCTCTACGTCGACAGAGGGTGGCCGACGGCGCCCTTCAAACGGGCGCCGGAGCAAAACCAGGCTGGGAACGCGCCGCAGGACACGTCGCCAGCGGCCGGCGTGAAGAAAAACCCGCAGGACAATACCGAAATGCTGGGAAATCAGTGACGGCTAGCCGCCTCCTTGAAATCCCCTGAGCTGGCACCGATACGCGGGTGCGCTTACGGCCAATGTTGAGGTGTCGGCTGTTCGCCATATGCATGCCCTTTCCGTTATCAGAGAGTCGAGATGCGAGCAGCCCATCCGCTGCCAACAGATGAGGGATGGGCTCGGCAAGAGGCCCGCTGCCCTTGAGGCAACGGGCCCAGGTCGGCTCGGGTAGGCAACCCTGATCGCTGGGGGGACGAACGATCTGGCACCTAACCGGCACAAGCTTGAAAGGTTCCTGAACTTGTCCCTGTTTGGCACGGGCATATTTGACGACATTCCCGCAGCCCAGAGCAGGCCGTCCGGATCGAAGCTCAGCCCGTTATCCTGCCAAATGCCGGTGCCGACAAACTGTTACGTCGCAGTGAAGTCACGACGGCCGCCCATATGGCTTGTGCGCGGCGGCCGGCTCCTCTCCTGACATGGGTCAGTTCAGCCGGTGTTTTTTCCTGGTGTCGATGGCCTTCTCGAGACTGCGCGCCGGCACATCCTCATTCTTGAGCGTATCCAACGCCAGCCCCATTTTCAGGGCGATGATCGCAGCCCTTGGGTCGTTATGCTTCGAGAGATCAAGGTTGGGACCATGTCGCGATCGAACGATCAACGCAGGAGATGCCCCAATGATCAAACTTCTCTCACCATCGGTATTTGCCATCGTCCTGGCGACTTCGGCCATGGCGCAATCCAACGGAACCGGGAGTGGCACCGGCGGCACAGGCAACGGCTCCGGCGGCACCACCGCCGGCGGCGGGACTGGCACCGGGACTGGCACAGGCACCGGAACTGGCACGAGCAACGGCACGGCAACACCAACACGGATACCAATGCCACCAACTCGCCGACGAATTCCGACGGAATGCCCGACCGTTGCAAGGACACCGGCGGCAACGATACCGACAACAACAACGCCACCGCAATACCACGTCGAACATGCAGAATTGCAATAAGTAGCCGTTTGCTGACCCGGCTATCCATGGAACTGATATGCACGCACGAGAAAGGTCCGCCTGGAGGCGAGCCCGAAGCCGAGGACCGGGTCGACTTCGCGTCAGTCCTTCACATAAGCTCCAGCTTGCCGGCCACCCTTCGCCGCCTTGGCGTCCTTGGAATGTTCCGCGATCGAAGGACCTGCTCCGGAAGTCTTCTCCGTCGCCGGACTGGGCGTCGGCTGCCGCCGAGGATTCTGGCCGTCCGACTGGTGGGTCTCGTCCTCCACTTGCCCGGTCGGACGGGTAAGCCCCATTCCGCTAGCGGGCTTTTTATTGCCCGCGGCATCCTGGGAGAACTGATCGGAGGGATCCGCGTCGGTGTTGGCGGGATACTTCGTGGCGCCGGTTTCACGGCGGTTTTTCTCTTCATTCATGACCAGTCTCCAATTGAGTGATGAGTGACCCGATGAAGAATAATCCCGCTGTCGGAAGAGGGTTCCCGTTCGATGCAGGCGGGACAGGCCGCCGATTGAACAGAGCATTTCCGGATAATCCAACTGGCTGGACGGATCGGTTAGCGGACGCCCGACGTCGGAGGCGCGCAGGTTGAAATAGGCAGACACCGCGGGCGTGAAGGTACGGATCACCAGATCGCGGTCGAGGAACACCGTTGCGATCTCCGTGCTTTCGAACAGGTTCCTGAGGTCGCTGTTTGCGTGGTCGAGCTCTTCGATCTTATTCGTGAGCTCGGCATTTATGGTGTTCAGCTCCTCGTTGAGGGACTGCATCTCCTCCTTCGAGGCCTCCAGCTCCTCGTTGGGTCGACTGGGCTTCCTCGTTGACCGAGACCAGTTCCTCGTTGGAGGTGGTGCGGGTGCTCAGGCCAGGCGGCATGCCAGCGGTTTTGAACTACTCCTACCGTGGGGCGGTCGCCCTCGACCGCTACGATATCCATCGGTTCGCAAACGCGTCCGGCATGCGGATCATCGTCGACGCAGAGATGCCGTTCAGCCGTTGGGACGGGACCGCATTTCTTCTTCGAGCCGGAGGAACATAACGACTCAACCAGTGTTCGAGAGGAATCGCAGCGATGACCAGCTCAACCATGGATGTGGAATTGGCATGCCCTGCAACGCCGGCTCGATGGCAACCGATCGAGGGACCGTCGGTGGACGACCGCGCTGAGCTGAATCGTCGCCCCCATCGTGACGGCTCGAAGGGAAAATTTCGGATTGCCGAACAATGTTGTGCAGAGCCGGAGGCCGGCCGGATTGCGGGCCGGGATCGCCTTGCAAACGCTGGCCGCCTGTTCACAGTGTTTTGCAGGAATATCATTTGTTAAGAGAATGCGATGCCTCGCATGAGCCAACGCAACCTTGGCCCCCAGGCAAGTCTGGGCATGGATCAGGAGATTGCGTCACTGCTGACAGCCATCGAACAGGAGAA
>NZ_VFUZ01000004.1 GCF_006658505.1 Mesorhizobium sp. B2-4-15
CCCACGGGCTTCATGGCCCAAAGATGCGTCGGCCTCTCGTCCGCCACCGCTCCCGCCATCATAACGGATTCGGCAAACGACAAGTTACAAGGATACCGGCAGGCGGATGAGGGGCAGCGCCACCCCTCAATACAAAGCAATTCGCCCCGAAGCGATTGCCCAACCTTAATCGATCATGCTGCTTCGAGCGCCGCCCTCACCGCCGCGATCGCGTCATTGGCCTTCGACGCGTCCGGGCCGCCGGCCTGAGCCATATCGGGCCGGCCGCCACCGCCCTGCCCGCCCAATGCGGCGGACGCCACGCGCACCAGGTCTACGGCACTGAAGCGGCCGACGAGGTCATCGGTCACGGCAACCACGACGCTCGCCTTGTTGTCCTCGCCGGCGCCCACGAAGACAACGACGCCCGAACCCAGCGATGTCTTGCCGGCATCGGCCAGCGGCTTCAGATCCTTCGGCGAAACACCGGATACCGCCTTGCCGAGGAAGCCGACGCCCGCGACAACTTCGTTTTCAGCTGGCGCACCAGCCGCCGCACCGCCGCCCAGCGCCAGTTTCTTGCGCGCTTCGGTCAGTTCCTTCTCAAGCTTCTTGCGTTCCTCGAGCAGCGCCTCGACACGCGCCGGGACGTCGGCCGGTGAAATCTTCAGCGTTGCCGCCGCCGTCTTCAGCCGCCGGTCCTGCTCGTCGAGATGCTTGCGCGCGGCTTCACCCGTCAACGCTTCGATGCGGCGCACGCCGGCAGCGACCGCGCCGTCCGACACGATGCGCACCAGACCGATATCGCCGGTCGCCCTGACATGCGTGCCACCGCAGAGCTCGACCGAATAGGGCCGGTTGGCCTTGGCGCCATGCAGTCCCGTGCCCATCGACACGACGCGCACCTCGTCGCCATATTTCTCGCCGAACAGCGCCATGGCGCCCTCGGCAATGGCGTCATCGACCGACATCAGACGCGTGGTCACCGGGCCGTTCTGCACGACGATTTCGTTGGCCATGCGCTCGACTTCTTCGAGTTCCTCGGCCGAGATCGGCTTGTTGTGCGAGATATCGAAGCGCAGGCGCTCGGGCGCGACCAGCGAGCCCTTCTGCGCGACATGGGTGCCCAGCACTTCGCGCAGCGCCTCATGGATGAGATGCGTCGCCGAATGGTTCGCGCGCAGCTTGGAGCGCCTGTTATGGTCGACCTTCAACTCGACGGCGGCACCTGGTTTGACCGTGCCATTCGTCACCTTGCCGATATGTACGAACAGCCCATCCGCCTTCTTCTGCGTATCGGAGATTTCGATCGCGAAGCCTTCGCCCGAGATAACGCCGGTGTCGCCCATCTGGCCGCCGGATTCGGCATAGAACGGCGTCTGGTTGACGACCACGGCAATCGCTTCACCTTTGGTGGCGCTGTCGACGGTCTTGCCGTCCCTGACCAGCGCCTGGACTAGGCCCTCCGCCTGTTCGGTCTCATAGCCGAGGAATTCGGTGGCACCGGTCTTCTCACGGATCGGGAACCAGACCGTCTCGGTCGCGGCCTCCCCGGAGCCTGCCCAGTGTGCACGCGCCTCAGTCCTCTGCCGCTCCATCGCATCGGTGAATCCGGCAAGATCGACCGAGATATTGCGCTGCCGCAGCGCGTCCTGCGTCAGGTCGAGCGGGAAGCCATAGGTGTCATAAAGTTTGAACGCCGTCTCGCCGTCGAGCATGTCGCCGGCATGGAGCTTTTCTGTCGCCTCCGACAGCAGCCCAAGCCCGCGCACCAGCGTCTTGCGGAAGCGGGTTTCCTCGAGTTTCAAGGTTTCGGTAATCATCTCTTCGCCGCGCACCAGCTCGGGATAGGCCTGGCCCATCTCGCGCACCAGCGCCGGCACCAGCCTCCACATCAGCGGATCGCGGGCGCCGAGCAACTGCGCATGGCGCATGGCACGGCGCATGATGCGGCGCAGCACATAGCCGCGGCCTTCGTTCGACGGCAGCACGCCGTCGGCCACTAGGAAGGAGGACGAGCGCAGGTGATCCGCAATGACGCGGTAGGACGCCACCGTTTCCGCGTCCGGCGCCCGCCCAAGCGCGGACGACGCCGCATCGATCAGGTGCCGGAACAGGTCGGTCTCGAAGACGCTTTCCACCCCTTGCAGGATGGAGGCCATGCGCTCCAGGCCCATGCCGGTGTCGATCGACGGGCGCGGCAGGTCGATGCGCTCGTCCTTCGTCACCTGTTCGTATTGCATGAACACCAGGTTCCAGAATTCGAGGAACCTATCGCCGTCTTCCTCGGGACTGCCGGGAGGTCCACCCCAGATGTGCTCGCCACGATCGATGAAGATTTCCGAGCACGGCCCGCAGGGACCGGTGTCGCCCATCGCCCAGAAATTGTCCGAGGTCGCGATGCGGATGATGCGATCGTCCGAGAACCCGGCGATCTTCTTCCAAAAGCCGGCCGCCTCGTCGTCCGTATGATAGATGGTGACCAGCAGCTTGTCCTTCTTCAGCCCGAACTCTCGGGTGATCAGGTTCCAGGCAAGCTCGATGGCGCGCTCCTTGAAATAGTCGCCGAAGGAGAAATTGCCGAGCATCTCGAAAAAGGTCAGATGGCGCGCGGTATAGCCGACATTGTCGAGGTCATTGTGCTTTCCGCCGGCGCGAACGCTTTTCTGGGCGGTGGTGGCGCGCGAATAGGTCCGCTTCTCCAAACCGGTGAAGACGTTCTTGAACTGCACCATGCCGGCATTGGTGAACATCAAGGTCGGATCGTTGCGCGGCACGAGCGGGCTCGAGGCCACGACCTCATGGCCCTCCTTGCGGAAATAGTCGAGAAATGTCGACCGGATCTCGTTCAAGCCACTCATGACTGCTGCCTTTTCGCGAAAACCGCCGGCACAGCCGGCGGAAACTGGTCTCTGCTTCTTAGAAAATAGACTTGGCCTTTTAGCGGGCACGCCCGACCCTGTCCAGAAACACGGAATTGGCCAATCCAGGAGCTTGGCGGGCTCGCAAAACGAAACCGCCGGCGCGAAGGCCGGCGGTTTGGAACGCGGTACTAAAGAACTCGGTTACTTAAGCATCAGGTGAAAGGCTGAATTCATGGCCGAACTCTGGCCATCGCCCTACATCGCGCCGGCTTCGTCCTCAAAACCATCGTCCCCACCTTCAGAGCCACCATTTTCAAGGAATTTCTCGGCGATCAATCCGGCGTTCTGCCTGAGCGCCAGTTCGATCTCGCGCGCGGTGTCGGGATTGTCGCGCAGGAACAGTTTTGCATTCTCGCGGCCCTGGCCGAGGCGCTGCGAATTGTAGGAGAACCAGGCACCCGACTTTTCGACCACGCCGGCCTTGACGCCAAGATCGACCAGTTCGCCGGTCTTGGACACGCCCTCGCCATACATGATGTCGAACTCGACCACCTTGAAGGGCGGCGCCAGCTTGTTCTTGACCACCTTGACGCGGGTCTGATTGCCGACGACCTCGTCGCGGTCCTTGACCGAGCCGATGCGGCGGATGTCGAGGCGCACCGATGCATAGAATTTCAAGGCGTTGCCGCCCGTGGTGGTTTCGGGCGAACCGAACATGACGCCGATCTTCATACGGATCTGATTGATGAAGATGACCATGGTGTTGGAACGCGAGATCGAAGCGGTCAGCTTGCGCAGCGCCTGGCTCATCAGCCGGGCCTGCAGGCCGGGCAGCGAATCGCCCATCTCGCCTTCGATTTCGGCACGCGGCGTCAGCGCCGCCACCGAATCGACCACCAGCACGTCAATGGCGCCGGAGCGCACCAGCGTGTCGCAGATCTCCAGCGCCTGCTCGCCGGTGTCGGGCTGCGAAATCAGGAGGTTTTCAAGATCGACGCCGAGCTTGCGGGCATAGACCGGATCGAGCGCATGCTCGGCATCGACGAAAGCGCAGATGCCGCCCTTCTTCTGGGCTTCCGCCACGGTGTGCAGCGCCAGCGTCGTCTTGCCCGAGCTTTCCGGCCCGTAGATCTCGATGATGCGGCCGCGCGGCAGGCCGCCGACGCCGAGCGCGATGTCGAGGCCGAGCGACCCGGTCGGCACCGTTTCGATCTCGACGACCTGCTCGTTGGCGCCGAGCCGCATGATCGAGCCCTTGCCGAACGCCCGCTCGATTTGCGACAGCGCCGCATCCAGAGCCTTTGATTTGTCCACTGCCTTATCCTCTACAAGCCGCAAAGTATTCTGAGCCATGATACATCACCCCTTGGTCGTCAATGAAGGCCGGACAATCCGCAATCCCTGTCATTTTGTACCTTTTTTGTTCTCATTTGGCAAGGGGAGACAACCAGTTGAAAAGCAAGAGATATCCTGATCTGTTCTTTTTTTGTCTCGCAGACCGAGGCAGAAATGTCCTCCGCGTTGGGCCAGATGGCTTGATTGTATCGATCCGTCGAATCGCTGCCTTGCATGCGAAGCTCTGTCGCGCAGTGTAGCGCTTGTGCGGCGCCAACAACAAAGGTCATATCGCCGCCATGGTGAAATCCGCAAAGATATTGGCCGTGGGCGGCGCCCATATCGATCGGCGTGGCCAGGTGGCTGGCCCGTATGTGCCGGCGGCGTCCAATCCCGGCACAATGCGCGAGGACGTCGGTGGCGGCGTCTTCAACGCGCTGCGCAGCACGGTGCGCCGCGGTGTCTCGGCTTCGCTGCTGTCCGTGCGTGGCGGCGATGCCGCGGGCGATACCGTTCTACGTGCTATAGGAGAAGCGGGCATTACAGACCTGTCGGCAGTGTTCCTCGACCGCACCACGCCGAGTTACACGGCGCTGATCGACCGCGAGGGTGAGCTGATCGTCGGCTTTGCCGACATGGCGCTCTATGACCTGGCGTTTCCCAAGCAAATCAGGCGCTCCAAGGTGCGGGAGGTGGTCGCCCATGCCGATGCCATCCTGTGCGATGCCAATCTGCCGGCGTCGGCTCTGGAGCGGCTGGTCTCGCTCGCCGCCGGCAAGCCGGTTTTCGCCATTGCCATTTCGCCGGCCAAGGTGACGCGGCTGATACCGGTGCTCGGCGAACTGGCGCAGCTCTTCATGAACCGGCGAGAGGCCGTCGTGCTGGCTGGCGTCAATGCAAATGCCGCCGAGCGGGAAATGATCGACGGGTTGCGATGCAGCGGGCTTGCCAGCGGCGTGGTCACGGCAGGCAGCGCGCCGGTGCTGGGCTTTGATGAAACAGGCGCTTTTTCGATCCTGCCGCCTGCCCCGAGGAAAGTCGCCGATGTCACCGGCGCCGGCGACGCGCTGGCGGGCGCGACGGTCGCGGCGCTGCTGCGCGGTCTGCCCTTGCGCAAGGCCTTGCGCGAAGGCATTGCGGCGGCGACGCTGGCCATCGAAAGCGCCAACGCCGTGCCCGAATTCACCGCGGCAAGCTTCGCGGAAGCACTGGCCCTTGTGCCGGATGCGCGGGAAGTGGCATGAGACCGGCAAATTCATAGCGCCGCAGTGATGTTTACGCGTCCTGATGGATGCGCCGCGATTGGAGATTCGAGATGACCCCAGAGACCGCCCACCCCTTCATCGATGTCCATGCTCCCGTGGCGCAAGCCCTGGCCGCCGGGCGCCCGATGGTGGCGCTGGAGAGCACCATCATCACCCATGGCATGCCCTACCCCGACAATGGCGCCATGGCGGCCAATGTCGAAAAGATCATCAGCGATGGCGGTGCTGTGCCCGCCACGATCGCCGTGGTTGGCGGCCGCATCAAGATCGGTCTTTCCGACGGCGAGCGCGAATCGCTGGCCATGACCGGCGATGCGATGAAGCTGTCGCGCGCCGACCTCGGCTTTGCCGTCGCGCAAGGGCGCACGGGCGGCACCACGGTCGCCGCGACCATGATCGCTGCGCACATGGTGGGGATAAAAGTGTTCGCCACCGGCGGCATCGGCGGCGTGCATAAGGGGGCGGAAAAGAGTTTCGATATCTCGGCCGACCTCGATGAGTTGGCGCGCACACCGGTCATCGTCGTCTCGGCCGGCGCCAAGGCCATCCTCGATATCGAAAAGACGCTGGAGGTGCTGGAAACGCGCGGCGTGCCCGTGGTTGGCCATGGCTGCGAGACAATGCCGGCCTTCTGGTCGCGGCAATCGCCGTTCCGCGCCCCGTTGACCTTGCACAAGCCGGAAGACATCGCGCATTTCTACAAGACGCGGGCAGCGCTCGGTCTCGGCGGTGGCATGCTGATCGCCAACCCGGTGCCCGAAAATCATGAAATTCCGGCGGAAGAGATGGTCGGCTATATCGAAGCAGCACAGAAGGCGGCCGAGGCGCTCAACGTGAGCGGCAAGGCGGTGACGCCGTTCCTGCTCGGAAAAATCCTGGAACTCACCGGCGGCCGGAGCCTGAAGACCAACATCGCGCTGGTCGAAAACAATGCAAGGCTGGCTGCCGAGATCGCGGGGGCGCTGTAGGTTCCGCGACCGTTATTTGCCCGCGCGCCGCCCCGCTTCATAGGCGCGGCGCGCCCAGACCGTCATTTCGTCCGGGTCGTCAAAAGCGCTGTCGGGAATGCTCCAATAAGGCATGGCGACCAGCTTGCCGTGGCGCGAACCGGTATAGGTCCATTGCCGGCAACCGGCGGCTTCGAAGTCGGGCGCGCTTTGCTCGTCGGCCTTGAGCAGCAATTCGCCGCGCAGCACGATGGCGACGATCACGCCATCGAAATAGATGCCCTTGCCGCCGAATAGCCTGCGGATGCTGACCGGGCCGAGGCCTTCGAACAGTTCAGCGATGCGTTCATTGTCCATGCCGCGATCATGTCATCGGCATTTGACATTGTCATCGCGCAACCAAATCATGCTGACGGGCTGGGAACATTTCGTCGGAGTTTTTATCATGCCGATTCTGCTCAAGGGGTCCTGCCGCTGTAATGCCGTGCGTTTCGAGGTTGAAAGCCATACGCCCGTGCCGTTCATGCTCTGCTACTGCTCGATCTGCCGCAAGCAGCAAGGCGGCGGCGGGTTTGCCATCAATCTCGGCGCCGACTACAAAACGCTCAACATCAGGGGCAAGAGAAGCCTCGGCGTCTATCGGGCCGAGATCGAGGATGACGAGCATCCGCAATGCGAAATCTCGACGGGGGAACGCAATTTCTGCCGCAAATGCGGGGCGGCGTTGTGGCTCTACGACCCGACATGGCCGGATCTGGTGCATCCCTTCGCCTCGGCGATCGACAGCGACCTGCCGAAACCACCTGAAAAGGTGCACCTGATGCTGAAATACAAGGCGAACTGGGTAGAGCCCGATGTCGGCAAGGGCGACAAGACGTTCGACGTCTATCCCGAGGAATCGATCGCCGACTGGCACAAGCGGACGGGGATGTGGGTCGAGTAGCGTTCTTCGCCCGCTTACGGGGCGAAGATGCCGGCAAGCAGACCGCGCAAATGTTGGAGAGGCTGGCGCTGCCCCTCATCCGGCCCTTCGAGCCGTTCGTCATTCGAAAAAGCCAAGCACTTGGCTTTTCGCCCGCTGCGCGGACCATTCCTCACCTCCCCGTAAACGGGGCGAAGGAAGTGCTTTAGGCCGAGGCGCGCGCCTCTGCCAGCGCCTTCAGGTCGGCCGGCTTCAGCTCGACCGATTCGCCGCAGCCACAGGCCGAGCTCTGGTTCGGGTTATGGAAGGTGAAGCCCGTGCGCAGCGTCGTCTGCTCGAAATCCATCTGCGTGCCGAACAGGAACAGCGCCGCTTCCGGCGCGACATAGACGTGCGCGCCATCGCGCTCGATGTGGTCGTCCTTGGGATTGGGCTCGGTCACCAGGTCGACCGTGTATTCCATGCCGGCGCAGCCGCCCTTCTTGATGCCGAGGCGGATGCCATGCGCGTTCTCGCGTGTGGCGACGATCTCGCGCACCCGCGCGGCGGCCTTTTCGGTCATCGTGATGACGGCAAAGCGTCCCATTCTTTTTCCTTCTCCATTCCGTGCAGGTTCAAGGCCTGCCGAATGATTCTCACCTAAAATGGTGAAGTTTTATCCATGGTGCAAGTGTGCCAGGCTCAACGCTAGTACCAGCCAACCGCCACCTGTGCCTCTTCCGACATGCGGTCGGGCGACCAGGGCGGATCGAAGGTCATGTTGACCTCCACACCGGACACGCCTTCGACCGCCCCAACCGCATTCTCGACCCAGCCCGGCATTTCGCCGGCCACCGGACAGCCGGGCGCGGTCAATGTCATGTCGATCTTGACCGAGCGGTCGTCCTCGATGTCGATCTTGTAGACGAGGCCAAGTTCGTAAATGTCGGCCGGAATTTCCGGGTCATAGACGGTCTTCAGCGCCGAAACGATGTCGTCGGTCAGCCGCGCCAGTTCGTCGGCGGGAATGGCCGAGGCCGAGACGACGCTGTTGGCGCCGGCTTCCGGGGAGGTTTCGGCAGTGGTGCTCACATCATCCATGGTCGTCACCCGAAAAATTTGCGCGCTCTTTCCAGCGCCTCGGCCAAAGCGTCGACTTCGGCCCTGGTATTATACATGCCGAACGATGCCCTGCATGTGGAGGTTACGCCAAAGCGTTTCAACAGCGGCTGGGCGCAATGGGTGCCGGCGCGCACTGCCACGCCCTGCCTGTCTATCACCATCGACACGTCATGGGCATGAATGCCCTGCAGCTCGAAGGAGATGATGGCGCCCTTGCCGGGCGCATCGCCGAAGATGCGCAGCGAGTTGATGGCGCGCAGCCGTTCATGGGCGTAGTTCTTGAGGTCTTCCTCATGCGCGGCGATGCGTTCCCGACCGACAGAGTCCATGTAGTCGAGCGCGGCACCCAGCCCGATCGCCTGCACGATCGGTGGCGTGCCGGCCTCGAAACGATGCGGCGGATCGTTGTAGGTGACGATGTCTTCCGTCACCTCCTCGATCATCTCGCCACCGCCCATGAAGGGGCGCATGCTCCCGAGAATGTCCTTCTTGCCGTAGAGAACGCCGATGCCCGAGGGGCCATAGACCTTGTGGCCGGTAAAGACGAAGAAATCGCAATCGAGATCCTGGACGTCGATCGGCATATGCACGGCGCTCTGGCTGCCGTCGACGAGCACTGGAATGCCGCGCGCATGCGCGATGCGCACGATCTCCTTGATCGGCGTCACCGTGCCCAACGCATTCGACATCTGCGTGATGGCGACAAGCTTCGTCCTGTCGGTCAGCCGCTTTTCGAATTCCTCGATGTGGAAGACACCGAGATCGTCGACCGGCACCCAGACCAGCCTGGCGCCCTGGCGCTCGCGTATAAAATGCCAGGGAACGATATTGGAATGGTGCTCCATGATCGACAGCACGATCTCGTCGCCCTCGCCAATATTGGGCATGCCATAGCCATAAGCCACCGTGTTGATCGCCGACGTCGTATTCGAGGTGAAGACGATGTTTTCCGTGCTTGGCGCGTTGAGGAAGCGGCGCACCGTCTCACGCGCCTTCTCATAGGCATCGGTCGCGGCATTGGACAGGAAATGCAGGCCGCGATGGACGTTGGCATATTCCTGGGAATAGGCGTGCTGGATCGTATCGAGCACCACCTGCGGTTTCTGCGCCGAAGCGCCATTGTCGAGATAGACCAGCTTCTTGCCATAGACTTCCCGCGACAGGATCGGAAAGTCGCGGCGGATCGCCTCGACGTCGTAGGGGATGGTTTCGACTTTCCGGTCCATTTCGAAGTCCTTGCCGCTCCAGGGCAGCGTTTCGTCCAGCACCCCTCATCCGTCTTGGCGCTTCGCGCCAATCCACCTTCTCCCACAAAGGGGAAGGGAAGAGTGCTTATCCGTGTGTCACGAACCATTCGTCGAGCCGCGCTTCCAGCGCCTCGACGATCGTCTCGTCATCCATCTCCTCGATCACTTCGGCGACGAACGCTTTCACCAGAAGGCCCCGTGCGGTCTTCTCGTCGACGCCGCGCGCCATCAGGTAGAACAGATGGTCGTGGTCGATCTCGGTGACCGTCGCGCCATGGCCGCAGACGACGTCGTCGGCGAAGATTTCGAGTTCGGGTTTGGTCGAGAACTCGCCATCGTCCGACAGAAGCAGCGTGTTGCAGGCCATCTTGGCGTTGGTCTTCTGCGCATATTGATGGACGTTGATGCGCCCCTGGAAGACACCGCGCGCCTTGCCGGTGACGACATTGCGGATCACTTCCGTCGATGTCGTGTGCGGCACGGCGTGGTCGAGCACCATGGTGACGTCGGTGTGGCTGTCGCCCGCCAACAGGTTGATGCCACGCAACTTGAAGTCGGCGCCCTCGCCGGTGGTCTTGATCACGATCTCCTGGCGCACCAGTCTCCCGCCGGCGTTCATGACGAACAGCGTCAGCTTCGCGTTCTTGCCGATATGGGCCTTGAACTGCGCCAGATGCGTGGCCGTGTCCGGCTGCTCCTGCACGATCAGCCAGGTCACCTCGGCGCCCTCGCCAAGCACAAGCTGGCTCACCGAGCTGACCAGCGCCACGCCCTCACCTGCCTGACGTTCGACGATAACAGCTTTGGCTCCAGCGCCGACGCGTACAGGTAAACGCACATGGGTCTGGCCGCCTGCCTGCAAATTCTGCAATTCGAGCGGCTTTTCCAGCTCGGCGCCGTGGGCAATGTCAATGAAATAACCGTCGGCGACAAAGGCGGTGTTCAGCGCACCGATAGCGTCGTCGCTGCCATAGGGGGCGAGGCCCGGCGCAATGCTGCCATCGGTCAGCTTTTCCGACAGGCGCTGGACGCTCACGCCCTCGACGACCGGCGTCTTGGCGCTCGACACGCCGTTCAGCATGGCCAGAACCGTCGAGCCTTCAACGATTGGCGCAATGGCTTTCGCCGCGGCGGCCGGATCGAAATCCGGAACCGTATTCAACAGCCGGCGCAGATCGGTGTAGTGCCAGGATTCGACGCGCCGCGTCGGCAGGCCGTGCTTGATCGCTTCGATGGCATCGTCGCGCTTCAGCATCACCGCGCCGTCACCCGGCAGCAGCGACAGCCGGTCCCCGAACGCATCGATCAGCGCTGTCTCGGCCGGCGTCCGCTGCGGTTGTGCGTGCATGTTCATCAGTCTTGCCTCTGCCATTTCACGCGGCTTCGCCGATGACGCCGGCATAGCCGTTGGCTTCGAGGTCGAGCGCCAGCGACTTGTCACCCGACTTGATGACCTGGCCCTTGTAGAGTACGTGCACGCTGTCGGGCACGATGTGCTCGAGCAGGCGCTGGTAGTGGGTGATGACCAGGAAGGCGCGGTCGGGCGAACGCAGCGCGTTGACGCCATCGGACACGATTTTCAGCGCATCGATGTCGAGGCCGGAATCGGTCTCGTCGAGCACGCAGAGCTTTGGCTCCAAAAGCTTCATCTGCAGGATCTCGGCGCGCTTCTTCTCGCCGCCGGAGAAGCCGACATTGAGCGGCCGCTTCAGCATCGCCATGTCCATGCTGAGCGAGGCGGCGGCTTCCTTCACCCGCTTCAGGAATTCCGGAATCTTCAGCGGCTCCTCGCCGCGCGCCTTGCGCTGCTCGTTCATCGCCACCTTCAGGAATTCCATCGTCGCCACGCCCGGTATCTCCATCGGATACTGGAAGGCGAGGAAAATGCCTGACGTGGCGCGCTCGGCCGGATCCATTTCGAGGATAGACCGGCCGTTGTAGAGGATGTCGCCCTCGGTCACCTCATAGTCCTCACGGCCGGCGAGGATATAGGACAGCGTCGATTTGCCCGACCCATTCGGGCCCATGATCGCGGCGACCTCGCCGGCCTTCACCGTCAGGTTCAGGCCGCGGATGATTTCGGTGCCGTCATCGACGATGCGGGCATGCAGGTTCTTGATCTCAAGCATCATTCTCTACTTTCGCGTTCTTGTTGTTCTCGACGCTCGATCCTTGACGGGATCTCCCCAGAAGCGCGCCCGCAAGATTGCCGGTAACGAACATCCAGCCAAAAAACCCAACCGCGCCTAGGCCCGCAATCGAACCACCAATATTCTTTACCGAACTCAAGCCAAACATTGCGCCTATCAGAGCCACCACGGCACCTCCAATAGCCAGCGTCAGCAAGAGCATCAGAACGACGACTATCAAGCTCTCGATTCGTTCGAAGAATTTCCAAGAGCGCCGTTCCATCTAGTCAGCCCACGCTTCCCTCAAGCGAGATGCCGATCAGCTTCTGCGCCTCGACCGCGAACTCCATCGGCAGCTGCTGGATGACATCCTTGACGAAGCCGTTGACGATCAGAGCGATGGCTTCCTCTTCCGGAATGCCGCGCTGCATGACGTAGAACTTCTGGTCCTCGGAAATCTTCGAGGTCGTCGCCTCGTGCTCGAACTGCGCCGTCGAGTTCTTGGCTTCCATGTAGGGTACGGTGTGGGCGCCGCATTGGTCGCCGATCAGGAGCGAGTCGCAGTTGGTGAAGTTGCGTGCGTTGGTCGCCTTGCGGTGCGCCGAGACCTGGCCGCGATAGGTGTTCTGCGAAAAGCCGGCGGCAATACCCTTGGAGATGATGCGGCTCGATGTGTTCTTGCCGAGATGAATCATCTTGGTGCCGCTATCGACCTGCTGATAGCCGTTCGACACGGCGATGGAATAGAACTCGCCGGAGGAATCGTCGCCGCGCAGGATGCAGCTCGGATACTTCCACGTGATGGCCGAGCCGGTTTCGACCTGCGTCCACGAGATCTTCGAACGGTCGCCACGGCAGTCGCCGCGCTTGGTGACGAAGTTGTAGATGCCGCCCTTGCCCTCGGCATCGCCGGGGTACCAGTTCTGCACGGTCGAATATTTGATCTCGGCATCGTCGAGCGCCACCAGTTCGACGACAGCGGCGTGAAGCTGGTTCTCGTCGCGCTGCGGCGCCGTGCAGCCTTCGAGGTAGGAGACGTAGGCCCCCTCCTCGGCGATGATCAGCGTGCGCTCGAACTGGCCGGTGTTCTTCTCGTTCATACGGAAATAGGTCGACAGCTCCATCGGGCAGCGCACACCCTTGGGCACGAAGACGAACGAGCCGTCGGTAAAGACAGCCGAATTCAGCGTGGCGTAGAAATTGTCTGACGTCGGCACCACCGAGCCCAGATATTTCTGCACCAGTTCGGGATGCTCGCGGATCGCTTCCGAGATCGAGCAGAAGATGACGCCGGCCTGCGCCAGTTCCTTCTTGAAGGTGGTGACGACCGACACGGAATCGAACACCGCGTCGACCGCGACGCGGCCCGACTTGTAGACATTGTCGCTGACTTCCTCGAGTTCGGAAGCATCGGTCTTCTGGACACCGGCCAGGATTTCCTGCTCCCTCAGCGGAATGCCGAGCTTCTCGTAGACCTTCAGCAGTTCGGGATCGACATCGCTCAGCGACTTCGGGCCGGGCGTGCTCTTGGGCGCCGCATAATAATAGATGTCCTGGAAATCGATCTTGGGATAGTTGACGCGCGCCCAGGTCGGCTCCTCGAGCGTCAGCCAGCGGCGATAGGCTTCCAGCCGCCATTCCAGCATCCAGGACGGTTCGTCCTTCTTGGCCGAAATGAAACGGATAATGTCTTCGCTCAGGCCCTTGGGGGCCTTGTCGACAGCGATATCGGTCTGGAATCCATATTTATACTGGTCGACATCGATCTTGCGGACTCGATCGATCGTCTCCTGCACAGCAGGCATAAGCGTTCTCCATCCACGCCGGGGTCAAGGCCCGACAGTTTTCAAACTATGGCACCGCCGAAATGGACACCAAAAGGGCATTCGCGGCAGCGTAAGTTTCATATAGTGCGCTTCGACCGGAAATTCACCCGGCCAGCATGAAACGCACGGCTCTACCAGGCCCGAAGGCCCGAATACGTTACCCAAACATCGGATTCTCCCGAAAACCGCTACGCGCTTTTCGGTCCGATGCTCCCAACCGCTACGCGGCTTTGCCTCTATCCGCCTTGTCTCTGGCGGTTTGGCGCGCGGCGATCCCCGCCAGCGCGGCGCGGAACAGTTCGATGTCCTCGGCGCCCGTCGCCGAACCGATCGACACGCGCAAGGCGCCGAGACTGTCGCCGTAGCCCATCGCCTTCAGCACATGGCTCGGCCCGACCTTGCCCGACGAGCAGGCGGAGCCGGCCGACAGCGCCACACCGGCCAGATCGAACGCAATCTGCGCGGTTTCCGCCTTGACGTTCGCAATAGCGAAGAATGTCGTGTTGGCAAGCCTTGGCGCGCCGGTTCCAAAGATTTCCACGTCCGGCGCCAGCGTTTTCACGATGGCTTCGATCTCGTCACGGCGCTGCCGCACCGCATCCATAGCCTGCAATCCGGCCAGAGCCTCACGCGCGGCCGCGCCAAAACCGGCGATGGCGGCGAGGTTTTCCGTTCCGCCGCGATGGCCCTTTTCCTGGCCACCACCGTTGATCAGAGGCTTGGGCATCATCAGATCGGCGGCGGCGACAATGGCGCCGACGCCCTTGGGGCCACCGATCTTGTGCGAGGACAGAATAAGATAATCGGCGTAACCCGCTGGCAGATCGATCGAAACGCGGCCCGCGGCCTGAACGGCGTCGACGGCGAGAATACCGCCCGCCGCCTTGACAATCCCGGCGATCCGATCGATCGGTTGGATGACGCCGGTCTCGTTGTTGGCGGCATGGATCGCCACCAGCGGCAGGCCATCCGCCTTGTCATGACCGCCAAGCGCGGCGGCCAGGGCTTCAAGATCGGCTATGCCATTGGCATCGACGCCGATGCGCGTCACCTGCGCTGCCGGGAAGCGCCCGCCATTCAACAGGCAGGGGTGGTCGGCCGCCGATACGTAAAGCCGGCTCATGCGAACGCTGCCACGCCCCATCTGCCAGTCGGGGGTCAGCAGCGTCGAGGCCGCTTCGGTCGCGCCGGAGGTGAACACAACATGCTCGGGCCTGGCATTCACCAGCGCCGCAACCTCACGCCTCGCAGTCTCGACCAGGCGCCGCGCGGCGCGCCCTTCGGCGTGGACCGAGGAGGGATTGGCGGACAGGTCAAGCGCCGCGACCATAGCCTCGCGTGCCGCCGCGAGCAGCGGAGCGCTGGCATTGTAGTCGAGATAGGCGCGTTTTGCGGCCATTTTCGTCCAGTCGGTCCCTTCAGAAGCCATTCCGCTGTCGTATGGCGTTATTTCCTTGAAATTCCAAGGCGAGCCGTCCTATTTACGCGGCTTGCGGCGCGGGTAGCCAGGCTCGACGTCTGGCCACCCAGTTTTGAATAGTTCTAAACTAGCTTCTAAGAAGACGCTCGCCCTGCGTCAAGGCCAGAGGAAGACACGTTCCGGGCGCCGCGCATTCGTATACCAAGTGGAGTATTTTATGCCTGAGGTCATTTTCACCGGTCCGGCCGGCCGCCTGGAGGGACGCTACCAGCCCTCCAAGGAAAAGAGCGCGCCGATCGCCATCGTCCTGCATCCGCACCCGCAGTTCGGCGGCACGATGAACAACAAGATCGTCTACGACCTCTTCTACATGTTCCAGAAGCGTGACTTCACCACGCTGCGCTTCAATTTCCGCGGCATCGGCCGCAGCCAGGGCGAATTTGATCACGGCACCGGCGAATTGTCGGACGCGGCCGCCGCTCTCGACTGGGTGCAGTCGCTGCATCCGGATTCCAAGAGCTGCTGGGTCGCCGGTTATTCGTTCGGTTCGTGGATCGGCATGCAGCTCCTGATGCGCCGGCCCGAGATCGAAGGCTTCATCTCGATCGCGCCGCAGCCCAACACCTATGATTTCTCGTTCCTGGCGCCCTGCCCGTCATCCGGCCTGATCATCCATGGCGATGCCGACAAGGTGGCGCCGCCCAAGGATGTGCAAGGCCTGGTCGATAAGCTGCACACGCAAAAGGGCATCACCATCACGCAGAAGACCTTGCCCGGCGCCAACCATTTCTTCGCCAATGACGCCGACCTTTTGATCGAGGAATGTGCCGACTATCTCGATCGGCGGCTCGCCGGCGAGCTGTCGGATCCACGGCCGAAGCGGCTGCGCTAGGACATCAGGTCACGCGTATTCATGCCATGGGCAGGCGGACAATGTCCGCCTCGCCGGTATCTGCTTTGCGGGCGTGCCGGCCACATTGGGCAAGCCTTTTCGCTCATCCACGCGCCCGGCGCCGCCTATCTTTCCGGGGCAATCAGCCGGAATGACGGTTTGCGGACCGGCAGGCCCGTCGCGGCCGGCCGGAAGATGAAGCCGAGGCGGGCAAAAACCAACCCGCAGACAAGCGCGAAGGCGCAGCCGAGGCCGAAGCCGGCCACCGTGTCGCTCGGATAGTGCGCACCGACGAAGACCCTGGTCGAGGCGACGCAGGCCGTCACCGCCAAGGCGATGTACCAGCGCCGCGGAAACAAGAGCAGCAGGATGCCGAACACGGCGCCCATTGTCGTGGCGTGGCCGGAGGGAAATCCGGCGAAGCGGGCGTCGAAGGCAAAAGGATGCAGCGCAAGAACACCGAAATCCTCGAAATAGAGCGGACGGGCGCGGCCGATCGCGTATTTGAGCATATTCACCAGCAGACCGGACAGGCCGACCGAGGCGAGCACGAGAAACGCCAGGCAGGTCCAGTTGTAAACAAGCATCAACCGCCGCCGCGAAAGGCTGCGCCAATCGGTCAGGTTGGCTGCGACAAGCAGGAGCGCCGACGGGATCAGGTACCAGCCACCGAGCGCGAACTGCGTCAGGAATTCTGCAAGCCTACCGACGCCGGGCGACCACTGGCCATGAATCTGCCCTGCCGGCGTGTCGAGCCGAACGAACGCCGCAGCCGTCAGCAAGACCCAAACAATTGCCCAAACCGGCCACACCATATCAGGGTATCGGGCAGGCCGGGCGGCAAAGCGGCCTTTCGCGATGCGCATCGTGTCGCGAAAATTGTCGACCGACCGCCGCCCCACCCTCAGGAGCTTGCCAGAAACGGGTGGGCGCGATTTCACGAGCATTGGGAACTCGACACCATCATCGAAGTCATTGCGCGACACGGTAAAGGCCGAGCGACAGTTTGTCTCCCGACGAATAGTTGAGGCCGTCGATCTCGGCGACACGGTTCACCGATTTGCCTCGCACCGACAGCATGCCATTGAGTTTCTGCTCGTCGCCGATCGGCGCCAGCCCCAGCGCGCAGGCAGGGTCGGCAAGCAGATGTTCCGCAACACCACCGACATCCGTCAGCACCGTTTTCGTGCCGACCAGGAACACCAGGCTCGGCTCCTGATAGCGCGACGAGGCCAGTACAGTCGTGTCGCAAGGCCTGTTGGCACGCACGGCTTCCTTGATCGCCGGGCTCAGCCATATCGGCTTCAGCGACGGCGCGATGACCCCGAACAGCAAGGCATAGGTGATGCCGGCACAAGCCGCGACGGCGCCAATGCGGGGCAGCGGCATCTGCAACTGCCGGGAAAACGCAAGATAGCCGGTGCCGAGCGCGGCCGCGGCCGCCGGGATACTCCACCAGGAGAAAGTGTGGGTGAGATAGATCGGCGCTCCGATGCAGACCGCGGCAAGGCCGAGGCTGACCACCACCAGACCAAACGCGGTCGACCACCACAGCCATTGCTGCCAGCGCCTGAGCGGCGCATTGGCGTCCTGCGGCTGCAAGGTCACTAGCCAGCCGATCAGCAGCGCCATGCCGGGATAGGCCGGCAGCACGTAGTGCGGCAGCTTCGTCGGGATCAGTTCGAACACCAGCCAGAATGGAATATACCAGGCAAGGCAGAAGCGCAGCCTGGGATCATCGCGCAGGCGGTTGAGGGCCTGCAGCCCGGCGCCGACCGCGATCAGGCCGAACGGCCACATGAACAGCGAATAGGTCAGCATGTAGAAGCCGGGCGGCAGGCCGTGCGATTCCTCGCCCGACGCGACCTTGCCGAGCATATCCTTGCCGACCGCCTGCTGCAGGAAGGCGCCGTGGCTCTTCCAGGTGATCGCGGCGAGCCACGGCAGCGCGATCAGCACGACGAGCAGCAGGCCGCGCCCGACCCTGAGCTTCGACAGCCAGCGCCCGTCACGCTCGAAGGCGAACAGCACCGCGATGGTCAGCGCCGACAGCAGCGGCGCGATCGGGCCCTTGATCAGGATCGCCGCCCCTTGAGCGATCCAGAAGATCCACCAGAGATGACCGGCGACCGGCTCTTTGCGGCGCGATGCCAGATAGATCTGCGCCAGCGCGCCTTGTGCGGCCACGCAGCAGGCCAGCAGCATCGCATCGGTCTTGGCGTCGCGGCCTTCGAAAGCGGTGGCGAAGATCGCGGCCATCACCAGGCCGGCGGCAATACCGGCACTGGCTCCAAACAGATTGGTCCCTGTCCATGCAATCGCCAGCACGGCAATGGCGATGCCAAGCGCGGAGACCGTGCGGTAGATCCAGATCGGCGCCTCGGCGCCCTGCCCGCTGAGTGCCACGGCCGCCGATTGCAGCCAGTATATACCGATCGGCTTCTGGTAGCGCGAAGCGTCCTGGAAGCGGATATCGACATAGTCGCCGCTCTCGACCATCTGCTTGGTGGCCTGGACGAAGCGCGGCTCGTCGCGGTCGAGCGGCGGCATCGATGCCAGCCCCGAAACCGTCATCACCAGACTGAACAGGAAGAGAAGAATGTAGTTCCTGTTCAGCGCCATGCATCAGCCTCTCTAATCATTTTTCCAAGTGACGGGCCGTTCAATCGACCTTGGTCATCGCCGCCTTGCGCTCGTTGGCGATCAGCCAGAGATTTCTGACGTAGATGAACATGCCCATGGCCTGGCCGGCGATGAACACCGGATCCTGGCGCTGGATGGCGTAGATCAGAAGCAGGCCGCCGCCGAACAGGGAGAAGAACCAGAACGCCACCGGCACGACGCTGCGCTTGGCCTTTTCCGAGGCGAGCCACTGCACGACGAAGCGCATGGTGAAGAAGAACTGGGCGATGAAACCGAGCAGAACCCAGGCGTCGAATTGCTTGATGAAAACCTGGTGAAGCCAGGTTACCAGTTCCTGTAACACGTTAACCACGCCTGATTTCCTCTACTTTTGGCATTCTGCGACGCCTGCGGCGCAACCACCAGACGCCGCCAAGATCGAGCACGCCCTGCAGGCCGCGGTCGAAAATGCCGTAGTTCGATTTCCCGTGCCGGCGCGAGCGGTCGACGACGTCGCAATGCACGACGCGATACCCCTCCTGGATTACCAAAGCCGGAACGAAGCGATGGGTGCCGTCGAAGAACGGCAGTTTGCGCAAGATATCGGTATGAACCGCTTTCAGGCCGCAGCCGGTGTCGCGCGTCTCATCGTGCAGGATGGCGCTTCTCAGCCAGTTGGCGAAACGCGATGCCAGTTGCTTGACCTTGCTGTCGCGGCGCTTGAGGCGCTGTCCCTGCGCGGCGCCGAAATCGGGGCCAGCCTGCAGCAGGGCGTCGACCAGCACCGGAATGTATTGCGGATCGTTCTGACCGTCGCCGTCGATCGTGGCGACGATGCCGCCGCGCGCCGCCCAGGCGCCCGAACGCACCGAGAGGCTCTGGCCGGCGGATTTCGGGTGCCGCAACTCTCGTACCGGGAATGGGCGACGTGCCGCCTGCTCGGCAAGCACCGCGGCGGTCTCGTCGGTCGAACCGTCATTGACGATGATCAGTTCGAAATCACGCCCGGTCATCGCCGTCTCGATCTCGTCGATCAGCAGCGGCAGGTTTGCCGCCTCGTTCCTGCAAGGAATGACGATGGATATCAATGCGTCCGGCATGTCGCGTGGGGCTCTGTCGTCGGGTATGGCATTCGATGGATGCCATGCGGTGCCGTTGGAGGTCGTGGGGTTGCAGGAACCTTGTGGCGCGGCGCCTCATTACGCCAGCCGAAACGATGAAGCAAGCATTCGTGCCGGAGGGAGCGCCCTGCCGTTTCAACAAGGGATGATTGCCGAGGTGGCCACAAGGGCGATCTGACGCAAAACCGGATTCCACTTTTGCTGATCGCAACTTTCTGTTTGGCGCGCGATCTGACGCAAAACCGGATTCCACTTTTGCTGATCGCGCTTGGATGCTAAACGCGCGCGTTCATATGTCCGCGCCGGATTGCGCCGACGCTCTCGGGAAAGAAAAAATGTCCGCCTTCAAATCCGACTTCCTGCGCACGATGAGCGAGCGCGGCTTTATCCATCAGACCTCGGATGATGCCGGTCTCGACCAGCTTTTCGCCACGGAGACGGTAACTGCCTATATTGGTTTCGATGCAACCGCCAAGAGCTTGCATGCTGGCTCACTCATCCAGATCATGATGCTGCACTGGTTGCAGAAGACTGGTCATCGGCCGATCGCGCTGATGGGTGGCGGCACCTCGATGATCGGCGATCCGTCCTTCAAGGACGAGGCGCGCAAACTTTTGACGCCGCAGGACATCGACGACAACCTGGCCGGTATCCGCCGCAACTTCATGCCATACCTGAAATTCGGCAGTGGTCCCAACGACGCTGTGATGATCAACAACGCCGACTGGCTGATGGAGATCAACTATGTCAATTTCCTGCGCGACGTCGGCCGGCACTTTTCGGTCAACCGCATGCTCGCTTTCGATTCCGTCAAGCTCCGGCTCGATCGCGAGCAGTCGCTGTCGTTCCTCGAATTCAATTACATGATCCTGCAGGCCTATGATTTCGTCGAGCTCTACAAGCATCTCGGCTGCCGCCTGCAGATGGGCGGCTCCGATCAGTGGGGCAATATCATCAACGGCATCGATCTCGGCCGCCGCATGGAGGATGCGCAGCTTTACGCGCTGACGACGCCGCTGCTGACGACCTCGTCCGGCGCCAAGATGGGCAAGTCGGCCTCGGGCGCGGTCTGGCTCGACGCGGAAATGCTGAGCGCCTACGAGTTCTGGCAGTACTGGCGCAACACCGAGGATGCCGACGTTGCCCGTTTCCTGAAACTCTACACGACATTGCCATTGGACGAGGTCGCGCGGCTCGAGCGGCTCAGTGGATCCGAGATCAATGAGGCAAAGAAAATCCTCGCCACCGAAATCACCGCTTTGCTGCACGGTCGCGCAGCCGCGGAACAAGCCGGAGAGACAGCGCGCAAGACGTTCGAGGAAGGCTCGCTCGCCGAGACATTACCGACCGTAGAGACCGACAAGGCCGCTCTGGAGGCCGGCGTCGGCATCCTGTCGCTGCTGGTCACGGCTGGTTTGGCCTCGTCCAATGGCGAGGCGCGGCGGCACATCCAGGGTGGCGCCGTCCGCCTGAACGATCAGCCGGTCAGCGATGATCGCCGCATGGTCACGCTTCAGGATTTGAGTCCGGAAAACGTGGTAAAGCTGTCACTGGGCAGGAAAAAACACGTCCTGGTGCGGCCGGCCTGAGGCCCCTCACCGATATTCGAAGATTGACCTGAATATGCCCGGCGCGATCACCGACAACGGATTGACGTCGAGCACCGGCTTGTTGGCGTTGCCCCTCAGCCGGTAGGTGACGCCGATCAGGCCGCGGTCGCGGCCGTTGCCCAGAAGCGCGCCGACGATGGGCAGTTCGCCGAAGATGCGGTTGAGGCCATAGACCGGCATGAAGGTGCCGGTCATGTCCATATTGTTGTTCTGATCATAGAGGATGCCCTGGAACGTCGTGCCGATACGCGGACCGCGCAGCACGCCGTTGGCGAGCTTCAGATAGCCGCTGCCTTTCTCGATCTCGGCGTAACCGCGCTCGAACTTGACGCGCGAGGTGTCGAGAGAGCCCTTGACCGCCTGGTTAAGGCTGCGGCTGTCGCCTGCCGGCGTAGTCGAGACGATGGAGGCCAGTTTCGGTTCGTTGACGACGAAGAAGTTGGTGGTGTCGACCTTGCCCTTCATCGGTCCGTCGCTGGCCCCCGTCAGCGCCAGCGTGATCGAGCCACCTTCCATATGCTCGTAGATGTTGAGGAACCTGAGGATCGCGCCGGCGTCCGCCGATTGCACGTTGAGCGTGCGCCGGCCGTCGCCAGTCGTGTTGCTGACCGCTATGGCGGCACCTGAACTGGCCGTGGCGCTGACCTTGAGGCCGTTCACCCTCGAACCGGCCACGCTGTAGTCGAGCTTCAGGTTGGACAATCGCTCGTCGTGAAACCCGGTGAGTAGATCGACATCGGCGCTGACCGAAATGGCGTCAGCTCCAGTGGTCTTGGTGGCCGTATCCACATCCGAGGTGAACTGCTTGATCAGCGAGCGGGCGTCCAGGGCGTTGCCGCTGATGTTGACCGCATAGCCCTTGCCCGATCGCTTCACCGAAACCGCGACATCGTCGCCCCTGTTCAAGGTGACCTTGCTGAATTTTGCCGACGACAGGGCGCCGTTGACCAACACGATGCCGCCGTCGATGGAAAATGTCTTGCCGTTGAGTTTGAAGTCGGACAGCGTCGTGGTGTCGCCGGATTTGGTCATGACAAAGGTGACGCTGGCGGGAACCCCTGTCCCCTTGCTCCAGCCGGCCCAGGGAATGTCCAGCCTGGCATTGGTCAGGTCGGCCGAGACGTTCTGGTTGCCGCTGCCGCTCTTGTCGATCGCGACCTTCACCGTTCCGCCGAGCAGTGGCGTCAGGCCGGGCATGGCGGCGGCACGGATCTTGTCGTCGAGCACCAGGGCCACCTTGCGGCTGCGCGCCGGTCCGTCATCCGCCAGCGGCTCGATGAGGTCGAGTTCGGCCGGAATGCCGTTCAGCGATGCCTTGGCGGAAATGACAGCCTTTTCCGGGTCGACCGTGATCGAGCCGTCGGCAGCCGTCACGGTCTGCCCCTCGAACGGCTTGGCCAGAGACAGGCCGGTGTAGTCGAGCGACACCAGCCAATCGAGCTTCGAGGTATCGACGCCGGATTGCAACGGGATGTCGGCCCTGACATGGCCGGTGACGCCGCCGGAGAGGTCTTCGGGCAGCAGGCCGACATGGCGCATGGCATTGATCGGTTCGTAGGAGGCAAGTTCGGCGACGGCGGATGCATCGCCGGCAACGTCGATGTCGAGCGCGCCGATGACCGGCGGCCGGTTCGCCGCCTTGATCGTGAGCGTGCCGTTGCTCGCCGCCACGGTGCGGCCGCTGGGCATGAAGACGGTGCCTGAGGAGAGCGAGATATCGACATCATTGCCGTGGAAGCCGACGACGCCCACCGCATCGCGTATCGGCGGAATGCGGCCGGCCGTGTCGAAGCGCGACCCTTCGATCTGGAAGCGGCCGAACACCTCGTCCGCCGAAAGCGGCACGCCGTTGCCCAGGCGATCCGGCACGACCTGGAACTGGAGGTTGGCATCGACGACGCGGCCGCCGAACAGATTGTCCAGCACCCAGAGCCGCGCATTGCGCGCCGAAAACCACGGCCAAAGCTGTTTGACGTGAGAGACCGGCATATCGTGGACGTTGAGCGCCAGATTGATCCCGGGAGCCTTGCCGTCGACGAATTCCACGGCCGCGGTGCCAAGCACCTCGCTGGAAGCGGCGGACCGGACGGCGATCTGTTCGGCCACCAATTTGTGGCTTTTGGTCTGATAGACGCCGGCGATGCGGGCGAGGAAGGTCAGTGCGGGCTCGGGTGATTCCGAAGGCGCCAGTGTAGAGCCGTCACTGGTCAGGTCGTAGCGGTAGGCAGGCTCCTCGCCTGCGGCGCCAGTCGAGGGCTTGGGCCCGATCGAGCCAGCGAAATCGAAGCTCGAGCGACCCGTCTTGAGCAACAGCCTGTCGACCTGAATCTTGTTGCTGCCGTAGACAAGCGTAGCATCGACATCGACATCGGCCGGCAGCAGCCCGCGCGGGCCCAGATCGAGCACCGAGCCGGTGGACGACATGGTCGCCGTCAGCCGCGAGGCGGTGTCGCCCGCCCCTTGCGCTCCCTTGAGCTTCACAGTGAGCGCACCCAGCTTGCCACCGCCCGCCACCGCGGTTTCGCTGCCGTCGCTGGCAATCCCGATCGTGGCATCCAGTGCCGTCACGCGCCTGGTCATCGTATCGCGTGCCGCGGATGCGGCGATGGTCACCGCCTTGCCGTCCAGATCCACCTGCGACGACAGCTCGATACCGCCAGGCCCGGACTGCGCGACGGTGGCGTCGGCCACTTTGATCGACTTGATCGTACCAGCCTCGGGCAAGACGAATTCGACATTGTGGAGATCGATGCGATGCATCGACTCCTCGCGCACCGCATCGAGTGCATTGCCGATGTTGCCGAACACCGCGTCGGACAGTTTTTCCGGATCGATCAGCCCATCGCCATTGCGCAACTCGGCCGTCCAGTCGCCCCCCGATGGCATGGCCGCCGTGACGATGCGCGCATCGGAGATCCTGGCACTGGTCAGCCGAACCTCACCCCATAGCAGCGGCACAAGGCGAACGCCGAAGCGCACGCGCCCCGCGTCGGCCATGGCGTTGCCGTCGCTGGTCTTCAGGCTGACGTCGCTCACCTGGAGAGCGACGAAGCTTGAACCGTCGAGCGTGATGCGAGCAGGCCCGACCGCGACATGGACGTCGACGCCCGCCAGCCTCTCGATGGCGCTCTCCGCCTCGATCCGAAGCCTGTCTGCCCCGATGCCGGAAAGGCCTATGAGGTAAACGGCCACCGCGGCCAGCAACATGAGCGCGACCGAGCCGGCGAATACGCGCGAAAGAATGCGGAAGCCGCGGCCGATCGACGCCTGGCCGAGCGGCGGAACGCGGCACGCGGACGGCATGGCCCTCAGGTCGGTGATTTCATCCCGCCGGAACCTGATCTTTTCGTGCTGCGGTTGCTCCTGATCCACGCAATCTTCCGTTGTACAAATTCGCTCGTGGACGAATCCCCGGTCGACACTATATCGGTGTGGCTTCGCGCGTAACCTCAAACAAGGGCATCGGTATGGCTGACCTCGACGTGGGCGATCTTGCCCCGCAATTCGACCTGCCGCGGGATGGGGGCGGCTCGCTCAGCCTTTCCGCATCGGCGGGCAAGCCGGTGGTTCTCTACTTCTATCCGCAGGACGACACGACAAGCTGCACGCAGGAAGCAATCAGCTTTTCGCAGCTGAAACCGGAATTCGAAAAGGCAGGTGCTGTCGTGATCGGCCTGTCACCCGACCCCGTCAGGAAGCACGACAAGTTCAAGTCCAAATACAACCTCACCATCGACCTCGCCGCCGATGAGGAGCGCAAGGTGATAGAGGCCTACCATCTGTGGGTCGAGAAATCGATGTATGGCCGCAAATACATGGGCGTCGAGCGCGCGACGTTCCTGATCGGCCGCGACGGCCGGATCGCCAGGATCTGGCGCAAGGTCCGGGTCAAGGGCCACGCGGAGGAAGTGCTGGAAGCGGTTCGCGCCCTTTGAGCGTGGCGATGCCACGTTCACACGAGCCGGCCTTACTCGTCGGGTGTTTCCGCCGTCGGCTGCCGCCGCGCCCGCCAGGATTTCGCAACATGGTTCGCATGATCGGCCAGCGCGGCGAGATGGCCGCGCAGACCGCGCGCGCCCATCATCGACCATAGCGTGACTGATTGCGTGGCGAAGCGGCGCTTGAAGTCCTCGCCGCCGCAGAGAAAATCAATCTTGGCCAAGCCGCGGTCGAGCGACCACTGGATATAGTCCATCATCAGCACCATACCCGGCGAGGCGCGCTCGTATTCGGGATCGTAGGTGGTGACGAAAGCCATCATCGTGCCGTGCTGCTCGAAATTGATGGAGACGGCGATAATCGTGCCGTCAAGCTCCAGCACGAAGATGCGCAACAGCCCGAGCTCGGCCAGCACGGAAACAAGCGCGGCGAGAACGGGCGAGCCCTCGTCGAACAGGTCCGAGACGCGGCCATGCCGGGCGAGCCAGAGGCGCTTCAGCGCCGCAACCCGCGCGAGCACAGGCTCGCGCGGCTCGTCCGCATCCAGCAGGCGGAAACACAATTCGCCGCCTTCCTCCATGAACTTGCGGCCACGACGGTAGTTCTGCCGGGCCTTCTTGGACAGCGTCTCGAACCATTTCACCCCACCCTGCCAGGGACCGGCGACACGGTAGCTGATTTCACTGCGGTGGTTGGGCCGCAGCGCCTTGCCATGGCGCGAGGCCGGGTCCAGCAGAGCACCAACACCGGCATCCGGCAGCAGACGGTTGAGATAGATCAGGTCGAAGCCACCCTGATCAAGAACATACTGCCAGAGCCGGGAGAGCGCCTGCGGGTCGCTGTCGGGAGCAAACAGCGCGTCGCCATAGTCGCTGTGATCCTTCGCCGCCCATTCGAGCATGCGGATGCCGGAGCGCTTGAAAGTGGCGAGCGCAATCACGCCATCGAGCCGGTCGCCGTTCCAGGCCAGTCCGATCCTGAGCGTGCGCAGTTCCTGGTGCGGGGTCGTGCGCCACCAGGCCGCGATCCATTCTGGGTGCTGGAAGACCAGCCCGCCGACGCGCCGCCAAAGTGCGCTCCAGGCCGGCGTGATCTCGGCCAGCCGCTCCGCCGATGTTACGACTTCGAAGGTGCGTGTCCGCGGGATGGCGAGCACGAAAGGTGGAGCGTTCATGGCCGTGTCCCTTCCGATGATCGTGAGGTCCGTGGTTTTCCAGGACGCATGCGCCTGGCGATATGCCTCCACATCCGCTTCAGCGGCATGACATAGAGGCCGGCGAGCGACTGATAATCGCGCACATCGCGGTCGATCAGTCCGAACTTGAAGTCCTCGTCGGGCTTCGGCACGCACAATGTTCCGAACAGCCGGTCCCAGAACGAGAACAGCAGGCCGAAATTCTTGTCGTAGTGGCGTGGATCGGTGCTGTGATGCAACTGGTGCCAATGAGGACACAGGATCACATTGTTGAGGGGGCCGAACGAGATCTTGAAATGCGTGTGCCTGACGAAATCCATCATCAGGATGTTGCGCATGACATAGACATTCACGCCAAAGACGGTCAGTTCGACAAGATTCAGCGAGATCAGCGACCAGATGCCGAAGCAGACTCCCACGATGAGGCCGTCCCAAGCCCGATTCATCAGCTCGTCGAGCGGGTGAACCCGGTCCTTGGTGATCCCGACCATCACCTCGGCCGAGTGATGCACCTTGTGCAACTCCCAAAGCAGCGGATAGCGATGCTGGGCGACGTGATAGAGATAATAGGAAACGTCATAGGCAAGCAGCATGGTGATGGTGAAGATCAGCACCGTCACCGGCCCCACCGGCCCCTCGACCAGCGGCGGCTGGAACTGGAAGAGTGTCGAAAACAGCCAATTGGTCGCGTAGCCAACCGCGGTGACGAAGACAATGCCGGCAGGCAGCATCAGGAAGGGCATCAGGGCCTTCTTCGTCACCCAGAACAGCAGATCGGCCTTCGCCGAGGGATGGGTGATGACCTCGTGCGGGATGACGAACTCGAAAAACTCCTTCCAGCTCTTATTCTCGACCGTGCGCCAATAGGCCACGAGCGCACTGACAAAGGCAGTCAGCAGCAAAAGCCCCGTCGCCAGCAGACCAGTGCCCGAAATCTTGTCGAGGATCTTGCCAACCAGGTCGCTCAGCATTCCCACCGCCATAATGAATCCCAAATCCCGGCACGCTTTTACTCGAAGACCGTCAACTAAAAGCAATCGAAGACAGTTAAGAAACTAACCCCTAACGCGCGAGCGACAGTCGCTTGTCCTGCCAGCACGTTGGTGCCGATCGCCAGGGATTTCGCTACACCGGGGCCTCAACTTGGCGGTCTTCATACAACCATCCGCCCGCGCGGCGTGCATTCGTTGCCACTCATTCTCCCCGGCAAGCCTTTGTTAACCCTAATAATGTGTAATCCAGCTGTCGTGGTGTCGTAGACGAAAGCTTGGTCCCGTGAACGCAACCGGTCAGTCCGCAATCTTCGGCAGGCGCAAGGAACCGCACACGGTCATCATCGCCCGGGGCAATGAGATCAGGCACTTCACGATCCGGCCCTGGCTCGCGGCATTCATCGGTTCCGCGCTGGCCGCCATCGCCATCGGCTACCTCCTGGCCACGTCCTATCTCGTGCTGCGCGACGACCTGATCGGAGCCACCACGGCACGCCAGGCACGCATGCAGCAGGCTTACGAAGACCGCATTTCGGCACTTCGCGCGCAGGTTGACCGCATCACCAGCCGTCAGCTTCTCGACCAGCAATTGATGGAGACCAAGGTCAGCGAACTGCTTGAACGCCAGACGCAGCTCAGCCAGCGTCACGGCCGTCTCGGTCCGCTGCTCGAACGCGCCGAGAACGACGTCGGAGCGGTGCCCGCCGAGGATCCGGCAACGGCTGGCAAACCTGACAAGCGCACCGAGGTGACCGGCAGCCTCACCCAGCCCACGCACAATTATGCGGTCGCCAGCCTGGGCGCCGACCTTGGCGCCGCCGATACCAGGCCATTCTCCCTGTGGTCGACCCGCACCGATCCGCTGCCCGATTCAGCCGCCGATCGCGCAGACAAGCTGTTCGTCTCGATCAACCAGTCGCTGAAATCCATCGAGAATGACCAACTCACCCGCATCAGCACGCTGGCCGACAATGCCTATAAGAACGCCGATGCCATCCAACAGGCGCTACAGACGGCCGGACTGCCGGTCGACAGCGATTTCGGCAAGAACGAAACCGATGTCGGGGGACCGTTGATCCCTCTCGACAGTTCGATGATGTTCGACAGCAAGGTCAAGGAACTGGACGAAGCCCTGGATACGCTCGACCATCTCAAGAAGGAGGCGCGCCAGCTGCCGCTTGCCAACCCCGCTCCCGGCCATTCCGTCACCAGCCCGTTCGGCGTGCGCACCGACCCCATCCTTGGCACCGCCGCGCTGCATTCGGGCATGGACTTCAGGGCGCCCATCGGCATGGCAGCGCGGGTCACTGCCCCGGGCATTGTCACCAAGGCCGGCTGGAACGGCGGCTATGGCCGCATGGTGGAAGTCGATCACGGCAACGGCTTTGCGACCCGTTACGGGCATCTGAGCGAAATCGACGTGAGCGTGGGCCAGAGACTGGACGCCGGCGCCATCATCGGCAAGACCGGCAGCAGCGGCCGCTCGACCGGCCCGCACCTGCACTATGAGGTCCGGCACAATGGCGAGGCGATCGATCCCCTGCGTTTTCTCACCGTTGGCAAGAAGGTCGCGCAGTTTCTCTGAGGCGCTGGTCTGTTCGTCCGCCCAGGAATTCAGAACAGCCTGTCCCGCTCCGCGATCAATCCGGCGAGCCGAGCCATCAAATACTGAAAACGCATTCACCGGTGTTGCGCCCTATTTTTGAATTCCATTTGACTGAATAAATCTTTGGTGCGAACCTTGGGTCAACCGAGGGCGCAAGGCATGGCATTGCGGGGGACCAATCAGGAGTTCGGGCGGCCTTACAACCGGCGCATCGTGCTGGAGTCCATCCGCCGGCACGGTCCCATCGCGCGTGGCGACATCGCCACACATGTCGGCCTCACCGTCCAGACCGTATCGACCATCGTTCGTGAGCTGGAGGAACAGGGCTACATCCTGTCCGTGCGCGAGGAGCCGAAAGGTCGCGGATTGCCGCCGACAACCCTTCGCATCAACCCCGAGGGCGGCTACGCGGTCGGCATCCACATCACGCCCCTGGGCATCAATGCCGCGCTGATCAATCTCAGTGGCGACGTGGTCGAAAGCGCGCACCGCGAAGCCTCCAATGCGACACCCGATCATGCCTTCGGCCTGATTGGCGACATGGTGCGCGAACTGACCGCCCTCAGACCCGGAGGACGCGTGCTGGGCATTGGCATGGCCCTGCCCGGTCCATTTGGCGTTGAATCCATGAGTTTCGTCGGACCGACCACGATGGCCGGCTGGAAGGATGTGGCGCTGCGCGAGCGGCTGGCGGCCTCGACCGGACTGCCGGCCTTCTTTGAAACCGACATGGCGGCGGCGGCCATGGGCGAGCGGCTCTATGGGCTCGGCGCTCAATTCTCCGAATATTACTACCTCTATTTCGGCGTCGGCCTTGGCGGCGTCATGGTCCATGACGGCGGCGCGCTGCGCGGCGCCTGGGGGAACGCTGGCGAGGTTGGGCATATTCCCATCATTCCCGGCGGCGAGTCTTGCCCCTGTGGCAATCGCGGCTGCCTCGAAAGATATCTTTCGCTCGAGGCGCTTCGGCGCTGGAACGGCAGTGAGGCCGATTGGGTGGCGGAAGTCGCGCCGATCTTTCACAATGCCATCGCCGTCATCGAAAATCTGTTCGACCCTGAGACGGTCATCCTCGGCGGGCTGGCCTCCCCTGATCTGCTCGAACGGCTGGCCGGCTCGACTGGTGCTTTGCACAACTCCGTCTCCGCGCGCAACGACCGAACGACGCCGCGGGTCATGGTCGCGCGCGGCGGTCAACATTCGGTGCTGCGCGGCGCCGCCGCCCTCGCGGTCTCCGGAGTGCTTTCGCCCCGCTTCGGCCAGATGTTCGCGGCCGAGCGCGAACGCGGTCGCGATCTTCTGACAGAAAAGGAAATCGCGGCATGAGCGAACCGCTGCTGGTGCTCGACAACGTGACCAAGAACTATGGCGCGATCGAAGCGCTGAAAGGGATCAGCTTCTCCATCGGCAAGGGCGAAGTGGTGGCATTGCTCGGCGACAACGGCGCCGGCAAATCGACGCTGGTCAAGATCATATCAGGCGGACTGGAGCCGACCTCGGGCCGCATGCTGTTCGAGGGCAAGGAGTTTCTTGCCCGGTCACCGGCGGAAGCCAAGGCGGCGGGCATCGAGACCGTCTACCAGGACCTCTCGCTCTGCACCAATGTCGATGTGGTCGCCAATTTCTTCATGGGCCGCGAGATCACCAGGAAGGTGCTCGGCATTCCCGTGCTCGACGAACGTGCCATGGAGGTCGTCGTCGGGAAGGCGCTGGCCAACGCCGGCACCCGCATTCCGTCATTGCGCACCAATGTCGAGCACCTCTCGGGCGGCCAGCGGCAGGCCATCGAACTCAACCGCTTCGTGCATTGGGGCGGCAAGCTGGTGCTCCTCGACGAACCCTTCGCCGCCCTTGGCGTCGAGCAAACGCGGCGCGGCCTCGACATGATCCGCCAGGTGGCGAGCCAGGGCATCGGCGTCGTCATCATCACCCACATCATGCAGCAGGCTTTTCAGGTCGCCGACCGGATCGTTGTGATCCGGCAAGGCGTCGTGGCCGGCGATGTCGCCAGAAACAAAACAAGTCCCGATGCGGTGATCAACATGATCACCGGGGAGACGCTTGCCGGTGCCGGACCGACAGGCTGAGGGACAAAGAGGGGTCCGGCTTAACAGGGAGCCAATGACATGAAGCGAATACTTCTTGCTGTCTTCGGTATCCTGGCACTGGCCTTTGCCACGCTCACGCCGGCATTCGCCCAGTCCAAGGGTACTGTCTACTACATGGTGCCGACATTGCTCGATGAATTCCAGACCGGCTCAGTGAGCGCGCTGGAACTGTTCCTGAAGCAGGTCGGCTACGAGATGAAGACGCTGAACGCCGACAACAAGACCGACGCGCAGCAGTCGCAAATGAACGACGTCATCGCACTGAAGCCGAAGGCGATCATCCTGGCGGCGGTCGATTTCAACGCGTTGAAGCCATCGATCGAGGCGGCGCGTGCCGCCGGCATTCCAGTAGTCGAGTTCGACCGCCAGATCACGTCGACGCCTTCCGACTTCACCTCGGTGGCGGGGACCGTGGAGATCGGTCACATCGCCGCCGACCAAGCGGAGAAGCTGCTGAAGGCGAAGAACGGATCGGTGAAGGGCAAAGTCCTGCAGGTGCTCGGCGATCCCGGCGATCCCTATACGCTCGACATCCAGAAGGGCTTTGAGGAGAAGATGAAGGCGTTCCCGGACGTCAAGATCATCTCGCTCCCGGCCATGCAATGGGAGGCGAGCAATGCCGGAACCATCGTGGCGGACCAGATGCTGGCCAATCCCGACATCGACCTGATCTTCAGCCATGCCGCGCATCTCTCCGTCGCCGCCGTCGCCTCGCTCGAGGCCGCCGGCAAGAAGCCCGGCGACGTCATGCTGATGAGCTCGAACGGCGCGCCGGTCGGCCTCGACCTCATCCGCAAAGGCTGGCTCAACGTCGAAGTCGAGCAGCCGCTCTACGCGCAGGCAGCGGCGGTCGCCATGTTCATGGACAAGGTCGCCAACAAGCAGGAGATCAAGCCCGGCGATTACGACGTGCTCGGGCTGAAATCGGTCGTCACCAAGGAAGCGTGGGGCCCGAACATCAAGATTCCGGGTGCCGCCATCACCAAGGAAAACGTCGACAATGCGGCCTTCTGGGGCAACCAGAAGGCGCCGACGGATACCGTCAAGGCCGTCGAATAGGTGAGATGCGAAACGCTCCGGGCCAATGGCCCGGAGCACCTCCCCGCAAATTCCAATCCGTGCAAGGTCCCGACTGAAATTTGGGGCCATGCCGCCAGCCGGATCATGCCATGAACCCCCGCACACGCCATGCCCTGGAGTTCGTCCTCGACAACCTCGTCTGGTTCATGCTGGTCTTCGTGCTGGTGGTGTTCTCCATCTTCATCCCGAACTATTTCCAACTCGGCATCTTCGCCAACATCATCGAAGCCTCGAGCGTGCTGGGCGTGATGTCGATCGGCCTGGCGCTGGTCATCATCGCCGGCCACATGGATTTGTCGGTCGAATCTGTTGCCGCGCTCAGCGCAATGGTGGTTGGCATCCTGTTCTGCTCATCGGGCATCGGCCTTGGCATCCAGTTGCACCCGGAATGGCTGATGGTTCCGGTGTCGCTGCTGCTGGCGCTGGCCGTCGGAGGGCTGATCGGCGCCTTCAACGGGTTACTCGTCGTCAAGGTCAAGATGAGCGCCTTCATCATCACGCTGGCGTCCTATATCTGGGTGCGCGGCCTGGTGCTGGTCATTTCGGGCGGCCGCTCGGCTCAGGATCTGGCACCCTCCATCCGCTGGTTCGGCATCCAGCGGCTGATCGGCCTGCCGCTCACCGCCTGGATCGCCATCGCCTGTTTCGTGGTCTTCTCGCTGATCATGGCGAAAACGCCCTTCGGCCGGCACCTCGTGATGATCGGCGGCAACGAGACGGCGACCTTTCGCGCCGGCATCCGGGTGAACCGCAACCTCATCATCGCCTTTATACTCGCCGGCGCCATCGCCGGGCTCGCCGGCTGGCTGCTGGCGATCCGCACCTCGGGCGCCACCGCCAATCTTGGCGTTGGCCTGTTGTTCAATGCCTTTGCCGCGGTCGTCATCGGCGGCGTCAGCCTGAAAGGCGGCGTCGGCACCCTGCCCGGCGTCTATGCCGGCGTGCTTCTGCTCTCGGCCATCAACACGGCGATCAATCTGATGGGCCTGCCCGCCAACTTCACCCAGGTGATCCACGGCCTGCTCGTGCTGGCCGCCGTGCTGCTCGACGCATTCAAGCAAACCATTCGCCAAAGACTCGCATGACAGGACGGCTCGCATGACAGGACGACTGAAAGACAAGGTGGCGCTGATCATCGGCAGCGCACGCGGCATCGGCAAGGGTATCGCGCTGCGCTTCGCCGAAGAAGGCGCAAGGCTGGTGCTCGCCGATGCCGATGCCGATGCCGGGCAAGCAACCGCCAATGAGCTCAGCGTCCCCTTCATCCGCACCGACATCGCGCAGATGGGCGATGCCGAGGCGGCAGTGGCTCTGGCGCTGGAGCGCCACGGCCGCCTCGACATCATCGTCCAGAATGCCGGCATCTATCCCTGGCAGTTGATCGAGAACACCAGCACCGATGACTGGGACCGCGTCATGGCCGTCAATTTGCGCGGCACCTTTAACGCCAGCCGAGCGGCGCTGGTGCCGATGAAGGCGCAGCGCTTCGGCCGCATGCTCTACACCTCATCGATCACCGGCCCGCATGTCACCAGTCCCGGCCATGGTCACTATTCGGCCAGCAAGGCAGGCATCAACGGCTTCATCCGCGCCGCCGCGCTCGAATTCTCCGGCTACGGCATCACCGTCAACGGCGTAGAACCGGGGAACATCCTCACCGAAGCCATCCAGCAGCACCGTGGCGCCGCCTATATCAAGAACATGGAGGATTCCATCCCGCTCGGTCGCCTCGGCAGCGCGCGCGACGTCGCCAACGCCTTCCTGTTCCTGGCCTCCGACGATGCCAGCTACATCACCGGGACGACCATTGTCGTCGACGGCGGGCAGCTGCTGCCCGAGGGCAATGATTTTCGGATGGCGCCGCCCTGAGCCTGACGCCCGATTCTGCACGTGAAAGCCGGCGCCCTCATCCGAACCAGTTCAACAATTGTTCGAACATTCCCGGCGGCTCCAACGAGAACACCGCTCTAAATGTCGTCGGCTGGTCGCTGGAAAGTGCCGAAGCAAGCGGTCGGGAATATGATGCCGTCCGTCCGTCGTCCGATATCGTGCCACTCGTCTCGATGATGCGCGGAGCGGTCACCGTCCATGCGATATGCCTGCCTGACATCTTCGCCAATATGAGGGTCTGCAGCCCTTGTGCCATTGGATCGTCGGCGTACTTGCCGGTTGGCTTGAGACTGGGGAAATTGACGACGAATTCGTAATTTTCCCCAACTTGGTTGAGCTGAACCCCTTGCCTTTTGTCCCCTCCGACATTGGCATTCGAAAGAGCCGCAACGAGATCGTCCGTCTTGCCGGAGAATGAGATGGAGCAGACTTCATCCCCTCTCTCGGTTGTCAGCTCGGCTGTTCCGGTGATTCCTCGCAAGGACAACAGCTTTTCAGAACTGCACCATTTGCTGTTCGCGTCCTTGGCCATCGCAAGCAGCGAAGCATCCACAGCTATCCGGACGTTGGCCGTAGCGGTCCCGTCGCGACGGAAGGCCAGATCCTGCTTCATGTCGAAGCAGCCTGCCACCAACAGACATCCGATCAACGACACCGCGATGTTACGATGAACGGGAGACATCCAAAGACGCATCACACCTATTTTTCACATCCAAGCTCGGGCTCAGCGCAAAAATGGCCAGCCGACAATGCGAAATAATCCATAAAACCATGAGACCATATGGTGGGCGATGACGGGCTCGAACCGCCGACATCTTCGGTGTAAACGAAGCGCTCTACCAACTGAGCTAATCGCCCGCTCCGGCGCGGACCTTTAAGCGGTCGGGACCGGCTTCGCAAGGCCAAATGAACAGCTGACGCCCTGTTCGCACGCCGGATTTGCCTACAAAACGCCGGCTGTCAAAAAACCTTCTCCAGTTTGCTGTTATGATGGTTTGGTGCGCTTGACACCCGATGGCGAACCCCTTATCCAGCGGCCCAACGACGAACACGGCTGACACGTGCTCGTCAATGCGCGGGTGTAGCTCAGTTGGTTAGAGTGCCGGCCTGTCACGCCGGAGGTCGCGGGTTCGAGCCCCGTCACTCGCGCCATTTCTCTCAAGGGTATCAAGCCCTTGGTTTTGGAGAAATGTCGACGTTGAATGTCAGAATCCCCCCTTGCAAAGCATGAAGCGACACAAGTTCTTTCGGACCTCCGCTCGGTCTCTTGAGCATATTAACGGGGCGTTGAAGGCTGGATTCCGAGGCTAAGATCTCGGCTTAAGCCGCATCGCCTTTCGCCAGCAGCGCCTCGACCTCCTGCAGGGTCGGCATCGACGGTGCCGTGCCGGGTCGCGTCACCGAAATGCCGGCGACGGCACAGGCGAATCGCACCGCTTGCAGCGGCTCCACGCCTCGCGACAGCGCGGCGGCAAGGCCACCGTTGAAGGCGTCCCCCGCCCCCGTGGTTTCGATCACGGGACCTGCGTTGATCGCCGGGATGTGCTCGGAGCGATCCTTCGTGTGCAGCAGCGCACCCTTGTCGCCCAGCGTGACGATGACCGTGCCGACGCCTTTTTCGAGCAGCTTTCCGGCGGCGGCGCGGGCGTCGTCGACCGAGGAGACCTTCATTCCTGTCAACTCCTCGGTCTCCGTCTCGTTGGGCGTGAGATAGTCGCTGAGTGTGTAGATGCAGTCGGGAAACTTGGCAGCGGGGGCGGGGTTGAGAATGGTCGTCACCCCTGCCCCGCGCGCGATCTCCAGTGCCCGCATCGCGGCATCGATCGGCTGTTCGAGCTGGGTGACAAAAACGCCGGCGCCACGGATCAGGGCGGCATTGGCTTCGATGTCCTCGGGCGAGATCAACATGGCGGCGCCGGGGCTGACGATGATGGCGTTGTTGCCGCTCCCCTCCTCGACGAAGATATAGGCGGCGCCCGTGTAGCTGTCCGGCGTGTCGATGACGGCGCTCTTCACGCCGGCATCCTTCCAGGTCTGCCTAGCCATGTTGGCGAAGGCATCGACGCCGAGCCTTGTCAGAAAGGTGATGTCGGCGCCGAGCTTGCCGGCGGCCACCGCCTGGTTCGACCCCTTGCCGCCCGGCCCGAGCTTGAAGGAGTTGCCGAGGATAGTTTCCCCCATGCGCGGCTGACGGTCGGCGCGATAGGCGGTGTCGGCGACAAAGACACCGAGGATGATAATCGGCTTGCCCGAGGCCATGCCGCTACTCCGCGTCCGGCGGAACGACGCCCTTGCGGAAGGCGAAGCAGCCATAGAAGCGGCGCTCGCCGGTCTGGATAACGCAATAGGCCTGCTTGGCGCGCTCGTAGAAGGCGTAGCGCTCGACCGGCAGCATCGGCCAGGATTTGCCCTCGGCCGCGTCGATCTCCTTTTGCACCTCTTTCTGCACCGGCGGAATCTCGTCCGGCTTGCCGACGATCTCCATGCGGGCGGCGGAATCGTCGACGAACGTGTCCAGCGGGTAGAGCGACAACACCGCCTTGACCACTTGCGCCGCCGACGCATCGATGCGCAGCAGCCGGCCGAGCGCCGTCTGGCGCGCCACCGAATCGGACGGGAAGTTGGTGTCGGCGATGATCAGGTCATCGCCATGGCCCATCGCCCGCAATGCCTGCAGCACATCGGCATTGAGCAGCGGATCGATCCCTTTGAGCATGATGGTCCTCGTGAAGTCCGTTTGAGATCAAAGACGCTTGCCGGTCTCGGCGTCGAAGAGATGAATGTGGTCGAGCCTTGGCCGGAGCTTGAGCATGTCGCCCGGCTTGAAGTCGTGGCGCTCGCGAAACAGTGCCACCATCTCGCCGTCGCCGAAGCGGAGGAACACCAGGGTCTCCGAGCCGGTCGGCTCGACCACCGAAATCTTCGCCGGCACGCCGTCGGGGTGGATTTCGAGATGTTCGGGCCGCACGCCGTAGACGACGCCACGCCCCTCCTCAACGACATTGTTGGGAGCAAGCGGGAACATCGTTCCGGCAATATCGACGCCGCCCTTGCGCACGACGCCCTTGAGCAGGTTCATCGAAGGTGAGCCGATGAAGCCGGCGACGAACAGGTTCGCCGGCCGGTCGAACAGATCCAGCGGCGCGCCGACCTGCTCGATGTGGCCATCGCGCATGACGACGATCTTGTCGGCCATGGTCATGGCCTCGATCTGGTCGTGGGTGACGTAGATGGTGGTGGTCTTCAGCCGCTGGTGCAGTTCCTTGATCTCGGTGCGCATCTGCACGCGCAGCTTGGCGTCGAGGTTGGAGAGCGGCTCGTCGAACAGGAACACCTGCGGGTCGCGCACGATGGCGCGGCCCATGGCCACGCGCTGGCGCTGACCGCCCGAAAGCTGCCGGGGGTAGCGCTTCAGGTAAGGGTTGAGGTCGAGGATGTCGGCGGCCCGCTTGACCCGCTCGGCGACCACGGCCGGATCGGTTTTCCGCAGTTTCAGGGCAAACGCCATGTTCTGCTCCACCGTCTTGTGCGGATAGAGCGCATAGTTCTGGAACACCATGGCGATGTCGCGTTTTGCAGGCGGCAGATGATTGACGACGCGGTCGCCGATGGCGATCGTGCCGCCCGAGACGGTCTCCAGCCCGGCCACCATTCTGAGCAATGTCGACTTGCCGCAACCCGAGGGACCGACCAGCACCACGAACTGACCATCCGAAATATCGACGCTGACTTCGTGCAGAACCTTGACGGTTCCAAATGCCTTGGCCACTTTGCTGATTGTGACTTGAGCCATGTCTCCCCCATCGGCTCCACTGGCCGCAGGCGCAGAAGCTAACCAACGCGACCTGCCAGGGCAAGTCGGTCCCTTATAGATAAAAACCCGTTCTCGTTGACACGGCGTTTGGTTGTGAGAATAGTGACTGGCGCTGGTCCGAATACTGGTCGCCCGAACCGCGAAATCGGAACTTCAATCGAGCAGGTGGGGACCTGCAAAGTTCGCTTCCGAGCCGGGAGAATCGTTGGCGCTCCAGCGCCTGAAAAGTTTGGCCACACCCATCCACACAGATGTTCTGGGAGGAACAATCGATGAGAGTAGACATTTACGAGAAACTGGTCCGTGCCGGCGCTACCAGACGCGACATACTGAAAGGCGCGGCGTCGATGGCCGCGATCGCGGCGGCATCGGGCGCGGGTCTCGGCGCCTTGACGCGTCCTGCCTCCGCGGCAAGCGAACTTCGTGCAAAAATCCTGCAGATTCCCGGCGTCGGCAAAGGCCAGCCGACCGATGCCGATTTCCAGAAGGTCGGCGAGCTCTGCCTCGATGCGACCAAGGCCAGTGTCAAGGAAGGCGAGTTCGCCGGTGTCGAGCTCAAGTTCATGGGTCTCAACAACCAGAACCTGCATAACGTGCTGTTCCGCGGCTTTCTGAAGCCTTGGGAAGCCTATACCGGCGCCAAGATCAGCTGGATCGACCTGGCGCAGGCCGACTACAACGCCCGCTTGCAGCAGTCGATCGCCACCAATACAATCGACTTTGATATCGTCGAGATGGGTGCGCCTTTCGAAGGCGATGTCTGCGGCAAGGGCCTCACGTCCGAAATGCCAGACTGGGTGAAGAAGCAGATCGATATGGACGATCTGGTGGCCTATCTGAAGCCGCCGGTCGGCACTTGGGATGGCAAGCAGTATCGGGTGACCGTCGACGGAGACACGCACAACTTTAACTACCGCACCGACGTGTTCTCCGACTCTGACCTGGCAGCAGCCTGGAAAGCCGACGGCGGCGACAAGGCAGGCCTGACGGAATGGGGCGTGCCGAAGACCTGGCAGCAGGTGCAGGCCGTGACCAAATTCCTCAAGGGCAAGCAGATGAAGGGCCAAGACGTCTATGGCTATCTCGACGCGCCCAAGCCCTGGGGCGGTTTCGGCTTCTACTTCCTAGGCAGCCGCGCCAGTGCCTATGCCAAGCATCCCGACGACAAGGCATGGCTGTTCGATCCGGATACGATGAAACCGCGCGTCAACAATCCGGCCTGGGTGCGGGCGATCCAGGACGTGATCGACGCGCTGCCCTTCGAACCGCAAGATCAAATCAACGCCGACCCGAACCAGACCTGTTTCTCCCAATTCCTCGGCGGCACTGGCTCGATGCTGGCTTGGTGGGGAGATGCCGGCTCGAATGCGAAGACCAACGACTCCTCGGTCGTCGGGGACGTCACCGGCTTCTCAATCCTGCCGGGCTCCGAAGACGTCTACAATTCCAAGACCGGCAAGTGGGACAAGCTCGCCAGCGGCCCGAACTATTCGCCGAACTGCGCCTATCTCGGCTGGGGCGTCTATGTCATGGCCCGGGTCGATGCCGACGAAAAGAAGAAGAAGGCGGCATGGTCAGCCGCTGCCCATCTCGGTGGCAAAGACCTGTCCCTCTGGTGCGCGGCCTATCCGTCGGGCTTCCAGCCCTATCGTAATTCCCACTTTGACATCCCGGAGTGGGTGGCGGCCGGCTACGACGAGGCTTTCATCAGTTCTTATCTCAAGTCGGAAGCTGACAGCTATAACCATCCCAACGCGGCGATCGAGCCACGCATTCCCGGCATTTTCCAGTATTACAGCGCCGCCGAGGACATTTTGGCCAACACCTTCGCCGGCAAGATGAAGGCACAGGAAGGTGCGGATGCCATCGCCGCGGCCTGGGAGAAGCTGACCGACCAGATCGGCCGCGAGAAGCAGATCAAGCTCTACAAGGCCTCGCTCGGCGCCTAAGTGGACCCTTGATAAAAGTCACGGCCCGGCGTCACATCATCGCCGGGCCGAATTTTGACCGGCTCCTGTCGGTCAGTGTGGCAGAAGAGGCGAGAGGCGTGGCTGAACAGACTTCGACCACGAATGCGTGGCCGGCAAATTCCGCACCACTGGACCTGATCCCGCCTGGCCGCAAACGTCTCGGCTGGGCACTGATGGCCTTGGCCACGTTCGGCCTCCTGGCGATGATCCTGCTTCAGATCCTCTACAAGACCGAAGTCGACGCGATCGGCTTCGAGACATGGCGTCCCGTCGTTTATGCCTATGTGCTGTGGGGCGTGGCACTCGGCATCGGCCAGGTTCTGACGCGGGGCGAGGACGGCCAGCGCGCGCTGTTCCTCTTACCGGCGCTGCTTTTCACCATCGCCATGGTGATCTTCCCGACGCTGTTCGGTTTCTACATTGCGCTCACCGACTGGAATCTCAGCTCCTTCAGTGGCCGCAGGTTCAACGGCCTCGACAATTTCTGGCAGATGCTCGGCGATCCCTACTACCGCAACGCACTGTTCAACATGGTGCTCTACGTGCTGGCGGTGCTGGTCGAATATGTCATCGCCTTCGGGCTGGCGTTGTTGCTCAACGCGCAGATCCGGGCGCGAAAATTCTTCCGCGTCGTCTTCCTGATGCCGCTGATGTTGTCGCCGGTCGCGGTGTCCTGGATGATCGGCAAATCACTGATGGAGTACCGGTTCGGTCCGGCGGCCACGCTGGCACGCCATCTCGGCTGGGACAATCCCGCCTTCTTTTCGGACCCGATCACCGCGCGCATCTCGATCATGCTGCTTGATGCCTGGACCTTCATACCGTTCATGATGATCATGCTGCTCGCCGGCCTGCAGGCAATGTCGCGCGAGGTGCTGGAGGCGGCGCGCGTCGACGGCGCGACCGCGTGGCAGACCTTCTGGCAGGTCACCTTCCCGCTGATGCTTCCGGTCTCGGTGACGGCGGTGATCCTGCGCATCATCTTCAAGCTGAAGCTTGCCGACATCATCATCACGGTGACGTCGGGCGGCCCGGGTGGTGCGACCGATTCCGTCTCGAGCTTCATCTACCGCGAATACCGCGACCGCTCGAATGTCGGCTACGGCACCATGCTGGCGATGGCCTATCTCGTCATCATCGTCGTGTTCGTGACCTGGCTCTTGAAGCTCGCCAACCGCTTCGTGCGCAACGTCAACTGAGTGGCCGGATCATGAGGGTTCAGACCACCGACTATACCGTCTCCGAAATCCGCTCTCCTGCGAGCTTCATCACCAGCCGCGTCTTCATCTATGGCGCGCTGGTCTTCTGGGCCTTCATCTGCCTGTTCCCGATCTACTGGACGATAACGACTTCGTTCAAATCGGCGGTCGACGTCACGCAAGGGCATCTGATCCCCTTCGTCGACTTCCAGCCGGACTGGAAGGGCTGGCGATCGCTTGGCCTCTCACCGGATTCGATTTCCCAGACCTCCACGGTGCGCGACGAATTCTTCAAGCGCTTCATGAATTCGGTCATCACCTCGGTTGGCGCGTCGAGCCTCGCCATCATCATCGGCAGCCTCGCCGCCTACGGCCTCACGCGCTACCGCTACCGCTTCGCCTGGTTCAAGAACGAGGATATCTCGTTCTTCTTCCTGTCGCAGCTGATCCTGCCGCCTGTGGTGCTGGCCCTGCCCTTCCTGGTTCTCTACCGGGAGGTCGGCCTGCTCGACACGCGCGGAGGGCTGATCCTGCTCTACACGCTGATGGTGCTGCCTATCGTCATCTGGATCATGCGTGACCAGTTCAACTCGATACCCGTCGAACTGGAGGAAGCAGCGCTCGTCGATGGCCTGTCGATCTGGGGCGCATTCTTGCGCATCGTCATGCCGATCGCTCTGCCCGGCATGGTCGCCGCCTTCATCCTGGCGATGGTGCTGTGCTGGAACGAGTATTTCTTTGCCGCCCTTTTGACCTCGACCGATGCCAAGACCATCCCGGTGATGGTGGCGAGCCAGACCGGCTCGCAAGGCATCAACTGGTGGTCGATGGCGGCCCTTGCCACCGCGGCCATCGCGCCGCTGGCGGTCATCGGCATCGCGCTCGAACGCTACCTGATCATGGGCATGACGGCGGGAGCCGTGAAGTGACGACCAAGGAGCGATCCGGACAAATCCATCGCCGACTACCAGGCGGAGCGGTTTGAAAACCTGAGTTAGGCCTTCAGGACAGCGCGCAGGTGATCCATGATCATGGCGACGCCCTTGTTCCCGAGTTCCGCCGAGGCATCGTTGGCGCTCGCCGTATACCAGCCTGTATTGTCGGCGAAGTGAGCCGCATCGACAGCCTCCGGACATAGCGCCATCATCAATGACGTCTCGCCGATCCCGGCATGATCGAACGGATACTCGCCGTTCATGGCGGCCGGCATCAGTGGATGCACCTGCACCCAGTTGAAGACATTCTCGCCCTGGGCATGGCCGGCATAGTAATCGACCATGGTGTTTGAACCCCACCAGCCCTCGCCGCGCTCCTTCTCGAGAAACCGAAAGATGGCTTGCCGGCCCGCGGTCTTGAAGGCCAGATCGGTCGGCATGCCAGCGGCGAAATTCTCGGTCTGGTGGTGAATGATGGCGTGGATGTTGCGGAAGCCGATGCGCAGCAGGCCGTAGAACAGCTCCTCCGCGAAAGGCGCAAGCACCGGGCCGCCGACCTGCACCGAACCGCTGCCTTCCGGTGGTGCCACCGCGTAACTCGCCGCGCCATAGTAGAAGGGCGGCAGGATGACGACGTCCCGCTCCTTCTCGAACAGGTCAAGCGTCTTGATGACCGCCAGCGTGTCCATCCCGACGGCCATGTGCTCGCCATGGTATTCCAGCACGCCGAGCGGCAGCGCGACCGGCCAGTTCTCGGCGATCGCCTTGCGGATCTGGTGCGGCAGCATCAGTTCATAGCGCATGATCTATTCCATGTTGGTGTGGCGCGCGCGCATGGCTTCGGGCGACGCACCGGTCAGGGCTTTGAGCTTCAGCACCATCACCTCGAACAGCAGGAACAGCGCCCCCTCGAATACGGAGCCCATCGGCAGCACCGAAGTCCTTGGCGGTCCCTGGTCATTGGCCATGGTCTGGGCCGGGATGAGCAGCGTGGCGTCAGCCAGCCGCGCCGTACTACCATCAGCCTGAGCGGTCAGCAGCAGATTTGTCGCGCCGGCTTCGCGCGCGACGCGCATCAAGGTGAGCACCGTCGAGGTTTCTCCCGGCCCGGAGCTGGCCAGGAAGACATCGCCCGGCCCCAGCGGCGGCGTGGTCATGTCGCCGACCACCGAGACCGGCAGTCCCAGATGATAGAGCCGCATCGCGAAACCCTTGACTTGCAGGGCCTCGCGGCCGCAGCCATAGACGACGATCCGCCCGGCATCGGCCAACATACTGCAGGCGGCATCGATGCGGCCTTCATCCACGCGCGCCAGCACGGCGCCGAGTTCGTCGAGCGCGGTTCTGAACAGGTTTTCGTTCTGGTCACCCACGGCAAGCCCGTCCTCGAAATCGTCCTGGATCTTTCCACGAACAGCTTGATTTCGTTCATGCTAGCAACGGCGAAAATGCATGTCCAACGCTGCGCGCCGCTTTTGCCGGGCCACAGGCATGATAGTGTCACGTCGGACAAATCGAACCGGGAAGAGCAGGACATGAAGACACGGCATTTCGATCGCATCGGCAATGGCGGCATCACCTTTACGGAGCTCGGCTTCGGCACGGCGCCGCTGGGTAATCTCTATCGCGCCGTCTCGGACGAGGATGCCAATGCCACGCTCGAAGCCGCCTGGGCGACCGGCTGCCGCTATTACGACACCGCGCCGCTCTATGGGCTTGGCCTGTCCGAAATACGCCTCAATCCCTTCCTGCGCGGCAAAAAGCGCGACGACTATGTGCTGTCGAGCAAGGTCGGGCGCCTCATGCGCGCTTGCCCGCCAGAGCGGCGCACAGGCATCGGCAAGTTCTTCGACACGCCGTCGCGTCAGGAAGTGTACGATTACAGCTATGACGGCGTCATGCGCTCATTCGAAGCCTCGCTCGAACGCCTGGGTGTCGATCGGATCGACATCCTGTTCGTGCACGACGTCGACATTTTCACTCATGGCAGCAAGGAGGCGTCCGACCGGCGCATCGAGGAGTTCATGCGCTCGGGCTATTACGGGCTGCTGTCGCTGCGCGACCAGGGCGTCATCAAGGCCTTCGGCGGCGGTATCAACGAATGGCAGGTTGCCCAGATACTGGCCGAGCGCGGCGATTTCGACCTGTTTCTGCTGGCCGGACGCTACACGCTGCTCGAACAGGAGGCGCTGACGTCCTTCCTGCCGCTTTGCCAGAAACGCGGCATTGGCATCGTTCTCGGCGGCCCCTACAATTCCGGCATCTTGGCGACAGGACCGAAGCCCGGCGCCTACTACAACTACTCCGAAGCGCCCAAGGACATTCTCGACCGGGTCGCCGGCATCGAAGCTGTCTGCAAACGCCATGGCGTGCGGCTGATCGAGGCGGCGCTCAAATTCCCGCTGCTGCACCCCTCGGTCGTTTCAGTGATCCCCGGCGGCCAGCGGCCGAGCGAAGTAGAGAGCAACCGGGCGCTGCTCGACGCGAAACTGCCCGCCGCCCTCTGGGCCGACCTCAAACAGGAAGGTCTGATGCGTGCGGATGCGCCAACCGCATGACAATCATCCGCCTCCAGGCAGACATAAAAAGGAAAAGCCGGGGAGCCCGGCTTTTCTGGTCTCTGAAAAAAGAAAAAAACGCGCTTAGTTGACTGCGTCCTTGAGGCCTTTGCCGGCCGAGAACTTCGGCACGGTGCGTGCCGGGATTTGCACTTCAGCGCCGGTCTGCGGGTTGCGGCCAGTCGAAGCCGCACGCTTTGACACGGTGAAATTGCCAAAGCCGACAAGCCGTACATCGCCGCCCTTCTTCAGTTCGCCGGTGATCACGGAAAATACCGCATCGACCGCCGACTGCGCGTCACCCTTCGAAATGCTCGCGGCGTCGGCGACAGCGGACACCAGTTCGTTCTTGTTCATAAAAATTCCCTTCCATGAGAACGCCGGAACATACGACTCATCCGGCAGGAAACGGACTTTAGAAAGAAGCGTTCCCGCAACCAAGTCGAAAAGCCCGGGAAAAGTGGAAAAAAGCCCGGGAATCCGGGGTTTTTAACATGAAAAAGCCGGGCGCGAGGCCCGGCTTTCTGTTTGTGCGCTGCAACTTTAGCAAACTCTAATGCGCAAGTGACTTTCCAGCGTCATCCGCCGTGTCAGTCGCGGCCGGAGGATTGACGGGCTCGACCCATTCAATTGGCTCGGGCATGCGCACCAGCGCGTGGCGCAACACTTCGCCGACCCGCGAGACCGGAATGATTTCCATGCCGTTCTTCACGTTGTCCGGAATCTCCGCCAGATCCTTGGCGTTGTCTTCCGGGATCAGCACCTTCTTGATGCCGCCGCGGAGCGCGGCAAGCAGCTTCTCCTTGAGGCCACCGATCGGCAAGATGCGGCCGCGAAGCGTAATCTCGCCGGTCATGGCCACATCGGCGCGGACTGGAATACCCGTCAGAACCGACACGATAGCCGTAGCCATGGCGGCGCCAGCAGACGGGCCGTCCTTCGGCGTGGCGCCTTCCGGCAAGTGCACATGGATGTCGCGCTTGTCGAACAGCGGCGGCTCAATGCCGAAATCGATCGCCCTCGAGCGGACATAGGAGGCCGCCGCCGAGATCGATTCCTTCATCACGTCGCGCAAATTGCCGGTCACCGTCATGCGGCCCTTGCCGGGCATCATGACGCCTTCGATCGTGAGCAGTTCGCCGCCGACTTCCGTCCACGCAAGACCGGTGACCACACCGACCTGATCGTCAGCCTCGACCTGGCCGAAGCGGAAGCGCTGGACACCGAGGTAATCGGCGAGGTTGGCCGCCGTGATGTTCACCGTCTTCTTCTTCGTCTTCAGGATCTCGGTCACCGCCTTGCGCCCGAGCTTCATCAGCTCGCGCTCCAGGCTACGAACGCCCGCTTCACGGGTGTAGGTCTGGATGATGGCGCGGATCGCGTCCTCGCCGACGGAGAATTCCTTCGGCTGCAGGGCATGGTCACGCACCACCTTGGGCAGCAAGTGCCGCTTGGCGATTTCGATCTTCTCGTCTTCGGTGTAGCCGGCGATACGGATGATCTCCATGCGGTCCATCAAGGGCGCAGGGATGTTCAGCGTGTTCGCCGTCGTCACGAACATCACGCTCGACAGGTCGTATTCGACCTCGAGATAGTGGTCCATGAACGTCGAGTTCTGTTCGGGATCGAGCACCTCGAGCAGCGCCGACGACGGATCGCCGCGGAAGTCCTGGCCCATCTTGTCGATCTCGTCGAGCAGGAAGAGCGGATTGGACTTCTTCGCCTTCTTCATCGACTGGATGACCTTGCCGGGCATCGAGCCGATATAGGTGCGCCGGTGGCCACGAATCTCGGCCTCGTCACGCACGCCGCCGAGCGCCATGCGGATGAATTCGCGGCCGGTCGCCTTGGCGATCGACTTGCCGAGCGAGGTCTTGCCGACGCCGGGAGGGCCGACGAGGCACAGGATCGGCCCCTTCAGCTTCTTCTGGCGGCTCTGGACGGCGAGATATTCGACGATGCGGTCCTTGACCTTGTCGAGGCCGAAATGATCGGTGTCGAGCACGTTCTGCGCATAGGCCAAATCCTGCTTGACCTTGGAGTTCTTGCCCCATGGTATCGACAGCAGCCAATCGAGATAGTTGCGCACGACGGTCGATTCAGCCGACATCGGCGACATCGTCCGCAGCTTCTTCAATTCGGCTTCCGCCTTTTCGCGGGCCTCCTTGGAAAGCTTGGTCTTCTTGATGCGCGCCTCGATCTCGGCGGCCTCGTCGCGACCGTCCTCGCCTTCGCCGAGCTCCTTCTGGATCGCCTTCATCTGCTCGTTGAGGTAGTATTCGCGCTGGGTCTTCTCCATCTGGCGCTTGACGCGCGAGCGGATACGCTTCTCCACCTGCAGGACGGAGATTTCGGCTTCCATGAAGCCCATAGCCTTTTCCAGCCGCTCCTTGACCGAGAGCGTGGCCAGCATCTCCTGCTTTTCAGGGATCTTGATGGCGAGATGCGAGGCAACCGTATCGGCGAGCTTGGAATAGTCGTCGATCTGGCTGGCGGCGCCCACCACTTCGGGCGAGATCTTCTTGTTCAGCTTAACGTAGTTCTCGAAGTCGGTGACGACCGAACGAGCCAGCGCTTCAACCTCGACCTCTTCCTCTTCCGGCTCGACCAGCGCCGTGGCGCGGGCCTCGTGGAAGTCGGGACGGTCGGTGAAGGAGACGATTTTCGCGCGCGAGGCGCCCTCGACCAGAACCTTGACGGTGCCGTCGGGCAGCTTCAGCAATTGCAGCACATTGGCGAGCGTGCCGATGTCGAAGATGGCATCGGGCTCGGGATCGTCATCGGCGGCATTCATCTGGGTGGCGAGCAGGATCTGCTTTTCCTGACCCATCACCTCCTCCAACGCCTTTATCGACTTTTCACGCCCAACGAAGAGCGGAACGATCATGTGCGGGAACACCACGATGTCGCGCAGTGGGAGGACTGCGAAGACGCCGTCGCTGGGAGCCTTGGATATTTTGGCCATTGTCCAACCTTTCATGTCGCGGTCGCCATCAGGCCAACCGCGAATCTCATATTAACGACCGGGGATCGTTCCGCCTACCACCGTTTGTGACGGGAGTTTTACAGCACAGAAATCGGGCACCTCGGCCTTCTCGTGTTAGGTGGATGCAAGAGGGGCAAAGATCAAGAGTTAACATCGCCGCAATCCACTCCAGTGCAAAGGTCGCATGCCCTCACAGCAAAACGGCGCCGCGAGGGCGCCGTTCCATAAAAAACATCGGATCAAGTGCGATATCACGCGCTGACGTTGCCCTTCTTTTCCTTCTGTTCGGAATAGATGTAGAGCGGCCGGGCGCTGCCGGTCACGACTTCTTCCGAAATCACCACTTCGCGCACGCCTTCGAGCGCGGGCAGTTCGAACATGGTGTCGAGCAGGATCGCTTCCATGATCGAACGCAGGCCGCGCGCGCCGGTCTTGCGCTCGATGGCGCGCTTGGCGATCGCCGACAGGGCGTTCTCGTGGAAGGTCAGGTCGACATTCTCCATCTCGAACAGCCGCTGATACTGCTTGACCAGCGCGTTCTTCGGCTCGGTCAGGATCTGGATCAGCGCCGGCTCGTCGAGGTCCTCCAGCGTCGCCAGGACCGGCAAACGGCCGACGAACTCCGGAATGAGGCCGAACTTCAGCAGATCCTCCGGCTCGACAAGCCGGAACACATCACCGGTGCGGCGATCCTCAGGCGAAGCGACGATGGCGCCGAAGCCGATCGAGGTCTTGCGGCCGCGATCCGAGATGATCTTGTCCAGGCCGGCAAACGCGCCGCCGCAGATGAACAGGATGTTGGCGGTGTCCACCTGCAGGAATTCCTGCTGCGGATGCTTCCTGCCGCCCTGCGGCGGCACGGAGGCGACCGTGCCTTCCATGATCTTCAACAGCGCCTGCTGCACGCCTTCGCCCGACACGTCGCGGGTGATCGACGGATTGTCGGACTTACGCGAAATCTTGTCGATCTCGTCGATGTAGACGATGCCGCGCTGGGCGCGCTCGACATTGTAGTCGGCCGACTGCAGCAGCTTCAGGATGATGTTCTCGACGTCCTCGCCGACGTAACCGGCCTCGGTCAGCGTCGTGGCGTCCGCCATGGTGAAGGGCACGTCGATGATGCGGGCCAGTGTCTGCGCGAGCAGCGTCTTGCCGCAACCGGTCGGGCCGATCAGCAGGATGTTGGACTTGGCCAACTCGACATCGTTGTTCTTGCCGGCGTGCGCGAGGCGCTTGTAGTGGTTGTGGACCGCCACCGACAGCACACGCTTGGCGTAGGGCTGGCCGATGACGTAGTCGTCGAGAACCTTGAGTATCTCCTGCGGTGTCGGCACGCCCTCGCGCGACTTCACCATCGAGGTCTTGTTCTCCTCGCGGATGATGTCCATGCAAAGTTCGACGCACTCGTCGCAGATGAAGACCGTCGGGCCAGCGATCAGCTTGCGCACCTCGTGCTGGCTCTTGCCGCAAAACGAGCAATAAAGCGTGTTCTTGGAATCACCGCTGTTGTTGCCGACCTTGCTCATATTCATGTCCTTTCATGGCCGCCCGCCGATGGTCTGGCTGAAAGGGCGTAACTTCAATCTATCGCGGGAATCCGCCGCCGCCAGTGTCCCGGCTCCCGCAACGTATTCCGTACGAAACACAAATCAGAAAACGTGGCAATGATTCGCAGCAACCCCACACAAAGCTAAGCCGTCGAAAATCAACATAGCCTTAACGTAGGCAATCCCGATCCCCGAGGGAACAGCCAATTGTGGCCGAAATGCCGCGAAAGGCGCCAAAAGCGCGTGATGGTGCCATCCAGCTGCCAATAAGGCTTTATGCCAGCGCCCCTTCGGCCGCCTCGCGCGACGAAATGACCTTGTCGATAAGGCCGAAATCCTTCGCCTCGTCGGCGGTCATGAAATGGTCGCGATCGAGCGTCTTCTCGATCTCGTCATAGCTCTTGCCGGTGTGCTTGACATAGACCTCGTTGAGGCGGCGCTTCAGCTTGATGATGTCCTGGGCGTGGCGTTCGATGTCGGACGCCTGGCCCTGGAAGCCGCCGGACGGCTGGTGGACCATGATGCGCGCGTTCGGCGTGGCGAAGCGCATGTCCTTGTGGCCGGCGGTCAGCAGCAGCGAACCCATCGAGGCCGCCTGGCCGATGCAGAGCGTCGACACGGCCGGCTTGATGAACTGCATGGTGTCGTAGATCGCCATGCCCGAGGTAACGACGCCACCTGGCGAATTGATGTAAAGGTTGATTTCCTTCTTCGGATTCTCGGCTTCGAGGAACAGAAGCTGCGCGCAGACCAGCGTCGCCATGCCGTCCTCGACCGGTCCGGTGATGAAAATGATGCGCTCCTTGAGGAGGCGCGAGAAGATGTCGTAGGCCCGCTCGCCGCGATTGGTCTGTTCGACCACCATCGGAACGAGGTTCATGTAGGTTTCGACGGGGTTCTTCATTATTTATCTCTTATCTCGCGGTGGGGTTCCGGCGCCGGGAATGCTGGCAAGTCGGGAAGAATCGGTTCTGGATCGCTGTTCCGTAGATAGGATGCCGGCTCATCCTTGTGCAAGGCCGACCCGTCCTAGCCATCTGGGTAAGGCGAATCAAGCTGTGCGGCCAGGATTCGTTGCAATGACAGGCTCCGCCGTGCCACGGCCGCGCAATCAACCCGCCGCCAACGTAGCAATTTCTTAACCGCGTCACTTAACGAGATGCGGGAAACCGCTTTTCTCCAGGACCGCGTACCCTACAATTCAACGTTGAACTTGTGCCTGTAGTTCAAACAGGGGGAATGTGATGCTCAGGAGAAGTGCGTCCTTCGCCGTTGCCGGGCTGGCAATGCTCGGCACAACGTCGCAGACGGCAGCCGGTGGCCGCGCTGTCGAGTGCTATGAACCGGTGCGCGCACCGGCCGTCTACGACACGGTCTATGACGATGTGATGGTAAGCCCGCCGGGCCAGCAGGTCGATTACACGCCACCCATCTACGGCACGCGCGAACGCGTGGTGATGACCGTTCCCTCACAGGTGACCTACGAGGTCGAGCCCGCGATCACCCGCACCGTCTACCACACAGTGAAAGTCGATGGCGGCGGCTATTCCTGGGAATGGCGCGTCATCCATGGCCGGCGCGTGCTGTGCAAGATCTGGCACAAGACGCGCTACGAACGCGTCGCCGAGACGGTGGTGATCCAGCCGGAACGTACCCGGCGTGTCGTCATCCCGGCGCAATATGACCGGATCGCCGAGGAAGTGCTGGTGCAGCCAGAGCAAAGGCGTGTCATCGATGTTCCTGCGTCCTACCAGACCGTCGCACGGCGCGTGCTGGTGCGGGAAGGCTCTTCTGGCTGGCGGCGCGTGCATATTCCCAGGCATTGCCAGGACTAATTCCCGTTCAGGCAGGCGTTCAGGCCACCTCTGCCCGCAACCATTTCTTGAGACCGGCGATATCGCCACCGCCCACCGCCGCCGCCACTCGCCTGCCGACCGCCGCGCCGAACTTATAGCCGTGACCGGAGCAGGCCGAGACAACAAGGCATTTTCCTTGCTCATGCGCGAGGAACTTCTCATCGGCGGTGAACGTGTAGGCGCAGGTGACCACTTCGGTGACCCTATATTCCTCGATGCGGGCGATCGGCGGCGAAAACAGGTTGCGGATTGCCTCGCCCTCGCCCGGTACCGGCTCACGGTTCCAGTCGGCATTGCTGGTCGGCACCTTGTGCAGGCCTGACCCGAACTTCATGCCGGCGCCGCGCGAAAGCGGGATCATATAGCCGTCGGTCTTGCCGCCGACGTCGAGAATGACAGGTGCGGCCTCCCAGGCCGCCTTGAGGTCTGCAGGGGGCTCGACATAGGCGAGCGCGGTGCGAAAGGTCTTCAACTCGCCGCCGAGTTTAGGAAACAGCTTCAGCACCCAGGCGCCGGCCGTGACGACGATGCTGTCGGCCCGCATCGTTTCGCCGCTCTCCAGCACGATGTGACCGGCCTCGGCATCGACTTCCGTCACCTTGCTGTGTTCGTAGACATTGGCACCGTTGGCACGCAGCCAGGTGGCCAGGCCCGCCGCGATCTTTCGGCAATGGAGGGCGCCGCCCTCGGGCGAAAAATAGGCATAGCGGAACGAGCCCGGTTCCAGGAAAGGCCAGCGCTTGACCGCGGCGTCAGGCTCGAACAGTTCGAAAGGAAAATTCCCCTCCTCCAAACCCTCGCGGTAGTCCTCTGCCTCGTCGCCCGGCTCGCGTGAAATGCAGAGGAACCCCCGCGCGTCGAGGTGGCTCTCGCCGAGATCGGCCCACATCTCATCCCAGGCCTCATAGGCTTCGGTGATCAGCCGGCCGTAACCGGTTCCGGCCCGATAGGCGCGGCGGATGATGCGGTGATGGTCGCCCGACGCCGCCAGCGGATTGGGGATCGGTCCTTGCTCGACGATCGAGACGCTGTGACCCGCCTTGACCAGCGACCATGCGGTGGAGAGACCGGCGATACCCGCGCCAACAACGATCACATCCATCCGTTCAGACCTTCCGCAGCCGCACCGCTGGCTCAATTCATTGGGCCGCCAAACTTAGTTCATTGGCCGCCAACATACGGTCTGGAACCAAGCTGGCAAGCCGCGCTATTGGTCTGGGATGACCAAATCGAACCTCCCTTATCTCGCCCTTGATCCAGCCACCCGCCGCCTCAGGCTCGACCCGCACGAGCCGGCCTTCTTCCTGAACCCCTACGAGGCCTATGCCTTCCTGCATGGCGTCTCGAATGCGTTCTACTGGGAGGAGTTCGGGTTCTGGTGCTTTGGCGGCTTCGACGATGTCAACCGGCTGCTGCGCGACCGCCGCTTCGGCCGCCAGAACCCGGCCGGCATTCCCGACAGCCGCGGCATCGGCCAGGACCGAAGCCATCTCAAGGCATTCGACGGCATCGAAGCGAACTCCATGCTCGAACTGGAGCCGCCGGTGCATACGCGGCTGAGGACACTGGTCAACCGGGCCTTCGTGTCGCGCCAGGTCGAGCGGCTGCGGCCGCGCGTCGAAGCACTCGCCAACGAGCTGATCGACCGTTTCGAAGGACAGAAAACCGTCGACCTGCTGCCCGCCTTCGCGTCTCCGCTGCCGATCACCATCATCGCCGAAATGCTCGGCGTGCCGGTCGAGATGGGGCCGCAACTGCTCGACTGGTCACATCAAATGGTCGCCATGTATGTCCATGGCCGCACCCGCGAGACCGAGGACACGGCCAACCGCGCGGCACGCGAGTTCTCCGATTTCCTGCGCGGCTACGTCACCGAGCGGCGCAAGAATCCCGGCGACGACCTGCTGTCGCTGCTGATCTCGGCGCAGGAGGACGGCCAAAAACTGTCGGAGGACGAGATGGTGTCCTCGGCCGTCCTGCTGCTCAATGCCGGGCACGAGGCAACCGTGCACCAGACCGGCAATGCGGTGCGCTCGATCCTGGCGCAGGGCGGCGATCCTCGCCGTTTCTTCACCTCGCCCGACGCTGTGGCGGCGACGGTCGAGGAATGCCTTCGCTTCGATGCACCGCTGCATATGTTCACGCGCTATGCCTATCAGGAAATTGAAGTCGCACCGGGCATCACGGTGAAACCGGGCGAGACGATCGGCCTTTTGCTTGGCATGGCCAATCACGATCCGCGCGCTTTCGCCGAACCGCTAGCCTTCCGTCCGGACCGTGCGGAACAGAAGAACGTGTCGTTCGGCGCCGGCATCCATTTCTGTATCGGCGCTCCGCTGGCCCGGCTCGAATTGCAGGTGTCGCTCAAGACATTGTTCGATCGGCACCCGCAACTGCATCTTGCCGACGAGCCGCGCTTCCGCGACACTTACCACTTCCATGGACTGGAGGCGCTCGGCGTCGGCCTCTGAGAATCGTGAGCCCGGGGTGCGCGAGTTCCCGGCCAAAACAGCTCACAACTTGATCACGTACTCCTTGCGAGTCGTTTCAAGCACTTCCCAGCTTCCCTTGAAGCCGGGTCTCAGCACGAAACTGTCGCCGGACTTGACCGTGCGCGCTTCGCCACCGTCTTCGGCGATCACCGAAACACCGGACAGGATGTGGCAGAATTCCCATTCGTCATAGACGATCCGCCACTTGCCCGGCGTCGATTCCCAGATACCTGCGTAGAGCCCACCGTCCCGCTCCTCGACGTTCCAGGTGCGGAATTTGGGATCGCCTGAGATAAGCCGGTCCGGCGCCGGCGCGCCGGATTCGGGTTCGACGGCCTTGGCGTCGATGGAAAGAAACGCGGTCATCGGTGATCAAACCTTGGCGAGCGCCTGTTCGAGGTCGGCGACGATATCGCTGACGTCCTCGATGCCAATGGAAAGCCGCACCGTGTCCGGGCCGGCGCCGGCCTTGACCTTCTGCTCGTCCGACAACTGGCGGTGCGTGGTCGACGCCGGGTGAATGACGAGCGATTTGGTGTCGCCGACATTGGCCAGATGCGAAAACAGCTCCAGCGCCTCGACGAATTTAACGCCGGCCTCGTAGCCGCCCTTGAGGCCGAATGTGAATACCGCACCTGCGCCCAGCGGCGAGTACTTCTTCTGCAGCGCGTTGTTCTTGTCGCTGGGCAGGCCAGGATAATTCACCCAGGCGACCTTCGGATGATTGGACAACCAGCCGGCGACGGTGATGGCGTTGTCGCAATGGCGCTGCATGCGCAGCGGCAAGGTTTCGAGGCCGGTGAGGATGAGGAACGCGTTGAAGGGCGAAATCGCAGGGCCGAGGTCGCGCAGGCCGAGCACGCGCGCGGCGATGGCGAAAGCGAAATTGCCGAAGGTCTCATGCAGGACGAGGCCGCCATATTCGGGGCGGGGTTCCGACAGCATCGGGTATTTGCCGGATTTCGACCAGTCGAAGGTGCCGCCGTCGACAATGACGCCGCCGATCGAATTGCCGTGGCCGCCGATGAACTTGGTCAGCGAGTGCACGACGATGTCGGCGCCATGCTCGATCGGCCGGATCAGGTAGGGCGAGGCCAGCGTGTTGTCGACGATCAGCGGCAGGCCGTGCTTGCGGGCGATCTCGCCGATCTTTTCGATATCGACGAAGGTGCCGCCGGGGTTGGCGAGGCTCTCGATGAAGATCGCCTTGGTCCTGTCGTCGATCTGGCTTTCAAAGGTCGAGATGTCGTTGGTGTCGGCCCACCGCACTTCCCAGCCATAGTTCTTGAAGGCATGGCCGAACTGGTTGATCGAACCACCGTAAAGCTTGTTGGCAGCGACGAAATTATCGCCGGGCTGCATCAGATTGTGGAACACTATCACCTGCGCGGCGTGGCCGGAGGCGACGGCAAGGGCAGCCGTGCCGCCCTCGAGCGCGGCAACGCGCTCCTCGAGCACCGCCTGGGTGGGGTTCATGATGCGGGTGTAGATGTTGCCGAAGGCCTTCAGCCCGAACAGCGAGGCGGCATGATCGGCGTCGTCGAAGACAAAGGAGGTGGTCTGGTAGATCGGCGTGGCGCGCGCGCCAGTGGCCGGATCGGGCTTGGCGCCGGCATGGACGGCGAGCGTATTGAAACCGGGCGTACGGGTCACTGAAACCTCCCTCGAGAACTTCTCAAAATTCGCCGGGCATTCTTGGCGAAGCCCGGACCGGAATGCAAAGAAGAAAATACCTTTCGGCGCGCGATCTGCGATGAACGCACGGGAAACTCAATCGCCTCCCGAAAAATTTTTGCGCATCAGCGCTTGACCAAAATCTTTTGCGAAAAAACGATCCCGATTTTTTCGGGTTGCGTCATTTCTGGCGCACACCAAAACTCTGGAAGCCTTGGCGCATCAACGGCTTTTTCGATGACAGCACCCCGGAATTGACACCGGTCCAGCCGATCTCGCCGGACAGCTTGCCGTACTCGATCTTGGGGCAGCGGTTCATCACCACCTTGATGCCGGCGGCCTCGGCGCGCGCGGCGGCCTCGTCATGGCGCACGCCAAGCTGCATCCAGATGACCTTGGGCAAAGGATCGAGCCGCAACACCTCGTCGACGATACCCGGCACCGCTGAAGGTGCACGAAAGATATCGACCATTTCGATCGGCTCCGGCACATCGGCCAGCCTGGCATAGGTCATCCGGCCGAGGATTTCCTTGCCGGCCTGGCCAGGATTGATCGGAAATACCGAGAAGCCCTTGGCCAGCAAATATTTCAGCACGAAATAGCTCGGCCGCACATCGTTGGCGGACGCGCCGACCATGGCGATGGTCTTCACCGAATTGAGGATGCCGCCGATATAGGCGTTGTCATAGGTGTCGTGGTTCACTGGGCAACTGCCTTCCTGCGGTAGTGATATCTGTGGAGCTCGCGGTTGAAGCCGAGCGAAGCGTAGAGCGCACGCCCGGCCACGTTGTCTGCAGCGACCTGCAAGCAGGCAGCCACGGCACCCGCTCGCCGCGCCCAATCGATGAGGCTGCCGACAGTCCTGCGGCCAAGGCCCTGCTGCCTGAAGCGGGCGTCCGTTTCAACCGATTCCACCACAAGCAGCCCATCGCGGACGACGCCATAGGCCAGGGCGGCGATTTCGCTGTCGTATTCATAGGAGACAAACGCGCGGTCGCCGACGATCAACCCGGTCAACTCGCGAAAGATGCGACGGTCGGCACCGTCATAGCCGCCCATGCGAAATCGCGCGCCGAACCAGTCCTCGCTCGGTTTAGGCGAAACGACGACCTTTTCGTCGCGCACCCGGGCCATCGCATCGATGTCAGCGCAGAGATGGATCGTACCGCCTTCGACGGCATAGCCGTGCTGATCGAGAACCTCATCCATCTCGCCGGCGATATCTGGAACGCGAAACAACAGTGCTTGGCCATAACCGGCATAAAAGGTCTCGGCAGCGGCAAGAGCGTCAGCCGGCCCTGCCCGCTTGCAGCGTAACGGATTGACCGAATTGGTGCGGCGGATTCTGCCACCTGAGCGCCTCATGAGCCAGCCTTCGACGACCGTCTGGGTTGCCGCCGGCCATCCTTCGCGGCAGGCCTGCTCGACCCGCCAGTTGAGGTCATCCTCGACAGTCACGCGTTATCCTCCCTCAGCGCTTCCTCCATCAAGGCCTGCGGATAGCCACGCGCTCGGCATCGAGCAAAATGCGCTTGAGATACGGTGCCTTGAGCCGCGTCAGTTGCTTGCGGTAAGCCATCAATCAGGCAGCGAAATCGTGCCGTCTTCCGCGATCGGAAAGGCCGGATTGTGCGCCACCTCCCAGACATGTCCGTCCGCATCGGCGAAGTAGCCATACCAGCCGCCCCAGAAGGCGCGGCCGGCCGGCTTGACGATGCGCCCGCCGGCCTGCTCTGCCAAGGCGAGCACCTCATCGACTTCGGCATCGGAGCGGGTGTTGTAGGCGAGATAGACCGCCGATGGCGCCCCACCAAACACGATACCCGAATCCTCCTCGGCGCTGGCGCGCGGAAACAGGCCGAGAATGGCGCCGCCCATCTGGAAAAAGGCGACGCCGTCGGTAATCCCGGCATGGCGTTTCAAGCCCATTGCCTCATAGAAGCGCACCGCCCGGTCGAGATCATCCGTAGCGATGGTAATGATGGAGATACGCGGTTCCACGGCTAGTCGTCCGTCCATTCCGGCTTGCGCTTGCCGATGAAGGCGCCGATGCCCTCCTGCGCGTCGCGTGTCAGCATGTTCTCGACCATGACGCGTCCGGTATAGGCGTAGGCATCCGCCAGCCCCATTTCGGCCTGCGCGTAGAAGGCTTCCTTGCCGGTCTTGACCACGAGAGATGATTTGGACGCAATGGTTTGCGCGTATTTGGTGACAATCTGATTCAGGTACTCGCGCGGCACCACGCGGTTGACGAGGCCGAATTCCTTGGCCGTCGCGGCGTCGATCGTCTCGCCAGTCAAAAGCATCTCCATCGCCTGCTTGCGCGAGACATTGCGCGACAGCGCCACCATCGGCGTCGAGCAGAACAGGCCGATGTTGACGCCTGGGGTGCAGAAGGTCGCCTCATGCGAGGCGATCGCCAAATCGCAGCTCGCCACAAGCTGCAAGCCGGCGGCGGTGGCCAGGCCGTCGACTTCGGCGATCACGGGCACGGGATGGCTCACGATCGCCTGCATCAGCGTGGCGCAAGCGGCGAACGTCTCTTCGAAGAAGGCCTTGCCGCGATCGGCATCGGTGCGGCGCGCGGTCATTTCTTTCAAATCGTGGCCGGCGCAAAAGACCTTGCCGGCAGCCGACAGCACGATGACGCGAACGGCCTTGTCCGCCTTGACGCGGTCGAGTTCCGCGGTCAGCGCCGCCATTACGGAAAGCGACAGGGCGTTAGCGGGCGGATTGGCGAGCGTCAGGCGCAGCACGCCCCTGTCCAGGCTCGTCGTGACCGGGCCTTCGACGGCGGCAGGCTTGATGGCAAGGATTTCGACCATGGCGAAGGTCTCCGCGATTCCAGTCGGGCTGACAGAATATCTAATACCGGATCGGATTTCATCCAACACCCATCGCTTGCGCCAGCCGGATGAAGGTGTTGCCAGAAACGCCAGGCTGCGCCCATACAGGCCTGACGCAGAATGGGAGACCGACATGCCCGCCCAGACCAAACTCGAGCCGGTGCTGACCGCAGCGCAGATCAATACGCTGATGGAAAACGTCTTCCCGCAACTCAACGAGAATTCCGCTGCCTATGAGGCGATCGACATATTTCCCGGCGGCTGCACGGTGCGGCTCAATGCCAGCGAACAGCATTTGCGTCCCGGCGGCACGGTATCGGGCCCTGCCCTGTTCACGCTGGCCGACATTGGCGGTTATGTCTGCGTGCTCAGCCATGCCGGACCCGACGCGCTCTCGGTCACGACCAACCTCAACATCAATTTCGTGCGCAAGGCCGAGGCCGGGCCGATCGATGGCCATTGCCGCATCCTGAAGCTGGGCAAGAGCCTGATGGTGTTCGACATCGATATCGTCGCCGGGCCGGAAGGGCAGACGGTGGCGCACGCCACGGGCACCTATTCGATCCCGCCGAAGCCCATTGCTGATGTGGTAAAATAATACCTTTCATCTAACTTATTGTTTCTACAGTGCTTTGCCTGTTATGGGACTTTTCCGTCGCCTTGACGCGATCGCCGCCCTCGCCTATAAGCCCTCACGAAGCAGCGGCCCGCAAAGGCCGCCGTTTCGTTATTGGCGACGGGCACGGGCCTTTAGCCAATCCAAGCAACAAGAAACGCCTTCCTCGTGAAGGTCAGAACCGAAAGCAGAAAACATGACAACCTTTTCGCAGAAGCCTGCGGATGTGGTGAAGAAGTGGATCCTGATCGACGCCGAGGGTCTCGTCGTCGGCCGTCTCGCCACTGTCATCGCCAATCATCTTCGCGGCAAGCACAAGCCGACCTTCACCCCGCATGTCGACGACGGCGACAACGTCATCGTCATCAATGCCGACAAGGTGGTGTTCACCGGCAAGAAGTTCACCGATAAGGTCTATTACTGGCACACCGGTCACCCCGGCGGCATCAAGGAGCGCACCGCGCGCCAGCTGCTCGAAGGCCGTTTCCCCGAGCGTGTCGTCGAAAAGGCTGTTGAGCGCATGGTCCCGCGCGGCCCGCTTGGCCGCCGCCAAATGAAGAACCTGCGCGTCTATGCAGGCGCGGAGCATCCGCATGTCGCCCAGCAGCCAGAAGTCCTCGACGTGGCCAAGCTGAATTCCAAGAACAAGAAGGTCGCATAAGATGGCTGAGCTTTCCTCGCTCGCAGAACTGGGCGCCGCCACCGGCAACTCCAACGCGCAGGCCGCGGCCCCCGTCCACGTCCAGAAGCTCGACAAGTCGGGCCGCGCCTATGCCACCGGCAAGCGCAAGAACGCCATCGCGCGTGTCTGGGTGAAGCCGGGTTCCGGCAAGATCGTCGTCAACGACAAGGAATTCGCGACCTATTTCGCGCGTCCGGTCCTGCAGATGATCCTCAACCAGCCGATCATCGCCTCCAACCGCTCGGGCCAGTACGACATCGTCGCCACAGTCGTCGGCGGCGGCCTCTCCGGCCAGGCCGGCGCGGTGCGTCACGGCATCTCCAAGGCGCTGACCTACTACGAGCCGGCGCTGCGCGCCGTACTCAAGAAGGGCGGCTTCCTGACCCGCGACAGCCGCGTCGTCGAGCGCAAGAAGTACGGCAAGGCGAAGGCCCGTCGTTCGTTCCAGTTCTCGAAGCGCTAAGCGTCTCGAACGTTCCGAATACCGAAAGGCCGCCTCCGGGCGGCCTTTTTGCATTGTGCGCTCTCAACCGGCGGAATGATCGGCGTCGCGGATGAACAGGAACGCGCAGAGCGCCGCACCGGCCACGGCGAGCGCAGAGCCGAGGAACGCCAGTTGCATGCCATGGGCAAATTTGCTGCGGTCCGTCGCGCGCGGCGCGGCACCATGCTACGAAACAGGGACCGGCCTTTTCGGTCCAAAGGATATCTGGATAGGTAATTATTAGGGGAGATCTCAGGTGTCGTCACCCGAACCGATCAAATTCACCGACGGCGCGGCTTACGAGCGCTTCATGGCTCCCTGGAGCCGATCCGCCGGGGCTTTGTTCCTCGACTGGCTGGCGCCGGACTCCGGACGGGCCTGGGTTGATGTCGGTGCCGGCAACGGCGCGTTCACAGAGCTCATTCTAGCGAAGTCCGCCCCTTCGTCAGTTTGCGCGATCGATCCCTCCGACGCGCAGATTGCGACTGCTCGGCAAAAAATCTCTGCAAAGCAGGTCGAGCTGTCGATTGGTGATGCGATGGCCCTTCCCTACGACGCCAACCGCTTCGACGTCGCGGTGATGGCGCTGGTGCTGTTCTTCGTCCCCGACCCGCGCAAGGGCGCCTCGGAAATGCTCCGCGTCACCAAGCCCGGCGGCATCGTCGCGTCCTACACCTGGGACGTCATGCGCGGCGGCACCCCTACGCAGCATTTGTGGGAGGAGATGGACGCGATGGGCAAACCGGCCGCACGTCCGCCGAGCGCGGAGGTCTCGCGTTTCGCGGCACTGAAGGCGCTTTGGGCTGAGCTCGGCATCCGCGATGTCGAAACGCGCGAGCTTGTCGTCGAACGCACCTTCGCTGACTTCGACGATTATTGGCTATCCATGGTCGTGAGCAGCCCGAGCGGAATCGTCGGGAAGCTGTCGGATGCGGAGAGTGCGGAGCTGAAACGCCGACTAAAGGACAGACTGCCGGCAAGCGCCACGGGAGCGATCACGGTTCACGCCTGGTCGACGGCGATCAAGGGGCGAAAGGCCGCTTAATGCGTGCGGCGCCTTACGTCGCCGCTTTTTTCTTCGCCTTCGGCTTGGCCGGCTTCGGTGCAACCGGCGCTTCCGGCGTGCCCTCTATCGAGGACAGGCGGCCGGATGTGATCGTGTAGATGCCCGCACGCGGGCCGGTCGTCCAGGTGACCTCAAATCCGCGCGTCTTGCAATCCGTCCAGGTGCCGCGGGTCAAGGCAGTGCGGCAGGATCGTCACCGTTGAACAGCAGCACCATGCGCTCGTAGCTCTGGCTCAATTGATGCTGGCGGTCGCGGCAGGTTCGAGGCGTTCGCCCGTCCCGGCATAAGGCACGCGATAGCCGTTCGCCGCCAGCCAGTCGATGGCCGCTTTCGGCTCGTCGGTCTGGATGATGATGGCGCCACGATCGGCCCAGAAACCCCATGCCTCACGCGGCAGGCTGGCCTGCACGGCCAGTTCGTCGCCACGGCCGCCGGCGAGAAAACCGCCGGGCTTATTGACGATGGCGTAGGTGTCGGCCCAGATGTGCCAGTTACCCCGCACCGCGGCCGCCCGCATGCGCGTGCTGAACAGCGGTCCGCCGGTCTCGGTCAGCGTCTCGGCGCCTGCCCGCCAGTTGATCAGCTCGATCGCGCGCGGCGCGAATACGTGGTCGACCGTCTCAGCGAAACCGGCATCGTGCACCGCGTCATCGGCGATGATCGGCATGAACTGGAAGCCGCCGCTGATCGCGGCCATGGCGGTCTTCACCGTGGCGATCCGGTTCTGGTTCCAGAGGTTCTCCTTGACGATGACCTGATCGGCCATGCCGAGATCCCGGGCGACCGCGATCATACCCGGGAGGTCGCCGACTTCGAGCTTGTTGTCGAGATTGATGAGGATCCTGTCCCGGGTCGCCAGCAGCATCTCGCGCAACGTTGAGACCCGCTCGTCGGTAACGGCGCGGGTGCCTTCGACCACCAGCCGGCAGGTCTTCAGGTCGGCCAGCGTGTACTTCACCACCTCGCCCTTGCAGGTCGTGGTGCGGTCGAGCCAGCTGTCATGCATGACGACGAACGCGCCGTCCTTCGACCGCCTGATGTCGACCTCGACGATCTCCGCGCCCATGGCGATCGAGCCCTCGACCGCCGCGAGCGAATTCTCCGCGTAGAGCGTCTTGCCGGCCTGCATGCTGCCGGCGCGATGCGCGGCCACCATGACATGATCGCGCCACTGGTTGGCATTTTCGAAGCGGTCGAGGATTTGTCTGGCGCGGCTTTCGCCGGCCACTGACTGGCCAGCAGATGCCACAAGCGCCGTGGAAAGCAGAAGGCTCAGCCAAAGGGCCCGCATCGAGAATCGCTCCTTGCCGGATCGAAATCCGGATAGGCGATGCCCGTGACAGACAGGTGAACGAAGCCGACTAGGGATTGGCCGGCGATGTCGGTCACATGTGCTCCGACAGCCGGCGGGACCACGCCATCGCCGGCATCTCGACGAAACGCCAGGTGATCCACGACACGACGATGGTGGCGAAGAGCATGGCGACGATCGCGATTGTCCCGGCCCAGCCAGTGCCGAAACCGGTCGCGGGCTGGCCGCGCAAGACGATATCGCCGACAAGGTCAAAACCGAGCTCGCGCTCGACGAGCCCGGCGAGATTGATCATGCGCGCCTGGACGAAGAGATGGACCATGTAGATCGAGTAGGACAGCGCGCCGAGCGTCAGCATGAACGGCGCGCTCAGCACAGCGGAAACCCAGCCACCTTCATGGGCGAAGAGGAACAGCGCCAGCGCGAACACGAGGGGTGCCGCGATCCCAGAATCATTGTCGCCCGCCAGCGAAACAAAAACGACGATGACCGCAATCATGACGATTTCGGCAAGGGTCCAGTTCGCCCGCGGGCCGCTCCTGGCAAGGATCTGTCGCGCCCCTGCAATGGAATCATGCTGAAACCAGGCTAGCAGGGCGCCGAGCGAGAAGCCGTAGAGGCAGCGGATGAAGCCGAAATCGTAGGACACATCCATATGATGCGTGGAGAAGCCGAGCAGGAACAGCGGCGCGGTGACGGCGGCGGCGACGAACCATATCCAGGCGCGTGCGCCCGCGACGAACACCACGCCCGCGAAGAGGAGGTAGGCGAAGAACTCGGTCGAAATGCTCCAGCTCGGTGCATTCCAGGTCAGTCGATCCTCGAAGCCGACACCCTGCAGCAACAAAAGATTGGCAAGCAGGCTCTTCAGATCGAACCCTTCGGTGAAGGGTGCGGCGCCGGTGCCATGCAGTGCCGGCAACAGCAGCCGCGGCAGTTCAAACCCCGCGAAGGCGGCAAGCATCAGCAGATGCAGCGGGTAGATGCGACCGAAACGCACCAGCGCGAAGCGGGCGACTTGTGCCGGCTGGCTCAGCCGATTGGCGTAGCTGCCGGCGATGACGAAACCGGAAAGGACGAAGAAGAAGTCGACGAACAGATAGGACGAACCGATGAAGCCGCTCTGCGAGATCGCCGAAGCGGTCGGAAAATGAAACACCGCGACCAGCAGGGCGCAGATGCCGCGCCACGAATCGAGCACCTGGAAGCGTTCGCCGGCGATCGTGCCGGCGTGGGTCGACACTACGGCATGAGACGGATTAAGAAACGCGGTCTGCGTCATGATGATACAAATCCTGTCCTGCCGTGGCACCCGGGCGGCACCGTTTCGTCTCCCCAAGCTATGACTGGCATCTTCCATGCCGGTTCTGTAGTTGTTGCACCCCGACAAAACGAGGATTCGTAATGGCGAACAAGAACATCGACCACGCCTTCACCGCCCGTTCCAAAACGGGCGCCGCGTTCGAGCCGACCTATTCCGGCGCGCTGTCGTTCATGCGCCGCCGGTACACCAAGGATGTGAAAGGCGCGGACGCGGTGGTGTGGGGCATTCCGTTCGATGCCGCCGTTACCAACCGGCCCGGCGCCCGTTTCGGGCCGCAGGCGATTCGCCGTGCCTCGGCGATCCTTGACAATGACCCGCAATATCCCTTCTCACGCGACCTGTTCGAGCATCTCGCCGTGGTCGATTACGGCGATTGCCTGCTCGATTCCGGCAACCATCAGAAGACGCCGGCAGCGATCGAACGCGAGGCGTCGAAGATCCTGAAGTCAGGCGCCTTCCTGCTGACCCTCGGCGGCGACCATTTCGTCACCTGGCCGCTGCTCAAGGCGCATGCCGCCATCCACGGACCGCTCGCTTTGGTACAGTTCGACGCCCATCAGGACACATGGCCCGATGACGGCAAGCGCATCGACCACGGGTCCTTCGTCGGCCGCGCGGTCAACGAAGGCATCATCGATCCCGACCGCTCGATCCAGATCGGCATCCGCACCCACGCGCCGGACACGTTCGGCATCAAGATCCTTTACGGCCACGAGATCGAGGAGATGCGCGCCTCCGACATTGCCTACGCCATCGTCGACCGCACCGGCGGCAAGAAGACCTATCTGACCTTTGACATCGACTGCCTCGATCCCGCCTACGCGCCCGGCACCGGCACGCCGGTTGCCGGCGGGCCATCCTCGGCGAAAATCCTGTCGACGCTGCGCCAGCTCAACCAGATCGATATTGTCGGCGCCGATGTGGTGGAGGTTGCGCCGGCCTATGATCACGCCGATATTACGGCGATCGCCGGCTCGATGATCGCCATGCAATATCTCGGCCTGCTGGCGGAGCGAAAAGCCAGGCTTGAGGAACTGAACAACGGCAGCCACAATGGTGCCGCGGTGCATCACGGCAACGGCATATAGTCTTGAAACCTCAGGGAATTTGACCAGGCAATGAAACCGAAAATCTTCATCGACGGCGAGCACGGCACCACCGGCCTCCAGATCCGGGCGCTGCTTGCCGAGCGTGGCGACCTCGAGATCATTTCCATTCCCGCCGAGCGCCGCAAGGAAACGGCGGCGCGCTCCGAATTCCTCAATGCCGCCGACATCGCGATCCTGTGCCTGCCGGACGATGCTGCGAAGGAAAGCGTCTCGCTGATCGCCAACGACACCACCAAGGTCATCGATGCGTCGACCGCGCATCGCGTCGCCGAAGGCTGGGAATATGGTTTCGCCGAAATGGACAAGGAGCAGGCGAAGAAGATCGCCACGGCCAAGCGCATCGCCAATCCCGGCTGCTGGCCGCAGGGGCCGATCGCGACGCTCAGACCACTGGTCACAGCCGGTCTGCTGCCGGCGGATTTCCCGATCACGGTCAACGGCATTTCGGGCTATTCGGGCGGTGGACGCCCGATGATCGAGGACTACGTCGCCAAGGGCGAAGACGCCTCGGAGTTCCTGCCCTATGGCCTGACCTTGCAGCACAAGCATGTGCCGGAGCTGCGGGCCTACGCGAAGCTGTCGCATGATCCGATCATGCAGCCGGCTGTCGGCAATTTCGCCCAAGGCATGATCACGGTGGTGCCGCTGCAACTCGGTGGCCTCGACTATGTGCCGACGGGTGCGGAGTTGCATGCGGCCATTGCCGACCATTTCGCCGCCATCAAGGGCGGTGTGGTCGAAGTGGCGCCCTATACGCATCTGGAACGCATGCCGGAGATCGATCCCGAGATCTACAATGGCACCAACCGCATGAAGCTCTATGTCTTTGCCAACGACAGCAGAGCGCAGGCGCTGCTGCTGGCGGTCTATGACAATCTCGGCAAGGGCGCCTCGGGCGCGGCCGTCCAGAACATGGACCTGATGCTCGGCCTTTGATGGACGGACCCGCATTTCCGGCGCGCTGGAAGGTCAGCGCGCCCGAACTCATCGCCGAGACTTTTTCGAGCCGTATCTGGAAGGTGCGGTTCGAGGACGGCTCGCCCGCGATCGTCAAGGCGCTCAAACCGTTCGACGATGTCGCCGACGAGTTGCGCGGCGAGCACTACCTGGCCTGGCGAAGCGGCGAAGGTGCGGTACGGCTGCTCGGCCGGGACGGACATTCCATGCTGCTCGAATATGGCGGCGAAACCCTGCTTTCGGAGGTTCTCGATGGACAGGGGGACAGTACCGCCACCGAAATCGCCGCAGAGGTGATGACGAGGCTGCTTTCGTCTTCGAAGCACCCCTTCCCATCCGGGCTTCAGCCGCTCAGGGAGCGGTTTTCGAGCCTGTTCAAGAAGGCAAGGGCTGATCGTGAGGCCGACATCGCCAGCATCTATGTCGAGGCCGGCGCCATCGCCGATCGGCTGCTGGCTGCTCCCTACGATGTCAGGCCCCTACACGGCGACCTGCATCACGAGAACATCCTGCATGGCCCACGCGGCTGGCTGGCCATCGACCCAAAGGGCGTGCTCGGCGACCCCGGCTTCGACGCTGCCAACATGTTTTACAATCCGCTCGGCCGTGACGCGCTTTGCCTGGATCCGGAGCGCATCGCGCGCATGGCTGAAGTCTTCGCCGGGACGCTGGCCCAGACGCCGGCAGCCATTCTCGACCACGCCATCGCGTATGGCTGTCTGTCGGCGGCCTGGCACCACGACGATGAGAACGAGGTCGAGGAGAATCGCGAACTATCGATCGCCAGGGCGATCCGCGCGGTGCGGGCGCGCTTCTGATCCCTTCGAACAGTGAAGCCGCAAGGCGCCGCGGTCGAGCGGGTTCCGGATGCCCCCGACTTAGATCAACGCCCGACGGCGACCTCGTTGGGCAAGGGATAGGCGCCCTTGGTGCCGCGCCAGTGCGCCGCCGCAAAACCCAGCACAACCAGAGCGAAGCCTTGATGCGTCAGGGCCATATGCAGGGGCACCTGCATCAGCAGCGTGCCGATGCCGACAGAGGCCTGCACCAGCACCAGAAAAAACAACAGCGTCGCGCGGCGCGCATGGGTTGAGCCGGGCAGCCGCCGACGCGTGGCGATCATGTGCCAGAGAGCAACGGCGAAAACCGTATAAGCGCCGAGCCGATGTATGAACTGCACCGTCTTCGGGTTCTCGAAGACGTTGCGCCATACCGGCTCGAGGATCAGCAGATCGCCAGGGATGATCCTGCCATCCATCAGCGGCCAGGTGTTGTAGCTCATGCCGGCGTCGAGACCGGCAACCAGACCGCCGAGATAGATCTGGATCAGCGCCAGAAGTACGATGAAGCCAGCCACTCTCTGGGTCGAGCGATCGGCCGTGGGTTCGGAATGTGGCGCCAGCCCGCGTGCGACGACCATGGTCGCGGTGAAGATCAGTGCCGCCAGCGTCAGGTGCGTGGCCAGCCTGTACTGGCTCACCGATACGCGGTCGACCAGGCCGGAGGCCACCATCCACCAGCCAATGGCGCCCTGCAGGCCGCCGAGGAGAAGAATTCCCGCAAGTTTCGGTCCGAGCCCGCGCTCTATGCGGCGCGTCACCCAGAAGAACAGCAGCGGCAAGGCAAAGACCAGGCCGACGCTGCGCGCCAGCAGACGGTGCGCCCACTCCCACCAGAAGATCGACTTGAACGCCGCGATACTCATGCCCTTGTTGAGCTCGGTGTATTGTGGAATCTGCTGATAGCGCTGGAATTCATCTTGCCACTCGGCGTCATTCAGCGGCGGGATGACGCCATGGATCGGCTGCCACTCGGTGATCGACAGGCCGGACTCGGTCAGCCGCGTGGCGCCGCCAACCAGCATCAACGCAAACAGCACCAGAAGCACGACGTAGAGCCAGCCGCGCACCAGCGCCCGGTTGCGCAGGTCACGGTCACGGGCTTGGTAAGGCGCGGCAGCAGTAATGGCGGCCATGAATCTATCCCGGCAGGTTGATGTCGCGGATTGGTGGACCATCGCATTCCTGCTGGCAAGACCGGGCGGCGCGGCACGCCGTCGCGCCGCCTGTCACGGGTTGCGCGTGCCGTGTGTTCGGCCTAAGCGATAGCGATCAACGAGGCCAAGCCATGCCCATTCGCCTGAAAAAGCTGATCGGAATGTTCCTGCTGGTGGCGCTGGTTATCATCTACGCGCTGGTCGCATCGATCTTCGCGGTCGCCCGCCTGTCGGAATCGGGCGCGTGGGTGCATTTCTTCTTCTTTCTGCTCAGCGGTCTGCTCTGGGTGCTGCCGGCCATGGGCATCATCAAGTGGCTGATGCTGGAGCCACGCGCCAAGCGTTGAACCATGCCTTGGCAGCCCGTCAGACGGTGACGACCATCTTGCCAGCATTGGCGAGCGGCGTCGTCACGCCCGACAGCATGGTGCGGATATGGGCAAGGCTCTGGTAGCGGCCATTGACTGAAATGCGGGGTAAGGCATGGAGAAAACCGGCATGTTCGGCGCGCAGCACACCATGGCGGGTCGTCACGGCGGAGGAATAGCCGGCCTCGCGGGCAAAACCCACTTCGCGGCAGCCGACGGCGCTTGCATAGCCATAGGGGTAGGCAAAATGGCGCGGCTCCGTGCCGAGCCTGGCCCGCAACATGTCCCTCACAGCGCCGATCTCGTGTCGCGCGTCGGCCTCGGAAAGCCGCTTCAGATTGCTGTGGTTGATCGTATGGGCGCCGATCGTCACCAGCGGATGCGCGGCGATGGTGCGAATCTCATTCCAGTTCATCAGGGTCCGCAGGCGCGGGGCATCCGCGTCGATGCCGTTTGAAGTGGCGAGATCGCGCAGCACAGTCCGCAGGTCTTCCTCGCGGACCTCGGTGGCGAGGTAAGCATGCAACCGGGCTATGGCCTGGCGCTTCCTGGCGGGGGTCGCGCAATCAATCACGATCGGACTATTTGAGGTCGCCAGCGTCAGCCGATCGCAGGCATTGACGATGTCCTCGGCCACGTCCCACCACAGATCTGCGGTACCGTCGACCAACCCCGGCGCGACATAGATGGCGATCGGCGCGCCGTGCTTTTCCAGCACCGGCAGCGCCTCGGTCATGTTGTCACGATAGGCATCGTCGGCGGTGATGGTGGCGAAGAGGCCGCCCTTGCCGCCTGCCTTGATGCGCTCAACTGCCTCGTCCATCGAGACGAAGGCATAGCCGCCGGCCTTCATGTCGGCGATCACGGCGTCGAGGAAGCTGGGCGCGATGTTGAGGTGCCGGTTGACGCTATCTGGCTTTTCGGGTGTCGCCGTCACGCGGTGCAGCATCAGGATGGCGCCGATGCCGCCGACAAACGGTCTGGCCAATGGGGCGAGCCCGGTATAGCGCACGACGTTGAGCGCCAGTTTTCGGATAGCCTCCCCACCGTCGATCATTCATTCACCTTTTGCGCCTAGGCTGATCCAAGCACGGAATACGCCTGAGCGCCCCCCCAAATCGGGATCAATACGCCTTAAGGATTGAGGTATGGTTGACGCAATGGCGTCATTTGACGGCAATCGGCTTGCGGCGATCGGGGCATCACCACGCGCCCTGCCTGGGGATACCGCCGGGCCATCGATCTCGGTCGCGGGCGCCGAGGGGCTGGCGGCCTATGCGAGGTTCTGCCGCTCGGCGGTCTGCGCGCCGGCACAGGGCGCGACCTGGGTCCTGAACTGGGCCGCGCAGGTCAAGCCCGAATTCCTCGTGGCGACGCTTGCTCTCGAAGGCAAGCCGGTCTTCGCACTGGCGCTGGAGGTTGTGAATCAGGGACCGTTCCGAGTCGCCCGTTTCATGGGCGACCGGCACGCCAACGGCAATTTCGCGGCCGCTGACCCGCAATGGCTGGCCAATGCGGATGTCGCAGCCGTCCGTTCGATGCTTGCGGCCGTCGCCAAATCCCGTCCGGACATCGATCTCATCGCGCTGGAACGCTTGCTGCCCAAGCTTGATGGCGTCGCCAATCCGCTGGCATCGCTTGCACATTTTTCCAGCCCCAATCTTTCGCTGGCCGTCGACCTTGCCGGAGGCTTCGACGCGTTGCTGCTGCGCGCCAGCGGCAAGCGCAAACGCAAGAAGCATCGTTCGCAGACCCGCAAATTCGAGGCCGTCGGCAACCACCGACGCATCGAGGCTCGCAGCTCGGACGAGGTGAAGCGGTTGCTCGACGCCTTCTTCGAGATGAAGGAGCTTCGCTTTCGCAAGATGGGCATCGCCAACGTCTTCGGGGACGATCCGACGCGCGCCTTCTTCCGAGAGCTGTTTACCCAGGCCTTGGACCAATCCGAGCCTCCTTTCGTGCTGCACGGACTGGAGGTCGCCGGCAAGCTGCGCGCCATCACCGGATCGAGCCGCTCGGGCAGGCGGCTGATCTGCGAGTTCGGAGCGATCGCCGAGGACGATCTCGCGCACACCAGTCCCGGCGACTTCCTGTTCTTCGACAACATCCAGGAGGCCTGCGAGACGGGTTTCGCGGTCTATGATTTCTCCGTCGGCGACGAGCCCTACAAGCGGCAGTGGTGCGACATCGAAACGCAGCATTTCGAGGTGCTGGTCCCGCTGACTCTGAAGGGCCGTGCGCTGGCATTGATGCTTCGCCAGAATGCGCGGCTGAAGGCTTTTATCAAGAACAGCCCGGCGATCTGGAAGCTGGCCAAGATGCTGCGCCGTAAGTCAGCGGGACAGGCAGCGCCCACGGCTGGCGAGGACGACAGCTAAGCTCGCCGTTAAATGAGCAAGCCTCCGAACGGCTGTTCTTTCAAGCCGCGGAGCGCCGACCCGGCGTGCCCGGCGGTTCGTGACCGAGCGGCGTCACCAGCGTCAGGTCGGGATAGCCGTTCTCGATCAGCTTGACGGCGGCTCGCGTCACTTCGTCGTCCGGCTCGAGCATGGACAGGAACACCTCGGTGGCATCGCTGCCCAGGCGGCTTATGCCTTGCGCGTCGGCCGGTCCGCATTCGACCACCACCAGGTCGTAGGCCGTGGTCAGCGACTGCATGATGATCGGCAGCCGGTCGGCGGCACGCATGGCGCGGACCGGGTCGGCGGTGCCGACGGGAATGACGTGGCAGTCGGAGTAGAGGTCGGCATGGATCACGTCGCTGAACTGCGCCTGCGAGGCGAGCAGATCGGTAATGCCCGGGAAAAGCCCGCTGTCGAGCATCGGCCGCGAGGCGGCGCCTGAGGCCGTGAGGTCGAGCAGCAGGACGCGCAGGCCGGCGTCGGACACCTCGCGCGCCACCAGGATCGCCGACGCGGCCGCCTCGTCGCCTTCGGGCGAAACGAATATGGCGCGCGCGGCCCCGCTCGCGATCAGCTTTTCAGCGGCCTTCTCGATGTCGATCTCGCCAAGCACGGAGCGTGGCCGCTGGATCTCCGTGACAGGCTCGGCCTCAGCCATAGGCTTGGCCTCAGCCACCGGCGCGGCCCCGGCGACAGGGGCGGCATGGGCGGCAGACTCTGCCTCCACAGCTGGCTGGGGCTGCGCGATCATCTCCGCCATGACCCTTTCGGGCAATGGCGCTTCGGCGGGACGATTGGCGAGCTCGCGGGCGACAGGCGGTTCCAGGCGAGAAGATGGTTCCTGATGGACAGGCGGTGGCATCGGCACTTCGTCGATCGGCACAAAACGGGCTCCGGTGGCCGGGCGCATGGCTCGGCCCGAGAAGAGCTCCCGCAACAGCGTGAACACCGCCGCCAGCAGAAGCGAGGCCGCTGCGGCAGCACCAACGATTGGCCCGATCTTGGGAAAATATGGCTCGGCGGGCACCGAGGCCGGCGAGACGATGCGGGCATCGACCGGGACATAGTTGCGATCCTGACGCGAAGCCGCCTCGCGGTAGTTGGTCAGGTAGAGTTCGAGCTGCTGGCGTTTGGCGGCGGCATCGCGCTGCAACGCGTCGAGGCCGACCTGCTGTTCGCCAGCCTGTGCCGAAGCCGCTTTCAGCGTGTTGACGTCGGCGACGAGCTGGTTTTCGCGCGCCTTGGCCGCGTCCGCCTGCATCACAAGGCCCTTCATGACTTTCTGGGCTTCGCTGCGGATCTGCGCGTCGAGATCGGCCAATTGCGATTTCGCGGCGCGGATGCGCGGATGATTGTCGAGCAGTGTCGTCGACATATCGGCGATGTTGGCGCGCAGCTCGACCTGCCGCTCACGCAGGCGCTGGATCAGGTCGGACGACAGCACTTCCGGCAGCGAATCCAGCGAGCCGCCGTTCTGCAGCGCCTTGCGCACACTGTCGGCGGTGCCTTCGGCCGCGGCGCGGTTGGCCCGCACCCGGGACAATTCGGTCGACAGCTCGGCCAGTTGCTGGGTGGCCAGAACGGAATTGTTGCCGCCGATCAGGAGATCGGACTGGGCGCGGTAGGCCGCAACCTTGGCCTCGGCGTCCTTGACCTGCTTCGAGAGGTCGGCGATCTCGGGCGCCAGAAAGTCGGCGGCGGCAGTGTTCGATTCGCGCTTGGCCGCACCTTGCCCCGCAATATAGGCGGCGGCAATGGCATCGGGAATGGCGGCGGCGAGCTTGGGATCCTCCGAGGAGAACTCGATGGCAATGATGCGAGTCTTTTCAACACCATAGACGTTGAGCTTCTCACGCATCTTCTTCAGGACACGCTCGTCGGCCGGAACGTCCATCGGGTCGTTTTTCAAGCCAAGCAGGATCAGCACGCGGCTCAGGGAGGACATATTGATCGTTTCGTCGAACTCAGGCAGCCGCGACAGGCCGAGCTTCTGCGCCACCTGCTTCAGGATCTCGTTGGACGAAATTATCTGGACCTGGGTGGCAACGCCTTGCTCGTCGAGGATCGGCTTATCGCCGTCCGTGTTGCCGGCCGGACGCGTGTAGACGGATTCACGCGGGACGATCTCCACTTGCGTCTGGGCCTTGTAATGCCGGGTCGCAAGCGAAGCGAACCCGAACGCCACTCCCGTCACCACCAGAACGAAGACCAGGATGCGCAACCAGTTCCTCGCAAGGCTGGCAAAGAGCTGCCTGAGATCAACATCGACATCTGCGGCCGCGGACTGAACGGACATGCATCCCTACTCCGAAACTGGGTCGGGATACACCGTAAACAACTATGGTAACTCAGCGGTTAAGATCACGGTAAGTTTTGGTTAGGATTTACGCGCGAGCGGCAAGAAAAACGACAAAACCAGCAAACAAGGCGAAATTCTCGCCGGCGCGAGCGGTATCAGCCAGCGCCTTTACCGGCCATTAACCCTAACAGGATGATAACGAGCCCGATCCCAGATGTTTGCTGCGCTGCGGCAGCGGCCAGTCGAAGGTACGTATCCGGTCATGAAAAGCACTGCTACCCTCTTTCGCGCACTGCTTGCCGTATCGATGCTTGCCGGCTGCTCCAGCTACCGGCCGACACCGGCAGCCTTCCACGAAGTCCTCGACCAGCCGTACCGCCTCGGGGCCGGCGACCGTGTCCGTGTCACGGTGTTCGAGCAGGACGGGCTGACCAATACCTACAGTGTGGACCAGTCCGGCTACATCTCCTTCCCGCTCGTCGGCGTGATACCGGCCCGCGGCCACACCGCGCAGCAGATGGAAAAGGCGATCGCCGACAAGTTGCGGCAAGGCTATCTGCGCGACCCCGACGTCTCGGTCGAGATCGATCGCTACAGGCCGATCTTCGTCATGGGCGAGGTGGGCGCCGCCGGCCAGTATTCCTACGTACCCGGCCTGACCGTGCAGAAGGCCATCGCCATTGCCGGCGGCTTCACGCCGCGCGCCAATCAGGAAAGCGTCGACATCACCCGCGACATCAACGGCAAGGTGATTACCGGCCGTGTGGTCACCTCGGACCCGCTGCTGCCCGGAGATACCGTCTACGTTCGTGAACGCCTGTTCTGAATGACACCACGTGGCGGACAAGCTCAGGATCGTCCACTGCTTTCGTTCACCCGTCGGGGGAATTTTCCGGCATGTGCGCGATTTGACGGAAGCGCAGGTCGCCGCCGGTCACATGGTCGGTATCGTCTGCGATTCGACCACGGGCGGCGAATTCGAGGAGCGTCTGTTCGCGCAAATGAAGGAGATGCTGGCGCTCGGCATCCATCGCACGCCAATGCAGCGCCATGTCGGCCCGGGCGACCTCGCCTCTGCCAGACGCACCTACAGGATCATCAAGGAATTGCGGCCGGACGTGCTGCACGGGCACGGCGCCAAGGGTGGCGCCTATGCCCGTCTGTTCGGCTCACTGTTGCGGGTATCAAGGTCTCGCGTAGCCCGCCTTTATTCGCCGCATGGCGGCTCCCTCCATTATGACGAGAACACAGCCACCGGAAAGCTGTTCTTCGCGATCGAGCGCTTCATGGCGCGCTTCACCGATTGCCTGCTGTTCGTCTCCGATTATGAGCGGCGGACCTATCGCAGGAAAGTGGGCGAACCGCCGATCCCGAACACGTTGGTCTACAATGGACTTCGCGCCGCCGAATTCGAACCAGTGATCACCAACGCCGATGTGGCGGACCTGCTCTACATCGGCATGATGCGGGACCTAAAGGGGCCAGACATCTTCATCGATGCCCTGGCCACCGCCGGCCCTCGGCTCGGCCGCGCATTGAGCGCGGTGATGGTCGGCGACGGCGACGACCTGCCGCGCTACCACGCGCAGGTGAAGCGCCTGGGGCTGCAAGACAATGTCCGCTTCCTGCCGCCGATGCCGGCCAGGGAGGCCTTCGCGCTGGCGGCGCTCGTCGTCGTTCCTTCGCGTGCCGAGGCCATGCCCTATATCGTGCTGGAGGCCCTTGCGGGGGCAAGGCCGATGATCGCGACCGCCGTCGGCGGCATACCGGAGATTTTTGGTGCCGCCTCCCCTACCCTGATCCGGCCCGATGCGGTCGAACTTGCCGGCAAGATAAGCCAGGCGCTGGCCGACCTTGCCGCCTATCGCGAATTGATGCCCGACGGTTCCGGCCTCAGGGCGCGTTTCGGCGCCGACGTCATGGCCGCCGACATCGAGAAAGCCTACTTCGCGGCGCTCGACAGGTAGTCCGAGCCGTTCCAAAGCCATGCGTTGTTTCAAGGGTTTCTTAGCTCTCCTTTGCTATTCCCCAAGGAAAGCTTGCGGACTGTCCCATGAACGAGATCGACCCCGCGCGCCGCTTTTCACCCGAAGCGGTCCGTAAATTCGACGACCCGACCGACGGCGACGCGTCCGGCGGCATGAACGACGTTGCCCGGCAGGTCGCCACGCAGTACCGGCGCGATACGATGTCGCCGATCATGGTCAGCGGCGTCCTGCGCATGGTCGAATTCGCGGTGCTGTTCCTTTCGGGGCTCTGCGTCTATTTCTACTATGTCGGGTTCTTCAACTATCTCGCCTGGCAATATCCGGTGACGATTGCCGCCGCATCGTTCCTCGCCGTGGTGCTGCTCGATGTCACCGACTGCTATCAGGTGGTCTCCCTCATGCGGCCGATCGCCAATTTCGGCCGCATCCTGCTGGCTTGGGCCGGCGCCTTCGCCCTGATGGCGTTGACAGCCTTCGCCACGAAGATGTCGGAAGATTACTCGCGCCTGCTGTTCGGGACGTGGTTCGTCGTCGGCTTTGTCTTCCTCTTCGGCCTCAGGCTAATGATGTCAAAGCTGATCCGGCGCTGGGCACGCGATGGCCGCATGGAGCGACGCGCCGTCATTGTTGGCGGCGGCAAGGCGGCGGAGATCCTGATCCGCTCGGTCGAAAAGCAGCCTTACAACGACATCCGCATCTGCGGCATCTTCGATGATCGCAGCGACAAGCGCTCGCCACCCATCGTTGCCGGCTATCCCAAGCTCGGCACCATTTCGGAACTGATCGAGTTCGCCCGCATCGCCCGCATCGACATGCTGATCGTGTCGCTGCCGCTGACCGCCGAATCGCGCGTCCTGCAATTGCTGAAGAAGCTGTGGGTCCTGCCGGTCGACATCCGGCTGTCGGCACACTCCAACGCGCTGCAGTTTCGTCCGCGCGCCTATTCCTACATCGGCTCGGTGCCGATGCTCGACATTTTCGACAAGCCGATCAACGATTGGGATTCGGTCGCCAAGCGTGCCTTCGATATCATCTTCAGCCTCATCGGCATCGTCGTGTTCCTGCCGGTGATGCTCGGCACCGCGATCGCCATCAAGCTCGACAGCAAGGGGCCGGTCCTGTTCAAGCAGAAACGGCACGGCTTCAACAATGAGGTTATCGAGGTCTATAAATTCCGCTCGATGTATACCGACAGGTCAGACCCGACCGCCAAGCAGACAGTGACCAAGAACGACCCGCGCGTCACCCGCGTCGGCCGCTTCATCCGCAAGACCTCGATCGACGAGCTGCCGCAATTCTTCAACTCGCTGCTGGGCTCGCTGTCGCTCATCGGTCCTCGTCCACATGCCATTGCCGCGCAGTCTCACAACCTTCTCTACAACGAGGTGGTCGACGGCTATTTCGCCCGCCACAAGGTCAAGCCCGGTGTCACCGGCTGGGCGCAGATCAACGGCTGGCGCGGCGAGATGGACACCAACGAAAAGATCCGCATGCGAACGGAGTACGACCTCTACTACATCGAAAACTGGTCGTTGCTGTTCGATTTGCGGATCCTGTTCCTGACCCCGATCCGGCTGCTCAATACGGAAAACGCCTATTGAGCGCGATCAGCCATGATTTGCCGCGCGCCGCGGTCAACGCCAAACTGATCACGCTGATTTCCTCGGGCGCGGTGGTGGTCGGCATGCTGCTGTCCGGCTTCGTCATCAGCGAGCCGGCCCCTTATGAAATCTACATGGCCGGGCTGATCGCCGTTTGGGCCCTTTTCGGCCTGAGGATCTCCCGCGCCGCCACCCCACTGCTGGTGCTTCTGGTGACGATGAACATCGGCGGCATGATCTCGATGACGCAGATGGCTGATCTCGCCAACACGCCGCTCTATCTCGCCGTATCGCTGTTTCTCGCCTTCAGCGCCGTGTTCTTCGCATCGGTTGTCGCCACGCAGCCAAACCTCTACCGTCTGATCTTCATTGCCTATGTCGTCTCGGCGGTGGCAACGTCGCTGCTTGGCATAGCAGGCTATTTCCACGCCTTTCCCGGCGCGGAAATCTTCACCAAGTACGACCGCGCCGCCGGCGCCTTCCAGGACCCGAACGTGTTCGGACCGTTCCTGGTGCTGCCGGGCATCTATCTGCTCTATCTGCTCCTGACGGGCCCGGTGTCGCGCATGCCGTTGCTGGCGATACCGTTGCTGATCATCGCGGCCGGCATCTTCTTCTCCTTCTCGCGCGGCGCCTGGGGCATGTTTGCCGTCTCCGCTGTGCTGCTCACCGGCTGCCTGTTCCTGCAGAGCAACAGCGGCATGTTCCGGCTGCGCGTGGTGATCATGACCATTGCCGCACTTTCGCTGCTGGCCATCGCCATCATCGTCATCTTGCAGCTGCCCGGCGTGGCGGAGATGTTCTCCAACCGCGCGCACCTCGAACAGAGCTATGACACCGCCCGCCTCGGCCGCTTCGCCCGCTATACGATCGGTTTCCAGATGGCGATGGAGCGTCCTTTCGGCATCGGACCACTGGTCTTCGGCAAGCTCTTCGGCGAGGACACGCATGACATCTGGCTGAAGATGCTGATGGACTATGGCTGGCTCGGCTTCGTGTCTTTCCTGACGCTCGTCCTCTGGACCCTGGCAGCCGGGTTCCGCATCCTTCTGCGCGACCGGCCGTGGCAACCCTATCTGTTGTGCGCCTATGTCGCCTTCATCGGCAATACCGGGCTCGGCACCTTCATCGACATCGATCACTGGCGCCACGTCTACCTGCTGCTCGGCTTGATCTGGGGCGCCATCGCGCTCGAATACCGCCATCAGCGGCTGCTGCGGCCGGCATTGCAGAGGCCAAGAGCCATCGTATCCACGCCGCCACGATAAACGCCGAATTTCGGTTGACCCGAGCAGGGTTATCACGATACATCGCGACCGGTCCGGAGTGTAGCGCAGCCCGGTAGCGCACTTGACTGGGGGTCAAGGGGTCGTCGGTTCGAATCCGGCCACTCCGACCATTTTGAAGCAGGACTTGCCCCCGAAGTCCGCCCGGCCAGATCGGCCGATTCTCAAACCGCCTCTTTCCTTTGCCTTGCTGGTTTCAGCTCCGGCTTGGATACGGCCTCTAACCCTGGCACACATCGACCCATTCGGCGCCGACTAGGTCCGCCATGCGCCGCGGCTCAATCCGTACCGCAGCGTTGGTGGCGCCGGCGGCCGGCACGACCTCGCCGAATTCGCGCAGCGACACGTCGCAGTAGACCGGCAGCGGCGACGGCAGGCCGAACGGGCAGACGCCACCCACCGGGTGGCTTGTCGCCTCGACGACCTCTTCGGCATCCAGCATGCGGGGCTTGCCGCCGAACTGGTCCTTGAACTTGCGGTTATCCAGCCTGGCGATGCCGCTGGTCACGATGAGCATGGTCCGTTCCGCGACGCGAAGACAGATCGTCTTGGCGATCTGCGCCGGCAACACACCATGCGCCTGCGCCGCCAGCGTCACCGTCGCCGAACTCGCTTCCGTGACGATGACCTCGATGTCCGGCGCATGCGCGGCGAAGAAGGCACGAACAGATTCCAGGCTCATATCAGAAGACCCACAGCTCAAAACCCAATGCACAGCGGACCAATCGGCAACAGATCTGGATGCCGTGGGTATAAACACGTGCGATCGGCAAGTCGGCAAGCCCGGCTGCTGGAGAACGCTGCGGCATCAACAAGAAACCCGCCAAGCGGGCCTAGCGGGTTTCTTGGGCATGCCTGTTGCTGATTCTATGCCAGGGGCCGACCTTGTGCGGCCGGTGCCGGCGCAGCGGAAACAATCACAGCGTCCTGGGGCAGTTGAAGCGCGGACGCAATACGACGCAGCTTCGCCGGGTCGGCCGCCCTGCCGCTCTCGATGTCCTCGATCTCGTCGACCGACAGGCCGCAGGTCAGCGACAGCTCTTCCACGCTGTAACCGCGGGTTTCCCGCATCGCCTTGAGGGTGCTGTAAATTGGCCCGATCTCATTGGCTAACGGTTCGGAAAGGGCATGTTCTTTTGCATTGTGGGGCATTGGCAACTCCGGTGGCTGAAAGAGTTTGATCAAAATGGATGTTGCCTGAGACGAGCAGGAAGATGCCCGCTCGTCAGCGATTTGCCAAGAGCCAAACGGGCCGTCACACTATCGTGAACCCCACACCTCGCAAGCGCATCTGCGCGTGCGTAGCCAAACAGCCGACTAAGGCAGCTTGCAGCCCGTGCCATGGCGGTGATGGAGACTCGGTCGGCCAGAAACAGTTCAGAAACAAAATTCTACAATCGGGAAATACTGACGAAAAAATTCGGGAGCGTAATTCCATTCGCGGCGGTCGGGTTATCGACCCGATTTAGATCTGCCTGCCAAAAGAAGGAAACGATCCATGAAGAAGTCCCTCCTCTCGGCCCTCGGGCTTGCAGTTGCCCTCGCTTTCACGGCGCCGGTCATCGGTGCGACGAGCGCGGATGCGGCCCCCATGGCAAAGCATCATCACCATCGCCACCACCATCGCCATCACCACTACCACTACCATCACCACCATCACACGAAGAAAATGGTGAAGAAGGCCTACTAAGCATACCAGACGACCAACGAGAAGACCGCCTTGGCTTCTTGTTCAAGGCCGGTCTTCTCTTGGTGATGCAATGCCGGGGACGACGTGAATCGGGCCTGTCGAGTTACACCGAAACCGCCAGCCCCAGGATTCCGGCGTCAATCCCGATGCCCCGACGGTAAGTGAAACCTTTCACGCAGAGCCAAATCACGATACGGCAAGGCATGTGCTGACCGGGTACGCGCACCGGGTCCGGCTTCGCCAACATGGCCAGGTATCCCGATGACGACCGCGGCCAATATTTCCTGGAAAAATCGTCTTGTCCTGTCGGTCGCGCGATTGTGGCTGACGGTTCGTCACCCTGGCCTTGTCGCGCGATTTGCCACGAAACTGGGCTATCTGCCCAATCCGGCCGCGCCCGAGCGCTACCATGAGCTGTTGCTTTGGCGAAAGATCCTCGACCGCAATCCGTTGTTCGTGACGTTGACCGACAAGCTCGCTGCCAAGGTCTATATCCGTGACACCTGCCCCGGGATCGCCATGCCAAAGACGCTCTGGTCCGGGGGCGACGCTGCCGACATCCCTGCGGATATGCTGATCGGCCCCGTTGTGGTCAAGGCAAACCATGGCTGCGCGATGAACATATTCGTATCCGACGGTGAGCCGGATCGCGCCGTCATCGTACGCAAGGCGAGACGCTGGCTCAAGAAACGCTACGGACGGCGCGACGGCGAATGGGCGTACTGGCCTGTTGATCCAACCGTCTTCGCGGAAGAGCGGCTGGCACTTTGCGGCGGAACCATTGCCACAGATATCAAGGTCCATATCTGCAGCGGGGTGATCGCCCACGTCTGGGTCGAGGATAAGACCGCCCAGCAATCGCTTCTGTTCGACCGGGAAGCCAATCCACTGCCCGGTCGCGATCCGGACTATCCCCGCGAGGACCAGGCCTTGCCGGTCAGCGCTCGGCTCATCGACTACGTTCGCCAGGCAATCTCGATCGCGCCGGGGATCGCTGGCGATCTCGATTATATCCGTATCGACTTTTTGGTCACCGACGAGCGGCTCTATGCCGGCGAGGTGGTTGTCTACACAGCCGCCGGCTACGGCACATGGACAAACCCGGCGATCACGGCGGAGATCGAGCGGCTCTGGCGGCTGGAGCAATCAGCATTCCTGCGCCGACGGCACAAGGGCGCCATGCGCCTCTATGCCGAAGCGCTCAGTGCCAGATGCCGGAGCAGCCGAGATCACTGAATCGATCAGCGCCGGCAGATCAGGGCGGCGAGGCAACCGCCTCCAAAAACGGTAATGGCCGCAGGCCAAACCGGCGCCGCCATTTTGCCTTGAACCCACATGCCAACGTCGGCGATGGTATCAGCGTCGGCTGAATAACAGGCTGGCCACCAGGCCGAGCACCACAAGGCCAACCGCCGCAGCTGCCGCCGGATGGTCGCGGGCCGATCTCTCGATCACCCTTCCCTGCCTGCGAATTGCCGGCATGGCCTCCCGCAGACGCCCGGCAAGATCGGAATATGTGTCGAGCGCGGCATCACGACTATCTTCATAGTAGGCGCCACCCCGCCTGGACACTGCCTTGCGCAACGCCGCGAGTTCCCTCGACAGCGCCGTGACTTGCTTTTCGAGATCGATGTCCGAAAGGGTCGAGAATGGTGCCATCATGCGTTTCCTTCTCTTGCAGAAGGAAACGTAACGCCTCACCCCAAAGGCGGGTTCCAGTTTCGCGGCTTCAAAGCACTTCGGGCGGCGCTCAGCGCACCTGGTCGAGCAAGCGCTTGCATTCGAGCAGGTCGAACAGCGCCTCCTGCAGCAGTGCGCGATTGTCGCGCGAGAGTTTCGAGGCGTCCGGTTGAACGGGACCCTCCTCATCGCCCTTGCCAAGGCCGAAAAAGCGGCGACTGGGCTTGACCCTTGGCTGGCCAACCAGTTCATCATCGCCGCCGCGCGGCTGCGCTGCCGGCGTCAGCGGCACCTGGTCGGCCTGCTTTCGCTGGGAAATGGCCTCGACCGCGGCCATGTCGCCATTGCCGATGGCAACCAGGAAATGATTGCCGTTTTCGCGCAGCAGCTTCTGCACGCCCTTGATGGTGTAACCCTGGTCGTAGAGCATGTGGCGGATGCCCTTGATCAACTCGACATCCTGCGGCCGGTAGTAGCGTCGGCCGCCGCCGCGCTTCATCGGCTTGATCTGGTTGAAGCGCGTTTCCCAGAAACGCAGCACATGCTGCGGCAGGTCGAGGTCTTCGGCGACCTCGCTGATGGTACGGAAGGCGTCAGGGCTCTTGTCCATGGGCGAAATCCTCACGCTGGAACGTGATCCGGAACGGTCTTCAGACGAGATCACGCTCAACAAAGAGAGAAGCTCATTCCGTTTGCGCGGAATGGATCATACGCGGAACACCAATCCGGCCATGCTGCCGAATCGGGCCTTATTTCAGCGGTTTGTGAAACAATATTCAAGCCCAACGTTATGGTGGGGCCGGTTTTTCAACCGTACAATGGACGCTACTTGCCGCCCTTGGCCTTGCTGTTCTGGTGAGAACGCAAGATGCGGTTCTTCAATACGTTGGACGACTTGAAGGTCATCACCCGGCGCGGCAGGATGGGCACCTCTTCACCGGTCTTGGGATTGCGTCCGATGCGCTCGTTCTTGGAGCGGACATGGAATGTCGCGAAGGACGACAGCTTGACCGTCTCACCGCGGACGATGGCTTCGCAGATTTCGTCCAGAACGGCTTCAACGAGTTCGGCGGATTCAGTGCGCGACAGACCAACCTTCCGGTAGACGGCCTCGGCAAGGTCGGCGCGCGTAAGTGTCTTTCCCCCCATGCGACCGTCCCATCAGCTCAAACATAAAATCGGCACAACAACGGCTGAGCCTAAGTAATTGATCCGGCAAGGTCAAGGACCGAAACCGAGCCGTTCGGCACTTACCAGCGGACCAGAACGGCACCCCATGTGAAGCCGCCGCCCATCGCTTCCAGGAGCACGAGGTCACCCTTCTTGATGCGCCCATCGGCAACGGCCACCGACAGCGCCAACGGCACCGAGGCCGCCGAGGTGTTACCGTGCAAATTGACCGTAACCACCACTTTCTGTTCGGCAATACCGAGCTTCTTGGCGGAAGCGTCAATAATTCGTTTATTGGCCTGGTGCGGCACGAACCAGTCGAGATCGTCGGCGGTGATGCCGGCGGCCGAGAAGGTCGCCTCGATGACGTCGGTGATCATGCCGACCGCATGCTTGAAGACCTCGCGGCCCTCCATCCTGAGGTGGCCGACCGTTCCCGTCGTCGATGGTCCGCCATCGACAAAAAGCTTGTCCTTGTGCGTGCCGTCGGAGCGCAGGCTGGCCGCCAGAACGCCGCGGTCGGCGATCGTGCCGCCCCCCTCGCCCGCTTCCAGCACCAGGGCACCGGCGCCGTCGCCGAACAGCACGCAGGTCGAGCGGTCGCTCCAGTCGAGAATGCGCGAGAATGTCTCGGAGCCGATCACCAACACGCGTTTGGCCAGGCCGCCGCGAATATAGAGATCGGCCGTGGTCACCGCATAGACGAAGCCCGAGCACACCGCCTGCATGTCGAAGGCAAAGCCGTGATGCATGCCGAGCCGGTCCTGGATCTCGACCGCGGTGGCCGGGAACGTGTTGTTGGGCGTCGACGTCGCCAGCACGATCAGGTCGATGTCATCTGGCGTCAACCCCGCATCGGCGAGGGCGGCGCGCGCCGCTGCCTCGCCCAGGGAAGCCGTCGTCTCGTCGTCGGCCGCGATATGGCGCTGGCGGATGCCGGTGCGCTGGGCGATCCACTCGTCCGAGGTTTCGACCATGCCTTCGAAATCGGCATTCTTCATGATGCGGCGGGGCAGCGCGGCGCCCGTGCCGCGCACGACTGATCTGATCAAAGTTCTTTCCTATTCGTTCGCGTCGCTAACGACGTCGGATTTCCGAGATGACAGGGCATGCGGGTTGCGCGCATGAAACAGGTCCAGGTCGGCCTCGATGCGGTCGATCAGATTGTTGCGCACCATGTCGTAGCCGAGCTCGATCGCCGCGGCAAAACCGTCCGAATCAGCACCGCCATGGCTTTTGACGACGATGCCGTTCAGTCCCAGGAACACGCCGCCGTTCGAGCGGCCGACATCCATCTTCTCGCGCAGGCGATCGAAAGCGCCCTTGGCGAAGACATAGCCGATCCTGGCCAGCAGGGTGCGGCTCATCGCGGCGCGCAGATAACCCGCGATCTGGCGGGCGGTGCCTTCCGCCGTCTTCAGCGCGATGTTGCCGGCAAAGCCTTCCGTCACCACCACGTCGACCGTACCCTTGCCGATATCGTCGCCTTCGACAAAGCCATGATAATTCATCGAGGCCATGTTGGCCTCGCGCAGCATGCGTCCCGCTTCCTTGACCTCTTCCTGGCCCTTGATCTCTTCCACGCCGACATTGAGCAAGCCGACGGTCGGCCGGGCAATGCCGAATACGGAGCGCGCCATGCCGGTGCCGAGAATGGCAAAATCAATGAGCTGGTGCGCATCGGCGCCGATGGTGGCGCCAACGTCGAGGACCACGCTTTCGCCACGCAATGTCGGCCACAAGGCCGCGATCGCCGGACGATCAATGGTGGCCATGGTGCGCAGGCAGAATTTCGACATTGCCATCAGCGCGCCGGTGTTGCCTGCCGAGATACAGGCGTCCGCCGTGCCCGACTTGACCGCCTCGACCGCCTTCCACATTGACGATTTCCAGCGGCCATGGCGCAGCGCCTGGCTTGGTTTGTCGTCCATCCTGACCGCGACCTCGCAGTGGAAGAATTCGCTCACCTCGGCCAGTTTGGGAAACTTGGCCAGTTCAGGACGCACCACGTCCTCACGCCCGTAGATGACGAAGCGGATGTCTGGGCGGCGGGTCGCAACCGTCATGAGCGCCGGAATGACCACGGCTGGTCCGTGATCGCCGCCCATGGCATCGATGGAAATCCTGATCACGCGGTATTCATCTCACGGTTAGGCGGCAGGTCGCTTTAGTGATCGCAAAGGTTTGGCGAAAATAGCGGTTTTGGGTTTTCACACAACCGACTTTTCCGTCGCGGGCGAGGTTTTCAGGATTTTCCCAGCAAGGACCGCAGTTTTTGCTGAAATTCGTTCTCCTCCGGTTCGGTGTCGCCACCGGCATCCAGGGACGCGCCCGGCTTGCGCGGATAGGGGTCGATCGCCAAACCGAAGTACTGCTCCGCGAGTGCCCCGACATCGATAGTGTCGCCGGAAAATGTTTCGGGACTGTCGGGCCCGTCCGCATCGAGCAGAATTTCGCCACCGCCTTCAAATCCCTGCCGTCCAAGCTTGGAGTCCTCGGGGAGCAGCAGCGCCTCGATCGGCTCGTCGATATGCGCCGCGACGGGATCGAGCGTGACGATGCAGGCTTGCGTGATGTCGGCCTCGACACGGCCGCTGACCTTCACGCCATTGCGCTTCCAGGAGGCGACCAGGAGTTCCGCGCGATAGGCTTCGACGGACACCAGCCCGTGCTCCTCGGCGAGGGCCGCGCGCTGTGTGGCGTCGGCCTCGATCACCACGGGCAGCCCTTTCTGCGGTAGCCGGGCGACATTCGCGAAAAAGGAAACCGGGCTTTGCGGATCAGCATGTTTCATCGATCGACCTCCCTGGCCAGCGGAAATGTCACCGTGCCGGAAACGATTGATTCGGACGGCTGCGCTGCCAGTTGCTTGCAGGCACCGGCGACATAGCCGGCCAATTGCGATGCTTCCGGCCAGGTGCCTGCGTCGGGCCGGATGTTGCGGGCAAGTGCCGCGGTCAAGCCGTCATGATCGTTTCTTTCCAGCGCATCATCATAGGCGGCGGTGCGGCCATAAAACATCTTGGCCAGTTTCTTCATGCGCTTCGGCACGCCGACGTCGCCAATGCCCAGTTCCCGCAGCGAATGATCGACGTCGAGAAAGAATTCGTCGATCAGCACCTGCGCGATCTCCTGCGCCACGCCGCCCTCGCCGCGCAAGCGATGCTGGAACAGGAACATGTGCAGCGAAAGCATCTCGAAACGGCCAAGCGGCGTGTCCGGAACATTCCAGTGGGAATAAAATGCAGTCTGCCGCGCCGCCGCCACGATTTGTGCGTAGAGCGCGTCGGTGATGGCGCGGTTGGTGTGGCGTTCACGGCCAAAAAGGCGCTGGAACATGGGGATGGTCTCCGGGGACCGTTTGTTGAATTGGCCTTGTTGCATCGGCAAGCAAGCTGGTTTACCGGTTTTGCGGCCCAGCGCAAGTTGCGGCGATGTAATGGAGAATTGTTGTTGCGCGCGCTGAATTTCAAGTCGACCTTCACTTCCAGGCCCGCCGGCGCGATCTCGCTGCTGCTCATGGTTTCGGCGCTCTCGGCATGCCACACGAACAAGATGATCGGCGATCTCAATCCGAGCGAGACGCTGACGCAAGGGTATGTCATCGACCAGCAGGCGGTTGATTCGGTACCGGTCGGCTCCAGCCGCGAGCAGGTGCTGCTGGCGCTTGGCACGCCGTCGACCACGGCGACCTTCGACAACGAGGCGTTCTACTACATCTCGCAGACGCGCAAGCGCTATGTCGCGTTCGACAAGCCGCACCTGGTCGACCAGCATGTGCTGGCGGTCTATTTCGGCCCGGACGGCCGCGTCACCCAGATCGCCAATTACGGCCTGAAGGACGGCAAGATCTTCGACTTCATCTCGCGCACCACCCCTACTGGCGGCAAGGACCAGAACTTCCTCAGCCAGATCATCAACGGCGCAAGCAAGCTGGCGCCCGGTATCCCCGGCGGCGGCACCCCCTGATCTTCAGTCACTGCTTCCCCCGGGAAAGCAGCAGCATCTCAGGCGACCAAAAACCCGTGGGAGCGATCTCACGGGTTTTTGTTTGGCCCGGACAGGCCGACTTGTCAGTGATGGGGCGTCCTGCGCGTGGAAATTCTTGCCGCGGCCGAGGACCCTCGACCCTTGAAGAAATCCACCTATCTGAAACGCCGGATTCTGGCCGCATGCGGCATCCATCCGAGAGCCAGGGAGTTTCGCCGCAAATACGGGCGCGGCGCCTTCGTCACGAGGCTACGTGGGATACGCGGCCTGCCGGCGATGCCTTCGCGCGAACCAGGAGTAGACGACATGCTGGCCCGCTACCGAAAACGTGCCGAGAGCAATGGAGCCAAGCCTGACGGCGGCTGAAGCACCGTGCCCGATCCCGAACCAACGAAACCCGCGGAGATCGCTCCGCGCGGGTTTCGCTTTTTTCAACAGCTCTTGCTCAGCCGTGCGCGAGCACCGCAAGCAGCAGGAGCGCCACGATGTTGGTGATCTTGATCGCCGGGTTGACCGCAGGACCCGCGGTGTCCTTGTAGGGATCGCCGACCGTGTCGCCGGTCACCGAGGCCTTGTGCGCCTCGGAGCCCTTGAGGTGCTTGACGCCGTCCTTGTCGGTGAAACCGTCCTCGAACGATTTCTTCGCATTGTCCCAGGCGCCGCCGCCCGAGGTCATCGAGATGGCCACGAACAGGCCGTTGACGATAACGCCGAGCAGCGAGGCGCCGAGTGCCGCGAAAGCGGACGCCTTCGAGCCAGAGATCAAAAGCACGCCGAAATAGACGACAAGCGGCGCCAGAACCGGCAACAGCGAGGGGATGATCATTTCCCGGATCGCCGCCTTGGTCAGGAGATCGACCGCGCGCGCATAGTTCGGCTTGGAGGTGCCGGCCATGATGCCCGGATCCTCGCGGAACTGCTTGCGTACTTCCTCGACGATCGAGCCCGCGGCACGACCGACGGCTGTCATGGCGATGCCGCCGAACAGATACGGGATCAGGCCACCAAAGATCAGACCGGCGACGACGTAAGGATTGGAGAGGTCGAAGGAGATCTCGCCCATGCCCTGGAAGTAGGGGTATTTGTCGCCATTGGCGGCAAAGAACCTCAGATCGTTCGAATAGGCGGCGAACAGCACCAGCGCGCCCAGGCCAGCCGAGCCGATGGCATAGCCTTTGGTCACCGCCTTGGTGGTGTTGCCGACCGCGTCGAGCGCGTCGGTGGAATGGCGCACTTCCTTGGGCAGGCCTGCCATTTCGGCGATGCCGCCGGCATTGTCGGTGACCGGGCCGAAGGCATCGAGCGCCACGATCATGCCGGCAAGACCGAGCATGGTGGTGACGGCGATCGCCGTTCCGAAGAGACCGCCGAGCTGATAGGTGGCGATGATGCCGCCGACGATGACGATGGCCGGCAGCGCCGTCGATTCCAGCGACACCGCGAGGCCCTGGATGACGTTGGTGCCATGGCCGGTCACCGAAGCCTGGGCGATCGAGTTGACCGGGCGCTTGTTGGTGCCGGTATAGTATTCGGTGATCACCACGATCAAACCGGTCACCACGAGGCCGATTAGGCCGCAGATGAACAGGTTCTTGCCGGTGATGGTGATGCCGGCAACCGTGCCGACCTCCCCCCAACCAAGCGTGACCGATGTGGCGACGCCAAGGCCGACGATGGACAGCAGGCCGGTGACGATCAGGCCCTTGTAGAGCGCGCCCATGATCGAGCCGTTGGAGCCGAGCTTGACGAAGAAGGTGCCGACGATCGAGGTCAGGATGCAGGCGCCGCAGATGGCCAGCGGATAGAGCATCGCCGCACCGAGCACGGCGGTGCCGCCGAAGAAGATGGCGGCGAGAACCATGGTGGCAACCACGGTCACCGCATAGGTCTCGAACAGGTCGGCGGCCATGCCGGCGCAGTCGCCGACATTGTCGCCGACATTGTCGGCGATGGTGGCCGGATTGCGCGGATCGTCCTCGGGAATCCCGGCTTCGACCTTGCCGACCAGATCGCCGCCGACATCAGCACCCTTGGTGAAGATGCCGCCGCCGAGACGGGCGAAGATCGAGATCAGCGAGGCGCCGAAGCCAAGCGCGACCAGAGAATCGATGACGACGCGGTCGTTTGGCTGAAGGCCCATGAAATGGGTGAGGATAAGATAGTAGATCGAGACGCCGAGCAGCGCCAGGCCGGCAACCAGCATGCCGGTGATGGCACCCGACTTGAAGGCTATGTCGAGACCAGCGGCGAGGCTGTTGGAGGCCGCCTGCGCCGTGCGCACATTGGCGCGGACCGAAACATGCATGCCAATGAAGCCGGCGGCGCCAGACAGAACGGCGCCGATCAGGAAGCCGATGGCGGCGGTGATCGAAAGCAGCCACCAGGCGAGCAGAAGCACCACAACGCCGACGATGGCGATGGTGGTGTACTGGCGCGCCAGATAGGCTTGCGCGCCTTCGCGAATGGCGGCGGAGATTTCCTGCATGCGTGCATTGCCCTGATCGGACGCGAGAACCGAACGTGTCGCCCAGATGGCGTAGAGGACAGAAAGCAGACCGCAGGCGATGACGGCGGAAATAATGGTCATTGCCGAATTTTCCTCGATTGTTGGCCCAAATGAACCCCTCCCTGGGCCGTTGAGACAAAGACCGGATTCCGCGCACGGAATCCACCTCTTCGCTGCGGTGTATGCGAAACAGGGCTGCGAACGTCAAGATATTGTTCGGTTTCTGCCCGGCTTTCGCCCAAAACGTCCGTACTGGACGGCGTGCGCCCTACCCGCCTTGCGGTTAGATCGATTGAAATCGATTCCGGTGATGAGGCGCGCTACTCGACGTCCCTGCCCATGCGTCGCGCCGCGTAACGCTCAACCGCCGACAGCCCGTCATAGATCAGCACGGCCAGGGCCGCCACGATCAGGCCACCCTGCAGGATGAAGGCGAGATTGTTCGACAAGAGGCCGGCGATGATCACTTCGCCCAGTGTCCTGGCGGCCACCGTCGAACCGATGGTGGCGGTGGCCAGGCTGATCACGACCGAGAGCCTGATGCCGCCCAGGATGATCGGCGCGCTGAGCGGCAGTTCGACCTTGGTGAGCCTTTGCCAGCCAGTCATGCCGGCGCCCCGCGCCGCTTCGACGACATTGGCCGGCAGCGTCGTCAGTCCGGTCAGCGCGTTCTCGAAGATCGGCAGCAGGCCGTAGAGGAACAGGGCGATCAGCGTCGGCTTCTCGCCGAAGCCGACGGCCGGTACGGCGAGCGCCAGCACCGCCACCGGTGGAAAAGTCTGGCCGATATTGACCAGGCTGCGCGACAGCGGCAGGAATTCGGCACCAGCCGGCCTGGTGACAAGGATAGCCAAGGCCACCGCGACGACGGTCGCGGCGACGGTGGCGATCAGCACGGTGCGCAGATGCAGCAGCGTCAAAGTCAGCAGGCTGCCCTGATTGTAGATCGCGGGAGCGTTGTTCTCGGTCAGCGGCTTCAGCAGCGGCTCGAACCAGCCTGGGCTGGTGACGAAGGCCACGAGCAACACCACCAGCACAAGCCTGAGCAGCAGAGGCAGCCAGGCTTTCATGCCGGCCTCGCCGCCCGCTTGACCAACCCGTCCACGGTGACACGGCCAAGCGGCTTGCCGTCGGCGCCCTTTACCGGCAACGCCGGCCGGCCCGACCACAGGAGTTCGGCCAGCGCATCGCGCTGGCTGGCATCGCCGGGGATCGCTTCGCCATCGGCAACACCGGTCTCCACCGCGTCGCGCACCCGTCCGAGCGACAGCAGCCTGAATGGCCTCTCACTGGCGCCGACCAAGGTCTCGACGAAGCTGCTGGCCGGGTTTGCCAGGATCTCGGCGGGTCTGGCATATTGCACGAGCTTGCCGGCATCCATGACGGCGATCTTGTCGCCCATGTGCACGGCTTCCTCCATGTCATGGGTGACGAGGATGATGGTGGTGCCGAAGCGCTTCTGGATCGCCAGCAGGTCTTCCTGCGCCTTGGTGCGGATGATCGGGTCGAGCGCGCCGAACGGCTCGTCCATCAACAGCACGTTGGGCTCGGCGGCGAGCGCGCGGGCCACGCCGACGCGCTGCTGCTGGCCACCGGACAATTCATGCGGATAGCGCGGCCCGAACTCCTTCGGATCGAGTTGGTAAAGTGCCATCAACTCGTCGACGCGGGCCTTGATGCGTGCCTTGTCCCAGCCAAGCAGCACCGGCACGGTGGCGATGTTCTGCGCCACGGTGCGATGAGGAAACAGGCCGTGGCCCTGGATGGCATAGCCGATGCTGCGGCGCAGTTCGTAACCGGGCACCGAGCGATTGTCGGCGCCGTCGAGCTTGATGATCCCGGCGGTTGGTTCGACCAGCCGGTTGATCATGCGAAGCAATGTCGTCTTGCCGGAGCCGGAGGTGCCGACAATGACGGCGATGGTGCGTGGCTCGATGACCATCGATACGTCGTCGACCACCGTTGTCGCGTCATAGCGCTTGGTGATGCCTTCGATCTCGATCATGCCGTTTCAACCCTGCGCTTGGTGGCGGACATTTCGATCACCGCATCGAGGATGATGGCCGCGGCGAAGGCGAGCGCTACGGTCGGCACCGCGCCAAGCAGCACCAGGTCCATCGCCGTCTGGCCGACGCCCTGGAAGACGAACACGCCAAAGCCACCGCCACCGATAAGCGCGGCGATCGTGGCAAGCCCGATATTCTGTACCAGTACGATGCGGATGCCGGTCAGGATCACCGGGAAGGCCAGCGGAAACTCGACGCCGAACAGGCGCTGGCGATCGGTCATGCCCATGCCGCGCGCCGCGTCGTTGGCGGCACGCGGCACGCCGGCGAGCCCGACCACCGTGTTGGCCACCACCGGCAGCAGTGAATAGAGGAACAGGGCGACAAAGGCGGGTGCCGTGCCGATGCCGCGAATGCCCAGCGCGGCCGCCCCCGGCACGTGCGTGGCGACCCAGCCGAGCGGCGCGATCAGCAGGCCGAACAGCGCGATCGAAGGGATGGTCTGGATGATGTTGAGGACGTTGAGCACGCCCGCTCGAAGCTTTTCGACACGATGACAGAGGATGCCGAGCGGCAGGCCGATGATGACGGCGGCGGCCAGCGAACCCAGCGCCAGCGTGACGTGCTTGGAGCCTTCGGCCCAGAAGCTGTCGGCGCGGTTGGCGTATTCCTTGAGGATGGAAAGGTCGTTCCAGCTTCCCGAGATCAAAAGCAGTCCAATCGCCACGGTGGCAACGACCAGCACGCCGATCCGGGCCCATGGCGACAAATTGAACCGCGTCAGTACGTCGGCCAGCAAAAGCGTGAAAGCGAAGATGAGAATCCAGAAACCGGAGGCCGGAGATATCCTGGCAAAAGTGTTGCCGGCCGGCGTGAGAAATGTGCCGGCGACGCCGATCAGCAGCGCAAGTGCGGCAAGTGCCGCCACGCTGGCGGCAAGGCGCAGCATGAGCGGCGTCCGCAGTAGTGCGATGAGCGCCGCCACGATCACGATTCCCAAAAGCAATGGCCCGGTCGTTGGCGGCAGCGCCTCGAGAATAGAACGCGCCTGGCCGGGGACGATGCGGTTGGCGCGGAACGTGGCGAAGGAGGCGGCGAAAGTCGCATAGGCAACGATCACTGCTATGACCACGCCGAGTTTGTCGAACCGCAGGGTCATCGATGTCCCTCAAGACAGGCGATTTTCCGCTTCCTGCGGCCTCCATCGGTGATTGGCGAAATCCGGCGTGAGATCCGATCTCCCCCCTTGCGGGGGAGATGGCCGGCAGGCCAGAGGGGGGTGTGAAGGATCGCCGGCGTTCGAGCCCTGGCGTGTCTGGAAGCAAACCTGCCAAGGAAGGCAATTGTGATGCGCCGATAGGACGGCGGGACAGCACCCCCCTCTGTCCTGCCGGACATCTCCCCCGCAAGGGGGGAGATTGGCAGCTCCGCCGACCGCACTACTTGCACCTGCGTCGCGATCTTGTGGTCGTTACTTCAAGAACCCGTTCTTCTTCAGGAAGTCCTCGGCGACGCCCTTGACCGGCTCGCCGCCGACCTGCACGCGGCCGTTCAGTTCCTGCAGCGTGACGAGGTCGAGCTTGGCGAAGACCGGCTTCAACAGGGTCTCGATCTCCGGATGCTGCTTCAGCACGGATTCGCGGATGATGGGCGCTGGCTGATAGACCGGCTGCACGCCCTTGTCGTCGTTGAGCACGACGAGGCCCGACGGCGCGATGCCGCCGTCGGTGCCGTAGACCATGGCGGCGTTGGCGCCGCTGGTCTGGTTGGCGGCCGCGGCAATGGTCGCCGCCGTATCGCCGCCCGACAGCGTGATCAGTTGCTCCGGTTTCAGCTTGAAGCCATAGGTGGTCTGGAAGGCCGGCAGGGCCGCGGCCGAGTTGACGAACTCGGCCGAAGCCGCCAACACAACCTGGCCGCCACCGGCAACATATTTGCCGAAGTCGGAAAGCGTGGCGAGCTTGTTGGTGTCGGCCACTTCCTTGCGCAGCGCGATCGCCCAGGTGTTGTTGGCCGGCGCAGGCGACAGCCAGACGATCTTGTTGGCGTCATAGTCAAGTTTCTTCGCCGTCTCATAGGCCTTGGCGGCATCCTTCCATACCGGGTCGTCAGCCTTTTCGAAGAAGAAGGCCGCGTTGCCGGTGTATTCGGGATAGATGTCGATCTCGCCGGCGGTGATCGCTTTGCGCACCACCGGCGTGCCGCCGAGCTGGATGCGGTCCGTGGTCTTGATGTTGTTGGCATTGAGAACGAGCTGGATGATGTTGCCCAGCACGCCGCCCTCGGTGTCGATCTTGGAGGAGACAACCACCTGTGCACTGGCAGAAGCCGCCGTGACGGCCAGAGCAAATGCCGCGCTGGCCAAAACCTTGACTGAAAACATTGTGAAAACCCCTTGTTATCCACCGAGATTCGGCAGCCGAATATGAGCATGGCTCGAACGGCCCGTCGGGGCATACGGTTTCATAACAACCGGCACAGGCGCAATATTTTTGTTCGACGCGGCGCGTTCGGCCCGAAGCATGCCGACAGCATCCTGTCAGGGCGACAGCAATCTGGATCAGGCGTTGGCCTTGCGTAAATTTGTCAGCTTGAGCGCACCGAGCGCGACGAAGCACAGCACGGTGACCGGAAAGATCATCCAGTTCAGCATCGTCCAGCCCCAGGTGTTATAGACCATGCCCGAGAGCAGCGACGCGCAGGCGACCGAGCCGAACAGGACGAAATCGTGGAAACCCTGCACCTTGCTCTTTTCAGAGGACCGGTAACTGGCCGCGACCATGGCGGTGGCGCCGATGAAACCGAAATTCCAGCCAAGGCCGAGCAGGATCAGCGCCGTCCAGAATTGCCATAATGCCAAGCCCGACAAGGCGACGATGGCGCAGCCGATGAGCAGGACCAGACCTGCCGCCACGATGCGCTCGGCGCCGAAGCGATGAATCAGCGAGCCGGTAAAAAAGCTCGGCGCGAACATCGCCATGACATGCCAGGAAATGCCGAGCGTCGCATTGTCCTCCGACAGGCCGCAGCCGACCATGGCCAGTGGCGCGCCAGTCATGACGAAGCTCATCAGCGCGTAACTGCCGACCTCGCAAGACAACGCGGCGATAAAGCGCGGCTTCGTGATGATTTCGACTAAAGGCCTGGCATCGCTGTCGGCAACGTCGACCTTGGCGGCGGTCTTTGTCGGCAATCTCAGCAGCGACAGGATCGCGGCGCCGACGGCCGCCAGCACCAAGATAGATGCAAACGAACCGGCAAACATCACCGGCGCGAACAATTCGCGGGTGAAGATGACAATTTGCGGCCCAAGGATGGCGGTAACGATGCCGCCGGCCAGCACGAAGGAGATGGCGCGCGCCTTGAACTCCGGCGGCGCGTTATCGGCGGCGGCGAAGCGGAACTGCTGGACGAAGGCACCACCGATGCCGATCACGAGCAGCGCGAACGCGAAAATCCAGAAACTGCCGTGGAAAAGCGCCAGGGTGGCAATGAGACCGCCAAGCGCGGTGACGACGGTTCCGGTCATGAAGCCGCCGCGCTGGCCCATCCGGCGGATGATCGCCGCGGCGGGGAGAGCGCCGAGCGCCACGCCAAGGTTGAAGCCGGTGATTGGCGCTGTCGCCAGCGATTTGTCGGCGCCGAGCAGATATTGCCCGGCCAGCGCGCCCATGGAGATGGCGATGGGTGCCGCCGATCCGATAACCGCCTGCGAGGCGGCGAGGATCAACGCGGTGCGTCGCCCTTCCCTGCCCGTCTCGACAGCAATGGCCGTCACGATGCGTCCTTGCCACGTCCCTCGCCGCGCACCCGGCGCGATACGCGGTGCAGGACGGCATTGACCAGCTTCGGCTCGTCTTCCTCGTAGAAGGCCTTGGCGATGTCGACATATTCGGTGACGATGACGGCAACGGGCACATCCTCGCGCTTCATCAACTCATACACGCCGGCACGGAGCATGGCGCGCAATGTCGAATCGAGCCTGGACAATGGCCAGTCATCCGTCAGCGCCTGGCGAATGATCGGATCGATGGTCTTCTGATTCTCGACGACCCCCGTAAGGATGGCGCGAAACCATTGCGCGTCGGCCTCCCGATAGAGCGCGCCGTCGACTTCCTTGCCGAGGCGAAACGCCTCATATTCGGCGGTGATCTCGAAGACACCACTACCGGCCACGTCCATCTGGTAGAGAGCCTGCACGGCGGCAAGCCGAGCGGCGCCGCGCTTGTTGGCCTGGCGTGCCGCGGGCTGGCCGGGTGAAGCGGGTTCGCTCATGATCGCGCTCCCAGTTGTTCCTTGAGGGCAATCATGGTCAAAGCCGCACGCGCGGCGAAACCACCCTTGTCGCCTTCCGAGCGCTTTGCCCGGGTCCACGCCTGCGCGTCATTCTCGGTGGTCAGGATACCGTTGCCGACACAGACGGAGTCCTGCACGGACAGGTCCATGAGCGCGCGGCTGGATTCATTGGCGACGATGTCGAAATGATAGGTATCGCCGCGGATGATGGTGCCGAGCGCAACGAAGCCGTCATAGTGCGTGCCGCCCTCGGCGGCGCCGTCTAGCGCGAAGGTGATCACCGCGGGAATCTCCAGCGAGCCGGGAACGGTGATAACGTCATAGGTTGCGTCCGCTTCATCGAGCGCGCTTGTCGCGCCTTCCAGCAGCGCGTCGGCAAGATCGTCGTGAAAGCGTGCTTCGACGATGAGCAGATGCGCCTTAGCCTTCGGACGAATGAAGGCTTTGCCGTGTTGGGATATACCAGCCATAAAAGTCTCCGGGGGGTTGCCGGTGACTTAGGCCGAAGCCGGATTGATCGCAAGCAGAAGATTGCTCTATGGACGCCTGCCCTGTCGATCCTCCCGCGTATGCCATAGGCGCAACACGGAGATTGTCATGCCCTGCATTTCGTAACGAATTTCGTGGCTGCCTGCCAAAATGCGGCGCGCCTCGCGTGGTTCGAAACCGGCAGCGGCTTTTCGGTGCCAAGACTCTCAGCCCATGCCTGCACGGCTTGATGGTCTATGACCCGTCCTGCGTCCACATCGGCCAGGGCTTCCAGCGTAAGCCCTCGGCGCTCTTCCTTCAAATTCACCCACGCAGAAAGAGCTTGTTTGACAATCCAGCCGCGCGGGCGCTCAAGGCGAGCAGCCAGTTTGATCTACCTTTTCCGCTAGCGGCAGCGGAAGGTGAGCGGTGATTACCTTGGTGTCCATCCGAACCTCACAATCAGATTAATCATCGCGATTAATCTGACTAAGTCGAGGTAGAGGGTCAGGCCGGTGACGTTCAAAGCCCCTCTTTGGCCGCTTCCGCCAGCCGCGCCGCGTAGCGGGCCATGGTGTCGATCTCGAGATTGACGTGGTCGCCGACCTTGCGCTCGCCCCAGCTGGTGACGGTCAGCGAGTGGTGGATCAACAGGACGTCGAAGCGAGTGCCCTCGACCTTGTTGACCGTGAGCGAGGTGCCATCGAGCGCGACGGAGCCTTTCGGCGCGATAAATTTGGCGAGATGGCGCGGCGCCTCCAGCGTGAAGCGCACCGCGTCGCCCTCATCCTTGCGCTCGACGATCTCGGCGGTGCCGTCGACATGACCAGACACGATGTGGCCGCCCAATTCGTCGCCGATCTTCAGCGCCCGCTCCAGATTGATCCGCGTGCCTGATTTCCAGCCCGAGGCCGTGGTCAGCCGCAAGGCTTCTTCCCACGCTTCGACCTCGAACCAGCGCGCGTTCGAGCCGCTGTCGGGCAACGCCGTGACCGTCAGGCAGACACCGCCGCAGGAGATCGAAGCACCAATGGCGATGGTCTCGGGGTCATAGGCGGTATCGATGCGTAAGCCGATGCCTTCGCTCAGCGGCTTGACGGCCGCGACGGTGCCGATATCGGTGACAATTCCAGTAAACATCGATGCTGATCCCTAGAGGTCTCTTACCCACTCGGCGTAGCTGTCTTCGCCGAACTGCATCTCGCGCAACCTGCGAAAGCCAGCCGGGATATGGTCAGCATCGATGGGCGATGCAATGCCGTCATCGCCGATCGCTTCCGGCCCCTGGAACAGCACGACGCGGTCGACCAGCCCATCGGCCAGGAAAGCGTTGGCTACCTTGGCGCCCCCTTCGACCAGTACAGTAGCCATGCCGAGCGCCGCCAGATCCTCGAGCAGTTCCGGCAATGCGACGCCGCCCTCGTGCGTCTCGGTGCCGATGAAGCGCACGCCGGCCCGTTCGAGCGCCGCCCGGCGCCGTGGATCTGCCTCCAGGCAAGCGGCGACGTAGAGCGGCACGCGATCCACGCCCAGAACCAGTTTCGATCCCTCGGGCAGCCTGATCTGGCGATCGAGCACGATGCGCGCCGGCGAACGGTTCTCCAGCCCAGGCAAACGCACCGTCAGCGCCGGATCGTCTTCCAGCGCCGTGCCGATGCCGACCAGAATGGCGTCGGCCTCGGCTCGCATCATGTAGACTTCGCGGCGCGCGATATCGCCTGTTATCGCGACCTGGCCGGCGCCTTCCCTGCCAATCTTGCCATCGCTGGAAAGCGCAAGCTTCAGAATCACTTCCGGACGCTTCCTGAGCGAGCGAATGAGATAACCGGCCATCTGCTCGGCGGCTTCCGCCGCCAGCACCTTCTCGACCACCTCGACACCGGCGGCGCGCAGGATGGCATAGCCCTTGCCGGAGACACGCGGATCGGGATCGCTCGCAGCACCCACGACGCGCGCGATGCCGGCATTGGCCAGCGCATTGGCGCAAGGCGGCGTGCGGCCGTGATGGGCGCAGGGCTCCAGTGTCACATAGGCGGTGGCGCCGCGCGCCAATTCGCCAGCCTCGGCCAGCGCCTCGGTCTCGGCATGCGGGCGGCCACCGATCGCGGTGACACCGGTGCCGATGATCATCGGCCCCGCGCCATCGTCGCGCACGATCAGCGTGCCGACCGACGGATTGGTCGAGGTCCTGCCCGCATTCCTGCGCGAAAGCCGGAGAGCGGCGGCCATGAAACGGCGATCAAGGGCAGCTTGTTCGGCCTCGCTGCGTTGCGGTGCTGCCATGGTCAGCCGGCGTCCTCTTCGCTCTTGTCTTCGTCGCCCTTCAGTTCGCCCAGCAGCTCATGGAAGTCCTTGGCCTCCCGAAAATTACGGTAGACCGAAGCGAAGCGGACATAGGCGACGTCGTCGAGCGACTTCAGTGCTTCCATGACCAGCCGGCCGACCTCGCCGGAAGCCACTTCCGTCTCGCCCGAGCTTTCGAGCTGGCGCACGATGCCGGTCACCGCGCGGTCGATGCGTTCAGGATCGACATTGCGCTTGCGCACCGCGATCTCGACCGAGCGTAACAGCTTGTCGCGGTCGAACGGCACTTTCCGGCCTGATTTCTTGACCACGACCAGATCGCGCAATTGCACGCGTTCGAAGGTGGTGAAACGGCCACCGCAGTCGGGGCAGACACGCCGCCTCCGGATCGCCGCGCCATCCTCGGCGGGACGCGAATCCTTCACCTGCGTATCTTCGGACTGGCAATAGGGACAACGCATGAGAAGCCTTGGGTTCGCGAATCTGATGAGGCGAAAGGCTTAGAGCCTTTCCGGTCGGGATTGAAGCAGTTCCGTTTCTTCGACGGCCCGCCGCATCAGAGATAGCGAGGCGCAAGCAAGATTGCCAGCGCGGCAACCAGCCGCCGACCAGACCCCTTCATGCAAGGCCATTCGCAGCCCCACTCCCATCCGGCCGTCCGCATCACGGCGCGACGTCCTTGGTTGGAAAGCCGCAGGATGTTCCGAGGTTGCGGTAGGCCTTGGTGAAGCCGTCCATCGGAATGCTGGCGACTGCCTCCTTGCCGAAGGCCACATCGAGCGAGGTGGCCTGGCGCATGGCACGCAGCAGCGCGAGACTGGTCTTGGCCTGATTGTCGATCGTCCAGCTCGGGTGGCCGTTGACGGCATCGTTGGAAGAGACCGTAGCCGAAACCTTGACGCCCGGATCGCCGAAAGTCGCCGCGATCTTGTCGCCGGTCGGCAGGTTGCGATTGTCGATGGTCAGCATGACGGCCGGATAAGCGTCAGGCGGCAGGGCATCGCCGGTCGAAATCGACAGTGTCAGCGTGCCCGAATTGCCACTCGCATCGAAGAACGCCGTCGAAGCCGCGCAGGTCTTGCGAGCATCCTGGCCGGTGTCGAGCGCATCGACGAGGGTTGTCCATCGGCCGAAGGTGCTGGTGGCAGGCAGGTCCGGGGCGGGCTGGGTCTGCGCCAACGCGGCGCCGCAAACGGCCAGCCAGCCGACAACGCCGAGCAAGGTAAAACGAAATTCGCGCATCATCGATTCTCCGGTTCCATGCATCACCCGATCAGGGGTGATGCACCGCGGCGGATAAAAGATGACGCTTCGCGTCCGGTCAACCGAGATAAGGATAGAGCGGGAAGCGATCGGTCAGCGCCACCACCTTGGCCTTGACCGCCGCCTCGACCGCGGCATTGCCCTCGTCGGAATTGGCGACCTTGAGGCCATCGAGCACTTCTGCGATCAGCTTGCCGATCTCCCGGAACTCGGCCTGGCCGAAGCCGCGCGTGGTGCCGGCGGGCGTGCCCAGCCGCACGCCCGAGGTGACGAAGGGCTTTTCCGGGTCGAACGGGATGCCGTTCTTGTTGCAGGTGATGTTGGCGCGGCCAAGGGCTGCCTCGGCCCGCTTGCCGGTGGCGTTCTTGGGACGCAGGTCGACCAGCATCAGATGGTTGTCGGTGCCGCCGGAAACGATGTCGAGACCCGTTTCCTTGAGGCTGGAGGCCAGCGCCTTGGCGTTGGCGGCCACGCTCTCGGCATAGACCTTGAAGCTCGGCTTCAGCGCCTCGCCGAAGGCCACTGCCTTGGCAGCGATGACATGCATCAGCGGGCCGCCCTGCAGGCCGGGGAACACCGCCGAATTCATCTTCTTGGCAATGTCTTCGTCGTTGCAAAGGATCATGCCGCCACGTGGGCCGCGCAGCGACTTGTGCGTGGTGGTGGTCACCACATGCGCGTGCGGCAGTGGCGAGGGATGCACGCCACCGGCAACGAGGCCCGCAATATGCGCCATGTCGACCATCAGATAGGCGCCGACCGCATCGGCGATCTCGCGGAAACGCTTCCAGTCCCAGATGCGCGAATAGGCAGTGCCGCCGGCCAGGATCAGCTTCGGCTTGGTCTCATGCGCGGTCTTTTCGATCGCGTCCATATCGAGCAGATGGTCGTCCTTGCGCACGCCATACGACACAACCTTGAACCACTTGCCGCTCATGTTGACCGGCGAACCGTGGGTGAGATGGCCGCCGGAATTGAGATCGAGGCCCATAAAAGTGTCGCCAGGCTGCAGCAGCGCCAGGAACACCGCCTGGTTCATCTGGCTGCCCGAGTTCGGCTGGACGTTGGCGAAGTTGCAGCCGAACAGCTTTTTCGCCCGCTCGATGGCCAATTCCTCGGCGACGTCGACGAACTGGCAGCCGCCATAGTAGCGCTTGCCCGGATAGCCCTCGGCATATTTGTTGGTCATGATCGACCCCTGCGCCTCGAGCACGGCGCGCGAGACGATGTTTTCCGAGGCGATCAGTTCGATCTCATGGCGCTGGCGACCGAGTTCGTTGCGGATGGCGCCGAAAATCTCCGGATCGGCATCTTCCAGCGTGGTTTCGAAGAAGGATTCGAATTTGTTCGACGCTGCCGCTGCTGTTGCCATGGCCTGAATTCCCCAGGGTTCGAGGTCAGTTTTTGTTTTGAGTATGTCGTTGTCCCAAAACCGCTGCACACTTTTGGGCGACATGCATTGAGTTCGCCGCGCCATTAACACAGTTGTTTTCAACCCGCCACGTTTGCAGCGCGAAATTTGCTGGCCGGTTTGCGGCAGAGGCAGCAAATTCATGACAGCAGAGCGTCGCCAGTCCTACTTCCGCATCTGCCTGCCGTTCAAAAGAGCTTCCGTAAGCGTGGTCTCGGTGAACAGCGCTTGCGCCGTGTGGTCGTTGATCTCGCCGCGGCGAAGCATGGCGCGCAAGGCGTCACGCTCGGCGGCGATGCCGGCGAGCCTCAGGTCGACCTCCAGCCTGCCTGCCTCGCGCACTTCGGCGCGCGCTTCGTCGGCCTCGTCGGACGCAGCGATACGTCGCCGGTAGGCAGCGACAATGCCGTTGGCGGCGGCGAGCCTGGCGCCAGGCACATCGCCCTCCCCTTCATCCGTCTGCGCGATGCTCTCAAGACGGGCGATTGCCGCCTTCGCCGCGCCGACACGCGCCATGCGCTCCTCAGCGGCTCCGGAGTCTTCGCCTGGCCCGATCAGCCCGCGCGCGATCACCGGCAAGGCAAGGCTGGCGATGACCAGGGAGCAGATGATGACGCCGGCGGCGAGAAAAATGACCAAGTCCCGCGCGGGAAATGGCGAACCATCCTGCAGGGCCAACGGCAGCGACAATATGCCGGCCAGCGTGATGGCACCTCGTACGCCCGCGACCGATCCCGCGAGCCGCACCCGCAGGCCGAATGGCTCGGCCTTGTGCTTCCCGAGCCGTGCGGCGAGCGCCGCCGCGATGTCGCCAATCCAGATCCAGACGAAGCGGAGCGCGATGAGGCACAAGGTCAGCGCGACCACGGTCAACACCGGCTGGATGACAGGATAGTGGCCAGTGAGTTCCGGCGGCACCTTGCGGATGATTTCGGGAAGCTGCAGGCCGAGCACAATGAACAGCGCGCCGTTGAAGACGAAGGAAAACGTCGTCCAAAGCGAGATCGTCTGCATGCGCGCCGAGACACCGAGAAAGCGGAATATGCCGGTGCTCCCGGTCAAGAGGCCAGCGGTCACGGCGGCCAGGATGCCCGAGGCCCCGAAGTGCTCGGCGCCGAGATAGGCGACGAAGGGGAGCAGGATGGTGATCAGCACCTGCGCCTCGGCAGGCACGCCGCCGATGCGGTCGAGCAGTTGCAATGCCTTGGCGGCGACGAACAATGCCGCGACGCCGGCCAGGATGCCGACCGCCACCGCATAGAGAAAGCTCAGCGAGGCGGCGGCCAAGGAAAAACTGCCGGTAAGCGCTGCTGCGACGGCAAAGCGGAACATGACGAGACCCGATGCGTCGTTGAGCAGCGACTCGCCTTCCAGGATATGCATCAGCCGCGCCGGAACGACGTTCCTGTCGACGATCGAGGAGACAGCCACCGCATCCGTCGGCGACAGCACCGCGGCAAGGGCGAACGCAACGACCAGCGGAATGCTGGGCACCAGCCAGTGCAAGGCATAGCCGAAGCCGACGATGGTGAAGAAGACGAGGCCTATGGCAAGGGCAAGGATCGGCCAGCGCAATGCCACCAGCTCGCGCTTGGGCGCACCAAAGGCATCGCTGAACAAAAGCGGCGGAATGAACACCAGCAGGAACAGTTCCGGATCGATCTCGATATGGATGCCGCGCACGGGCCAGGCAAGTGCGGCGCCTATCGCGATCTGCAGCACCGGCAGCGGCACGCGCACCAGGCGCACCAATGCGCCGGAAACGGCGACGAAGACGAGCACTAGGAGGACAAAGATAGCGGCTTGCATGGCGCGATTCCGGCTGTTTCACGAACCATGCGCAATCGTCGGTCTCGCGTCCAGACAAGGCGCCGCGCGGCAAAGACCGTCAACTGCGTCAAGGCGGCAGTGCGGCTGGTCGACTAGAGACTGATTTGAAACACGTCCTCGGCAAAACAAAAGGCCGCCTCGAAGGCAGCCTTTTGTTAAAATAATCAATCCCTTAGAGCGAAGAGGTGATCTGCAGCTCGCTGGCGCCGTCAAGCGCGTAGATATCGTCGCGGAACTGCACGACGCCGGGTCCCGTCGACCAGGCAGAGAGATAGAGGAAGTGCACCGGCACCGGATTGGTGACCTGGATCGGCGTGTTCTGGCCGGTCTTGATCGCCGCCTCGAAATGCTGGCGGTCCCAGCCGGGCGTGTCGCGCAGGATCCAGGTGACGAGGTCGCGCACGTTCTGGACGCGCACGCAGCCCGAGGAATCGAAGCGCATCATCTTGCCGAACAGGCTCTGCTGCGGCGTGTCATGCATATAGACGCCATCCGGGCTCGGGAAATTGATCTTCACCGAAGCCATGGCGTTTTCCGAGCCCGGATCCTGGCGGAACCGGTACTTGGCCGCATCATCCGTCGACCAGTCCACATTCATCGGATCGACTTCGCCGCCATCCGGCGCGAACAGGCGGATATGGCTGTTCTTCAGATAGTTGGGATCCTTCCGCATCAGCGGAATGATGTCCTTGCGCACGATCGACACCGGCGCGTTCCAGTACGGATTGACGATGATCTCATTGATCTTCGAATTGACGATCGGCGTCTGGCGATCGATCTTGCCGACGATTGCCGTGTGGCGAAGCACGACACGGTCATTCTCGACCGCCTCGATCTGAGCCGCCGGAATGTCGACCAGCACGTAACGATTGCCGAGTGTGCCGGCCTTCTCCTTCAGCCTTTGCAGATTGGTCTGCAACTGGCCAAGCCGGATCTGCGCCGAAACGTTCATCGCGGCATAGGTGTACTTGCCCATCGAGCCATCGGCGGGAAGGCCGTGGCGCAGCTGGAAGCGCTTCACCGCCGAGTCGACATAGGAATCGAAAGCCGTCGAGATGCCGGCATTCTGCGACAGGTCGCCCGCAATCATCAGGCGCTTGCGCAGCGGCACCACATCCGGGTCGTCAACGCCGAGCTGCAGCTTCTTGGTGTCCGGCACCGGCTGCCATCCACCCTGGCCGACGATGTTCTGATATTGCGCGACGGCCTGCTCGGTGAAGGCGACCGTCTGCGGGCTGAAAATCGGCAATGTCGAGGCCACCTTGCCGCCTTCGCTGGCGCGGGCGTCGAACTGGTCGTCCCAGTTGCCGCGCGCCGAGGATTTCAAGATATCCCCGATTACATCCTGCGCATTCGCACGCCCGGCCACCATGGCGGCAGCGAGCAACGATGCTCCGGAAAGGAAAAAACGGCGGCTGGTTATCATGGACGTTCCAGACATTTTTGTAGCGGTTCGATCACTTTGCTGCGTTGATCACCGGGCGATCTCGCCCGCACTCTAAAATTGGCAATCTTAACAATTAGCCAACCATGGTCCGTATCACGTTGGCGATAAACGCACGAGCGCGACACGGTTGCAGGTGGACGCAAGGCCCTCACCACTGCATCACTGCGATCCTCGGTTCCACTGGAATATGGCGGCAACGTGGCCTTGCGCCCAAATCTGACCGGCCTTCGCTCTGAAAAGAAAGGGACCGGTGCTTTTCGGCACCGGCCCTGACTGGAGGTCGCTGTTTCGGCCGCGCTTCTGTGGCGCGGGCCGGATCTGTGTGGCGCCTTACATCCTGTAGGCGATGGTGTCGTTCCAGAAGCGGTCGAGCCGCTGCAGGGCGCGGTTCATCTGCTTGAACTCGTCGGTGTTGATGCCGCCGACCTGTTCGATCGAGCCGACATGGCGCTCATAGAGGCCGGCGACCACATCCGCCACCTCGTTGCCCTTCGGCGTCAAAGAAACGCGGACCGAACGGCGGTCGATGCGCGAGCGCTGGTGATTGATGAAGCCGAGATCGACCAGCTTCTTCAGATTGTAGGATACGTTCGAGCCGAGATAATAGCCACGCGAGCGCAACTCGCCGGCGGTCAGCTCGGAATTGCCGATGTTGAAGAGCAGCAGCGCCTGGATGGCATTGATGTCGGAACGGCCGTTGCGGTCAAATTCGTCCTTGATCACGTCAAGCAGACGGCGGTGCAACCGCTCGACCAGCTGCAGCGATTCCATGTACAGGGAACGGATAGCCTCGCGGCGATCGTCGGATACGTTGGCGGTCTTCGTCGCCGGACGCGAATTGATCATTGTCTTTGCCTCTCGTTTGTCGCCCTGGTGATTTTTTGTTTTTCACCTTGATCGCGACACTATCGAATACTCATAAAATTCGACTTAAACGCTAGGGCTAACAAGAGCTTACCGGTAAGAGGTTTCGAAAGAGGCTTAACGAACGGTCACCCGAGCAAGGATGATTAACCTAAAGATTTAGGCAATGATCGCGGGGCTGGATTCAGGCGGCCGCCAAGTCATCAATGGCCGCAAAGGCTTAGTGCCGTACGGGGCGTTTCTGCAGGTAGATGACGACGCGAAAGACGATGTAGAGCAGCGCCACCGCCGCATGCGAGACGACGATCAGCAGCCGATGGCCGAAAAGCTCGGGAAAACCGGCATACATGACGGTCTCGGTGACCGCGCAGATGAACCAGATCACCGGGCCCCAGGAGGCCAGCATCCACAGCCCCGCGGCGGCGAAGGGAAAAAACACGGCGAGCATCACCGTCGCCACCTGCCAGTGCACCGGCATGAGGTCGAAGCGCCACAGCGAGCCTGGATAGAAGCCGATCAGCTTGATCCAGTACAGGATGCCGAAGAGCAGGCAGTAGCCCGCGATGACGCGCTGGAACCAGGCGAAGATCACCTCGACCGTCGATGGCTGAAGCACGACGCGTCTCGACGTCACTTCGCTCATGTCAGGAGTTCCCGTTCACCGAGCGGGGCGAAATAGGCATCGATATCGGCCTCACGGACCGCATCGAGACTTGCCGGCCGCCATTGCGGCTTCGATCCCTTGTCGATGATGGCGGCGCGGATGCCTTCGTAGAAATCGTGGCCGGCAAGCATGCGGTTGAGGATACGGAACTCCATCTTCACGCAGTCGTCCATCGACAATGTCAGCCCGGCGCTGATTTGCCGCCAGGCGACGCGAAGGCTGGTCGGCGAGCGCGTGCGGATCGTCGCCAGCGTCCTTGCCGCGAATTCGTCGGTGCTTGCCGCGCGGTCCAGGCTGTCGATGACATCCTGCAGCGACAGCTGGGCGAAATGGCGCGATATCGCTTCCAGGATCGGCCTTTCGGTCTCCCGCTTCGCCGGAACAAGGAAACCACGCAGCACCGATTCCGGATCGCCAGTCAGCGCCAGCCGGTCGAGGAAGCTCGTCTGGTCCTCGGCCTTGATGGTGTGGGTTGCCAGACCCGACCACAGCGCATCGCCATAGCGGATACGGTTGCCGGTCAGCGCCAGATACATGCCGAAGGAGCCGCCAAGATCGGGCAGCAAATGGCTGGCGCCGACATCGGGGAAAAAACCGATGCCGACCTCCGGCATGGCGAACTGGGCGTTCTCGGTCATCACCCGATGCGAGCCGTGAAAGGAAATGCCGACGCCACCACCCATGACGATGCCGTCGATGAGCGCCACATAGGGTTTGCGGAAGCTGTTGATGCGGGCGTTCAGCCGATACTCATCGGCGAAGAACTCGACCGGCGGCTTTCCAGCCCGGCCGGCTTCGTAGATGTGGAGGATATCGCCTCCGGCCGAAAACGCCCTGCCCTCTGCCTTGACGACGACGACGTCCACGCCGTCATCGCGCTCCCAGGCATGCAGCGCCTTGCCCAGCGCCTTGACCATGAGATGGGTGACGGCATTGAGCGCCTGCGGCCGTGTCAGCGTCACGGCACCAGCTCTGCCCAACCGTTCGAAGCGAATTTCGTCGCCTCCACCAAAATCCATCGCCAGAGAATCCCTTCCCCGCGCCTGCGGGACTGAAGTGCTAAAGGCGGCGCATGGGTGCGTCAATGGCAGCAGCCTCTTCGCCGCGGTCTTGGCGGCTGGCGGCAGCCGATGCTACGAAGATCACCGCCATTCAAAGCGACGCGCCGATATTAAGCACGCAGATGGCATCGGGGACAGTTGGGCATGTCCGGATTGATTCGTACCGCGCTTTTCACGATCGGACTTGTGATCGCTGGCCTTGCACCGCGCGCCGCATTCGCCGTCACGGCCGACGAACTCTACCAGTCGAAGACCATCGTCACCGGCCAAGGCGAAGCGAACCGCCAGATAGGCTTCAGAGACTGCCTGGACCGGGTTCTGGTCAGGGTTTCAGGCGATCAGCGGCTGCTGAAGAAACCAGACATGGCGGATCTGCGCGACAAGGCTGGCAGCTTCGTCGATTCCTTCCGCTACCGCGACCGGCTGGAAGGCATTCCGATCCATGACGAGCAAGGCACGCACGACCGGCCACACGATCTCACCTGCCTCTACAAGCCTGATATCCTCGACAAGGTGCTGGCGTCGCTTGGCAGCAAACCCTGGCTTGGTGAGCGGCCGACGCTCACCATCTTTCTCGCCACCGAACAGGGCGCTCGGCATTTCGTGCTGAGCGCCGAGGAAAAGCGTGGCGAAACGATGCGCGAATCCTTCGCCAATGCCGCCGGTCCAACGCTGATGCATGTCGTGTTTCCGGAGGCTGCGCAGCTTGCCGGCCTGGGCGAAACAGCGCTGGGCTCCGCCGATATGGCAAGGCTGGACCGACTGGCCAAACAGACCGGTGGCACCCAAGCGCTCGCCGGCAGCATCGTATGGAGCGACAAAGAGCTCGGCTGGATCGCCGATTGGCGACTGGCCGATCACGGCAAGACCTATCGTTGGCAGGTGCGTGGCGTCAGCTTCGACGAGGCGTTTCGTGTGGCCATCAGCGGTGCGGCGCAGATTCTGTCCGGCAACGGGCAGCCTTGAGAAGTCCGCGGCCCCTATCCGCGTGCCGGCACTTTCTCCGTGAACGGAGAAACGAAAAGCTGGCACAAACGTGTCGCATTGGTCAGCGCCACGGGCTCGTGGTAAAAGCAGGCTATCCGGAGTTTTGGCAATGAACAAATTCACCCCGACAAAACCAGCCGGCGCGCGCAGCGTCGACGACGTCACCGGCAGCCGCCGCCTGCGCCGCATGCGCAAGGCTGACTGGTCGCGCCGGCTCGTGCAGGAGAACCGGCTTTCGGTCGACGACCTCATCTGGCCGATCTTCGTCGTCGAGGGCAATAATGTGCGCGAGCCGATCGCCGCCATGCCAGGCGTCTTTCGCCTGTCGGTCGACCTTGCCGTCAAGGAGGCCGAACGCGCGGCCAAGCTCGGCATTCCGGCACTCGCCACCTTCCCCAATGTCGAACTCGGCCTGCGCGACCAGACCGGCTCGCATATCCTCGACCCGGAAAACATCATCAACCGCGCCACCCGCGCGATAAAGAACGCAGTGCCCGAGATCGGCGTCATCACCGACGCCGCGCTCGATCCGTTCACCAGCCACGGCCATGACGGCATCCTGCGCGACGGCATCATCGTCAACGACGAAACGGTGGAACAGGTCGCGGCGGCGGCCGTCATCCAGGCGGCGGCGGGCGCCGATATCATCGCGCCATCCGACATGATGGATGGCCGTATCGGCGCCATCCGCGACGCGCTCGACGCCAACGGCTTTCAGGACGTGGCGATCATGTCCTACGCGACCAAGTTCGCCTCGGCCTTCTACGGCCCTTATCGCGAGGCGGTCGGCACTGCCGGCCTGCTCAAGGGCGACAAGAAGACCTACTATATCGACCACGCCAATTCGGACGAGGCGGTGCGCGAGGCGGAGCAGGACCTCGCCGAGGGCGCCGACATGCTGATGGTCAAGCCCGGCCTGCCCTATCTCGACATCATCCGCCGGCTGAAGGACGAATTCCAGATGCCGACCTTCGCCTACCAGGTCTCGGGCGAATATTCGATGATCAAGGCAGCGGGCGCCAATGGCTGGATCGATGGCGAGAAGGCGATGCTGGAATCGCTGCTCGCCTTCAAGCGTGCAGGCTGCGACGGCATCCTGACCTATTTCGCGCCCGAAGTGGCCGTGATGCTGAAGGGGTAACTTCGCAGCCCGCACCGCGACCTTCCAGGTCTTGCCATGACACGCTTCGGAGCCGGCTGTCATCTCTGGCGAATTCCCGCTGACAAGGTGGGCTGGTTGCGGCTATGATGCCGCATGGCCGGAGGCGGCCGGCAGCCCGCACCTCGCCAAGAGGCATGGCGAACGCCTCCAGAGGATGCTTCCTGACCCGTTTCACCGTCGGGCGAAGGCGTCGGCAATGCGGGCACTGACGAAGACTTCGCCGTGACCCGAGGAAACGGACATGCTTGCCTATCGCGATGCCAAGACCATGGCGAAAGCCATGCGGGACGCGCTTGCCGACCGCGACCTGACGATCAGCCACAGCGAGGCCCTGGAAATCGTCGCGCGCCAGTTCGGACTGGCGAACTGGAATATCCTGTCGGCAAAGATCGAAGCGCCGCTCGCGAGGCAGGAGACGGTCATCTTCGAACGGACGGCGCCAATCGTGCGCATCTTCGACGTCGCGAAGGCGCACGAATTCTACCTCGGCTTCCTCGGTTTCACTGTGGACTGGGAACACCGCCACGGCGACCACTTCCCGCTGTACACGCAGGTGTCGCGTGGCAATCTTGTCCTGCACCTGTCCGAACACGCCGGCGACGCGACGCCGGGCGGCAACATGGTTGTCTACATGAAGGGCATCCGCGACTTCCACGAGGAGCTTGCGGGTAAGAACTACCGCTATATGAAACCCGGCTTGGAAGATGAGGACGGGCGGCTGACGGTCGAGGTCATCGACCCGTTCAGCAACCATATCCGCTTCATGGAAATCACCGGCGAATGAGTTGGTACGGCAGTTGCCCCGACGGCGGCTTGCCATCCGAATCGATCGTCGAGCTTGGCCGCGAGGTCCGGACACGCGTCTTTGCATCGCCAAAGACACCACTTGCAATTCGCAATCAGTTTGCTACAAAATCTGCTTGCAAAACACAACTGACGATCGAGGAGGTTTCATGTCAAGGCTGCGTGTCAATGCATTCACCCTATCGCTCGACGGTTATGGCGCCGGTCCAAACCAGGACTTGGAGAATCCGCTCGGCGTTGGTGGGAAAGCGCTGCACAAATGGGCCTTCACCACCCGCACCTTCCGCAAGATGTTCGGCGAGGAAGGCGGCGCCACGGGCGTCGACGAGGATTTCGCGGCGCGGAGCTTCGAAGATGTCGGCGCATGGATCCTGGGCCGCAACATGTTCGGACCGATCCGCGGCGAATGGCCCGACGACAGCTGGAAAGGCTGGTGGGGCGACAATCCGCCCTATCACGTGCCGGTCTTCGTGCTGACGCATCATGCGCGTGAGCCTGTCGTCATGGAAGGCGGCACGACCTTTCATTTTGTCACCGAGGGCATCCATTCGGCACTTGAGCAAGCGAAGGCGGCGGCTGATGGCAAGGATGTGCGGGTCGGTGGCGGCGTCGCGACGATCAGGCAATATCTGCAGGAGAAACTTATCGACGAGATGCATCTCGCGATCTCGCCTGTGCTACTCGGCGCTGGCGAAAACCTTCTGGCTGGCCTCGACCTGCCGAAACTCGGCTACCGATGCAGCGAACAGGTCGCTTCGCCGCACGCCATGCATGTGGTCATCGAGCGGGCATAGCCGCGACTCCGGTCATTGGCGAAACCCGCGGGTGCAAGCGTCTTTCTCCCCGTCACTATACGGGGAGAAATGCCCGGCAGGCCAATGAGGGGCAGCGCAACCGTCGAAGAGTAGCGACAAGCTACCAGTGGATTTGGAGGGTGCAGGAGTGAAAAGCCGTCCTTGATGCCGGCGCTGCCCCTTGCGCCTCAATACTTCTCCGGCACGTAAAGTTCGCGCGGCAGAACCTGGCGCTCGTATTCCGGGTTGAACACGCGCTCGGGCAGTGTGATCTCCTCGTGCGGCACATCTTCATACGGCATCTGCTTCAACAGATGATCGATGCAGTTGAGCCGCGCGCGCTTCTTGTCGTTGCCCTCGACGATGAACCACGGCGCTTCGGGAATGTTGGTGCGGGCGAAGGTCTCTTCCTTGGCCTTGGTGTATTGCTCCCAGCGCACACGCGACTGGAGATCCATGGGCGACAGCTTCCACTGTTTCATCGGATCATGGATGCGCATCAGGAAGCGCATCTGCTGTTCCTCATCGGTGATCGAGAACCAGTATTTGACCACAGTGATGCCCGAGCGCACCAGCATGCGCTCGAACTCCGGCACGTCATGGAAGAACTCCTCGACCTGGTCGTGCGAGGCAAAGCCCATCACCCGTTCAACGCCGGAACGGTTGTACCAGGAGCGATCGAAGAGCACGATCTCGCCGCCTGCGGGCAGATGCGGGACGTAGCGCTGGAAATACCATTGCGACTTCTCGCGCTCGGTCGGCGCCGGCAACGCCACGACACGGCAGATGCGCGGATTGAGCCGCTGGGTGATGCGCTTGATGACGCCGCCCTTGCCGGCGGAGTCACGGCCCTCGAAAATCACCACCAGCTTCTTCTTGTGGTAGGCGACCCAGGACTGGAGCTTGATCAATTCGGACTGCAAGGTGATCAGGTCGCGAAAATACTGCATGCGATCGATCGAAGGCGGATGCGAGTTCTTGTAGATCTTGGCGATCTCCATCGACAGCGCCGGCTCCGACATTTCGAGTTCATAATCTTCGTCGAGCGTGTCGGCGAGCTCGGCTTCGAGCCAGTCCTTGGCGGGAGAATTCTGTTTTAGCTCGGTCATGTCAGCTGCTCCGCTTGCAAGCCCTGTCGGTTCCCGGACGGCGCCCCAAATGTTGGCCGGCGGCCTGAAATGGAACACCTGAGCCGACTTCAATATAGGCCGGCAGTGACGGTTTTATTGCAGCCCAGCCGCGATTGCAGCCACTGCGGCTCACCGAAGGCGCCTGACGCCTAACCTTCGATGAACCGCCAGAGTTCGGGGTCGGGTTCGATCTGACCGCTGAGCACGAAATATTTGTAGAGCACGAGCAGGGAGATCGCCTGCTCGTCTCGTTCATTGGAAAATTTGCGGCAATAGGCGTTGGCTGCGGCGATGATACCCTCCGCCGCCGCCGGATGCGCTTCGAAATAGCGCACCTTTTCGCCGAGATCGGCGAAATCAGGATCGAGTGGCACATAGTGGACATTGGCTTGGAGTTGGCTCTCCGCGAACCATGTCTCATAGGTCGGCGGCGGCATCAGGCAGAGCGAGTTGGAATTCATGATCCATTTGAGGTTGGTCGCCACGTCATTGCCCTCGAGCGAGACGATGTAGCGGTAGCGCAGATGCTGGCTGATGCTGAGAAAGGGCTTGCTGTATTCGGCCGGTGCACTTCGCTTATGCGAACCCACGTCGCAGAAAGGCAGGTCACGCGCTGCGTCCAGGAACCGTGTCCTGATCGGATTGTTGAGATCGCCGCGCCAGATCACGATCGGCAGCTTGTCGGCAAAGGCGACCGCGTCGTCCGGCATGTAAAAGTGGCGGAACTTGTTGAACTTCAGGATGACCGCGTTGCTGTTGTCGGCGCGGATCGGCCGATCCTTCACGAGTGTCGGCACCTTCGGGACATGCCTGACGTCGCCGAACTCCAGGTCGAGGAGCAATGCCCGATCGAAATAGCGGGCGAACTCTTTCAGGTCGTAATAGTACATGCTCGGCTCAAACGGCATCTTGTCGATGCGCACCGCATCCGGGCTTGGCATAAAGGTGCCCTGCAGCTTGTTGTAGTCATTCAACCGCCGGCGCACGGCCTCATCCGAGAGCCTGGCCTGCTCCAGGCGGGCCGCCAGCCGTCGTCGGAAGAGGACCTGGGGGGCGATATCGCGCATGACGTTTCGCGCATAGTAGAAAACCTTCTGCGTCGTTCGTTTTATGGTGGCCATCGTACCACGTTGATATCAGGACAAACGCGACCAAAACACCCGGCAGCTGAGTTAGTTCCTGCGCCATCCACACACGTCATTGTGCCAGGCATTTCGCGATCCGGTGTCATCCAAAAGCGAGACCAATGGCGCCGACGCCAGTGTCGCCGGTAACTAGCCCACTATGTAACGCCAGATCTCGGCATCGGGCTTGATCTGCCGCTGAGCACGAAATATTTGTAGAGCACCAGCAGCGAGACCGCCTGCTCCGTCTGTTCGTTGTCGAATATCCGGCAATAAGCGTTGGCGGCCGCGATGATGCGCTCGGCCTTCGCCGGGTGCCGTTCGAAATAGGCCACATGTTCGGCCAGGTTCGAGAAATCCGCTTCAAGCGGTACATAATGGACATTGGGCTCGAGCAGCCGCTCCGCGAACCACGTCTCATAGGTCGGCGGCGGCATCAGGCAGAGCGACTTCGAATTCATGATCCATTTGAGATTGGTCGCCACGTCATTGCCTTCGAGCGAGACGATGTAGCGATAGCGCTGATGCTGGCTGATGCTGAGAAAGGGCTTGGCGTATTCGGCTGGCGCGTTCGGCTTGTGCGAGCCGGCATCGCAAAACGGCAGGTCACGCACAGCCTTCAGGAATCTTGTCCTGATCGGATTGTTGAGATCACCGCGCCAGACCACCGCAGGCAGCTTGTCGGTGAACGAAATGGCGTCGGCCGGCATCTGGAAGTGACGAAACTTGTCGAGCTTCATGATGACCGCGTTCTTGTCGTCATCACGGATCGGCCGGTCCTTCACGATCGACGGCACCTTCGGCACATTCCTGACGTCGCCGAACTCCAGGTCGATGAGCAATCCGGGATCGAAGTAGCGGGCAAATTCCTTCAGGTCGTAATAGTACATGGTCGGCGTGAAGGGCAGCTTGCCGACGCGCACGGCATTCGCGCTTGGCGTGAAACCATCCTGCAGCTGATTGTAGTAGTTCAACCGCCGGCGCGCCGCCTCATCGGAAAGCCTCGCCTTTTCCAGGCGAATGCCCAGCCTGCGTCGGAACAATGCTTGCGGAACGGCATCGCGCGCAACGTTTCGCGCATAATAGAAGACCTTTGCCGACGTCCGCGCAATTGTGGCCATGGTTCACTTGATCAAACGGGCAGCTCTCAAGACGCTGGCGCCCTGGCGTTTCCTACATCATTGTGGCGCCCGTCTGGCAAGGCCCCGGCATATCTTCGACGTCAGCACCCACGCACTGTCGTTTCAGCTGTTGTGTTTGACGGCTAATGCTCCTAGGCAGGTTCAAAGCCGCAAGGCAGGTCAAAGGGAGCCGATATGGCGCGAGCACCGAACTACGATCAGGAACGCAAGGAACGCGACCGGCAGAAGGCGGCCAAAAAGGCCGAGAAGCTGGCGGCCAAGGTTGCCGCGCGGGAGCGGTCGAAGCCCGAGGCCAAGGTCGAAGCCGAAACAGGGGAATGACGGCAACAGGCCCGCGATTGCCGGCTCCGTCTTAACGCATGTCGCGCTGCGTCAGGCGGGCGCCTTGTCGCTGATGAATACGTCCACTTCACGCGCCGCGGCGATGAAGGCGCGCCGGGCATTCATGGCCGGCTTATCGCCGGCCAGCGCGTCGTGGCAGGCCTGAAGTGCCGCGCGATGCTTGGGACTGCGCTTGCCGGGCCAGCTGTTGAGGAGGTAATCGGAAGCCTCCCTCGCCGAACGCAAGAGCTGAGTGCTTCCTGCCGTGACGGACTTGACGGTCACGGGCGTTTCAAATCGGTTGTTTTCCATCGCCGCTCTTACGCTATCGGCGCCCACGAAGCGAGGCCGAAAGTGCGCTCCGCGTCCGGACACCGCCTTTTTGCCCGGCGAGTGCCCTGCCCGTCCAAGGCCGCTAAGCGGGGACGACTGCAAATCCTCTGGCGCGAAGACCGCGCCGATCGTTGGCAAGCGACGTCACCAGCCGGTCGCGGCTGCCGATGATGTGGGCTGAAAGCCGGCGCGCGGCTTCATCAGCGTCGCCAAGCCGTGTTGCCGCCAGAATGGCGCGATGTTCGGCCCAGGCGCGGCCAAGGGCGGCTTCGTCGCGCACCTCCAGCCAGCGAGCACGCGACAGGCGCGTCATGGCATCGCGCACCGCCCTGAACAGGAATTCGTTGCCCGACAGCCGCGCCAGCTCGATGTGAAAATCCATGCCGACACGGTGCCATTCCTCGCGACGAGTGTTTTCGTCGCAGGAATCGAGCATCGCCTCGATGACGTCGAGGGCGCTCCTTTCGTCGTGCGCGCATGTCAGCCTCAGAGCCGCGACCTCGACCGCTTCGCGATAGACCGCGATCTGCTCAAGCTCGGCCAGGTTGATGGGCGAGACCGTCCAGCCGCGCCCGTCCCTGCCGACAAGGCCCTCGGTTTCCAGCCGCAGCAGTGCTGCCCTAACCGGTGTGCGCGAGGCGCCGAAGCGGCCTTCGATCCATCGCTCGGTCAATTTCTCGCCGGGACCGATCTCGAGCCCCAGGATCATTTCGCGCAACCGTCGTTCGACATTCTGCATTTGCGACATCGCGCTGCCCTTTTTCTGAAGCCCGCATTGACAGCGGCCGGGTCGGAGTTCATGACGGATACCGAACTGGTATCCCAAAGTGGTATCCGCAACAAGTGCTGATATCGAGCAGGCAGGACATGACACAGGAAGACGCTCAACAAAGCGGCCACAACATCCATTGGCGGCGCAACCTCGCCGTCTGTTTTGCGGGCTCGTTCAGCACGCTCATCGCCATGACGCTGCTGTTGCCTTTCCTGCCGCTCTATGTCGGACAGCTCGGCGCCCAGGGCCATGCGGCGATCGTGCAGTGGTCCGGTATCGCCTATGGCGCCACCTTTTTCGCCGCCGCCCTTGTCGCGCCGTTGTGGGGCCGGCTGGGCGACCGCTATGGCCGCAAGGTGATGCTGGTGCGCGCCAGCTTCGGCATGGCGATCTGCATGTCGCTGACGGGCATGGTCGAGACGGTCTGGCAATTGGTGTTGCTGCGCCTGCTGATCGGCTTTGCCGGCGGCTATTCCTCCGGTTCGACCATTCTGGTGGCCATGCAGACACCCAAGGACCGCTCCGGCTGGGCGCTGGGGGTCCTGTCGGCCGGGATCACGGCCGGCTCGCTGGTCGGCCCCTTGCTCGGCGGCGCGCTGCCGCCGGTGATCGGCATTCGCGCCACCTTCCTGTTGTCCGGCGCCGTTATCTTCCTTGCCTTCCTGGCGACGACCTTCCTGATCAAGGAGAACCCGCGCCCGAAGCCCGCCAAGTCGGCGTCAGGCACAAAGCCGAAAAGCGGCTGGTCGCGGATCCCGGACAAACGCCCGGTGGTGGCCATGCTGGCGACCGGCATGCTGCTTGCCTTCGCCAACATGTCGATCGAACCTATCATCACTGTCTATGTCCAGCAGCTCATCGAGGATCAGAGCCGCGTGACGATGGTCGCCGGCGTGGTGATGTCGGCGGCGGCCCTTGGGACGATCCTGTCGGCATCGTGGCTTGGCAAGCTTGCCGACCGTGTCGGCCACTGGAATGTCGTCGTAGGAGCGTTGGCCGTCTCGGCCCTGCTGCTCATTCCGCAGGCCTTCGTCACCAATGGCTGGCAACTGATCGGCCTGCGTTTCTTGATGGGCCTGGCGCTCGGCGGCCTGCTGCCCTGCATCACCAGCGTCATTCGCCACAACATTCCCGACGGCGTTGGCGGCAACGTGCTTGGGCTGGCGATTTCGGCGCAATATGTCGGCCAGGTCGCGGGGCCGCTGTCCGGCGGCTTCGTGGGCGGTCACTTCGGCATGCGGGCTGTATTTGTCGGCACATCGGTGTTGATGGCCGGCGGTGCCATCTACAACTGGATTGTCCAGTCGCGACGGACACGGCATATGGTGCTGGTACCGGGCGCGCCCTAAGGCGGGCCTGGCCCGCCGCAAGAAGGAGCCCGACATGACCCTCGCCGATCCGAACGGCAGCCGTATGCTTGTGTTTGCCGGCGGTCTCGTCGGCGCGGCGGGCGTGGCGCTGTCGGCAGCAGCCGCGCACCGCGGCGGCGCCTTCACCGGCACCGCCGCGTCATTCCTTTTGATGCACGCGCCGGTGTTCCTGGCCGTCGGTCTCGTCGGCGCGAATCGCTTTCTGCGGATCGCCAGCTTCGCCCTGCTTGCCGGGCTCCTGCTTTTCGCGGGCGATCTCCTCGCCCGCGATTTCCTCGGATCGAGACTGTTTCCGATGTCGGCGCCGATCGGCGGCACCCTGCTCATCGCAGGCTGGCTGGGGATAGCAATTTCTGCGCTGACGCGTCCACGTCCTTAGGGAGAAGGAAAGGCTCAGCTCCGGCGACGTTCGGGTCGGACCGCCACCTCGCGACTGCGCGTTGCGGGCTTTGTCCGGCGTTGCGCCTCCGGCCGTTCCGCGGCCGGCGCGATACCCCAGTAGTTGCGGTAGATGTCCTCGAAAAGATGCTTGATGGGATGCATAGCCTTTCTCCCTTTGAATTGAATCGATCCAATCAACGAGCGCAAAAAGTTGCGCCGATCGGCTCCGCTTGCGCTCCACCAGGAAGCGACGGTCGCGAATCCATGAGCCCGTTCTACCCCGGCGCCTGGAATTGTTGGCGCTCGATCCGATGCTCCAATCATTGCGATAGATGTCTTCGGACGGGTAGCTGACGGAAGGCATGACGCTCCTCTCAAGACCATCAAACAGAAACGAATCCGCCTTGGTTGGATCGATTCAAACATAAACTTGCGATTGTTGCCGGTCAAGGGAAATTTGAATCGATCCAACGAAAGTACTGGCTGCAAATCCGGAACGTGCTAAATGCATGTCAGGAGGCACGCACAATGGCGTCACTCACCGCAGGCAACCGAAGACCCGTCCGGCTGGCCGACATCGCCAAAGCGGCCGGCGTTTCGCACGGCACCGCATCCAATGTTTTCAGCCGCCCCGAGATCGTGCGCGAAGAAGTCCGCGAACGGGTTCGGGCAGCAGCCGAAGCGATGGGCTATGGCGGGCCTGATCCAAAGGGTCGGCTGCTGCGGGCCGGCAAGGTAAACGCCATTGGCGTGGCCACCGCCGAGCCCCTCTCCTATTTCTTCGACGATCCCTTTGCGCGCGTCATGATGGCGGGCATCTCGCAGGCCTGCGATGCGACCGGAGCCGGCATCTCCCTGGTCTCGGCCGCCAACAACGAACAGCTTGCCTGGAACATCCAGAGCGCCCTGGTCGACGGTTTCATCGTCTTCTGCATCGAAGGCGGTTCGCGCCTGGTGGAATTGGCACGTGAGCGCAAACTGCCCTTTGTGGCGCTTGATCTGGACTCCGAGGATGGGTCGGTCGCGGCGATCGGTGTCGACAACATCGCGGGCGCCGGCATCGCGGCGCGCCATCTCACGGATCTCGGCCATCGCCGCTTTGCCGTCCTGGCGCTGCCCTTCGTCGATGACAGGACAGGACTTGTTTCGCCCGAACAGGTTCGCGCCGCAACCTATGCCGGGACGCGCGACCGGCTCACCGGCTATCTCCGGGAGCTTTCGCGGGTCGGCATCGACACAGCCAAAGTGCCGGTATACGAGACCGCCAACGACGCGGCGAGCACGAAGGCGGGGCTCGAAACCATCTTCGCTTCCGACCAGCCGCCGACGGCCGTCCTGGCGATGTCGGACAGGATAGCCTTGGTGACGCTCGAATGGCTGAGCGCGCGCGGGCTCAACGTGCCCGGCGATGTTTCCGTCGTCGGATTCGATGGTGTTCCGGAAGCATCCGTATCCGAGCCGCCATTAACCACGATCGCCCAGCCGATTGCCGAGATGGGCCGCCTTGCCGTCAGGGCGATCCTGGAGAGCGACGGGCCGGTCAGCCGGCAGCAACTGCCGGTCGAACTGATCGTGCGGGGGTCGTCGGCTCCGCCGTGCGGCTGAACCGCATTCCCTCAGCGATTGGCCCGTGCCACGGCGGAGATACCGAAAGACGCACGCACCGGCGCGATATCCCTTTGCGTCATGCGGACCTTGCCGGAGCCGCCGATGGTCGACAGCCATTCAAGATAGAAGGCGAGTGCGAACTGCATGGCGATGCCGGCTGAAAGCAACAGGCTGTCATAGGCAAGCCCGCCCGGATTGACCAGTTTCATCACCTGCGCGACCATGGCGATCACCGTGCCGGCGACGAAGACCGGCAGCGAGCGTTTGCCCAATATCGCCAACGGATGGTCGGGACTGGTGCGGAACAGGTTGGAGAGCGCCGGCAAGACGACGATCAGATAGCTGACCGCCAGTATGTGCAGCAGTCGCGGCAGCGACAGGAACGTCTTGTCGAAGCCGCCGATCACCACCGGCAGGTTGAACCACGTTATCTGCCCCCAGAGCGGGCTGTGCACCCATGCCAGTGCCGCCAGCACATAGACGGCGGCGGCGCCAACCAGCCAGCGGTTGACCGGAATGACGCCGCCGCGCCTGACATGCAGCATGGCGGCCACGCCAATGTTGAACAGGAACTGCCAGGACAGAGGATTCAGGAACCAGAAGCCGGGCTCGGGATAGTTGGGCGGGGCGATCTGCCAGATGCCGGCGACGAGCCACAGCGCACCGGACACGGCAAGTGCCGCGGCGGGCCTGTAGCCGATGAACAGGACAAAGGCCGGTGCCATCAAAAGCAGCGCGGCATAGACCGGCAGGATGTTGTTGTAGCCGAGCTGGTGGCCAAGCGTGACGATGCCGACCAGCACTTCCGGCGTGTTCTTCATCAGCGGCTCGATATTGATCATCTTCAGCAGTTCCGGCCGCCTGGCAAGCACCGCCACGGCGCAGAACAGGGCCATCACCATCATCGTCGTGACGATGTGGGTGATATAGAGCACGCCAGCCCGCCGCCACATCTTCAATGTCGCGAGAAGCCGGCCGCCCGGTCGGAACTTCGTGCCATAGGCGAGCGCGACCGAGATGCCCGAAATCAGCACGAATCCCTCGGCCGCGTCCGAGAAGCCGAAATTCTTGTAGGTCAGGGTCTCGAAAGCCGTGCCTGGCACATGATCGATGAAAATGGTGAGCAGCGCCAGCGCGCGCAGTACATCGATACGCGTGTCGCGTTCGGGCGAAACAGGGGTGGTCATCGACAAAAGGCCTCAAAGCTGGTTGTTCATGTCCAGCAATGCGACCCCCGGCGCACCGCTCCGATTCCTCCCATCGGGAGTATATCGGCGCAGAAACGGGCTGGAATGCGCCTGGTTCAATCAACTTTCGCGGAGCATGAAAATATTGCGTTTTGAAGCCGGCAAATTGAGCGGGACGTCATATAATCAAGAGGATGCGGGATGACTGGCGACAGCGTCGAAACCAGCCCGCCGCGGATGGATCTGGCCTTTCCCTATCGTCTCCTGGGGGCTGGCGGGGAGAGCCGTGAATGCCTTTTCCTGCTGCATGGATCGGGCGTCGACGAGACCACCCTGGTGCCGCTGGCAAGACGGGTCGCGCCCGGCGCCGTTCTGGTCGCGGCACGTGGCCGTATCCCCCAGGAGGACGGTTTTCGCTGGTTCGAGCGGATAACCCCGACGCGTTTCGAACAGAAGAGTGTTCTTGGGGAAACGGCTGCCTTCGCGGCATTCGCAAGTCAGGCCGCCAAGCGCCACGGGCTCGACCTCGATCACGCGACCTTCCTCGGCTACTCGAATGGCGCCAACCTGATTTCCAGCCTGATGCTGCTCCATCCCGGCATCGTGCGCAGGGCGGCGCTGCTGAGGCCAATGCCCGTGCTCGACCAAACGCCGGCGACGGACCTGAAGGGAACCCGGGCACTGATCATCGCCGGGGCGGCCGACGAAACCTACGGACCCTTCGCGCCGGCGCTGGTGACGCTGCTCAGCCGGCACGGTAGCGAGATCGAGGCCCGGATCATCCCATCGGGCCACGAAATCGGTGATCCGGACGCCGTGATCGTCAGGCAATGGCTGGCGGGGCCGGCCGCCGTGGCGCACGTAGGCTGAAAGGCAACGCTATTTACTCCGAATTACCCGCTAAAATGGCCTGGGGCTTCCTTTCTCCACAGCGGCGACATATCTCTGTTACAGACTGTCTATCGAGATACTGTTCACTGAGGGGAGGTCTGCATGGCCGACAAGAACAGCATCACTCTGCTCGACGACACTTCGCAATTGCCTGTCATAGCCGCCAATCCGGCCGAGATAGCCAGGATTGAAACCAGTATCGATGTGCGTGATCGCGCCGCGATCTCGGTTTTCGGCGATCGCGCCCAGCAGGCCGTAAGCGAGTATGCCGACAAGATCCTTTCCCAGTTGCGCAACCGCGATCTGGGCGACACCGGCAACCTCCTGACCGACATCATCATGAAGGCCAAGAACCTCGATCCGGCCTCGCTGAAAGACCAGGGATTTCTCAGCAATCTGTTTTCGTCGTTCAAGGCGCGGCTGGAGCGCTTCAAGGAAAAATACGAGGACGTCGCCGGCCAGATCGACCGCATCGGTCTCGAACTCGATCGTCACAAGGACACGCTGCGGCGCGACATCGCCGTGCTCGACGACCTGCATGAGCAGACGAAGGACTCCATCCTCAAGCTCGACGCCTATGTGCAGGCCGGCAAGAAATTCGTCGACGACTACCGCGCCACTGAGCTGCCGAAACTAAAGGCGGCGGCGGATTCGACCGGGGGCGATGTCGGCGGCACACTTGAGGCGCAGACCTACCAAGACGCGGTACAAGCGCTGGATCGCCTTGAAAAACGTATCTTCTACCTGGTGCAGGCGCGCCAACTCGGCATCCAGCAATTGCCGCAGATCCGCATTGTCCAGTCAGGCGACGAGACGCTGATCGAGAACTTGCAGGCGACCTCGGCGCTGACAGTGCCGGCCTGGAAGCAGAAAATGGTCATCCTGCTCGGCCTGACCAACCAGAAATCGGCGCTTGAGCTGCAAAAGACGGTGACGGATGCCACCAATGAGATGATCCGCCAGACTTCCAAGATGATGAAGGATCAGGCGATCTCGATCGAGGAACAGGCGCAGCGCGGCATCGTCGACGTCGAAACTTTGGCGCAGGCCAATCGCGACCTCATCGACACGGTGCAGGGCGTACTGAAGGTCCAGCAGGAAGGCCGCCGGAAGCGGGCCGACGCTGAAAAGCAGATGGACCAGATGACGATCGATTTGAAGAAAGCGCTGACCCAGGCCTGATCGGAACCGCCATGCCGAAGACGCTGACGTCCGTTCTGCTCCTGGCCTGCGCCGTGTTTTTGGCGGCCTGCAATTCCAGCAATATGAAATTCTCGATCGTCTCCGGCTCCGAAAACACGGTGCTGGAGCCGATCGTGCAGGAGTTCTGCGCCAAGCAGGGTGCGACCTGCACCATCTCTTATCAGGGGTCGCTCGATATCGGGCTCGGTCTGCAAAAGCCTGATGGCCTAGGGCAGGATGCGGTGTGGCCGGCATCGAGCGTCTGGGTCGATCTGTTCGATTCCGGCCGCAAGGTGCGCAACCTGACCTCGATCGCGCAGATGCCGGTCATTTTGGGCGTGCGCAAATCCAAGGCCGCCGAACTCGGTTGGGTCGGCAGGCAAGTGTTCATGAAGGACATCCTCGCCGCGGTGAAGGACGGCAAGCTGAAATTCCTGATGACCTCGGCCACGCAGTCGAATTCGGGCGCCAGCGCCTATCTCGCCATGCTGTCCAGCGCGCTTGGCGGCAAGCAGGTGATCGAGCCCGGCGATCTCGACAATCCGGCTGTGCACGACACGGTCAGCGCCCTGCTGCAAGGCGTCGAGAGGTCTTCCGGGTCGTCCGGCTGGCTCGCCGATCTCTATGTCGATTCCGCGCGTCAGGGCACGCTCTATGACGCGATGTGGAACTACGAAGCGACGCTCAAGGAGGCCAACGATAAGTTGAAGCAGATGGGCGACGAGCCGCTCTACGCGATCTATCCGGCCGACGGGGTCGCCGTCGGCGATTCGCCGCTCGGCTTCATCGACCATGGCCACGGCCCGGATGTCGAAAAATTCTTCACCGACCTGCTCGCCTATCTGCAATCGGAGGCGGTGCGCAAACGCATCGCCGACACCGGCCGGCGGCTCCCGCTTGGCGGCTCGGCTATCCAGGCCGCGGCCGAACCGGACTGGAATTTCGATCCGGGCAAGCTTGTGACCTCGATCCGCATGCCCGAACCCGCGGTGATCCGAAAGGCGCTCGATCTTTACCAGCAGGCCTTGCGTAAGCCATCGCTGACGGCGCTCTGTTTCGACTTCTCCGGCTCGATGGAGAACGAAGGCGAGAAGCAGCTCCAGGCGGCCGCACAGTTCCTGTTCACACCGGAGAAGGCGAGCGAAGTCCTGGCGCAGTGGACGCCCGCGGACCGCATCTTCGTGCTGCCCTTCGACGGCACGGTGCGCACCGTTTTCGAGGCGAGCGGCGATCCGGCTGGGCAGAGCCAGTTGCTCGGCGATGTCGCGGAGCAGCATGCCGGCGGCGGCACGGACATGTATGCCTGCGCCGAACAGGCGCTGCAGAAGATCACCGCAACCGCCGAGCTTGCGAAATACCTGCCGGCCATCGTCATCATGACCGACGGCCGCACCGATGGCAGCGCCGACCGTTTCCTCGAGCAATGGCGTCAGGCGCCGGTGCGCGTACCAGTGTTCGGCATCACCTTCGGCGACGCCGACAAGAGCCAGCTCGACAGTCTCGCCAAGGCGACGTCGGCGCGCGTCTTCAATGGCGGCGGCGATCTGGCGGGCGCCTTCCGCGCCGCGCGCGGCTACAATTAAGGCTGGATATGCGCGGCTTGTTCGGCAATGACTGGAATTGGATCGTCGCGGGTCTGGCGTCCGCCGCGTTGCTGATCGGTCTGAGCGCCCTCACCCAGTTCCCGTTCCTTGTCTCGGCGGTGATTTCGGTGCTGGTCTTTGCCGGGCTGGTGTTCGTGCTGGCGCCGCGCCAGCTGTTCGAAGGGCTCGATCTGAGCACAATGAACGGCAGCCGCGTCGCGTTTGCCCGCGAACTTCTAGCGCAGGCGCAGCCGGCCGCCGACCGGCTTACGGCTGCGGCCGGCTCGATCGCCGACAAGGATATGAAGGCCAAGGTGAAGAACCTGTCCGACATTGCCGCCGACGTGATTTCCAAGGTCGAACAAAAACCGGACACCGCACCATCGGTGCGGCGCTTCCTTACCTATTATGTGCCGCAAGCGGCGGAGGTGGCGGAGGGCTACGCGACGCTGGCGAACCGGCGGGCGCCAAGCCAGGCGCGGCTTGCCAAAGTCGGTGCTGTCATCGCCAAGCTGCAGGATGCCTTCGTGCATTATGCCGACAGCCTTGCCGATAGCGAACTCGGCACGCTCGACGTTGACCTGCGACTCATTCAGGAATCACTCAAAGAGGATATCGGTCGCTGATGGCCATTTCACGCCGCGCTTTCGGACTGGGACTGCTGGGTGCCGCCGCGGCCGGCACCGGCGGCTATCTGACGCTGAAAGACCGGCCGGAATTTCGCGGCTATCTCGGCAACCGGGCACATCTGTTCGGCTTCATCGGCGGCGAGAAGCAGGCCTTCCTCGCCGATCCGGATGTCGTCCATGCACTCGGCGGATACGGGCTGGAGCTCGACGCGCGCGTCGCCGGCTCGGTCGAGATGGTCCGCGAGCCGGCACTGTTGACGCAAAAGCCGCAATTCCTGTGGCCATCCTCATCGATCATGGTCGACCTGGCGCGCAAGAGCGGTGTGGCGATCCGTAACGACCAGGTCGTGCTCAATTCGCCGATCGTCGTCTACACCTGGGGACCGGTGGTCGAGGGGCTGAAGAAAAGCGGGCTGGTCACGGTCGCCGCCAAGGGCGACTACAACCAGCTCGACCTCAAGGCGCTGCTTGACGCTATCCTTGCCGGCAAGAACTGGTCGGATCTGGGCATCGCCGAGCTCTATGGCCGCACCCGGATCGTCTCCACCGATCCCAACCGTTCGAATTCGGGCTTCATGTTCGCCGGCCTGGTACTGAGCCTGATGAGCGGCGACGTGGCGACGCAGGAGCTGCTTGCCCAGCATGGCGACCAGGCCAAGGCAATCTTCCGCAGCATGGGGTTGAAATCCTCATCGTCGGGAAAACTGTTCGACCAGTACATTGCTGGCGGTCTTGGTGCCGAGCCGATGGCGGTGGGCTATGAGAACCAGCTGGTGGAATGGGCGCTTGCCGACCCGGCGCGCTGGCAGCGCGTGCAGGCTGGCGCCGGCGCCAAGCCTGAAATCCTCTACCCGCGTCCGACGGTCTATTCGGCGCACCCGCTGATCACCATAGACCCGACCGTCGACAGGTTGCTGCAAGCACTGACCAGTCCGAAGCTGCAGGAGCTCGCCTGGTCGAAGCACGGTTTCCGCGGGCCGCTCGGAACGGTCGCGGCCGGCAGCGACACCATTGCCGGCGTGCGGCCGGCGGAAATCGAGGCTGTGCTGCCCATGCCTTCGGCCGATGTGATGCTGGCGCTGCTGTCGCAGCTGGACGGATAGAGCCTACCGCCCCATCCTGTTCCAGGCATCCAGCCCTGCGATCTTGTAGGCCTCGGCCAGCGTCGGATAGTTGAAGGTGTTGTTGACGAAGAAGTCGACCGTGCCGCCGAGGTTGATCACCGCCTGGCCGATATGGATCAGCTCGGTAGCGCCCTCGCCGACGATATGCGCGCCGAGCAGGCGGCGCGTCTCGATCGAGAACAGGAGCTTCAGGAAGCCGGTGTCGACGCCCATGATGTGGCCGCGCGACGTCTCGCGGAAGCGCGCCACACCAACCTCATAGGCACCGCCGCTCTGGCGCACCTGCTCTTCGGAATGGCCGACCGTGGAGATCTCCGGCACCGCGTAGATCCCATAGGGAAAGGTCTCCGGCGGCGGTGGCAACGTCACGCCGAAAGCATGGCAGGCCGCCACCCTGCCCTGCTCCATCGATGTCGAGGCAAGACTCGGAAAGCCGATGACATCGCCGGCGGCGTAGATGTTCGGCACGCTGGTCTGGAAAGTCTGCGGATCGACCTTGATGCGGCCCCTGGAGTCGGCCTCGATGCCGACCACGTCGAGACCCAGGCTGCCGACATTCCCGGTGCGGCCGGCGGCGTAGAGCACGACCTCCGAACGAATGGTGCGGCCGTCGGCCAATTCCACCTCGGCGGCTTCGGGCCTGGAGCGGATTTCCTTCACCGCGCTGCCCAGCCGGATCGTCATGCCGCGATCGCGCATCTGGTGGATGAAATCGTCGACGATCTCGCGGTCGACGAAATCGAGGATGGAGTTGCGCGGCTCGACCAGTGTCACCGGTACATCGAGCGCGGAAAAGATCGTGGCATATTCGACGCCGATGACGCCGGCGCCGATCACGGTCAGCGTGCGGGGGAGGCGGTGGAGTTCCAGCATCTCGTCGCTGTCGAAGACACGGGTCTTGTCGAAAGGCACGTCGCTCGGCCGGTGCGGCCGGGTGCCGACCGCGATCAGCGCATTGGCGAAACCGACTTCGCTGTAATCGCCATTTTCCGATGTCAGGCTGACCTTGTTGGGGCCGAGGAACTTCACCGCCGCACGCGCGCTCTTGACGTGTTGCGCATGAACTGGTGCTGCAGCACCTCGACCTCGTGGTCGAGCGTCTTGTGCAGGCGCTCGATCAGGTCGCCGACCGAGATGTCCTGCTTGACCCGGTAGCCGCGCCCGTAGAAGCCGCGCTCGCGCCAGCCTGACAGGTTGAGGACCGTTTCGCGCAGCGTTTTCGAGGGGATCGTGCCGGTGTGCACGGAGACGCCGCCCAGACGCCGGCCGCGGTCGACCACCAGCACCGATTTGCCGAGCTTGGCCGCTTGCACCGCCGCGCGGCGGCCGGAAGGGCCGCTGCCGATGACCAGCATGTCGTAATCCATGTCGCCCTGTCCCCTTGCCTCTTTCCCAGAGTGCTTTTGTTGCGCCGCAACAAGCTAATGCCATCCGCGCGCCAAATTCAACCGGTTCGGATTGTGCTCGTCGCGGTTCGAGCCTTGCGGCCCGGTGAAAGTCCTGGCCTTGATTCCGATACAGGACTTCACCATTTCATCATCGAGTGGCCCGCACCCTATGTCGGGCCCCGTTACGAGGAAATGACATGAACGCGCGCGTTCTCGACGGCGAAATCATCAATACCCGGCTCGACGATGTCAGGGCCTATGAGGGCGTGCGCACGAGGCGCATCCTGGCCTTCGTGCTCGACTACATCATCGTCGCATTGCTCACCATTCCCTTCGCCATACTGGTGTTCGTCCTCGGGCTCTTGACTCTCGGGCTTGGCTGGATGCTGTTCGGCATCCTGGTCCCGGCCGTCGCCATCCTCTACATCTGGAACACGCTGGGCAGCGCCGACCAGGCCACCACGGGCATGAAGATGATGGGCATTCGCCTCGACCGACTCGACGGCAGGCCGATCGATGGCCTCACCGCGGTCGTCCACTCAGTGCTGTTCTGGGCCGGCAACGTCATCCTGTCGCCGCTGGTCCTGCTGGTGACCTTGGTCGCTGATCGTAAGCGCACACTACATGACCTTCTGCTCGGCACGGTGGTCAGCCGCACCGGCCGTTAATGGCATTTTCCGGAAGCGCTCCCGTCGCGTCAGCGCAAATGTGAAGGCGTCCGCTTGCCCGCGCCTTCACAATCCTGTTGAATTTTTCGCTTTCCGCGCCAAAGGTAGAGCGACTCGAAGGAGCATTTCCAAGTCTCGATGACGCAGCATCCGACCCAGTCGCCGCAGTTCTTCCTGACCGCGCCGTCGCCGTGCCCCTACCTCGACGGCCAGTTCGAGCGCAAGGTGTTCACGCATCTGGTCGGCGACAAGGCCTCCGAGATGAACGACCTCCTGACGCAAGGTGGCTTCAGGCGTTCGCAGAACATCGCCTACAGGCCGGCTTGCGAGACCTGCCGCGCCTGCGTTTCGGTGCGCATCCTCGCCCAGGAATTCGTTGCCAGCCGCAACATGAAGCGCGTGCTGCAGCACAATTCCGATCTCGTTGGCGCGATGCACGATGCCGAGCCCTCGACCGAACAATATTCGCTGTTCCGCAGTTATCTCGACGCCCGCCATCGCCGCGGCGGCATGTCCGACATGACGGTGCTCGACTATGCCATGATGGTCGAGGACACCCATGTCGACACCAAGGTGATCGAATACCGGCGGCGCGGGCCCGATACCTTCATCACCGGCAAGGGTCAGGGCGAACTCATCGCGGTGGCGCTCACCGACAAGATGGCCGACGGGCTGTCGATGGTCTATTCCTACTTCAATCCCGATTTCGAAAGCCGCTCGCTCGGCACGTTCATGATCCTCGACCACATCGCCCGCGCCAAGGCGATGGGCCTGCCCCATGTCTACCTCGGCTACTGGGTCAATGGCTCGCGCAAGATGAATTATAAGATGCGCTTCATGCCGCAGGAGCATCTCGGCCCAAAAGGCTGGGAACGCTACACCAACGAAGCGGTTTCACGCTGAGTTTTTCCACGATCCACGCTTAAACTGTTTCAACGCGGGCGATGCTGGTCTTTCAGCCGGTTGGCTGGAGACAGTGCGCCATTGCACCGGCCAGCCGCCAGCCTGCATTTCATTGCGAAAGTTCCTGCATGTCCTCTCCCTACGATCACCAGAAAGGTCTTTTGATAACCGCCATCGGCGGGCTGACACTGACTGTCGACATACCATTGATCCGCCTCGCCGACGGTGGCGCATGGACGATCATGCTGCTGCGCACCGGCACCACATTCGTCGCGGCCATGATCATCTGGTCGGTCTGGCGCGCCCTGAGCCGGAACGCCCCGCAGCTCATCCCCGGCTGGTCCGGACTTGCCGTCGCCATATGCTATGGGCTGACCAGCGTTACCTTCATCACTGCCGTGTACCACACATCAACCGCCGACCTGGTGTTCATCCTGGCCTTCAACACGGTCTTCGCGGCGCTGCTGTCGTGGATATTCCTCGGGGAAAGACCGCGGCTGGCGACGATCATTGCCATGGCTGTCATGATCCTCGGCGTGCTGGTCATCGTCGGCGGCTCGATCGGCACCGGTCACTTCTTCGGCGATTTCATGGCGCTTTGCTCGGCTTTCTTCGTTGCGGTGGCCATCACCATCTCGCGCGCCAGCGGCAAGGACATGGGTTTCACCTCACTCGTCGGCGTCCTTCTGCCGCTTGGGCTGGCAGCCTTCATGGTCACCGGCGAAGGCTTTCATGTGAATGCGCCAGGGTGGATCATCTTCAACGGCGCCGTCATCATGCCGATCTCGTTCTTCTGCCTCGCCGCCGGCCCAAAATACATTTCAGGACCGGAAGTGGCGATGTTCTACCTGCTCGAAACCGTGCTGGCGCCCGTCTGGGTGTGGATGGTCTTTGCCGAGACGCCGACCCGCAACAGCCTGATCGGCGGCGGGATCCTGATCATCACGCTGGTCGCGCATTCTCTCTGGCAACTGCATGACGGCCGCAAGCGCCGGGTAGACTTCGCTGTGCACCATCCGGTGTAGGAGAACCGGGCCAGAATAAGGGTATCTGGCTTTGGGTCAGGCGCTGGCCTTCTTGGCCGCGCCAGGTTCCGGCAAGATCTCGATCTGTGGACCGGCCTCGATCTCGGCCGCCGAGTCGGCGGCCATCTCGTCGGAAAGTTCCACTTCGCGCAGCCACTCGCGCCAGATCGCGACCAGCAGCGCCATCAGCACCGGGCCGATGAAGAGACCCAGGAAGCCCATGGTCTTGACGCCGCCGATCAGGCCGAAAAAGGTTGGCAGGAAGGGCAGTTTTATCGGTCCGCCGACGAGCTTCGGGCGCAACGTCTTGTCGACGATGAACAGCTCGACCGTGCCCCATATGAACAGCGCCAGGCCGGCCATCGGCGAGCCGCTGGCGGCGAGGTAGATCGACACCAGGGTGAAGGACAGCGGCGCCCCGCCAGGGATCAGCGCCATGACGCCGGTCAAGGCGCCGAGCGTGACCGGCGACGGCACGCCAGCCAGCCAGTAGGCGATGCCCAGCACCAGCCCCTCACCGATGGCGATGACGGTCATGCCGGTCACGGTCGACGAGATGGTCGCGGGGACGACGCGCGAAATCCGCTCCCACCTTGTCGGCAGGATACGTTCGCCCAAGCGGTCGATCTGGCCTGCAAAATGCTCGCCGTCGCGATAAGCGAAGAACAGAGCGATCATCATGAAGAGCAGCGTCAAAAGCAGGCCGAAGGCGCTGCCGCCCGCCGCGAGCGCGCCGCGATAGATGCTGCCGATATTGGCGCCGCTGACCAGTTGGATGAGTTCGCCGATGCCGCCGGGATGGCCAAGATTGGTGGTCCATTGCTCGTTCAGCCAGTCGCCGACGGCAGGCATGGTTGCGATCCAATGCGGCGTCACCGCACCGTGCCGGTTGGTCTCGATCGCCCAGCCGACCCATTCGCGCACCTCGTTGATGGCATAGGTGCCGGCAAGGGCGATCGGTATGACCAGGAAGGCGAGAATGAAGAGGATTGCAAACGTCGCGGCGATGGTGCGATTGCCGCCGACCCCGGCAAGGAGGCGTCGGTAGAGCGGCCAGCTTGCGAAAGCGATGACGAGCGCCGCCAGAACGGGAAACAGGAAGCCGTGGAAGAAATAGACGCCGGCGGCGACGATCAGCACCAGCAGCCAGCGTGCCGCCGACAGCGGCGGAATGACAGCCGACCGCAGCGGCGTCGACAGGCCAAACAGGCGCTGCTGCCGTTCCGGTTTCTGGATTCTCGCTTCCTTCAAATGCCCTGCTCTCTCCGGCCCATCCGGTCAGTTATGCACTGATATAGTGCAGCAATCGTGACGATAGTCCAAATGATTGGGAATCGCCCCTGTCGGGGCGGAGATGGCCGGCAGGCCAGAGGCCGCGGAAGTGCTGGCCTTCGTTACCACAAAGAGGGAGTCACGGCAGGTCGTACCGACCCCCTCTGTCGCCTTCGGCGACATCTCCCCCTCGAGGGGGGAGATCAGCACGTCACCCGAACTTGCCCGTCCTCGGGAAACCCTTCGGCACCATGCGCCCGGCCGACGCACGGGCGCCGATCCATTCAGCCAGTTCCTCACGCGAGCGGGTGAAGGTGCGGTCGGCAGAATCCTGCCAGGACAGGCCGGTCTCCAGCGTGAACGGCTTCAGGTCGAGAAGGCCGCCATCCTTGTATTTCTGCAGCCGCACGCCCTTGCCGCGGCCCATCTCCGGAATTTCTGAAAGCGGAAAGACCAGCATCTTGCGGTTCTCACCGACGATAGCCAGGTGATCACCGGTGACCGGTACGCAGCGCTTGGCCTCGTCCGGCGCCTTGACGTTCATCACCTGCTTGCCCTTGCGGGTGTTGGCGACGACTTCCTCCTCCGGCACGATGAAGCCGTTGGCCTCGAACGAGGCCAGCAGCAGCTTGCGCTTCGGATCGTGGACGAAGGCGGTGACGATGTCCTGGTCGTTGTCCATATCGACGATGATGCGGATCGGCTCGCCGTGACCGCGCCCACCCGGCAGCCGGTCGGCACCGATCGTGTAGAACTTGCCGCCGGTTGTGAAGACCAGCACCTTGTCGGTGGTCTGGGCATGGAAGGCGAGCTTGAGGCTGTCGCCTTCCTTGAAGGTCAGCGTCGAAAGGTCGGCCAGATGGCCCTTCATCGCCCGCAGCCAGCCCTTCTCCGAAACCACCACGGTGACCGGTTCGCGCTCGATCATTGCGTGCGCGATGTCGGTCAGGTCGTGCTCGGGCGCGTCGGCGAACTGCGTGCGCCGCTTGCCGAGCCCGGTCTCCGGGCCGAATTTTTCACGCAGATTGGTGACTTCCCACTTGATCGTCGACCACTGCTTCGCATCGGACGCCAACAGCGCCTCGATCTGCTTCTTCTCGGCGCTCAGGCCGTCGAATTCCTTGCGGATTTCGAATTCTTCCAGCTTGCGCAAAGCGCGCAGGCGCATGTTGAGGATGGCTTCTGCCTGCGTGTCGGTGAGCGACCAGCGGGCCATCATCACCTGCTTGGGCTCATCCTCCTCGCGGATGATCTTGATCACCTCGTCGATGTTGAGATAGGCGATCAGGTAACCGGCAAGGATCTCCAGCCGTCTTTCGATCTCGCCCAGGCGATGCCTCGAGCGTCGGACGAGCACGTCGCGACGGTGGTCGAGCCATTCCTGCAGCACGCCCTTCAGCGACAGGACGTTAGGCACCTTGCCACGCGACAGCACGTTCATGTTGAGGGGGAAGCGGCTTTCGAGCTCGGTGAGCTTGAACAGCGATTCCATCAGGATGCCTGGATCGACGGAACGGCTCTTCGGCACCAGCACGACGCGGATGTCCTCGGCACTTTCGTCCCTGATATCCTCAAGCAGCGGCAGTTTGCGGGCCATCAAGAGCTCAGCGATCTTCTCGATCAGCCGGGCCTTTTGCACGCCGTAGGGAATTTCGGTGACAACGATGCTCCAGGTGCCCCTGCCCTGGTCCTCCTGGTTCCATTTCGACCGGACACGAAAGCCGCCGCGGCCGGTCTGGTACGCTTCGAGGATAGAGGCGCGGCTGTCGACGATGATGCCGCCGGTCGGGAAATCCGGCCCCTGGACGAAATCCATCAGCTTTGCCACCGGCGCGTCCCGGTGCTCGATCAGGTGCAATGCCGCATCGCAAAGCTCGGCCGCATTGTGCGGCGGGATCGATGTCGCCATGCCAACCGCGATGCCGGACGAGCCGTTGGCCAAGAGGTTGGGAAAGGCACCTGGCAGCACCGCCGGCTCTTCGTCTTCTTCGTTGTAGGTCGGCCGGAAGTCGACCGCATCCTCGGTGATACCCGCGAGCAGCTCGGTCGCCACATCGGTCATGCGCGCTTCGGTGTAGCGCATCGCCGCGGCATTATCGCCGTCGATGTTGCCAAAATTGCCCTGGCCGTCGACCAGGGGATAGCGCATGGAAAAATCCTGCGCCAGCCGCACCAGCGCGTCATAAATCGATTGGTCGCCATGGGGATGGAACTTACCCATCACCTCGCCGACGATACGGGCGCATTTGGCGAAGCCCTGATCGGGGTTGAGGCGCAGCAGGCGCATGGCGTGCATGATTCGACGATGGACCGGCTTCAGTCCGTCGCGCACGTCAGGCAGCGCCCGATGCATGATGGTCGACAGCGCATAGGCGAGATAGCGCTCTTCCAGCGCTTTCTTCAGATCGACCGGCTCGATGTTGTCACCGCCGCCATTTTCAGGCGGCAAAAGCCTTTTTCCCATGGGCTGGAACTAGCCGAGCGGGTGATTCGCGGCAAGAGGCGTGCACGGGGCCGACCGATTTGCGCGCCTTCGGCAACACGAAACGGCAAGGGCGGGCTTACCGACCAACATCAATCTGTTACATGCCGCCGCTATTGCGAAGCACGATAACACCTTCATGCCAAATTCACTGCATTATCCGATAGCGTTCGGATCGGTTTGCCTTTCGCTGCGATTTTTGACCATTGTGCCGGGACACGCCTTTTTCCCGTCCAGTTCGTCACGGAATGGTGATGGCGAAGAAGTGAAAAACAATTTCAGGACACTCTCAGGGAACTTTGCGATGACAATCAAACGCTCAACTCTCCGGAAATTCGCTCTTTCGACCTTCTTGCTCACACTGCCGTTGAATGCGGCCCTTGCCCAGGACACGGCGGTCGCCGATCGGCTGAAGGCGGCGCTTTCGGCCCAGGGCGTCGACATCTCCTGGACCGGCGTGACCGGCGACAACACCAGCATGGTGTTGCAGGGCGTGTCGGTAAAGCCGGCGGCGGAAAAGGAACCCCTCACCATCGGTGACGTCAAACTCGAAGGCATTACCGCGGCGAACGGTGGCTTTGACATCGCCACCGTTTCGACATCGGCGTTCGAACACAGCAAGGACGGCGTCACCCTCAATCTAAGCCCCTTCGTCATCCATGACATGGCGGTTCCCGCCGACGGCGCGACCGGCCCGCTCGGCTCGCTGATGATGTACAAGTCCGCAGAACTTTCGAACATGACGGTCAAGGTCGCCGACAAGACCGCCTTCTCGATGGACGGGCTCGCCATCCAGATCACACCGCCGGCCGACGGCAAGGCGATGGAATTCACCGGCACCACGGAAAAGTTCCACGCGGATCTGACGCTGGTCGATGACCCCAAGTCGAAAGAAGTGATCGACGCGCTTGGCTACCAGAACATCTCGGGCAATTTCGAGATGGCTGGCACCTGGCAGCCAACCGACGGCAAGATGGAACTGTCGAAATACGACATCTCCGTTGAGAATGCCGGCACGCTCGGCATGACCTTCAACCTCGGCGGCTACACACTGGACTTCATCAAGTCACTGCAGGAGATGCAGAAGAAGATGGCGGCACAGCCCCAAGGCGCCGACAATTCCGCGCAAGGCATGGCCATGCTCGGCCTCTTGCAGCAGCTTTCGTTCAACAGCGCCTCGATCCGTTTCGACGACGATTCGCTGACCGGCAAGGTGCTGGACTATGTCGGCAAGCAGCAAGGCATGTCGGCCAAGGACGTCGCCAACCAGGCCAAGGCGATCGTGCCGTTCGGCATGGCGCAGCTCAACAATCCGGAACTGACGGCGCAGGTTACGGCAGCCGTCAGCAAATATCTCGACGACCCCAAGAGCCTCGAAATCTCGGCCGAACCGCCGGCATCGGTGCCGTTCGCGCTGATCATGGCGGGCGCGATGTCCAACCCTCTCGACCTGCCGAAGACGCTCGGCGTGGCCGTCAAGGCCAACGAAGACTGATCGAATTGGCTGCCTTCTCCCCATCACTATACGGGGAGAAGGTGCCGGCAGGCGGATGAGGGCAGCGCCGACGCTTGCGGATATGAATTCCAGTCTGAAACGATTGCCTGTCAGAAGGCCTCAGCTGCTACGACCGCTCGCAAATCGCCAGCATCCGCGCTGCCCCTTATTGTCCTGCCGGACATTTCTCCCCGTGTAGTGACGAGGAGAAAGGGCAGTTGCAACGCTGCCGTCAGTCCTTCTTCACCGCCGCGACACGCAGAGCCAGTTCGCGAAGCTGCTGCGGCGTGGCCTCCGAGGGCGCGTTCATCAACAGGTCATAGGCCTGCTGGTTCATCGGGAACATGGTGATCTCGCGCAGGTTCTTGGCGCCAACCAGCAGCATGACGACGCGGTCGACGCCGGCGGCCATGCCGCCATGCGGAGGCGCGCCGTACTGGAAGGCGCGGTAAAGGCCGCCGAAGCGCTCTTCCACCGTGGCACGGTCGAGCCCGACGGTCTCGAACGCCTTGACCATGGTTTCGGGCAGATGGTTGCGGATGCCACCGCTAGCAATCTCAAAGCCATTGCAAACCATGTCGTACTGGAAAGCCTTGATGCCGAGCAGATCCTCGCCGTTCAGCGCATCGATGCCACCCTGCGGCATCGAAAACGGATTGTGGGCGAAGTCGATCTTCTTCTCGTCCTCGTTCCATTCGAAGAACGGGAAATCGACGATCCAGCACAATTCGAAGCGCTCGCGATCGACGAGGTTCAACTCCTCGCCGGCGCGGGTGCGTGCCGCTCCGGCAAAGGAAACGAACTTCTTCGGATCGCCGGCGACGAAGAAGGCGGCATCGCCATCGGCAAGGCCGAGTTGCTGCCGGATCGCCTCGGTGCGCTCCTCGCCGATGTTCTTGGCGAGCGGGCCGGCGCCTTCGAGCTTTTCGCCCTCCTTGCGCCAGAAGATGTAACCCAGCCCCGGCTGGCCCTCGCCTTGCGCCCAGGAGTTCATGCGGTCGCAGAAGGCGCGGCTGCCGCCGGTCTTTGCCGGAATGCCCCACACCTCGGCCTTGGGGTCGTTGGCGAGAATGTTGGCGAACACCTTGAAACCGGAATTGCGGAAGTGCTCGGAGACGGCCTGCATCTCGATCGGGTTGCGCAGGTCCGGCTTGTCGGAACCGTATTTGCGCATGGCGACATCATAGGGAATGCGCTGGAATTTCTGCGTCACCGGCTTGCCGTTGGCGAAGGCCTCGAAGACGCTCCGCATCACCGGCTCCATGGTCGACAGCACGTCATCCTGCTCGACGAAGCTCATTTCGAGATCGAGCTGGTAGAATTCACCGGGCAGGCGATCGGCGCGCGGGTCCTCGTCGCGGAAGCAGGGCGCGATCTGGAAATAGCGGTCGAAGCCCGACACCATGATCAACTGCTTGTACTGCTGCGGCGCCTGCGGCAGCGCATAGAACGTGCCGGGATGGATGCGCGACGGCACCAGGAAGTCGCGCGCGCCTTCCGGCGACGAGGCGGTGAGAATCGGCGTCGAGAACTCGGTGAAGCCGACATCGGTCATGCGCTTGCGCATCTCGGCGATGATCTTGGTCCTCGCCACGATGTTCCTGTGCAGCGTCTCCCGCCGCAGATCGAGGAAACGGTACTTAAGCCTGATGTCCTCGGGATAATCCGGCTCGCCGAACACCGGCAGCGGCAGTTCCTTGGCGGCAGAAAGCACTTCGATCTCGCGGGCGAAAATCTCGATCTCGCCGGTCGGCAGGTTGGCGTTGACGGTCTCGGGCAAGCGTGCCTTGACCTCGCCATCGACGCGGATGACCCATTCGCCGCGCAAGGTCTCGGCGACCTTGAAGGCAGGCGAATCGGGATCGGCGACGATCTGGGTCAGGCCGTAGTGGTCGCGCAAATCGATGAACAGCAGGCCGCCATGGTCGCGCACGCGATGCACCCAGCCCGACAGGCGAACGGAATTGCCCACATCGCTCTTTCTCAATTGGGCACAGGTATGGCTGCGGTAACGGTGCATGGTCATTGGTAAAGTCCGGGGTGCTGAGTTGTGGGCCAAGGCATCGCAGCCCGGCCCAAAAATTTGCGCGAAAAGCGCATGCGAGGCCGGATTTGTCAAGGCAAGCGGATACCGCTGGCCCAACGTCGCCCGGAATTGCCGCTGGCATTGGCGTAGGCGATGGTCCATTAAGAGATCACCGCTACGTGATCGCCTTCTTCATGTCCTCCATCCGCCCGCTGATCCCACTCCTTGTCGCCGCAGGCATCCTGCTCGGCGGCCATGGCCTGCAAAGCACGCTGATCGCGCTGCGCGGTGCGCAGGAGGGGTTTTCGGCCGCGGACATCGGGCTGATGGGTACATTCTATTTCGCCGGCTTTTTGCTCGGTTGCCTTGCCATCACGCGCATCATGAAAGCGGTAGGGCGTTCTCGGCGCTGGCGGCGATCGCCTCGGCTGGCACCTTGCTCATGGTGCTGGTGCTGGATCCGGTGATGTGGTGCGCGGTGCGCTTCGCCGGCGGCTTCTGCTTCGCCGGGTTGTTCACGATCGTCGAAAGCTGGCTCAATTCCGGCGTCACCAACAGGGACCGCGCCCGTGTGCTGGCGATCTACCGGATGGTCGATACCGGATCGGTGACATCAGCCCAGTTCCTGATTCCCCTCTTCGGTGCCGGCGGCTTCACCATCTTCGCCATTATGTCGATCATGATCACGCTGTCGCTGGTGCCGGTCTCGCTCGGCGACCGCTCCAACCCGACGCCGCCGGAGGAGGTCAAGCTTGATCTGGCGCGCGTCTGGCGCATTTCGCCATTGGGTTGCTTCGGCTGCATTGCAGTCGGCGTCACCAACAGCGCCTTTCGCACCTTGTCGCCGGTTTATGCCGAGCAGATCGGCATGTCGGTCGCCGATGTCGTCACCTTCGTCAGTGTCGGTATCTTTGGCGGCGCCGTCATCCAGTATCCGCTCGGCTACCTCTCCGACCGCTGGGACAGGCGCCGGGTCCTGTTGATGACGACCTGCTGCGCGATGTTTTCAGCGCTGGCGCTGGTGTTCATCGCCGGCAGCAATCCGCTGCTCAACTTCATCATCATCTTCATCTTCGGCTGTTTCGCCATGCCGCTCTATTCGCTGTCGGCGGCGCATTCCAATGACCGTGCCGGCAAGGGCGAGTTCGTACTGATCAACGCGGCGCTGATGCTGTTCTATTCCTTCGGCGCCATCGGCGGCCCTTTCGCCGCCTCCACGGCCATGCAGTATTTCGGGCCAAGCGCGCTTTTCGTGTTCAGCGCCATCGTCTATGCAATCTTCATGGCCGTCATCCTCTACCGCATGCAGGCCCGGTCCGGCGTCCCGGCGGGCAAACGCAGCCGCTTCACCGCGCTGTTGCGCACATCGACCGTTTTCGCCCGGCTGGCCAGAAGAAACGGCGATCCAGACAACGCAGAGGGGCCGTAACGCGTGCACCACGGCTTGACGAAAGCCTTCCCGGCTGAAATCTAGGAGACCCTACTCCTGCCAAAAGCGATTTGATGCACGTCATCACCACCCAGAAAGAACTCGAGACCGTTCTCGCCGCTTTCGAAAAGTCGAAATTCGTCACCGTCGACACCGAATTCATTCGCGAAACGACCTTCTGGCCAATCCTGTGCCTGATCCAGATGGCGGCCCCCGGCGTGACGGCGCTGATCGATCCGCTTTCGCCCGACATAAACCTCACCCCGTTCTTCAGGCTGATGGCCAACGAGGCGGTGGTCAAAGTCTTCCATGCCGCCCGGCAAGACATCGAGATCATCGTCCATCTCGGCGATCTGGTTCCGCATCCGGTGTTCGATACGCAGGTCGCGGCAATGGTCTGCGGCTTCGGCGACAGCGTTTCCTACGACCAGCTCGTGCAGCGCATTACCGGGGCGCGACTCGACAAGTCGTCGCGTTTCACCGACTGGCGCCACCGGCCGCTTTCCGACAAGCAGCTGGATTACGCGCTCGCCGACGTCACCCATCTGATCGAGGTCTATCAACACCTGAGCGCCGAGCTGGCGCGGGAAAACCGCGCTCACTGGCTGAATGAGGAAATGGATGTCCTGACCTCGCGCGAGACCTACGATCCGCACCCCGAAGATGCCTGGAAGCGGCTGAAGATGCGGCTGCGCAAACCGCAGGAACTGGCGATCGTGCAGGCCGTCGCCGCATGGCGCGAGCGCGAGGCCAGGGAACGCGACGTGCCGCGCGGCCGCGTGCTCAAGGACGATGCGATCTACGAGGTGGCGCAGCAGGCGCCGCGCGATGCGGTCGCCCTTGCCAAGCTGCGCACGACGCCCAAGGGCTGGGAGCGTTCGTCGACGGCGACAGCCCTGCTTGGAGCCGTCAATACGGCGCTGGCCTTGCCCAAGGAGCAGATGCCGAAACTGCCGAAGAATTTTCAGCCGCCGGAGGGCTCAAGCGCTGCGGCGGAACTGTTGAAAGTGCTGCTCAGGATCGTCGCCGAAAAACAGGGCGTGGCCTCGAAAGTGCTGGCCTCCAGCGACGATATCGACCGCATCGCGGCCGAGGGGGACGCCGCCGACGTGCCGGCCCTGCAGGGGTGGCGACGGGCTGTATTCGGGGAACAGGCGCTGCAGCTTGTGCGCGGCGAGATCGGCATCAAGTTCGACAAGCGCAAGATCGCGGTGTTCGATCTGTAGGCGCCTGCCGGCGCGGCTCAAACCACTTGCAGCAGGTGCAGGGCGAACCAGATCCACCCCAGCAAAAGAACCACCGCCCCGAGGACGAAAGACCGGTTGCGCAGGCGCAGACTGTTGCTGGTCAGGTGGATCCAGGCGTGGACATAGCGTGTCAGGACAAAAATCCACATCAGCGCCAGCGTAAGATAGTTGACGCCATTGGTCAGGTGCAGCGCCAGGCACAGCACATAGAACAGCACCGGCAATTCGAATTGGTTGATGAGATTGCTGGCAACGGTGACGCTGGAGACAGGTTCGGTCGAGCGCGCCTTGTATTGGCCGGCCTTGGCTTCGCCCGACCTGACGGCAAAATATCTGCGCCGGCCGAGGACTGCGTAAACGATATAAATCAGCAGCACGTGCGCAAGCATCGGCCAGAAGATCGCCGTCTGGTTCATGAAGTGGCCCCTGCCCTGTTCGGCATCGATTCTGGCGTCATCAATCCTGGCGTGTCTGGCCCGCCACCCAGAAAACGGCAATCGCGATAACCGGGACGGCGAGAAGCGCGAATTTAGTGACGATCAGCGCCGAGGCGAAGGCCAGCGAATCCGGGTTGGCGTACAGGAAGTCAGACAAAAGCCGCGCCACAGCGACGTTCTGGGCATAGTCGGCGATCGTGTAGGGCAGCACAAGGACCAGCGCGAAAATCGACTGCACCTGCCCCGACAGTACGCGGAAATTCTTCAGGCGACGACCGGTCGCCAGGATCAGGCTGACCAGCGTCAGCGACAGCAATGCCGGGAACAAGAGGTCGAAGGTCAGATAGTGCCAGACCAGAATGATCTCGCCACCGCGCCGGCCGAGCGTGGTCAGCCAGGCCATGCCTTCGTCGGGCGTAAAACCGAAATAACGCATGTCGAGCGAAGGCAGGCCGCCGCTCAATTGGCGGAAATAGAAGAACTCCAGCACCGTCATGACGATGAAAACCGCCGCCGACAGGAAACAAAGCGCGGCAGCGTGACGTGACAGTCGCAGGACCGCCTCCGTCAGGCTTCGCCCGAAACCGTCGGAATCAGGCTCCGCCGGGATAGTTCGGGCTTTCGCGGGTAATCGTGACGTCATGGGCGTGGCTTTCACGAAGTCCGGCGTTGGATATGCGCACAAAAGTGGCGCGTTCGCGGAAATCGGCAAGATCGCGACCGCCTACATAACCCATAGCGGCTTTCAGGCCGCCTGCAAGCTGGTGCAGCACGCCAGACACAGGTCCTTTGTAGGGAACCTGCCCTTCAATGCCTTCCGGCACCAGTTTCAGCGTATCGCGCACCTCGGCCTGGAAGTAGCGGTCGGCGGAGCCGCGCGCCATTGCGCCGACAGAACCCATGCCGCGATAGGCCTTGAAGGAGCGGCCTTGGTGCAGATAGACCTCGCCTGGGCTTTCGTCGGTTCCGGCCAGCAGCGAGCCGATCATGGCGGCGCTGGCGCCGGCCGCGAGCGCCTTAGCGAGATCACCGGAATATTTGATGCCGCCGTCGGCAATAACCGAGGCACCCGATTTGTGCGCCGTCTCGACCGCCGACATGATGGCCGAAAGCTGCGGCACGCCGACACCGGCAACGATGCGTGTGGTGCAGATCGAGCCCGGGCCGATGCCGACCTTGACGGCGTCGGCGCCAGCATCGATCAGCGCCTGCGTGCCTTCGGCGGTGGCGACATTGCCGGCCAGGATGCGAACCGAGTTGGAGAGTTTCTTGGCACGCGTGACCGCATCCAGCACGCGCTGCGAGTGGCCATGCGCGGTATCGATCACCAGAAGGTCTACTCCGGCTTCGATGAGCCGCTCGGCGCGCTCGAAGCCGTCGTCGCCGACGCTGGTGGCGGCCGCCGCGCGCAGGCGCCCCTGCGCGTCCTTGCTGGCATGCGGGTTGAGCTGCGACTTCTCGATATCCTTGACGGTGATCAGGCCGACGCAATTTCCTGACTTGTCGACCACGACGAGTTTCTCGATCCGGTGCTGGTGCAGAAGCCGCTTGGCTTCGTCCTGGTCGACATTCTCCTTGACCGTGATCAGATTCTCACGCGTCATCAATTCGTAGACCTTCTGCGCCGGATCGGAGGCAAAGCGCACGTCGCGATTGGTCAGGATGCCGACCAGGCGCCCGGTCTTGTGGCCGCCAGTGCCGCCATTCTCAACCACCGGAATGCCGGAGATCGAGTAGGTGCGCATCAGCGACAGCGCATCGGCGAGCGTGGCGTCGGGGCCGATGGTGACCGGGTTGACCACCATGCCGGACTCGAATTTCTTGACCTGCCGCACCTGTTCGGCCTGCTCCGCCGGCGAAAAATTGCGGTGGATGACGCCGATGCCGCCGGCCTGGGCCATGGCGATGGCCAGGCGCGCCTCGGTGACGGTGTCCATCGCCGCCGACAGGATCGGTACATTGAGGTCGATGTCGCCGGCGATGCGGGTGCGGATGTCGGTCTGGCCGGGCATGACCTCGGAATGGCCGGGCTGCAACAGCACGTCGTCAAAGGTCAGCGCCAGCGCGCCGGTGGACGTTTCGATGATCTTTGCCATGGCCAGCCCTTTGAATGCGGAAAAAGCGCTGGACCGGAATGGACAGCGCCGACTCTCATCTTCCCTTTCAGGATTGGCGCTGGCTGGTAACACGTCGCGGCGCCGATGAAAAGCCGATCGTTGCGGCGTTCCGCGTTCTAGTCGCCAGACTTCCCCGCCACAGCATCAAGCAATGCATGGCGCGGCGCTGCGAAAGGACTGATGGGGCATGCCAAAGCGAAAGTCCGCATCCCCTCGGTCGCACAAAAGTGACAGCAAATTAACACGACATCGGTGTCCAGCCGTGATAACCGCCCCCTTATATCGGCATATCGGCTCGCCCCCGGCCGGAAAGAGAATTTGAAACGGGCACGCTCGTGAATCGCACCATTCCGCTCATCCTGGCGGTCGCACTTTTCATGGAAAACATGGATTCGACCGTGATCGCGACGTCGCTGCCGGCGATCGCCATCGATATCCATACCAGCCCTATCGCGCTCAAGCTGGCGCTGACCGCCTATCTGGTGTCGCTGGCGATCTTCATTCCGATCAGCGGCTGGATGGCCGACCGCTTCGGCGCCAAGAATATCTTCCGCGCCGCAATCGCGGTCTTCATCGCCGGTTCGGTCGCCTGCGCGTTCTCAGGTTCGCTGCCGGCCTTCGTTGTGTCGCGCTTCCTGCAAGGCATTGGCGGCGCCATGATGACGCCAGTCGGGCGCCTGGTGCTGGTGCGGGCCACGCCCAAGAGCGAGCTGGTCGCGGCCATGTCGTGGCTGACCATTCCCGCGCTGGTCGGCCCGCTGGTGGGCCCGCCGATCGGCGGCTTCATCACCACCTACTTCACGTGGCACTGGATCTTCCTGATCAACGTGCCGATCGGCCTGATCGGCATCTGGCTGGCCACGCGCTTCCTGCCCAAGACCGAATCCATGGAGACGCCGCCGCTCGACTTCATCGGCTTCGTGCTGAGCGGGCTGGCGGCTTCCGGGATCGTGTTCGGCCTGTCGGTGGTCAGCCTGCCCTATTTGCCGCCGGCGACCGGCTTCATCACCGTGGCGGTCGGGCTGGTGTCGGGCGCGCTTTACCTGATGCATGCGCGCCGCGCCAAAAATCCGCTGCTGGCGCTCGAACTGTTCCGCAACCAGGTGTTCCGTTCCTCCGTATTCGGCGGCTCGCTGTTCCGCATCGGCATCGGGGCGGTGCCGTTTCTTTTGCCGCTGATGTTCCAGATCGGCTTCGGGCTGACGCCGTTCCAGTCCGGCATGATCACTTTCGTCTCGGCGATCGGGGCCATCGGCATGAAATTCGTCACCGCTCTGATCTTCCGCGTCGTCGGCTTCCGCCGCGTTTTGATCGTGGGCTCGCTGGTCGCCGCCGGATCGATCGCCATCAACGGCCTGTTCACGCCCGACACGCCCTACCTGCTGATGCTGTCCGTGCTTCTGGTCGGCGGCTTCATCCGCTCGATGTTCTTCACCGGCGTCAACGCGCTGTCCTACGCCGAGGTTTCGGCCGAGGACACCAGCAAGGCGACGCCGATCACCGCCGTATTCCAGCAACTGTCGATCGCGCTTGGCGTGGCGATGGCCGGCGGCATATTGGAAGTGTCGACGAGCGTCCATGGCGGACCGCTGACGCTGACGGATTTCCATACCGCCTTCTTCATCGTCGCCGCGATTTCGGCCGCCGCATCACTATCGTTCATGCGGCTGGCGCCTGACGCCGGCAACGCCGTGTCGGGCCATGGGCGGCTAACGACACCCAAAACGCTGGAACCGGCAAGGTCGCCGGGGGAGTGAGGCAGCCCTTTCCTTCTCCCCTTGCTTGCGGGAGAAGGTGGATCGGCGCGCAGCGCCGAGATGGTTGAGGGTGTTCCAGCGGAGTGAGACGTTGATGTTCCTTGGAACACCCCTCATCCGTCGCCTTCGGCGCCACCTTCTCCCACAAGGGGAGACGGAAGGGAGCGCCCCTTAAAATCCTTCGCCAGCAAATAGAGTTCGACCGACTCATCGCGCGAAGCCGGCGGTTTGACGTGGTGGACGGAGCGGAAATTCTTCTTGAGCATTGACAGCAGCTCGTTTTCTGCGCCGCCCTGAAAAGTCTTGGCGAGGAAATGTCCGCCGGGCTTCAGCACGGACAGCGCGAAATCGGCCGCCACCTCGCACAGATGCATGGTGCGGATGTGGTCGGTCCGCTTATGGCCGGTGGTCGGAGCCGCCATGTCGGACAGCACGACATCGGGATCGCCACCCAGCGCCTCGGCCAGCTTGCGCGGCGCATCCGCATCGAGGAAATCCATCAAAAGCACCGGCGCTCCAGGCACGGCATCCATTTCCAGATAATCGATGCCGACGACATGTGGATTTTCCGCCGTCGATTTCGTGCGCGCGGCCGCCACCTGGCACCAGCCGCCGGGGGCAGCACCCAGGTCGATCACCTTCATGCCAGGCTTCAGGAGATGATGCTTGTCGTCGATCTCGATCAGCTTGTAGGCCGCGCGCGAGCGATAGCCGTCAGCCTTCGACCTCTGCACATAGGGGTCGTTGATGTGGCGCTGCAGCCAGCGGCGCGAGGACTCCTTCAGGCCGCTCTTCTTCTTGATACGCGTCTTCAGCACGCGAATGCCGGCCGTCCCTGGCTTTTCCGGTTTCTTGGTCATCGCTTGATTTCTTGTCCGAGCGTGATCATGCTCTGCCACGCCCATCATTGCGCCAGACGCCGTCATCGGCCATCAGTTCGCTCAATATGCCCTCGCGCAGGCCACGATCGGCGACACGCAGCCGCTCCGACGGCCAAACCGCGCGGATCGCCTCCAGTATGGCGCAGCCGGCCAGCACCAGATCGGCGCGATCGGCGCCAATGCAGGGATTGGCCACACGCTGCTGGAAATCCCAGCCGACCAGTCTCTCCACCATGCGGTCGACGCTGTCGCGGTCCATCCACAGCCCGTCGACCCGGCGCCGATCGTAACGCTCAAGATCGAGGTGGACGCCGGCGAGCGTCGTCACCGTGCCGGACGTGCCCAGCAGATGGAAGTTCGGGCTGGTCTTGAGGTGGCTCAGCCGGTCGCGACCATCGAAGGCCGCCAACCGGCCGGCAACGTCATCGACCATGGCCGTGAAGATTTCGCGTGTCACCGTGCGGCCGCCGAAACGTTCGGCCAGCGAGACGACGCCGACCGGCAGCGACGTCCAAGAGACGATATGGTTGGCGAGGCGCGGCGACCGGCGACCGGTGAGATCGATCAGCGCGATTTCCGAAGAGCCGCCGCCGATATCGAACAGGACGACGCCCTGCGTGTCGCGCTCGACCAGCGAGCCGCAGCCGGACACCGCCAGCCGCGCCTCGGTCTGGCGGTCGATGATCTCGAGCTTCACGCCGGCCTCGCGCTCGACGCGTTCCAGGAACTCGACGCCGTTTGCCGCCGAGCGGCAGGCTTCCGTGGCGATCAGCCTTGCCTTCCTGATCTTGCGGCTGCGCAATTTGTCGCCGCATATCTTCAGCGCCTCGACGGCGCGGTCCATCGCCGGCTGGCTGAGCCGGCCATTGGCGGTGAGCCCTTCGCCCAGCCTGACGATGCGCGAGAAGGCATCGATGACGCGGAACTGGCCATGCCGTGTGGGAACGGCGACCAGCAGCCGGCAATTGTTGGTGCCGAGGTCGAGGGCCGCGAAGACGGGAAGCTCGTGCACCGGCGGCCGGCGGGTGCTCTGCTCCGGACGCGGCGTTGGAGCGACGAGTGAGATGACCGGAGCCGCCTGCTTCGGTTCCATGGCCGAGACAGCGGCCTTGCCTGGCATCGGCGATCGATTGTCCTGGGCGCGCGCTTCGTCGCGCGCAAAAACCTTGCGCCCGCGCCTTCGCTTGCGCCGCTTCTTGGGCTTGCCCTTCTGGTTGCGTGTCGCGTCGCCCGCCGGCCCGTCGGCGGAGCGAAGCTCCGTCGGGCGGCGTTGCTGCCAACCGGCTGTCCCCGAGCCAGATGGCCCTGGAGAAGCGCTGGACGCGCCCACCTCCGGCGCGCCTGCGCCGGTGTCGCGGTCTTCCACTGTCGTTCCTTCCGGCGCCGCGCGAACCGATGACGGACGCTGCAGGCGCTTTGGCATGTTTCAAGTTGCCGCCAGACTAACAGCGGTGCGCCCGATCACCAAGAGCCATGCGCCGAATTTTGCCGGCTGGGCTCCCAAGCCACCTTCGCGCGTAATGTAGCCGCAAGGCTGGATTGATAGCATGAGACTGTCGGAGACGATCTCCCGGAAGAGCCGACGCCTCACCGCGTGCTGACCCCTTTGCACCGCCCTCGGTGCGGGCGGATATTGCAAGCGGCCGGCACGGTAAGCGTTCGCGGTTGAATAGCCGGCTTCAATGAGGCATTTCTGAAATGAACGGAAGAAGCAGGGCAACCGGCCTCCCATCTTCAAGAGAAAAGGAAGCGGACACGCAACGCATGGCGGTCAGGCAATGAACTGGAGACGCTATTTCTGGCCGGTCGTCGGCGGTGCCGCGGTGATCTTCTCGCTGCTGCTGCTCTGGCACGAACTGCGCGGCATCTCGATCGACGATGTCTGGGACGGGCTGGCCGCCATTCCAACCCGCGGCTGGGTGCTGGCGGCGCTCAGTTCCGTCATCGCCTATGCCTCGCTCGCCGGCTACGACCACATCGCGCTCCTGCATATCGGCAAGAGAGTGTCGTGGCTGTTCGTGACGTTGTGCTCCTTCACCACCTATGCGCTTTCGCACAATATCGGCGGTTCGGTGTTCTCCGGCGCCGTCATCCGCTACCGCGCCTATGGTACCAGAGGGCTGACCGGACAGGATGTCGGCGTGCTGGTGGCAATCTGCTGGATCACCTTCGTGCTGTCGACCATCCTGACGGCCGGCCTGGTGCTGGTGTTCGAGCCGCAGATTCTTGATCGGTTTTCCGGCATTGCCCATCATGGCCTGTCGGAAGCGGCCGGCATCGCGATGCTGCTGATCGTCGCCGCCTATATATTCGGCAGCTGGCTGCATCTGCGCCCGCTGAAGATCGCCAGCTTCCAGCTGCACTATCCGGCGCTGCCGATCGTCGCCAGGCAGTTGCTTATAGGCCCGATCGAATTGCTCGCCGCCGCCGCGATCATCTTCTTTGCCCTGCCCGAAGCCCACAATCCCGGCTATTTCGTCGTGCTCGGCGTATTCCTCGTCTCCTTCTCGGTCGCCCAACTCTCGCACGCGCCAGGCGGGCTTGGCGTGTTCGAGGTGGTGTTCCTCGCAGGCCTGTCAGACATGGACCCGGTGGGTGTGCTGGCCGCACTCCTGGTGTTTCGGCTGTTCTACCTGATCATCCCGCTGATTCTGGGCCTCGGCGTGGTGCTGTTCTTCGAACGCTCGCAATTCAGCCGGACAGAGAGCTGAGGCGCGGCCAGCGGGCTTCTCCCCCGGTTCACGGGAGAGGTTCCGGCAGGCGGTGAGGGGCGGCGCACACTTGTGCATTTTACCCGGGATTGAACCGCAAAGCAGGCTTGACTATTTTCCGCTGGCGGCTACAAGGCAGCGCTCAAGCGGCTCAGCCGCTCGGCCCGCGCGGTTCATGACCACGCCTGCTGGGGAATAGGTTAACGGTAGACCCACGGACTCTGACTCCGTTAGTCCTGGTTCGAATCCAGGTTCCCCAGCCAAGCAAAATCAACGACTTAGGCCAATCCAGACACGCCGACGAAGCCGCCATGTCGCGTCAAGCGCCAAGCAGGGACTTTTCCGCCGCTGCCAGTTCCTCCTGGTCATTGGTGCCAGGGAACAGATGGCCGTAGGTGTCGGCGGTCGTGACGATGCTGGAATGCCCCATGCGCGCCTGCACCGTCTTAATGTCCTTGCCCTGCCCGCCGGCCTCCTTCGGGTTGATCAACCAGCTTGCATAGAAGTGGCGCAGCGCGTGCAGGCCGGTGTATTTCGCTGCCATGACCGGATTGCCATCCTTGTCGACCTTCGGCTTCCCGTTTCTATCGAGCGCGGGAACCGTGAGGCCGGCGGCGATCTGTGGCGGGTGAAGGCCGCGCGTCACGATGTTGGCGTGAAACTCGATGTTGCCCTCGCCATTCGGGAACACCAGGTCGAGCTTGCCCTTCGGGCATTTTAGCTTCCACTCGCGCATAAGGTGATCAAGACCCCAATTGCAGCCGCCATCACGATGGACAGCGCACCTATTTTCGTCAGTTGCCGCGTCAACGGATCGGCCGGTAGTGGTTCGTTCGCCATTCTCGCGATTAAGCGCCGGGCACGCTCGTCCTCTCTGCGACTTTCATATTTTGCCTTGCGCGCATCGAGCAGCTCTTGGGCATAGATTTGTCTGCAGTGTTCCGATGCGACCTGCGAATTGGAGTCCAGCCATACCTTAAACAAGTCGGGCTCAATGCGGACAGGAGCGTAGGTGAGTCCCTCCAAGCTCTCCATGTTCGTCGCATCGAAATTCCTGTGCCACTCTTCCCAGGTCGGGGGCATATCCCCGGCACCAGGAAGCTGCCGGATAAGGGAATAATCGTCTGGGGTGTAGACCGGAAGTGCCGGCAATTCCCGCATGGCGACCTAGCCGACGAAGGCGTGTACGATAGCAAAGCCAATGCCGATAGCGACGCCCAGGAAGAGCTTTTCCGCAAGATCGAGGGCAAAGGCGCGGAACCGAGGCCAAACGCTTGCCTGGGCCCCTCTGAGGGCAGCGGCGATGTCATCAAACGCGTGTTCCATGCCGACCAACATAGATCGAAACCGCGAATCTGTGAATCCCCGGTTTGTTCTCATGTGGACTTGTCGACCAACGGCATCTTTCTCTTCGGAGGTACGTAGGCGGTCACCAGCCTCACGGTGTCGGCGTTGACTGTGACCGGCACACCGAGGTTCACCGTCACCCAATCCCTCCCTTTCAGCGGGCCAGAAAGCATCCTTGACGAATGGTATCCTCGTAGCATTTGTCGGAAAATCCGGGATGACGTTGGCGGAGTTGGTCAACGATCTCCGGACGACCAAATCTATGGGCGAGTGCATCCTCGCCGGCTTGATAAGCGTCTTGTAAAAGTGCGCGCGCCCGGCGACGTGCGTCATCGATCTCGACCTCTGAAAAGCGATCTCTCAGAACACGTAAGTCAATTGGAAGAGGCCGCTCACCGAGTGGACCGAACGGTTGATGAGAGCTGTTATACGAAATAATTGCAAAGGCTGCATCGAGCAGCCCGGCGTTTCGCACTTCTGTCACGACCTTACGGCCAGGTATTCGACGAGAGGGCGGGCGTGCGAGGGGGCAATGCACCGGCTGATCCACCGTCCACTCCGAGCCGATGGCCGCAGAGAGCCAGCGCTACGCAGAGCCGGACGCGTCCATCTGCGAGGCCCGGGCCAGCGCTTGCGTGTCGACGTATTCCCGGATGTTGGTCAGTCTGCCGTCCCGGACCGTGACGGCGAAGACCCAGTCGTCCTCGAACATCTTGTTCGTAGCTTTGATCTTTCCCCTCGCGAAGCCGACGACGAGGACCCGGTCTCCTTGCGCCACGAACTCCCGGGGCTCCGTGGACGTTTCTATCGACTTGGATGCCGTCTCAACCAAATCAGCCAGCCCGGCGTGTCCGTGCCGCGTTCCGGCCAAGGGCCAGTCCTCGCCCGGAATGATCCACTCGATGTCTTCTGCGACCAGCGCCAGCAGAGCCTTCCTGTCGCCGCGGCCGATCGCGGCGAAGAAGTTCTTCACGGTCTGGATGTTCTCGATGCTCATGGGAATTCCTCCATTTCGCACGGATCGCATCGCGCTCGATCCGATCCGTGCATCGTGGCCCGGCCGGTTGGCACGTCGTGTTCATCAGTCGAACTTGACAAGGTCCTGAAAGATCAGATGACCCCAGCTACGTCCGCGCGCCTGGACTAGCAGCCCACCTTCCGACAGCCGGCCAAGTTTGATCGGCGAGAAACCGAGATTTTCCGCGAGCGCACCAATCTCCGCCGCCGCAGCGTCATCGTCGCTCGCCAGGAACACGACTCTCCTGCCACCATGCACGGCCGGGTCCTGGTCAAGGACGGCGGCGACCAAATGGTTGAAGCCCTTGACCAGTCGTCCACCAGAGAAGGCTTGCGCGACGAACCTGGAAGAAGGCTGTCCTCCCAGGTCCTCAGGGGGCACGCCATAGGCGTTGGTCACATCGACGATGGTCTTGCCCTGCCATGTGGACAGCGCGTTCGCGACCCCCGGGTGCGACTCGAAACGGACAGCCAAAAAGATGATGTCCGCCTTGACGGCTTCCGCCAGGGTTTTGGGAATGATCGTCGGTCCGATCGCGGCCGCGTCGGCTGCAAAGCTTTCCGGGTCGCGCGTGGTTGCGACGTATACCTCGATGCCCTCGCGGGCAAATGCCTTGGCGAGGGCGCGGCCGATATTTCCGAAGCCGATAATTGCGTAGCTCATGATGTCTCTCTGATCTTGTGTGATGCCGGGGTCAGACCTGGGCCATGCCTCCATCGACGGCGAAATCCACGCCGGTGATGTAAGAGCTTTCGTCAGAAGCAAGGAACGTGACGGCAGCCGCAATTTCCTCTGGCTTGCCCCTGCGACCCATTGGTATCTGTGAAGCAAACTGGGCGGCCGCTTGCTCGGCTTGCTCGGGGGTAAGGCCCGTCGTTGTCTCCAACGCCGGGGTCTCGGTTGGTCCGGGACTCATTGAATTCACGCGAATTTTGCGATCTTTCAGCTCCAGTGTCCAAGCGCGCGCGAAGTTTCGCACCGCCGCCTTACTCGCAGCGTAGGTGCTGAACCCTGGCAGCCCCAACACGTTGGAGACCGAAGAGGTCAGGATGATCGAACCGCCGTCTCTGAATAGAGGAAGCGCCTTCTGCACCGTGAAAAACAGCCCCTTCACGTTCACATCGAAGGTCTGGTCAAAATGGGCCTCAGTCGCTGCCGCGAGCGGTGCGATTGTCCCCGCGCCTGCGTTCGCGAAGAGAATGTCGATGTGGCCGTGTTTCTCTTTCACGACGCCATAGACCCGGTCCAGATCCTCCAAACGCGACACGTCGCCCGCGGCCGTCGTAACGTTTCTCTCGATGAAGGCTGCGGCCTCCTTCAGCTCTGTCTCTCGTCGCCCGGTGATCACCACGTGCGCGCCTTCTTCAACAAAGCGCTTGGCTGTCGCCAACCCGATCCCGCTGCTTCCGCCGGTGATGACAGCGACCTTACCTTGTAGCTTTTTCATGATCTTCTATCCTTCGTTGTGTGGGCCAGGCGCGGGACCGCGCGGCGTCAGAGTTGGGCAAGGCCGCCGTCGACGGCGACCTCGCTGGCGGTCATGAAGCTGCTGTCAGGCGACGCGAGAAAGGCGGCCACCGCCCCAATTTCCGCCGGATCGGCCATGCGCTGGAGCGGAGTCATCGCGCCGTAGGCCTTCTGGCCTTCCTCGCCCAGCGCTTCCTTCGCGAGCTCGGTCGCCGTCGCCCCCGGCGACAGCACGTTTACGCGGATGCCGGTGCCCTTCAGGTCCTCCGCCCAGGTCCGCGCGAGATTGCGCACTGCCGCCTTGCTCGCGCTGTAGGCAGTGAATCCCGGGGCGCCCGTAGTGCCGGCGCTCGACCCGGTCAGGATGATCGAACCGCCCGGGCCCATTAGCGGCAACGCCTTCTGGACCGTGAAGATCGAGCCCTTCACATTGGTGTCGAAGGTTTCGTCAATGTGCTCGGCGGTGATCTGGCCGAGCGGAAGCGGGCTTCCCGCCCCGGCGTTGGCGAAGACGATGTCGAGGCTTCCGCGCTCGGCCTTCACCGCAGCGTAGAGTCGGTCGAGGTCGGTCTCAGATGAGACCGAGCCTTTCACCGCGCGGGCGCTGGGCCCGAGTTCCGCCACTGCGGCGTCGAGCGCTTCCTGTCGGCGGCCGAAGATGAAGACGAAGGCGCCCTCCTCGACAAATCGCTGTGCCGCGGCGCGGCCGATGCCGGTGGCGCCACCTGTGATGACGGCGGTTTTTTCATTCAATCTGGTCATGTCGTGCAGTCTCCTTGTTTCGCCGTCTCAAGCCTCTGGTCGCCCGAGTGGGGCCCCGCGAGACGCTTAAGATGGGTCCGCCGGCCTGAGGCATTCAGTACGCAAGCGCGCACATCGGTGGTGCGAAATCGATCCGGCTGGGCGACAGATGTCAGCGGGACGATCGCCATTTTCTCCATCGATGTGCTAGATACGGGATTTGGAAAGCGCACCGCTCGGTGCCGGATTGCACCATGTTCGACTGGGATGACGTTCGCTACTTTCTTGCCGTCGCGCGCGGAGGCTCGGTTCGGGCCGCCGCCAAGCGCCTTGATGTGAACCACGCAACCGTCCTGCGACGCATCGCTCAGCTCGAGAAACGCCTCGGGGCGCATATGTTCGAAAAGCTGCCTTCGGGCTACCGCCTGACGGCTGCGGGCGAGGAGGTCCTCGATCTCGCGATCCAGATGGAAGCGTCGTCGCATTTGCTGGAGACGCGCGTCTTCGGTCGCGACCAGAGCGCGCGCGGGCTTTTGCGGGTGACGCTTCCACCGTTCCTAGCCACACACCTGCTCATGCCTGATCTCGCCGACTTCGCGCGTATGCATCCGGACATCGAGATGGAAATCTTGACGACCGGCGAGGTGGCGAATCTGACGAACCGAGAGGCCGACGTCGCGATCCGGATCGTCGCCGACCGCAAGACCCTGCCGCTCAATCTTCACGGCCTGAAGGGACCGGAGCTGTTCAGCGGCGTCTACATGTCTCGCGATCGGCTAGCCGCGTGGCGTGCGGGCACGCCTGATCCCATTCGGTGGATAGCCATAGACAATCGTGGAATTCCGGACTGGGCGCGCGAGGGAGAAGTTCACACCACGGGAGTTCCGTTCAGAACCCCGGACGCCGAGACGCAGATCATCGCGGTGCGGCAAGGGATCGGGATGACGAAACTGCCGTGCTTCGTCGGAGATGCCGACCCCCTGCTGGTAAGGGTGCCGGGGATCGACCTGCCCATGCATGGGACCCTCTGGCTTCTCACACAGGGGGAGACACGCAAGACGAAGCGCGTGCGGCTCTTCACTGAGTTCGTGTCCCGCAGCGTCGCCGCGTACGCGCCGCTTCTCGCGGGGCGCTCCATATCGCGCGACTGACGCCTGGCAGATCGCTGGCGACGCTCGCCGTGGATAAGAAATGACTTGCCCAGGCCACTTCGATGCCGATCGCTGCCTCGCGGCCAATGATGCCGTTCTCCACCTTGAGCGCCTGGCGGCGGCGCAGGATGTCCTCGACCTCGGCCGGCTTGAGATCCGGACGCAGCTGGTCCAGTTGTTTGTGACAGGTTTATGACGCACAATGCGAAGCGACGCTGCGCCGAGGACACTATGCAGGAAACGGAACTGAAGCTCGAGCTTTCGCGGTCGGGTGCGGGATCGCTCCTCAAGAAAAATCCGTTCGGAGCCTCGCCCACCATTCTCCAGCAAAGATCGATCTATTTCGACACCCCGGGACGGGACCTGTCCAAGCGCGGCCTGTCGCTTCGCATTCGCAAATCGGGAAATGAACGGATACAAACCGTCAAAGCCAGCAATGACGCCGCGGCCGGATCGTTCGCACGCGAGGAATGGGAGCGGCCGGTCGCCGACGATATTCCGGTGCTTGACGATCCGCAGATCCGAGGCCTGCTTGCAGAGGCTGGCCCAAGGCTGGCGCCCTTGTTCGAGGTTCATGTCAAACGGCATCGTTGGAATGTGACGGACAGCGGCGCCACGGTCGAAGTCGCCTTGGATCTTGGCAAGGTCGTTGCAGCCGATCGCGAGGCGCCGGTCTGCGAGATCGAGTTGGAAAAGAAGGTAGGCTCGCCGAAGGCGCTGTTTGCGCTCGCCCGGAAAGTCGACCTGATCACGCCGGCGCATCTCGGGGTGCTGAGCAAAGCAGAACGGGGTTATCGTCTGCTTGACTCGGCGCCGGGTGCCGTGAAATCGGCGGCGACCCCGCTCTCGTCCGAGATGAGCGCGGCAACGGCTTTCGCGCGTATCGCCGCAGCCTGTCTCAGACAGTTTCGTCTGAATGAAACGGCGCTGGGCTGGTCCCGCGACGCAGAGGCCCTGCACCAGGCTCGTGTGTCGCTGCGACGGCTGCGATCTCTGTTTTCGATCTGCAAGTCCCTGTTCGACGACAGCCGTTTCGACCACCTGCGAGAAGAATTTAAATGGCTTACCTCGGAACTTGGCGATGCGCGCAATATTGACGTGATGATCGAGCGCGCTTCGAGCGAGGCTCTTTCAAGCCGTCTTCAAGATGCGCGCGACGACGCCTATGTGGCGGTCGAAGCATCGCTCTCCTCGGTGCGCGCTCGCTCGTTGATGATCGATGCCATCGAGTGGATCTCCATCAGAGACTGGCGAACCCAATCGGACGAGCAGTCGTTAAGCGATTTCGCCTCGAGTGTATTTGATAAATTTTGGAAGAAGGTGGCGAAGGGCGGCGACAACCTCATTGATGCCGATGACGAGACCCGCCACAAAGTCCGCATTGCCGCAAAGAAACTGCGCTACGCGGCGGAGTTCTTTGAACCGCTTTACAACAGCAAGGCGGAAGTCAAACGCCATCGACGATTCATCGAGGCGATGAAGAGCCTGCAGGATCAGCTCGGCAGCCTCAACGATATCGCCACCGCCCCCGATTTGCTGGCGGCGCTGGAGCTTTCGAACGTGGCCGGTGCGAAGGATCTCTTCAGCGCCGAGGAGAAATCCAAGCTTCTCAAGGACGCCGCGGAAGCCCACGACAACTTTGTCAACACCAGGCGCTTCTGGCGTTGAGGCAGCATGCAGAGCGACGAAGCTGCAGCACCGGCTAGCCCGACCGTCGCGCCGCCTAGCACCCGCGCCTAGGGCACTGCGCTCGACAACATTAGAACGATGCCGACCGCAATCATTAGCAGGCCTGGCCAGTTGCGCGAGAAGCCGAGAAACCCGAACCCACGCCGTCGCGGCTCGAGAGTTGGGCCAGGCGTTGCCAGCCTTGAGGCCGACCGGTCGGCTGGAGTGCCGAGCGGTGCCAAATTGCTGAGCCGGCCGTATGAGAGTGCCGCGCCTGCCATGTAGACAATGCCAGCGACGATGAGTAGCGCACCGATGAGAATGACAGTCAATTTTCATCCTCCTCTCTTTAGCTTTCCAAGCCTGGCCCGCATATGAATGAAAACGGTCATGACGGCTGACAGTTCCGGCGGAGCGCCCTATCGGCTTGGACGTGTCGCCTGAATCGAACGGAACGGGCCCCGCGAACGCCGGAGGTCTGCCGTGGGGAAGAAGGCTAGGCTGATCATTGAAGCCGTGTCGGAGGAACCATTGGCCGAGGCGGATTACTACGCCAATTTCGTCGGAAGGATGAGCTTCCGCTTGGCAATCAGCATTTTGAGTTCATCGAGCGTTGGCGCCCTGGTGTTGCGAACCACGACTTGTCCGGCATCCGCTCGTGATGAAATGGGTAGCCCCAAAGGCATTGTTTCACCGTTTTGCTGCTTGCATGAAGCTGTCGAACTCGGCATCCCCAATCGGAACGGTATGTTCGTAACCGGGGTACCGGCCGGAATCGACGTCGGCCTTGTATTCCCTGAAGGCCGCAACGCGCTCGTCCTGGATCTTTTGCAGCTCCGGGCTGAGGTTTCGGTATACCTTTCCGTGTCGCGGCTTGTGGTTCTTGCCGTAGCCGCAGACATCTTCGGTGAACAGATACTGCGCATCCGCATATCTGCCGGCGCCCATACCGAGCATGACCAACGATGAGTTTTCGGTCAGGAATTTCGCGACGCGGTCGGGCACGACTTCCAACTCCGCCCCGAAGACGCCGATCTCCTCCAGTCTCTTCGTATGTCGCCAGAGGCGGAGCGCTTCGTCCGCCGTCTTGCCGACCGCTCGCCAACCCGTCCAGGTGATGTAGGAAGGGATCAGGCCGATATGGCCGACGACAGGGAGGTGGTTGTCGCAAAGCGCCTTCTGGATATCGTAGGACGCGGCACAGTAGAAGGCGTCGCCTCCGATGCCGGCAAAGTGGAAGGCCGCACGCAGATAGTCCTCCGCCGTCGCGAGCGGACGGCTGGCAAAACTGCCCCAGCCGCCATAAGGCAGACCGACCTGCACGAAACAGTTGCCGGCTGCATCCCGCATTTCCTGGTCGAAATACCGGCCTTCGATCGAAAGCATGTGAATGCCCGCTGCCGCTGCTGCCGTGGCTTCGTCGGGCGTGCTGACGAAGAGCATGGAGATCTTCTCTCCATTCCGCTTCATCTTTCGGATGTCCTCGATATGAGGACGGTTGTGATACATGCCCATGGTCAGCCTCCCTTATAGTTCATCGCTCACCGTGAACGCCCGCCGGAAAGCCTCCAGCGCCGCCTCGGGATCGTGTTGGGCAAACGCTTCCAGACCCACTGGCCCGCGGTACCCCATGTCGAACAGGGCTCTTGCTATGTAGGGCCAGTTCATCTCGCCCGTTCCCGGCTCGCAACGACCCGGGTTGTCGGCCACCTGCACCTCGCCGATGAACGGCAGGCACTTCTCGCACCAGCGCACGATATCGCCTTCGCCGATCTGCGTGTGATAGAGGTCGAGATTGATCCGCAGTTGGGGTCTGTTGATCGACGACACCAATGCCAGCACCGATGCCGTCGAGCCAAACGGGCAGCCAGGGTGGTCGAGCAGGTTCAGATTTTCGAGCGTGAAGACGACACTTTCGGCCTCTGCCATGTCGCAGATGCGGTTCAGCGTATCGCGCGCCTTCAGCCACATCGGGCCGGTCTCGACGTCGGCGCTGACGACAGGTATGCCGCCCTCGCCGAGCCCGGTGCCGTGCAGGTTCAGCCGGGCAATGCCGAGGCGCCTTCCGACCCTGGCGGTCTCAAGAGCCGATCTTAAGAGCATGTCGGCGCCCTCGTCGTCGGCGAGCCGTCCTTCGAGATAGCCGTTCATGATCGTGAAGGTTGCGCCTGTCTTCTCGAGCGCCGCGAGGTCATGGTCCGGCCAATTCCACAATCCGACGCCGAAACCCATTTCATGCAGCCGCGCGACGCGCCAAGCCATCGGACGATCGCGCCAAAGCATCTCTGCGCAGGCAGCCAGTTGGAAGGATTGGGTCATGACAGCTCAAACCTCGACCATAACGCGGCCGTTCTCGACCTTCGTCTTGTAAATCCTGAGGTTCTCGCAGGCCGGCGGCGTCTCTACCTCGCCGGTCGTGAAATCGAAAACGGAAGCGTGCTTGGGGCACTCCACCGTGTTGCCCATGACCAGGCCGTCGGCAAGGTGGATCGCCTCGTGCGTGCACAGTCCGTCAGTGCAGTAATATTCATCGGCGTCGTTGCGGAAGATTGCGAAGGCCCGGCCGCCATTGTCGAAGCGCCTGGCTTCCTCGGCTTCGATGTCATCGGCGGCGCATGCGTCGACCCAGGGCATTGAGTGTCTCCTCAGATATCTTGTGGTTTGAAGTCCGCGGGGGCTGATGGCATCACGCCCTGGAGCAGCGCGACGGACTTCTCCAGCCCCTCGAGCGAATTGAGAAGTACGTCCTCGTGCTCGATCGAAAGCCAGCCGTCATAGCCAGCCATCTTGAGCCGATAGCAGAACTGCCGCCACCATTCCTGGCCATGGCCGAACCCAAGCGTGATGTAGCTCCAGGAGCGGGCCGGAATGTCCATGAGGCTGCCATTCTCAAGCAGCGAGGTCGTGGCCTGAACGGGCCGGTTGAGCATCGTATCCTTGGCGTGAACATGGTACACGGCCTCGCCCAGCGCCTCGGCGGCGGCGAGTGGGTCGGCGCCCATCCAGAACAGGTGCGAGGGGTCGAGATTGGCGCCCACGACAGGCCCGACCGCTTCTCGCAATTTCAGAAGCGAGGGCACGTTGTATACGCACTGATTGCCGTGCAGTTCGAGTGCGATGCGCTCGACACCGTTTTCCTTCGCCAGCGCCACGATCTCCGACCAGAACGGGATCAGCCTGTCTTCCCATTGATATCTGAGAATGGTCTGCGTTTCCGGCGGCCAGGAGGAGACGACCCAGTTTGGCAGGCTGTCGCTGGCGCTGCCGGCCGGCAGACCGCTCATCGTGCAGACGGTGCGGATGCCCATTTCGCCGGCGACGCGGATCGTATCTTTCAACCCCTCGCCCTGGGACGGATCGGTCGGATGCAGCGGATTGCCGTTCGCGTTCAGGCTGATGATCTCCAGCCCGCGTTCCTCGAACGCTCCGGCGAACCGCTTCTGGGCTTCCCTGTCGCCCAGCATGGACGACAGCCGGAAATGCGGGGCGGTCGACCAGCCACAGGTGTTCACCTCGATGCCGGATACCCCCATGCGCCGGGCATGATCGAGCACGGCGTCGAACGGCAGGTTGCCGAGACTGTCTGAAACGAAACCCAGCTTCACGCGTAGAACTCCGGCTTTGCAATCATCTGGATGGGTGTGTGACGGGTCTCCTTCAGCGCCACCACGCCAGCCTCGGCAACGACGGCGGCGCAATAGCCGTCCCAGCAATCCGAGGCGATCGCGGGGAACTCGCCAGTCATCACGAAGCGAAGGAAGTCGCGGTTCTGGCGGCGATAGGCGTCGTAATAGCGGGTCCGCCAGTCTGCGTCGTAGCTTGTGCTTTGGGTGAGCGCGGACTCGGTGCGGGTGTACGCGACATTATTCGTCGCAACGGTTCCCCGCTCGCCGATCAGCTCGGCACGGACGTCATAGCCATAGGCTGCGTTGTTGTTGATCTCGATGTTGACGAGCTGGCCGTCCACCGTTTCCAGCACCATCACGACGGGCGCGACCCGCGCGTCCGAGCGTCTCGGCTGGAATGCGGAAATAGAGGCATATTCCGTCCCCAACACGTAACGCACGACGTCGAATTCGTGCGGGGCGGAATTGGTAATAGCCATCGCACCGGTGAAATCGGCTGCAGGCGTTTCAACATTGCGGTGGAAATTATGCATCATCAGCGCCCGGCCGAGGTGGCCATCATCCAGTGCCCGCTTCATCTCCTGGTAGGAACGATCGTAACGCCGCATGAAGCCGAGCTGGACGAACTTCGCCCCCGCCTTCCGTTCGGCTTCCATCACCGCGACGCAGTCAGCCGAGGCTTGTGACAGGGGCTTTTCGCACAGCACCCGCTTGCCGGCGGCGATGCAGGCCATCGCAAGCGGCGCATGCGTGAAATCGGGACTCGCAATGATCACGGCGTCCACGTCTTGCCGCGCGACGGCGTCCTTGGGGTCGGTCGCAATGTCGAAGGCCCCGCACGCATCGGCGACGCGGCGAGCGCGCTGCTCATCCATGTCGCAAACCAATTGAAGGGTTGCGCCGGGCAGTTCCTCCGCGACTATCTTGGCATGATCCGCGCCCATCAAGCCGGCGCCGATCACTGCAATACGAACTGTCATTTCTGTCCTGTTTTTGCTTTCGAGTTTACGGGGCCGCGACAAGCGGCGAGATGAAGCCGAGCCGGACTGGATAGCCTCGCAAGGAAGTCTAGTGAGCGGCTGGGACCTCCAGCACCTGCGGGGACGGCGGATGCCCCTCATGGGTCTCCATGTAACCCTCAACCTGCGCTTCGAGGTCAGCCATGGTCTCGCCGCCAGCCATCAGATCTGTGATCTCCTCGCGGGACTTTTCGCCCTTGCGGAAATCGGCGGCGATGGCGCCACGGATCAGCACTGCGAAATGATCGCCGACGGCCATGGCGTGCATGACCTGGTGAGTAATGAAGACCACCGCCAGGCCGCGCCTCTTGGCCTCGTTGACGATACGCAGCACGTGCGAGGCCTGCTTGACGCCGAGCGCAGCGGTCGGCTCGTCCAGGATCAGCACACGCGCTCCAAAATACACGGCGCGGGCAATGGCGAGCGACTGGCGCTCGCCGCCCGACAGGCCCCCAACCAAGCGGTCACCGTCATCAATGCGGGTGATGCCGAAATCCCGCACCGCTCTCACCGCGATTTCGTTGGCGCGCTTGCGGTCGTAGATCCTGAACGGTCCCCAACCTTTGGTCGGCTCGACCCCAACAAAGAAAGACCGCCCTATGCTCATCAGCGGGAACGTGCCGCCGAACTGGTGCACCGTGGCAATACCCCGCCCCTGCGCGTCACTCGGTCCGACGAAAGTTACTGGCTGACCGTCCATCAGTATCTGCCCGCTGGTGGGCTTATGGACACCAGCCAAGGTCTTGATGAGGGTCGACTTGCCGGCTCCGTTGTCGCCGAGCAGACAAAGCACCTCGCCCGCACGCACCTTGAGCGAAATATCGTGCAGGACGTCGATTGGGCCGAAGGATTTGTTGACGTTCTTCAGTTCGAGAATGGCGGGTTTGTCGTTCATGGCGTGCTCAGCCCTTCATATCGCGCCCGGTGTGATTGATGCTGCCGACTGGCCAGGCTGTTCATCGAAGCCCTATCCTTGACCAACCATGCGACCGCGGGCTTGGACTGCTCTAACAACTCATTTCTCATGGGTTTGCTGGCTCCCGCGGCAGGCTTCGCTTGCTCCGCGGCCTGAAGTACAGAGCCAGGTCACGGAACGACTGGTTCATCAGCACGGCTATCAGGAGCATCACGCCGATGATCAGGTTCGACCAGTTTCGGTCGATCTGCGTAAAGTAGATGCCCTGGCTGACAATGGCGAAGGTGATGGTGCCAACGAAAATGCCGAGGACGGACCCGAAGCCGCCGGTCAGCAGGACGCCGCCCACCACCACGGAGACGATGGCGTTGAAGATGAAGTTCATGCCGCCGGAGACTTGGGCGGAATTGAACAGGATCGCCTGGCAGATGCCAACGAACGTTGCACTGACCGCGGACAACACAAAAAGCGCAATGGTCAAGCGATCAGTCGGAATGCCAGCATTACGGGCGCTGACGCGGTCGCCGCCCATTGCAAAGAGCCAGTTGCCGTAGCGGGTTTTGTGCAGAACGAAGCCTATTATAGCGGCGAATGCTAGCCACCAGACGATGATGACTTGGTGACTGCCGCCGATCAGCTGGCCGAACAGGAACTTGGCCCAGTCCGGCGCGGTTACCGCAACGCTGGCATTGCCGGTCAGAAGTACCGACCCGCCGAGCACCACCCCTTGCATGGCGACCAGCGTGGCCAGGGTAATGATAAGCGATGGCACGGAGGTGCGTATCGTCAGCAAGCCGTTGACCAGGCCAACCGCCACGCCTATCGCCAACGCTCCTGCTATCCCTACCGTAATGGGCAGCCCGTAGTAACCAGTGAGGATGGCAGTGGTCATCGAACCCGCCGGGATCAGTGCGCCGATGGAGATGTCGAGCTCGCCTGAGATCATCAACAGGCCGACGGGAATGGCGACAATGCCTAGATTGGCCGCGAAATTGACCCAACTCGCCGCGCCAACGAGTGTGCCCAGATTGGCGCCGCCGAACAAAACGAAGAACAGCACCACGCCGATGAGACTGAGGATCGACCCGGCTTCCGGACGCCGCAACAAGGATCTGATTGCGTCCATCATGACCGCCCTCCCTTCTTCGACGAATAGCTGAGCGCGAGTTGCCGGAAGGTGTCGTTGGTCAGCACCGCAATCAGGAGGAGCACGCCGATGATGACGCTTCCAACATTGGGGTCCAAACTCGTGAAGTAGATGCCCTGGTTCACGATCGAGAAGGTGAGAGTGCCGAACACGATGCCAACGACCGAGCCGAAGCCACCGGTGAGCAAAACGCCGCCGATGACCACGCACATGATGGAATTGAAGATGAAGGACTGGCCCGCCAGAACCTGCGCACTCTGATAGACCATCACCTCGCTGACGCCGACGAAAGCGGCGCTGAAGCCGGAGAGCATGAAAAGGCCGATGCTCAGACGCTTGGTTGGGACGCCGACATTGCGCGCGCTCTCCTTGTCGCCGCCGAGCGCATAGATCCAGTTGCCTATCGGCGAGATGTGCAACAGCCAGAACAGGCCGACCACGAACACCACCCACCACAGGATCGTGACCTGGAACATGCCACCGAGATAATCACCGAGGATTTCCTTGGTGAACGGATCCGGCACAAGCGAGACCCCGGTGCTGCCAGCGATCTTGACGGTGAGACCCAGCGTCAGACCCATCGTGCCGAACATGGTGCCGATGGTGATTATCAGGGATGGGATGGACGTTCTCGTGACGAGCAGGCCGTTGAGGAGGCCGACAGCGAGACCGAGTCCGAGCGCGGCCGTTATGCCAAGCCAGTCGGGGAGCCCATAGTGACCGGAGATGATGGCAGCGGTCAGCGATGCCGCCGGGATCACGGCGCCGACCGAGATATCCAATTCGCCAGCGATCATCAGCAACCCTATCGGCAGCGCGATGATGCCGATCTCGGAAGCGATGTTCAACCAACTCGCCGCGCCGGCTGCTGACATAAAGCCGCTTCCGCCGAACACGCCGAAGAAAAGAAGAACAGCGATCATGCCGAGAAACGAGCCCGACTCTGGTCGTCGCGCCAGGCGGCCGAGTGCCAGTCCGGACTGCGGGCGGTCAATCGCCGGCGTTGATGTGGACGTCACGGGATGTGCCATTAGGGTAATCCGCGAGCATACGGCCAGCCTTGATGTCGCCGCCGCAGAGAGAGGAAAAAGGGCCGCCGCCGCAAACGCGAAGGCGGCCCAGGCGGGAGGATTATCGCGTCCCGGCCTTCACGCCAGCGATGGTGGCGTCGACATTTGCCTTGTCGATGATGCCTGGTCCCGTAAGGATCTCGCGGGTGGGCACCGACAAACCATAGTTGACGTGGCCATTCAGGATCGCAACGGCCAGGTATCCCTGCAGGTAGCCTTGCTGATCGATCGCGCAGGCCTGCTTGCCATCCTTGATGTTGTTCAGGATGGTTTCGTCAAAGTTCATGCCGCAGAGTTGCACTTTCCCGACCTTGCCGGCCTGCGTAAGACCGTTCATGGCGGAGTTGGCGTCGACGTTGCCGATCGTAAAGACAGCGTTCACATCCTGGTGCTGCAGCAGATAGGCTTTCACCGCCTGCGCGACGGCCGTGGCCGAGCCGAAGGATGTAGCAGGCAATGGCAGGACGTCGGCTTCGCCGCCGCCATTGGTCATGCCTTCCTTGAAACCGCCGCAGAAGGCCTCGATGTTGGCGGCGCCTGGCAGCGTGTTGATGCAGACGCCCTTCTTGTTGCCGCCCTTGGCAAGGTACTCGCCAGCCGCGACACCGCCCTTGTAATCGTCGGAGCCGACATAGTTCATGGCGCCAAGACGATCGGCCGCTTTCAGCCCGCCGGCATTGTAGATGAGCAGCGGAATGCCAGCATCCCTGACAGCCTTGAACGCAGGGTCCATCGCTTCCGGCACCCAGTCCGGGCCGACAATGGCGTCCGCCTTCTGGTCGATGGCTTGGCGGATCAGTTCGGCGGCGTCCACGCCCAGATTGTCGTAGTTCTGCGGCCCGAGCCAAGTGACCTTGCCACCCTGAGCCTCGACCACCTTGCCGGCGTCTTCGGCGCCGCGCTTGACGATCGACCAGAACGGATCGTCGGGCTTGCCGCCGACGACGAAGATGTTGGCGGCAAGCGTCGCGCCGGTGCTGAAGCCGACCAGCACCGCTGTCGACACAAGCGTCTTGAAAAGCTTCATGGTTTTTCCTCCCAGATTACCCCGTAGGGTTTCGACAAAAGTCTTCCTGTTCCAGGCCCGCTCCTCACGGCCTCAGCCGAAACAGCGCTTGGTTTCGTTATTCGGCCGGCATTCCAGACGCTGGATCGCCGCGGCCTTCCTGTCGGCCCCGTACCTTTTCCTTTTTCTTGCGAAAGCGGGTCTTCATGACTTCGTCGGCTTCCTTACTTCCGTCGTGCCAGGTGCCGAACAGCTTATCGAGGGGCACAAGCCCGTCGCCGCCGTAATTCACCTCGAAGTATTTGTGGTGCAGGTAATGCACGTAAGAATGGCTATCGAGATTGATCTTGTCGGTGATTTCAAACATCTCGAAGCCGAGGTGGCCGTTAACCGCGCCGAAGCCCGCTCCATGCAGCGTGAAATAGGCGCACACCGGGTTGGATGGAATCAACAGGTGCAGCCAGGCTTCGGCATGATAGAGGAAGCCCTCGACCGGATGCATCGACAGCGACGACCACGGGCTCGGATTGATCGAATTGTGGTGGACCGAGTGCACCCATTTGTAGAGCGGAGGCCAATGGATCGCCCGGTGCAGGAAGAAGAAATAGACCTCATGCACGGCAGGCGCGATAAGCACCAGGAACGACAGGTAAAGCCAGTTCGTCGTCCATGGCAGCCAGACCGCCCAGCTGTTGGCATAGACCCACAACATCACGATCTCGACTACCGTCCACAGTGGTATGGTGACGAAAAACGAGCGGACGAAATTGTCGATGTTCTGGCTTTGAAACCAGAACACGTCGGACGGCGCGTCCGAGGGAAACTTTGAATTGTACTTGAAGCGGTTCTGTTGTTTGCGCTGGACATAGTAGCGCAGCTCGAAGAAGCCGTAGAAAAGAAAAATCCCAGCGGCGTTGAGCCCGTACAGCCAAAGATAGTTTAGCGGCGAGAGGCTCGCGAGGCTCTGCCAGCTCGGGATCAGCAGGTTGACCCAAATGAGCGACGTGGCGAGGTGGAAGGTATTCCACGGCCAGAAGAATTCAGGAATCCAGGCCAAGACCTTTTTCGCATTGAACGGACGGTGCCAGATCGGTGCCGGCTCTGCCCGGCGATGGGGAGCCCAGTTGCCGCGCTTGTCGCGTGTTCCATACTGAAGGTCATCCATCGTAACAGCGCCTCCTCACCCGGATCGGTCTGGTGACTGCGGGGTTCAGACCCGCCCTGGGGCTCAGCCGGCCGAGCCCTCGTTCGGCGCAATTCATATCGGAGGGTTGATATTCGGAGAAGGCAGAAATAAAATCAAAATTGCATTTGTATCATTTAGTTTCAATCATGATGATACAGGAATGGGCGTTCGATGAAGCGGCCGACAATTCACGATCTCGCCACTGCGGCAGGCGTATCAGTGGCGACTGTGAACAGAATTTTGGGTGGCACCGTTTCCGTGCGGCCGAAAACAGTCCAACGCGTCCAGAGCGCCGCGGAAGAAATTGGCTTTTACGGTATCGGCGCGATCGACGATCGGGCCCGTAAGATATCGCCGCATTACCGATTGGGTTTCCTGCTCCAGCAGTCGACCCGTGACCTCTACCAGTTGTTCGGGAAGAAGATCGTTGCCGCCTGTCGCGAGCGTCGGGACGAGGTCATCGAACCTGTCGTCGACTTCGTCGATATTTTGACGCCAGAGACGATCTCGAACCGTCTCATTGCGCTCGGCGATTCATGCGACGCTGTCGCGGTGGTCGCGGCGGATCACCCAATCATTGGCCAAGCCATCCGTTCCCTGAAGGAGATGGGGAAACCAGTTGTTTCCTACATCACGGATCAGTCGGCGCCGGAAAGGGCGGCCTATGTGGGCACGGACAACTGGAAGCTGGGGCGCACCGCAGCCTTCCTGATTACCCAAACGACCCATGGTCCAGGTCGTATTGCCGTTTTCATAGGCAATCATCGGTATCAATGCCAGGACGTCTCGGACGCCAGCTTCCGCTCCTATTTGCGCGAGCACGCGCCTCGGCTCACAGTCGAGGAAAGCCGCCCCACCCACGAAGAATCGAGCGAGGCCTATCGTATGGTGGCCGAGTTGCTGGAAGCGACAGACGATCTTGTGGGAATTCTGATCGTTGGCGGCGGAATCACAGGGGTACTTCGTGCATTGAGAGAGGTCCCTTCGGAAAGGCGTTCGGGCATCAAGGTGGTATGCCGCGACATTGGTCCCGAGACACGCAGGGGCCTTTCAGAAGGACTGATCACTGCAGCTCTCTGTCATCCACTCGAAGCCACATCGGCTCTTCTCGTGCAGACGATGATCGACATCATTAGCCCACAGGCGCCGCTAGCCACCCTGCAGCGGTCGATACCATTCGAAATTGTAACGCCAGAGAACATTTGAGGCGTATCCTAGCTTAAACCGGCAGAGATTCACGGAGCAGGTCAAGATTGCCAGCTTCGCCTGCTTGCCGTGGGCATGACGATCGACAATCCGAGTTCTACAAGGGGTGGCTTCAGAATTCGGGAAAAATCGTACGCCAAGCCTGATGAGCCTTCCTTAACGGTTCACCTTCGGCCCCCCTCTGCTTGCCGGCCGGAGCGCCACATGGCGGTGGCTCCGACCGGCGCGATCCTTAACCAATCAGTTTGGGCGCGGCCGGGAAGTCGACGGGCACGCGGGTTACTGCATGAAGATAGTTGCTCACAGTCTTATCACCGACGGTGACAATTGTGTCTACGAGGTTCTCCTTTGTCCAGCCGGCCGCGAAGAACGCATCAACGAGCCCCTGATCTGCACGACCGCGCTGAATCACAACGGCTTTCACCAGGCGGGCCAGTGCGTCCAGTTTCGCGTCGAAGCTCGCTTGACCGCGGCGGATTTCGAGGATCTGCGCGTCCGAAAATCCGACCAATTTTCCAACGGCAGTATGTGCGGCAAGGCAGTATTCGCATTCGTTGACCTGGCTTACGACCAGGTTAATCACTTCCCGAGCCTTGGCCGCGATGCTGCTTTTCGCATTCTGGAGGGCGAGGTAATTGCCTAGCGCATGTTCGGAATGGGCGAACGTTGCGTACAGGTTCGGCACGGTGCCGAGGCTCGCCTTCAGCTTGTCGAAGAGCGCCTGATTGACGGGCGATACCTCATTGCGGGTCGGCACATTGATCTTGGTCATGCTTTCTCTCCTAACGGGTGTGGTTCCAGAAGTCGGTAACAAGCTCTTATTTTGTAGCAACCGATACAGATATCGGCCCGCGCGTGCCGGCTGTCAACAAAATTCTTTATCAATTGCTACAAATAGGCTATGATGACGCCATGGCACGCACAATTGCTTTCGACTACGAACGGGCTCTGGACAAGGCGATGCGGCTGTTCTGGAAACACGGCTACGCCGGGACCGGACTACGCGATCTCCTGAAGATTATGGGGATTGGCGAAGGCTCGTTTTACAACACCCTCAAGAGCAAGAAGCAGCTCTATCTGGCATGCGTGGAGCGTTACGAGATGACGGAGGGCCGCAAGCGCGCCCAGGCACTTATGTCCGCGCCCACGGCCAGCCAGGGAATTCGCGCGCTGTTCGGCGTCGTGCTCGACTGCCTGGACGATCCGCAGACACCGTCCCGCCTGTGCATGTCGGCGGCGATGGCCTCGGAGGAGGTGCTGTCGGAACCTGACCTGCGGCAGCTCGTTGAGGACCGTGAGGAAAAATTCCAGGCGAGTCTTGCCGAGCGGCTGAGCCAGGATCGGGATAAAGGTGTGCTGCCGGCCACGTTCGATCCGCAGACCAACGCATCGATCATTGCCACCTACGTGCAAGGCATCTGGCGCGTGGCACTGGTGGATTTCGACCGGCCCCGTTTCGAGCGCCAGATCGATGTTTTCCTGGCTGGCTTGGGGCTTTAGGCGCAGGTTCGTTTGGTCAGTCACGAGTCCTGGCGGTTCAAGAACCGTTCTCAAGGCTAAAGTCGAGGACGATCATTACCCGCACTTGCCTACCCTCTGCAATCCCGGTCGGCGCCGAGCAGGCCAAGCGCTGGATTTACAGCACACGGGCGGTCACAATTGAACGCCGATAAGATAAAGGGGTGAATTGTGAGCGGTTCCGGCAAGATGACGGTCGCCGAAGCGCTTGCCCCACACGTCGGGTCGCCACCAGGTGCGCGGATCATAGAAAGCGACCGTATCCGTAAAGCCATACACGGCGTGGCCGCCGAGACGAGACTGCCTGACAAAGCTTATCGGCCGGATGTGTCGGTGCGTGTCTACCGCCAGATGGCATGGCGCTCGGACCTGATCGTTTCCGATGGGGGTTCGGTCGTGGCGGACGCGGTCTTCGACAACCCGGCCGATCGCGACCGGATCGAGCGCATTGCCTACGAGAGAACCATTCCTTTTGCCGGATTCTGGCTGAGCGCCGATCCAGGCGTGCTTTGGCAACGGGTCAGCGTCCGCAAGGGCGGTCCGTCCGACGCCACGGTCGATATACTTTCGCGGCAATTGCAGCGAAATGCTGGTCCGTTGAATTGGCACAAAAACGATGCCGACCGGAGCCTTTCGGAAATCGTGGGTGACATGCTCACCCTCATGGAGGGCCACACATTGGTTGCTGTCGGGATCGGGAAGACAGGATCGTAGCCCACACCGCCGGTTTCAGCCGATGTCGAGCCTCGCGACCGACAGGCCTGGCTCGCTGGGATGGTGTGCAATCGAAAAACCGAAATCGCGGCACATGGTGAGCATCTTGGCGTTTTCGCTAAGCATTACGCCCTCGATTCGACCGACCCGGTCGACCTTGGCATAGTTGATGATCTGCTTCAGCAGTTCCCATCCAAGGCCACGCCCTTGCATATCCGTGCGCACGAGCAGGGCGTATTCGCCGACCTTGTGATCCGGATCGCAGGAAAGCCGGCTGATGCCGGCCAACGCACCCGTGCCTGCCTCCAGCGCGACGAAGGCGATGTCGCGATCGTAATCGAGCTGGGTGAGCCGCTTCAGCATCTGATCAGGGAAGTTCTTTCGCGGCGAGAGGAAACGCAGTCGCAGGTCATCAGGGGAAATCTTCGCCAGGAACTCAGGATAGAGCTTGGCGTCTGCCGGCATGATCGGCCGGATGTGAAAGGACGTCCCTCCCGAGACAAAATCCCTGTCCCAACCTGCTGGATATGGCCTGATTGCGAGCGCCGGATTTGGCCCTTCCTCTTCCACGCGTTCCGGATCAATTTCGGTGCGGGCGTCGAGCGCGATCACGCCTTCGCCATCTGCCAACAACGGGTTGATGTCCATGGAGACAAGGCAGGGAAAATCGACGACTATCTGCGATAGGCCGTTGAGCGCGGCGACAATCGCCGCACGATCGGCTGGCTTGCGATCGCGATAGCCGGCAAGCAGGCGTCCAACGCGCGTCTCATCGATAAGGTCGCCGGCAAGCACGTCGTCGAGCGGCGGCAAGGCGATCGCCGTGTCGTCGAGCACCTCGACCGCGACGCCGCCGGCGCCAAACAGGATCACCGGGCCGAACATCGGATCCCGGCTCATGCCGACGATGAGCTCCTGCGTATGCTTACGCACGATCATGGGCTGGACGGCATATCCGTCGATGATCGTTGCCGGAGCCCGTCCAAGCACGCGCGCCTCGATCGCCCTTGCGGCCTTGCCTGCTTCCACCGCGGACGTGATGTCGAGAACCACGCCACCTATGTCGGACTTGTGCGAAATTGCCTTCGACAACAGCTTGACGGCGACTCTTTCGGATGTTCCGAGAAGCAGGTTGGCTGCTTGCTCTGCTTCGGCGGCAGAGCCGGCGACAATGGTTCGCGGCGCGCCGATGCCGTAGGCGGCGATCACCGCCTTTGCCTCCGGCTCCGTCAGCATGCGCCGTCCTTCGCTTGCGACTTGCCTGAAAATGGCAAGCGCTGCCGCCCTGTCGCCGAGAGCGTCTTTGCCTTGGCTCGATGGCGTGCGCAGCAGAGCCCGCTGGGCTCGTGACCATTCGCCGAGATAGGATACCGCAATCGCAGCATCTTCAGGCGTCTCGAAGGTCGCGAAGCCGGCATCCTGCAGGACACGCCGGCCTTCGCGCGCGGTATGCTCGCCGAGCCAGCACGCAAGCACCGGCTTTCCCCCGATCTCACCCTCCTCCCCGAGTTCGGCCACTCTATTGGCCGCTTCGAGCGAAGAACCCAATCCCGTCGGACAGTTCATGACCAAAATGACGTCTGTCCCCGGGTCGTCCGCCATGGCATCGAGGGTGGACTTGTAGCGTTCAGGTGCGGCGTCGCCTACAATGTCGACGGGATTTGCTCGCGACCAGGTCGGCGGCAGCACGCGGTTCAGCCGTTCGATTGTCGCCGTCGAAAGTTCCGCCAGCTGGCCCCTCCGATCGATGAGTTTATCGACCGCAAGAACACCGGCGCCGCCGCCGTTCGTGACGATGCCAACGCGAACTTGCTCAAGCGGAGAGTAGCGGGCGATCGTCTCGGCGGCGTCGAACAATTCGGCGAGATCCTTGACGCGTAGCACTCCCGCCCGCCGTAAGGCGGCGTCCACCACCCGATCGGCTCCCGAACGCGCGCCCGTATGCGTCGCCGCCGCCCTGGCCGCCTGTTCATGGCGCCCTGGCTTGATGGCGATGACCGGCTTAAGGCGCGCCGCCGCCCGCGCCGCCGACATGAACTTGCGCGGATTGGGGATGGTTTCGAGATACATCACGATCGCGCGCGTGTGAAAATCACCCGCCAGCATGTCGAGGCAGTCTCCGACATCGACATCCGCCATGTCGCCGAGAGACACGATTTGAGAAAAGCCGATATCGTTGTCGGCGGCCCAATCGATCAGCGACGTGGCGATGGCGCCGGACTGCGATATCAGGGCAATGTTGCCGGGTTTGGCCGCCATGTGCGCGAACCCGGCGTTGAGCTTTACGGGAGGGATCATCAACCCGACCGTGTTCGGCCCGATGATGCGTAACAGTGAGGGCTTGGCGGCATCGAGCATGGCCTGGCGCAGGCCGTTTTGACGCGTCAGCCCCGCGGTAAGGACGACCGCGGCCCGTCCCCCTTTTTCACCGAGGTCGCGGATAATGTCAGGCACAGTATCGGGTGGCGTTGCGATCACCCCGAGGTCGGGGACGCCTGGCAGATCGGCGGCCTTTGCATAGCAGCGCCGGCCAGATATCTCCGGGTATTTGGGATTGACGGGCCATATCTCGCCTTCGAAGCCGCCATTGACGATGTTGTCGAGGACGACACGCCCAACCGAGCCTGCGTGCGCGGAAGCGCCGAAGACCGCGACCGACTTCGGAGTGACTGCGTATTCCAGATTGCGGATGGTCATTGTCAGGAACTCCTTCCTGTTACCATCACCGAGCGTCGAAGCTGGTTCATTGCGTTGGATCAAAGCCGATCCGGATGATCCCGATTAGCTGTTTGCAAGGCGTGCCACCGCGGAGCGCACGCCGGGGATTCACATCGATCGACCGATGAAAGGGATCGCATGAATGAGTCGATCCTGCGGCGCGCCTTGCTGGTCATCGCCATTGCGGGCTTGGCCTTGGGCACCGCTGCTTGGCGAACCGGGCCCGGTCCGATCGATGCGGACACGATCTGGACAGCGGCAACCCTGCCGGTGGCCGTGACGCTGGCCATCTCCATGTTACGCGATTTCTGGATCGGCCGCGTCGGCGTCGATGCGATCGCACTGGTTTCGATGTCCGCGACATTGGTGCTTGGGCAGTCGTTGGCGGCCGTGGTGGTCGCCATCATGTATGCAGGCGGCACCGTGTTGGAAGATTTCGCGCGCGGCCGGGCGGAGCGCAATCTCAGAGCACTGACCGACCGGGCGCCGCGTGTCGCACACCGGAAGTCGGCCCAAGGCGTGGAGACAATTTGTGTCGACCAGGTGGCAGTCGGCGATGAGCTTCTGGTGCGGGCCGGCGAGCTGTTGCCGGTCGACGGGATACTCATCGATGCTGCGGCCCTGCTTGATGAATCAGCGGTTACCGGAGAGCCCCTGCCGGAGCGGCGAGACGCGGGCGATACGCTGCGCAGCGGCACTGTCAACGCCGGCGATGCCTTCAGCATGCGGGCATCGGCCCTCGCGGATCAGAGCACCTACGCGGCGATCGTCCGCATGGTTGCGGCGGCACAGACCGCGAAGGCTCCGTTCATCCGCATGGCCGATCGCTTCGCCCTGCTCCTGCTTCCGGCTACACTTTTCCTCGCCGGCATTGCCTGGTATCTCTCGAAGGATCCGATCAGGGCCCTCGCCGTGCTGGTGGTCGCAACGCCTTGCCCGCTGATCCTTGCTGCCCCCGTCGCCTTCCTCGGCGGCGTGTCGCGCGCGGCTCGTGCCGGCATCCTGATGAAAGGCAGCGCGGCGCTGGAGGCGCTCGCACAGGTGCGCACCGCGATCTTCGACAAGACGGGCACCCTGACGATCGGCGGTGCCGAGCTCGTCGAGATCGATGTTGCGCCGGGCCACGAAGCCGATGAACTGCTGCGGCTGCTGGCCTCGTTGGAGCAAGCCTCGCACCACGTCCTTGCCGACTCGATAATCCGGACCGCCGGGGTGAGAAAGCTCGTGCTTTCTCACCCCCGCAATGTTTGCGAATATCGCGGCGAGGGTCTGAAAGGTCAGGTGGGCAAGATATCGATCGCTGCTGGCTCCCGGGCGCTTGTGCTTGAGGACAGGCAGCTTCCCTGCTGGGCGATAGCCGGTGAGGAGCGATGCCGGCATGCGCCGGTGCTCAGGGTTTTCGTGGCGCTTGATGGTCGCCTTGCCGGCATCTTCACTTTCGGAGATGCCTTGCGCATGGATGCTCGCGATACACTCCACAGCTTACGCTCGGCTGGGATAACGCGCATGATCATGCTTACCGGCGATGACAGCACGGCGGCGAAGCGGGTTTCCACCTTCCTCGACCTTGACGCCGTCGTCGCTGATGCAACGCCGGGAAGCAAGGTCACCGCCGTAGAAGCAGAAAAAGCGTTGGCGCCGACAATGATGGTGGGAGACGGCATCAACGACGCCCCGGCGCTTGCCGCCGCCACCGTCGGCATTGCCATGGGCGCGCGCGGCGGCACTGCTTCTTCCGAAGCCGCGGACGTTGTCGTGTTGACCGACAGGCTGCAACCGGTTGCCGAGGCATTGCGAATTGCGCAGCGTACCCGAAGTATCGCCCTGCAAAGCATCGTGGCGGGACTGGCTTTCTCTGCCGCGGCGATGGTCGTGGCGGCAATGGGGCAGATCACACCCGTGGCGGGAGCGCTGCTTCAGGAAGGCATCGACGTGGCGGTTATCCTCAACGCGCTACGCGCACTTGGCGATGGACGCGTCAGGCGCGCAATGTGATGATGTCGTCTGACGGATGGATGGAGCGATGGCGCAGCAGAATCTGACGGTTTGCAGCAAATGCGGCGGGATCAATCGCCTGCCGGCAGCACGCAACGCCAAAGAGGCGAAATGCGGCAAGTGCGGGACGAAGCTGTTTTCCGGTCATCCGGAAGACGTTGACGCAGGACTGTTCGATCGCCAGGTCGCACGCAGCACGCTGCCGGTGCTGGTCGATGTCTGGGCGCCATGGTGCGGTCCCTGCAAGATGATGGCGCCGGCCTATGAGGCAGCAGCCAACGAACTTGAGCCGCATGTTCGACTGATCAAACTCAACTCCGACAATGAGCAGGCTGCTTCTGCCAGGCTCGGCATTCGGGGCATCCCGACCATGATCCTCTTCCATGGCGGACGCGAGGTCGCACGCATGTCAGGCGCGATGACGGCCGGGCAGATCGTCAGATGGGTGCGCGACCAGCTGCCGATGGCCGCCGCCTGATGGCCGCGAGATCATGGACCCCCTCATCCCCCGGCTTGGACTTGCCTTGGCGATCGGCCTCCTCGTCGGACTGGAACGCGGCTGGCGCGAACGGGACGAGCCCGCGGGCAGCCGGACGGCCGGCATCCGCACTTTCGGAATTTCGGGGCTGCTCGGCGGCTTGATCGCGGCGCTGTCCAACGCGCTGGGCGCGGTGTCCGTGCTGGTGGGTGGCTTCACCGTCTTTGCGGTGATCTTCGCCTGGTACAAGATGCGTGAGGCAGCTCACGACGACGATTTCAGCGTTACCTCGGTGATTGCGGGCCTCGGCGTGTTCGCGCTCGGCGCGCTCGCCGTCGTCGGTGACTACCAGGCGGCAGCGGCTGGTGGCGCAGCGCTTGCGGCGGTCCTTGCCAGTCGCGAGATCCTGCACGGCCTGTTGGAGCGGCTGACCTGGATCGAGCTTCGTTCGGCACTGATCCTGGCGGTGATGACCGCGATCGTTCTGCCCCTATTGCCAAACCGGACATTGGACCCGTGGAACGGTTTCAATCCGTGGGAGGTCTGGTTCCTTACGGTGCTGATGGCGTCAATATCGTTTGCCGGCTATATCGCTGTTCGCATCCTGGGAAGCACGCGCGGTCTCCTCGTCAGCTCTCTCGTCGGTGCCATTGTCTCTTCCACCGCCACGACCTTGGCGCTTGCACGCAACGCGACATCCGCAAGCAATCCATTGCGGCTCGCCGGAGCGGCTTCGTTGGCGGCAATGGTCTCGGTGCTGCGTGTTTGCATGGTGGTCGTCATTATCGAACCAAGTGTAGCTCCTGTGGTCGGTATCCCTGCGACTGCCGCAGCGGTCGCCCTCGCGCTTTGCGGGGCGTTCCTGATGGCCCGAAGCAGCACGGAAAGCGAAGGTGGTGCGCCGACACGCAATCCTTTCGAGTTGGGTCCGTTACTGCTCTTTGCTCTGCTGTTTGCAGTTGTCGCCACCGCCAGCGCAGCCCTGGCGGACCAGTTCGGCGGACGCGGCCTGCTCGCAAGTTCGGCGGTTGCGGGCACGTTCGATGTCGATGTTTCGGTCCTCAGCGCATTGCGTCTGGTCAGGCAATCGGTCGCCGTCGAGACGGTGGGCCAGGCCGTGCTTGCTGCGCTGGCGGCGAATGCGGTCGGCCGCTTGTCGCTGGCAGTGTTCGCTGGGCCAGTCAAATTCTGGCTGCCTTTAGCCGGCACAACCCTGATTGCGGCGACCGCGGGCTACTGTGCGATGCTGTTGAATAACTTCTGACGGCACTAAGTCCTAAAGGCTTTGCCTTGACGCGGATCAAAGGCCAACTCTCGCCGCTGCGGTATGAACTTCTCAAACGGAGTTCACCATGACCACTTTGCAGGATCTCACCCCGACGCTCAGGCACATTCGCCTTTCGCTCGCCCGCGAGAAGGACCATCCCGAAGGCGACCGCGCGGAAGGCTATGACGTGCTCGCACCGTTGACCAACGAAGGCCGGCTCGATGCGGACGAGTGGAAATCACATCGGGCCTCCTGCCGTGTCCGCCGTTTCCGGACCGGCGAGGGAGATCTGATCGGCCGCCTGCGGCGCAAGCCGGGTGGGCAATGGTTGTTCGACTATGCCGAAGGCGATCGCGATGACGAGCTCGGCTTCCAACTCGGCGAAGAGCGTTTCGTCACGGGAGAATATGTTTCGATCGCGCGCAACGGCGCCATGCACACCTATCAGGTGGCACGCGTCGAACGACCATAGCAGGCGGAAGGAGGTTCGAAGGTAGAAGCCATGCCGCGACGCATTCTCGTCATCATCGGGCATCCCGACCCATCTCCAGCCCGTCTTTGCCGCTGCCTTGCCAAAGCCTATCTAGAGGGCGCGAAACAGGCTGGGCACGCCGTGCGCCAAATCGACGTGGCAACGCTCGATTTTCCGATGCTTCGGACAATGCAGGAATTCGAGCATGGCGTCGTTCCCAACTCAAGGAGGCCACCGAAGCAATCGTCTGGGCGCAACACATCGTTTTCGTTTTCCCACTCTGGCTCGGGACCTTGCCCGCAATGGTCAAGGCATTCTTGGAGCAGGTCATGCGGCCGGGAACGGCCTTTGCCTACCCGGACAAGGGCGGCGGCCTCCCCAAGACATTGCTTCGCGGCCGCTCCGCCCGCGTTGTGGTGACGATGGGCATGCCCTCCGTTGTTTACCGGCTTTGGTTCCTCAGCCACGGTGTCGCAAAGCGACGCCGATCGACTTGTAGCGCTTCTGTTTCCGGACGTAGAAGCCTTGAACGTCCCGCCATGCTATTTTCACCGGAGATCTAACAAAGCTGCCGCTGATCGCGAGCCCACTACCGTCCAGAATCAAAGCACGCGGGCTGATCAACAATATTGCACCGCCCAGCGCAGATAGTCCGAAGAGAAATACGCCACCCCATCCCGCAATCATCAATTTGACCGCGATTAGTCCTGATTGAGATGCCGAGTCCTTGACCGCATGAGTACATATCCAAACGAGGGCGATGCCTCCGAAAAGATAGAAAAGCGCTTTGATTCGTGAGGTTCTTATCGTTCTCGGCTCGACCGGTTCGGTTGCGTCGATCTTCGTTGTTTTATTCATTCCGCCAAGCCCTCCCACAAAGGCGGGATGACCATCGGCTAACGGTTAATATTTGGCAAGATGGCTGTTACTGGCCATCAGTCGCTGCACAATCACGGTTGAGACGCGCCCGACCAGGATCCCGATGCCTATCACGACAGGATATCCGTGCGTTCCATCCTTACGGGCGAGAGCCCGGTCGAGGCTCCTCCTCATATCAAGGCCGCCACACCGTTGCGGCCGCAGCTTGAGGCCAATGCCGCCGGTCTCGGACATATCAGCCTCAATCCGGGCAGATCGACCGCCGTGGTCAGGGCAGCTCCACTCTTTCTGAGCGATGGCGAGCAGCTTTATCCGAATCTTGCCCTCGAAGCCATGAGGGTAGCGCAGGGCGCGTCCACCTATCTCATTGCCGGCGTGCCGGATCGGCAGGGCATAATGACCTCCGTCAAGATCGGCGACTTCGTTATCCCGGTGACCTCGGCCGGCGAACTCTGGCTCTATGTCACTCCCGACAGGGCGGAACGATACGTTTCGGCAAAGGACGTGCTCGCACCCGCCGGCGTCTCGCCCGAAACAAGGGCCGCGATCGAGGGCACATCGTGTTTGTCGGCACGTCCGCCGCCGGGCTGCAGGATATTCGTGTCACCGGCACTCGGTGAGAACGTGCCCGGCCTCTCGCTCCACGCGCAGATGCTTGAACAGATCCTGTCCGGCCATTATCTGTCGCGGCCCGACTGGGCAAACGGGCTGGAAATCGCGTCGATCGCGATCCTGGGCACCCTTCTGGTGATTCTCACGATTTTCGTGAGCCCGGCGATTGCTTTGCCTTTTCGCTGGCGGGGCTGCTGTTCGACCCGTTTGCGCCGATCGTAATGGGCACGATCACGCATTTCGCGACAACCTCCTTCCGCTTCCTGGTGACCGACCGGGAGCGGCGCGCGATCCGGCGGGCCTTCGGCCAATATTTATCGCCGTCGCTTCTCTACCGCATCGAGCACACGCGCAACGCGCTTCGTCTTGGCGGAGGCGACCGCGAGCTGACCGTGATGTTCGTCGATGTGCGAAACTTCACCGAGATCAGCGAAAGACTGCCGCCCACCGCCGTCGTGCGGTTTCTGAACACGCGTCCTCGCGCTCTTTCCCTTGAGCTCCAGCGATCCCGCGTCGAGCAAGGCCCAGCCAGGCAGCGATCTTGCTGTGTCGGTCTGGTTGTGCCGGTAACGGCAGTCTTGATCACGACCGCTTGACCCACTGCTTCGGCGGCCATGGTCGGCGTCGCATTGTTGAGCGTCGCGGCCAGCGCGGCAATAGCAGCCCACCTCAAGGACGGCATGGCATCCTCCTGCAATGCATTTATTAGCACATGCTTGAAAAACAATCTCTACAGCAGGGCATAAATCAATTTAACTTTAAGTAGAACATGCCTCTTTGGCTTAGGGATGCTCGAAGGCAAGCGGCGCGGTGGGCGCATCAAGCCGTTCGTCAATCCATTGACATGACGTGCACTGCCGGAAACGTCGGCAACAGTTGTGGAAAGATCAACACCGCCGCGCCGTAAAGCAGCAAAGCGGTGCCCGATAGCTTTGCTATCCTCTCTCCTGCCGGGAAGGTCTTTTCCGCGAAGATCAGCAAGGTGAGCACAGCCATCGCGGCAATATTCATGATCCCGAGAGGAAAAAGGGCAAGAAACAAGAGCCAGCAGCAGCCCAGGCAAAAGAGCCCATGCTCCCAGCCCATGCGCACCGCGCCCCAATGTCCATTGCGCCACGAGGTGAGGATGAAACTCATTGGAGTACGGCATTTGGCCAGGCAGAGATCCTTCAGCGGCGAGAGTTGATAGGCGCCGGCAATGATCAGCAGCACACCGCCGATGCGGGAGGCCATCGCCGCGGACATTCCTGTATGCGTGGCAATCTTCTCCGCGCCCGCCGCGCCGGCAAAGACAAGCACGCCCGCCGCGCCCCAGACCAACATGTAGCCCCCCACGAACAGCCAGGTTGAGACGAAGGTCTCACCGCGCCCCCGCCGACCGGCCTGGACCTGGTGAAACGTCAGGATCATGGGGGCCGCCGTCGGGAACATCATGGCGATCATCATGATGATCCAGACTGCAAGGAACAGCGGCGCATTCATGCCCATGGTGGGCGTGTTCATTTCCATCGGCATGTCCATGCCAGTCTGCTGCCAGATGAGCATGGCCCAAGCCACGGCCGCGATAGTGATCAACAGCGCGACAATGATGTTTCGCTGCAGCGTCAGCGATGGAGTTCCCGCATTGGCCATGGGCAAGCCCCGTTCCGATATGCGAGCGCGGCCTATTGCTGGCCGGACCAGTTGATCGGAGCGTAATGCCCGTTTCGGCGGGAATTGTCCCAGCGCATGCCGTGGTCGCCGAACGTGCTGCCCTGCACGCCCATCGCCATACCGAGCCAGTCGGGGTTGACGGGATGGCCGGTCGCGGCCCACATCTCGCCGTCCTCGCGCATTGTCGGCAGTGGTTCGACCGCAATTTGCATGACACCCGGGATTTCCACCGACCGCTTCTTGCCGTCGATCTGATACCTGATCGGCACCTTCCTGGCTCCCAGGTTCGTGCCGATCAGAGGCGCGAGCATAGCCAACGGGCCGCCGGCGGCGCCGGTGAAGATCGCGCCCAGCGCCTCCATCTGCCCTTCATCGGCCCGTTCGTCGATATAGGCGGCAGCCGTCCAATTGCCGTCCGCCATCGGACCCGGAGTGTGGGCAATCATCGCAACGTTGAGGCCATCCAATCGAGCGTCACCGTAGTTGCCCGTATCGATATGGAAGGCCATGGCGACGTCGCAAACGCCTCGCGTCGGCCTTGATGTCAGCTGCGCGTTAGGCGACATCAGGCAGGGGCATACGACGTCGCAGCTACAATTCTCGAAATAATTTCCAGACAATTGCCAACCGGTTGCCATTGGCTCCTCCCATCGTGAGGCGCGCCGGCGTATCGCCGCTTTCTTGGCAGGTGGCGCCGCTTCACCTCCATTGGCGAGCGGCAAACAGGCCAACACAGCGAACGAGCGGCGCGCTAGACCAGTCGATTCAGGCTACATCGTTGCCCGGAACTGTCAAGCTGCAACCGCCACCAGCCCCCGGCGCGGGCTTGATCAAGGTGCGTCACCTTACACAAGATGACCGATAGGTTCGACGAAGGCGACATTCTGGGCCAAATGCCTGTTGCGCCAGAGGCATGGCTGTCGCGACATGCGCTGCTCAAAGCAGGCACGCCTTGCCTTCCGCATTGGAACCCTCGGACAGGCAACAGGAAAACCTCCTGTCAGGCGATGGGGCTCCGCCGAGTTCGATTTGGCCGATGGCCGCGTGGTGCATCTGACCTATAGCCGCTCGGTCAAGCGGCTCGTGACAATATGGCAACGGTTCGAGCGTACGTGATGACATGGCGAGCACTGGTCTGGCGATCTGAGGGCAGACGCATCGGTCTGCAAAAACCGACGTAGTGGGTTCAATTCCCACTCAGACCTTCATTTTTAAAAAAGCCGGCCGCGCCTACGGCCGTACCTCTCAAACAGTGGCGATTGCACTCTGGGCGTTTGCCATGCCTAGAGATTTCGGCACACATTGTTGGTGACGAAATCTGTCCGGAGCTTGGCTGCCTGCCAACAAGAACTAACGAGACCCCATGGACCGCTTCAACCTCGGCACCTACCGCCGCCCCATCTCCACCCGCTCCGCCGAAACCCAGCGCTGGTTCGATATCGGGCTGAACTGGTGCTACGGCTTCAACCATGAGGAAGGCATCAAGTGTTTCGAGAAGGGGCTGGAGACGGATCCGGACTGCGCTTTTGTTCATTGGGGCATCGCCTATGCCGCCGGGCCTTTCTATAATCTGACCTGGAAGGAGCATGGCGAGGCCGAGGCGAACATTGCGACGAAGCGTTGCTTCGAGCATGTTCAGTTGGCGCGCGCCAATGCGGCTGGCGCCAGCGACATCGAAAAGCGGTTGATCGAAGCGCTGGCCTGTCGCTTCCAGAAGCCGCAGCGGGTGAGCCCGCGGGAATTCGAACAGTGGGATGATGCCTATGCCGCCGCGATGCGGCGGGTCTACCGGGATTTTCCCGACGACCATGATGTGATGGCGCTGCTGGTCGAGGCGCTGATGATGCGCACCGTCCGGCGCCTGTGGAACCTCAAGACCGGCGCGCCCGCGCCGAATTCCGATGTCGTCGAGGCGCTGGAGGTCTGCGAGCGGTCAATCCGGCTCGCCGACGAAGCCGGGGCAACCCAGCATCCGGCGATCCTGCATCTGCACATCCATCTCCTGGAAATGTCCACCATGCCGGAACGCGGCATGCGCTCGGCCGCCCTACTCGGCGAAATGTGCCCCGATGCGGGGCACATGAACCACATGCCGGGGCATATCTATGTGCTGTGCGGCGAATACGAAAAGGCGAAGTTCGCCAGCGAAAAAGCGGTCCGCGCCAACGATCTCTACCTCGCCTATGCCGATGAGCCGACCTACTACCTGCTCGGCTGCTGCCACGACCTCCATCTGATGATGTTCACCTGCATGTTCCTTGGCCAGTACAGGCCGGCGCTGTGGGCCGCCGACAAGGTGCGCAGCCTGGTAACGCGCGATGTGGTGAGCCTGCCGGAGCGGCCAAAGCTCACCCAGACGGTGGAAGGCTATCATGCGATGAAATCGCATGTGCAGGTGCGCTTCGGCCGCTGGCGGGAGATCGTCGATGAACCGATGACGGGGGAGCCCGGCCTCTACGTGCTCACGGCGGCCATGCAGCATTATGCCAAGGGTGTCGCGCATGCGACGTTGAGGAACTTCGCTGAAGCCGAGCGTGAGCGCGACCGGTTCCGCCAGCATGTGGCGGGCATTCCAGCCGAGCGGCGTTTCCTCAGCAACCCGACCCGCGCTTCGCTCGCCGTGGGCGCTGCCTTGCTTGACGGCGAACTTTGCTATCACCAGGGCCGGCATGACGAGGCCTACGCCCATTTGCGGCAAGCGGTCGAGCTCGACGACAATTTGTCCTACACCGAGCCGTGGGCTTGGATGCACCCGCCGCGCCATGCGCTGGCGGCGCTGCTTCTCGACCAGGGCTACGCGCAGGAGGCCGAACAGGTCTATCGCGACGATCTGGGCCTGAGCGGCAAGGTGCAGCGCTGCGCCCAGCACCCGGACAATGTCTGGGCGTTGCACGGTCTGGTGGAGTGCCAGAAACGGCGGGGCGAGAGCGACGAGCTGCCGGCACTGCAGGCAAAGCTCGCCACAGCGATGGCCAAGGCCGACATGCCGATCAGTTCGTCATGCCTATGCCGGACGAGCGTGCAATCAGCGGCAAGCTGCTGTCATTGAGGCTACCGTAGGCGCCTCGCCGCGCAGCTGCTTCACCCTGCCGATCAGGCCAGGCTCACTGACCTGCTTTCCTCAATTAGCGCAGAGCAGTCTATCTCATCATGAAGTTGGGCGTGTGGATCAGGCGTGAGCCAGGAAGCGTATGACCGAAGCCGCTTGAGCCTGGCTGTTTTCTCGAGCCGCGCTTGGCGCTCATCGTCGGCTGGTTGGCTACAAGGCGGCCTTTTGTTCCTCTCGGCAGGATACAGCATTCTCGACTCTCCTCGGTCGGAGTCCATAAAGGGGCCGCTCAATGAGGGTGTTGGCCCATTGGCGGAATAGGGCCACCTTTTTGCTCCGCGTCCCCGCTCCCCACCTGGGCTGGATACCACCACAGACGCGGACGAGCGTCGCCATCCGTTTTGATGAGGCTGCCGCAGGTTGCTGCCATTAAAGATGCCGGGAGGCGGCCGCCGCCGGCCTTGCCCTTATCTCAGCCACTTCTCATAGTCGGCTACCAGCAGATGCAGGGGGGCGACGTCCTCTTCGATGTTGGAGAAGCGGCCGATCGGCTCGCGGAAGACATTATCGGTGAGATCGTCGTTGACGGTGGAGACCTCGCCGATCAGCACGTCCTTGCCTTCGGCCCAGAAGGCGTGCCAGACGCCCGGCAGCAGCGTGACGCTCTGGCCCGGGTCGAGCTTCAGCAGTCCGCCCGCCGGAAGCCGGTGGATGGTTCCGTCGACTGGCACCGATACTTCGGCCTTGGGGTCGATGCCACCGTCACGATCGTGCATGAACAGTTCCAGCACCAGCTTGCCGCCGCCACGGTTGATGATGTCCTCGGCCTTGATGTTGTGACGGTGCATGGGAGACAGCTGGTCCTTGCGCGAGATCATGATCTTCTCGGCATAGAGCATGCCCATGCCCTTCTTCATGTCCTCGTAACGGCCGTTGCGCACTGTGAACAGGAACAGGCCGAGCTCCTTGAACTTCTCCTGGCCATAGTCGGTGATGTCCCAGCCCAGCCGCGAGGTGTGGATGGCGGAGGAATCTACTTGGCGCGCCTTCATTTCCTCCGGCGACCAGTAGGCGAAGGGCGGCATGATGTAGCCGAACGAGCGGATGAAAGCGTCGGCTTCGCGGATGATTTCGTTGATGGCGGAGCGTTTCATGATCGTGACCCTTTGGTGTCGACTTGTCTGGCATCGCATAGCCGAACGCGGGTTCGGTGTCGATCCACCCAGCCGCCTGCCCTGCCTTGCACCGTGAACGGATGGCCTATCGATCCGGCCGGCTGGCCGCGTGACATAGCGTGCTTTCAGGCTCATAACCCCTGTGAATTTTCATAGGGATAGCCGATGCCGACGATCCACGACCTCGATACGCCGTCGATCTTGGTCGACGCCGCACGCGCCGAAGCCAACATTGCCCGCGCGCAGGCCCACGCCGACAGGAACGGGCTGAAGCTCAGGCCGCACATCAAGACCCACAAGCTGCCCTATTGGGCAAAGAAGCAGGTGGCGGCGGGAGCCGTCGGCATCACCTGCCAGAAGATCGGCGAGGCCGAGGTGATGGCCGATGCCGGTCTCACCGACATTTTTCTCCCCTACAACATCCTCGGCCGCGCCAAGCTGGAACGGCTGAAGGCGCTGCACGGCCGCGTAACGCTATCGGTGACGGCGGACAGCACGGATACGTTGGGGGGGCTCGCGGCGACTTTCACCGATGCCGGCCACCCTCTGCCGGTTCTGGTCGAATGCGATACCGGCATGGGTCGCTGCGGCGTGCAGACGACCGATGAAGCGGTGGCACTTGCAAGGCTGATCGACAAGGCGAGCGGCCTCACCTTTGGCGGGTTGATGACCTATCCGGCCGCCGGCCGCGCGACGGAAGCCGAAGCCTGGCTTGCCGACGCCAAGCGGGCGCTGGCCGCTTCGGGTCTCGCCTGCGAGCGCGTCTCGAGCGGTGGCACGCCGGACATGTGGCGATCCGCCGACACATCCGTCGTCACCGAATACCGTCCTGGGACCTACATCTATCTCGACCGCTATCAGGTCGCCAAAGGCGTCGGCACCTTGGACGATTGCGCGCTCACGGTGCTGTCGACAGTGGTCAGCCACCCGACGCCAAGCCGCGCCATCCTCGATGCCGGCAGCAAGGCGCTGTCCAGCGACACGCTGGGTCTGCCTGACTTCGGCGAGTTGTTAAGCGTGCCGGGAGCGCGGGTGACGGGCCTCAGTGAGGAGCACGGCACCCTCACGTTGTCGGGTGAGGCCAAGCTCCGCATCGGCGAGCGCGTGCGGGTGGTGCCCGACCATTGCTGCGTCGTCACCAATCTTTTCAACGAGATCAACCTGATCGACGGCGAGAAGGTGCTCGACAGGCTGCCGGTGGCAGCACGCGGACTGATGGGATGAGGTGACGAGCGACCTGGCGGATCGCAAAATTCGTCATAACGCTGGCGCCGGGAGAGACTCGGCGTGCGTCAGTTGACCTGCCGCGCCGCCACTCGCCGCATGGCGATGATCCGGCGGCGGCGGATTTCGGTACGCATCGCCATCAGGTGCAGCGCGAAGAACAGCATGGTGAAGCCGAGTGCCATCGCCAGCAGCGGCCACAGCATCGAGGGATCGATGGTAGAACCACCCATGCGGAACACCGAGGCCGGCTGATGCAGCGTGTTCCACCAGTCGACCGAGAATTTGATGATCGGGATGTTGATGAAACCGACCAGCGTGATGATGGCGGCCGCCCAGGCGGCACGTCCGGCATCGTCGAGCGCACGCGTCAGCGCGATGATACCGAGATACATTAGGAACAGCACGAAGACCGACGTCAGGCGTGCGTCCCACACCCACCAGGTGCCCCACATCGGCTTGCCCCAGATCGAGCCGGTGATCAGCGCCAGCGCGGTGAAGACGGCGCCGATCGGTGCGGCCGATTTCAGCGCGACATCGGCCAGCGGATGACGCCAGACCAGAGTGCCCAGCGCCGAAACCGCCATCAGCGTGTAGCACATCATGGCGAGCCAGGCGAAAGGCACATGGATGTACATGATGCGCACGGTGATGCCTTGCTGGAAATCTTCGGGCGCCGTGAAGCTCATATAGAGCCCGACGGCCAAGACAACTGCGGCGATCGCCGCCAGCCATGGCACAAGCCTATCTGCCAACGCGACGAACCGCGTCGGGTTGGCAAGATCGGTCCAGCCGCTCAGGCGTGAAGTGGTGTCACTCATGCCGCCTTACATAAACCGCCGCCGCGTTTGGGGCAATCGAGCGGCGGTGTCGCATATTGGCGCAAAGCAGCAGTTGGGGTGGCGCTGCCCAACGCGGACCTTCGGTCCGACCTCCCCACAAGGGGGAGGTAAAAAGGGCTCAGGCGGCCTCGCCCTGCACGGAGCGGCTGAGACGGCGGACTTCCTCATCGTTGAGCAGGCCGCCGGCGCGCAGCAGACTGGCGAAGCGGCCGTTGCGCAGCGACAGTTCGGCAAAGCCACCCATTTCAACCACCCTGCCCTTGTCCATGAACACGACCAGATCGGCGTCGCGAACGGTGGTCAGTCGATGGGCGATGATGAAGGTGGTGCGGTCGCGCCGCAGCTCGTCGATAGCTTCCTTGACCCGGTCCTCGGTCTCGACGTCGAGCGCGCTGGTCGCCTCGTCGAGCACCAGGATCGGGGCATCCTTCAGCACGGCACGGGCAATGGCGATACGCTGGCGCTCGCCACCCGAGAGCTGGCCGCCGCGCTCGCCGACCACCGTGTCATAGCCATTGCTCTTGGCCAGGATGAAGTCCTGGGCCGCGGCCGCGGCGGCAGCGGCGTGGATTTCGTCATTGGTGGCATCGGCGCGGCCGACGCGGATATTGTCCTCGATCGAGCGGTTGAGAAGCCCGGCATCCTGGAACACGGTGGCGATCGAATGGCGCAGCGACTTGCGGGTCACGGTGCGGGTATCGATGCCGTCGATCAGGATGCGGCCGCTGGATGGCGAGAAGACACGCTGCAAAAGGTTGATGAGCGTGGTCTTGCCCGCACCCGTCGGTCCGACGATGGCAACCGTCTGGCCAGCCTGAACCTCGAAGGACACATCACTGATGCCCTGCCCCGAATTGGCGAATTCAAAGCTCACATCCTCAAAACGGACATGGCCGGTGACGTTGGTGAGATCGCGCAGGCCATCCGGCTCGGCGGCATCGGCTGCCGAGTCCTCGAGCTTGTAGAAGTCCTCGAGTTTGGCGCGAGCCTCCGAGATCTGGTTGGCGAAAGCCGACATCTGGTCGAGCCGCGAGATCAGCAGCGTGGCGAAACCGGTAAAGGCGATGACATCGCCGACGCGCAACTGGCCATGGGTGACCAGATAGGCGCCGATCAGAAGCACCACCATCATCGAGATTGTCGATGACAGGCGATTGAGCGCGTTCGCAATGGCCCACCAGTCGAGCACAGGGTTCTGCGCATCGAGCAGGTTCTTGACGTAACGGCGCAGCGTCTCGGCCTCTAGACCGAGACGGTTGTAGCTCTGGAGAACGGCGACGTTGCTCACGGAGTCCGTCACGTGAGCGAACACCTTGTGGTAGTGGCGCTCGACAGCGGCCTGACCCTCCTTGGTGCGCTTCATCACCAGGCGCCCTATGCCGACATAGAGCATGCCGAGCGCAAGCAGCACCCCCGACATGCGCACATCCATGCTGATGGCGGTCGGAACCAGCAGGACGAGGGCAACAGCCGTGGACAAATGCTGGCGCATGAATTCGAGCCAAAGGCTGAACAGCGTCTCGACGGCACGCAGCAGCGTGTGCAGGGCGTTCGAAGTGCCGCGCTGGTGATGCCAGGCGAGCGGCATGGTGATGACACGCTCGAACGACTCGCACAGAACCTGGCTGCGCCGGGCGTGGGCAAAGCGGTCCGCGCCGCGTGCCACCAGAACGAAGGCGACCACGTTGAAGGCGCCCAAGGCGGCCCATACGGCAAGCGTGGAGAATACCGAGCCATGCGCGGAGATTGCGTCAATCACCCGGCCAAATAGGATCGGCTCGAGGATGGCGACAGCGGCAAGGGCCACGTTGGCCGAACAAATCAGCGCGACGCGCTTCTTGTCGGCGGCCAGATACCCCAGCGCTCTCCAATAGATCTGCAGAAGTGACACTTCAGCTACTCCGCCAACTCTCTATTGTGCCCAATATCAATATTGTGCACTGCACCATTTCCTGACACGTAACGGTTGATGCGTCGCAAAACAATGCTCGTCTATCCCTTCCGTTCCCATATAGCGAACAAAAGATGACGACGGTGCGAAATCTGACGTGATCACCTAACGGTTTGAGATAAAAGGTGAAATGTCAGCCTTGCGGCAAAATCATGGCAGTATCCGAGCACTGCCACATTTTTAAGCACCACAGGCCTGCGCAGTCGGATCCGGGCGTGTTTGACGGACACCGTCACAGATCGGGCGCAAGTAAACAGGAGGCGGTTTCGCGCGCCCAGGAGGACGCGCGATCTTTTGATCCAAACTGTTGATATTATGCCGGTATCTTGACGATGACGTCGATTTTACCACCAGCTTTGGGCTCGAAGGACGCCGACTTTGTTTTTGAACCATCGACTTCAAGCGAGATCGTCTTGGTCTTTTTGTCGCGAACGACATGAACCTTGATCTCGGCGCCCAGCATGTTGAGCGAGGCTTCATAGCCATCCCAATGGCTGGGCAGTTTGGGCCGGAACGTGATCTGCTTTCCGCGCCGCTCGATGCCGAGGATGCCTTCGACCGCGGCGCGGTATAGCCAGCCCGCCGAGCCTGTGTACCACGTCCAGCCGCCACGCCCGCCCTTGTTACCGACTGCACTGCCGTCTCCGGCATAGATATCGGCCGCGACCACATAAGGTTCGACGCGGTAGTGCTCGGCCGAAGCCTCGTCGAACGCATGGTTGACCGGGTTCAGCATCGAGAAGCAGCGATAGGCTTCGTCGGTCAGTCCCATCTCCGCGAGTGCGATGACGAACCAGGTGGCGGCGTGAGTGTACTGGCCGCCATTCTCACGCACGCCGGGCGGATAGCTCTTGATGTAGCCGGGATCCTTGTCCGTCTTCGAAAAAGGCGGCGTGAACAGTTTGACGATCTTGAGCTGGTCGTCGACGAGCAGGTTTGTCGCCTGCTGCATCGCCGTTGTCGATCGCGCCGGGTCGCCCTCGCCCGAAAGCACGCTCCAGGACTGGGCGATGGAGTCGATCTTGCACTCCTGCGACGTGCGGGAACCCAGCGGCGTGCCGTCATCGAAACTGCCGCGCCGGTACCATTCGCCGTCCCACGCCGTGCTTTCAAGAGCCCGCTTCAGGGCCTCGGCATGCTTGACCCAGGCCTGGGCGCGCTTGGTGTCGCCTTCGCTCTTGGCGACGGCGGCGAAGTCACCCAGCGTCTTCAGCAGGAACCAGCCGAGCCACACGCTCTCGCCCTTGCCGTGCTCGCCGACACGGTTCATGCCGTCGTTCCAGTCGCCGCCAAGGATCAGCGGCAGACCGGCGGGACTGCTGCGCTTGATGGCCAAGTCGAGCGCACGCGCGCAATGGTCGTAAAGCGACACCGTCCTCTTCGATATTTCCGGGGTGAAGAACGCGTCGTGCTCCCCCTCGCCCAGCGCCTGCCCGTCGATGAAAGGCAATTGCTCCTTCAGGATGCCGGCGTCGCCGGTCACCGAGAGATAGCGCGCCGTGGCGTGGGCCAGCCAGACCACGTCGTCGGAGATCATGGTGCGCACGCCGGCTCCCGTGCGCGGCAACCACCAATGCTGTACGTCGCCTTCCGGGAACTGCCGCCGTGCGGCGTTGAGGATCTGGTCGCGTGCCAGCGTCGGATCATGCGCCAGCAGCGCCAGCGTGTCCTGCAACTGGTCGCGGAAGCCAAAGGCACCGCTTGCCTGATAGAAGGCCGAGCGGGCCCGGATGCGGCAGGCAAGGCTTTGATAGGGCAGCCAGTGATTGACCATGGCATCGAGCGCCTTATCCGGCGTCTCGACCTGGATGGTGTCGAGGAAGCCGCGCCACTCGCGCTCATTGTCGGCTAGGCGCTGATCGAAATCCTTGCCCCGGTGCTTCTGCACCAGGGCGCTCGCATGAGCCGGGGACTCGGCATCGCCGAGCAGCCAGAGCAGCGTGACGTCGCCGCCGGCGGGGATTTCGATGTCGCGGGCAATCGCCGCGCAAGGGTCGTCTCCGGCTTCGACGCGACCCGAGAGCGCCGCACCGCTCAGCACCGCCTGCGGCAGCTCGCTGGAACCATGCCGGCCGAGGAACTCCGAGCGGTCGGCCGTCACCGAGTGGACGCCGGCATCGGCGGCAAGGAAAGCCACCCGCTCGCTGAAATCGAGCCCGTAGGGGTTTTGCGCCAGCAACGCGCCGGTCGCCCCGTCGCGGGACGGGACGATGGTTGCCGCGGTGCGGGACCGATGCCCGCCAAGCACCCATTCGGCATAGGCATAGACGCGCAGCCGCGCCGGCACCGAGCCGGAATTCTGGATGCGCAGCCGTGTGATCTTCACCGGATCGACCGGATCGACGACATGGGTCAGGTCCATCGACAAGGTCCCACGCTTGGCGCGGAAGGTCGAGAAACCCTGGCCGTGCCAGGCTTCGTAGGTCACCGAGGGATCGCGCACCACCGCGGCGAGCGGCGAGAACGCCCGGCCGCTGGCCTGATCATAGATGTAGATGCCCTCGCCCGGCCGATTGGAGACCGGATCATTCGACCACGGCGTCAACTGGTAGTCGCGGCTGTTGCGGCTCCAGGTGAAGGCAGCCCCCTCGGCCGAAGTGTGGAAGCCGAAAGAAGCGTTGGAGACGACATTGATCCAGGGCTGCGGCGTGGTGCGCCGGCCAGCCAGCCGCACCACATAGTGCCGTCCGTCGCCGTCGAAACCGCCGAAACCATTCCACTGGCTGAGGCCGGAGCCATCGGCGCTGGCAACCGCCACGGCTTGCGAGGCATGTGCATGCGCGATCGGAGCCGTCGCCTGAATTTCGCGCGGAGCCGGCAATCCGGCGGGCACCAGTCCGTCGCGCGCCTGCAGGGCAGCCGCCTCGGCCCGCTCGATCTGATCGAAGATGGTGCCGTTGCGCGTATGCAGCACCACCCGGGCAACGGCGAGCAGCGTCTTGTAGGTGGTTTCTTCCATCAGATCGCGGCGCACCGCGAAAATGTGCTGTCTCGGCCCAAGCTCCTTGCCGCGCAAACGGCTGTTTTCGCACAGCGTCTCGACCGCACGCTGCAGATCCTGGACGTAAGACGAGGCCTGCTCGTTGACGACGACGAAGTCGATCATCATGCCACGGGTGCGCATATATTCCTGGAAGCGCAGCGCCTGGGCAACGATCTCCAGGTCGGCCACATCGCCGATCCTGACCAGGAAGATCGGGAAATCGCCCGAAATGCTGGTCGGCCACAGGCTTGACTGCTTGCCGAGGCCGGAGGCGATGGATTCGGCGGGCAGGCGCAGGAATGAATCCGGATAGATCAGATAACGCGCCAGTTTCTGCACGTTGGCGGCGTCGGTCAGGCTGAGGCCCATATGGCGGGTCTGTACCTGGCTGCGCGTCCAGGCGAGCATGGCCTGGCGTGCAAAGCTCTCCTGATGGTCGAGCCGGTTGATGGCTTCCACCAGTTCGGCGCGGTTGGCTCCGACCACGGTCCAGAAGGTCAGCGAGATCTTCTTGTTGGCGGGCACGCGCACCTGGCGGCGCAGCGAAGCGATGGGATCGAGCGTGAAGCCGGAATGGCCGCCGAGCCTGGCGCCTGGATCGAAAGCGGCTGCGTCGACGATGGTACGGCCTCGACCGATGAAGGCGCGCCTGTCGGTCTCGGCCTCGGCATCGCGCGCCGGCCCGGACGGATCGGTGACGAAATGCACCAGGATGACATCGGGCTCACTGGTTTCACGCTTGCGGCGCGTGGCGAAGATCGCCCCATTGTTGGCGGCGATTTCCGTCTCCACGAACATCTTCGAGAAGGCCGGATGTGCGTTGTCGGAGGCCTCCGAACCCAGCACCAGCTCGGCAAAGGAGGTCACCTCGATATGACGGTCTGCGGGGCCCTCGTTGAAAAGTGTGACGCGCCGGCCTTCGCCATTGCCTTCGGAGATGACGATGCATTCAACCTCGGAGCGTAGCGTGCCGACCGTTTTGACGAAGCTCGCCTTGTCGTCGGAAAACAGGGTCTGCGTCCTTTCCTCGGTCGCACGCTTGGGCTCCGACGTCGCCGACCACCAATCGCCTGTGGCTGCATCACGCAAGAAGATGTAGGAGCCAAGCCGATCCTCGACAGGGTCGGGTTGCCAGCGGGTGACGGAAAGATCGCCCCAGTGGCTGTAGCCGGAGCCGGTCGCGGTGACCATCACCGAATAGCGGCCGTTCGACATCACATTGGTGGAACGCAATGCCCGCAAGGGATCGAGCACGATACGGGTGTCGGGGCTCTCGGTTTCGGTCTCGTCCTTGGCGCGCTCGTCCGCCTCGGTGCGCACGGTTGCCGTCGGGATATCGCGCGGCGCCCTCTCCTGCAGCAGCAGTTCAGCCGATTCAATCACCGGATCGCTGTGGAAGCGATCGCGCAGGCGGCCTTCGAAGATGGCGTCGGCGACGGCGGCGATCGACATGCCGGAATGGTGGGCCATGTAATTCTGCACCACGGCGTGGTTGGTGCCTTCCGGCACGCGCTGCGGCGTGAAGTCGACGGCATCATAGTAGCCATGGCGGCCAAGCGCCCCGATCTCGCGCAGACGCGCGAGATTCTGCACGGCTTCACGCGGGTTAAACTGCGCCGCCAGGATGGTGGCGTAAGGCGCGATCACCGTGTTCTGGCCAAGGCCGCGCTTCAGGCCGAGGCCGGGCACGCCGAAATTGGTGTACTGGTAGGTCAGTTCCCGGTCGCGGGCGTTGTAAGCCGCCTCCGAAATGCCCCACGGCACGTTCTTCTGGCGGCCATACTGGATCTGGCGCTTGATGATCAGCTTGCTGGTCTGGTTCAGGATACTGCCTTGCGGCTCCTTCATCACCAGCGGCGGCATCAGATACTCGAACATCGAGCCTGACCAGGACATCAGCGCACCCTGGAAGCCGATCTCGACGATCGGGCGGCCGAGCCGGAACCAGTGCTCGGTCGGCAGGTCGCCCTTGGCGATGGCGAACAGGCTGGTCAGCCGCGCCTCGGAGGCAAGAAGGTCGTAGCAGCTTTCGTCGAGCTGGTGTTCCTCGACCCGATAACCGATCGACAGCAGCTTGCGCTCCGGCCGCATCAGGAAGGCGAACTCCATCTCGAAGGCGAAGCGGCGCGTGCGCTCGCGCAGGGTCAAGAGCTTGGCGCGCAGCGCTTCGACGGCGTTGTCGTCGCTGTGGGCGTCGTGGACATGGGCCTCGCACGTGGCTTCCAGCCTCGCCGCCCAATCGACGATGACGTCGCTCTGGGCCGACGCCGCCTCGGTGTGGATGGCGGTGGCCAGCTTGCGGATCTCGCCCGCCAGAACCGCCAGGTTGATGGTGCGGATCGAGGCCATTTCCGGTTGCGCCTTGATCGTGTCGACGGCGCGCCGCATGCCATCCAGGCGGTCAACAAGACGCTGGCGCAGAGGCCGCAGCTGGCGGCGATCGTCGGGCAACTCGTCCAGGCTTTCGCTGAGAATGGTCACCGTGTCGAGAATGCCTTCGAAATCGCCCTGGAGATGGACGGAAGGCGCTTCCGCCCACTCGGCACAGGCAGCCGCCACCGCCACGAGATGGCCGGCGAGATTGCCGCTGTCGACGGCCGAAATATAGAGCGGGTAGAGCGGCTTCAGCGTCGTGGTGTCGTACCAGTTGAAGAGATGGCCGCGGTTGCGCGGCATGCTCTCTATGGTCGTCATCGTCGCATCGATGCGGGTGATGGCATCGGACAGGCTGATCCAGCCGAAATCGCGCGCCGAGACGATCGACAGAAGATAGACGCCGATATTGGTCGGCGAGGTGCGCGGCGCCACGACCGGTGCCGGGCTTTCCTGGAAATTGTCCGGCGGCAGATTGTGATGCTCTGCCGTGACGAAGGTCTCGAAATAGTGCCAGGTGCGCCGCGCCACCGTGCGTAGCGCATGGATATCGGCCTGCGATATGCGCAGGCGATCCTCGGTTTCGGCCGAGCGGCTGATCCAGCTGGCGATCGCCGGCGAGCCGATCCAGAATAGGGCGAAGAAGAAGGCGACGAAGGCACCGGTGGAATCGGCCAGCACCGGAATGGCGAGACCGACGAAGCCGACGATCACGGCGCCATACATCATGCCATAATAAGAGCCGACGTCGTTGTCGCCGGCCTTGTGTGCCTGCGAGGCGGTGCGCCATTCCAGGAGGTTCTGGCGGCTGACGAACAGCCGGTAGACCGTGCGCACGATGGCGTCGCCCATCATCCAGGCATTGTGCGCCATCAGCACGATTTTCAGCGCCACCATGGCGGTGCCGAAGGCGACGTCGCGTGCGAGCGCGGAGAAATGGCCGCGCGGCGTCTGGTCGCCGCTCTTGGGCAGGATGGCGTTGACCACGTCGAAGGTCGGCGCCATGAACAGGCTGAGGATCAGCAAAGCCTGCCATTGCGCGGCCTGTGTGAAAGGCAGCAGCGTCCAGCCGGCGATCGCCGCCATCACCCAGAAGATCGGTGTCAGCGAACGGCGCAGATTGTCGACCATCTTCCAGCGCGACAGGGCCGGAACGCCCGAACGCGGATCGAGGATGAAGCCCAGCAGCTGCCAGTCGCCGCGTGCCCAGCGATGGTGGCGAGAGGCGTCGACCGAGTAGCGGGTCGGGTAGTCCTCGACCAGTTCGACGTCGGTGACCAGCGCGGCACGCGCCAGCGCGCCTTCGAGCAGATCATGGCTGAGGACGGTGTTTTCCTCGATGCGGCCCTGCAGGGCCGCCTCGAAGGCATCGACATGGTAGAGGCCCTTGCCGGTGAAGGACCCGTCGCCGAACACATCCTGATAGAGGTCCGAGACGGCGAAGACATACGGGTCGAGGCCGCGATTGGCCGAGAAGACGCGCTGGAAGAACGAAGCCTCGTCGCCACTGGTGAGCGAGGCGGTGATGCGTGGCTGCAGGATCGTATAGCCAGCGGTGACGACGCGCTTGGTTGCGTCGAAATGCGGGCGGTTGAGCGGATGGCAAAGCTTGCCGACAAGGCTCGATACGGCATCACGGGTGGTGCGCGTATCGGCATCCAGCGTCATCACATGGACGACTTTTTCCGGCAGCGGCACATCGAGCGGCAGGAATGTGGTGTCACTGTCGCCGCGCAGCAGCAGGTCGAGCTCGTGCAGCTTGCCACGCTTGCGCTCCCAGCCCATCCAGGACCCTTGAGCCGCATTGAAGAGCCGGCGGCGATGCAGGATGTAGAAGCGCGGCGCGCCTTCCGAGGGATAGCGGGCGTTGAGACGGGCGATCTCGGCGCGGGCGTATTCGAGGATTTCGGTGTCCGCCGCATCGATCTCGATCTTGCTGTCGGGCCAGTCCGACAGAAGCGCGAAATGGATCTCGTCCGCCAGATTGGCAAGGTAATGCACTTCGATGTTGCGGATGTTTTCCTCGACATCGTCGCGCGAGCCGATCAGCGACGGCACAACCACCAGCGTGCGCGCTTCGGGCGGCACGCCGTGCCTGTAGTCATAGCCGATCAGGCGTGTCGGCTTGAGGAACAATGAGACCACGGTGTTGAAGAAAGCGAGTGCGCCCTCGCTCGCCGGCACGGCGAACAGCGCCAGCATCAGCACGATCGACGGCACCGACAGGCCGAGATTGGCCAGCGCATTGCCCGAAAGCACGAGCAGCAGCACGGTCAGCGCGAAGACCGGCAGGACGATGCCAAGCCATCCGGTCTTGGCGAAGGTCCGCTTGACCGTCTGGCTGACGGTCGGCCGATAGCCGATCGCCCTTTCAAGCTCCAGCCGGCGCGGGCCAACGAGATAAAACCCGACATCGGTATGGGCGGATGCGACAGGGGCATCACTGCCTTCGCTACCGACCAACGTGGTCTCACCGACGGCATGACCGGCCAGTTCGATCGCCTTTTCGGCGACGCGGTATTCCGACAGGCTCGAGCGGCGCGCCAATTCCTCGATCGCGGTCCGGTATTGGTCGCGCGAGAAGAAGTCGAGCGCGGCGAAATCGGTGCGCTCGCGCAGCACGGTATCGATGCGGCTGACGCCTTCGAACCACACCGTCCAGTCGACGTCGTTGATGAGGCGCAAGCCGCGGATGATGTTGCCGGTCGTCACATTGCCGCTGGACAGCGTGTGATGCTCGGAGATGATGATCTCCTCGGCATCGGAGCCGGTCTTCTCAAGCTCGCCTTCCAGCCATTCCAGGGCCTTGCCGGCGTTCTGCGATCCATCGCGCAAGCGGTAGAGAAGCTGGGTGGCAAAGGTGGTGTCCTGGGCGTGCATGCTGAAATTGGCCAGGATCGACTGCCGGTCAGCGCTGTCGTCGGTCGCCAGCACCTTGTCGGCCACCTCGTTAGCGATCTGGCGCATCTGGCGGGTGCGATTGACCCTGACGGCCAGCCGGCGGAGATTTTCGATCAGCACGAAGCGCAGGAGCGACGGCAGCGCCCAGAGTTCACCGATCTTCAGCGGCTCGACCGACTGAAAACCCTGGACGATCGCCTTGAACATCGTCGCCGAGACGGAACTGTCCGAATGCGCCACATAGGTCCAGGCCAGCGCCAACGCGCGCGGCACGGTGCCGCCATCGGGCAGCTTCAGCGTCGGCAGCTGACGATAGAAGCGGCGCGGCAGGTCGCGCTTGACCTGGAAAATGGTCTCCTCGACCAGATAGTTGTTGTCGAGCAGCCATTGGGCGGCCGGAGTGATCGTCTCGCCCTTGGCCTGCGCCGCATTGGTCGAGCGATAGACTTCGAGGATCTTCTTGGCGCTGTCGCGGATGCGGGCCTGGAAATCGAATGGCATGAGGCCGAACAGGTCGGCGAGGTCCCCCTTTGCCAGGCTTTCGCCAAGCAGCCGGAGGCGTTCCTCCGGCAGGAATGTCGATCTTATCGGCTCTTCCGTAATGGCCGGGAAGCTCGCGCTTGTCTTCTCGATCTGGGCTGGGTTCGTCTGAATATTCATTGAAAATCCGTAAGCGGAGCACTCAGCGGCGTCACCGCCACGGCAATGGCCCTAAAACCGATTCAAATGCAATTGGTTGCATAATCCCACTTGCCGAAAGTTTGTTTCCGCACCACGACAGAGCGTCATCTCTCGACAAGATTCAAAGACGAGCGCTCCTCGCTCCCGTCGGCACTGATCGGCGGCGAGGATTCAGGCTTTTTCGTGATGCCGGCGACAGCTTACGCTATATTTCGCCGACATCGCGATCATGTTTGGAAACAGGCGGTAACCGTTAGCGCGAAGGCATCAGGGCGCAGCGGTTATCCGGACCACGAACAGCGTCGCATTCCGGGCGGGCTCGGCCCGCAGGACCGAAGCGTCCGGGCCGAGCAGCAGCGTGTCGAGAGGCCCGAGGCGAATTGGCCCGGCGTCGGGGAAAACGGCTTCGCCATCGTGACAAAGGATGAGGGTCGAACCGGCCCGGGTCACGATTTCCACAGGCCGCGAAATCGCCAGGCGTTCGACCGAATGCAGCATGCGGCCGCGGCGAGTCATGACGTTGAGGTCTGTGATCGGGCCGGCGATCAAGGCGGCACGCGTGGGCAGGTCGGCTGGGAAGGAAAAAGGCGCGGAAGCCGGCGCCAGCCGTGTCGCCGGCTGGCCGGTGATATCAAGCACGATCCCCTCGCCTTCCAGCACCGACAGCGTGCGGTCGATGCCGGCAAAACTGGAGAAGGGCCCGCTGCTTTCGACGCGGGCCATCGACACGCGCCAGTCGAACTCGTCGAGCCCGGCGCCAGTGGGAGAGACGGCGATTTCCGTCGTCACCCCGCCGCCGTTCTTCCACGGCATCGACTTGTATTCGGCTGCCCGCAGGACGCGCATGACGTCAGCCTGTTATCCGAGAATGCCGGGCAGGTTGAGCTGGTGCTCCTTGGCGCATTCGATGGCGATCTCGTACCCGGCATCGGCATGGCGCATGACACCGGTCGCCGGGTCGTTCCACAGCACGCGCTCCAACCGCTTTGCCGCCTCGGACGTGCCATCGGCGACGATGACCATTCCGGCATGCTGCGAGAAGCCCATGCCGACGCCGCCGCCATGATGCAGCGACACCCAAGTGGCGCCGGACGCCGTGTTGAGCAGCGCGTTGAGCAGCGGCCAGTCGGAGATGGCGTCGGAACCGTCTTTCATCGCCTCGGTCTCACGGTTCGGCGAGGCGACCGAGCCGGAATCGAGGTGGTCGCGGCCGATGACGACCGGGGCCTTGAGCTCGCCCTTGGCCACCATCTCGTTGAAGGCTAAACCGAGTCGGTGGCGGTCGCCGAGGCCAACCCAGCAGATGCGCGCCGGCAACCCTTGAAAGGCGATGCGCTCGCGCGCCATGTCCAGCCAGTTGTGCAGATGGGTATTGCCGGGGGTCAGCTCGCGCACCTTGGCGTCGGTCTTGTAGATATCCTCCGGATCGCCGGAAAGGGCTGCCCAGCGGAATGGACCGATGCCGCGACAGAACAGCGGGCGAATATAGGCCGGCACAAAGCCGGGGAAGGCGAAGGCGTTCTCAAAACCTTCTTCCAGGGCCACCTGGCGTATGTTGTTGCCGTAGTCGAGCGTCGGCACGCCTGCATTCCAGAACGCCACCATCGCCTCGACATGTTCCCGCATCGAAGCGCGCGCCGCCTTCTCCACCGCCTTCGGATCGCTGACACGCTTCTCGCGCCACTCGGCCATGGTCCAGCCCTTCGGCAGATAGCCATTGATGGGGTCGTGAGCCGAAGTCTGGTCGGTGACCATATCGGGGCGGATGCCACGCCGGAACATCTCGGGCACGATCTCGGCGGCATTGCCGAGCAGGCCGACGGACTTCGCCTCGCCGGCCTTGGTCCAGCGTTCGATCATTTCCATCGCCTCGTCGAGCGTCTCGGCCTTCTCGTCGACATAGCGGGTGCGCAAGCGGAAATCGATCGAATCGGGATTGCATTCGATCGCCAGGCAGCAGGCGCCGGCCATGACGGCCGCGAGCGGCTGGGCGCCGCCCATGCCGCCGAGACCGCCGGTCAGGATCCATTTGCCCTTGAGGTTGCCGCCATAATGCTGGCGGCCGGCCTCGACGAAGGTCTCGTAGGTGCCCTGCACGATGCCCTGCGTGCCGATGTATATCCAGGAGCCGGCCGTCATCTGGCCGTACATCATCAGGCCCTTCTTATCGAGCTCGTTGAATTTCTCCCAGGTTGCCCAGTGCGGCACCAGGTTGGAGTTGGCGATCAGCACGCGCGGCGCATCCGGATGGGTGCGGAACACACCGACCGGCTTGCCCGACTGCACCAGCAGCGTCTCGTCCTCGCCGAGCGTCTTCAGCGAAGCGACGATGCGGTCGAAATCGTTCCAGGTGCGCGCCGCCCGCCCGATGCCGCCATAGACGACCAGTTCGTTGGGGTTTTCGGCAACTTCGGGATCGAGGTTGTTCATAAGCATGCGCAGCGGCGCCTCGGTCGTCCAATACCGGGCATTGAGCTTGTCACCGCGTGGCGCGCGGACTTCGCGAATGTTGTGGCGAGGATTGGTCATCATTGTCCCTTTCGGATGGCGGCGCGTCAGCGACCGGCCCAGTCAATGGCGGTTTCGAGAATCTGCTTCAGCGTGGCGCGGATTGGAGCGGCATAAGTCGGATCGTAGGGAACCGGCCAATTCTCCGCCGAACCCTTCTCCGCCGGCTCGCGCATGTAGCCGCGGTTGGCGAGTTCCATCTGTAGCGCGTGAACGCCGTTTTGCGGCTGGCCAAAGGTGCGCGTGATCGAGCCGCCCTTGAAGCGGCCATTGACCACCCAGGTCTCGCCAGTCGCCGCGAGGACGCCGGCTACCTTTTGCTGCAGCACCGGACCCGTGCTCTTGCCGTCATTGGTGCCAAGGTTGAATACCGGCAGCGTGCCTTCGAACAGGCGCGGCAGCACCGAGCGGATCGAATGGCAATCGTAGAGCACGATGTTTTCATGCATACCGCGCAGCCGGTCGATCTCCGCCTTAAGGGCGGCATGGTAGGGCTTGAAATAGGTCTCGCGGCGCTGGTCGATCTCGGACGGGGTCGGCTCCTCGCCCATGCGATAGAGCGGATCGCCGTCGAACGTGTCGGTCGGGCAAAGCGTGGTGGTCGCCTGGCCTGGATAGAGCGAGGCGCCGGAAGGATCGCGGTTGACGTCAATGACAGTGCGCGAGATGGCGGTGTGCACGATGGTGGCGCCAAGGTCGGCCGCGAAATCATAGAGCTTGTCGATCCACCAGTCGCAGTCGCGTCGACCGAGCCAGGTCGAGACAAGCCGGCTCTCTATATCGGCAAGGTCGGTGCCAGTATGCGGGATCGACACCAGCAGCGGCGCCGTGCCTTGCCTGACGGTGAGCCAGGGGGTGGCAGCCATCACGCCGCTCCCGCGATCGACGGCAGCGCCACCGCGCCAGCGGCCTTGGCGGTCGCGCCGCTGCGCACCATGGCGATGGCCTTTTCCATGTCGGGATGGAAATGCCGGTCATTGTCGAGATGCGGCACTTCGGCCCGGACCAGCTTGCGTACGGCCTCCAGCGCATTGCTCGACGCCAGCGGCTGGTGGAAATCACAGCCTTGCGCGGCAGCCAGCAGTTCGATGCCGATCACCGCCGTGGCGTTCTCGACCATGCCGATCAGCCGGCGCGCGCCATGCGCGGCCATCGAAACGTGGTCCTCCTGATTGGCCGAGGTCGGGATCGAATCGACGCTGGCCGGATAGGCTTTCTGCTTGTTTTCCGAAACGAGAGCAGCCGCCGTCACCTGCGGGATCATGAAACCGGAATTCAGGCCGGGCTTCGGCGTCAGGAAGGCCGGCATGCCCGACAGCGCCGGGTCGACCAGCATGGCGATGCGGCGTTCCGAAAGCGAGCCGATCTCGCAGACGGCCAGCGCGATCATGTCGGCGGCAAAAGCCACCGGCTCGGCGTGGAAGTTGCCGCCGGAAAGCGCGGTGTCGTCCTCGGCGAAGATCAGCGGATTGTCGGTGACGCCATTGGCCTCGGTTTCCAATGTATCGGCGGCTTTGCGCAGCACATCGAGCGCGGCGCCCATCACCTGCGGCTGGCAGCGCAGGCAGTATGGGTCCTGCACGCGCTCGTCGCCGACGCGGTGCGATTCACGGATGGCGCTGCCGGCCATCAGATTGCGCAGCGCCTCCGCCGTCTCGATCTGGCCACGGTGCTTTCTCAACAGATGAATGCGCGGATCGAAAGGCGCGTCGGAACCTTTGGCCGCGTCGGTCGACAGCGCCCCCGCAACCAGCGCCGACTGGTAGAGCACTTCGGCCTCGAACAGGCCGGCCAGCGCATAGGCCGTCGAAAACTGCGTGCCGTTGAGCAGCGCCAGCCCCTCCTTGGCGCCCAATGTGACCGGCTCCAACCCATGCGAGACGAAGGCGACCTTGGCCGGGAAGCGGCCATGCGGGGTAAAGCATTCGCCGACGCCAATCATCACCGCCGTCATGTGCGACAGCGGGGCCAGATCGCCCGACGCGCCGACCGAGCCTTGCGCCGGCACAACCGGGATGACGTCGTTGGCGAGCATCGCTTCGAGCAGCTGAATGGTCTCGGGCCGCACGCCGGAGGCGCCCTGCGCCAGGCTGGCAAGCTTCAGCGCCATCATCAGGCGGGCAACGGCTACCGGCATCGGCTCGCCGACGCCGGCGGCGTGCGACAGCACGATGTTGCGCTGCAAGGTTTCGAGATCCCCGGCAGGGATGCGTACACTAGCCAGTTTGCCGAAGCCGGTGTTAATGCCGTAGACAGGTTCACCCTTGGCAACGATCCTGGCGACCGCTTCTGCGCTCGCCTTGATTTTTGGACGGCAAGCATCGTCAAGTCTCGGCACGGCACCACGGTAAATGGCGCGCCAGTCGGCCAGCGTCGCATTGCCGGGCTTCAAGGTCAGTTCGTTCATTGTCCTCTCCAGATACGGGCATGCAGCGGATTGAAGCCCATGCGATAAACGAGTTCGGCGGGACGCTCGATGTCCCAGATCGCCAGGTCGGCGGATTTTCCCGCTTCCAGCGTGCCGGTCTGCTTCAACAGCCCCAGCGCGCGGGCGGCCTCGCGGGTAACGCCGGCAAGACATTCATCGACTGTCATGCCGAACAATGTCGCCGCCATGTTCATGGTCAGCAACAGCGAGGTCAGTGGCGAAGTGCCGGGATTGTTGTCGGTGGCGACCGCCATTTTGACGCCATGCCGGCGGAACACGTCGATCGGCGGCCTCTTTGTCTCGCGAATGAAGTAGTAAGCGCCGGGCAGGATCGTCGCCGCGGTCCCGGCCTTGGCCATGGCCATGGCGCCTGCTTCATCGGTGTATTCGAGATGATCCGCCGACAGCGCGCCATAGCGGGCGGCCAGTTCGGCGCCGTGCAGGTTGGACAGCTGGTCGGCATGGAGCTTGACCGGCAGGCCCGCGGCCTTGGCGGCGTCGAAGACGCGCGCCATCTGTTCCGGCGAAAACGCTATGCCCTCGCAAAAGCCATCGACGGCGTCGGCCAGCCCTTCAGCGGCGACGGCAGGAAGAATCTCCCTGGCGACAAGATCGATAAAGGCGTCCTTGTCGCCTTTGGCTTCCGGCGGCAGCGCATGGGCGCCGAGGAAAGTCGTTCGGATCGTTGCCGGCCGCCGATCGCCCAGTTGGCGGGCGGCGCGCAGCGATTTCTGCTCGTTTTCAAGGTCAAGGCCGTAGCCCGACTTCACTTCAACGGTGGTTACGCCCTCGGCGATCAACGCGTCGAGGCGTGGCAGCGATTGGGCGACCAGTTCGCTCTCGCTGGCGGCCCGCAAGGATTTGACCGATGAGACGATGCCACCGCCGGCCCTGGCGACCTCTTCATAGGTGGCGCCGGCCAGCCGCATCTCGAACTCGTTGGCGCGGTTGCCGGCATGGACCAGATGGGTGTGGCAGTCGATCAGGCCGGGCGTGATCCAGCGGTCCTCGCAGTCGACGGTTTCCCCCTCCGCGAACGCCGCCGGCATTTCGGTCTCGGCGCCCGCATAGACGATCAGCCCATCTCGCGCCGCGACCGCGCCCTTCTCGACGATGCCGAGCCCCGCCGCACTCTCGGCCATGGTCGCCAGGCGCGCATTGCGCCAAAGACGAAGTCCTCCTGCCCTGCTCTCTCCAGCCATCATCTTTTCCATTTGAAAGGATGGCGATTATGTATATACATATTAACTCGCACTGCAAGTGCTATTGTTATCGGCGAACCGGATTCGGAGACGAGCGTGACGACAATCTTCGCGGAACAGGCGCTCCTGCCGGGAGGCTGGCAGAGCAATGTACGGATCGCAATCGACGCAAACCTGATCTCGTCAATCGATGCCGGCGTGGCCGCGCATGCCGACGACGAGCGTCATTCCATTGTGCTGCCCGGCATGCCCAATCTGCACAGCCACGCCTTCCAGCGCGGCATGGCCGGGCTTGCCGAGCTTCGCGGCCCCTCCGCCGACAGTTTCTGGAGTTGGCGCGAGGTGATGTACCGCTTCGCGCTGTCGATGACGCCCGATCAGGTCGAGGCGGTTGCCGCGCAGCTCTATGTCGAGATGCTGGAGGCCGGATTTTCGCGCGTCGGCGAGTTTCACTATCTGCATCACGACCGCGATGGACAACCCTATGCCAATCTTGCCGAGATGGCCGAACGGATAGCTGCCGCGGCCGGCGAAACGGGCATCGGCCTGACGCTGCTGCCGGTGTTTTATGCGCATTCCTCCTTCGGCGGTGCCGCGCCGAATGAAGGCCAAAGGCGATTCATCAATGATGTGAATCGGTTCTCGCGGCTTGTTGAAAAAAGCCGCGAATCGGTTCGCGTGTTGAATCACGCTGTCGTCGGCGTCGCCCCGCACAGTCTGCGCGCCGCGACGCCGGAGGAACTGACAAAGGTCGTCGCTCTGGCGCCGAATGGGCCGATCCACATCCACGTCGCCGAACAGGTGAAGGAAGTCGAGGACTGCCTTGCCTGGGCCGGTGCGCGCCCGGTCGAATTTCTGCTTGGAGCTGCAGATGTCGACCAGCGCTGGTGCCTGATCCATGCCACCCACATGACCGACGCCGAGACCATCGGCATGGCCAAAAGCGGCGCCATCGCCGGCCTCTGCCCGATCACCGAGGCCAATCTTGGCGACGGCACTTTCGCCGCACCGCTGTTCAGGAAGCATGGCGGCCGCTTCGGCGTCGGCTCTGATTCCAACGTGCTGATCGGCCTGCCCGACGAACTGCGCCAGCTCGAATATTCGCAGCGCCTCGCCCATCGCGCCCGCAATGTGCTTGCGGTGGCCGGCGGCTCGACCGGGCGCGCCTTGTTCGACGCCGCGCTTGACGGCGGCGGCATCGCGCTCGGTGCCGGTGCCTCGCAGATCGCCATCGGCGCAGCCGCCGACCTCGTCTCGCTCGACGCCGACAACCCCTCGCTGGCCGGCAAGACCGGTGACGCGGTTCTCGACGCCTGGATCTTTGCCAATGGCAGCAAGGTCGACTGCGTCTGGGTGCATGGGCAGAAACAGGTGAGCGGCGGCAAGCATCTGAAGCGTGAGGCGGTTGGCGAGCGGTTCCGCAACGTGATGACGGCACTTTCCGCGGGCTGATTCTAGATGAACATGGCCGAAACAATGGGGTTGGAGGACAGCGAGACAATCTCGCTGCATCAGCGCATCCTTTCCGATATCCGCGAAAAGATTCTATCCGGCGCCTGGGCGCCCGGCCACCGTATCCCGTTCGAACATGAGCTGACGGCCGAATATAGATGCTCGCGCATGACGGTGAACAAGGCGCTGTCGCAACTCGCCAAAGCCGGTTTGATCGAACGCCGCCGCCGCTCGGGCAGTTTTGTCCGCCGGCCGCAGTCGCAGGCGGCCGTACTGGAACTCCACGACATCAGGATCGAAGTCGAAGCGCTCGGCCTGCCCTACCGCTACGAGCGGCTGGAGCGCCTGAAGCGGCGCAGCAATGCTGAAGACAGGGCGCTGCTCGGATCGTCCGGCGCAGGCTCGGTGGTATGGCTCGAAGGCCTGCATTTCGCGGGCGAGCGGCCGTTCGCGCTCGAGCAGCGCCTGATCAATCTTTCGGCGGTTTTGGAAGCCGGGGACGAGGAGTTTCTGGAAATTGCCGCCGGACCTTGGCTGATCGGCCGCGTACCTTGGAGCGAGGCGGAGCATCGGATACGGGCCATGGCGGCCGACGAGGCTATCGCCGACGCGCTCGACATCGATCCCGGCGCGCCTTGCCTTGTGGTCGAGCGCCGCACCTGGAGCGCGGAGCACCCGGTCACCCATGTCCGATTTGTCTATCCTGCGGAAAGTCACACGCTGGTGGCAAGGTTTACGCCTTCGCAGGGATGAGGTGATCTCCCCCCTGGTGGGGGAGATGGCCGGCAGGCCAGAGGGGGCGCCGTAGAGCGCGTACTTCGAATGTGCCTGCCGGGAACTCATATAGAAGACTGAAAGGCTGGCGGGACAACGCCCCCCCTCTGCCTTGCCAGGCATCTCCCCCACAAGGGGGGAGATTGGCGACTTCATCGTCGGCTTAAATCGCCGCCGTGATAATGATCTCGACCAGATACTCCGGGCCTGCGAGCTTGGCTTCGCCAGTAGCGCGGGCGGGCGTGTGGCCCTGCGGCACCCACTTGTCCCATTCCGAATTCATCTCGGCGAAGGTGCCCATGTCGGCCAGCCAGATGATTGCCTGGACGATCTTGGTCTTGTCGCTACCAGCCTTGGCCAGCAATTCGTCGATGGTCGCCAGGATGTGGCGGGTCTGCGAGGCGACGTTGCCGCCGGGCTCGCCGACCTGGCCGGCCAGATAGACGGTGTTGCCGTGGATGACGATCTGGCTCATGCGCGGGCCAACATCGATGCGACGAATGCTCATGGGAAGTTCCTTCGTTTTGAGGGTCGTGCCTGTTTAGAGTCGCCATGGGCTTCGGGCAAGGCCGCCGGCGCCAAATCTCCTTGGACCAGGAGGGACCGGGTTCACGGCAAGTTGGGTCGTCGGCCGCAATTCCGCCCGACTGGCTTGTTGACTAATGTAATAACATCACATATCCAACGGCCGTACCCTAGCCGGAATTGGCTTCCCACGGAACAAGATGACCCAGACCAGCCTGACATTCCGTGACCTGACCCTGGGCTACAACAGCCATCCGGCGATCCATCATCTCGACGGTACGATCCGCAAGGGCTCGCTGACAGCCGTGGTCGGCGCCAATGGTTCCGGCAAGTCGACGCTGATGAAGGGTATTGTCGGCGTGCTGAAGCCGATGGCTGGCGCGGTCATTCGCGCGCCAGGTGTGCGGACCGCTTACCTGCCGCAGCAATCCGAACTCGACCGCTCCTTCCCGGCGCGGGTCGTCGATCTGGTTTCGCTGGGTCTCTGGCCGAAACGCGGCATGCTTGGCCGCTACACCGGGGAAGATCGTGATGCCGTCAGCCAGGCACTGATGGCGGTCGGCCTCGGGGGCTTCGAAAAGCGGCCGATCGACACACTGTCGGGCGGCCAGCTGCAGCGCACGCTGTTTGCCCGTGTGCTGTTGCAGGATGCCGACCTCATCCTGCTCGACGAACCGTTCAATGCCGTCGATGCCAAGACGGTGGGTGACCTGATCGCGCTGATCAAGTGCTGGCACGGCGAGGAACGCACCATCATGGTCGTCGTCCACGATCTGGAACTGGTGCGCCAGAATTTCCCTGAAACACTCCTGCTGGCTCGCCAGCCGGTCGCGTGGGGCGAAACCAGGGAAACGCTGAAACCGGAAAACCTGTTGCGCGCCCGCCGTTTTCACGAAGCCTGGGAGGAAAACGCGCCCTGGTGTGAACCGGGCGAGCACGCCCATGATCATGCCGATGGGCACGATCATCACGGTCACGATCACGACCACGACCATCATCACGGCGCCGGGCCGAGGGCTGCCTGATGGATTTTCTCTATGGCCTCTTCATCGCGCCCTTTGCCGATTTCGCCTTCATGCAGCGGGCGTTGTTCGGTTCGCTGATGCTGTCGCTCGGCGCCTGCCCGGTCGGCGTGTTCCTGATGCTGAGACGCATGAGCCTGTCCGGCGATGCCATGGCGCACGCGATCCTGCCGGGGGCCGCCGCCGGCTTCCTGCTCTATGGGCTGGAAATCCTGCCGATGACCATTGGCGGCCTGATCGCCGGCGTGATCGTGGCGCTTGGCGCCGGTGCCGTCTCGCGCTTCACCGTCCAGCGCGAGGACGCCTCGATGGCGGCCTTCTATCTGATCTCGCTCGCCATCGGCGTGCTGATGGTGTCGATCCGCGGCTCCAGCGTCGACCTCATGCATGTGCTGTTCGGCACGGTGCTGGCGCTCAACAACGAAGCGCTGATCCTCATAGGGGGCATCGTCGCGGTAACCCTGATCAGCCTCGCCGTCTTCTGGCGAGCGCTGGTCGCCGAATGCCTCGATCCGCTGTTTCTGCGTTCGGTCAGCCGCATGGGCAGCCCGGTGCATTTCATCTTCCTTGGCCTCGTCGTGCTCAACCTCGTGGGCGGCTTCCAGGCGCTCGGCACCTTGCTGTCCGTCGGATTGATGATGCTGCCTGCGGCGGCCGCCCGATTCTGGACGGTACGCGTCGAGCCGATGTGCGTGCTCGCCGTGCTGATCGGCTTCGCCTCCTGCATCGCCGGGCTGCTTTTGTCCTATCACGCGTCGCTGCCCTCAGGCCCGGCGATCATCCTTTCGGCCGGCGTCGTCTATTTTGCCTCGATCCTGTTCGGCACGCGCGGCATTCTGCGCGCCCGCATCATTCATCACCGTCACAGAACAGCCTGATCCCCCGCCCCTAGAAGGAGACCCCGCTTATGCTGAAATCGATCCGTGTCGCCCTGGCGATGAGTGTTATAACATTAAGCGGCCTCGGCGCGTCGTCGGCTTTCGCTGCACCGTTGAAAGTCGTCGCCAGCTTCACGGTCATCGCCGATTTCGCCAAAAATGTCGGCGGCGACCGCGTCAACATCACCACGATCGTCGGACCGGATGGCGACGCCCATGTCTATGAGCCGAGCCCGGCCGACGCGGTCGCCATGGCCAAGGCCGATATCGTGCTGGTCAACGGGCTGCATTTCGAAGGTTTCCTGCAGCGGCTGGTCGATGCCAGCGCCACCAAGGCCTCGATCATCACCTTGACCAATGGCGTGACGCGGATCGACTTCAAGCCTGAGTTCGCCGACGCGGACGCGGCCGAGGGTGCCGGTACCGGAGGCGGCAAGACGGTCACCGATCCGCACGCCTTCCAGTCGATCGCCAACGCCAAGATCTATGTGAAGAACATCGCCGAGGCCTTCTGCGCCGCCGACTCCGATGGCTGTGTCAGCTACCAGACCAATGCCGCCGCCTACACCAAGAAGCTCGATGCGCTGGAGGGCGAGGTGAAGGAAGCGATCCAGTCGATCCCGCAAGCGAAGCGCGTCGTCATCACCTCGCATGACGCCTTCGGCTATTTCGAACATGAATACGGCCTGACCTTCCTCGCTCCGCAGGGCATCTCGACCGACTCCGAACCGTCGGCCGCCGATGTCGCCAAGCTGGTCGAGCAGGTCAAGCAGGACAAAGCCACGGCGATCTTCGTCGAGAACATCACCAACCCGCGCCTGATCGAACAGATTGCCAGCGAGACCGGCATCAAGGTGGGCGGCACGCTCTATTCGGACGCGCTGTCGCAGGCCGATGGCCCGGGCTCGACCTATATCGACATGATGCACAGCAACATCCGCCAGATCAAAGGTGCGATCGTCGGCAGCTGAGGAGTGCTGTTCTGAAAAGGCGGAGCCAGTCTCCGCCTTTTTCAGGCTTCGGCTTGTAATAAAATAACATAACGAATTAACCTGACCTTCGGGAACCAAACCATGAATCAAACGCCTGACCTCGGACGCCTTCCCGTCACCGTGCTTTCCGGTTTTCTCGGCGCCGGCAAGACCACGCTGCTCAATCACATCCTGTCGAACCGCGAAGGCCGCCGCGTCGCCGTCATCGTCAACGACATGAGCGAGATCAACATCGATGCAGAACTGGTGCGCGACGGCGCCGATCTGTCGCGGACCGACGAAAAGCTGGTGGAGATGTCGAATGGCTGCATTTGCTGCACGCTGCGCGACGACCTCTTGAAGGAGGTTCGCGCGCTGGCCGAGCAGGACCGTTTCGACTATCTCCTGATTGAATCCACCGGCATTTCCGAGCCCCTGCCCGTCGCCGCGACCTTCGATTTTCGTGACGAGCATGGCGACAGCCTGTCCGACGTGGCCCGCCTCGACACGATGGTGACGGTGGTCGACGCGCTCAACCTGCTCAAGGATTACTCCTCGTCCGATTTCCTCAAGCAACGGGGCCAGTCGCTCGGCGAGCAGGATGGCCGCGCGCTGGTCGACTTGCTGGTCGAGCAGATCGAGTTCGCCGACGTCGTGGTGCTGAACAAGATCGGCATGGCGAGCCCTTATCAGCGAGATATGGCGCGGTTGATCGTGCGCGCGCTCAATCCCGATGCCGAGATCGTCGAAGCTGATTTCGGCAAGGTGCCGCTCGACAAGGTGCTCGCCACCGGCCGCTTCGATTTCGACAAGGCGCAACAGAACCCACTTTGGTTCAAGGAACTCAACGGTTTTCGCGACCATGTTCCCGAGACGCAGGAATATGGCATCCGCTCTTTTGTCTACCGGACGCGGAAACCGTTCCAACCGGCGAGGTTCCAGGCCTTCATCGATCGCGCATGGCCGGGCGTGGTGCGTGCCAAGGGCTTCTTCTGGCTGGCGACACGGCCGCGCCATGTCGGCGAAATGAGCCAGGCGGGCGCGCTGGTGCGGACCGAGAAACGTGGCCTGTGGTGGGCCGCGGTCCCGCAAGGCCGATGGCCCTCCCATGCAGAGTGGCGCCAAAGCATGATCCCCTATCTCGACCCTGTCTGGGGCGATCGCCGCCAGGAGTTGGTCTTCATTGGCTGCGATCCGATGGATGAGGCGAAAATACGTGCCGAACTGGACGACTGCCTGGTCGACGCAGAAGACTTCCGGCCCGAACTGTGGCGCACTTTGCCCGATCCGTTCCCAGCCTGGGCGGCTTGAGTTGGATTCTTCGCCGGAAACATCTATCTGCGCTGAACGATTTATGTCGGCGCGGATTGCCGGCCACGTCGGGGAGTGGCAAGACTCCCCGACAAACCAGATTGCGAGGATGCTGCCATGGAATACCGCGAAATCAGCGAGGATTATTCGGTCTCTGGCCAGATCCAGCCCGAAGACGTCGCGGCCATCAAGGCCGCAGGCTTCAAGAGCGTCATCTGCAACCGGCCTGACGATGAGCAGCCCGGCCAGCCTTCGGCGGACACGCTCAAGGCGGCGGTCGAAGGCGCCGGACTCGCCTTCCGCTACATACCGGTGATCAGCGGCCAGATCACCGCCGAGAATGTCGAGGATCAGGCCGAGGCGATGGATGAGTTGGAAGGCCCGGTGTTCGCCTATTGCCGCTCCGGCGCCCGCTGCACCAATCTTTACGGGCTGATCCAGCAATCGAAAGGTTAGATCGGCAGCGCGCCGGTTTCCTTCAGCGTCTCCAGCACGATGGCCGTCTTCACGTGCTGCACGGATTCGTGCGGCAGGAGCACGCCATTGACGAATTCCGACAGCGACTTCAGGTCGGGCGTCACCACTTTCAAGATGTAATCCATCTCGCCAGTGAGCGCGTGCGCCTCCTGCACTTCCGGCAATCGCGCCACCAATTCGCCGAAGCGGCGGGCATTGTCGCGGTTGTGGGTGGCTAAGGTCACCGAAATGACGTTGACCAGCGAGAAGCCTAGCCTGTCGCGGTCGAGCACCGCCCGATAGCCCTTGATATAGCCATCTTCCTCGAGCCGCTGTCGGCGGCGCGAGCACTGCGATGCCGACAGGTTTACTCGCTCCGAGAGATCGTTGTTGGTGAGCCGCGCATCACCCTGCAAGAGCGCCATTATCTTGCGATCGAATTGATCAATGCGCGCCTCATCCATGGCTTTTCCTCTCATCATGCACGCTTCGCGCATGAGATGATCATTTCAAGCGTTTGAATGCAAGCACCATGCAGCCTATTTGCACTATAATCGCGTCGCGTGTGGTCCAACGCGGCCACCTCACATTCACCTCACATTCACCTCACATTTTGGAGGAAAGCCATGGGTCCCTTCCCGCACGACGCACCGCCGGCAAAAATCAGCAAGGACAACCCCGCAGGCACCGATGGTTTCGAGTTCGTCGAGTTCGCGCATCCCGAGCCGCAGAAGTTGGCCGAATTGTTCACCCGCATGGGCTATGTGGCAGTGGCCAAGCACCGCACGAAAGACATCACTGTCTGGCGCCAGGGCGATATCAATTATGTCGTCAATGCCGAGTCCGGCTCGCATGCGATGAAGTTCGTCGACAAGCATGGCCCTTGCGCCGCCTCGATGGCCTGGCGCATGGTCGATGCCAGGCATGCTTTCGAGCATGCCGTCTCGAAGGGTGCGACGCCCTACGAAGGCGACGACAAGGCGCTCGACGTGCCAGCCATCGTCGGCATCGGCGGCTCCCTGCTCTATTTCATCGATGCCTATGGCAAGAAGGGCTCGGTCTATGACGCCGAGTTCGAATGGCTGGGCGAGCGCGACCCCAAGCCTGAAGGCGTCGGCTTCTATTTCCTCGACCACCTCACCCACAATGTCTATCGCGGCAACATGGACAAATGGTGGGACTTCTATCGCGACCTGTTCGGCTTCAAGCAGATCCATTTCTTCGACATCGACGGCAAGATCACCGGACTGGTCAGCCGCGCCATCACCTCGCCCTGTGGCAAGATCCGCATTCCGCTCAACGAATCCAAGGACGAGACCAGCCAGATCGCCGAGTATCTGAAGAAATACAATGGCGAAGGCATCCAGCACATCGCCGTCGGCACCGACGAGATCTACGAGGCCACCGACAAGCTCGCCGCCAACGGCCTGAAATTCATGCCCGGTCCGCCCGACACCTATTACGAGATGTCGCATGAACGCGTTAACGGCCATGACGAGCCGATCGAGCGCATGAAGAAGCACGGCATCCTGATCGACGGCGAGGGCGTGGTCGATGGCGGCATGACCAAGATCCTGCTGCAGATCTTTTCCAAAACCGTGATCGGGCCGATTTTCTTCGAGTTCATCCAGCGCAAGGGTGACGAGGGTTTTGGCGAAGGCAATTTCCGCGCCCTGTTCGAATCGATTGAGCAGGACCAGATCAAGCGCGGCGTGATCAAGATAGAGGCGGCAGAGTAGTTTTTCGGTTCCTCTTGCTTGCGGCCTAACCAATTATGACCTAAATTCTGGTCATAAGAGGTTTGGCATGAACATTCCGATGGCGAAAGCGAAGGCTCAACTCTCCGAGTTGGTGAAGCGTGCCCAGGCAGGTGAGGAGATCCATCTGACACGGCACGGGGAGATAGTCGCAACCTTGAGTGCTCCCGTCCGGGCTGGCGGGAGTAAAGGCTTGTTTGGAGCGCTGAAAGGCAAAATTCGGATATCGGACGATTTTAATGAACTCGGTCCCGAATGGGACGAGTACATTAAATGAGCCGCAAATATCTGGTTGATACCCATACTCTGCTTTGGGTACTCAACGCGGATTCACGTCTTTCCGACCGCCATCGCGACATCTTTCTTGCTGGTGAGGAGGTGATCGTCAGTGCCGTCTCCGTGGCGGAAATCGCCATCAAGAAATCGCTTGGCAAGATCGCGCTCAATGGCGACGTCGTGGAGATCTTGCGATCGAACGGGATTCCAATTCTCAGCGTGAATGAATTACACGCAGCGAGACTGGAGCATCTGCCGCTTCATCATCGCGATCCCTTTGATCGTCTGCTCATCGCACAAGCTCAAATCGAGGGCCTGACATTGGTCTCCTCGGATCGTCATTTTTCAGCCTATGACGTCGCGATGGCCTGATCGATTCACAACCCCAGCCGCTCGACCTCTTTCTCCCTCAGCTTCGCATCGTAATCGAGCAGGAACTCGTCGAGCTGCGGCGGCGCGACCGAGGTTCCGGACAACATGGCGTGGACCTGGCCGCGATGATGGATGTCGTGCAGGAGGACATGGGCGAGGATCTCCCCAATCTTTTCCGGGATCATGCCGTCCTCGCGCCGGTCGGTGGCGACACGGCGGTCGAGATCGGCATCCAACAACCCGTCACAGAAAGCAATGAGCCTGCGATCGAAATCGGCCTGCGCCTTCGCTAATTCCACCGGGTCGTCGAACGGCACGAAATCGTCATAGGCCGCGGCCCCTACGCCGCCTTCTTGCAGGAAATCGAGATAGAGATGGTCGACCGCCAGTATGTGGTTGAGCGTCTCCTTGATCGACGGAAAGAAGCTGGTTCGTTGAGCCTCGAATTCGCCTGGCTGGAGTGACAGTACGGCGCGATAGAGCCGGTCGTTCGACCAGAGATTGTTGCCGGCCATGCGGCGCAGGTGATCGAGAAGGTTCATCAATGAGCCTCAACCTCTCGTAACTATCCCTCGTACTTCTCGACCTTCTGCTCGATCCCGCCGAAGATCGAATGCCCAGCCTTGTCCTTCATCTCGATGCGCACCGTGTCGCCAAAGCGCAGGAACGGCGTTTTCGGCTCACCGGTCTCGATTGTCTCGATCATGCGCAACTCTGCAATGCAGGAATAGCCGGCGCCGCCCGCCGAAACCGGCTTGCCCGGCCCGCCGTCGAGCTTGTTGGAGACGGTACCCGAGCCGATGATGGTGCCGGCCATCAGCGGCCTTGTCCGGGCGGCATGCACGATCAGCGCCGGGAAATCGAAGGTCATGTCAACGCCGGCATTGGCGCGGCCGAACGGCTTGCCGTTGAGATCAGCAAGCAGCGGCAGGCTGACCTTGCCGCCGTCCCAGGCGTCGCCCAGCTCATCGGGCGTCACCGCGACCGGAGAAAAGGCCGAGGACGGCTTCGACTGGAAGAAGCCAAACCCCTTGGCGAGTTCCGGCCCGGTGAGCGCGCGCAGCGTGACATCATTGACCAGCATGACCAGCCGGATGGCGGCACGCGCATCATCACGGCTGACGCCCATCGGTACATCGTCGACGACGACAGCCACTTCCGCTTCCATGTCGATGCCGAAGGCTTCGTCGGCCATGCGGATCGGATCGCGCGGTGGAATGAAGGAATCGGACCCGCCCTGGTAGATCAGCGGGTCGGTCCAGAAGCTCGCCGGCATTTCCGCGCCGCGCGCTTTGCGCACCAGTTCGACATGGTTCACATAGGCCGATCCGTCAGCCCACTGATAGGCGCGCGGCAGCGGCGAATGCGCGTCGTGCTCGTGAAAGCGGGCCGGCGGCATTGCGTTGTTTTCCAGCGATTCCGCGATCGTCGCCAGATGCGGCGAAATCCTGCGCCAGTCGTCGAGTGCTGCCTGCAGCGTGCGCGCCAGGAACGAGGCATCGGTGAAGCGCGTCAGGTCGCGCGAGACGACGACCAGTTTTCCGTCGCGCGTCCCGTCCTTCAGTGTGGCAAGCTTCATGCGATTTCCCCTCCTGGTACAGCTTTGCTGCTGCTTTGGTCTTTTGCCTTACGCATGATCCTTTCCGAAAACCGGTTCCCACTTTTCGGGATCATGCGAGTTCCACAACAAGGCCGTCGCGTGCGATCGTCAAGTCGCCGGCCCATGTTTTCCTGACAGCCGCGATCCAATCGGGCTCGTTGATCTCGGGATCGTCGGCGGGAATGAGATGATTGAGGACCAATCTCTTCACGCCGGCATCGCTGGCGATGCGCCCGGCGTCCCCGGCAAAACTGTGGCTGGCGAGCAGATGCTCTTTCAATCGCGCGCCATTGCCGGTTCTGGCAACCAGCCGATCGATGCCCCTTTCCAGCATGGCTTCATGGACGAGGATGTCGGCACCTGCGGCAAAATCGACGAGCGGCGGAAAGAAGACCGTATCGGCGGAGAACACCACGCTTTTGGAGCCATACTCGAAGCGCAGGGCAAAGCAGTCCGTCACCGGCGGATGATCGACGCGCAGCGCCGTGACCTTCAGGCCATTTTGCTGAACCACCTGGCCTTCGCCGAATTCCTCGACCGAAACCAGCTCGCGAATGTCCGGCCGCCCCTCGTCTGCAATACGGATCTCGATGTCGAATTCCATCGCCTGGCAGAAGCGCCGCCAGTAGTGACCGGTGCCGGGCGGACCGAACACGGCGACCGGCGTTGCCAGTCCCGCCGTCCAGGCGGTGTGGATCAGCGGCCCGAGTTCCAGCACATGGTCGGAATGCAGATGGGTAATGAAGATCAGGTCGAGCGCCTTAAGGCCGATGCCGGCATCGACCAGACCGCGCGTCACGCCAAGCCCGCAATCGACGACGATGGCGCGCCCAGCGATCTCAAGCAGCGACGAACTCGGCCACGGTCCGCCCGGCCGCAGCGCCGGACCGCCCTTGGAGCCCAGCAGAACCAGCCGGTCGCTCATCGGACGCGCCTCAAGACCAATCGCCCTCCGGCGTGCCATTGAAACGCTTCTTCAGGTCTGCCCAGCAGTCGATGTAATTGTCCTGCCGGGTCTCCAGTTCGGCGCCGAAGCGGGTCAGCATCTGCGGAAAACGCGTCTCGAACATGAAGGCCATGGTGTTGTCGAGCTTGACCGGTTTCAGGTCCGCGCGCGAGGCCTTTTCGAAGCCAGGCGCATCCGGCCCATGGGCCAGCATCAGATTGTGCAGGCTGATGCCGCCGGGAACGAACCCTTCCTCCTTCGCATCGTACTGGCCGTGGATCAGGCCCATGAACTCGCTCATGATGTTGCGGTGATACCAGGGCGGACGGAACGTATCTTCCGCCACCAGCCAGCGGGGCGGGAAGATGACGAAGTCAATGTTGGCGGTGCCCTCCTCGCCGCTCGGAGCCGTCAGCACGGTGAAGATCGACGGATCGGGGTGGTCGAAGAGGATCGCACCGACGGGCGAAAACGTCGCCAGATCATATTTGTAGGGTGCGTAGTTGCCGTGCCAGGCGACAATGTCGAGCGGCGAATGGCCAAGTTCGGTGACGTGGAAGTTACCGCACCATTTGACGATCAGCCGGCACGGCGTTTCCTTCTCCTCGAACCAGGCGCAAGGCGTCTTGAAGTCGCGCGGATTGGCCAGGCAATTGGCGCCGATCGGACCGCGGTCAGGCAAGGTCAGCTTGGCGCCGTAGTTCTCGCAGACATAGCCGCGCACTTCGGCGTCCACCAGTTCGACCTTGAAAACCAGGCCGCGCGGCAATACGGCGATCTCGCCTGGCCGCAGTTCGATGACGCCCATCTCGGTGACAAGGCGCAAGGCGCCGACCTGCGGCACGACCAGCAACTCGCCGTCGGCGTTGAAGAAATGATCATCGATCATCGATGTGTTTGCGACATAGACATGGGCTGCCATGCCGGTCTGCCCGAGCACGTCGCCGGCCGTGGTGATGGTGCGCATGCCTGCGATGAAATCGGTCTGCTCCTTCGGCATCGGCACCGGGTTCCAGCGATACTGGCCGAGCGCCAGTTCATGATCGCCGACGTTGGGAGCTGTTTTCCATAACGGATAGTTAGCCGGCTTGAAGCGGCCAGTGTGTTTCACACTTGGCCTGATGCGATAAAGCCAGGAACGCTCGTTGGTGCCACGCGGCGCGGTGAAGGGCGATCCGGAAAGCTGCTCGGCATAGAGGCCGTAAGCCGGCCGCTGTGGCGAGTTCCGCCCCTGTGGCAGCGAGCCGGGCAGTGTCTCGGTTTCGAAGTCGTTGCCGAAACCCGGCATGTAGGAAAAGGCCATCCGATCCTCCCAGATCCCGGTCTTCAGCCCCGCCAATCGCGGCTCACCGGCAATGTTGACCAAACTGGTTTCATTTGTAACCATTGAAAATGTAACTATCAACGGCAAACGCCGTATCCGCGGTGCGCATCATGGAACCGGAAACCCTCGACCTCGAAAGCTTCCTGCCCTATCGGCTCTACCGGCTTGCCGATACGGTCAGCCGGGAATTCTCCCGCATCTACAAGGAGCGCCACGGCCTGACCCGGCCGGAATGGCGCACCCTTTCCGGGCTTGGCCAGCACGGCACGATGACGGCCACGGAGCTCGGCGAGCAATCGGCCATGCACAAGACCAAGGTCTCGCGCGCTGTTGCCGAGCTCGAGCGGCGGCGGTGGTTGACGCGTGTGCCGGACGAGAACGATCGCCGTGTCGAGCACCTGGCGCTGACCAAAGCGGGTCTCGTGGCCTATCGGGAGATGGTGCCGCTGGCGAAGGCGTTTGAAAGGGAGTTGCTGCAGAGGCTGAGTGCGGACGAGCGGGCAGCGATCGTGAGGGGCGTGGCAGCGCTGGAGAAGGTGTTGAAAGGAAAGTAAAGCTGAAGGGCTGGCGGGACAGCGCCCCCCTCTGTCCTGCCGGACATCTCCCCCACTTGGGGGGAGATCAGCCGTCACGCTGGCTTTCGCCGATCACCCATGTTGCAGGAAAGAGCTATGCGCCGGAACTGCCAATCTCCCTCCTTGTGGGGGAGATGTCCGGCAGGACAGAGGGGGGCGCGAAGGATCGCTGCGGTACGGCTTTTCGTTTCGGCCCCGCGGACTACCAGTCCATCACCACCTTGCCCGAACTGCCGCTCCGCATCGCATCGAACCCGACCTGGAAATCGTCGATCCCGATCCGGTGAGTGATGAGGCCAGAGACGTCGAGCGGCCCCTGCACTAGGGCGATCATCTTGTACCAGGTCTCGAACATTTCGCGGCCGTAGATGCCCTTCAGGTGCAGCATCTTGAAGATGACCTTGTTCCAGTCGATCTCGAAGCCGGTGGGCGCAATGCCCAGGATGGCGATTTTGCCGCCATTGTTCATGGTGTCGATCATGTCGCGGAAGGCGAGGGCGGCGCCGGACATTTCGAGCCCGACGTCAAAACCCTCGGTCATGCCGAGCGCCGGCATGACGTCGCGCAGCTTTTCCTTCGAGGCATCGACGACATGCTGGACACCGAGTTTCTTCGCCAGTGCTAGCCGCACCGGATTGATGTCGGTGATGACGACTTTCCTGGCGCCGACGCATTGCGCCACCAGCGCGCCCATGATGCCGATCGGCCCGGCGCCGGTGACCAGCACATCCTCGCCGACCAGATCGAACGACAATGCGGTGTGGACGGCATTGCCGAGAGGATCGAAGATCGCAGCGACCTCGTCCGGCACGTCATCGGGGATCGGTACCACATTGTGCTGCGGGATCGCCAGATACTCGCCGAAAGCGCCCGGCCGGTTGACGCCAACGCCAAGCGTGTTGCGGCAGAGATGCCCTCGCCCGGCGCGACAGTTGCGGCAATGGCCGCAGACGATGTGCCCCTCGCCCGAAACGCGCTGGCCGACCTTGTATTCGGTGACCGCCGCGCCGAAATCAGCGACGGTGCCAACGAATTCATGGCCGGTCACCATCGGTACCGGCACCGTTTTCTGCGCCCACTGGTCCCAATTGTAGATGTGGACGTCGGTGCCGCAGATCGCGGTCTTCTTCACCTTGATCAGCACATCGTTGGGGCCGATCTCCGGCACCGGCACCTCTTCCATCCAGATGCCCGGCTCGGCCTTGGCCTTCACCAGCGCCTTCATCATGTTCGACATGCTTTTGTCCCTTGAATCTCTTGATCCGGAATCGTTTTTCGGTACCGGGCCGCTCAGGAAACCACGCCCAGTTCCTTGCCGACCGCGCCAAACGCCGCCACCGCGCGGTCAATATCCGCGGTGGAATGCGCCGCCGACATCTGGGTGCGGATGCGCGCCTGTCCCTTCGGCACCACCGGAAAGGAAAAGCCGATGACATAGATGCCGCGTTTCAGCATGCGCGCCGCCATCTCCTGCGCCAACGTCGCATCGCCCAGCATCACCGGTATGATCGGATGATCCGCTCCCGCCAACGTGAAGCCGAGCTTGCCCATTTCGGACCTGAATCGCGCCGCATTGGCATATAGGCGCTCGCGCAAGGCATCGCCATGGCGGATCAGGTCGAAGACCTTGATCGAGGCGCCTGCGATCGCCGGCATCAGCGTGTTGGAGAAGAGATAGGGCCGCGAGCGCTGGCGCAGCCAGTCAACCACCTGGCTTTTGCCCGACGTGTAGCCGCCGGACGCGCCGCCGAGCGCCTTGCCGAGCGTGCCGGTGATGATGTCGACCCTGCCCTCGACGCCGCAATGCTCGGCCGAGCCACGGCCGTTCCTGCCGACGAAGCCGACCGCATGGCTGTCGTCCACCATGACCATGGCGTCATATTTCTCGGCAAGATCGCAGACACCCTCGAGGTTGGCGATGATGCCATCCATCGAAAACACGCCGTCGGTGGCAATCAGCCGGAAACGGCAGTCCTTCGCCTCTTTCAATCGCGCTTCGAGATCGGCCATGTCGTTGTTGGCGTAGCGAAAGCGCTTGGCCTTCGACAGCCTGACACCGTCGATGATCGAGGCGTGGTTCAGCGCATCCGAGATAACAGCGTCTTCCTCACCAAGCAGCGTCTCGAACAGGCCGCCATTGGCGTCGAAGCAGGAACCGTAGAGAATGGTGTCTTCCAGGCCCAGGAAAGATGAAATCGTCGCCTCGAGCTGCTTGTGCTCCTCCTGCGTGCCGCAAATGAAGCGCACCGACGCCATGCCGTAGCCATAACGGTCGAGCGCCTGCTTGGCCGCCGTTCGCAAATCGGCGCTGTCGGCGAGGCCGAGATAGTTGTTGGCGCAGAAATTCAGCACTTTCTCGCCGCCGACCTCGATCTGCGCCGACTGCATCGAAGAAATCACCCGCTCGGACTTGTAGAGGCCGGCGGATTTCAGCCCTGCAAGCTCGCTGTCGATATGGGAGAGAAATGCTGCGGTCATGATCAGGCCTCGTTTGACGTGGGCAGACTGTCGTCCCCTCAGCGCAAAAAATCCATCGTAAAAGCGACCGGATCGGGTGGCCGGGCAGCATCGGCAAAGACGTCACGGGCAGCGCTCAAACGATCATGCGGGAACGTACGGGACGACGAATGTTCAAATGCGGGCCGGCCGCGCAAGAACCCGATAACCATTTCGCGATCTTTACCCCTTTGCCCCTTGCCGGCCGACCGCCGATTTCCAGTCCTGTTAACATTTACGGTTCAATGGTGCTCACACAGGAATCCGTTGGCGAGAGGCCGCCCCCGAAAATGTCGCAGCAGCCGGTGCAAACCGTTTCAGGCAAGCTCATACTGCTGATCAAGGCTGGCTACTGGCTGGCGCTGCTGATCATTGCCGCCATGGTGGCAGCCTCCTTCGTCCTGCTGCAGCAGACCATGGCCACACAGCAGCACAACCACACCTTGCTCGACATCGTCAGCACGCAGAAAACATTGTCGCAGCGTATCGTCTTTCTTGCCAGCGCAACTGGCGCCGCTTCTCGCGACAAGCAGCCGGCGCTGGTCAGTGCGCTCAAGCAAGCCACCGCGGAATTCGAGACGAACTACGATCTGCTGCTCAAACAGACGGGCGCGAGGCCGGAATCACCGGCCAAGCTCGATGCGAAGTCGATCGAGAGCGTGCTGTTCGCCAAACCCTTCCATCTCGACTATTTCTCGGTTGGCTTGATCGCCAATGGCGACCGTCTGGTCTCCGCCTTCGAATCGCAACTCAACCATCCCGACAATGGCGGCTACAAAGGCGGCGCCGAACGCGTCAACCTCGACGCCTCGGTCGCCAATGCCACGCTGTCGGGCTATGCCGCGCTCGGACAGCGTATCAGCGCCGATGCCGACGAGCGCTCCGAAAAACTGCTCGCCCTCCATCGCACGCTCTTCTTCGCCACCCTCGGCGTCATCCTGCTGGTGGCGCTGTTCATCTTCAGGCCGATGTCCAACGCGATCCTGCGCAAGACGCGTGAACTGGTCGATGCGCGCAATTCGATGGCCTTCATCGCGGTTCACGACGGTCTGACCGGGCTGCACAACCGCACCTTCCTGACCGACCATTTCGACACGCTGATCAAGGGCGCGCATCGCCGGCGCGAACGCCTGGCCGTAGTCCAGCTCGACCTCGACCGCTTCAAGCAGATCAACGATACGCTGGGCCACGCCGCCGGCGACTACGTCCTGGTGGTGACGGCGCAGCGCATGCGCGATTCCTGCCGGGCGTCGGATCTGTGCGCGCGGCTCGGCGGCGACGAATTCGTGATGATCCTCAATGGGGCCGGCAGCACCGAAGACATCAACATGCTGGCACGGCGCATCCTTGTACACATCAACGAGCCCATCATTTTCCAGGGCACCACCATTCTTCCTGGCGCTAGCGGCGGCATCGCCGTCTATCCGATCGATGCCGACAATGCCCAGGACCTGCTCGTCCATGCCGATCTGGCGCTCTACTCCGCCAAGAAGATGGGTGGCGGCAACTTCTCGTTCTTCTCGGAGGAACTGCGTCGCGAGCTCGACTACCGCAAGCAACTCGAGCATGACATCAAGGTCGCCATTTCGGAAAAAGCGTTCCAGGTCTATTTCCAGCCGCAGGTTTCCCTGACGAACGGCACCATCAGCGGCATCGAAGCCCTCGTGCGCTGGAACCATCCCAAGCGCGGCATGATCTCGCCAGGCGAATTCATTCCGGTCGCCGAGAAATGCGGCTTCATGCCGGAGATCGGTCGCATCGTGATCAGCAAGGCGATCAGCGAGGCAGCCGAATGGAACCGTGCCGGGATTGCCTTCGGCCGGCTTGCCGTCAATGTCTCTGGTACCGAGTTGCGCGAGCACGATTTCGATACGTTCCTGTTCGAGACACTGGAGAAGGCCGGATTGCCGCCACAGAAACTGTCGCTGGAAATCGTCGAGTCCGTCATCCTGGACGATGAGAAGACAGGCATCGCGGCCAAGCTTCGTCACATCAGGGCAGCCGGCGTCCATCTGGAGCTCGATGATTTCGGCACTGGCTATGCCTCGCTGAGCCACGTCAATCCCAACGAGATCGATCGGCTCAAGATCGATCGCCGCTTTGTCCAGAACATCCACGAGAACGGCGACAACTCCAAGATCGTGCGCGCCATCACAGAACTTGCCCGCGGCCTCGGCATCTCGATCGTCGCCGAGGGCGCCGAAACCGAGGCCGAGCTCGACTCGCTGATGGCGATCGGCTGCGACCAGGTGCAGGGCTATTCGATCGCCTTCCCCATGCCGAGCGACAAGGCGCTCGAATGGCTGACTGCCCGCATGCCGAGGAGGGCCAGGCTGACGGTGCTGCAAGGCAGCCTGGCGTAGGCAGAACCCGGCCCGCCTTGACTACGGAAGCGGTGGTTGCCGATATGCTCATGGCGAATGCCGTGCTGGGCCTGAAGCCCGCGGTGCATGCGCGCCTGCCGGGACGCGATGTGTTCCGCTTGCCTTCGATGTCAAAGGACGACAACTCCCTTGGGCCCACGTAAGCCGGGCGCGAAGATCCCGATTACGAATTTGTCGCGGCTTCCGGCTTCTATCTCTATGGCTGGGACCATAAATGGGTGCACAAGGACAGCGGCGAGCCGGTACAGAGCGTCGACCATCTGGTCAGCGAGATCGCGACCACCTGTTCGGCTATGGCCGCCAGGCCGGGCAGGCCGATCCTGCTTATGCATGACGAAATGTTCCAGGACAGTTTTGACGGCAAGAGAAAACTCACCAACCTGATCACCGCGCTGAAGCTGCGCCGCTATGTCTTTGGTGCAATCGCTGGCTACGACGATTAAAGTGATGGATTGGCGGCGGGGAGCGGCGGAAGCATCTTCAGCGGATTCAGCATTGGCACTCCCAGAGGTGCAAAATGGCGCTCGTTGTCCGTCAATATCGTCAGCCCACGAACCTCAGCCGTCGCGGCGATCGCTATATCCTCGTATCCTGGCCGATGTGCCCTTGCACGATCGACAATGGCTCCGGCGGCATTTGCCGCGCGCAAATCAAAGGGAAGAATCCGTTCTCCATAAAAATACTCGATCGCCTGCCACCAGTCGCGGAGCAAAGCGGCTTTCGTGGTCGCTCCTTCGCGCTCGGCCTTGGCTATTCCGGCTGAGATTTCGGATGCCGTGACAACGGACAGGAATAGATGTTCGCTGGCTTCTTCCAGCCACTTCGCCAACCCCATTCGATCGGCCTTCTTGGTCGGAGCGAACGCCGAGATGATGTTGGTGTCCAGCAGAAACATCACAAGCCTTTTTACAACACTGCTTTGCGAAGCGGCTTGCGGGAACGAGGTGGAATATCGTCTGTATGGCCGGGGAAGGCCGCCAACAACTGCCCGAAGCTTGGTACCCGTGACAGCCTTTGATAATCCTCAAACGACAAGATCACGGCCTGCTTGCGGCCGTGCCGCGTGATGACTGCGGGTTTTCCTGCGATGGCCTGATCAACCACCGCCGAAAGAGTGGCCTTTGCATCCTTCAATTGAATTTCGCGCATCGCAATGTCCTATATGACTAGTGTAGTCATATAGCACGATCAACTCACCGAAACAATGCGGTCGTCACATCCCGCCGACATTGGCACGCAACAACGCCAGCATGTCCGCGAACTCCTTCAGCCGTTCATCGGACAATCCTGCGCGAAGCCGCTTGTCGAAGACGAGCGCTGCTTGCCGCAATGTCTCGAACAGCGCTTCACCCGCCTCTGTCAGTTCGACCAGATGAACCCGACGGTTGACGGGATCGCGGCGGCGGGTCAGCAGGCCCTGTGTCTCCATCGCGTTGAGATGATGGGTCAGTGTCGCCCCCTGAATGCCGATCATGCCGGCGAGTTCGCGCTGGTTGGCCTGCTTGCTCGACTTGACCGACAGCAGCGTCAGCCAGACCGGCAAGGTCCCGCCCGCTTCAACCAAAGCGGCATCGAAGGCTTGTGCAACAAGCTTAGCGGTGCGGCCGAGATTCATGCCGACAGGCGGGCGTTCAAAGGGTGTCATTGGCGGACACTAGGGCATGATGCCGAAAAGTGTGAAGCGTTTTCGGACGACGTCATGCCCTATCTCTTTGATCTAGAGGCGGATTCAGATTTCAGATCGATCGACCTGAAATCATCCGTCTCTGGATGGTGTTTTCCCATGGATGGAACAGGTTCGCGATCATACATTGACATCTAACAGTTAGATATCTAATTATAGCGGCGTAGCAGGCGAGAGAGGAGAGCCGGCATGCAATATGTCTATATCGTCGTCATCGGTCTTCACGTCATGGCCGGAGTGTTCTGGGCCGGCACCACCATCACGCTTGCCCGCGATCCCGAGATCAAGGCGGAGCGCTTCATCCAGCCGCAGATGGGCGCGGCCGGCATGGTTTTCCTGACCGGGGCGCTGCTGTGGTATTTCTTCCACGGCGCGTATCTCGGCTCGATGGAAATGGTGTTGGCGCTCGGCATCCTGGCCGCTTTCGCCGCCGCCGGCGTGCTCGGCGCCATGGTCAGAGCGCCCAGCAGACGGCTTGCAGGCGCCAATGCCGAAATCGAAACCCGATTGCGCGCCAGAATGGCGATGGGCGAACGCATTGCCGCATGGCTGCTGGTGGTCACCGTGCTGTGCATGGCGATCGCCAGGGTGGTCTGAACATAAGCAGCTCACAAAGATCGCACGTTGCCCGGCGATGAGCCAATGACGTGCGGGCGCGCGGCCAGGCCGGCCTACATGGGCTCTCGTATGCAGGTCCGACCGCGCGCCACCAATCGTTACGGCAACCGCTTTCTCAGGTCAGCTTCTTCTTCGCCTGTTTCTCGAGCGCCTCCACGAAGACGGCAGCCTCCCATCCTGCATCCAGCGCGCGGTGGAAAAGCGCCTGCTGCGTTTCCGGCGCAAGGCCGCCGAGCGGCGGGTCGCGATCGAGATTGGTCGGGAAGGAATAGCCTTCCACCGAAGCGGCTATGGCATTGTCAGCCGCTTGCCTGGTGAGGCAGCCATCGCCCAGCATGCGTTGCAGAACGGGATAAAGGGCCGCGCTCATGCGGGTCCGGTCCACGCTCTCCATGGCGCGGCCATAGGCCGACGACACCTGCAACAGGTTCGCCATGCGCTGGATATCAACGGATCGGTTGGTGCCGGCGGCATGGAACAGGGCCGGATTGAAGAAGGCCGCATCCCCCTTCTTCAGCGGCAACTGAACATGATGCTCGTTGAAATAGGCCTGAAACTCGGGCCGGCTCATCGCCAGATATCCGGGCAGGTAGGTCTGAGAATAGGGCAGGTAAAGCGTGGGGCCGCTTTCCACCGGCATGTCGCAATGCGTGATCGCGCCCTGCAGCGTCAGCACGGGCGAAATCCGATGGACATGCACCGGATAGCGCTCAATGACCGATGCGGTCTGGAAGCCGAGATGATAGTCCCGGTGCGCCGACTGCGATGCGCCGCCCGGCCTGACATTGTTCACCTGGGATGTAAGCTGATAGGCTGGCCCAAGCCACGCTTCCGATATCAGCGCGATGATGTCGTTGCCATAGTAGGCGGCAAAAGTCGCGGGATCGCGCAGGCAAAGCTTTTCAAGCGCATTCCACACCCGGTCGTTCGCGCCGGGCTTGGCAAAATGATCGCCACCGCCCGCTCCGGCCGCGTGCTCCTCCGCAATGATGGCGTTGAAGGCGTCCGTGGCGGCATCGATCGGCGCCACATCCTCGAAGGCTCCGCGGAACACGACCACACCCGGGCCGTCCGTCATCGCCTCGACCCACTCGGCCAGCAGCGCCTTGCGCCGGGCCGGATCGCCGGCGGCGGCGCGAACCGCCGCACCGTCATAGATCAGGACATTTTTCTGAGCATCGGAGGCAAACGGATAATCCGCGAGGTTAGTCGTCCTTTGCGTCGACGCGGCAAAGTCACCGATGCTGCACATATCGGCGGTAAGCCAGACGCGATCGGATCTGAGCTTGGCAAAGTTGTCGGCCTTCACGGCATCCTCCCTATGGTCTTGTTTCGATTAGATGGCGCAAGTATAGCTTTGACTGAGAGGTGGCATACGGCTGAAACACCTCAAAAACACCTCAAGACTGACTGAGACGGCTGATGTCGCATCCATTCCTGGTGAAGGACATCGCCCAGCAGGCGGGCGTCAGCATCGCCACGGTCGACCGTGTCCTGCATGGACGCGGCGGCGTGCGTCAGCACACCGTCCGGCGCATCGAGCAGGCGATCCGCGAGCTAGAAACGCAACGCTCGCAACTCGGCTTGTCGGGCCGCAAATTCATTCTCGATCTTGTTATGGAAGCTCCGGTGCGCTTCACCGAGGCTGTGCGCGCGGCGCTGGAAGCCGAGATGCCGGGGCTCCGCCCGGCCGTCTTCCGGGCACGCCACCACCTTGTAGAAGTGCGTGCGGTGGCGAACACCGTCTCCTTGCTCGACGCGATTGCCCGTCGCGGCACGAACGGTATTTTCCTCAAAGCGCCTGATGTTCCTGACGTAACCGCCGTGGTGGACCGGGTAGTCCGGTCAGGAATACCCGTCGTGACGCTGGTCACCGATCTGCCGAACAGCCGACGGCTGGCCTATGTCGGCGTCGACAACCGCGCCGCCGGCGAAACGGCTGCCTATCTGATCGGTGCATGGCTTGGCGGACGACGAGCCGATGTCCTCGTCACCTTGAGCAGCAACCGCTTCCGGGGCGAGGAGGAGCGCGAAATCGGCTTTCGCCGCGCCTTGCGCGAACACTTTCCCGACCTCGGGATCGTCGACGTCAGCGAAGGACACGGCATTGATCGGGCGACGGGCGAACTGATCCGCACCGCACTGACAAACAATCCCAACATCGCAGCCGTATATTCCATCGGCGGCGGAAACGCCTCGATCGTGCAGGCATTCGCCGAACTGAAACGGCCCTGCCGGGTGTTCATCGGTCATGATCTCGACGCCGACAATCTCGAATTGCTGCGAAGCCGACGCATCTCGGCCGTGCTGTATCACGATCTCCGGCAAGATATGCGCACGGCCTGCGTCCACATCATGCGGGCACAGGGCGCGCTGCCGAAATCGGTCGCGCCGGGCGCGTCCAATATCCAGATCATCACGCCGTTCAACATGCCGATCTAAGCGCGTCGCGTCGAAATGGATTCATGTGACGCGCTTTGGATTCCTTGTTTTTATGCATGTCGTTCTCCAAAACCGAGGTCACTTTGGGCGGCATGCATTAGGCGGGCCGCGGATCAGATCCGCAGGCCGAACCGGATCCCGTCATAAATTGCAGCGTGGATGTTGCGCGAGGCGACGGCGTCGCCGATACGGAACAGCACAAAAGAACCTTGCGGATTGCGCTCAGGAAAGATGTCGCCGCCCTTGACCAGGCGCTCATAGTCGACCGCGCCGCCGTTCTTCGCTAGCGGTTTCAATGAGAGATAAAGATCGTCGAGCGGCGCCGTGCCGTGCTCGACCACCACCTGGTCGACCCTGCGTTCCCCGCGCCAGCCATCGGCAAAATCCGAAGCGAGTTCCGCGACCAGTTGATTGCCCTCGCGCCGCACTGAACGCAGGCGCGTGTTGATGGTGACTGTGACACCCCTTTCCTGGAAGGCGCGCATATACGGCACATGGTTCATGCCGCCCATTTCCGGCGCGAAGAAGCGTTCCGGCGAAACAAGTTCCAGCCTTGAGCCGCTGTTGGCGATCAGTTCGGCCGCGCCCATGCCCTGATGGCCGCCATTGTCGTCATAGAGCAGCACATTTTCGGCCGGCTTGACGCTGCCGGCCATGATGTCCCAGCTCGACGTAACGAGATTGTCGCCCGCCGTCAGCGGCGGGTTCTGGGGCAGGCCGCCGGTGGCGATAACGACTACATCTGGCGCCAGCGCCAGAACGTCGTCCTTCTCCGCCCAGGTATCGTAGCGGATTTCGACGCCGAGCCGGTCGAGTTCAGCCAGCCGCCAGTCGATGATGCCGATCAGCTCCTTGCGGCGCGGATTCTGCGTCGCCAGCCGCACCTGGCCGCCCGCTTGTGACGACGCCTCCAGGACCGTGACTTGATGGCCGCGCTCGGCCGCGACGCGCGCCGCCTCCAGCCCGCCGGCACCGGCGCCGACGACAACGACTTTCTTGCTCGGCCCGCCCGTCTTGACGATGATGTGGGGGACATCGGCCTCGCGGCCGGTCGCTGCATTGTGGACGCACAGCGCCTCGCCGCCCTCATAGATCCGGTCGAGACAATAGGTGGCGCCCACACATGGGCGGATCTCATGTTCGCGGCCTTCCATCACCTTCCTGATGATGTGCGGATCGGCGATATGTGCTCGGGTCATGCCGACCATGTCGAGCTTGCCGGTGGCAATCGCGTGGCGCGCCGTGGCGACATCGGAAATGCGCGCCGCGTGGAAGGTCGGGAACTTTGTCGCCGCCCTCACCTCACCGGCGAAATCGAGATGCGGCGAAGACCGCATGCCGGTCACCGGGATGACCTTCGTCAAGGCGGCATCGGTCTCGATCGAGCCGCGGATGATGTTGAGGAAATCGACCTTGCCCGAACCGGCCAGCCGCCTGGCGATCTCGATACCCTCCTCCTTGGACAGGCCTTTCTCGAAATCCTCGTCGGCGACCATGCGGATGCCGACGACGAATTTGTCGCCCACCGCCGCCCGTACCGCGTCCAGCACCATGTCGGTGAAGCGCAGCCGGTTGTCGAGCGAGCCGCCGAACTCATCGTCGCGATGGTTGGTGGCCGGCGACCAGAAACCATCCATAAGATGGCCATAGGACTCGAACTCTATGCCGTCGAGGCCCGCGGCCTGGCAGCGCTGGGCGGCGGACGCATAGTCGGCGACGATGCGCTCGATGTCCCAGTCCTCGATGGTCTTGGGGAAGGCACGGTGTGCGGGCTCGCGCACCGGCGAGGCCGAGAGCACCGGCAGCCAGTCGGCCTTGTTCCAGCCGGTGCGGCGGCCGAGATGGGTGATCTGGATCATCACCTTGCAATCATGTTCGTGGCAGGCATCCGCGAGTTCGCTGAGCCACGGCACGATCCGGTCGTCATAGACATGCAGATTGCCGAAGGCGGCAGGGCTGTCGCGCGAGACGATGGCCGAGCCGGCGGTCATGGTCAGCGCCATGCCGCCCTTAGCCTTTTCGGCATGATAGAGCCGGTAGCGTTCTTTCGGCATGCCGTCCTCGGAATAGGCCGGCTCGTGGCTGGTCGACATCACCCGGTTCTTCAGCGTCAGATGTTTGAGCTGGTAGGGTTGGAGAAGCGGATCGTTGCTGGTCATCGTCTTCCTGCCGTTTCAAATTGTGCTAATGAGCGCCCAAATGCGCCGCAGCCAAATGGATGCGGGGCTTTTTCGACCTTTGTTTCGTGTTCGCCGCCGTGGAATTTCCAGCGGCCAACACCAAGGAGCCACTCATGATCGATACCAAAACCCTCACCCAGCTCGGGGCGCATGTCGAGACGCCACAGAGCCCCGAACAAGCGGTCCTGGAGACCGTGCCGTTTACGCGCGGTGACGGACCGCCCGCCATCGTGCGCTTTACCTGCCCGGAATTCACCTCGCTGTGCCCGGTCACCGGGCAGCCGGATTTCGCCCATATCGTCATCGACTACGCGCCCGACGCGGCGCTGGTGGAATCGAAGTCTCTGAAGCTGTTCATGACCTCGTTTCGCAACCATGGCGCCTTCCATGAAGACTGCACCGTCATGATCGGCCGGCGCATCGTGGCGGCGACCAAGCCGCTGTGGCTGCGCATCGGCGGCTACTGGTTCCCGCGCGGCGGCATCCCGATCGACGTCTTCTGGCAAACCGGCGCTCCGCCGGAAGGCGCCTGGCTGCCGGAGACCGGCGTGGCCCCCTATCGCGGGCGCGGCTAGTTCGACCGTCATTCGCATTGATATTGGCTGAGCGCCCATTCGCCGGTCACCGACAAAAGGTCCGATATCTTCCATTCGCCGCCGACCTTCTTGAACTTCCATTCGAGGCGGTGCGGGTTGCCGGCCACGACGAAGGCGACGATGACCTTGGCCTGATCGCCATTGATCGCCTCGAGTGTCTTCAGGCTCTTGTCGATCTCGTCCTTGTCGTAATCGGCATTGTCGAGCGCCATGTTGGGGTCGAGGCACTCGCCCTGCCCGGATTTGCGCAACCCATCGCTCTTGTCGAGCACCGTTTTCGCCGGATCCACGAAGTGGCTGCGCTGCGACGGATCGATCTCCAGGCCGACTTGATCGTAGAACGGCCTCACCACCGCCGTCGGCGATCCTGGCTGGATGGGAGCCGGAGGCCCGCCGGCAGTTGGTGGCGTTGCAGGCTCCGCGGCTCCGCCGGGCGCATTCGCCGGCGGCGAACCGCTGTCGCCCGGCACTGTCCCGGCCGGCGCGTTTGCCGGCGGCGCGCCGAGCAACCCCTGGGCAGCGGCGCCGTTCAAACCCGCCAACAGGCACATGGCCGACACCGCCAGGATCGAACGACGGGCCATCGCATCACTCCTGATCTTGGCCCGTCATGCATTCGAGTTGGCTCAGTGTCCAGTCGCTGGTCCTGGAAGCGATGTCCGATACCTTCCACTTGCCATCGACCTTCTTCAGCGACCAATGCATTTCGCGCTGTGAATCGTCTCCTTCTGAAAAGAGGCTGAAATTCGCCACCACCTGCGCCGTGTCGCCATCCACCGTCTCGGACAGTTTCAGGGTCTTTGAGATGGTCTTCTGGTCGAAATCCTGCGCATCCAGACCTGGGTCGAAGTCGATGCAGGCGACCTGGTCCGAATTCTTCTTGGTCGCCTGGTCGTTGAGATTGAACAGTTTCGTCACCGGCTCGGTGAAGTGATCCCGGTATTGTGCGTCGGCCTCGAACTTGACCTGCGGAACATAGAAGAACTTCACAGCGTCGGACGCCGGACCAGCCCAAGCGGCGGCGGGTGCGGCAATCAACAGGATGGCAGCGAGCAGCAGTTTCATGGATTTCCCCGAATGTTTGGCTGCGGACGGCAATCAAATACCACGCATCGTGCATACCGGCTTTTTTGCGGCTCATGAAGCCTTCGGGCGGCTCGTCTGCTTGCACGGACCACATCATTCGATCCTCAGTCTCCGAAAGTCGCGATCGGCTCGTTGAGTTGGGAGCGCTCAGGCTTGACACCGAGCCCTGGCATCTGCGGGACGCGTATATGCCCGTTCTCGATCACGATCGGGTTTGCGGGATCGGTATGTCCTTCGATGTACTCCTGCGCGATCCAGGCTCCCTCAAAACGTCTCGGCTCGACCGTAGCGGCAAGGTGCACGCATGCCGCAGCGATGATATCCCCGCCCCAGGCGTCGTCGCAGCTGTGCGGAAGCGATCGTATCGCACAGAGATCGCGAACCGTGACCATCTTGGTGAGACCACCAAGGCGCGTGACTTTCAGTCCGAAACCATCCGCGATGCCTGAACTAACCGCCCGCAGCACGGCATTCAAATCCTCGGTGTTCTCATCGAGATAGATCGGATGGGTAACGCGTCCTTTGAGACCAGCGACTTCCTCCATGGTGTTGCAGGGCTGTTCGAACACGAATGGAATTGCCTGGCAAAGCCGATCGATGTGCAGCGCCGCGGCAGCGGTCAGCCCGCGATTGGCGTCGACGGCGATCCGGGCCTTGAAGCCGACCGCCTCCCATACTTTGTGCACCGTGGCGACGTCCTGTTCGAGATCCCGCCCGCCGATCTTGATCTGAAGCCGTGGGTAGCCGGCCTTGACCTTGTCGAGGGCAATACGCGCGGTCTCGTCGGGAGCACCGACGATCGTCGAATAATAAGACGGCACGCGATCGGTGAGCGCACCGCCAAGAAGTGTTGAAACCGGAACGCCCAACCGTTGGCCGGCGAGGTCGAGGAGAGCTATATCCAGGGCCGCCTTCGCATAGTTGTGACCGTTCAGCCGCTCGTCCATTCTTTTGGCGAGGCGGCGCATGGACGAAGTGTCCTCGCCGACGAGGCCAGGCGCCATTTCGGCAATTGCCGCCCTCGCGCCAAGCGCATGCTGAGGCTGATAAACAGGACCGATCGGGCAAGTCTCCCCCCAGCCCGACAGTCCGTCCTCGGTGGTCACTTCAACCAGCGTGCCGTCCAAGTTCCGCACGGTATCGCTGGCCATCCGGTAGGCACCACCTTTGACGGGCAGAAGCACCTGATAGACTTTGATTGACTGGATACGCATTCAGACGTTAGCCCCGTTCATGCTTGCCTGGTCTGGCGCCTTTCGCGACCGTCAAAGACCAAGCGCCACCTTGCGCCCGTCATGAATGGCAAATGCGGCCTGTCTGGAGGCGGTGCAATCGCCGATAGAGGTGTGCGCAATTCCGCGCTTTTCGAGCTCGATGGACAGGCCGTCCTGCGCCATGCTGGTGGCGGCGAAGACCAATGCGTCGGCCTCGACCTCTTGCTCGGTCCCGTCGAGCAGCGAAGCGACCCTCGCCACCCCGCCGTCCCAGTGCATGATGGCGCTCTCGGTCACAAACTTGACCTTCAGCCCGGCGAGTGCCCGACGCAGTGGCGCATCCGCGGCCATTCGCTGGAGTTCCTTGCCGACCAAGGCGTCAGGAGTCACGATCGTCACATTGTGCCCATCCTCGGCGAGTTTCCAGGCGGTGCCACACCCTTTCCAGTTGCCGCCATCGTCCAGGACAACCACATTTTTCCCTGGTCTTGCTTCTCTGGCCATCACTGCTTCGGCAGAGAGAACCGGGCCGCCACCTGGAATGCCGTCCCACTGCGGCAGTGCCCGCTGGAAAGCGCCGTCTGGAGGCATGGAGCCGGTCGCGACAATGACGTGATCCGCGCCTTCGCGCTCGACATCGTCGGCTTCGACATACTGACTGTACCGAACGTCCACCTGAAGCTGGCTGAGCTGACGCTGGTACCAGTCGATGAGGTCCAGGATCTGCGCCCGGCGCGGCTGCAGGCCGGCAAGTCGGAATTGGCCCCCGAGGCGATCCGATGCCTCGGCCAGCGTGACACGGTGACCGCGCTCGGCTGCCACACGCGCCGCTTCGAGGCCGGCTGGGCCGCCGCCAACGACAAACACGTGTTTCGGCCGAACGGCTGCGGTGAAGCGGTCGCCGCCCCACTCCCACTCTCGCCCCGCCGACGGATTGATCACGCAGCTGATCCAATAGTCGCGGCTGCGTCGACCCCAGCACATCTGGTTGCAGGACAGGCACCCGCGGATGTCCTCGTGCCGTCCGGCGGCCGCCTTTGCGGCAAGATGCGGATCGGCGATCTGCCCGCGCACAATGGAGACAAGGTCAGCGCGGCCTTCACTCAGCACGCTCTCGGCGTTCTCAGGAGTACGGATGTGGCTCTCGGCGGTGATCAACGCGTGGCTCACCGTCGATTTGAGCACCGCCGCAAGGTCAGCGCCGAGCTTTTCCGGATAGAGGAAGGTCGGCATGATCTTGTAGAAATCGAAGTAGGAACCGGTCCCGCAGGTGACGTAATCCATCAACGCGTCGCGGTCGTGCAGGTCGATGATCTCGGCCAGTGCTTCGCGCCTCAGCGCCACTTCGACTTCCGGCTCGTCGTTGATTGCGAGACCTATGATGAAGTCGTCGCCGCATTCCTTGCGAATGCGCGTCATCACTTCGCGGCTCATCCGGGTCCGGTTTTGAAGGCTGCCGCCCCATCGGTCGTCCCTGCGGTTCGACCAGGGGGTCCAGAACTGGTCCAGCATCGAATGGTACGCGGCCCAGACCTCGACGCCGTCGAACCCGGCGTCGCGGCAGCGGCGCGCAGCCTGTACGAAACCGTCGATCGTTTCTTCAATCTGGTGCTCGGACATCCGATGCGAACCGTCGGAGTCGTGATAACTCGGTAAGCCTGAAGGTGACCAGCCCGCATGGAACGAGTTATCCGCGTCCGCGTGTTGACCGACGTGGTAAAGCTGCTGGATAGCGATGGCGCCATTGCCGCGGATCGCCTCTGTCACCTTCCGAAAATGCGGAACGACGCTGTCGTCGGAGGGGCGAAAATTGCCGCGCGTCAGCACCGCGGCCTGATGTACAGGCATCGGCTCGACCACGATCATACCGGCTCCGCCGATCGCGCGTTCGGCGTAGTAGCCGACATGGCGTTCGGTCGGCAGCCCCTCTTCGGCCATATTGGCGGTATGCGCTCCAAACACGATCCGGTTGCGCAGCGTTTTGCCACGCAATTTTGCCGGCTCGAAAAGACGCTTGAAGACCCGCTCAGACATGCGCTCACTCTCCTGCGACGCGCGACCGCACACTGGCCTGGTGCCGACGGCTCGCGCACGATGCTCCAGACGGGAAACGCCGGCACCTTGGAGGGTGCCGGCACAGCCTGTGGCCAAGCCTCGGGAATTACGTGTCCAGCCAGACGTTCTGGAGATCCATCTCGAAGGTCTGGTGAACGCCGTAGTTCTTCACCTTCTTGTTCATGTGGCTGTAGAGCTTCTGCCAGAAGGGCTGAATGATGACGCCGGAATCCTGCAGGATCTGCTCGACATCCTTCATCACCTCTTTGCGCTTGGCGACATCGATCACCGAGAGCGCCTGCTTGAGCTTGGCATCGAACTCAGGGTTGGAGTACGCCGTCTCATTCCAGGCCTCACCGGTGCGATAGCCGAGCGCCAGCACCTGGACGCCGAGCGGACGCATGTACCAGATCGTCATGGAGTACGGGTATTTCGTCCAGTCGTTCCAGAAGGTCGAGCCGGGCAGCACCGTGCGCTTCACCTTGATGCCTGCATCACGCAATTGTCCGGCGATCGCGTCGCCCGTGGCCTTTTGCCAGTCGTCCTCAACGGTGATCAGTTCATGCTCGAAGTCAGCCTGCCCAGCTTCGGCCATCAGCTTCTTGGCGCCGGCGGCGTCGCGGGTCTTCTTGGGCAGCGGATAGTATTCCGGGTGGATCGGGCTGACATGGTGGTTCTCACCGACCGTGCCTCGCCCGTTATAGCCGAGCTCGAGCACGGCATTGTTGTCGACGGCCATCTGCAGCGCGTTGCGCACCTTTTGGTCGTCATACGGCTTGTGCGTGATGTTGGTCCTGGCAACCAGCGTGGTCGCCGTCGCGACCTCCGATTTTACCAGCCCCATCTTGTCGAGGATGTCGATGAAATCGGAGGGCGTCTCGAAATTGAGGTCGATCTCGCCGGAGTCGAAGGCGTTCACCGAAGCGTTGAAGTCGGTGCCGTAGTCGATGAATTCGACACCGTCGAGCGGCGCCTCGCCGCCCCACCACTTGCCATTCTCGCGGCGCTTGACGACCGCCTTCGTGCCAACCGCGTAGGACACCAGCTCAAAAGGTCCAGTGCCGATCGGCTTCTTGATCGGATCGGCGCCGTCGGCATCGAAATTGCGGTGGACCACAAGCGCCGGATAGTCGGTGAAGTTTGGAATGATCGCGATGTCGGGTTCGCTGAGCTTCAGCTTGACGGTGTTGTCGTCGACCTTTGTGATGGCGCCGTCCCTGGCCTTGCCGGTTTTGGCATCGATCAGCGCGCCGACGCGTGCGGCCATGGAATTACCGGCAGCACCCTTCTCGCACCAGCGCGTCAGGTTGAAGACCACGTCATCGGCGTTGAAGGTATCGCCATTGTTCCAGGTCACGCCCTTGCGCAGATGCAGCGTGTATTCGGTGGCGTCGTCATTGATGTCCCAGCTTTCGAGCAGGACAGGTTCGAAGGTGAACTGTCTGGTATAGCGGACAAGCGGTTCCAGCCAACTGCGGGTGATGTTTGCCATTTCCACCCAGTCGTAAGTGCGCGGATCCTTCTGCGCCTTCACCGACATCGAGACATGCAGCGTTCCGCCCTTCTTCGGTTCCTCGGCCAAAGCCTGCCGGGGCACCGCAAGGCCGATCATGCCGTAGGCCACGGCCGTCGATGCGCCGAAGGCGCTCGCCAGCGCCAGGAACTCGCGCCGGTCCATACGACCCGCGCGCGTCTCTTCAGCCATCGCCTCGATAACGGCTGGAACACGATCACCATTGCTTCTGTAGAGTGTCATTTTTCTTCTCCCATTGGTTCCGTCGGGTCTTCGCCCGTTCCATCAACTAACGCTGTCCGGCAGTTTCTCCTCGCGCTGCGCGATCAAATCCGCGAGACCCTCGGCGATACCCTCATCGAGCTTCGGCTCCTCGTAGTCGGCCAGCATGTTGCGCGCTTTCTCACGGCCACGTGCGTCGTGGTCTTTTGCCCCTTCGGCATTCCATTGTTCGTACGAATTGAAGTCCATGATGCTGGGCATGAAGAAAGCCCGCTCGAAATGGTCAAGCGTGTGCTGGGTGCCGAGGAAATGACCCTGCGGCCCCACCTCGCGGATCGCAGCCATCGCGTCCTTGAAGTCGTCGAAGGAGAGCCCGCCGGCATATTTGTACCAGCCGACGAGTTGCTCGCAGTCTGTGGCGAATTTCGAATAGCCGCAGGCGAGACCAGCCTCGAGCCATCCAGCCGAGTGCCAGATGTAGTTGGCGCCGGCAAGGATGGCGGCATGCATGAGCATGTTCGCCTCGTAGCCCGCCTGGGCATCGTTCAGCTTCGACCCGACATGGAAGCCAGACGTGCGCCACGGCAGCCGGTACTTCCGTGCCAGGGCTCCCATCAGATACATCATCTGCGCCGCCTCCGGCGTGCCGCCCATCGGAGCGCCGGTCTTCATGTCCACCGTCACCATGAACTGCCCGTAGATCTGCGGCGAACCCGGACGCAGCAGCTGGGTGAACGCAACGCCAGCAAGCGCTTCCGCATTGACCTGCGCCACCGCGCCGACGGCGGAAGCCGAGGTCGAGGCGCCGCAAAGGGCGAAGGGCGCGAGAATCAGCGGCTGGTTGTGACGTGCATAGACCTTCATGGCGTCCAGCATGGTGGCGTCCCACACCAGCGGCGAGTTGCAGTTTGTGATCGATACCAGCACCGGGTTGTCGCGGACAAAGTCCTCGCCGAACACGATGCCGGCCATCGCCATCGTGTCTTCGGCGCGATCCTTTGACGTCACGATGCCCATGAACGGCTTGTCGGAGTGCTTCAGCGCCGAATGGATGATATGGAGGTGGCGCTTCGGCACCGGAATTTCCATCGGCTCGCAGATGATCGAGCTCGAAGAGTGCAGCGCCGGCGCCATGTAGGCGAGCTTGTGGAAGTTGTTGAGGTCGGCCAGCGTGCCGTAGCGCCTTACGTTGTCGAGGTCGCGCACATAGGGTGCGCCATACATCGGCACGAAGATCGAGTTGTTGCCGCCGACGCGCACCGTGCGCTCCGGATTGCGCGCATTGAGCGTGAACTCCGACGGGACCTTCGAGACGAGTTCCATCAGGAGGGCGCGGTCGATGCGGACGCGCGTCTCGGAAACGTCCGCTCCGGCCGCCTTCCACATGGCGATCGCCTCATCGTCGCGGAATTCGCATCCTATCTCTTCGAGGATGGAGAGCGACGCTTCGTGGATCAGCTCCACCGCCTCGTCCGGGACCATCTGATAGACGGGAATCTGCCGCACCAGGGTCGGAAAAGAGGCAATCGGCGCGCTGCGGAGCGCCTTGCGCCCGAGACGGCCGCCGCCACGGCGGTGTGTCGGTTCGGTCAATTCAGCGGCCGGTGCGTTCATGAGGTCTCCATCCCTTCGATCCCGGTCAACTTAGCGAGGTGAAATATTGCTGTGACGCTGGAAAATCCTGATCTCTTGTATAAGCTGCGCTTATGCGAAGCCTGCGCCACCTCTTGCCCTCCGCCGGCAGCCTGATCGTCTTCGAGGCTGCGGGCCGGTTGTCGAGTTTCACCGCCGCCGGGCGCGAGCTCGGCATGACCCAGGCTGCCGTTTCCTATGCGGTGCGCGGCCTGGAGGAACAGCTTGGCGCCCAGCTCTTCCAGCGCCGCCATCGCCAGGTCAGCCTGACCGAGGCCGGCGAGCGCTTTCATGCCGACGTCTCGCTCGGCCTTTCCCACATCCGCAAGTCGGCCGAGGACCTGCGCCTGCAGGCGACTGGCGGCCATGTGACGCTTGCCGCCTCGACGGCCTTCGGTTCGTTCTGGATGATGCCGCGCCTGCAGCGGTTTCGCGACGAATTGCCGGGCATTGACCTTCGCATCCAGACGGGCGACCGCGACCTCGACATCATCGCCGAAGGCATTCCGCTCGCCGTGCGGGGAGGCGTGCCACGCGACTGGCCGGACTACCATTCGCTATCGCTCTCCGACGAAGAGATTTTTCCGGTCGCGGGCCCCAGCTACCTCGCCAAATTCGGCCGGCCTGAGACCGTGGAGCAGTTGGCGACACATCGCCTTATCCACCTGGAGGAGCCCTATCGCGAGGCCCCGAACTGGGACGAATGGTTCCAGTCGGCCGGGGCCAGCCTGCGCAATGCCGAGCGTGGCTTGCGCATCAATGATTATGCGATCGTGATCCAGGCCGTGATGGAAGGACAAGGCATCGCGCTCGGCTGGCGCCACCTTGTCGAGCGGCTGCTGTCGACCGGGCTGCTGGTGCCGGTGACGGACCACGTGATGAAGACGGGCACGGCGTTCTACGTCATCTGGCCGAAGAACCGCGAGCTCAGCGACAATGCGCGCAAGGTAAGGGATTGGCTATTGGCGCAGGCGTGAGGATGCCGAACACCGCAACCCGGCAGCCGGATTGCGGTGCTTAAAGTCTTTGTTTTGATGCATGTCGTTGCCCTTGAGCAGTTCAGACAGAACCGTCATTCTTCAGGCCAAGGACGTCGATCCTGTCAATGGTCGGCGGGCCGACGAACAGCGCTTCGGCATTGGCCATCAGCGCCTTGGCAATCTCGCCGGTGAGATGCGCCTGCCGCCCAGTCTCGTCATGGAAGGCATCGAAGACGCCAAAAACGCTTGGCGAGAGCTGCAAGGCAAACCAGATCGGCGTCTTGGCTTCCTGATTGGCCATCTGCAATCCCACGCTCAGGAATGCGGCGACGTCCTTCTCCTTGCCGGGTTTGGCCTCAAAACGTGCGAACAAAGCGAGCTTGATCATCTGACTTCTCCAGTTGGTGTTTCGTGCGGCCGAGCTGGCCGTCGACAGCAGCGTCGCAGGAATGCCGCGAAAACCGTATTGGCAAAAATGACTTCTTTGATATCATTCTTGCCATGAACATTTCCGTGCTTGTTCTCGATGGTGCCTTTGATACTGGTCTCGCCACGGTGCTCGACGTTTTCGGCACCGCCAACGAATTGGCTGGCCTCCTGCCAGCGCCGCCCGCCCGCTTCAGCACGACCATTGTCGGTGTGAGGGACACGGTGCTTACCGGGCAAGGCTTGCAAGTGCCGGTGACTAGGTTCGGCAATGAGCCGGCGGACTGGCTGCTCATTCCAGCACTCGGCCAGAAGATGCCTGAGCCGCTAGGGCAAGCGCTGCTCAGGCCGGATATCGCGGACGCGGTAGCAGCCTTGCGCGGTGCCGCCGAAACCGGCGCTCGCATTGGTGCGGCCTGTATCGGCACCTTTGTGCTGGCGGAGACTGGCCTGCTCGACCGGCGGCCATCAACCACGACATGGTGGCTGGCACCGATGTTCAGGCAGCGCTACCCGCAAGTGCGGCTCGACGCGGCGCGCATGCTGGTCAATGACGGGCAGTTCGTCACCGCCGGGGCGGCACTCGGCCATATAGACCTCGCTCTGATGGTGGTCCGGCAGACGAGCCCGGAACTGGCGGCGCTGACCGCGAAATACCTGATCGTCGACAGCCGGCCGTTCCAATCAGCCTATGCCATCTCAGACCACCTCGCCCATTCGAACCCGCTGGTCGAGCGCTTCGAGCGCTGGGCGCGCGAGCATCTTGCGGTTGGCTTCAATCTCGATGAGGCAGCCGCAGCCCTTGGCGCCAGCAAGCGTACGCTGTCGCGGCGCGTCAACGACGTGCTCGGCAAGACACCGCTGTCCTATTTCCAGGATCTCCGTGTCGAGCAAGCGGTGCATCTCTTGAAGACGACGTCCGACAGCGTCGACCATATTGCTGCCAAGGTCGGCTACGGCGACGGGGTAACGCTGCGCAATCTGCTACGGCGACGGCTGCACAAGGGCGTGCGCGAAATCCGCGCCGCGAACTGATCCACCGTCCGCAAGATTCTGCCCTCTCGCATGAGTGCCGAATCCGCCTATAGTGGCGCCATGCCCATCCGCCAGCTTTCCGAAACGATGATCAATCAGATCGCCGCCGGCGAAGTCATCGAGCGTCCGGCGAGCGTGGTCAAAGAGCTGGTCGAGAATGCGCTCGATGCCGGCGCATCACGCGTCGAGGTCGTTACCGCCGGCGGCGGGCTGAACCTCATCCGCGTCACCGATGACGGCTCCGGTATCCCCGAACAAGAGCTTTCATTGGCAATCGCGCGTCACTGCACCTCCAAGCTCGCCGAGGACATTCATGACATCCGCTCGCTCGGCTTTCGCGGCGAAGCGCTGCCATCGATCGGCTCGGTGTCGCGGCTGTCGATCCGGTCGCGCACGGCTTTCGGGGACAGCGCCGCGGAAATCGGCATCGAGGGCGGCCGCGTCCTGCCCGTCAGGCCGGCGGCCGCCAATCGCGGCACGACGGTCGAGGTGCGCGACCTGTTTTTCGCGACGCCGGCAAGGCTCAAGTTCATGAAGGGCGAGCGTGCCGAAAGTTCGGCAACCAGCGACGTGATCAAGCGCATCGCCATCGCCTTCCCCGCCGTTCGGTTCACGCTGGCCGGTTCCGACCGCTCGACGCTGGAATTGCCGGCGGCCGACGACAGTCCGGAAGGCAGCCTGCGCCGCGTCGCCCAGGTGATGGGCGCCGACTTTCCCGACAATTCCATTGCCATCGATGCGATGCGCGAAGGCGTGCATCTGACCGGCCATGTCTCGATCCCGTCCTTCACCCGCGCCAACGCGCTGCAGCAATATGCCTATGTCAACGGCAGGCCGGTGCGCGACAAGCTGATTGCCGGCGCCATCCGCGGCGCTTTCGCCGATGTCCTGCCGCGCGACCGCCACGCGGTGACGGTGCTGTTTCTGTCGCTCGATCCGGCCATTGTCGACGTCAATGTGCACCCGGCCAAGGCCGATGTGCGCTTCCGGGATCCGGGCCTGGTGCGCGGCCTGATCGTCGGCGCCATTCGCCAGGCCCTAGCCGAGGCGGGTATCCGCTCAGCCACCACCGGCGCCGCGGGCATGATGGCGGCGTTCCGGCCAGGTGCCGCATCCTATGATCACGGCGGCCCGGCCAACGGCCATCGCAGCTACGAAGCGGCTTACCGAGCCTCCGGTCCGGCCGGCTTCGACCCCTCGCGCTCGCCGCAGCGGCCGCTCGACATGCAATTCGAAGGCTCGGGCTTTGAACGCGCCAGCGCAAGGCATGGCGGCTTTGGTGAACCTGACCAGGCGGCGTTCGATACCGGCACGCTTGCCAGCGCCGATACACGCGCAGGGCAGAGCGAATCGACAGAGACGCTGCTTGGCACGGTGCTCGGTGCGGCACGAGCCCAGGTGCATGAAAACTACATCGTTGCCCAGACCAGGGATTCACTCGTCATCGTCGACCAGCACGCCGCCCATGAGCGACTGGTCTATGAAGCGCTGAAGCATGCCCTGCATTCGCGGCCGGTGCCCTCGCAGATCCTGCTTCTGCCGGAGATCATCGATCTGCCGGAGGAGGACGCCGAAAGGCTGGCCATGCACTCCGAAACGCTCGCCCGCTTCGGCCTCGGCATCGAGCGTTTTGGCCCGGGCGCCGTTACCGTGCGCGAAACGCCGTCGATGCTGGGCGAAACCAACGTTCAGCAACTGGTGCGCGACCTTGCCGACGAGATTGCCGACAACGACACGGTCGACACTCTCAAGGAACGCCTCGACAAGATCGCCGCGACCATGGCCTGTCACGGTTCGGTGCGCTCCGGCCGGCTGCTCAAGGCCGAGGAAATGAACGCGCTGCTGCGCCAGATGGAGGCGACGCCGGGTTCCGGGACCTGCAACCATGGCCGCCCGACCTATATCGAGCTCAAGCTGGCCGATATCGAGCGTTTGTTTGGCAGACGATAGGACAGAACCGGCCAATTTGCCGTCGGTAGGGAGCTTGGGATGCCGGATGTATATGTTTTTACCTCAGCAAATTTGACAAACCTCTGGGCAGGTGTTGGGGCAGGTTATTGGGCTGTATCCGCGAAACAAGCGGGAAATAGTTCCATTCGGGGCAAGGCGAAATCTTTGCCAACCGGGGCATTCGGGTTATTTTACTGTGTCGAAGCGAAAGCCCTCACTACACCATTCATCGTGACATCGAAACCAAATGACAACGTCATCATACGACATGTATGGGAACATGAATGGCATCTCCCGTTTACAATCGTACCGCTCAGCGACCCTAGGCTGATTTTAAGAATAGACGAACTTGGCACATTGCTCCCTTCCTTAAGGGGCGCATCCAAGACATGGAACGATCTGTTTCACATTTCACCAATTACGGTGTTTGCACCGTCGAAGCTCTCAGAAAAGGACTGGGAGATAATAATAGGAATACTTTTACCAAAAACGTCTTTTGACAGCACCAAGACTTAGAAACATCAGCGCTTCAAATTCACCACGATGACGCCGCCGAGCGCCAGCGCGCCGCCGAGGATGCCGAGCAGCGTCGGCACTTCGCCCAGCCAGAAGAAGCCGATCAGGGCGGACATCGGCGAGACGAGATAGAGAAAGTTCGAAGCACGCGCCGCCGGCAGACGCGACAGTGCCGTCGCCCAGGCCGCGTAGGCAATCAGGCTCGGCACGATGCCAAGGTAAATGACGGCGCCGAGGCCAGCGGTGTTGGCAATGGCGGCCTGCTGGAAAGCAGCGGGCAGGAAGGGCGACAGGCAGAGCGCGCCGAGCACCATGTTGGAGGCCGAGATGGTCAGCGGATGATGGTGCGCAAAAAGCGGCTTCTGGACGATGGTGTTGACGGACGAGCAGAGCGCGGAGCCGAGCACCAGCAGCGCGCCGGCGTTGAAGTGCAGGCCATGGCCGTCAGCCACGGCGATGATGCCGATGCCGGCGAAGGAAATGGCCGTGCCGACCCAGGCCATGCCGGAGAAACGCTCGCCCAGGAGCGCCATCGCCATGATGGCGGTGAAGATCGGGCTGACATTGATGATGAAGCCGGCCGCACCCGCGGAGACGGTCAGTTCGCCGAAATTGAGCATCGCCGTATAGAGCGCGACGAAGACGACGCCGCCAAAGGCGAAGCGCCACAACTCGCCGATTCGGGGCAGCGCTGGGCGCTTGACGGCAAGGAAGATCGCCGCCGGCACCGCGGCGATGGCAAAGCGCAGCGCGCCAAGCTCCAGCGGCTGGAAGGCGGCGAGGCCGGCACGAATAGCCGGAAAGGCGGATGCCCAGCCGACCACCGTCAGCGCCACGGCGATGGCGGCAGTGGTGTCCATCCGCTGTGTCGAATTCAACGCGCCCGTCGTCGCACTCATCTCATAGCCTCATGCTCTTCCATCTTGGAAGCCACAAAACGCCTTTTCCAGTCCGTTGACAAACGACCAAATCGAGGATCACCTGTGAGTATGGATCACAGCTCAGAGGCGATGGTGCCGCTCGAAACCCTGCGTGCCTTCGATGCGGCGGCGCGGACCGGCAGTTTTTCGGCAGCCGCCGAAAGGCTCAACGTCACCCATGGCGCCGTCAGCCGGCAGATCGCCAAGCTCGAGGGCTGGCTGGGGCTGAAAGTTTTCGATCGCGGCGCGCGCGGCGTGACGCTGACGATCGAAGGCAACCGGCTGCATCTGCGCACATCGGAAGCCTTCGCCCTGATATTGAGCCATTCGGACCGCTGGGTCGAGCCGCGGGGAACGGCGGTGGTGCGGTTGACCTCGATCCCCTCGGTCAGCGGGCTGTGGCTGATGCCGCGCATGGCGGCACTGGAGAACAATCCCACCAAGCTGCGCATCGTGCTCGATGTCGACATCCGCCAGAACGACCTTGCCGATGAAGGCATCGACCTGTCGATCCGCTGCGGCCGTGGCGGCATTCCAGGCCGCGTCTCGGTGAAACTTTTCGAGGAGCATGTCTTCCCCGTCGCCTCGCCGGAACTGGCACGTGAGATCGGTCACGGCGACCCGGCCCGGCTGCTCAAATTTCCACTGATCAACGATTCGGACGCCTCCGGCTGGCGTGCCTGGTTCGCCGCGCAAGGCATGGACTACCGGCCGCGCCCGCAGGACCGGCGTTTCGAGGACTACAATCTGGTGCTCGACGCCGCCGCCTATGGGCTCGGCATCGCGCTGGCGCGTCCGCCGCTGACCGTGCATCAGCTGGCGTCGGGCCGCATCACCGCGGTCGACGATCGCACCGCACTCAATCCGGTGTCCTACTGGCTCGACCGGCCGTTGGGACGGCCACGCACCGCAGCGGCCGACCTCGCCCGCCGTATCGCGCAGCAGGCCGGATTGGCGCCGGAAAAGATCGAAGCGTTCATCGAAGCGGAGCGATAGGCTTGGCCAGCTTTTCCTGAGCGCCAGCCGATTCGGGAGTTCAGCGAAGCAGCAGCAGGATGAACCCGACGATCACGGTTCCCAGCAAAGCGGCCATCATCGAAACAAAGCCAATTTTCACCAGCAGCCGGTCAGGGTTCGGCGCCGCTCCATAGGATTGATTGGCAGGCTGTCGCCGGCCTGCCGGCGCATCCAGGGCGGCGTTGCGCGGGACAGGTCCCTGCGGCGGGATAAGCGACAGCAGTGACAAGCTTACAGCTCGGGCCGGAGTGTTGTCGTTGGCCGTTGCCGAAGGCGGCAAGAAGCCTCGCGGCTGCGACTCGGCTTCAGGCGCCGCCTTCCTTGCCACGACCGTTGCCAGCGCCGCTTCGTCCCTCGCGTCGAGTTGCGCCATATAGGCTTCGACGATGCCAGCCGAAGCAATCTGCTGCGACTTGGCGGCCGCCGGCGCCGCGGGCATCGCCAACAGCGCCGGTGCCGTCCGCTGCGCGAACAGGGAGGGCACCGGGGGCTGGACCAATTCCCGGACCAATGCCGTCCTGACCGGATCGGCCTTCGCCAAAGGCATGGGTTGCGGCGTCGTCGCCTCCTTGAGCAGGGAAGCCAGGCGGGCGGTAGAAATATCCATCGTGCCCCCAACAAAAGCGCTTTTCCAGCATCTGGTAGCGGATCGGCATTGCCCGAGGCTTGTCGCAAGCTTGACCTGGACGGCGATTTGTGGCGATGAAATCTCCATGAACCTCGGCACCACCGCATGATGAACCGTTTCGAAGGCCCGGGCGGCAAGGAAGCCCGCATTCGCTACCTCGATGGCGATTTCCAGGTCACCAGTCCCGGCTCGTTTGTGCGCTGCGCGGTGACCGGGGAAAATATCCCCTTGGACGAACTGAAATACTGGAGCGTCGCAAGGCAGGAGCCTTACGTCAACGCCGCCGCCTCGCTGCGACGCGAAATCGAGGTGCATCCCGAGATGCGCAAGCGCGGCTAGGCTCTAAGCTTGCGCTGCCGCCAGGCATCGAGCGTTTCCTCGATGATGCGCTCGGGCACGTGGTCGAGCTCGAACACCGTTTCGATTGCCAACACGTCGAGACGCCCGAGAAAGTCCTGCGAAGCGCCGTGGCCCAGCCGGGCGGCGTCCTTGGCCGTGGTGATGAGGCCGAGACCTTCGGCGTGCGCCGTCGTCGCCATTTCGGCAAGTTCGTCCTCGGCGTAAAAATGATGATCCGGAAAGGGCCTGGAGAGGACCACCTCGCCGCCTGCCTCACGCACCGTGTCGAAGAATTTGTCGGGATGGCCGATACCGGCGAAGGCGAGGAACCGCTTACCGCCAAGGCCAGCCTTGCTGCTTGGCTCCGTGTGAGCCTCGAAGATCGGGCGGCCAGCGCGGGCCGCCTGGCGCACCACCCTGTCGGCCGCGGTGCCCTCCCCCATCTTCAACAGCCCACTGGTGAAGACCAACTGGTCGACGATGTTGGCCCGAAGCGGTCCGCCTGGAATGACGCGGCCATTGCCGATCCCATAGCGGGCATCGACCACTACCAGCGCATAGTCGATGTGGATGCGCGCGCTCTGAAAACCATCATCCATGATCAGGAAATCGCAGCCGTGCCTTTCCAGCAGCAACCGGGCGCCGGCCGCGCGGTTCGGCGTTACCGCGACGGGGGCGTGTTCGGCCAGGAGCAACGGCTCGTCACCGACATGCTTGGCGCTGTCGTGACTGGCATCGACGACATGCGGCTCGGCAAAGGAGCCGCCATGGCCGCGCGACAGGAAACCAGGCTTCAGATGCATGCGCTTGGCCTGTTCGGCGAGCGCGATGGCGACCGGCGTCTTGCCGGTTCCGCCGACAGTGAAATTGCCGATACACAGAACCGGCGCGTCGATCTTCTCGCGCCGGGCCCGTCGCATGCCGCGGCCGGCAACCAGTGCATAGACGGCCGAGAGCGGCGCCAGTGCCAGGACTTTCCAGTCCGGCTTTTCCCACCAGAATGGCGGTGCTTCGGAGGCCACGTTAACGCCCGTTCGCGCCCTTCAGGCGCGACTTGACGACCAGCGGCTGGATATAGGGTTCAAGCGATTTCAGCGTGCGCGCCAGCGCGCCGCGCATCTCATCGACGGTCGCCACTCCAGCGGCCATCATCTCGTGGCGTGCGACTTCATTGGTCAAAAGGAAGTTGACGGCACCAGCCAGCATGTCGCGATCGCGCACCAGCTTGGCGCCACCGCTGTCGATGAGGCGCTGGTAGGCTTCGCGAAAATTCTGCACATTGCGCCCGGCGAGAACCGCAGTGTCGAGCATGGCCGGCTCGAGCGGATTCTGGCCGCCCTCGGAGGTCAGCGAGCGGCCGACGAAGGCGATCTCGGTCAATCGGAGATAAAGCCCCATCTCGCCAATCGTATCGCCGAGAAGGATATCGATGTCGGGCCCGATACGGTCGCCCTTGCTGCGCCGCGCGACCTTCAGGCCCATGCCTGAAATCTGCGCGGCAAGCGCGTCGGCGCGATCGGGATGGCGCGGGACGACGATCGTCAGCAGACCTTGGTGGCGCTTGTGCAGCATCGCGTGGACTTCCGCCGCGACCACTTCCTCGCCGTCATGGGTCGAGATCGCCGCCCAGGTCGGGCGGCCGCCGATCTGCCGCTGCAACGAGGCCAGCGCCCGTCCGTCGGCCGGCGGGGGATTGGTATCGACCTTAAGGTTGCCCGACACCGTGACCGGCCGGGCGCCAAGCGCGCGAAAACGCTCGCCGTCGACATCGGATTGGGCAACGACATGGGCGAGATTCTCGAACAGCGCCTCGGCGATATTGGCCCGCTTCTTCCACGAGATGAACGAGCGGTCGGAAAGCCTGCCATTGACCAGCACCTGCGGAACGTGGCGCGCGCCAAGCTCGAGGATGGTCATCGGCCAGATCTCGGATTCGGCGATGATCGCCAGATCCGGCCGCCAGTGATCGAGGAACCGGCTGACCGCCGGCTTCAGATCGAGCGGCACATATTGATGGATGATACGGTCGCCGAGCCGCTCGTCGGCAACCTGGGCCGATGTCACGGTGCCGGTCGTCAGCACGATGTTGACGCCATAGTCGAGAATGCTTTCGACCAGCGGCACGACGGCTATGGTCTCGCCGACGCTGGCGGCATGTATCCAGATAACAGGCCCTTCGGGGCGCGGGCGGCCGGCGACGCCATAGCGCTCGCGGCGGCGGTTGCGGTCCTCCTTGCCGCGCGAGGTGCGCCAGGCGACATAGGGCCCGATCAGCGGATAGGCGGCGGCACCCGCGAAACGGTATGCCGTCAGCATGGCACGCGCCCAGCGGCCGCTCATCGTGGACCGTCCACGAGGCGGTAGACCTCGGCCGTCGCGGCATTGAGTGCGGTGGTGATTTCCTGGCGCTTGCGCTCCATTTCGGCGTCGTCGGCGTCCGCGGCCACAAAGATCGGCGCCCCGATGGTTACCGCGGAACGGCCGAATGGCAGGTTTATGGTGGTCTTGTCCCAGCTCTTCTTCAGTACCTTGCGGCGGCTGGTGGCGATGGCGACCGGCAGGAGCGGCCGGCCTGAGAGGCGAGCCAGGAGAACGATACCAAGCCCCGCGTCGCGCGGTGTACCGTGGGGAATGTCCGCGATCATGGCGACGTTCTTGCCGGCGGTGAGCGACTTTTTGAGGGCGATCAGTGCCTTGGCCCCACCCTTGTCGAGATGCCTGGCGTTGTCACGCCCGCCCGAACCGCGCACCGCCTCGATGCCGAATTTCTCCAGCATCAGCGCGTTGAGCTCGGCATCGGCGCTGCGCGACACCATGGCGACCAGCGGCTTGCGCTTGGGATAGTAGGCGGGCGTCAAAAGATGCTGGCCGTGCCACAAGGCGATGATACCCGGCTCGAACTCGGCGTAGGCGCCTCCCGAAAAGCGCGCCGACCCGGCGACCAAGGGACTGGTCAGGCGAACCAGCCGCACGAACTGCGCGAGCAGGCTGGCAATGGCATTCTTGACGAATCGCGACTGCGCGAGCGGTTCGCGTATCTTGCGCCAGAAGGCCTTGGTCGTGCGGCTGCCGCCCCTGCCTGCGGGCGCGGCCTCGCCGGCTGGCTCTTTCGCCAGATCATGCTCCATCGAAATCAACCGACGACCTTGTTGTCGGGGTCCAGCAGACGGTGCAGATGAACGACGAAATAACGCATATGGGCATTGTCCACGCTGGCTTGCGCCTTGGCTTTCCACGCTGTGTGCGCGGATTGATAGTCCGGATAGATGCCGACGATGTCGAGCGCCTCGAGATCGCGGAACTCCGTGCCGCCAAGCTTCTTCAGTTCGCCGCCGAACACCAGATGCAAAAGCTGTTTCTTTCCGTCTTCCGCGGCCATGTCGGTCCTTCACATATTGTGAGTTTGCGACAGGTCTAGACCAAAGCCGATGACTTTGGAACCTTCGAAAATGCTTTCACGCATCCAGCCCGGCGATGACATCGACGAGCACCGCCAGCAAATCACCGCTGCCGGCGGCGAGCGCGCCGTGGCGGGTCACCTCGCCGGCGTAGAGCGGGGCGCGGCCATGCGGGTCGAGCAACTGGCCGCCCGCCTCGCGCAGGATAAGATCGGCGGCGGCGATATCCCAGTCATGCGCGTTCGGCTTGACGAAGGTGGCGTCGAGCGTGCCGTTGGCGATCATCGCCAGGCGGTAGGCAAGCGAAGGGCTGTAGGGCGCCCGTGTCAACCGCTTCTGCCAGCCGGGGGGCACCAGGTCGATCAACTGCTTCAACCCGGATATCTCGGCCTTATCCCCAAGCGTGCGCACCGCAATGCGCTTGCCGTTGCGGAATGCGCCCTGGCCGGGCAACGCCCAATAGATCTCGTTCATCGCCGGGCATTCGAGCACGCCGGCCAGCGTGCGTCCGTTTTCGACGACGGCAACGCTGACGCACCAGGTGCGCTGACCTTCGAGGAAGCCACGCGTGCCGTCGATCGGGTCGACGACGAAGGTGCGGCGCGCCGAAAGCCGCACCGGATCGTCGACCGTCTCTTCCGACAGCCAGCCATAGTCCGGCCGCGCCGCCAGCAGCGTGCGGCGCAGATAGGCATCCGCCGCATGATCGGCTTCGCTGACCGGCGAAGTGCCGCCCTTCATCCAGACTTGCGGACTGTTGCCGAAATAACGCATGGCGATGAGGCCCGCCTCGCGGGCGGCATCGCGCAGCAGCGGCAGATCCCCGATAGCGCCAGAGGGGGCACCGGCAGTGGTCAGTTCATGCTCCGGCAAGGGTCATGCCTTCGATCAGGAGCGTTGGGGCGGCCGTGCCGAAATTGCGGTCGAGGTCGTTCGCCGGCACCATGTTCAGGAACATGGTCTTCAGGTTGGAGGCGATGGTGACTTCGGCGACCGGATAGGCCAGCGCGCCGTTCTCGATCCAGAAACCGGAGGCGCCGCGGCTGTATTCGCCGGTGACCATGTCGACGCCCTGCCCGAACACTTCGGTGACGTAGAAACCGGTCTTGAGCGACTTGATAAGATCCTCCGGTGAGCGCTCCCCCGGCTCGATGGCGAGATTGGTGGAGGATGGCGATACGGAAGAGCCGCTGCGCGATCCCCGCCCATTGGTGACGAGGCCAAGCTCTCGCGCCGCCGAGGTCGACAGGAACCAGTGGTTGAGCACGCCCTTTTCGACCATCAGAAGCTTCTCGCCCTCGACGCCTTCGCCATCGAACGGGCGCGAGGCCTGGCCACGCGGCCTGAGCGGCTCGTCGGTGACCGTGATCGCGGACGCGGCCACTTGCTTGCCCATCATGTCGCGCAGAAACGAGGTCTTGCGCGCGACGGAGGCGCCATTGATGGCGCCGGCAAGGTGGCCGGCAATGCCGCGCGCGACGCGCGGGTCGAACACCACATCGACCGGGCCGGTCGCCGCCTTGCGCGCGCCGATGCGGCGCACGGCGCGTTCGCCGGCCTTGCGGCCGATCTCTTCAGGCGCATCGAGATCGGCAAAATGCTGGCGCGAGGAGAATTCATAGTCGCGCTCCATGCCGGTGCCTTCGCCGGCGATGACGCTGGCAGAACGCGAAAACCGCGAGGCGACATAGTGGCCGAGAAAGCCGTGCGACGTGGCCAGCACCAGCCCGCCCAGCCCGGCGCTGGCATTGCTGCCTGACGAATTGGTCACGCCCCTGACCGCAAGGGCCGCCGCTTCCGCGGCAAGGGCGGCCTCCTTCAACTGATCGGCGGAGACTTCGGTGGCGTCGAACAGGTCTAGATCGCGCATTTGCTTCGCAAGCAGCGCCGGATCGGCAAGGCCCTGATAGGGATCCTGCGGCGACACTTTCGCCATCGCCACGGCCCGCTCCGCGAGTGAAACCGGGTCGGATACGGCGGTGGCCGAGACGCTGGCCACTCTCTGGCCGACGAAGACGCGCAGCGAGACGTCCTCGGCCTCCGATGATTCGGTGGCCTCGACCTTGCCGAGCCGAACCGACACGCCGGTGGAGCGGCCGCGCACGGCCACCGCGTCGGCGGCATCGGCGCCGGCCTTCTTGGCGGCCTCGACGAGCGCCGCGACGCGGTCGGTCAATTTTGCTGCGTCTGATGTATCGGCCATGACTGTGATCCTGCTGTCGGGGCCAGAGCCTGGCCGCTGCCCACCCATCTATTGTTCCGGTCCGGCTTGTGCAATGGCATAGGCTTCAATCAAAATGCAGGTTCGCGGTACCCATCGCGGCCCGAGTGACGCAAAATCAGCCGCCAGCCCGCACGGAGCATCTTCGATGACGCCTTTCCATCTCGCCTTTCCGGTCCGTGATCTCGATGAAACCCGCACTTTCTATGGCGAGGTGCTGGGCTGCGCGATCGGCCGTTCGTCGGCTACCTGGATCGATTTCGACCTTTACGGCCACCAGATGTCGGCGCATCTGCGGCCGGCGCAAGCCGCCAGCGACGGCAAGGTAGACGGCATCACCGTGCCGATCCCGCATTTCGGTGCCGTGCTGTTGATGGACGACTGGCAGCGCCTGGCCACGCGGCTGGAAGCGCGCGACGACATCGACTGGCTGGAACGGCCGATGGTCCGCTTCAAGGGCGAGCCGGGCGAACAGGCGACGCTGTTCATCCGCGACCCTTCTGGCAACGCCCTGGAATTCAAGGGCTTTCGCTCGCTGGAGCAGGTTTTCGCGCACTGAGGACGGGAGGGCTCGCAGCGGGCGCTGTCGTTCAGGACGCCGCGACCGGCGTCCAGATCACATCCTCGATCTTTTGCGCGCCCGTTGCCAGCATCACCAGCCGGTCGAAGCCGAGCGCGATGCCGCTGGCCTGGGGCATGACGGCAAGGGCAGCGAGAAAATCCTCGTCCAGCGGATAGCGCTCGCCATAGATGCGCTCTTTCTCATCCATCTCGACGATGAAGCGACGTCGCTGCTCGGCCGCGTCGGTAAGCTCGCCAAAACCGTTGGCGAGTTCGACACCGCAGCAATAGAGCTCGAAGCGCTCGGCGACGCGCGCATCCCTGGGGCTTGGCCGGGCAAGGGCCGCCTCGGCCAGCGGATATTCGCACAGGATGGTCGCCTGGCCGATGCCGAGATTGATCTCGATTTTTTCCACCATCACACGGCTGAACAGGTCGGCCCAGCTGTCGTCGGGCGCCGTACGCATGCCGGCCTTGGTCAAGGCGGCGTACAGCGCGTCGCGGTCCGTGCCGCCATCGGCGGCGACCGTGGCCAGCAGATCGATGCCGGCATGGCGCATGAAGGCATCCGCCACCGTCAGCCGTTCCGGATCGGCAAACGGATCGCAATCGCGGCCACGGAAGGAAAAGAGCGTAGCCCCTGCCCTTGTCGCGGCCAGCGCCAGCAGATCAGCGCAGTCGCGCATCAGGCTCTCATAGGTCTCGCCCACCCGGTACCATTCGAGCATGGTGAATTCGGGATGGTGCAAAGGGCCGCGTTCGCGGTTGCGGTAGACCGGACCCAGGCTGAAAATCCTGGCCTCACCGGCGGCGAGCAGCTTCTTGCAGGCGAATTCCGGCGAGGTATGGAGATAAAGCGGCGAGCGAGCGCCATCCGGCCCGATCGCTTCCGTGGCGAAAGCGGCCAGATGCGCCTCGTTGCCGGGCGAGACCTGCAGGGCCGCCGTTTCCACTTCGACGAAATCGTTGCGGGTGAACCAGTCGCGCAGGGCGGCCGTGAGGCCGCTTCGCAGCATCAGGCGGGGGCGGCGGTCGGCATGGACATGCGGCGTCCACCAGGGCGAAGCGGCGGTCATGGGCGGATTGAACGCATGCCGATTCGCCTGGGGGGCTGGCGGTTCGCGCCAAGATGCGCTAGGGCCCCATCCAGCGCCGCACAAGCCGGCAAACGCCAGTCAACTCTCGCAGGATTTAAAACCGTGGTGAAAGTCATCGCCAGTTCGCTCCGCAAAGGCAATGTCGTCGACAAGGACGGCAAGCTTTATGTGATCCTCTTTGCCGAAAACATCCACCCAGGCAAGGGCACGCCGGTGACGCAGCTCGACATGCGCCGTATCGGCGACGGGGTGAAGGTTTCCGAGCGCTACCGCACCACCGAACAGGTCGAGCGCGCCTATGTCGAGGAACGCGAGCACACGTTCCTCTACGCCGACGGCGAAGGCTATCATTTCATGAACCCGGAAACCTACGACCAGGTGGCGGTATCGGAAGCCGTGGTCGGCGACGCGGCACCCTACCTGCAGGAAGGCATGCCGGTGCAAGTTTCGCAGTTCAACGGCATCGCGATCGCGCTGGTGCTGCCGCAGCGCGCCACCTTTGAAGTCGTCGAAACCGAGCCGACGACCAAGGGCCAGACGGCATCGTCCTCCTACAAGCCTGCCTTGCTCTCCAATGGTGTGCGTACCACCGTGCCCCCGCACATCGCCCCCGGCACCCGCGTCGTGGTGATGACGGCGGACGGCTCGTATGTGGAGCGGGCGAAGGACTGAGGCCGGCTTGATTGGTTCAGCCGGCACTCCAGACCCGCGTGGCCACCAATCGGCGGCTCGCTGCTATCGGATGGCATTGCCGGATTTCGGATGCAGCGGCGCTGGGTGGGCTCTAGCCCTTGCCAGTCACGATCGATTGACGTTTGCCTTGCGGTCGTTTTTCAAAGACGACAACGCTGTCATAGACAGCCGCGCAAGCGCTGGCTCCGATACGTTCGCGACAAGACAAAGCGCCTCCCCAAGGTTCGTCGCGATCTCGGGGTCGAGTTCCAGCGCCTTGCGGTACTGGACCGCAGCTTTTTCGCTCTCGCCGATGGCAAGATACGCATCGCCGATCGCCGCAAAATAGGCGGCATCTCGAACCGGATCGTGCCGAGCAAGAATGGCGGCGAACGCAAGAAGGCGCGACGCCGCAAGCTCGGCGGGTGCATGCGTGCTTGCCATCCGAAGGATGTCAGCCGCCGCTTGGTAATGCCCTGACTGAAATCGCCCCTTGGCCAACTCGACCAGCGTCGCGGCAGTCCGGTTCGTCGGCTCGCGCTCTTCTGGCGGCTTCAAATGCGCCCTGAAGCCAGCGGCGGTGGCTGGCGCCACCCTGAATGGGTTTGCAATTGTCGCTCGGGCAAGATGCGGCAGAAGCGATGGAGGCAGCGAACCTACGAATGCCGAGGGGGTGTGAAAGGTAAACTCGCCTGCCCCCCTCAGTGCATCCCTTTCTGCCTTCCAGACAATCCAGTTCTTGCGCTGCTGCTCGAGGCTTGCATTGGTGGACACGCCGCCATGCAGTTGGTGAAATGTGCCCTCTCCCAGAGTGAGGATGAGCTGTGCTTGCGGCAACTTCATCGCGCGTTCGAGCGTGTCGAGGTTGACGAGGCCGCCCCCAGGACAGCTGAAGCGCTCATCCATGCCATCGATCGCCTGCCAGCCCTCCCGGCTCATGAAGAGGACATTCGCTTCGTGTATCGGTGAGAACCACGGATCGACCGACGATTCATCCATCGTCCCGATCTCGAACAACCGATAGCCGTCTTCCGGCCATTGGATCGATTGCAAAAGCGAATCCTCGATCGCCCTTGTATAACCATTCGCAGGCGCATTGGCTTGGATATCGCTTCCAAGATACCAGCCAGGCGCGGCCACGACTGCCGTCGATGCCATGTCCAGGCCGATGCGCGCGAAATGCACCAAACCGGGCGTCACGATTCGCGCACCGTCGATCATCACGCCGATCTTGTCGCCCCTTGCAGCCATGATCCCGCGATTGACGGCAGCCGCAGGCGAGGGTGACGCGTCATCGATGCGCAGCAGACGAAAGTTTGGTCCATATTCCGCGATAAGGCTCTCGCTGACCGCAGGTGACGATCCGTTATCTACGACGATCACCTCGTAGTCGTCCGTCGTCACACCTTGCTGATAGGGCAATGCAAGCGAAAGCAGCGTTCGGGGCAGTTCTCGGGCGATGTTGTACGCGACAACAACGACCGACACGAGGTTCTGCTTCATCGCGCTTCCGTGGCTCAGTTGTCGACAATCGGCTTTTGCCACCAACCGCCTGTCCAGTCTATCTCATGCATCGGCGCAGTGATGTGGTTGCGTGTGCGATAATCCTCAACTGCCTTTCGGCATGGCAGATGCGCAAGGTCGTCGATGATCGCAAAGCCGCCGGGTGACAGCCTTGGATAAAGCGCTTCAAGGCTATCCATCGTCGACTCATACATATCGCCGTCCAGTCGGATGAGGGCGAATGGGCCGGCTTTCAAGTCCGGCAAGGTGTCCCCGAACAAGCCTTTGACGAAGACCACCTGATCGTCCAAAAGGTCATAGGCAGCAAAGTTGGATTGAACCTGAGCCTGGTCAATCGCCAACTGGCGATATTCGTACAGCCTGTCTCCCTGGTCGGCTGGAAAATTTTCGGCGTCCGGCGGCGGCAGACCGTCGAATGAGTCGGCGACATAGACCTTCCTGTCCGTGATTGCGTTGGCGGCCAGCACGCCGCGCATGAGAATGCAGCAGCCACCGCGCCAAACACCGGTCTCGATGAAATCCCCAGGCACGTTCTCATCAATGGCTTGCTGGACGAGGTCACGCACGTTCGTCAAACGTCTCACACCCGCCATGGAATGAGCAATCGCCGGCCAATCGCGGCCCAGGAGGCGATCCTCGCGATTGAAGGGCGTCGTTTCCCCGACTTTCGCCGGATCAATCACCTGCGAGCCGGAGCCGTAGATTGTATTGGCAATGATCTTGATCAGGAGATCTGTATAGAGGCGGTTCACAATCGACCTTTCAGTGCATCGCGTTTCGATATCGAAATATGCTGTTGCGGATATCCAGCCGAAGTGCAACGGAACGACCATCAATTCGCGACGTCGATCCAAAGCGCCGTGAAAGCAAGTCGCAATCAGTTGCCTAGGAAACCGTCCAATGCCAACCCTAGATGAAGCCATGGGCATGATCGAGAGGCTCGATATTGCCGCTTTCCAGATCAAGACCGAGAGCACGCTCAGCGACCGCAAGAGTTTCCTGCGCGTGCAGAATTTCGCCCGGTCAGTGCTGGGCCATTATGTGTATCTGGAGGTTGGCTCACATCTCGGCGGCAGCTTGTTCCCGCACTTGATTGATCCGGCCTGCGAGGCAGCGATATCCGTCGATCCCCGCCCTCCGGCGCAGCCTGACGAGCGCTCCCAAGTCTTTCATTATCCAGAAAACTCAGCTGCCCGCATGATCGCCGGGCTGTCGTATTGGCTTCCCCCTGCTGCAATGGCCAAACTGACCACGATCGACAGCGACGTCTCCGACGTGCGTCCCGATGCGGTCGCCTTCAAAGCCACAGTTGCGCTGATCGACGGCGAGCATACGAACAGGGCCTGTTTCTCGGACTTTGTCGGCGTTTATTCACTTATGAAACCGGACTGCATTGTTTCCTTCCATGACGCCAACCTGATCGCGGACGCGATCGTCAACGCGGAACGTTTCCTCGATCATGTCGGCATCACATACGAAACAGTGTTCCTTCCAGACACCGTGGCCGTTATGGGCCTGGGCGGGCTGGCATCAGCGGTCCGGGATCAGCTTCAACCTCACGCCTTGGATCGGGAGACCTATCTCGAGCGATCACGGCGGCAGCTATGGTCACACGTAGCCAAGGTGCATTATCCAAAAATCCACGCCGAAATAGAGCAGTTGCAGTCCGACAACTCAAAGCTGTCTGATGAGGTTGAATGCATGCGAAAGGCGAGCCTGGACGCGCAGACCCACCTCGCCGCCATAATGTCCAGCACGACCTGGCGCACATCCGCCCCAATTCGCATGGTCGTGGATCGCATCAAGCGTCGTTTCGCCCAGTAAGTATCGGCCAGAAAACCTGTCGATTACCCAGCCACCCGATTCCCGCGCTCGCTCTTGCCAGCCCGCGCGTCCACCACCCTTTCCACCTCCCGCTTCAATCGATCCTTGATGTCGGCCGTTTCGTTCATCAGGGCGTCGATCTTCAGGAAATCGAGGACGCGGTATTTTGACACTGCCGGGCGGACCAATATGTCGGGACGGCACTGTTTCAGCTTGTTGGCGATGATCGACTGCATCATCAGCTGCGTGGCGCCGAACATCAGGTCGACGGAGGTCGGCTGTTTGCGGTCGGCTTCTTCCGGCGCGCCGACCACGTCGACGCCAATGATGATGTCGGCGTCGTCCTCGATCAGGTCGAAGGGCACAGGATTGTATATGCCGCCGTCGATCAGCAGCCTGCCGTCGCGGGTCACCGGCCGAAAGACGGCCGGAATGGCGGCAGAGGCGGCAAGCGCGGAGTGCAGGTCACCGTCGTCGAACACGGCGAGCTTGTGGCCGAAATAGTCAGTCGCCGTCACCTTCAGCGGGATCTTCAGCTCGGCGAAGGTTTCGGGAATGGCCTCGGGCAGGAAGGCCTTCAGGATGCGCTCGACATTGAACTGGCTGACCCGGATGCCGCCTTGCATGGCCTCCGCAATCGTGCCCGGCCGCGCGCGCCACATGCGGCTCGCCACTTCCGCACGCCGGCCGAGGATCGAGCGGGCATAGTCGTGGATGTCCTTGCCGGTCATGCCCGATGCCATGCCGGCGCCCATGATGGCACCGATCGACGAACCGGCGATCGCCACGGGCCGGATGCCGAGCTCGTCCAGCGCCTCGATGACATGGATATGCGCCAGACCGCGCGCACCGCCGCCGCCGAACGCTATGCCGAAAGTCGGGCTCATCCCTTACCGGCCGCGGCCAGCGGAGGCCCGACCACCATGATGGTCGGCTCGGCCGAGAGCAGCTTCCGCGCCGCCGCCTTGACCTGATCCAGCGTCACCGCATTGATGTAGCCGGCACGGCGCTGCATGTAGTCGATGCCGAGATCGTCCAGTTGCAGCTCGACCAGCGTCGCGGCGATGGAGCTGGAGGAGTCCAGATTGTTGATGGCATAGGCGCCAATCAGATATTTCTTGGTCGCCGCAAGTTCGGCCTCGGTCGGGCCCTCCTCCGCCAGTCGCTTGACGACGTCGCGCACGATGCCGAGCGTCTCGGCCGCACGGTCGGAGCGCGTTCCGGTGCTGACGATGAGCGCATTGGCGTGGTCCTGGTTGACCAACGAGGAATTGACGCTGTAGGCTAGCCCACGCTTTTCACGCACCTCCTGGAACAGGCGCGAGGTGAAGGTGCCGCCGCCGAGGATTTCGTTCATCAGCACGGTGGGGAAGAAATCCGCCGCCTTGCGCTTCACGCCGGGCCAGGCGAGCTGCAGCGAGGTCTGCGGCAGGTCGTAATTGACCTCCACACGCTGCGCCAGCTTGGGTTCGATATCCGCGACAGGGGCGAGCGCCTGATTCTGCGGCAGGTCGCCGAACACCGTGTCCAGCTTCTTCTTCAGCGTTTCGGCATCGATGGCGCCGACCACGGCGACATGCAGGCCGCCGCGCGCGAACACCGCCTTGTGCAGGGCCTTGAGATCGTCCTGCGTGATGGCGGCAATGCTCTGCCTCGTGCCCTGGTCGGAGCGCGAATAGGGATGGTCGCCATAGATGGCGCGTGTCCAGCGGTTCTGCGCCACCGTGTCGGGATCATTCTCGTTGGCGATGATGCCGGACAGGATTTGGGCGCGGATGCGGTCGATCGGTGCCTGATCGAAGCGCGGCTCGTTGACCGCCAGCCGCAACAGATCGAACGCCTCGTCTCGCTGTTCAGCCAGCATGCGCATCGAACCATAGACACCGTCGCGGGTCTCTTCGAAACTCATCTCGGCGCCGGCATCGTCGAGCCTGATCTGGAAGGCTTCCGAGTCGAGAGAGCCGGCGCCTTCGTCGAACAGGCCGGTCATCAGGTTGGCCAGACCTTCTTTCCCTGGCGGATCCTGCGTCGAGCCGCCGCCGAAGACGAAGCGGATGGCGACGACCGGCACGGAATAGTCCTCCACCAGCCAGGCAGTGACACCCTTCGAAGAGGTCACCGACTGGATTTCCATGGCGCGGGCGGCAAGCGCCGGCAAGATCAGGAAGAAGATGGAGAGGAAGAGGGTTGCCAGTGCGGCACGCGCCTTACCTTCTCCCCTTGTGGGATGGTGGTGCTGGCTCATCATCAATTCCCCGCCTGTTGCTGCGGCACGAGATAGCCGGTCGTCGAGCGAGCCAGCACCAGATAGCGCGCGGCGACGGCCTTGACTTCGTCCGCCGTGACCCTGCGGATGCGGTCCGGCCATTGCTGGACATCCTGCACGTTGCCGCCGGTAGCCAGGGTCGAGCCATAGATGTTGGCCATGGAATCCTGCTTGTCGCGGGCAAAGATCATCGACCTGACATAGCGGTCCTTGGCCTTTTCGAGCTCATCCGATGTGACGCCGTCGCTCGCGATGCGCGCCACCTCGGCATCGACCGCGGCCTCGACATCGGCCAGCTTGGCGTCGCCGCGCGGCACGCCGTAGACGGTGAAATTGGTGTCGTCGAGCATGGTGCCCTGGAAATAGGCGCCAGCGCTGGAAGCGATGCCTTGCTGGACCACCAGCGCCTGGTAGAGCCGGCTGCGGTTGCCGCCGCCGAGGATCTCGGCCAGCAGGTCGAGCGCTTCGCCTTCGCCCGACTTGGCGGTGTGGTAGGACGGCACCACCCATTCCGTCGAAAAACTCGGTACGCTGACGCGGGCATCGGAGAGTGTGACGGTGCGCTTGGTGTTCTGTTCCGGCTCTACCGGGCGTACGCGCGGCGGCAGGTCCGGCCCGCGGGCCACCTTGCCATAGGTCTTCTCGGCGAGGGCCTTCACCGTGTCGGGTTCGACATCACCGGCCACGATCAGCACGGCGTTGTTGGGCCGGTAGTATTTGTTATAGAAGGCCACCACATCGGTGCGGTTCAACTGCTCCATCTCCTGCATCCAGCCGATGACCGGAATGCGATAGGGCTGGTTCTGCCACAGCGTGGCATCGACTTCCTCGTCGAGCACCGCCTGCGGATTGTTGTCGATGCGCGAGCGGCGCTCCTCGAGAATGACATCGCGCTCGGTCTTGATGACATCATCGGTCAGGACGAGGTTGCGCATGCGGTCGGCCTCGAAGCTCATCATCAGCTCGAGCGCCGATGGCGCCACCGTCTCGTGGAAAGCGGTGTAATCGTAGGAGGTGAAAGCGTTGTTGGAGCCGCCAATGTCGGAGACGGCGCGGTCAAACTCGCCGGCCGCGTGATTGGTCGTCGCCTTGAACATCAGATGCTCGAAGAAATGGGCGATGCCGGATTTGCCCGGCGGCTCGTCGGCACTGCCGATCTTGTACCACACCATATGGGTGACGATCGGCGCGCGGTGGTCGGGAATGACGACCACCTCCATGCCGTTGTCGAGCAGGAAATCCGTCACCTTGAACTCGGCCGGCACCGTATTGGGCAATACCGGGCCGTCGGCCAGCACCGGGCCGGCCATGGTAAAGGCCAGCGATGTCGCCAGCAGCGCCATCCGCAGCCATTCAGCCCTTTGTGTCATCAATGGCTCCGGTTTCCTCGGCAAGACGATAGGCAAGGTGCTTGTGACAAGCAAAGTGAATTGTTGGCTATGTTGCCGGCAAAGGCGGCGGCAAAGAGGCCGCCGCTGGGCGCAGGCGTGTCACGCAGCCTCGATGAAGCGGATGACGGTCTCGCCGTAGTTGCGCTCATCAAGCACCGAAAAGCCGGGGCCGGGTTCAAATGGAACCGCCGCCGTCTCCTCAACCACGCACAGTGCACCGGGGCGCAGCCAGCCGCCGGCACTGGCCGACCGCAGGGCGCGCTCGCCGAGGCCCTTGCCATAGGGCGGATCGGCGAAGACGAGGCCGAACGGCGCCAGCGTGCCTGCCTCGCCAAGGGCGGCTGCGTCGCGGCGGAAGATCTTGGTGCGGCCGGTCAGGCCGAAGGCCTCGACATTGTCGCGGATCAAGCCACGGCCTTCGGCCGACTCCTCGATGAAGACTCCGTAGGACGCGCCGCGCGACAGTGCTTCCAGACCAAGCGCGCCGGTCCCGGCAAACAGATCGAGCACGCGTGCTCCGTCCAGTTGACCGGCGAAGCGATGCGCCAGCACGTTGAAGACGGCCTCGCGGGTGCGGTCGGTCGTCGGACGGATGGCGCTGCTGCGGGGCGTCGCCAGCGGACGCCCGCGAAACTCCCCGCCAACGATCCTCATCTTGTCCTGGGGCCCTTGGGACCGCCGCGCGGACGCTCACCGCCACCCGCGCCGCCCGGACGCTCGCCACGCGGCTTGCCGAACGGCTTTGCACCGACCGGTTTGCCGCCAGGCTTGCCATAGGCCGGCTTGAACGAGGCCTTGCGCGCCTTGGCGTCGGCGGCCTTGGCCGCTTCGGCCTCCGCCCTGCCCTTGCCGATCGGCCGGGCACCCGGCGCCATCCAGACATTGGCCTTGCGCTGGCCGGGCGGCTCGATCGGCCGCTGCTCGCGCTCGGATTTCTTGCCGCCGCCACGAGGCTTGTCCCCGAAGCCACCGCGCGGCTTTTCGCCAAAGCTGCCACGCGGCTTATCCCCGAAGCCGCCGCGTTCGGGCCTCGGACCGCGTTCGCCAAAGCTCTTTTCCGATGAACTTCTGTCGGGACTTGTCGACAGTTTGCCGAGCGCCTCGTCGCGGCTGCCTTCCCGGCGCTTGCGGTTCTTGATCAACCCGCCCTCGCCGATCGGCCGGCGCTCGCCGTCACGCGTGAATTTCGGCCGCTCGGGCTCTGCTTCACGGGTCTCGGTGCGCCGCACCGGCTTGTTGGAAAACGGTTTCGTTATCTCGGCGTCGAAGTTCGCGCCGGATTCTTCCACCAGCCGCTCGCCAAGCTGGTCTCGCAGCACCCGGCCCTTGATCTCCAGCACATGGCCCTCCGGAAGATCCTCGAGCTGGAAGGGCCCGTAGGAAATGCGGATCAGCCGCGTCACATCGAGGCCGAGCGCACCGAGAATGTTCTTGACCTCACGGTTCTTGCCCTCGCGCAAGCCGATCGTCAGCCAGGCGTTGGAGCCCTGCTCGCGGTCGAGACTGGCCTCGATGGCGCCATAGAAGACACCGTCGACGGCAATGCCTTCGCGCAGGCCGGCCAGCGCGCTTTCCTCGACCTTGCCGTGGACGCGCACGCGGTAGCGGCGCAGCCAGCCGGTGGCCGGCAGTTCGAGCACGCGCGACAGACCGCCATCGTTGGTGAGCAGCAGCAAGCCCTCAGTGTTGATGTCGAGCCGGCCGATGGTCATCAGCCGCGGCAATTCGGCCGGCAACACGTCGAAGACGGTCTTGCGGCCTTCGGGATCGCGGTTGGTGGTGACGACGCCGGCCGGCTTGTGAAACAGGAACAGACGCGTGCGTTCGATCGGCGGAATTTCCATGCCGTCGAGATGAATGATGTCGTCGGGCATGACATTGAAAGCCGGCGAAGCCAGCACCCGGCCATTGACCTTGACACGGCCGGCAGCGATCAGGTCCTCGGCATCGCGGCGCGAGGCGAGACCGGCACGCGCCAGCCGCTTGGCGATGCGCTCGCCGGCTTCTTCCGTTGCTTCCGCCGGCCGCGGGCGCGGCTTGAAACCGCCGCCCGATGCACCTTGGGACCGATCACTGAAATCACGCTTGGGTCTGTCGCTCCCGAAGTCACGCTTGGGACGGTCAGCGAAGTCACGCTTCGGACGATCTGCGAAATCACGCTTGGGACGATCTACGAAATCACGCTTGGGACGGTCGAAGCGCTTTTCGCCATCCGCCGAAGCAGCAACCGGACGATCACCGCGTGGGGCGTAGGGCTTACGCGGCCCCTCGCGCTTCTCATATGGCTTGCGCTCGCCTTCGGCCGCCATTGGGCGGTTGCCGCGTGGGGCGTAGGGCTTGCGCGGCCCCTCGCGCTTCTCATACGGCTTGCGCTCGCCTTCGGGCGCCATCGGACGGTCGCCGCGAGGCGCATAGGGCTTGCGCGGGCCTTCGCGCTTCTCATAAGGCTTGCCCGCGGGGCGCGGCCCCTTGCTGAATGGCTTGTCGCCGCCCTTGAAGTCGCGCTTCGGGCGCTCGCCCTCAGCGGCCATCGGCCGATCGCCATGCGGCGCATAGGGCTTCTTGGCACCGAACGATGGCTTGCCGCCCCTGTCGCCGCGCGGAGCCGCGGGTTTCTTGCCCGGGCCTTTTTGGCGCGGAGATTTCTTGTCGTTGTCGTCCATGTGGCCTTTGTCCGTTTGCGCTGCTACAGCGTGGCGCATCCTTTCGGGCGCGCAACGAACGCTGTAGCACTTTGATTTGGCGCATGATCATTTCTGAAAATCGAGTCCGATTTTCAGGTTGATGCGCTCAATAACAGGATCACCGCCGGGAGGCGAGGAGATAATGGGAATGGAAACCGCGTGAAGCGGCCGGATTTCATGGCCGTGGCGCTGCAGGAGGCCGAAGCGGCAGCCCTGCGCGGCGAAGTGCCGGTCGGCGCCGTCATTGCGAATGGCAGCACGATTGTGGCCAGTGCCGGCAACCGTACCCGCGAGCTTGCCGACCCAACGGCGCATGCCGAGATGCTGGTCATACGAGAAGCCTGCGGCAAACTCTCGAGCGAGCGCCTCACCAGCCACGATCTTTATGTGACACTCGAACCCTGCGCCATGTGCGCCGGTGCCATTTCCTTCGCCAGATTGCGCCGGCTTTATTTTGGCGCCGCCGACGAAAAGGGTGGCGCGGTGGTCAATGGCGTACGCTTCTTCGCCTCGCCGACCTGTCACCATACGCCGGATATCTATCCTGGCATGGGCGAAACCGAAGCGGGCCTGCTGCTAAAGGATTTTTTCAGGGAACGCCGCGACTGAAGCGGGCGCTCTGCCCACCTCTGGTCAGCGAGGCCAGCCGTTACAGCGAGGGCAACCAGTCGAACCAGCCGCTCTTCTTGCCTTCCGCCTCTTTCTTCAGGCGGCGTTCTTTCTTGTACTCGTCCTCGCCGAGCTCACCCTGCGGGGCGGTGTCGGCCGCGACGCGATAAGCCACCGGCGGCTCGCTAAGATATTTGCGGGTGTTCGGATCGCCCTGCTTGCTCTCGGCAAGGCGGCGCTGGATCTCGGCGGCGCGGCCCTTGTCGGAATCAGCGGGCGTCCAGCGCGGCGGATGGCTCGAGCCAGAATCTTCCATCGCCTTTTTCACAGATTCGGGGTCCGTCTGCACGTCATCAACGATCTGCGACTGGTAAGACGGATCATCCTGATGAGCGGTGGCGTCGGCACGCAGACGTGCACGGCGCTGCTCGGGCGATTCGGGCCATTGAGCACTTGCCGTTTCGATGCTGTCCTGCGGAGCCGGCAGCGCGCCCTTCTGGCCAGGCGCCGGCTTCACCAATGTGGGACGCGGCTTGTAATCGATCTGGTCCTTGTGCTTCGGCGCAATGGAAAAGGCGCTCGATAGATCGCCGGCCAATTGTTCGCCGGCGGTCTTGTCGGTGCCGTAGGTCGGAGAGCCGACGCAGCCGGCCAGAGCAAGCCCGGATGCGAAAAGCGGCGCCAGCAGCGCAAGGCGCGCCTTATATCTCTCGGTCATGCCAAAAAGTCCCACTCTAGACAGCCTCTCGATCGTCACCGGCCCATGTCCGGTCCCCATCGTCTACGCACTTGCGACGGAAATCCGGCGACAATTTGTCTTCCGGAGTCTCGCGTGTTTACCTCAACCACTCGTTAAGGGCAACGCGCGGGCGGATTTGCATCCCCCGGCGTGGCATTTGTGCACCTTTTTGACTGCATGCATGTCGTTGTCCCAAACCGCTACACACTCTTGGGCGACATGCATCAGAGCCTACCGAGCGCTTTCAGCTCATGCAGCACCGCGGCGTCGCGCGCCGAGACGCCGGGAAAGGCAGGATCCTGCCCGACGTCGGCCGTGTAGCGCCAGGAACGCGCGCATTTGACAAGGCCGCGGTCCTGCGCCTTCTCGACGACCACGGCGACGCCCTTGACGTCGTCGAGCGTGAAAGCGCCTTCCGGCGCCTGGCCATGGGCAATCACGAGATCACTGGTGATCGCCATCTCGGCCATATCGACGTCCGATATCGCCGCCTCGAGCACAGCGTCATTGATCGTCACGACAGGGACGGCCTCAAGCGAGGAGCCGATCACCTTCTGGGCACGCGCGATCTCGAGCGCTCCGGTGACGACGCGGCGCACCTGCCGCACCTTGCGCCATTTCTCCGCCAGCGCCTCACTCTTCCACTCCGTCGGAACTTCCGGGAACTGGTCGAGATGCACCGACACCGCATCGGGATGACGGTCGAGCCAAGCCTCTTCCATGGTAAAGGGCAGCATCGGCGCCAGCCATTTCACCAGGCAATCGAAGAGATGACGCACCACCTGCACCGAGGCCTGGCGCTTCACGCTCGACGGCGCCTCGCAGTAGAGCGCGTCCTTGCGGATGTCGAAATAGAAGGCCGACAGCTCTACCACCATAAAATCGAGCAGCGCGCGGGTGATACGCTTGAACTCGAAGGCGTCGTAGCCCTGGCGCACCACCTCGTCGAGCTCGGCCAGCCGATGCAGCATCAGCCGTTCCAGCTCCGGCATCTCTTCCAGCGGCACGGTCTCGCCATCGTCATGGGCGAGCGTGCCCAGCATCCAGCGAATGGTGTTGCGCAGCTTGCGGTAGGCGTCGATGTTGGTCTGCAGCACGTTCTTGCCAAGCCGCTGGTCTTCCCAATAGTCCGTCGTCACCACCCAGAGCCGCAGGATGTCGGCGCCGGACTGTTTGATGACGTCCTGCGGAACGACGGTGTTGCCGAGCGATTTCGACATCTTGCGGCCGTCCTCGTCCATGGTGAAGCCATGGGTGACGACAGTGTCGTAAGGCGCCCTGCCCCTTGTGCCGCAGCTTTCGAGCAGCGAGGAGTGGAACCAGCCGCGATGCTGGTCGGAGCCTTCGAGATAGACGTCGGCCGGCCATTTGAGATCAGGACGGTCCTCCAGCGTGAAGACGTGCGTCGAGCCCGAATCGAACCAGACGTCGAGGATGTCCATCACCTGCTTCCATTTGGAGGCGTCGTGATTGCCAAGAAAACGCTCCTTGGCGCCAGCGGCGAACCAGGCGTCGGCGCCCTCGTTCTCGAAGGCATCCATGATGCGCTGGTTGACGGCGTCATCCCTGAGCACATTGCCGTCCGCGTCGGCGAAGACGGCGATCGGAACGCCCCAGGCACGCTGGCGCGAGAGCACCCAGTCCGGGCGTTCCTCGACCATGGCGCGGATGCGGTTCTGGCCGGCGGGCGGCACGAAGCGGGTGTCGTCGATGGCCTTCAGCGCGCGGCTGCGCAGCGTCGTGCCGTCGCCGAGATCCTTGTCCATGTAGACGAACCATTGCGGTGTATTGCGGAAGATCACCGGTTTTTTCGAGCGCCAGGAGTGCGGATAGCTGTGCTTCAGGCGGCCGCGCGCAAACAGCGCGTTGCGCTTGATCAGCTCGTCGATGACCGCCTGGTTGGCGTTGCCCTTCTTGCCATTGTCGTCGATGACACGCGCGGGTCCGCCCTCGCGGTCGGGGCCGAAGCCCGGCGCATCCTTGGTGAAGAAGCCGGCATCATCGACAGTGAAGGGGATGACCGTGTCTATACCGCGCTGGCGAAGGTCCGGCGCCGCATCCATCCAGGCGTCAAAATCCTCACGTCCGTGGCCGGGCGCCGTGTGCACGAAGCCGGTGCCGGCATCGTCGGTGACATGGTCGCCGGCAACCAGCGGCACCTGGAATTCGTAGCCGCCGCCGAGACCCTTGAAGGGATGCGAAAGCACAAGACTTCCAAGCTGTTCGGCCGAAACGCAGTGAAGGCGATTCAGGGTGATCTTGGCCTTGGCCTGGCTTTCCTCGGCCAGCGCATCGGCAAAGATCAGCTTTTCGCCCGGCTGCGGCCCAAACGCGTTTTCGGCGGCCGTGACTTCGTAGAGGCCGTAGGCGACGCGCGGCGAATAGTTGACGGCACGATTGCCCGGGATGGTCCATGGCGTCGTCGTCCAGATGACGACATGGGCATCCAGCAGGTCCAGCGACCGCCCGCTCAGGTCGGGATCGAATTCGGCCGGCTGGCCGTCGACGACGCTGGCGACGACAAGATTGGCCACCGGAAATTTCACCCAGATCGTGTCGGACTCATAGTCCTGGTATTCGATCTCCGCCTCGGCAAGTGCCGTGCGCTCGACAACGCTCCACATCACCGGCTTGGAGCCGCGATAGAGCTGGCCCGACATGGCGAATTTCAGCAGCTCGCCGGCGATGCGCGCCTCGGCGTGGAAAGCCATGGTCGTATAGGGGTTCTTGAAATCACCGACGACGCCTAGCCGCTGGAATTCCGCACCCTGAACATTGATCCAGTGCGCGGCGAAATCCCGGCATTCCTTGCGGAACTCGTTGACCGGCACCTCGTCCTTGTTCTTGCCCTTGGCGCGATACTGCTCCTCGATCTTCCATTCGATCGGCAGGCCGTGGCAGTCCCAGCCCGGCACGTAATTCGAGTCGTAGCCGCGCATCTGGAACGAGCGGGTGACGACGTCCTTGAGGATCTTGTTCAGCGCGTGGCCGATATGGATGTTGCCGTTGGCGTAGGGGGGGCCGTCATGCAGCACGTACTTCTCGCGGCCGGCAGAGCTGTCGCGCAGCTTGCGGTAGAGGTCCATATCCTGCCAGCGCTTGACCAGCACCGGCTCCTTTTCGGGCAAGCCGGCGCGCATCGGGAAATCCGTCTGCGGCAGGTAAAGCGTTTTGGAATAGTCGATCGTCGGGGTGTCCAGTGTTTCGTCGGTCATTGGTCTGCCATGTGCGTGCCGGGCCATGCGGCCTGCGGCGTTGATTTTACTTCTGCGCCTGTCGTTTTCCCAAAACCGGGGCCACTTTTGGGCGAGATGCCTTGATGATCTGGAAAAGCGCGAGGAGCCGCGCGCAAGATTCCCGGCGGCTCCGACAGCCTTCAGGCCGCCAGGAACACCGGGCTGGTAATTCGTATCGTCGGCGCGTGAAGGCGCGAAAAGCTCGTCATTGCTGGGCTTTTAGCGGAGATAGGCGCAGGAATAAAGCGTCTCGTTCGATTCGCTTACATCTTGAAGTCGAAGCGATAGGTCGTCGACACGCCGACCATGAACTGGTTGCGGTCGCCGCGCTCCCTGACCAGGCTGGAATCGGCCGCCGGACCTTTCAAGCGCGAATATTCGCCGAACAGGCTGGCCGTCATCGGATCGGTCACCTTCCAAGTCACCGCGCCACCGAGGCCAACGGATTTAAGGCCGCCGCCAGGATTATATTGGCTCAGGCCCGAGGCCACGGCTTCCTGCGCATTGACGCCATAATAGGCGTCGAAATAGTTCGCCGAGGCAAAGGACACGCGCGGCCCACCTGAAATTCTCACGGTTGGCGTCACATCATAGAAAGCATCGGCGGCGATATCGGCGACAAAGCCGTTATGGGCGCGGATGCCATGCCGCAATTCGGCGCGCGCGCGCATCCAGTCCGTTGGATAGAATTCGAAGAAGCCGCCGACTTCGCCGCCCCAGCGGACCGGATCGAGGCCTTTGAGCTCGTCGGCATCGCTATCATCGCGCGAGAACAGGAACTTGCCGGTCAGGCCGGCGCGAACGCCGCCATCATCGATAAGCGCCAGCGAAATATTGTCGTTACGCGACGTGAAGCGTGCCGCGGGACCCGCCTTGCCCAAAGAGATGATGGGCTGGGCGCTGAGCATGTATTTCTTGCCGCCCTCGAAATTCGGCGCGACCAAGCCGGTGGCGCCGACCGTCAGATACCAGTCGCCGGACAACCAGCCGAAAGCGCCGTCGCCGGCCTTGGCCGCGCCTGACGTCGCCAGCATGATGGTGGCCAAAGCTACCGAAATCTTCCCGACCGGACTCATGGCCACTCCACTAACACGATACAACTGTCCTGCGGCGACAGCTTTGACGAGGCTTTGGTAAAATTTGATTTAAGGGCGAGACGTCCGGGCCGCATTGCCTGCACCATCGACCCGCCACCGGTTGGCGGTGGACTGGCACCGAAGCTAACTTCGTCGCATACTGGCAGACCTCAACGGAGGTGGCGACATGACTTTGCACGGCGATACACTGAAGAACGCGATCGGCCAGACGCGAGACAAGTGGGGATGGTTTGTTGGTCTGGGCGTGGTGCTGCTGATCCTCGGCGGCATCGCCTTCGGCAATCTGTTCATCGCCACGGTGGCTTCTGTCTATGTCGTGGGATGGCTGATGCTGGTGGCCGGCATCATCGAGATCATGCATGCCTTCGGTGTGAAGACCTGGGGCCGCTTCTTCTATTGGCTGCTCAGCGGACTGCTTTATGCGGTGGCCGGATTTTTCGCTTTCGACAATCCGTTGCTGGCCTCCGCGGTGCTGACCTTCCTGCTGGCCGTTGCGCTTGTCGCTTCCGGCGCGCTGCGCGCCTGGGTCGGCTACAGCCACCGCCCGGAAAGCGGCTGGGGCTGGATCGTCGCGGCCGGTGTCATTAGCGTGCTTGCGGGCTTGATCATCGCCATGGGCTGGCCGGTCAACAGCCTATGGGTACTCGGCATGTTCCTGGCAATCGACCTGATCTTCCAGGGCTGGACCTTCATCGCGGTCGGCCTTGCACTGAAAAAGTAAGATCTCGTTTGAGCCGTCCGCCGAAAGACGGTGATCCCGGCCGAAAGCCGGCACCGGTTTCGAGACCATGCCTTAAAACGCCACTGCCGCGTCCAGACTGGACAGCGGCTTGACGCCGGCAAGCAGCGCGCGAGCCTCGGCTTCGTCCCGCCTCATCTGTACGACCAGTGCATCCAGCCCGTCGAACTTGATCTCGCTGCGCAGGAAGCCGAAGAACGACACCTGGCAGGTCTCGCCATAGAGATCGCCGGAAAAATCGAAGACGAAGGTTTCCAGGAGCGGTGCGCCATTGTCGTCGATGGTCGGGCGGCGGCCGAAGCTCGCGACGCCATCGTGCAGCGTGCCGTCGGCGCGGCGAAAGCGGACGGCATAGATTCCTTCCTTGAGAGCTGCCTCCGCGGCAAGCCTCATATTCGCGGTCGGAAAGCCGAGCGTTCGCCCGAGCTGTTGGCCGCCCACGACCTCGCTTTCCACCGTGAAGCGATAGCCGAGCAGACTGGCGGCTTCGGCTACCTCGCCATCGCACAGCAAGCCCCGGATCCGGCTTGACGAAACCACCTCGGCACCCTCGTCTCGAAAGGCGTCGACGAGCGTGACGCCGAAACCATGGCGCTCGCCGGCCGCCATGAGATAGGCCGGCCCGCCCTGCCGGTCCTTGCCGAAATGAAAATCGAAACCGGTCACGGCGTGAGTGATGCCGAGCGTCCTCTCCAAGACGTCGGTGATGAAAGCTTCCGCCGACAGCGAGGCGAAATCCCGCGTGAAGGGCTGCTCGACGAGCGCGGCAAAGCCCAGCAACGACAGGAGGCGCGCCTTCATCGGCGGCGGCGTCAGCACGAACAGCGGCATGTCCGGCCTGAAAACCTTTCGGGGATGCGGCTCGAAGGTCAGTACCAAGGCCGGCACGCCGCGCCGCGTGGCCTCGGCCAACGCCCGTTCGAGCACCGCCTGATGGCCACGATGGACGCCGTCGAAATTGCCAATCGCGACGACACCACCACGCAGATCGGCGGGCAGCGGCGCCGTTGCTGAAAGATGCTGGAAAGCCACCATTGCCACCTACTGTAGTCTGGCTATGACGGACACCGGACGATAGCCGTGCCGTTCCAGGAAGAGCCCGAGCTTTGCCGGATCCGGCCGCAAGGCGTCGCCATAGTCGCGGGCGTGAATGCCGCCAGAGACATAGAGAACGTCGAAGCCATTGTCGGCCGCGCCCTTGACGTCGGTCATGATGCCATCGCCGATGGCCAACACCTGCGAACGCTCGACCGGCCGTCCGAGAACCTCGGCCACCTCCTTCATCGCGACGTCATAGATCGGCGCGTAGGGCTTTCCGGCGATCAGCGTGCGACCGCCGAGCTGGGCATAGTCGCGCGCCAGGGCGCCGGCGCACCAGATGATCCGTTCGCCGCGCTCCACCATGATATCGGGGTTGGCGCAGATGAACGGCAGGTTCCTGGCGCGCAATCGCCGCAACAGCTCCGTATAGTCCTCGGGCTTTTCGACTTCGTCGTCGAACAGCCCGGTGCACACGATGCCGGCGGCCTCGAATTCCTCGACCAGCTCGACATCCAGGCCATCATAGAGGGTCAAATCGCGGTCGGCGCCGATGTGGAAGACTTTGCGCGGGCCCTCCGCGATCAGGTCGCGGGTCACGTCGCCCGAGGTCACGACACGGTCGTAGGCCGACGGGGGAACGCCGATCACGCTCATCTGTGCCACGACATCGGCGCTGCGGCGGGGTGAATTGGTAATAAGCACAACCGGAACGCCGTCTGCCCTTGCCCTCGCCAGCGCCGCGGCGGCTGCCGGAAAATGCCATTCGCCGTTGTGGACGACGCCCCAGACATCGCAAAGAATCGCCGAATAGGCTTTCGACGCGTCTTCGAGCGAGCCGACGATTTCAGGCGATTCCGCCATGCCGTTTCCTTCAATGTGATTGTTGCAAGTGCCACGGCCGACGGTTCGCCGCAGCCGGTCCGAATTATCCGAACCGGCCCATGCTGTCACCAGCTTTCGCCTGCCTGTCGCTGGAGATCGACGCGAACCGCCGCCTGTCCGCCCGATCGGCGCCTTCGATTGACGGCAAAATCCGCGATCCGGGCGACGTCCGCACTGTTGCACCAAGTTCGTCCAACACAAGCTGCACCGGCTCCGGCAGGAACCAGACCTGTACGACGACCACGACACCGGCGACCTACGGCAGCGTCGCATCCTGGGGTGGATGCGTCGAGTCCCGTCCCTATCCCCATAATATCCAGGATACGGCTGCCACGACAGCCGCCACCCTGTTCGTCCCGATGTTCGCGCCCGACGAGACTGACAACACCGACAGTTCATCCTGGCCCGCGAACAATGACTGGAGCGCCGATATTTCGACCGGCACCGATGCCGAACGCCTGCGCTACATGCCCAAATACTTCGTCACCGGCACCAGCGTGACACGAGGCTGCACCGGTTACCTATGGCGCGGTGAACAGCTGGTGGAATGACGATCCTTCGAGCACGACCGGCCAATCCCGGTTGCGCAACATGGCCAAATATTTCCAGCCGCGGCCGATCGATGCGCCCGTGCCGCCGGCCGGCAATGGTCCGAACTACAGCTGTACACCAACCCCATCACGCCGCTGACCGACGTCAGCGTCGCCGATGGACTAGCCTCGATCAAGGCCGCCATCGACCTGATGCAGCCCAATGGCGGCACCAATGTTCCGGAGGGCATGGCCCGGGGCTGGCGGGTGGTTACAACGCCAAGGCGGCCAACATCATGGTGATGACGGTAGCGCTGGACCTGTCGACGACCAAGACCGCCGATAAGCAGGCGATCGATGCGCTGAAGTCCTGCTCGTCGGATTCGCGCTTCCGCAAGGATCCAACGGATCCGAGCAAGCCGGCGAAACTGTTCTGGAACGCGACCGGCGCCAGCCTGTCGAGCGATTTCAAGGAAATCGGCAACGAACTGTCGAACCTGCGCGTGGTCGGCTAAAGCGCGCCGCCGCTCTTGGGCGACAGGCATTGGCCACACGGCCTTTCTGGCGCAACGCCTGTCGCCGTCAAGCTCTTGCGTGCCCTGCCGCGACAGGCACATATCGCTCGCAAATCGCGCATCCAGCGCGGCCCGCTGGGGACGAACAATGCCCGAAACCGCCAATCACCTCGCCTTCGCGCTGGTCTGCCTCGGCATGGTTCTGACGCCAGGCCCGAACATGATATACCTGATCTCGCGCTCGCTGTCGCAAGGCCCAAAAGCAGGGCTGATCTCGCTTGGCGGGGTCGCTGTCGGCTTTCTGTTCTATGTTCTATCGGCCGCGTTCGGCATCACGGCGCTGCTGCTTGCCGTGCCCTATGCCTACGACGTCCTGCGCTTTGCCGGCGTGCTCTATCTCTTGTGGTTGGCCTGGCAGGCCGTAAAGCCCGGCGGACGCTCGCCATTCCAGGTGCGCGAACTGCCGAAGGACAGGCCACGCAAGCTCTTCGCCATGGGGCTGATGACCAATCTGCTCAACCCCAAGGTGGCCGTTCTCTACCTGTCGCTGCTGCCGCAGTTCATCAGCCCCGGCAAGGGTCATGTCCTGTCGCAGCTTCTGGTGCCCGGCGCGACGCAGATATCGATCAGCCTCAGCGTCAATGCCATCATCGCGATCACCGCTGGCTCGATCACCGCCTTCCTGGCCGGACGGCCACTGTGGCTGGTGATTCAGCGCTGGACGATGGGAACCGTGCTGACGGCGCTGGCGCTGAAGATGGCGACCGACGCGCAGCGCTGAAGGCGTCCTACATTGGCCGACGGATCGGCTGGATCTGCGCCGGCTCGACCACCTTGCGGTACAGATGCCAGGTAGCATGGCCCAGGATCGGCATCACGACGGCCAGCCCGGCAAACAGCGGGATAGAACCGATCACCAGCAGCACGGCGACCGTCAGACCCCACAGCGCCATCTGCAGCGGGTTCGCCATCACCGCGCGGGCCGATGTCTCGATTGCCGAGACGGCGCCGACATCACGGTCGAGCAACAGCGGGAAGGCGATCACGGTGGTGGCCAGCACGACCACGGCGAAGACAAACCCCACGGCATTGCCGGCGAGGATCAGCGTCCAGCCCTTGCTGGTCGTCAGAACGTCACGCAGGAAGGCGCCGACGGAAGCTGGTGGCTGGTCACCAAACTGGCTGGTGTAGATCGACTGTGCCGTGAATAGCCACAAAAGGAACAGGGCGAACAGCATGATGCCGATGGCGGCGATCGAGGGCAGCGCCGGGGAGCGACGGACATCGAGGGCATGCCACCAGCTGGTGTTCATGCCGAGCTCGCGGCGGCGGCTGATCTCGTAGAGCCCGATGGCGGCGAACGGGCCGACCAGCGCAAAGCCCGACATCAAGGGATAGACGAGCTGGATGGCATTGGAGCCCGACGACCACCGGGCGAGGATCAGGCCGACGATCGGGTAAATCAGGCACAGGAACACGTAGTGGGATGGTTTTGCCCAGAAATCTTCTGCGCCGAGCCGCAGCGCATCCCAGAGGTCGGACGTCCTGATGTGGCGCACCGTGGGCTGCACATGCATTCCGCGCGCGTCCGCCATGACATGAAAGCCGGCCATAACCTTCCTCCGTTTTTCTCGGGGGGCGGTCACCGCCTGGGATGGCCGCCCGTAGCTGCCACTTCAAGAACGCCGGCATCATAGCCGATCTTCCCGGGATTGTCGCCGCATGGACGGCATTTCGCCTCTCCTCACGCGATTTTCATTGCCCGGCCCGGCAAAAGCCATGATCGCGACTATGTCAGGCAAGCATGACCGCTGAAAAAATCGAAATCCGTCAAGCAGGCCTGAACAGGCGCATGTGGCTCAAGGCAGCCGGCCTCGCGGCGTTGGCCGGGCTGGCCGCCTGCGGCACCGTTTCTGTGCCGACCGGTCAAGGTGCGGGGGTCTCCTCCTCCGCCACCGGCACGCTGGCCAGCCTGCGCGCGACCGCGGGACTGGGGCCGCTGGTTCCCGATGCACAGCTGCAACAAGCAGCACTCCAGCAGGCCGGCTACATGGCGTCGCGGGAGCGCATGAGCCATACCACAGGTTGGGGCAAGGATTTCGCCTCGCGCATGAAGGACAACGGAGTGCGGGGTGCCGCGGCCGAGAACATCGCCGAGGGCCGCTTCGACCAGCAAAAACTGTTCGACATCTGGATGCATTCGCAGGGCCACCGGCGCAACATCCTCGACCCGGATTTCAGCCGCTTCGGGCTCGCCTATGTCCGCGACGGACGTGATCCTAATCTGCGCTATTGGGCGCTGGTTCTCGGCAGGTAGCGCCCCAATTTGGGCGTCGCCTTGAATTTCCCCATCAGATAGGGACCGGAGCGCACCGCCTCGTATTCGGCGCTTCGCCATCGGCAAGACAGGCGTCCAGCACCTTGATCTCGACGTCCCAGTTCGGATGGTGGAAGAACGTCATCCAGCTGATCAATGATGGAACATGCAGTCCGCCTGGACAGCGGGCTGGGACCAATCGACCCGGCAATCCTGGTCCATCCTAGTCCATATTGGCAGCAGGCAGACCGCCTGCCGCCGGGCCTAGTCCATATTGGCAGCAGGCAGACCGCTTGCCGCCGGGCCTAGTCCATATTGGCTGCAGGCAGACCGCCTGCCGCCGGGTCTAGTCCATATGCGCTGCAGGCGCGCCGCCGGCCGGACCGGCCGTCGGCTTGCGCAGCAGGAAGACAAAGGGGATGGCGAGCAGCGTCATCACCATCAGTATTTTGAAGTCGTTGACGTAGGAGATCATCATGGCCTGGAGATTGACCATGCGGTCCACCTCTGACAGCGCCATTGGATCGCCACCCGCCGCAGCCGGCGAGACTGCCCAGAGATTGGGGTTGAACGGGCTGATGAAGGCGGAAAGTTCGGCGTGATTGACCTGCGTGTTGCGCACCAGCAGCACGGTCACGACCGAGACGCCGATCGACGAGCCAAGATTGCGCACCAGGCTGAACAACGAGGTTGCATCGGTGCGGTAGCGTGCGTCGAGCGTGGCGAAGGCAACCGTCGACAGCGGCACGAACACCATTCCCATGCCCAGGCCCTGGATCACGCCGGAGCTGATGATCAGCCAGTTGTCCATCTGCGGCGTGAAGCTGGCCATGGTGTAGAGCGACTGCGCCGTCAGCAGAAAGCCGATGACGACGAGAATCCTGGCGTCGATCTTGCTCATGATGCGTCCGACGACGAGCATCGAAACCATCGTGCCGACGCCACGGGGGCCCATGACGATGCCGATGGTGACGGTCGGATAGCCGAAGATGGTGGACAGCATCGGCGGCAGCAGTGACATGGAAGCCAAAATCAGCACACCCATGACGAAGATGAACGCCAGCCCGGTCACGAAATTGCGGTCGAGGAAAATCTTCGGATCGATGAAGGGATGTTCCGATGTGACCGTGTGAATGATGAACACCCAGAAGCCGGTGATCGAAAGCCCCAGCTCGATCCAGATCTCGACCGAGGAAAACCAGTCGACCTCGCCACCGCGGTCGAGCAGCAGCTGCAGCGCGCCGACGCCGAGCGATATCATGGCAAAGCCGAAGAAATCGAAGCTGCGCACGCGCCGGGCAACGACCGGCAAATAGGCGGCCATGCCAAGGAAGGCGACGATGCCGACCGGCAGGTTGATGAAGAACACCCAGCGCCAGTTGAAGTTCTCGGTCAGCCAGCCGCCCAGCGTCGGGCCAAGGATCGGTCCCAGCATGATGCCGGCGCCCCAGATGGCCATTGCCTGGCCGTGACGTTCCTTGGGATTGATGTCGAGCAGGAAGGTCTGCGACAGCGGCACGATCGCGGCGCCGAACACCCCTTGCATCAGCCGGAAAAGCACCATGGTTTCCAGACTCCACGCCAGGCCGCACAGCATGGAGAAGATGGTGAAGCCGACCACCGCCGTCAGGAACAATTCCTTGCGGCCGAAGCGATCGGCAAGCCAGCCGGTGACCGGCGTCATGATGGCGGCGGCCACGATGTAGGAGGTCAGCACCCAGTTTATGTTGTCCGGGGAGGCGCCGAGATCGCCGGTCATCGTCGGCAGCGCGACATTGGCGATGGTCGTGTCGAGCGCCTGCATGATCGTCGCCAGCATGAGCGCTACCGTGATCAGGCCGCGGTGCGGCACTTCTTTGAAGGGTTCGGACGTGCTCATGCGCGGAACTTCCAGCAGGTAACAAAAACGTGTACACAGGGTTTCCGGGCGGCAAGGCCTTCCGTTGAGAGACCTTCATCACGGTGGGACGCGATTATCGATGTGGGGGTTACATCGACCGAAAGTCTCGAGTGAGCGGATGCCTGCCGCCCGGAAACATGAGGACCGACGGGGCCGAGTCGAAGATTTCAGATGTCGGCCAAACCACGACGCGGCTCGAACCAGGCACTGATCCTTCCCGCGCCGCCCATCGGACCAATCCTGCTATTCGCTTCCACCCGCCTGGTCCCCGCGGGCTTCCGCCGACTTATTGCGTGGGCTCGCCAGCCGTTGCATGACCGAATATGGCTGGAAAACCGCGCGCAACGCCCGTATCGACGGTGACGGAGGCGCTCATGCCGGTACGCAGTGCCATCTTGGCGTCGGGGTCGGTCAGTTCCAGGCGCACGGGGATGCGCTGGGTGACCTTGACCCAGTTGCCGGTGGCATTTTGCGCGGGCAGCAGCGAGAATTCCGCACCGGTTCCAGCACCGATCGCCTTGACGGTTGCCTCGAAGGTCCTGCCCGGATAGGTGTCGACGACGATCTCGGCCTTCTGGCCCGGCTTCATGTTGGTGAGCTGGGTTTCCTTGAAATTGGCATCGATCCAGGTGTCGCCGGTCTCGACCAGCGAAAACAGCGGCGTCCCGGAGCCGACAAACTGGCCGACCTTGAAGGACGAGGCCTGGGAGATGACGCCATCAGCGGGCGCTTTCACCGTGGTCTGCGCCAGGTCGTAGGCGGCTTTGTCGCGGGCGGCGAGCGCCGACATCACCGTCGGATGCTTGTCGGTCTCGATGTCCGGGTTGCCGCCGAGGGCGGCCTTGGCGCTGATGATGCCCTGCTGGGCAACGGCAAGCTGCTGCTTTGCCTTGTCGAGATCGTTCCTGGCCTGGTCGAGTGAAGACTTGGCGTTGATGCCTTTCTGGGCAAGATCGGCGGCACGGCCATACTGCGACTGGGCGTAGTCGACCTCGCTGCTGGCGGACTTCTCCTGCGCCATTGCCTGGCTGTAAGCGGCGCGCAGCTGCTCGACATTGAGGCGCGCGGCAGCAACAGCCGCGTCGGCCTGGGCAAGCGCGATCCGGTAAGGCTCGGGGTCGATGGCGAACAGGAGATCGCCCTGCTTCACCATCTGATTGTCCGATATGGCGACCTGGACGATACGTCCCGCCGTATCTGAAGCAATCGACACCTTGGCCTGCTGCAGATTGGCGTTCTCTGTTTCCTGATAGCGTCCGCCGGTCACCCAGACATAGCCGCCGCCGATGACCAGGGCCGCCGGCAAGGCGAACATCAGAAAAAAACGGCCCATGCGGCGCTTCTTGGGCGCTGGCACTGGCTGCACGGGAGGAGCGACGGCAACAGGAGCAGCAGCCGGCTGGGCCGGTGCTTCCATCTCCACCTTGGGGGCGCTCTCGTCTATCTTGGCTACCGCGTTCATGCTGTTGCGCCTTCTGTATTCTTGACCTTTTCGTCCGACGATGAATCGCCATCCGCGAGATTTTGCGCCATCGCATCGAGCGACCTGATCAGGACGCGACGGTCCTCCGGCGAAACGCCGACAAGCGATTCCTCATAGACCTCGCCGGCGAGGCTCTTGACCTCGGCATAGGCCGCGCTCGCCTTGGCGGTCGGGAAAATCATCCGCACTCGGCGGTCGGCGGCGTCGGCGCGGCGTTCGATCCAGCCGCCCTCCTCCATCCGGTCGACGAGGCGCGAGACGCTGATGGGCTCGATTTCGAGCAATTCCGCGAGCCGGGCCTGGGAGACCCCAGCCTCCTTGGCGACACGCACCATAAGCCGCCACTGCGCCGACGACAGGCCAAGCCCGCTGGCGCGCATCTCGAAGCGCTTGCGCAGCAGACGCTGTACGTCGTGGATTAAAAATCCCAATCTATCGATGCCATCAGAAACCATGAGCGATACTTATAATAAGCGTGCTTACTATTCAAGGTGCGAAATCGCGACGGAAGCCGGCAAAATGTGCAGGACAGCCATGCGACACGGTCATGGTTGGCAAGAAGTAAGCGTCGTGAGCTTTTTAGAAGGAACCTGACAAGGCAGAACCGAACGTTCTCACAGGCGATTTCGAACGACCATCGTGACGACGAAGAACGCGCCGAGCGAACTGGTGATGATGCCGATCGGCAATTCCTGTGGCGGCAGAAGCGTGCGGGCCAGAAGATCGCTTGCCAGCAAAAGCACCGCCCCAAACAGCGCGCAGCTTGCGACCAGGCGCAAATGCAAGGGGCCGGCCAGCGGCCGCGACAAATGCGGGATCATCAATCCGACAAAGCCGATGACGCCGGCAACCGAAACCAGAATTGCCGTCGAGAAGGCGGCGACGAGGAATGTCGCCCTGCGCATCCTTGCCACGGGCACACCAAGGCTTTCGGCGGCACTTTCACCAGCCAGGAAGGCGTCCAGCCTGCGATGGTTCCACAGCCCGTAAATCGCAATCGTGCCGGCCCCCAACGCGCCCAGCCACACATTGTCCCAGCGCGCCAGCCCAAGCCCGCCCATCGTCCAGAACAGCACCGAATGGGCCGCGCGCTGGTCTCCGGCAAAGACCAGGTAGTTGGTCAACGCCGTGAACATGAAGGAGACGGCAAGCCCGGCGAGGATCAAGCGTTCCGGGCCCTGCCCCCTTACCCGCGCGACCAGCAGCAGCACGATGCCCGCTGCCAGTATGCCGCCGGTGAAGGCCGCGATCGGCAAGGTCCAGATGCCGAAACTGTCACCAAAGACGGTGATGACGGAAACCGCGCCCGCGGCGGCCCCCGAAGACAGGCCGAACAGGAAGGGATCGGCGAGATCGTTACGCGTCACCGTCTGCAGCAACGCGCCGACCATGCCGAGGCCCGCGCCGACACAGACTGCCAGGATCGTGCGCGGCAGCCGCAGATCGACGACGATCTTGCCCACCGGGCCAGACACCTGATGTTCACTCAACCCAACGGCATGGCCAAGTGCGGCAATGACGTCGGTCAGCGGTATCAGCGTCGAACCATAGGCGATCGACAGCAGCACGAGAGCGACGGTCGCCACCGCGCCCGCCGCCATGGCCAGCGGGAATGCCTTGTGCCCTGAGAGCGCGCCGGATTTGTGCTTCAGGGCGAGATGCATCAGAACGCTTCCGGATGCATCGCCCTGGCGATCTTGCCGATCGCTTCGATGTTTGCCGGTCCCGGCGTGAGTTCGGCATAGCGCAGGGCCACAAAACGCTCGTTCTTGACCGCATCCGTCTCTTTCATCGCCGGATGGGCCTTGAGGAAGTCGAGGAGCTTCTTGTAGCCGCCACCGTCCTGATAATCGAGCAGGATGAGGAATTGCGGATTGCGCGACGCCACCGTTTCCCAGTCGGTGTTGCCCCAGCTTGTGTCCATGTCGGCCATGATGTTGTCGCCGCCGGCTGCCGTGATCATGGCGCTGGGGATGGCGAATTTTCCGGCGGTGAATGGCTTGTCCTCGCCGGAATCGTAGAGGAATACCCGTGTTCCCTTGCGATCGCCGACCTTGGCGGTGATGTCAGCGAGTTGGCTCTTCCAGCCGGCAACGAGCTTCTCCGCCTCGGCCTCCTTGCCGAAGATCTTGCCCAGTTTTTCGACATCGCCGTAGAGAAGGTCCATCGAGGCGGCGGGCCGGTTCTTGTCGAGATGGACGCAGCTTTCCGTCAGCACCAGCGTCTTGATGCCGTGTGGCGCGAGCGTGTCGGGGGTCACGTCGCCGCCCGGCTTCATGCCGTAGTACCAGCCCGCGAAAAAGAAATCGGGCTCCACCGCGACGAGGTTCTCGAGCGTCGGGTATTTTGGCGCCAGTTCCGGAATGGAACCCTGCTCGGCCTTGAATTCGGGGCCCACCTTATACCATCCAGTGATGCCGGTCAGGCCGACGATCGACGGCTGCAGCTTCAGCGCGAAGGCCATCTCCGCCATGTTGAGATCGTGAATGACGGCGCGTTTGGGCGGCGCATCGAAGGTCAGCGTTTTGCCGCAACTGTCGACAGTGACCGGGAAGGCGAAAGCTGCCGAGGCCAGCAGCGAGAAGACGAGCGACAAAGCGAGGCGTTTCACGATTTTTTTTTGCTCCTTGGTTGAACTGTGTCGGATGAAAGTCGGTTTCGGTCAGGAAGGCGCGGCACGGTTCGGAACATCGAACACGGTCAGTTCGCGATCCTCGGTGGGATGGCGCAGGCGAAACACATCGACGCCGAAAATCTCGCGGATCAGTTGTTGCGTCAGCGCTTCGCGCGGCGCCGCCAGCGCATGCAGCCGGGCCTCGTTCATCACCGCGACCCTGGTGGCGAAGGGCGCCACCAGGGCCAGATCGTGCAGCACCGCGATCACCGTCATGCCGAAGCCAGCAACGAGTTCGAGCAGTTCCGCGCGGGCGCGTGGGTCCAGATGGTTGGTCGGCTCGTCGAGGAACAACACTTTCGGTTCCTGGGCGATGGCGCGTGCGAGCTGAGCGCGTTGGCGCTCGCCGCCCGACAGCGAGCCAATGGTGCGTCCAAGCAGCGGCAGCAGGCCGGTCCGTCGCAGCGCGTCCACGACAATGTCGCGTTCCTCGCTCCTGTGCCTCAGGCCGGCATGCGGAACGCGGCCAAGCTCGACATAGTCGATCACCGCCAGCCGCGGATCCGGCTGGTCGGTCTGGCCGACGACGGCGATGTGCAGGGCCCGCTCGGCGGCCGAGATCCTGTCGAGGCGGCGGCCGCCAAGCTTTACCTCTCCGGAACTTGGCCTGAGCATGCCCGACAACATGCGCAGCAGCGTGGTCTTGCCGGCACCGTTGGGACCGATGATGGCGAGGCGATCGCCGACAGCCATGGACAGGCTGACCGCATGGACCAGAGCCCGGCCATTCGCCACCGCGCCCAGATCGCGCGCTTCGAGAAGCGGCACTGTCATAGGTCGCCACCCGCAGGCTTGCCCGGTCCGGGGATGCGGGCCAGCGTCTTGCCGGCCAGCCGCGGCGGACGTTGTCCGGCATTGCACCAGCCATCGGCGAGCGAGGCGTAGAGGCTGGCAAATCGCACGAGATCGCCGGCATCGGCTTCCGCATCGATGGACCCGAAGAGATAGGCTGCCTTGCCGGGCGCCTGGAATGCCACCGCGAGTGGCCGTGCACAGCCCGCCATGCAAGCCACGCCCTCGACCATGAAACCATGCGCTAAAGCTGGCTCGATGTGGGCCGAGAGCCGGGAGCGCAAATCGGCGCACAAAGCTTCGCCCGACCTGGTCCCTGTCGGGATGTCGCGGCAAAGCGTGCACACGACGATGCGGTGAATACGATCGATGGCGGCGCCCAACTTTCCGTCTTTCTCGATTGGCGACGGAAGGATGTTGGCGGTCGGTCGACAGACCGACGTCCACGTCTCCTCCCGGCACACCCCGTCCGGTCAACTCTGTAATGGCAGGTCTCCTGGCTCGCGGGTCTCGGCGCAATCCTGCCTTCCCAGCCTTGCCGGCCAGTGGCATTTTGGATCTCGCTCACCGTTTACAGTTGCGGGGGCAGCCACGGCCTCGATCCGAGGCGGATCTCACCGTGTTCCCTTTTCACCCCTCGCCTTTCGACTCGGGGACCATCACCATTCCACCCTAGTTTTCCCCAGATTGCTTCGCAACGGATTTCTCGGTCGCCACGATCGGAGCCGAAGCCGCGTGCGACCACACACCCCTTTATGTAATAACATAACGTACTAGTGCATGAGGCCCGGCGCTGTCAAGCGATGGCTGTCAGCCATTGTCGAGCGATTGCTCGGAGTGCGCAATTTCGATCAAATTGGCCGAGAGCGGAAAGCCGGATGATTCAGGTCGACTCGACCTGAAATCTGAATCCGCTCCAAAAGAGATAGAGCATGATGTCGTCCGAAAACCGCTTCACACTTTTCGGCATCACGCTCTGGCGGAAGATAACAAATCAAGATTCCAGTTCTGACCAACCAGATCCTTGCCGAAGGAATGGTGAGGTTCTTCCTCGATCAGTTTGAAGCCGGCGGCCTGGTAGATATGCCGGGCAGCGGCGAGAATGTCGTTTGTCCACAAGGTCAGCGTCTTGTATTCCCTGGCGCGGGCAAAGCCGATGCATTCCTCCACCAGTCGCTTGCCGATGCCGAGGCCACGCGCCGAATGTTCGACATAGAGCAGACGCAGCTTCGCCACCTGATCCGACTTGCGTACGACGAAGACCGAGCCGACGACCTCGCCTTCCCGCTCGGCGATCCAGCTGCGCTCCCATTTCGGATCGTAGGATTTCACGAAGGCCGCGAGGATTTCGGCGACCAGCGCCTCATAGGTTTCGTCCCAGCCATAGTCCTGGGCATAGAGCAGTCCTTGCCGGTGGGTGATCCAGCCGATGTCGCCGATCTGCAGCGGCCTCAACAGATAGGGGATCCTTGGCTCGGCATTTTCGCCGAGCAGACGCTGCACCGTCTGCATGGATTTGACCAGCCGATCCTGCTCCGACGCGGGCAGTCGATCAAGCAGGGCCCGGATCTGATCGTGCGAATCCTGGTTCAGCGGTGCGAAGGCTTTCCTGCCCGCCTGCGTCAGCGCAATCGACGATTGCCGGGCGTCCGAAACCAGCGTCGACCTGGAGATGAGGTGAAGGCGCTCGAACTTTTTCAGCAAACGGCTGACATAGCCGGCGTCGAGACCGAGATCGCGTCCGAGGTCGGTCGCGGTCAGGCCGTCGCGATGCGCCAATTCGTAGAGCACACGCGCCTCGGTCAGGGAGAAGGCGCTTTTCAGCAACCCTTCGTCGAGCAGCCCGATCTGGCGGGTGTAGAAGCGGTTGAAAGCCCGCACCGCGTCGATCCGCTCCTTGTTGGGCGCATCATTGCCGGACTGATGGTGAACCGTCATGGACATCTCCTGTCTTTACAGGATCAATCATTTACTTGACTTAGTCAAGTATCTCCGACATGTTCACATCATCGGCAACACCGGCCAACGATCCACAATCCTGCCGCCGGATAGCACCGCGATCAGCCCGCTGCAGCACTGCCTCGCTCTGCGTCGGCCGCAGGAACGCGTAGTCGCCTGGCCTGATGACCGTATCGGCAGGCAGGCCCATGAACTGCTGCAACCGATGTCAACAGGCGGGAGCGGCGTGAGGGCGATCCTGGCCGGTTGCTGGTCTATCTCGCCCGACGAATGAGGCCCTCGAAGCCGTCGGCCAGATCGGAGGCGCCGGCCGCGAACATCTTCACGAGGTTTTGGGGACGGCCGGGAGTCTTGTTGGCGTCGAGTAGGATGGCTCTGCCCTCGTGCAGGACGAAATCGAATTTCCCGTAGTCAAAGGCCAGCTCACGTCGCCGCTCGCGCATTTCGTCGGGAACAGGGACGGGTTCACGTCGAAACGTTTGCGATGCCTTGACCAGGCTGTTTGGCGAGACATAGCGGGTGCAGCGCTCCCGCTCTCCGCAAAACACCCAGAAGCGCACCGCGAAGCCGTCGGGTTCTGTTTCCGGAATGAACTTTTCCACCACCAGGTCATCGCATTCGAAGATGTCGTCCGGAACCTCGCCAAGAGAACCATAGACCTCATAAGGCCGCGGAGCCTGCAGATGCGGAAAAGGCGGCGGTTTGCCCGCGCGCTTCGATCGCCGGTTGAGGAGTATCTCCGGAATGCCCTGATTGTTGAGGTTGCTCTTGACAATGACCGGGCCCTGCCAGGCGTCCCCTTCGGTTATCAAGGCGCCACTGATTAGCCGTTTGGATATATCGGCCGCGCCGACGTTGAGGCAAAATGGAAAACCCCGCGCATAGTCGACGTAATCGGCGGACGTTGTCGTCGCATCGACATGCAGAACCGCGATGTCGGCACCGTGTGTCTTTGACGGTCCCTGCTGAATCCGGACTGAATGGCCGCGGCTTTTTAGTTGCTCCAGGACATCGAAAAGCAAATAGGGGCTGCCCCTGCGCAACATGAGGTTGCGCTTGCCCAGGAACCGGTCATGTTCATGCGTTATGACGGTGACACGCGCCATGGCCATACCCTTGGCTTACACGCCCGCTTCTATTAAGCGGCTCTAATCAATCGACGCCAGACTTTCTTGGGCTCCAAGAGGTTTGAATGACCAATCATTGGGACAATTATCATCGGCATTGGAAGCTCCTGGATGCCCCGCTGCGGCCGACCCCGGAAACCGTCGACATATTCGATCGCGAACTTGATCTGAAGGATGCCGATGTCCTCCTCCTCGGTGTGACCCCTGAACTGGCAGTCCTGGGCAGATCGATGGTCGCGATCGATCAATCGGCAAGCATGATTTCGGGCGTATGGGCCGGCGACAACGCCTCGCGAAAGGCGATGGCCGGCAACTGGCTCGACCTCCCCGTGGAGCGGGCAAGTTTCGACGCGGTTATCGGTGACGGATGCCTGTCGGCGGTCGATTCCAAGGCGGCACGCGGTCTGCTGTTCGCTGAAATCGCAAGAGTGCTGAAGCCTGGCAGGCGTGCGGCGATCCGCGTTTTTGCGCGGCCGGAAACGGCGGATGACCTGCGCGGCGTCCACGCCCTGGTCTTGGCCGGCGGGGTCGAGAATTTCCACGCGCTCAAATGGCGGATTGCGATGGCGTGCACGACGCACGACTGCGACAATACCGTCGATGTCCAGGCAATCCGCACGGCGTTCGACCGGTTGTTTCCGGATCGCGAGGCTCTTGCTGCCCAGACGGGATGGAGCATGGCGTCCATCAACACGATCGACGTCTATGCGGGCTCCGAAACGAGGTACAGTTTCGCGACGCTGGCCATGCTGGTAGATGAAGCGAGTGGCTGGTTCTACGAGGTGCGTGTCGTGCCGAGCGGCAGCTATCCGCTGGCGGAACGTTGCCCGCTTCTGGTCTTCGGTTCGGCCAAGCTTCGGTAAGTTCACCATCATGATGGAAAGAGGCACTCCGCGCGCCTTGACTCTCGCCAACCAGCGGCCTATCTCAGCGCCACGTTAGCACTCGCCCTTGGTGAGTGCTAACTACAGGTCCGGCGCCGCCGGACTTTGTTGTTGTCCGGCTTCGCCGGATGGAGGAACTGTTTCTCACCGTTCTCATCGAGGAAGAAAAAATGGCAAAGTCGAAGTTCCGCCCGCTTCATGACCGCGTGGTCGTTCGCCGGGTCGAATCCGAATCCAAGACCGCCGGCGGGATCATCATCCCGGATACGGCGAAGGAAAAGCCGCAGGAAGGCGAGATCATCGCCGTCGGCTCCGGCGCCCGCGACGAAAGCGGCAAGCTCGTGCCCATGGACGTCAAGGCTGGCGACCGCATCCTGTTCGGCAAGTGGTCGGGCACTGAAGTCAAGCTCAACGGCGAAGACCTTCTGATCATGAAGGAATCCGACATCATGGGCATCATCGGCTGAATATCGGCCTTTCCATCAACTGAATCTTGAATCTTCGGGCTCGATCCGAGCCCCTGCCAGGAGTTAAACATGGCTGCCAAAGACGTAAAATTCTCCCGCGACGCCCGCGAGCGCATGCTGCGCGGTGTCAACATCCTCGCCGACGCGGTGAAGGTCACGCTCGGCCCCAAGGGCCGCAACGTCGTCATCGACAAGTCGTTCGGCGCCCCGCGCATCACCAAGGACGGCGTCACCGTCGCCAAGGAAATCGAGCTTGAGGACAAGTTCGAGAACATGGGCGCGCAGATGGTCCGCGAAGTTGCTTCGAAGACCAACGACATCGCCGGCGACGGCACCACGACCGCGACCGTTCTGGCTCAGTCGATCGTCCAGGAAGGCCACAAGGCGGTTGCGGCCGGCATGAACCCGATGGACCTGAAGCGCGGCATCGACCTCGCGGTCACCGAAGTCGTCACGGCGCTCGGCAAGGCAGCCAAGAAGATCAAGACCTCCGAGGAAGTTGCACAGGTCGGCACGATCTCGGCCAATGGCGACGAGTCGGTCGGCAAGATGATCGCGGAAGCGATGCAGAAGGTCGGCAACGAAGGCGTCATCACGGTTGAGGAAGCCAAGACCGCCGAGACCGAGTTGGAAGTCGTCGAAGGCATGCAGTTCGACCGCGGCTACCTCTCGCCCTATTTCGTCACCAACGCCGACAAGATGGTTGCCGATCTCGAGGACGCCTACATCCTCCTCCACGAGAAGAAGCTTTCCAACCTCCAGGCCATGCTGCCGGTTCTCGAAGCCGTCGTGCAGACCTCGAAGCCGCTGCTCATCATCTCGGAAGACGTCGAAGGCGAGGCCCTGGCCACGCTGGTCGTCAACAAGCTGCGTGGTGGCCTGAAGATCGCCGCCGTCAAGGCGCCGGGCTTCGGTGATCGCCGCAAGGCCATGCTGGAAGACATCGCCATCCTCACCGGTGGCCAGGTCATCTCGGAAGACCTCGGCATCAAGCTCGAGAACGTCGGCCTCAACATGCTCGGCCGCGCCAAGAAGGTGTCGATCTCCAAGGAGAACACCACCATCGTCGACGGCGCCGGCAAGAAGGCCGAGATCCAGGGCCGCGTCGCCCAGATCAAGCAGCAGATCGAGGAGACCACCTCGGACTACGACAAGGAGAAGTTGCAGGAACGCCTGGCGAAGCTCGCCGGCGGCGTTGCCGTAATCCGCGTCGGCGGTGCGACGGAAGTGGAAGTCAAGGAAAAGAAGGACCGCGTTGACGACGCCCTGAACGCGACCCGCGCGGCCGTGGAAGAAGGCATCGTTGCCGGCGGTGGCGTTGCCCTGCTGCGCGCTTCGGCCAACATCAAGGCTGCTGGCGCCAATGCCGACCAGGCCGCTGGCATCAACATCGTGCGCCGCGCACTGCAGGCTCCGGCCCGCCAGATCGCTGCGAACGCCGGTGCGGAAGCATCGATCGTTGCCGGCAAGATCCTTGAGAACAAGGGCGCGACCTTCGGCTACAATGCCCAGACGGGCGAGTATGGCGACATGATCGCCATGGGCATCGTCGACCCGGTCAAGGTCGTACGCACGGCTCTGCAGGACGCGGCCTCGGTTGCCGGCCTGCTCGTCACCACCGAAGCCATGATCGCCGAAGCTCCGAAGAAGGACTCGGCTGGCGGCGGCGGCATGCCTGGCGGCATGGGCGGCGGCATGGGCGGCATGGGCGGCATGGATTTCTAATCCAGCCATCTCGCTTAAATATGGAAGGGCGGCCGAGAGGCCGCCCTTTTCATTAGGAACTCGCGATAGCTTTTTCGGTGCGCCGATTGGCGGACCGACCGTTAGACAACAGCATCAGCGCGTTGCGCGACCTTGCCCGCAAGCACCGCCGATTCGACCAAAGCGGCGACCTCGTCTGCCACAATAGCCAGCGGCGCGCGGTCGCGCGTGGCGCGGGCAATCACCATCAGGCCTTCCAGCGACGACTCGACCAGCAGCGCCAGCGCCTGCGCGCGGCGCTCGGCCACCCCTGCCCGCACGAACGCCTCCCGCAGCAGCCCAATCCACTGCTCGAAGGCGGAGCGGCAGATTTCCGCCAAGTCCGGCACGTCGTTGGGCGCGTCGAGCACGACCGGCGCGATCGGACAGCCGAGCGAAAACTCATTCTCCTCCAGCATGCGGGCCACAGACTGGTAGATGTGGTGGACGGCCACCGCCGGATCTTTTTCCGCCGCCAAGGCCGCGCCCAGCCGCTCGGTCACCTCGGCCACGCTGGCCCGCGTCACCTCGATAACCAGTTGATCCTTTCCGCCCGGGAAATGGAAGTAGAGCGAGCCGCGCGGCGCGGCACTGGCACTCAAAATGTCGTTCAGCGAGGTCCCGTGATAGCCACGCCGCCGCAAAAGCAGGGCCGTCGCCTTGATCATCCGGGTGCGTGTGTCCGTCGCCATGTCAACCTCTGTCAGCAGAGCGCATTATAGGCCTTGCCTTAAATATGACAACCGGTCTACATAATATGTAAATCGGTCTATATATTTTTAGAGGTATTGATGCGGAAGATTTCGAGCGGCTGGCGCAAAAGGCCAAGATTGCCTGCTCGTCCCGCGGGCGCTGGCCGGCGTCGCCACCATCACGCTCAGGACTGCCTAGCCCCAACGACTGAATGGAAGGAGCAAATCAAATGACCACTGAAAACATCATCGACACTGCCGCTGCCTCGCGCTCCGATGCAACGGCGGAAATCATGCGGCGCTTCAACGACGTCTTCCAGCGCCACGACCCTTCGGCGCTGAGCGAACTGGTCGACGAAGGCTGTGTGATCGAGAACACCACGCCAGCACCGGACGGCGCTCGCCACGCCGGCAAAGCCGCCTGCGTCGAACTGTGGTCGGCGATCGCCACCGGACCCGGCACACGCTTCGACATTGAAGAGACGTTCGTGGCCGGCGACCGGGCGACGATCCGCTGGCGCTACTGGATGGTCGACGGCAACTCGCTGCGCGGCGTCAACCTGATGCGTGTCGCAAACGGGCGGATCGTCGAGGCGATGGGCTACGTGAAGGGATAGCGCCTCGCGCAATTCCCGGAAAGTCCATGGCGGTTTTCCGTCCGGAGTTGCGCAGGAGCCAGTGCAGGGAGGGTATCTACGAAGCTGAACCGCTTTCCCCTGTGGCGCTAGCGGTCCGCCAGCGCCAGCTTGGCGCCGAGCATCACAAAGGCGCCGGCGAAGGTGCGACGCATCCAGGTCAGCACCATCGGCCGCGACACGACATGGCTGCGGATCGAAGCGGCAAAGATGCCGTAGCCGACGAAAACCACGAAGGTCAGAAGCATGAAGACAAAGCTGAGTTCCAGCATCCTCGACAGCGCATTGGGCTCGGTGGTGCTGACGAATTGCGGCAGGAAGGCGAAGAAGAAGATCGACAGTTTCGGGTTGAGCACGTTGACGAGGATACCGGTGGCAATCACCTTGCCGGACGAGCGCGGCGCGACATTTTCATCGACGCTGAGGCCACCCTTCTCCTTCAGCGTGTTCCAGGCCATGTAGAGCAGATAGGCGACGCCGAGATATTTCAGCGTCTCGAAGGCGATCGCGCTGGTGTGCAGCAGCGCTGCAAGGCCGGTGATGGCGGCGGCCATGTGCGGGATGATGCCGAGCGTGCAGCCGAAGGCGGCAATGATCGAGGCCCGCGCACCGCGCGAAAGCCCGGCACTCAGCGTGTAGAGAACGCCGGTACCGGGCGAAGCCACGACGATCAGCGACGTCAACAGGAATTCGATGCTCACGATTGATCCTCCGCAGCCCTGCACCGATGCAGCCTAGCCAGCAAGGTAGAACAGCACAAGCCGCCGGAAATGCGGCTACGACGTCGTCGGCAATCCGTGCGCCCGGCGCGCCATCAGGCAGTCGTCGTCGCCGGGCATGCAGGCGCGACAGACATCCGGGCGGACGTCGTAAATGCCGCAAGCCGTCGCCTTGCCGACCTCGCCGGTCAGGGCCGAGCAGCGCACGCCCTCGCAACGCATGCCGGATTCGTTGGTCGCGACATATTTTGCCGGGATACGGTCGAGCTGCGCGTCATCCTCGGTGGAAAAGCGCGGCCATTCGGCCGAGTAGGAACAGCAAGCGCCACAGCTCTGGCAGTCGAAGGCGGGCGCCGCAAGGCCGCGCGGCGCAAGCACGACAAGGCTGCGATCGGCGTCCTGCGGCAAGGCGCTATTTTTTCCTACCCGCCTTGCGCGGTGGCGTCTCGACCGGTGACTTGAACAGGTCGGTCGCTGCCTCAACGGGCGCGGTCTTCAGCGCCGCGGCCGGCTTCACCGGCTTTGCAACGGCCGACGCTGCCGGCTGGTCCTTGGCGGAGAATTTTATGGCCATGTCAGTCCTCGTTGCCGGAGCGCGATGGCGCTCGCGGATTGCGCAAGCGGCCGATCAGCGCCGAAACCGCCGTGATGTTCATTTCCTCCGGCGACCAGATCGCCGTTGCCTCGATGTGATGCGGCCCAAGTTCGCGATGCGTGCTGCCGCTGTAAGCGGCGTCCTGATAGGTGACCAGCTGCCGTGTCTTGGGATCTTCGCGGATATATTCGATCAGATAGTTCGGGCACTCGGCACGGCCACGCACGCCAATCCGCACCTGCGCATCGCCGTGGGCCCGCTTGCAGCGCTCGAGCTTTTCCAGCACACGCCGGACATATTCGACCGGCTTGTCCAGCACTTCGACCATATCGGCGATGGTCGCATGGGCAGCGATCGGCGTTGGCGGCACGCGTTTGGTGGCCATCAGCGTGCGTCCGTGTGTTTCGGCAAGGCTGGCTTGCGCGGTTCATTCGAAGTGGCGGTCAAAATATTCTCCTGTCCGGAGCGCGCCGAAAATGGCGAGGCCGGTCTTTCGGCCATGGCTGCGTACAAAGCAATACGGCGTCTGGTTCAAATTTGTCGGGTGCTGCCTCGCCGCTATGACTGGCCCACAAATATGCATAGCACAGCCTGACGGCCAGCGGCCCGGAATTCGATGGTCCTGCACGAGAAAGACGATGCCCGCGCTGCTGCGCCGCAACGCCGCGGCCACTTGCCACAGCCGCGTGAAGAAAAACTTGTGTTCGTTGGGAACCGATGTCCCGATCGGCCGTTTTGGACATGCCGTCAACAATTCATGAGAGCAATCGAAGAAGGTTGACGGCAAAAGGACGCCTCCCGCGCAATAAAACGCACGAGGGGCGTTTTTGTATGGCGCCTGGCCTTCACATCACGGCGGTCATCATCGGCAGGATTTCATAGCGAAAGCCCAACCCGGAACGAATCGCCGGGTCCGCCTCGGTCAATTCCCGCACAGCGGCCTCATCGTCGGCGCGCACGATGCCGAGTCCCCAGGGGCCGACAGGATCGGCGACCGGTCCGAACAGGATGACACCGCCCTCGCCCAGCTTGCCGCGCAGATAATCCGAATGCTGTTTCATCAGCGCCTTTTCCGCATCGGTCAGAGTGAAAGCAAAGTCGGGCCGTGGCGGAATCAGCCGGCAGTGAAACACGCCCTGCGGTTTGCCGCCGGCCCCATCCGTGAGGAAGGCGGCCAGCCAACCCAGCACGCGTTCCCAGCCGAGGCCGTGATCGCGGCAAGCACCCTCGCGAGTGCCGAACCCCTCATGACGCAAAATCAGCCGCGTTCCGGTGTCGATCGCTTCGAGCATGTAGGTCACGGTGGTGACGTTGTCGCCGTCCCACGGGGCCTTCCATGTCATGACCAGAAGGTGGGGCGGCTCGACCTCGAGATATTCGCCCTGGACATGAAATTCCTGGCCATCGGCGCCCTTGCCTTCCGATCGCCACGTGCCGCCCGGCCGCACGTCTGCCGTATGTCTCGTTGTCCGGTAGAGCTCGTCCGACCCCCACCAGAGCGGTATCTGATCATCCGCTGTCAAGGCGCGAAACACCCGCTCGGGTGGTGACGAGATCGTCACGGTGGCGAGAATCGTGCCCGTCGACACGTCGGCAATGGCGCGAGGTCTGTCGTGGCTGGCCATCATTCGTTCTCCAGGTAAGACTTCAGATTGCCGAGGCTTGCCTGCCAGAAATCGCGATAGGGCAAGATCCAGTCGGCCACGTCCTTCAGTTCAGCCGGCTCCAGCCGGTAGAGCCGCTCGCGGCCGTGCTTCTGCTCGGAGACGACGCGCAGCTCGCGCAGAACCCTCAGATGCTTGGAAATCGCCGGCCGGCTCTGCGAAAAGGCCGCGGCGAGTTCGTTGACCGGCGCCGGCCCATGCCTCAACCGGTCGAGAATGGCACGGCGGGTCGGGTCGGCAATGGCCCGAAAGACGGAACGGTCAGGATCAGTCTGCGGCATAATGCGTATCCATTTGGTTACGTATTATGCCGATTACAGACTTCCGTCAACCTTGCTCCAAAAGACTGCTCAGCGCTCCTGGTCGGTCGGCCTGATGACGATCTCGTTGACGTTGACGCGTGCCGGTTGAGTGACCGCATAGAGGATGGCGGCGGCGACATCCTCGGCGGTCAGCGCCTCCATCGTGGCGAGGCGCTGGTCCAGTCCCGCCTTCGAGGCGGCGTTGGTGATGTGGTCGCCGAGTTCGGTGCGCACCAAGCCGGGCTCGATGACGGTAACGCGGACCTTGTCGGCATAGACCTCACGCCGCAGCGATTCCGAAAAACCGACGACGCCGAATTTGGTCGCCGCATAGCCGCTGGCGCCGGGATTGGCGACGCGGCCGGCGACGGACGAGACATTGACGATATGACCCTTGGCAGCCCGGAGATGCGGTAGGGCTGCCTTGGTCATGCCCATCAGGGCCAGCAGGTTGAGTTCCACCATCTGGCGCCAGTCCTCGAGCGTCGCCTCCGCGGCCGGCGACAGCAGCATCACTCCGGCATTGTTGACGAGGATATCGAGCCGGCCCCATTCGGCCACCACCTTTCCGACCACAGCAGTGATGTCATCGTTGCGGGTCACATCAGCCTCGACGCGCAACGCCGCTCCGCCGGCCTTTTCGATGCGCGCGGCCAGCGCTTCGAGCCGATCGGCACGGCGGGCGGCGACCGCCACCTTTGCCCCAGCGGCGGCCAGCGCCATGGCTGTTGCCTCACCAATACCCGATGAGGCGCCGGTGACGAGAGCGACCTTGTCGGCAAGCGTGGAAGAAACGGTCATTGCAACATCTCCAAAAAGCCCCTGCCCAACGCTCCTAGATAGGCTGGCCCGATCCTTCTGAAAGGCCGCTTCCAGACAGACGCTATTCGTCAGGTCCGGGCTCGGGCCAAGGTTCCCTCGCCGCCTCCGCGTACCATTGTCGCATCGCCGGCGTCGCGAGCACGGCATCGACATAGGCCCTGGTGTCAGGCGCCAGCATGCCGCCATAAGTGTCGAAGCGTGTGACAACGGGCGCGTACATGGCATCGGCCGCGGTGAAATGGCCGAACAGAAAAGGGCCACCCTTGCCGTATTTCTCGCGGCACTCGCGCCATAGGGCTTCAATGCGCGCTCGCTGCGCCTCGCCTTCGGCGTCAAGCGGCTTGTGCGCTTTCGGCCGCCGCAAATTCATCGGCCAGCCATAGCGGACGTCGCGGAAACCGGAATGCATCTCGGTCGCCGCCGCGCGCGCCAGCGCGCGAGCGCCGATATCGGCGGGCCAGAGTTTCTTGTCCGGAAACAGGTCCGCGAGATATTCAAGGATGGCAAGGGTTTCCCAGACGACCCTGCCCTTGTGATTCAGGACCGGCACCTGGCCGGTCGGCGACACTTTGGCGAGGCTGGCGGCAGTTTCGGGCGTGCGCAGCCGGACAAAACCTTCCTCGAACGGGATCTCCAGATGCCTCATCGCCAGCCATGGCCGTAGCGACCATGAGGAGAAGCACTTGTTACCGATGTAGAGCGTGAAGTCCGCCATTTCTCTCCCCATGCGCACGACCGTCCTGGAAACTTCGGCGCGTGCGTCTCGGCAACCTACCCGGTCAGCTTTGCCGCCGGAAGCGGCTGCTCGCACTCATTTGCTTGCGGGACAATGCCTGGAACTTAACAGACACTGGCCCGTTTGTTGCGCGCGGACGAGTTCCTCCGAACTCGAACTCCCAGGAGATGCGGAAAATGGTGAACAAGGATCAGGTCGCGGGCATGGCCAAGCAGGTCAAGGGCTCGGTCAAACAGGCGGCCGGCAAGGCGACCGGCAACAAGCGGACCCAGGCCGAAGGCATGGCGGAAAAGGCCGCGGGCAAGGTGCAGAAGACCTATGGCGACTTGAAGGACAAGGTTAGGAAGGCCCTATGACCCCAGCCAACCTGGTTCTGTTCATCAGGAAGGGCGGCTGCCAAAGCCGCCTTTTTCATGTGCTCCAGCCCTTGCTGAAAGCACTGGTGAAGGCGACCTCGCCATGGTCATCGCGGGCTTCGAAGCCAGGTTCTAGGCTTTGTCCAGGGCCGTCAGACAGTCGCGCAGCACGGCGGCGTCCTGCATCGCCTTGGCCATCGACATGGCGCCGGAATAGGTGGCCATGGCAAGTGCCGCAAAACGCTGAGGATCGGTGCCTTGCTCCCTGCCCTCCTGCTGGTCGGCCCTGATCTTGTCGGCGAGCGCCTGGCGCCACGCCGCAAAAATGCCGGCAAGGGCAGCACGGAAATCGGGATCGGCGAGCGACAGTTCATGCGCGAGATTGTTGAGCGGACAGCCGCGCACGAAACCCTGCCGCTCCAGTTCCGCCGCCACGGCCTCGAACACAGCCCGCACGCCGTCGCGCGCCGAAGCCGCCGCCCGCACCGGCGCGATCCACGTCTCCTCGACCGCCGCCGCGACGCGCTCATCGATTACCGCCAGCGCCAATGCCTTCTTGGTGGGGAAATGATGATGCAAAGCCCCGCCGCTGACGCCCGCCGCCGTCATCAGGTCGCCCAGGCTGGAAGCGTGATAGCCGCGCGCCTGGAATGATTCCTCGGCCACGTCGAGCATTTTCCTGCGCATGCCCTCGGGGTCGTTGACGCGTTTTCGCCGCCGGGGCGCTGATCGACTGGTCGTCTCTGCTGACATTGGCCGACAATAGCATGTTGACAAAACAGGACAACCTGTCTGTTTATAAACAGGATGATCAACCTGTTTATGGAGGCTGCCCGATGAACTTGTTGGATCAATCCCCCCTTACCTGGCTCAAACCTATTGTCCGCCTGCTGGACTTGCCTCGCATAGGAATGCCGGGCGACATCGCGCGGTATCACCACGCCGATCCAAGGGCTTGGCACCACTCGCCGGCCCTGCACCGCGCGCCATCAGTCAGGCCAGCCGGTCGCGCGCTTGCGCCGCTGAAGACCGGACTTCAGATTGCCTCCAGCCGCCGCATGATCCTGAAGGAGCTTCGCCCATGCCGCCACGGCTGCCGCGCGCGTCAGGCGGGTCTGCGCGAAATGCCGCGCTTCCGCGGCGATTTCGGTTTCCATCTTCGGATTGGCGCGCAGCCACTCGATGCGTTCAGTCAGATCCGACAGGTCGCGCGCCACCGGAACATAGTGGCGAAACGGCTCGATATCGTCGAAGAACCATTCTCGCCAGGGCCGGTCCTGCAGCAGCACGACGCGTTTGGTGTGGAGCAGCATCTTGAAGCGGCCGCTGTAGCCAGCGCCTTCGACATCGATCATGTACCTGTAAGTCGCGACCTGGTCTTCCATCGTCCTGAACCTGGTGGAGTACCGATTGATGGCGACGTCGTAATTCTGCTCGGTGTCGTACGCCTCGACGAGGTCCGGGCGGACCGACGCGATCTCGACAATCCTTCTGCGGACACCGTTCATGCAGCGCCCCGCCCAGAACAACCTGTCATCGCGCGGCGGCTCTTCCGACGCAGCCGCCATCGCCCGCGTCTTCCGGTCATAGTCGTCGAACTTCGCGTCCGGCCAGCCATCGAAAACGAAATCGGGTGCGGCCACCTCGCCATAGCCGTCGGCCTGGGAGAAGGCGAAACGCGTGCGAAAATAGCGATGCCTTCTGCGCGACGGCGTATCGCCGAGAAGCATATAGAATGGTGGCAGGCTGCGGACGCCAAGGGACGCCAACGCGTCGGCAATGAGGGTTAGGACCTGCACGTGCCTCTCAAGCCAGGCCGCGCGGGAGCGCACCCTGAGCTTGCCGCCCTCGAAACGGCAGTGGATCTCGCCGCGATTGAGCCCAGGCAGAAAGCGCCTGCCGACCTCGGCGACATCGACAGCCATGGGAAGCGCGTTCAGTCCCGTCTTGAGTGGTGCCATTTTTGACGACGCTTTTGCCGCGACCCATCTAGATCCGAAAGCCGACTGATACAATCTGACCGTGCGCGGCTCGTTCATCAAGGCGGCTATCCCGTTGACGAGGGGGATGCAAGAGGCTGGCAACTGGCGAAGTTCATACCGTGGGATAGCCTAGCGCCTAACCACGCTTCGGCTGCCTGCGAAGCGTATTACCGGAGCACCTTCTTCAACCGATTTGCATCCTTACCGCGCACAATCTCTGCTTGAAGCCATTTGTGCAACGCGATACGCCGTTGCCGACTTCGAGAAGGAGAAACCTTGTGAGCACGCCAAAGACCAGAACCGAAACCGATACGTTCGGGCCTATCGAGGTCGCCACCGACCGTTATTGGGGCGCGCAGGCGCAGCGTTCCCTAGGCAATTTCAAGATCGGCTGGGAAAAGCAGCCGGCTTCGATCGTGCGCGCGCTCGGCATCGTCAAGCGGGCCGCGGCGGAAGCCAACATGGACCTGCAGCGGCTCGATCCCGCGATCGGCAAGGTGATCGTCGAGGCCGCGCAAGAGGTCATCGACGGCAAGCTCAATGACCATTTCCCGCTGGTGGTCTGGCAGACCGGCTCAGGCACGCAGTCCAACATGAACGCCAATGAAGTGATCTCCAATCGGGCGATCGAAATGCTGGGCGGCGTCATGGGCTCGAAGAAGCCGGTGCATCCCAACGACCACGTCAATATGAGCCAGTCGTCCAACGACACCTATCCGACGGCCATGCACATTGCCTGCGCCGAGCAGATCGTGCATCACCTGATCCCCGCGTTGCACCACCTGCACAAGGCGCTCGCCGCCAAGAGCCGGGACTTCAATCATATCATCAAGATCGGCCGCACGCACACGCAGGATGCCACCCCGCTCACCCTCGGCCAGGAGTTTTCCGGCTATGCGGCGCAAGTCGCCTCCTCGATCAAGCGCATCGAGATGACGTTGCCCGGCCTGCAGGAACTGGCGCAGGGCGGCACCGCCGTCGGCACCGGCCTCAACGCGCCGGTCGGCTTCGCCGAAAAGGTAGCGGACCGGATCGCCGCGATCACCGGCATCGCCTTCGTCACCGCGCCGAACAAGTTCGAGGCGTTGGCGGCCCACGATTCCATGGTGTTCTCGCACGGCGCCATCAATGCGGCTGCCGCGGCACTCTTCAAGATCGCCAACGACATCCGCTTCCTCGGTTCGGGCCCGCGCTCGGGCCTTGGCGAATTGTCGCTGCCGGAGAACGAGCCCGGCTCCTCCATCATGCCGGGCAAGGTCAATCCGACGCAGTGCGAGGCGATGACGCAGGTCTGCGTGCAGGTGTTCGGCAACAATGCAGCGCTGACCTTCGCCGGCAGCCAGGGCCATTTCGAGCTCAATGTCTACAACCCGCTGATGGCCTACAACTTCCTGCAGTCGGTGCAGTTGCTCGCCGACGCTTCGGTTTCCTTCACCGACAATTGCGTGGTCGGCATCGAGGCGCGGGAAGACAACATCAAGGCGGCGCTCGATCGCTCGCTGATGCTGGTGACGGCGCTGGCGCCCACCATCGGCTACGACAACGCCGCCAAGATCGCCAAGACCGCGCACAAGAACGGCACCACGCTGCGAGAGGAAGCGCTGGCCACCGGCCTGGTCAGCGAAGCCGATTATGACCGGCTGGTGCGGCCGGAGGACATGACGCATCCGGGGTAAGGCATATTTCGGCGGGAGAATTTTCCTCCACCGTCGCACAGCCCGGCACGAATTTTGCGCGTCTTGCCCGGCCCCGAGGACGTACAACCTGTGAACAATGTGTCGCCACACAGGCGCCTTTGGTGAACAGTCGGCATGGTCTATTTGATTGGCATTCAACCCATTCGGAGAGCCACCATGTCCACCAACACTTCTGTCGCCGGCACCGGCACCGTATCCAACGCCTCGGGCGCGATCCTCGCCGGCCGCGTCCTTCTCTCAATCCTGTTCATCCTTTCGGGCTTCGCCAAGCTCACGGCGATTTCCGCCACAGCGCAATGGTTCGGCGGTATCGGCCTGCCGCTGCCGACGGTCGCCGCGATCGGTTCGGGCCTGCTGGAATTCTTCGGCGGCCTCGCCATTCTGGTCGGCTTCCAGACCCGCATTGTGGCGATCGTGCTCGCCATCTTCACGCTCGCCGCCACCGCCATCGCGCATCTCAACTTCTCGGACCAGATCCAGCTGCTGATGCTGGAGAAGAATCTCGGCCTCACCGGCGGCTTTATTCTGCTTGCGGCGCTGGGCGCCGGCGCCTACTCGATCGACGCCAAGCGCGGCTGAAATTCCATCCTCCCAACGACCTGAATTCAAGCGGCGCGGAATTTTCCGCGCCGCTTTTTCGTTGTCCAAAACGAGCGCCTCGGTGGTTTCGGCCGCAGTCCCGCAGGCGTAAGGTGGACGATAGCCGGCGTGGGCCTGACCGGGGCGCCGGCAAGGGAGTAGCCATGAACCGCAATGCATTGCTCCTGGTTTCGCGGCTGCTGTTTGCCGTGCTGTTCGTGCCGTCCGGCTTCCAGGCACTCAGCAGCATCGCCGCCACAATCAATTATTTCGTCGGCCTCGGCCTGCCGCTGCCAACGCTCGCCGCCTGGGGCACGGGCCTGTTCGAGTTGATCGCCGGATTGCTGATCCTCATCGGGTTCCAGACCCGGATCGTGGCACTGCTGCTGGCGGCCTTCTGCGTCGCGGCCGGGTTCATTGGCCATTACGGCCAAGGCGCTGGCGATGCGACGCTCGCCTTCCTGCACCAGCAGATGCTGATGAAGGACATTGCTATTGCGGGCGGCTTCCTGGCGCTGGCCATGGCCGGTGCGGGAGCATGGTCGGCCGATGGACGCGGTTCAGTTTAGAGCGGTTCCGTGTCTGATGGAATCGTAGGCCCGCTCTCAGTCTTTGGCATTACGCGATTTCGGACGGAAAACCGCTGCGCATTTCCTGAATTGCCGTAAGGCCGTGCCTACTTCACCGACACGCTCGGCCCGCCCTCGACCGCAAGCACCAGGCGGCGTCCGGTGATTCGAGCCAGTTGCGCCAACCGGCCGGCTGGGCGCTCGCCATAGAGGTCGGAGAGCGAAGCCGGCAGCACCAGCGCCAGCGCGCCGTTTGGGCGGCTTTCCCATTTCAGCCGCGGCATGATGCCGGGCATTGCGGCCGTCAACAGATAAATGACCCGCATCATCGCCGCCAGTACGCGGGCGCGCTCCAACAGGCGCGGTGGCGCCAGCGCCTTGATCTCGGGCGCAATCGCCTCGTTGAAGACACCGTCGTGGCGATAGGCATTGGTCAGCGCCAGATAGGCGCGGCCGGGATGGTCGACGCCAATGAAGGAGGCATGCGCAATGATGTTGAGCGACTGCCGACCGCGATATTCGGGATGCGCGCGCCAGCCGATATCGGCAAGCAGACAGGCGGCGTGCCGATAGCGCGCCTCGTCCTCCGTTTCGTCGATCCCGAAGGCCTTGAAGGCCTTGCCGGTCCATTCGACGAGGTCATGCGCGTGATGGACCGAACGCGAGCGCAAAAGGGCAAGCTCCTCCGCGGCCGAGATCAGCGGATCAGTCTTCTGTTCCGCCTCGTCGAGCAACGAATAGAGGAAGCCTTCACGCACACCTTGCGCCGAAACAATGATCCTGGAGGGCTGCATCGCGGCCATGATCTCCTGCAGTACCAGGGCGCCGTAGGGCAGCAGCGAGCGGCGGTTCTTGGAGACACCCTCGATACCGCGCACTTTTTCGACCTCGCCTCTCGCCACCTGCTTGAGGAAGTTTTGCGCGCTGTCGGCCGATATCTCGTAATTGTGCATGACGCCGAGCGGGTAGTTGTTCATCTCCATGTGCAGCCGGGCGAGGTTTCGCCAGGTGCCGCCGACGGCATAAAAGGTCCTGCCCTGCCCGCTTTTCAGCAGCTTGGCCCTTGCCAATTCCTGGCGCGCGATTTTCTGCGCCTGAACGAGCGAATTCTTCGCCATGTCCTGCAGACGCAAGCCGCCGAGCGGCAGCGTGATGCCGTCGCCGATCGCCTCGCCATCGATGTCGATGAGCTCGAGGCTGCCGCCGCCAAGGTCGCCGGCGATACCGTTGGCGGGGTGGAATCCGGAGATGACGCCGAGCGCGGAGTAATGCGCTTCCTGGCGGCCGGAGAGCACCCGGATCTCGGTCTTGAGCACATCTTCGGCGCGATGGATGAAATCGGGACCGTTGATTGCCTCGCGGGCGGCGGCGGTGGCCAGCACATACATCTGTTCGGCGCCGGCCTGGTCGGAGAGCGCGCGGAAACGGCGAAATTCTTCCATCGAGCGCGTCACCCCTTCGGGGTCGAGCTTTCCCGTCGACACGATGCCGCGGCCGAGGCCGGCCAGCATTTTTTCGTTGAACAGCACGGTCGGCGAGCGCGCCAGCCCCTCATAGACGACAAGGCGGATCGAATTCGAGCCGATGTCGATGATGGACAGCGGTCGGCGATCCTGCAGCCGGCCCTGGGAAATGGACAACATCAGATGGACGCTGCGGCGTTCTTCTTGCGGCGCTTGAACTGGGCGATCCGCTGGGGCGCATGCGACTTCAGCGCGTCACCCCGTCCCGACAGGCTCGGATTGGTCATGAAATATTCCTGCGCGTTGAACGGTTCTTCGCCCTCCTCCAGCACGACACGCCGGGAGGTTCCATCAGCCAATACGTCGAAACTTTGCTGATTGTCCATGATGTTGCCCAGCATGATCTGGCCGAGAACCTGTTCATGCACAGTTGGATTGGTGATCGGCACCATGGTCTCGACGCGGCGGTCGAGATTGCGCGGCATGAGGTCGGCGGAGGAGATGTAGACGATCGCCTCGTCCGCCGGCAGGCCGTGGCCATTGCCGAAGCAGTAGATGCGGCTGTGTTCGAGGAAGCGGCCGACGATCGACTTGACCCTTATGTTCTCCGACAGGCCCGGCACCTGCGGCCTGAGGCAGCATATGCCGCGCACGACGAGGTCGATTTCCACCCCGGCACGGCTGGCATCATAGAGCGCATCGATGATGATCGGGTCGACAAGCGAGTTCATCTTCATCCAGATGCGCGCCGGCCTGCCTTCCAGCGCGTGGGCGACTTCGTCGGATATGTGCTGGAGAATGCGGTTTCTGAGCGTGAACGGCGAGATCGCGATACGCATCTCGGCGGTCGGCTCGGCATAGCCGGTGATGAAGTTGAACAGCTGGGCGACATCGCGCGCGATCGTCGCATCGGTGGTGAAAAAGGACAGGTCGGTGTAGATGCGCGCTGTGACCGGGTGGTAGTTGCCGGTGCCGAGATGCACGTAGTTGCGCAGCTTGCCGTCCTCGCGCCGCACCACCAGCGACATCTTGGCGTGGGTCTTGAGTTCGAGGAAACCGAACACAACCTGCACGCCGGCGCGCTCGAGATCGCGGGCCCAGCGGATGTTGGCTTCCTCGTCGAAACGGGCCTTGAGCTCGACCAGCGCCGTCACCGATTTGCCGGCCTCGGCCGCGTCGACCAGCGCACGCACGATAGGGCTGTCGTTCGAGGTGCGGTAGAGCGTCTGCTTGATCGCCACCACCTCGGGGTCGGCCATCGCCTGGCGCAGGAACTGCACCACCACGTCGAAGGATTCGTAGGGGTGGTGGACGACGATGTCCTTCTCGCGGATGGCGGCGAAACAGTCGCCGCCATGCTCGCGGATGCGTTCGGGGAAGCGTGGATTATAAGGCGTGAACTTCAGGTCGTCGCGGGGAACGGAGACGATTTCTGAGATCTGGCTGAGCGCCAGCGGGCCGGTGAGCACGCTTATACGGCTCGACGAGACGCCAAGCTCGCCGGCGACGAAGTCTCGCAGTTCCGCAGGCATCAGCCTGTCGAACTCGATGCGGATCACCGAACCTCGGCGGCGGCGTTTCAGCGCCGTCTCGAACAGGCGCACGAGATCTTCCGATTCCTCCTCGACCTCGATATCGCTGTCGCGGATGATGCGGAAGGTGCCGGAGCCCTTGACCTCATATCCCGGGAACAGCTTGCCGATATAGAGGCCGACCGCCTCCTCCAGCGGGATGAAGCGGACGTGGTTCTTGCGGTCCGGCAGGCGGATGAAGCGCTTCAGCGCCACCGGCAGGCGCAGCAGCGCGCTCATCTCCTCGCCATTCTTGCGATGGCGAAGCTGCAGCGCCATCGAGAAGCCGAGATTGGGGATGAACGGGAACGGATGCGCCGGGTCGATCGACAGTGGGGTAAGCACCGGAAACACCTGGTCCTGGAAATGCTCTTCCAGCCAGACCTTCTCGTCCTTGGTCAGGGCGTCGCGGGTGATGCTCTCGATGCCTTCCTTGTTGAGCAGTATCGTCAGCGCCGAAAGGCTCTTCTGCTGATCTTCCTGCAGCCGCTCGACCTCGCGCAGCAGCTGTTCGAGCTGCTGTTCGGGCGTGCGGCCGTCAGGGCTCTTCAGCACGATGCCCTCGCGGACCTGCCCGGCGAGGCCGGCGACGCGCACCATGAAGAACTCGTCGAGGTTGGCGGCCGAGATCGACAGGAAGCGCACGCGTTCGAGGAGCGGATGGTGCTCGTTCAGCGATTCTTCGAGAACGCGGCGATTGAACTGCAGCCAGGAAAACTCCCGATTGACGAAACGGTCCGGATTGCCGCCCTGCGGGCTCGCCGCCTCGACATTGATGAATTCGCTCTGCACCGGCTTCAGTTCGTTCATGATTCCTGCTCTTCCCACCAGCTCAGCCGGTTAACCGGCTTAACTTATCCTCTGACAGGCTTTTGCGACAGTTTCATTTCATCGATCTTGCAAAGAGACCTGTTATGTTCCAGATGCAGACGAGACTGCGTTAAGGAGACGACGATGGCAGGCGGTTCCATTCCCCATTTCCAGAACGATGCGGGCTACCCGGCGATCGACATCGGGGTCAAGGAATTCATGTGCACGGGCGCCAATCCGCCTTTCGACCACCCGCATGTGTTTCTCGATATGGGCGACGACAATGAGAAGGTCTGCCCATATTGCTCGACGCTCTACCGCTATTCGCCGAAGCTGAAGGCGACGGAAACGGTTCCGGCCGGCTGTCTCTACATCGACCAGGCCGCCTGATTTCCAGCGGCTGAAACCATGCCCGATGCACAGCCCCGGCAGATCGTGATAGCCGGAGCTGGCGTCGCCGGGCTGACCGCGGCTCTTGCTTTCGGCGAACGCGGCTACCCTGTACAGCTGTTCGAACAGGCGCAGCGGCTGGACGTGGTGGGCGCCGGCATCCAGCTTTCTCCAAACGCGACACGAATCCTACGCCAGCTCGGCGTGCTCGACCGGCTGCTGGCGGCAGCGGTGCGTCCGGAAGCCGTGGTGCTGAAGGACGCCGCGACGTTGCGCGAACTGGCGCGCGTGCCGCTGGGGCAAGCCGCCGAAAAACGTTGGGGGGCGCCTTATCTCGTCGCTCACCGGGCCGATCTGCAGAGCGCACTGACCGAACGCGTCGCCGAAAACCCGAATATTGCGCTCCTCACAGGCGCGCGCTTGAGCGATGTTGTCACAGGTGGCCATGGTGTGACGGCCACACTCGAGAGGGACGGCAAGATCGTCCAGTCCCGGGGCTTCCTTTTGGTCGGGGCCGATGGCGTATGGTCGTCGGTGCGCGCGGTTGTCGATCGGGCCCGGGGAGCGGCATCGCCAAGAAGCCGTTTTTTCGGCGAACTGGCCTGGCGCACCACCGTCGCCGCCGGCAGCGCCGCCGGACAAGCATTTGCCGCGATCGGCGCTACCGACAGCGTCACGACCTTCCTGCATCCGGGGTTCCACATGGTCGCCTACCCCGTCAGCAAGGGTGACGCCTTCAACTTTGTCGCCTTCACCAGAGGCGAGCGCATTGCCGAGGGCTGGTCCGGGCACGCCGATCCCGGCATCCTCGCCGGCGCCATGCGCGGCACGGCCGCGGGCCTTGCAAGACTGGTGGAAATGGCTGGCCCTTGGCTGACCTGGCCGCTCCACACGGTCGAACAAAAGCAGCCCTGGACGACGCCATCCGGCATCGCTCTGATCGGTGACGCCGCGCATGCGATGACCCCGTTCGCGGCACAAGGCGCGGCAATGGCCATCGAGGACGCCGCCACGCTTGCCGCTTGGCTGGCCGCCTGTCCAACCGACCCTTCACGGGCTCTCGTCATCTGGGAAGATTTGCGGCGGCGGCGCGTCGCCAGCGTCGCCCGACGCGGCGGCCTCAATCGGCTCGCCTGGCACGCCGCCGGGCCGGTGGCGATGGCTCGTAACCTTTACCTCAAGGTGCGCTCGGCTGACCAGCTTGCTGCCGATCTCGACTGGCTTTACGGCTGGCAGCAACAAAGGATCGTCCGGCGCTAAACCGCCTGTCATGCGACGTAGAGACGCTCGGAGGCCGCGCTAATTGTAAAGCCGCAGCGACAGCCCAAGCGAAGCCGGCAGCGGATTCCACCAGCCTGTGCGCAGGCCGGCCGTGCGCAGCGCCGCCGCCGTCCAGGTGTTGCAACCGATCAGCGCGTTGAAACGGCCATTCGCCTCGTAGAAGCGGTCGAAGCTGGAATAGCGCGCATTCTCGATCACGACCGGACCGTTCTGCCCCTGCTGGAAGCTCGCCGCGATATAATCGAGCAACGCCGTGAACCGATCCTCGCCGATGTCGAAGCCAGCGATGTCAGGATGCGGCTCGGCGATCGCGCCGGCGACATCGACATGCATCACAGAGGCATCGAGCGTCAGCGCCTTGACCACCGGCACCGCCTTTAGTTGCGACCATGTTGGCGTTTCAAGATAGAAGGCGCGACCACCCCAGCCGAAGACGATGTAGCGCACCTCGGGTGCGTCGGCCGGAAGGCCGGCCTCGGTCAGGAAATGAAAACGCCTGCGAACCGCGTCGTCCACCGGGATGGCGATGTCGGTGTGGATCGGGTTCTTCAGCACCAATATGCGCCGCGTGCCCTCGCCCGCGGCAGCCGCCGGCCAGAGCGGGCGTGGCACCAGCGTGCCGAGAGCGGCGGCAAGCATGAACATGGTTGCCAACGCGGCCAGTAAACGCAGGAGCTTTTTCATCGGCGTGCGGTTTGGGGGCTCCCTCGCCTCGACAGCAGCGACCAATGGCCGATCGCCATATGCAAAAAAGCCCGACCGTGGTGCCGCCGGGCTTTTTTGAACCGGCGCCGGAGCGCTCAGTGCAATATCTGCGACAGGAACAGTTTCGTACGCTCGTGGCGCGGATGGTCGAAGAATTCGGCCGGTGTGTTCTGCTCGACGATCTGGCCCTGATCCATGAAGATCACCCGGTTGGCGACCTTGCGGGCAAAACCCATTTCGTGCGTGACGCACAGCATGGTCATGCCTTCCTCGGCAAGGCCGACCATGGTCTCCAGCACTTCCTTGATCATTTCCGGGTCGAGCGCCGAGGTCGGCTCGTCGAACAGCATGATGCGCGGGTTCATGCACAGCGAACGGGCGATCGCCACGCGCTGCTGCTGGCCGCCGGAGAGCTGGCCCGGATACTTGTTGGCCTGCTCCGGGATCTTGACGCGCTTGAGGAAATGCATGGCGATTTCCTCAGCCTGCTTCTTCGGCGTCTTGCGCACCCAGATCGGTGCCAACGTGCAGTTCTCCAGGATGGTCAGGTGCGGGAACAGATTGAAGTGCTGGAACACCATGCCGACCTCGCGGCGCACCTCGTCGATCTTCTTCAGATCGTTGGTCAGTTCCTTGCCGTCGACGATGATCTTGCCCTTCTGGTGCTCCTCCAGCCGGTTGATGCAGCGGATCATCGTCGACTTGCCGGAGCCGGACGGGCCGCAGATGACGATGCGCTCGCCGCGCATCACCTTGAGGTTGATGTCCTTCAGCACGTGGAACTCGCCGTACCATTTGTGCATGGCGATGATGTCGATGGCGACATCGGTGGTCGAGATGTGCATCTTGGCGGCGTTGACTTTGAGCTCTTCCGCGCTGACGGCGTTTTCGGTGGCCATGACAGGATCCCCTTATTCTTTTGTTTAGCGTTTGTAGCCGGTGTCGAGTCGGCGTTCGGTATACATCGAATAGCGCGACATGCCGAAGCAGAACAGCCAGAACACGAAGGCGGCGAAGACCAGACCGGATTTCGCGGTCTGTGGCGTCGCCCAATTGGCATCCGAGAAATTCTGTTTGACGACGCCGAGCAGGTCGAACATCGAGATGATGAGAACCAGGCTGGTGTCCTTGAACATGCCGATGAAGGTGTTGACGATGCCGGGGATGACCAGCCTCAGTGCCTGCGGCAGCACGATCAGCCCCATCTTCTGCCAGTAGCCGAGGCCAAGCGAATCGGCGCCTTCATACTGGCCCTTCGGGATCGCCTGCAGGCCGCCGCGCACGACTTCGGCCATATAGGCCGCAGCAAACAGCGACACGCCGATCAATGCCCTGAGGAACTTGTCGAAGGTGACCCCGGCCGGCAGGAACAGCGGCAGCATGACGCTGACGAAGAACAGAACGGTGATCAGCGGGATGCCGCGCACCGTCTCGATGAAGACCACACAAAGCGTCTTGACGATCGGCATCTTCGAACGCCGGCCGAGCGCCAGCACGGTGCCCAGCGGTAGCGACACGGCAATGCCGACGAAAGACAGGCTGAGCGTTACCAGCAGGCCACCCCACCGCGAGGTCTCGACATTCGGCAGGCCGAACATGCCGCCGATCAGCAGAACGAACGAAACGATCGGCAACACCAGGAAGAGCAGGATCGCGTTCAGCCCCTTGCGCGGCACGCGCGGGATCAGCATCGGCACCAGCAGCTCCACGAATAGAATGGCGACCAGAATCGGGCGCCAGCGCTCCTCGATCGGATAGGTGCCGAACATGAACTGGCCGAACTTGGCATTGACGAAGGCCCAGCACGCGCCGCTCCAGCCGTCCGGCTGAATGCCGCCTTGCGCAACGGTGGCGCAGACGGTGCGATTCGGCCCTGTCCACTGGGCATTGATGAACGCCCAGTTGATGATCTGCGGCAGGATCATGACGACCAGCGCGATGCCGATTATGGTCAGGATCGTGTCACCGACCGAACCGACCAGGTTCTTGCGTACCCAGGCCGTCGGGCCGCGCACGCTTGCTGGCGCAGGCTGCGCCAGCGCCATTTCGGTACGCACCCAGGACATGTCGTGTTCCTGCATGGCTCTACCTTTCCACCAGCGCCATCTTGGCGTTGACGACGTTCATGACGGCCGAGGTCACAAGGCTGAGTATGAGGTAGGCGACCATCATGATCAGCACGCCTTCGACCGCCTGTCCGGTCTGGTTGAGCACGGTGCCGGCGGTCGCCGTCAGGTCCGGATAGCCGATGGCGATCGCCAGCGACGAGTTCTTGGTCAGGTTGAGATACTGGCTGGTCAGCGGCGGGATCACGATGCGCATGGCCTGCGGCACCACGACCAGCCGCAAAATCGGCCCCGAGCGTAAGCCCAGGGCGCCGGCCGCCTCGGTCTGACCTTTGCTGACCCCCCTGATGCCGGCACGCACGATCTCGGCGATAAAGGCCGCCGTGTAGCAGGACAGAGCCAGATAGAGCGACAGGAACTCCGGCTTGACCTGGAAGCCGCCGGTCAGGTTGAAGGTCGACTGTTTCGGCAGATCAAAGGTGAGCGGCATTCCGCTGAGCAGGAAAGCGAGCAGCGGCAAGCCAACGATCAGCGCGACGGATGTCCAGAACACCGGGAATTGCTGGCCCGTCGCCATCTGGCGCTGGCGCGCCCTGCGGGCGACGAACCATGCCATGGCAACAGCCACGACGAACGCCACCAGGATCAGCCAGGAACCTTCGCCCCAGATGGTGCGCGGAAAATAGAAGCCGCGCTGGTTGAGGAAGGAACCAAACGGCAGATGGATACTGTCACGTGGCGCCGGCAGCACGGCAAGCACGCCGGAATACCAGAAGAAGATGACCAGCAGCGGCGGGATGTTGCGGAAGACCTCAACATAGACCGTGCAGATCTTCTGGATCAGCCAGTTCTGCGACAGGCGGCCGATACCGATGACGAAGCCGATGATGGTGGCGGTGATGACGCCGGCGACGGCGACGATGATCGTGTTGATCAGGCCGACGACGATGGCGCGGCCATAAGTATCGTCAGACGTGTAGGCGATCGGCGTGTCCGAGATATCGAACCCGGCACGCCCTTTGAGGAAGCCGAAACCGGAGGCGATGTGAAGGCGCTGCAGATTGTCGATGACATTCTGCACGATCCACCACACAGAGCCGAACAGAACGATGACGACAAGCGTCTGGAAGAAGAGACTACGGACTTTCGGATCATTGACGAAGGAAGCCCGATTGGACTCCTCGCGAAGAACTTCCTGCGATGCCATTCGACCGTCCCCTGGAAAGAGAAACCGGGAGGCAGATGATATGCCTCCCGGATCACATTTCAATCAGCGGATCGGCGGAGCGTATTGCAGGCCGCCCTTGGTCCACAGCGCATTGATGCCGCGGGCGATCTTGAGCGGGCTGCCCGAGCCGACATTCTTGTCGAACATTTCGCCGTAATTGCCGACAGCCTTGACGATGTTGACGACCCAGTCATTGGAGACACCGAGATCGGTGCCGATCTTGGTGTCGGCTTCCTGGCCGAGCACGCGCTTGATCTCGGGGCTCGCGGAGTTCTTCATCTCATCGACATTGGCCTTGGTGATGCCGAGTTCCTCGGCATCGAGCAGCGCGAAATAGGTCCACTTGACGATGTGGTACCACTGGTCGTCGCCCTGGCGCACCGCCGGTCCGAGGGGCTCCTTGGAGATGATCTCGGGCAGCACGACGTGATCGGCCGGCGAGCCCAGCGTCAGGCGGATGCCGTAGAGGCCCGACTGGTCGGTGGTGTAGACATCGCAGCGGCCGGCATCATAGGCGGCATTGACCTCTTCGAGCTTCTCGAAGACGACCGGATTGTACTCCATCTTGTTCGCCTTGAAGTAGTCGGCGAGATTGAGCTCGGTGGTGGTACCGCTCTGCACGCAGACGGCGGCGCCCGAAAGCTGGAGCGCCGAATTGACGCCCGGCAGTTTCTTGGCGTTGATCATGAAACCCTGGCCGTCATAATAGGTGGTGCCGACGAAATTCAGGCCAAGTGCTGTGTCGCGGTTGATGGTCCAGGTGGTGTTGCGCGACAGGACGTCGACCTCGCCGGACTGCAGGGCGGTGAAGCGCTCCTTGGCGCTGAGCGGCGTGAACTTGACCTTGGTGCCGTCACCGAAGACAGCGGCTGCAACGGCGCGGCAGAAATCCGCGTCGATGCCTTGCCAGTCACCCTTGTCGTCCGGCGCCGAGAAGCCGGCCAAACCGGTCGAGACGCCACACTGGATGAAGCCCTTCGCCTTGACGGTGTCGAGCGTGCTAGCCGATGCGGCCGACGCCATAAACCCCAGCGTGGCGGCGCCAAGAATGCCGAAAGCAATATGTTTCATGACCCACAGACCCTTTTCTCTGTTTTTCAGGCAAACCCTGATCTTTTTTCCCGTGTGAACGCAGCTCCCATCCCGGCCCATTCCCGGAACCCCGCATCGCAACCGACGCGCTGCCTCCCATTCACGGACGGCATCGAAGGCGATAATTCCCGTGAGGTCAAGGGAAATGACCGAATCCGAACGTGTTTGAAAATCGATTGCCCTGTTTGCCTGAATTGCAGACAAACGCACCCGCAATTTGATCAGAGAGCAAATAAAGTCGGCAAAGCGCATTCAACACAATGCGGGGCCGCGGTAGCGAAATCCATCTTGGCAATAGCTTTGGCGCTACTGATCTGGACGCGCAATGAATTGGCCCTTCCGAAGACTGTCGCCAGGGCTGCGCCCTTAGAATGCGCGAGACAGGAGCCTCGTCCCGGCCGCCGCCATCAACGCGCCGGAAATGGGCGAGATCAACAGGGTCGCGGCTGTCTTTCCCCGGGGGAGACGAGGATGGCGGCACCGGCGATCCACAGCATATTCATGACGCCGATGACGAACAGCAGAGCCATCAGCACCACGCGGCTGGCCGGCCAGGTCGGCGTCTGGCCGCGATGCCAGTCCGCTGGAGAATTGGCACATTCGAAGTCCATTCCTGGCGGGTGCTGGGCTGTTGCACGGCCCGTGACGCCGCACTATGGCTAGCGCCCTATCAAACAAGGCGAAGAAGAATGGCGAAAGACGGCAGCGAGCAGGGTTACGGCAAGGTGGGCATCAACACGCGGCTTGCCCATTCGGGCAACAACCCGCATGACTATTTCGGCTTCGTCAATCCGCCGGTTGTGCATGCCTCCACCGTGCTGTTCCGCAATGCCGAAGCAATGGTGGGACGCAGCCAGAAATACACTTACGGCACGCGCGGCACGCCGACGACGGATGCCCTTGCCCACGCCGTCGACGCGCTGGAGGGATCCGCCGGCACCATCGTGGTGCCGTCTGGCCTGGCAGCGGTGACCGTTCCGCTACTCGCCTTCCTATCGGCTGGCGATCATCTCCTGATCGTCGATTCCGTCTACCATCCGACCCGCAATTTCGCCGACACGATGCTGAAGCGCCTCGGCGTCGAGGTGGAGTATTATGATCCCCATATCGGTTCAGGCATCACCGCCTTGATCAAGCCCAACACCAGGGTCGTGTTCACGGAATCGCCGGCTTCCAACACGTTCGAGGTGCAGGACATCCCGGCGATCGCCAAGGCGGCGCGTGCCGCCGGCGCTATCGTGATGATGGACAATACCTGGGCGACACCGCTCTATTTCCGGCCGCTCGACCATGGCGTCGACATCTCCATCCATGCGGCAACCAAATATCCGGCCGGCCATTCCGACGTGCTGCTTGGCACGGTCTCGGCCACTGAGAGCTGCTGGGAGCAACTTTATGAGAGCTTTTGCACGCTTGGTTGCTGCGCGGGCCCCGACGATGTCTACCAGGTGCTGCGCGGCCTGCGGACCATGGGCGTGCGCCTGGAGCATCACCAGCGCAGCGCACTCGCCATCGCGTCGTGGCTCGAAGGCCAGAAGGGCGTGGCGCGCGTGCTTCACCCCGCCCTTCCCAGCCACCCGGACCATGGCCTATGGAAGCGCGACTTCACCGGTTCGAGCGGCATCTTTTCGATCGTGCTTGCCGGAGGCGGCCAGAAAGAACAGCACGCGTTCCTCGACGCGTTGCAGATCTTCGGGCTCGGCTATTCCTGGGGTGGGTATGAGAGCCTTGCGGTGCCGGTCTGGCTCAGCGACCGCGTTGTTGCAACGGCCCCTTATGAAGGTCCGTTGATCCGCCTGCAGATCGGCCTTGAGGATGTCGACGACCTGAAAACCGACATCATGCGCGGCCTGGCCGCAGCCGCCGCCTGACCGTCGCATACGAGGCCGACTGCCGGACGGAACGGCAAGAACGACCGCAACATCTTGACGCTGATGACAAACCGCGAACCGCTCGCAGCATTCGAGCGGGGATGCCGCGCGCAATATTATTCTCCCGGGTCGTGACTTTCCGGATTTGTTTGACTTTCAAATCCGCGGGTTCGGCTGCATTGCGTGGTGCACCGGCATCCGCGTTCAACCCACTCGTCACAAGCTTGCCCATGGCCTTTCGTCTTTTTGTCCCCATCCTCGCCGGCGCGACGCTGCGTGAACGCATCCTGGCGTGTATCGGCGCCACGATCGGCATCGCGCTGACCGGCGTGATCAGCGGGCTGGCCATGGGTGGCGGCCCGCATGTGGCCCTGCTGGTGGCGCCGATGGGCGCATCCGCCGTGCTTCTCTTCGCCGTGCCGGCGAGCCCGCTGGCGCAGCCCTGGTCGATCATCGGCGGCAATTCGATATCGGCGCTGGTGGGGGTTACCGTGGCGCATTTCGTCCATGATCCGGTCATTGCGTCGGGCCTGGCTGTAGCGCTCGCCATCGCGGCGATGTCGTTCACGCGCTGCCTGCATCCGCCGGGCGGCGCGGCGGCGCTGACGGGAGTGCTCGGTGGGCCGGCCGTCATCAGCGCGGGCTTCCTGTTTCCTTTCGTGCCGGTGGCCTTGAATTCGACCATCCTGGTCACGCTCGGTTTCCTCTTCCACAAACTCGCGCGGCGCAACTATCCGCATGTCGCCGCCCCCGCCGCCAACAGCCACGGCACCGCCGATCCGCCGGCGCAGCAGCGCGTCGGCTTCCGGCCCGAGGATATCGACGCGGCGCTGACCACCCTCGACGAGACGTTCGACATCGACCGCGACGACCTCGAACGGCTGCTGAGACAAGTCGAGTTGCAGGCCATGGTGCGCTCGCACCGGACGCTGCTGTGCAAGGACATTATGTCCCGCGACGTCGTTTCAGTGCCCGAGCAGGCCACGATCGACGAGGCGCGCCAGCAACTGCTCGATCACAATATCCGCACCTTGCCGGTGGTCGACGCCGAAGCAAGGCTGTTGGGTGCCGTCGGCCTGCGCGAACTGACAAGAGCCACCGACACCGTGAAGAGTGTTATGCAGAAAGCCGGCACCGCCTCGCCCGAGGCGCCGGCGATGAGCCTGCTGCCGGTGCTGACCGACGGGCGCAGTCACGCCGTGGTCATCGTCGACGGCGAGCGGCGGATTCTCGGCCTCATCACCCAGACCGACCTTCTGGCGGCGGCCGCGCGCATGCAGACTGCGGACAAGGGATTGGCGGCGGCGTAAAAATAGCGATGCCGCCACGGCGGGAGCGGTCGATGTTTCTGCCGCCTCCAACCCAAGATGAAAGGCCATGTCGGCGTGTCGCCCTGACCCGCGGGCGCTCGATTTACAGCGAAGCACGCCTGGCCTCGTCGCGCCGGGCGGCATGCGTCCATGAGTCATCATGGCTCGGCCTGCGCCGCTCGATCCTGGCGTCGGGTTCTTGGTGCAGATCCTTGGTCCGGTCATGCGGGTGCGTCGGGAATCGTGCTGCTGATCGACGGTAGCTTTTCGATCATGCTGATCCATCGCAATCCCGACTCCATCGAAGCCGCCGGGCGGGCTGCGGCACTGCTGGTCAGGGCGTGGATTCCAGGCAGCCGGGTCTAGAGTCCGAGCGCCAGCCACGCCGTGCCGACGACGAGCGTTGTCAGTGTCAACGGCAGGCCGACCTTGAAGAAAGCGCCGAAGGAAAGCGGCGTGCCCGCCGCCTTGGCCTGCTCGGCGACGATCAGATTGGCGACCGAGCCGAGCAGGGTGAAATTGCCGGCCAGCGTCGAGCTCATGGCGACCACCAGCCAGGCACGCTCCGGGTTCTCCAGGCCGGGTATGAACGGCCGCAGTGCCAGCACTGCCGGAACATTACTCATGATATTCGAGAGTACCGCTGTGAAGCCGGATAGCCGCCAGACGTCGTCCAGGCCGAGATTCCTGGCCGAGGCGATGATATCGGGCGTCAGCAGCGTCCTTTCGGCGCCGGCAACCACCACGAACAGGCCGGCGAACATGAACAGCAGCGGCCCATCGATCTCGCGATAGATGCGTTCCGGCTTGATGGCGCGTGTGAGTAGGAGAATGGCGCCGCCGATCAAGGCTGCCTTGGCAACGGGAACGCCGGCGAAGAAGGCAATGGCCAACCCGATGCAGACAATCACGGCCTTCAGCACTTGCCCGCGATGCATGCGGCCGCGCGAGACATGGGGCGTCAATTGGGCGGTGCGGGTGAATTCGGCCCGGTAGACGATGCGCACGATGACAATGACCGCGACAAGGCCGAACAAGGCGACCGGCGCCAGCGCCGCCGAAAAGGCCGGATAGGAAATGCCCGACAGCGCCCCGATGACCATGTTCTGCGGATTACCGGTAATGGTGGCGACACTGCCGCAGTTCGATGCCGTGGCGGTGGCGATCAGATAGGGAACCGGGTTGCGGTTGATGACCCGGGTGACGTGGACGACGATCGGCGCCATGACCAGACAGATGGCGTCGTTGACCAGGAAGGCCGAGAGCACGCCGGTCAGCAGCGTCACCATCACCAGGAGCATGAAGGGCGCATGCGCATGCTCGATGGCGATGGCGCCAAGGCCGCGGAAGGCGCCCGACACCTTCAGATGCGCCACCACGATCATCATGCCGAGGAGAAGCGTGATGGTGTCGAAATTGATGGCGCGGTAGGCGTCCTCCATGCTGACCGCGCCGATGGCGATCATCGCCGCGCCGCCAAGCAGCGCAATGCCCGCCCGATCAAGGCGCAGACCTGGTATGCGGCCGATGGCGACGCCGGCATAGGTGAGGACCAGGATCAGCAGTGCCGCGGCGCCCATTAGTGTCATCGGTAGAAGCCCTGCTCGATCTGTTTGCGCACCGATGCCGGACGCCCCGCGATTCACCCGACGAAAAGCCTTAGCGCGATGTGGGGATCGATGCCAAACGGGCTGGTTGGATTGTTGGCTGAGAGTGTCTGGAAGGCCAGACCGCGTGGCATCGCTAACTGCGATAAAAGTCCAGCCGCTGCCGCAATGCCTGCGGCGAAAACAGCTGCTCGACGGTCTGCCGCGCCTTGCGGCCCACTTTCGCCCGCAGCGCCGGGTCGGCTTTGAGTTCGGCCAGAATCGCTGCCGCCTGTTGCGTCGTTTCGAACAGGTAACCGTTTTCGCCGTGCCTGATATGGTCGGCGTAGCCGCCATGCGAATGGCAGACCACGGGCAAACCGCAGGCCATCGCCTCGAACACCACGCGGCCGAATGTCTCGACATGCGAACCGGTGCGATAATAGAACACGTCGAGCGTCGGTAGAAACTGTTCGGCGGCCAATTGGCCCTGAGGCAGGAGTTCGAGTTGGGGGTGCGGCGTGAGCTTGTCCCTGAGCGGCATCCCGCCCTGAATCCTTACCGCGGCGCCATCGGCCAGCAAGGCCTCGTAGAGCGCCACATCGTCGCCATGATGCTTGTCCGCCGTATCCCGGCTCAGCCGCCCCACAGTGAACGGACCATCCAGCCTTGCCACTCGTGGTGAGAAACGGTCGATATCGATCGGCGACGGATGCACGACGCCTTCGACATGCAGCATGCGCTTTTGAAAGTCGGAGATCAGCACCAATTCAGCCTCCGGCCAGCCCAGCAGGCGCGGCATGCGTGTCGTCAGCGCTATGATCTTCGGATGAAAGGTGTTGAAGACATAGATCAGCCGGCGTGGTCGCCGGATCAGGTGGGGCCACAGCTTGTTGCGCCAATGCGCGCCGACGAAAACATGGATGCCGCCATCAGGCACGTTGCGCGTTGCCGGCGAGACACGGCGAATCGGAAACTGCCGCATCAACTCGTCGGACACGCGCGAGGAGGTTGCCCAAAGACGTACCGCCGAGTCGGCGCTTAACAGCCGATACAGCTCCAGGGTTTCGCGTTCGCTGCCGCCAAACGGGTTTTGAAAGCCGTTGAACAAATGGATCATGATCGCTGTGCTTATCTGGCCTTGCCGGGCTGTCTCGCCATTCATTCGCCGGCACCGAAAAGGCCCTGACCGTACCGTCGGCCGGACGGTCGAGGAGCTCAAGAAGGGCTGGAACGTCCCCGGCGGTGCCCCATACATCACTTACCGGAGGAAGCACACAGACAAGAAAGCGTCAAGGAAGCGGTCTCTGTCCGTCCGCACCGCCGGTGGCTCTGGTCAATGCACGGTGGCGGGGCTGGGCGCAGGCATCAGCGAGGCTTCCGCCGGATCGAAGCTGACCTGATCGCGTCCATTCGATTTGGCCGCATAAAGGCGCCTGTCGGCGGCGGAGAATATTGCCTCGTAGGTGGTCGGCCCGTTGAAGCTGGTGCCGCCGATGCTGACGGAAAGCGGACAGGAGCGGCCGCCGGGCGAAAAGTCCATCTCGCGAATCCGCCGGCAGATGCTTTCGGCAACCAGCCAGGATTGGGAGGGATCGACACCGGGAAGAAACACGCCGAATTCCTCGCCGCCAATGCGGCCGACGATGTCGCTGCCGCGCAACTGTTCCTTGATCGCCTGCGCGATCAGCTTGAGGGCCTGGTCGCCACAGTCATGACCGAGGCGGTCGTTGATCGCCTTGAAGTGGTCGGCATCGATGATCAGCAACGCGCCGGAGCGGGTCTGCTCTTGCTTGCGGGTCTGCTCGAGATAGGCTTCGACCAGCATCGAGAAGGCGCCGCGGTTCAGAACCGCCGTCAGACTGTCGGTCGCGGCAATGATGCTGAGATCGCGCTGGGCTATGGCCAGTTGGCGGATCTTCCACATAAGAAAAAACAGAAACGAACCGCCCAGGATCAGAGGAAGCAGCAGGTCGGTCATTTCCGCGCGCCGAACAGCTTCGGACGATAGATAGGGAAAATTGAACGAATCGACGAAAAACGCCACGGCAATGAAGAATGCCGTGCCGGCGGCCGTCACAGCGATCACCCTGCCCCAGCTGGTCGGCGACAGGTCGAGCCTCATCCTGTTCCACTCCGTTAGCCGTCTCAACCATGACGTGCCAACGCAAACAAAATGATAAGACTTTCCTTTTAATTCGAGATCAGATGCCCCGGAGCCGGGCACGCTCGCCAATGGACAACCGTGCTCCGGCGATGAAAGCAAAGCTCATTCACCGAATCCGATGCGGATGCAGGGAAATCCTGAACGTCAGCGGTTGGGCATCGATTCGCCCGCCTCGACAACGAAGGATGCCGCGATCAGGTCGTCGGCATCCAGTTGTAGGGAGCCGTCGCCTGCACCCATGATGGCGGCGACCTTATGAAAGGTCTTCATCTCATAATCGGAAATTTCGGCATCCCGCATTCTGGCCTTGAGTTCGGCGATACGCCGCCCCAAGGCAGGGGACGTTCCAATTTCACGTTTCGACATGGCTTGGCTTCTCCTCCCCCAACCCGTGCTTGCTTTGCCTCGCCCATTCGCCAGCCCGCATATTGCCTTTTATGAGGCTCCGCGAATACAAGGCCCCGAACGCGCAGTGCGCGCTAAGGTTCCAGCCTTGGCAGATCACGAAATAATTCTACGGTCGCCGCGCGGACGGGCCTGAAACTCCCGCCCAGCTTCCGTTACACAGCGCAGCCTTGGCAGCGATTAGATTCGGCGGCTTCGGCAAGATCATACGGCATAAGCCGTTGAAATTATTGGCGATCCCGGCAGGATTCGAACCTGCGACCATCGGCTTAGAAGGCCGGTGCTCTATCCAGCTGAGCTACGGGACCGCTGGCCGGCTTGGGGCCGGTAGTGTTCGCTCTGGCGCCCATTTGGGCCTGCGATCAATGCGTCCAGGGCGTCCTGCGGTCATAGCGGAAATTCTCCGCATAGGAAATCTGGCGGCGCTTGGGCTCTTTCGGCTCCTCGACGCGGAAGGCAAGCCCTTCCTTTTCGGCGTAGGCCACCGCCTCTTCCCGCGTGTCGAAGGTGAGCCTGATCTGGCTTTTCATGTCCCCCGACGTGGTATAGCCCATCAGAGGATCGATCTTCTTGCGCATCTCGGGGTCGAATTCCAGCACCCAGTGGCCGGTCTTGGCCTTGCCGGACTGCATCGCGGTTTTGGCTGGGCTGAAAATGCGCGCGGACATGGCCACCTCGTTACTGTGCAAGGCAGCATCGCCACCTTTTCGCCCGTCATTACTGCGCAATGAGGACCGCGGCAAGGTTTTTGCACTTGCCATGCAGCACCGAAATGAATAGGCAACAGACCGTTCGGAGTGTAGCGCAGGCTGGTAGCGCATCTGGTTTGGGACCAGAGGGTCGGGAGTTCGAATCTCTCCACTCCGACCATCCCTCTCGAAAACACAGTATCGACCGCCATTGGCGTGACCCTATGGCCACCTCGCGCCGCTTCCGGTCGTGGGCCTTGCCGCGACAGTTTTCTGGTGCAAGTCTGTTTTCTGGCGAAAGTCCAAAGGCGGCAACGGGGGCGCTTCGAAATGGCACCAAACGACAGGCCGGTGATCACCAGGAAAGGCCAGGAGAGCAACAAGACCAGCCAGTCCGGGGGCATGGCGCTGGTCACCGGTGTCGGGCCGCAACACACCTCGGCGACAAGACTGTGGTTTGGCAAGGCGAGCAACGCGCCCGGCTTTCGTTCGCTGCCACACCACCATGGCGAAGCTGAAACCGGCGCATACCTGCTGTCGGGCAATGCCCGTATCTATTTCGGCGAGGGCTATCAGGAGTTCGTCGAGTTATCGGCGGGCGATTTCATGTTCGTGCCGCCGTTCCTGCCGCATCTCGAGGCCAATATGAGCACGACGGAAGAACTGTGGTGGCTGGCCTGCCGAACCCCTGAGAACATCGTGATCAATTTGCCTGACGTCGACGACGCCCAACTCGCCGGCTACCGCCGTGGTTGAGCACGTTCCGCCGACTGAGCATCGGCAATCGCCCAATGCATTTGAAGGCAAGCTCGCCGGGCGAGAACCCCAACCGCCTCGTGCCCGGCGAGCCCGCAACCTGATTTGGAGCGCAATCAGGACCGGGATCAGCCGGCAAGCTTGCGTTGCAAGACGGGTGCCAGCTGCCGTTTCCCGAAATGGGACGGCAGTTGGGGACAACGAACCGCCATTTGCAGGCCGGATGAATATCGAGGCCGGCCTAACTCTTGTTTTGACGCAATTCCGGACAGAAAACCGTTTCACGCCCTTTCCTGGAACTGCTCAGATCTCGAACTCGCCCTGCCCCTCATCCATGGCACTGACTGTTTCGGCCGCCAACGCCCTGGTGATCGGCATCTTGCGCTCGAGCGCGGTGCGGTCGAGCCGCTCCACCACGCGCATTGCTGTCGCCAGCGAGCGTTCGATGCGCCGCACCAGATACTGCACCACATGCGGTTCGACCTCGACCTGGCGGTCGGCGAAGAGCTTGGTGATGACGCCGGCGAGCAGGAGATCGTCAGGCTCATGGATCTCGACCGTCGCCGCCGCCTTCAGCCGTGAGGCAAGATCCGGCAGCGAAACACCCCAGGCCAGGGGAAAGCGGCGCGCCGTCAACAACAGCGTCGAGCCGGCGCCGCGCACCGCATTGATCAGATGGAACAGGCCTTGTTCGTCGATTGGCCCCGCATCGACATCGTCGATCAGCGCAGGGCGAGCGCCGAGATTGGCGATGCTGTCACCAATGCGCCTGGCATCCACGGCCAGCGCGTTGGCATGCGCACGCCAGATTGAGGAGAGATGCGTCTTGCCGGAACCGGCGGGACCGGCCAGCACCACCACCGGCGAGGGCCAGTCCGGCCAACGATCGACCAACGCCGCCGCCTGATGGTTGGTGCCGGAGACGACGAGTTCGTCCCGCGAATAGCCGGTACCATGGCCGAGATCGAGCGGCAGTTGGCGAGGCGGATCGGTTCGCTGGGCGGTCACTTCAGCCACGCGACTGCGTGCGGTGACCCCCGCCGCGATCTGCCGGCAGCGGCGGCAAGGGCTGTGTCGAATGGCCCTTGTAGAGCGGCGATTCGAGATAGCGGGCTATGGCAAAGCGCACCAGCACGGCGACGGCGGCGGATGCCGGCACGGCAATCAGCAGGCCCACGAAGCCGAACAGCGCACCGAAGGCAAACAGCGCGAACATCAGCCACACCGGGTGCAGGCCGACACTTTTGCCGACCAGCCTGGGCTGCAAAATGTTGCCTTCGATGAACTGGCCGATGAAGAAGACCACCGCCACCGCGACGATCATGGTCCAATCCGGCCAGAACTGCACGAAAGCGACGCCAACGGCCAGCACCAGTCCGGTCAGAGAGCCGACATAGGGGATGAAAGAGATCAGTCCGGCGAACAGGCCGATGAGAATGCCGAAATTCAATCCGGTCAGCGTCAGGCCGGTGGCATACATGGCGCCCAGGACAAGACAGAGCGTGCCCTGCCCGCGCACGAAGCCGGCGGTCGCGGTGTTGACGTCGCGCGCGATGGCGCGCACGGTCGCGACATTGTCGCGCGGCACCCAGCTATCGATGACCGCCACCATGCGGTCCCAGTCGAGCAGCATGTAGAAGGCAACGACCGGCGTCACCACGAACAGGCTGATCACCGAGACCAGCGCCACGCCGGAGCTCCAGATCGAGGTGAAGACCGTGGTCAGCAGGCCGAAGCCCGAGGTCAGCAAGGAGTTCAGCCCGTCGCGCAAACCATTGGCGTTGACGCCGAATTTCTGTTCGAGCCATTTCGGATCAAAGGATGTGATCAGGCTCTGCAGCCGGGTCAGATACTCCGGCAGTTTGCCGGCGAAATCGGCCATCTGGGTGGCCAGAACCGGAATGAGGATGACAAAGGCCAGCACCAGTACGATGAGGAAGGTGATGAGGATGACCACCGTCGCCATGAAGCGCGACAGGCCGAGCCGCTGCAGCCGGTCGGCGACGGGATCGAGGAAATAGGCAAGCACCATACCGGCGACGAAAGGCAACAGGATAGCGCTGAAAACATAGAGGAAAAGCGCCACGATCGCCGCGCCGGCGAGCCAGAAGAAGATTTGCCGGCGGAACGCGTAGGACGCGGCAAGATCGGCAGCCGCAGCTTCGATCACTGCCGCTTCTTTCTCAGATGTCCGGAGTGGAGCTTTCGCCATAGCCGCTCATATGCCTCAGCCAAGCCACGAGATAGGCCGTGGCCGAAGCCACGGTCAAGACCCCGGACAGCAATATGAGGGCAGGCCGCAGAGGGTCGAGGTGCGTGGCAAAGGCGAGCTCTCCCAGCACAGTCGCCGCCAGTACGATCTGGATGGCGGTATTGGCCTTCGACACCAGAAGCGGCTTCATCTCGACCGGATGGGCCATGACGGTAGACAGCAATACGGCGCAAACGATCAGCGCGTCGCGCGACACCATGGTGACGACAAGCCACAGCGGCAGTTCGCCTGCGAAGCCCATGACGACGAATGCCGACACCAGCAGCAGCTTGTCGGCCATCGGATCGAGATAGGCGCCGAGCCTGGACTGTTGGTTGAAACGGCGGGCGATGAAGCCGTCGACGCCGTCCGAGACGCCGGCAACGACGAACCCGGCAAAGGCCCAGTCCCAGCGCGCCTGCAGCATCGCCAGCACCACGGCGGGCACCAGGATAAGGCGCAGGAGGGTGATCATGTTGGGGATGGTCAACGCATTGTCCCGCCGTATTTTTGCCTTGAGATAGATGAGGGAGATGGAGAGCCGAGGCAAGGAGGAAGCAGGTTGGCTAGCCGCAAACGCCGCGTGCGATGCCCCGGCTATCCACGCTTTTGTCGGGCCAAATGGCGCCCGCTTCCGCCGTTATCCTTGCGGACAGAAACCGTTCATGCGAAGAGCCCGCAAACGAGCAGGAAAATTGTGATGAGCAAGCGCGAAACTGGCCAGCACAAAACGGGCCAGCACAAAACGGGCAAGCGCAGGAACGGGCTCACCTATGCCGAGGCCGGCGTCGACATCGATGCCGGCAATCTGATGGTCGAGAAGATCAAGCCGCTGGTGCGCGCCACGCGCCGGCCGGGCGCGGATGGCGAAATCGGCGGTTTCGGCGGCCTGTTCGACCTCAAGGCTGCCGGCTTCACCGATCCGGTTCTGGTGGCCGCCAATGACGGCGTAGGCACCAAGCTCAAGATCGCCATCGAGGCCGGCAAGCACGACACGATCGGTATCGATCTCGTCGCCATGTGCGTCAACGACATCGTCGTGCAGGGCGCGGAGCCGCTGTTCTTCCTCGATTATTTCGCCACCGGCAAGCTCGATCCCGACCAGGGCGCCGCGATCGTCGGCGGCATCACCCAAGGATGCCGGCAGGCCGGCTGCGCGCTGATCGGCGGCGAGACGGCGGAAATGCCCGGCATGTATCATGGCAAGGATTACGACCTTGCCGGCTTTGCCGTGGGTGCGGCCGAACGCGGCCAGCTTTTGCCGACCGACGATATTGTCGAAGGCGACGTGCTTTTGGGCCTCGCCTCCTCCGGCCTCCACTCCAACGGCTTTTCCCTGGTTCGCCGCATCGTCGCCGCCAGCGGCCTTGCCTGGGGCGATCCGGCTCCGTTCAACGACGAGGCCACGCTGGCCGAGGCGCTGCTCGAACCGACGCGCATCTACGTCAAGTCGATCCTGAAGGCGATCCGCAACACGCATGGCATAAAGGCGCTGGCGCACATTACCGGCGGCGGCTTCCCCGAAAACATTCCGCGCGTGCTGCCGAAGGACTTTTCCGCCGAACTCGACCTCGACGCCATCGAGGTGCCGGCAGTGTTCTCCTGGCTGGCCAAGACCGGCGGCGTGGCGCCGGAGGAGATGATGCGTACCTTCAATTGCGGCATCGGCATGATCCTGGCGGTGGCGTCCGGCCAGGCGGCGCAGGTCGCCGCCGTGCTGCAGGAAGCCGGCGAGACGGTGACGCCAATAGGCCGCATCGTGCCGCGCCGCGACGCCGGAGTGATCTATCGGGGCTCGATCGGCCTATGAGCATGCAGAGGAAACGCACCGTCGTTCTGATATCGGGACGTGGCTCCAACATGACGGCGCTGATCGCGGCGGCGAGCGACCCGGCCTTCCCGGCCGAGATCGTCGGCGTCATTGCCGACAAGGCGGATGCCGCTGGGCTCGGCATCGCCAAGTCCCGCGGCATCGCCACGCAGGTCATTTCCCGTGCCGACCATGGCAGCAAGCAGGCGCATGATGCCGCGATCGACGCGGCACTCAAGGCGTTCAATGCCGAGATCGTGGCGCTGGCCGGCTATATGCGTATCCTCACCACCAGCCTTGTCGAGAAATGGCAGGGCCGCATGATCAACATCCACCCCGCCCTGCTGCCCGCGTTCAAGGGCCTCGACACCCATGCCAGGGCGCTCGCGGCCGGCCTGCGCATCCACGGCTGCACCGTCCATTTCGTCACGCCCGAAATGGATGACGGCCCGATCATCGCTCAGGCGGCCGTGCCGGTGATGGTCGGTGACAATGCGGATATGCTGGCCGCCCGGGTGCTGAAGGCCGAGCACAGGCTTTATCCTCTGGCCCTGGGACTGGTTGCCGAGGGAAAGGCGCGCATGGAGGCCGGCCGGACCGTGCTTGCCTATTTTGCCGACGATGCCGACAACGGCACTTCGGTGGTGATGGCACCCGACCCGCTGCGCGAGGAAGCCGACCTTGAGCATCTGGCACGGATTACGCCCTGACCTTGAGGTTGGTAGCAAATATTGCTACCTTCTGACCAAGGAGACAGTTCGATGACGACAGTCGAAAAGGTCAGCGTGGCGCTTTCCCCGGAACTCCTGGAGATGGTCAAGGACGCCGTCGGCAGCGGACGCTATGGATCGGTAAGCGAAGTGATCCGCGAGGCACTGCGCGAGTGGCGCTTGCGTCAGCCGCTCCGCGAAGCCGAAGTGGAGCGATTGCGCAAGGCTTGGGCGGAGGGGCTGGAGAGCGGCCCGTTTGCTGATTTCGACATCGAGGACATCAAGCGAAAAGCCCGCAGCCGGCTCATCGACACTTCCAAGAAATAGGCCATGGGAAGCGTACAGATCATTCGCAGCCCGGCGGCGGAAAATGATCTTGTCGATATCTGGCTTGCCATCGCCGGGGACAGCCCACGTGCCGCCGACCATTTTCTGGATGCCATCGCCGAGCGCATCCTGCACCTTGCTGACCTTCCCGAAGCCGGACCGCGCAGACCCGACATCGCCGCTGACGCCAGAGCGCTGACCATTGGCAACCATCTAATTCTCTATCGCCTGGCCGGAAGACGGATCGAGGTCGTGCGCATCGTGCATGGCGCGCGTGATGTGTCGACGCTGTTTTAGGATGGAAGCCTTGGACATCTTCGACAGTTCAATGCGAAGAAAAGGCGACCTCGCCGGTGTCTTCGAGTACGATGAGGCCGGTGGACCACAAAACGCTACGGCCTATTTTTATCTGAGCGAAATCGAGGGCCAGGCGGTTGGACCGATCGTTGGCGTGATTCACATTCGCTCAGGCGCGTGGGCGATCACCGAGGCAGATGTCGCCGTCAGGTGGGATCGGGACGAGCAACGTGTGGGCCTGTTTGTCTTCGGCGTCCTGACAGCCGCCTTTGATGCCGCCACAGGCGCGAAGTACGGTGGCGGACATGGCAAGGATTTCAATGCCTTGATTCCCTGGTCCTGACAAATGCCGATGAAACAACTTCTCTTGCTTCGTCATGCCAAATCGAGCTGGGACGACCCTGATCTCGATGATTTCGACCGGCCCGTGGCCGATCGCGGGTTGAAGGCCGCCCGATTGATGGGCCGCGAGCTTGCGGCGCGCGACTGGCTGCCGGAATTGGCGCTGGTATCGCCGGCGCTGCGCACCCGCGACACCTGGCGGCTGGTGGCGGCGGAGTTGCCCGTGCATCCGCGGGTGGCGTTCGCCGAAGCGCTCTATGAAGCTTCAGCAGCCGATATTCTGGGGCAGGTTCATAAAGCCGACCCGTCGAGCGGTTGCCTGGTGGTGGTTGGCCACAATCCAGGCCTGGAGAACCTGGCGAGACAGCTTGCCGCGCCAACGTCGGAGATCAAGGCGCGCAAGAGGCTGGAGGAAAAGTTCCCGACAGCGGCCCTTGCGCGCTTTGTCTTCGAAGGCCACTGGTCTGACCTATCGTCGGCGCGGTTGACACATTGCCTGCGTCCAAAGGATCTGAGCTAGACTCCGTCAAGCCTGCTGCACACCGTCTCAAGACGTCAGTTCCCCCAGATGCCCTGGCCCGGTTCCGGCCAGTCGGTGGTGGCCTTCATCTTGGTGTCGGCTGCTGCCTTGTGCACGGCCATTTCCGCAGTCTTGACCGCGCCGGTGACGGCATGGTCGACGCCGGCTACCGCAGCAACCGGCTGATTGGCATTGTCCGAACCATAATGGTCACTGCCGGCAAAGGCGGCGCCGGCAGCAACAAGGATGGCGACGATAGCCAGAGCGATCTTGTTCATTTCAATCTCCTGTTTCATCCGTTAGGCGGCGTCTTGGGAGGACGGTTCCGCTGAGGACAAGACCCGAGGCCGTTCGGTTTTATTCCTCGAAGTGGAAGCTTTTTGGTGCCGAGCGCGAAGACCGGCGCTCAAGACGATGCCGGCTGGGCCTGCCCTCTTGCTCATAAACAAGAGGGCCAAGCCCACCACACGGTCCCTCATAGAAATCGAACCGAACGGGTTGGCTTTACGATCGAGATTGCAGCCCGGGCACTGGATCTCCCACATTTGCGTTGCGACGGGATCGATATTATCGCTTGCAGACGCTCACCAATGGAACGCGATCCGGCTGTGCCGGTCAAAGAAGCGGACGGAATTCAGCATGAAGTGCTGCCCGGGACAGAGTTAGAGAAATGCGGCTGCTGCTTGTCGAGGACAATCGCGAACTGGCTGATTGGCTGGGCAAGACCTTGCGTCAGGCAAGCTACGTGGTCGACATCGTCCATGACGGCGAGGATGTCGAGCATGCGCTGGCGGCCGGCGACCATGCGCTGGTCATCCTCGACCTTGCGCTGCCGCGCATGAGCGGGCTGGAGGTGCTGCGCATGCTGCGGGCGCGCGGCAACCGGGTACCGGTGATCGTGCTGACCGCCAACGCCAGCCTCGACGGACGGGTCAAGGGTCTCAACGAAGGCGCCGACGACTATCTGGCCAAACCCTTCCAGATCGAGGAACTCGAAGCGCGCATCCGCGTGCAGTTGCGGCGCGCCAACGACCGGACCGCGCCTGTCGTTGCCTGTGGCGATCTCGTCTTCGACACCAACACGAGGCTGTTTTCGCTCGCTGGCGAGACACTGTCACTGACGCCGCGCGAACACGCGGTGCTTGAACAATTGATGGTCAAGGCCGGGCGAACCGTGAGCAAGGCCGCCCTGTCGGCGGCGATCTACGACTTCGAGACCGACGCCGACCCCAGCGCCATCGAGATCTATGTGCACCGTGTGCGCAAGAAGCTCGAAGGGTCGCGGGTCCAGATCGCCACCTTGCGCGGCCTCGGCTATCTTTTGCGCCATGAGGATTAACAGTCTTCGCCTGCAGTTGCTGGCCTGGGTGGTGCTGCCGCTCGCCGGGCTTGCCACCATCAACCTATGGACCAGCCATGGCAATGCGCTGGCGACCGCAGATCTGGTCACCGACCGCATGCTGCTGGGTTCGGCGCGGACCATTGCCGAGCACGTGGCCGTAACCGACGGCGTGCTCGATGCCGCGATACCACCAGCGGCGATCGAGATGTTCGATACCGGTGATCGCGACAGCGTCTATTACCATGTCAAGGCTGCCGGGGGGCGGTTGCTGACCGGTTATCCCGACCTGCCGGAGGCGTCTAAGCCGCCCGACGCCGAGGCAAGCTATCGCGGCCATCGGCTGAGGCTCCTCACCTTTAGCCACGCCGTGGTCGGAGCCGGCGTCGATTCACCCATAACGGTCACTGTGGGTGTAACGCTTGCCGGTCACGACGCGATGGTCAAACGCCTGTGGCTCAGCGCCTTTGCCCAGCAACTGGCGCTGGTGGCAATCGCCGGTGTGTTCGTTCTGCTTGGCCTGCATCGTGGCCTGGCGCCGCTGATCAGGCTGCGCGACGTGGTGCGCTCGCCAGGCCGAAATGAACTTGATCGGGTCGAAGTGCCCGGTGCGCAAAGCGAGATCCGCCCGCTGATCGACGCGCTGAACGCTTATATGGAACGCGTGCGGGCGCAGATGGCGGCGCAACGCCGCTTTATCGCCAACGCCGCACACCAGTTGCGCACACCGCTGGCGCTGCTGTCGACACAGGCAAGCTATGCGCTGCGCGAAACTTCGGCCGATCAGCGCCAGGAAGCATTGGTGGCGCTGCAGGCGAGTTCCGGCAAGCTGGCGCGGCTCGCCGAACAGCTGCTCACCCTGTCGCGGGCCGAGCCGGGCAGCCGGCGGCCACGCGCCGATCGCATCGACCTCACCGAGGCCGCCCGGCAGGTGCTGGAAACGCATGCTCCGTACGCGATCGCCCGTAAGATCGATCTCGGCCTCGAGGAGGCCGGCCCCGTGCCGGTCATCGGCGACGGCACCATGCTGCGCGAGATGATCGTCAATCTTGTCGACAATGCGCTGCGCTACTCACCATCAGGCGGCTGCGTCACGGTCAGACTGGCGATCATCGAAGGCGAAGCCGTTCTGACGGTCGCCGACGACGGACCCGGCATTCCCGAGGACGAACGGGATCACGTGTTCGAGCGCTTCTACCGCATCGCGGGTTCTGCGGAGGAAGGCAGCGGGCTCGGGCTCGCTATCGTGCGCGAGGTCGTTGAAAATGCCGGCGGCCGCGTCACCCTTGGGGATGGCGCGGCCGGTGGTCTGGTGGTCGAGGTGCGGCTGCCGCTCGCAGCCAGCTAAAGTCCGAAGCTTACTGCGTCTCGTGCAACGGCTGGGGGCGCCATTTTGCCAGGCGGTCCTCGACCATTGTCATCAGGTATTCGGCGCCAAGCGCCACCACCATTACGATGACGATCGCGGCATACATGCCGGCGGCATCGAAGGATCCCTTGGCGATGTTGATCAGCAGGCCGATGCCGTAGCGCGAGCCGACGAATTCACCGACGATCGCGCCGATGATGGCAAAGCCGAAGCTGACATGCAGGCTGGCGAAGATCCAGCTCATCGCCGAGGGGACGATCACCGAGCGCGTGAGCTGCCAGTTGGAGGCGCCGAGGATGCGGGCATTGGCGATCATTGCCCTGTCGGCTTCCCGGACTCCCTGGAAAGCGTTGTGGAAAACGACGAAGAAAACCATCACGAAGGCGAGTGCCACCTTGGAGGCGAGTCCGAGCCCGAGAATCATGATGAAGATCGGCGCCAGAACCACGCGCGGGATGGAATTGATGACCTTGATGTAGATGGAGAAGATATCGGCGGCCATCCGGTTGCGGCCGAGCGCGACACCAATGATGATGCCGGCGACCGAGCCGGTGACGAAGCCGATGACCGATTCCTCCATGGTGACGTAGAGGTGGTACCAGAGAGGCCCTTCGGAAGTTCCTTCCGTCGTCCACTCATAGAGCCGCTGCGCGATCGCGCTCGGCATCGCATAGAAGAACGGATCGATCCAGGTCATCCGCGCGGCGACTTCCCACAGCACGAGAAAGGCGACGAGAATAGAGACCCGCCAGAACATCACGGTACGGCGGCGATGCAGGGCTGCCTTGGCGGCGGCCGCTTCGATTTCCGCATCGGAGGTGCCCGGCTTGAAAGCTCCCGCTCTGATGTCGATGGCAGCATCGGTCATGGCTTCCTCCTTAGGCCGCGGCGCGTGCATAGCTGGTCTCGACCTCTTCCTTGAGGTCGGCCCAGATGGTGCGCGAGTAATCAATGAAGCTCTGCTCGTAGCGGATGTCAGCAACGACGCGAGGACGTGGCAAATCTATGCTGTAGACCGATTTCACAGTCGCGGGTCCGGCGGTCAGGACATAGACCTTGTCGGCGAGGGCAATCGCCTCTTCCAGATCATGTGTGACGAATACCACGGAAGCCTTCGTTTGCGACCATAGGCGCAACAGTTCCTCGTGCATCAGGACACGCGTCTGGACGTCGAGCGCGGAAAACGGCTCGTCCATGAGAAGGATCTCGGGTCCGTTTATGAACGTCTGCGCCAGCGCCACCCGCTTGCGCATGCCGCCCGAAAGCTGGTGCGGATAATGGTGCTCGAACCGCGACAGCCCGACACGCGCCAGCCAGTCCTTTGCAGCGGCCGTGGCCTCCGGCTTCGCCTTGCCGCGAAACAGTGGACCGGCCATCACGTTCTCGATCACGGTCCGCCAGGGAAACAAGGCGTCGCTCTGGAACACAAATCCGATGCGCGGATCTATGCCCTTTACAGGGGCACCCATGACCCGAACCTCGCCGGCACTTGGGCTGGCCAGCCCCGTGACCAGGTTGAGCGTCGTGGATTTTCCGCAGCCGGTTGGACCGACAACGGCGACGAACTCGCCGCGCTCCACCGTCATGGTGAAATCGCGCAACGCCGTCAGCGATTTGCCGGTGGGCGAAAGGAAGCGACGGCTGACATTGATCAGCTCGATCGCTGGTGTGGTCTTTTCCTGGATCATGGTGGAACTCCGGGTTCGAGCGAACGCCCGCCGTCGGCCAGAGCCGCCGGACGCTGGAAACTGACGATTGCCGGCGCGATGCTTTCATCGCGCCGGCACGGCCGGCTACTTGGCGTTCTTGACGAATTCCGAGGTGTAGGTCTTGGCCAGATCGATCTGCTTGCCCTGCAAGTCCTTCGAGAAGGCCGAAAGCACCGCCAGCACCGTCTCGGGCCCACCTTCCGGCATGATCCCGTCCGGCGTAAACATCGCCTTGCCGGCATCAAGTGCCTTCACGTAGCCTTCCTTGTCGCCGACATAGTAGTCCTTCGGCATCTTTTCAGCGATCTCGGCGCCGCTGTGCGTGTTGATGAATTTCTGCGTCTTGACGAAGGCGTTGGCCAGTTTCTGCACAACGTCTTTGTGCGCCTCGACCCAATCGGTCTGCATATAGAGGGAAGCAGCCGGATAGGTGCCGCCGAGAGCGGCCTTGGTGCCTTCTATCGTGCGCATGTCGATCAGAACGGAGGCTTCGCCGGTCTTCAAGAGCCGCGTGATTGTCGGTTCGGTGGTCATGCCTGCCTGGATCTTGTCTTGCTGCATGGCGGCGATGAAGGTGTTGCCAGCGCCGACCGGAACGGAAGTGAAGTCACCGAGCTTCAGACCGCTCTTGACGGCAAGATATTGCGTCAGGAAATTCGTCGAGGAGCCGAGGCCGGTCACGCCAAGGCTCATGCCTTTGAAATCGGCTGGGGACTTGATCTCGGGATGCTTGGTCGAAACAAGTTCGACTTCGCCCGGCGCCTGGCTGAACTGGACGATCGATTCGACGAACTTGCCCTTTGCCTGCAGATCGATGCAGTGGTCGTAGAAGCCGACGACCCCCTGCACTGCGCCGGCAAGCATCTCGTTCTCGGCATCGACGCCGGCGGGCTCATTCAGCAATTCGACGTCGAGACCCTCGTCCTTGAAATAACCGAGCGCCTCGGTCAGCTTGGCGGGCAGATAAATCTGTTTCTCGTAGCCCCCGACCATGATCGAAACCTTGTCGGCGGCGCGCGCGGACGGCGCGGACAAGGCCATGGTGGCGACGAGTGCGGTTGTGGCGGCTGAATCAAGCAGTATTCGCGCGAGCGACATGGCCTCTTCCCTTTGTTCGTTTCCGCGTCCCTCTCTCTCCCATCGCTTCTGCGACAATATGGGGACGCGCCGACAATGGTAATGGCATCAACCTTTCATCCAGCTTTCAAGCCGAAAACGATGGGAAATCTTGCAGATTGGTAAGCCATGACCAGCCAATTTCCACGGCACGTGGCTACATCCGCAACGTGCCCGTCTCAATTGTCCAGCCCCAGCACGTCGCGCATATCGTATTGGCCAGGCGGCCGCCCCGCCACCCAGAGCGCCGCGGCGATGGCGCCACGGGCGAACATGACGCAGTCGCCGGCCGTATGCGACAAGGTAAAAAGCTCGCCTTCGGCACAGAAGCCGACGCTGTGTTCGCCGACAATGCTGCCGCCACGCGTCACCGCAAAACCGACCTCGCCGGCGGGACGCGCGCCGGTGACGCCATCGCGGACGCGCCTTGCGACCGTGTCCAGTTCGATGCCGCGCCCGCCTGCAACAGCCTGCCCCAGCATCAGGGCGGTGCCTGACGGGGCGTCGATCTTGTGGCGATGGTGTGCCTCGAATATCTCTGCATCCAAATCATCGGGGCCGAGCGGACGATAGCGATCGTCTTTGCAGCGTTGGCGATAGTGGCCAGTTCGGCGGTACCGAAACCGGTCGAGCCGATCACCAGGGCCGGTCCGCCGCGCTCCGCACACAAGCTTGCCAGATCAGCGGACGCGGCCGGCGTGGTGAAATCGATCGCCACATCAGCCATTGCAAGCGCTTGATCGCGGCTCACCATCCCTTCGCCGACACTGCCCGGGCGGCGGAAGCGCGCCGCGAGCGCCAGCCGCGGATCGGCCTGCACGGCTTCCGCCATCTGGCGGCCCATGCGACCCAGCGCGCCGGCGATGGCAATCCTGACCGGCGGTTGCGCCATTGGCCTTCGCCTATTTCCACATGCCGCGCATGCGCGCGCCGATGTCCACGCGCACCTCCGGCCGGGGTGCCCTGCCCTGCGCCGCTTGCGCGCCTGGCCACGACATTTGCTGGAACGCACCCAGGATCGAAGCCGGAATGAAGCGGGTGCGCGAGGCGTAAAGATGGCGGTCTCCCCGCGCTGGCTGGCCGTGCGGGAAGAAACGCTGCGGCATGACCAGATTCAGGTTGTCCTTGGCCCTTGTCATCGCCACATAGAGCAGCCGGCGCTCCTCCTCGATGTCCTCCTTGGTACCGACACCGAGATCGGCCGGGATACAGCCGTCGACCGTGTTGAGCACAAAGACGTTCTTCCACTCCTGGCCCTTGGCGGAATGGATGGTCGACAGGATCAGATAGTCCTCGTCGCGATGCGGCGGCCCGGCCTGATCGCTGGTCGCGTCGGGCGGATCGAGTGTCAGCTCGGTCAGGAAACGCTCGCGCGAGGCATAGCCCGACCCGATCTGCTCGAGCTGCAACAGGTCGGCCCGCCGCGTGATCGCATCCTCGTGGATACGCTCCAGATGCGGCTCGTACCAGAGCCTGACCTGTTCGAGATCAGCCGGCCATTTGGCGCCGGCCCGCAGGCCGGAATAGAGCTCGACGAAGCCCGGCCAGTCATCCGCCGCGCGTTGCGGAGGACGCCATCCCGCCAGGCCCATCGCCTCGTCCAGTGCCGTTGTCATGGTCTCGACGATTTGCCCGGCGGCCGAAGGGCCAATGCCAGGCATGAGCTGCAGCACCCGAAAGCCGGCGACGCGGTCGCGCGGATTTTCGGCGAAGCGCAGCACCGCCAGCACATCCTTGACGTGCGCGGCGTCGAGGAACTTCAGGCCTCCGAACTTCACGAAAGGGATGTTGCGCCGCGTCAACTCGATTTCGAGCGGCCCACTGTGGTGCGAGGCGCGAAACAGCACCGCCTGCGATTTCAGCGCCGTGCCGGCCTCGCGCTCGGCCAGGATGGTGTCACAAACGAAATTGGCCTGCTCGACCTCGTCGCGCACGCTCACCAGTCTCGGCTTGTCGGCGGATTTACGCTCCGACCACAGGTTCTTGGTGAAGCGTTCCGGGGCCTCGCCGATCACCGCATTGGCGGCTGCGAGAATCGTCTCTGTCGAGCGGTAGTTGCGCTCCAGCAGCACCACATCGGCCGCCTGCGCGAACTGCCGGGGGAAATCGAGAATGTTGCGCACCTCGGCGGCACGGAACGAATAGATCGACTGCGCATCGTCGCCGACCACCGTCAGTCCGGCCCCGTCGGGCTTCAGCGCCATAAGGATCGAAGCCTGCAGCCGGTTGGTGTCCTGGTACTCATCGACAAGCACATGGTCGTAGCGGCTCCCGAGATGCGTCGCTATTTCCGGCTCTGCCGCCATCTGCGCCCAGTAGAGCAGCAGATCATCGTAATCGAGCACGTTCTGCGCCTGCTTGGCCTCGACATAACCAGCGAACAGCTGCTTCAGCTGCTCCGCCCACCCGGCGCACCAGGGAAAGGCGGACCCCAGCACCTCGCCGAGCGGCGTCTGCGCGTTGACGGCGCGCGAGTAGATGGCAAGGCAGGTGCCCTTGGTGGGAAAGCGCGCTTCGGTCTTCGAGAAGCCGAGTTCATGGCGCACGAGGTTCATCAGATCGGCGGAATCCTCCCGATCATGGATGGTGAAGGCCGGATCGAGGCCGATCTCCAGCGCATAATCGCGCAACAGCCGCGCACCGATGCCGTGAAAGGTGCCGGCCCAGGTCAGCGCATCCGTGATCACCGCGGCGTCGCGGCCAAGCACCTCGCCGGCGATGCGCTCGACGCGCCTGGCCATTTCCGCTGCGGCGCGCCGCGAAAAGGTCATCAGCAGGATGCGGCGCGGATCGGCGCCCTTGACGATCAGGTGAGCGACACGATGCGCCAGCGTGTTGGTCTTGCCGGAGCCGGCGCCGGCAATGACCAAAAGCGGCCCGGCGATCTTGCCGTCACCATGCTCGACGGCCTGGCGCTGGGCGTCGTTCAGGCGGGCGAGATAGGCAGGCTGGGCAGTCGATTCCAGGAAGGTCGAATCATGGGCGGCAAGGTTCATCGCCCATCAAGCATCGTTTCCGCTTTGTTCGCAACACAGAAGCGCCGTGATACTACCGCTTGGGGTCGACACCCATCGCCGCCGATTGGCGGCGCAGTGCCTCGCGATCACTTCTTGGCGCCGGCAACAACAGCGGATCAACGTTACCGGGCACCTCATCGATTATCTTGCGAGCGAGGCGGTAGGCGAGAAAGGCAAAGGTGCCTGCCAGAAGCAAACGAAACATGCGGCGGTTCTCCTTTGATGGAGATCAACCGCAGATATGACGTTTTGTTCCCGACGCGAAATTCGCAACCAAACCGGCACCGCATCGTTGTGAGGCTGGAGGCGATAGCGATGAAAAAGCTAAGATTGGGCCTCGTTCTGGTGGCTTTGATCGTTTCGGCGACTGTCTCGGCTTGCGACAACAAACTGCCGCCGACGAAGGCCCCGGATGCCGGACAGAGCCCTTACGTCGCCGGCAATTCCGTTACGAAAGCAGGCAGTGCCGGCAATTGAGATGGTGTTCCGTACAACAAGATTGGGCCGGAGCATCAGGGCATCGCCGCGATGCACTCCTCGAGCCGCTCAAGGCGGAACTTCGCATTGCGCAATTCATGCCCTGCTTCATGCCGTTGCTGACGGCCTTGGGCTGGGGACGCCGCCGTCAGGTCTTTTTCGAGCTCGGCGATGCGCGCACGAACCTGGAGGGCCTCCTCCTGACGCAACGCCTTTATCCAGCTCCGCCCGCGCATCTGTGTCCTGCAAGCATCCCCGAAAGTCCGTCGCTTCCATGCCAGCAAGACCCTAACTTCCTGCAATGGCGAACATTCTAAATTTAAGGATTGCTAATTTAGCAAGACAAGAGGCGCAAGGAAGAAGGCCGGCGCCGCTTGGGAGGTAATCTGATAGCGCCGGCCAGGCGGATATCAGGTCCGCCGCGACACAGAGGCTAGCTGAGTCTTGCCCCTGCGTCATGCGACATCGCGGATTTCCGGCTTTCCCGGGCGTTTTCCCCCGGCAAAAGCGCGCCGAATGTATCCATCACCGTTCAAATCCCAAGCCGTTGCCTGGCGATGGCGACGTGGAAATTGGCGCCGAACAACAGCCCCTCATCATTGAAGTCATAGGTCGGATTGTGCAAAGGCGCCGAGGCCTCGCCGTTGCCGAGAAAGACGAAGCAGCCGGGCACGTGATCGAGGAAGCGGGCGAAATCCTCCGACGCCGTCATTGGCTCGCGGGCGAGCGCGATACTGCCCGGCTTGAAGACGTTCTTGGCGGCGGCGAAGGCCGCGTCGACCAGTTCGGCATCGTTGCGCAGCGCAACGAACTCTCTGGTATAGTTGACCACGGCGGTGACATTGTAGGCGGCAGCGGTGCCTTCGGCGATGACGCGCATCTGGCGTTCGATCTCGGCGCTGACCTCGGGGCGGAAACTGCGCGCGTCGCCGAGGATGCGGGCAAGACCTGGCAGTGCATTGCGGGTGCCGTCGGTAACCAGTTCGGTCACCGAAACCACGGATATGTCGGCAGGGCTCAGGCGACGCGCGACGATGGTCTGCAGATTGACGACCAGCGCACAGGTGGCGACCAGCGTTTCCTGGCCCGAATGCGGCCGCGCGGCGTGGCCGCCCAACCCCCTGAGCACGATCTCGAAATTGTCTTCGGCCGACATGACCGGGCCGGCACGGGTCTCGAAATGCCCGACGGGCAGGCCGGGCATATTGTGCAAGCCGAAGATCTCGTCGAAGGGAAAGCGCTCCATCAGGCCATCGTCGAGCATGGCCAGCGCGCCCCTGCCCCACTCCTCGGCCGGCTGGAAAATGAAGCGTACGGTGCCGTCGAAACCGCCCGCCTCGGCCAGCAGCTTCGCCGCGCCAAGAAGCATCGTTGTGTGGCCATCATGGCCGCAGGCGTGCATGATTCCGGGATTGCCGGAGCGATATGGCGCGGTGGATTGCTCGGCGATGCGCAGCGCGTCCATGTCGGCCCTCAGCGCGATGGCGCGGTTGCCGCTGCCGCGTTTCAACGTGCCGAGGACACCGGTGCCGCCGATCCCCTCGACGACATCGTCCAGCCCGAATTCGCGCAGCTTGGCCGCGACGAAGGCTGCCGTGCGCTTCTCCTCGAAACCGAATTCGGGATGCGCATGCAGGTCACGCCGCCATCCCGTCATCTCGTGCTTCAGTGTTTCGGGATCGAGTCCAGCCATTTCCTCACCCCTCGAACTCGGCAAGTTCGGTGACCACATCAAGCAGGATATTGGCGCCGGCAACAAGCTCGGCATCTTCGGTGTGCTCGCGCGGATTGTGGCTGATGCCTCCGGCGCTCGGCACGAAGATCATCGCCGCCGGCGCAATGCGCGCGATCATCTGGGCGTCATGGCCCGCGCCCGAGGTCATGCGCCTCGAGACAAGCCCGCGCTTCCTCGCCGCGGCCTCGATCAGTTCGACGACTTGCCTGTCGAAGACAACGGGCTCGAAGCGCGCCAGCCTTTCGACCGTCACGGCGATGCCGTCGGCGGCGAGCTGTTCCAGAAAGACCGCCAGCGCCGCCTCCTCCGCCTGCAGGCGCTGCTCGTCGGGATCGCGCAAATCGACGGTGAAGACAGCGCGTGATGGAATGACATTGATGGCGTTCGGCTCGAAGCGCATCGTGCCGACCGTGGCAACCGTTGGCGAGTTGGAGGCCGCGGCCCGGTCATGCAGGAAGGTGACCACGCGTGCCGCGGCGTATCCGGCATCGCGGCGCATCGACATCGGCGTGGTGCCGGCATGATTGGCGACACCATCGATGGTGATGCGCTGCCAGGAGATTCCCTGCAGGCTTTCCACCGCGCCGATCGGAATGCCTTCGCGCTCCAGGACCGGCCCCTGTTCGATATGCAGTTCGAGATAGATATGCGGCTTGAGAAAGCCCGGTTCGCGATCGCCGGCATAGCCGATGCGGGCCAGTTCCTGCCCAAGCGTGCTGCCGTCGGTCCCGACAGCGGCGAGTGCCGCTTCGACGTCGATGCCACCAGCATAGACCAGCGAGCCCATCATATCGGGAGAGAAGCGCACGCCCTCCTCATTGGTGAAGGCCGCGACGGCGAGCGGGCGCGACGGCGAAAGGCCGGACGCCTTCAGCGTCTCGATCACCTCCAGCCCGGCGAGCACGCCGTAGCACCCATCATAGATGCCGGCGTCGATGACGGTGTCGATGTGCGAGCCGATGAGCAGTGGTGCCTTGCCTGCATTGTCGGCACTTTGCCAAACGCCGAAAATGTTGCCGATGCGGTCGATGGCGACATCAAGCCCGGCCTGGCGCAGCCAGCCGATGAAGAGATCACGGCCCAGCCTGTCCGTGTCGGAGGCGGCCAACCGGATCAGCCTGCCCTCGCCGTCGCGACCAACAGCGCCCAACTCACGGATGCGACCAAGCAGGCGCGGTGCATCGATCGCGATCATGGTGTTGCCTCGGCAGCCAGCTTGCCGGCCAGCACGTCGGCCGGGTTCGTGCCGACCAGTTCGGCATAACGTTGCGGGTCGGTGGCGCCCTCGGTGTTGATCACCAGGACGCGGGAGTTGCCGTCGAGCCCGAGAACCATCTTGTTTTCGGCCACCGCCCGCATCAGTCCGGCGAGGCCGACGCCACCGCTTTCACCGGCGACGATCGCCGGATCGCTGCCGGCCGGCCGTGCCAGCCGGCGCATCACCGCGATGGCGTCATCCTCGTCCACGGTCATGAAGGCGTCGGCGGTGCGTGCCAGCACGCGCCAGGCGACTTGCGAGGCTTCATAGCATTCAAGCATGGCCATCACCGTCGGCCGGTCGTGCGCCACCTTGACCACGCGCCCTGCCTGGGCAGCCGCGACAACGCAACCGGCGCGCGCCGGCTCAACCACGGTGAAAATCGGCCTGGCGTCGCCGAGCACGATGGCCAGATGGCCGGCCACCGCGGCGGCAATGCCGCCGACACCCGCCTGGACGAAAACGTGGGTTGGCGGTTCCCGGAGCTGGCGCAGCGCTTCGCGCACGATCGCGGTATAGCCTTGCATCACCAGGCCAGGGATGCGCTCATAGCCCGGCCACGACGTATCCGACACCACGGTCCAGCCTTTGTCGGCCGCGACCTTCGCGGCTTGCCTGACCGAATCGTCGTAGTTTCCATCGATACGGACCATCTCCGCACCGTAGCGGGCTATTGCCGAAATCCGCTCCTGGCTGACACCGGAATGGACAAAGATCACGGCCTTGGCACCGGCAAGCTCAGCCCCTTGCGCGACGGAGCGGCCGTGATTGCCATCTGTGGCACAGGCAACCGTCATCGTCGCGGCGACAGCCCGAACATCGGGTCGATCGAGATCACCGACATCGACAGGGCCTCCAAACCGCTTCTCCGCTTCCTCCAGCACAAGGCGGAATACGGCATAGGCGCCACCCAGCGCCTTGAAGCTGCCGAGGCCGAGACGAAAGCCCTCATCCTTGACATGCAAGGCACCGAGGCCGAGTTCGGCAGCCAGCGCCGGCAGGGCGTGCAGCGGCGTTGTCAGGTGATTGTCGCGATGAGCAAGAAAGTGCTCGACGATGTCCGCCCCGGCGACCCCAAGTGTTTCGGCATCGGAGGCGATGAGTGGCTGGCGGTGCAGGGCATCGCGATTGAGCAGGAACACTGGCGCTCTCTCCTTTTGGGTCGCCGAGAATATATTGCAGGATCGGCGCAAAGAGCGCTGTAATTGACCCTCCAGAACGCAAGTTTGTTTCGCCAGGATGTCTCCATTGCCTCCATCGCCCCGCTCACTCGACAGCTTTGATCTCGCCATCCTTGCCATCCTGCAGCGGGACAACACCACGCCGCAGCGACTGATCGGCGAAGCGGTCAACCTGTCGGCACCGGCGGTGCAGCGCCGCATCAAGCGCATGGAGCAGAACGGCGTCATTGCAAGCAATGTCGCGGTGGTCGATCCGGCGGCGGTCGGCCAGCCGATCACCATCTTCGTCGAAGTGGAGCTCGAGAGCGAGCGCTCCGAGCTGATCGACGCGGCCAAGCGGCAGTTCTCGGCGGCGGCTGAAGTGCAGCAATGCTACTATGTGACTGGTGAGGCCGACTTCATCCTCGTCATCACCGTGGCCGACATGGGCGCCTATGAGGCGCTGACGCGAAAGCTGTTCTTCGGCAGCAACAATGTCCGCAAGTTCCGCACCTTCGTGGCCATGGATCGCGTCAAGGTGGGGCTGACGGTGCCGTTGCCGGATTGAACCTTGCCGGGCGCAGCTGAAGCGAGGCTCTGCCATGCTTTTGACATGCTCCGGACGCGAATTGTGCAGTGGAGGCGCGCTTGGACGACACCACCCCAGTTGCGATCATCGGTGCCGGGCCGGCGGGCCTGGCTGTTGGCGCATGCCTGCGGCAGGCCGGGGTCGACTTCATCCTTCTCGAAAAAGAGCAGCAGGCGGCGCCCGCCTGGCGGCGCCATTACGAGCGCGTCCATCTGCATACGACCAAGCGCTATTCGTCGCTGCCCTTCGTGCCCTTCCCCAAGCACTATCCACGTTATGTACCGCGCGATCTTTTCGTCGAGTATCTCGATGCCTATGCGAAGCGGTTCGACCTCAAGCCCCGCTTCGGAGAAACGGTGAAGGCGATCACCCGGGAGGGTCGCGGCTGGCGTGTGGACACGACATCCGGCTCGCTGGGCGCCAGGCATGTGGTGATCGCCTCAGGCTACAATGCCGAACCCTTGCGGCCCGGATTTGCTGGCATCGACACATTCAAGGGCCGGACACTGCACAGCGCCGACTACCGCAATGCCGAGCCTTTCGCCGGCCAGTCGGTGCTGGTCATCGGCATGGGCAACACGGGCGCCGAGATTGCGCTCGATCTGGCGGAAAGCGGCGCACGACCGACGATTTCCGTGCGCGGCGGCGTTCATGTCGTGCCACGCGAACTGTTCGGCGTGCCTATTCAAATGGTCGGCATGGCGACGCGCCTGGGGCCGCGACGCCTCAACGATGTTCTTTTCCCCATTATCCTCGACCTGGTGATGGGCAGGCTGGAGACATATGGGCTCAGACGGCCGAGACAGGGACTGCTGGAACAGATTGCGATCGCATCGCGCATACCGGTGATCGATGTGGGCACCATCGGCAAGATCCGGGAAGGCGCGATCAAGGTTGCGCCCGATATCGCAGAGATCTCGCAACGCGGCGCCCGTTTTGCCGACGGCAAGCACAGCGAATTCGACACGATCATCTTCGCCACCGGTTTCCGGCCGGGCTATGCCAAATTCCTGGAGCCCGGCATCCAGCCAGACCGCAGCGGCGTTACCGCGCAAGCTTCGGATCTCGGCCTTTACCTTGTTGGTTTCCACAACGCAGTCACCGGATTGCTGCGCGAAATCGGGATCGAAGCGCAGGCGATCGCCGACGACGTCCGGCTCCGGCTGAACAGGAAAAAGGCCGCCGAAATCTTGCCGGTGTGATTTGGCGCATTACGGCCGCGCTTTGCCTTCTCAATCCACGAGGCGCCCTGTCTTCAGCATCATGCCGAGGATCCTCGACAGCAAAAGCATTTGACGGTTTCAGCCGGCGCCGAGTTCTTGCGCCTTGCGCAGCCAGACCTTGTTGTCGTGGAAGGCCGCACCACCATAGGGCGCCGGCGCGTCGGCGCCGGTCAGCACGTTGATGCCCTCGCCGCGCTCATGCGCGCTGTTTGGCCAGATGCCTTCGGCGATCACCACGCCGCGTTTGATGCCGTCGAACAATCTGGCGTGCAGCACCACCTCACCACGCTGGTTGCCGATCTCGACACGGTCGCCCTCCGTCAGCCCGTGAGCGGCGGCATCGTCGGGGTGGAGAAGCAGTTCCGGACGGCCTTCCTTGGCTTTCGATATCGGCGTTTCCGAGAATGTCGAGTTGAGGAAATTGCGCGCCGGCGAGGTCGTCAGCCGGAACGGATGCGCCTCGTCCGCCACCTCGATCAGGTCGACATGGTCGGGAAATTCAGGCAAGCGTTCCACGGGGCCAAACAGTCCCATGCTCCTCGGCGGCCGGTTGGGGGCCGGCTGGCCGGTCCAATCGGCGCGGAAGCGGAATTTTCCGTCGGGATGGCCAAAGCCCCTGATGTAGTGGGCGGTCTCGAAGTCCGGCTGCAGATCGACCCACTTCTGTTCCTTCAAGCTGTCGAAGCTGCCCAGCCCGCGCTTGCCGAGAATGATGTCTATGTGCTGCTGCTCGGTAAGACCAAAGCCCGGGCGGTCGGCGACGCCCAGGCGCTCGGCCAGCTGTTCGATGACAAAATGATTGGTTCGCGGCCCTTCCGGCGGATCGATCAGTTTGGGGCCGAGCGTGATGTGCTGGTTGCCGCCACCCTTGTAGAGATCGTCGTGCTCGAGGAACATCGTCGCCGGCAGCACGACATCGGCAAGCTTGGCCGTATCGGTCATGAATTGCTCATGCACGCAGGAGAACAGGTCGTCGCGCAGAAACCCCTGCTTCACCAGCCGCTGCTCGGGCGCGACATTCGCCGGATTGGTGTTCTGGATCAGCATCGCCGTTACCGGCGGGCCGCCATAGAGCGCATCGGTGGCGCCGGTCAGCACCGGACCTATGCGCGAATGGTCGAGATAGCGGATCGAGGGATCGCGCATGCGCGTGCCCTCCAGCACCTCCTGGTTGAGTTTGAAGATGCCGGAATTGGAATGAAAGGCGCCACCGCCCTCATATTGCCAGCTGCCGATGACAGCGGCGATGCAAGACGCGGCATGCATGTTGACCGCGCCATTGCGCTGGCGGGCAAAGCCGTAGCCAAGGCGGAAATAGGTCTTTTTCGTCGTGCCGACGAGACGGGCGAAGGCCTCGATCTCGGCCACCGAAAGCCCGGTGATGCCTGCCGCCCACTCCGGTGTCCTGGGCTTGAGATGTGCTTCCAGCCCGGCAGGGTCGTCGGTGTATTTTTCGAGATAGGCACGGTCCGCCAGACCTTCCCTGAACAGAACGTGCATGACCGCGCACGCCAGCGCGCCATCGGTGCCGGGCTTTAGGATCAGGCCCATGTCGGCCTGCTTCATGGTCGCGTTTTCATAGACGTCGATGACGACGATTTTGGCGCCGCGTTCCTTGCGCGCCTTTATGGCGTGAGTCATCACATTGACCTGTGTGACCACGGCATTGGTGCCCCAGATCACCACGCAGTCGGATTTCGCCATTTCGCGGGGGTCGGGACCGCGTAGCGCACCCGCTCCCATCATCCAGCCGGTCCAGGCCAGATTGGTGCAGATCGAGCCGAAGAAGCCGGAGTATTTCTTCGCATGCCGCAGCCGGTCGATGCCGTCGCGCTGCACCAGCCCCATCGTGCCGGCGTAGAAATAGGGCCAGACCGTCTCCGAGCCGTATTTCTCCTCGGCAGTAACGAACTTTTCGGCGACCAGATCGAGGGCGGCCTCCCAACTCGCTTCCTTCCAGACGCCGTCGCCCTTGGCGCCGGCCCGCACCAGAGGCTTCAGCAGCCGTTCGGGGTGATGGACGCGGTCGGCATAACGCGCGACCTTGGCGCAGACGACGCCGGATGTGTAGGTGTTGGCCTTCGCGCCATGGACGCGGCCGATGCGGTAGCCATCGAGCAGTTCGACCTCGAGCGCGCAGGTCGACGGGCAATCATGCGGACAGGCCGAATAGCCGATCCTGAGCTTGGCGTGCTGGTTCATGGCGTTTGTCTAGCGGGTTTCGGGCACGGCGTGTAGAGCCAGATGGCGCGTTCCCTTCTCCCCTTGTTTGTGGGAGAAGGAAGAGGCTCCCCCTACTCCGCCGTGCCTTCCTCGTACTCGGCCGACATGGTGAGCCACTTCTCCTCGTGGCCGGCGAGCGTGTGGGCCAGTTGCGAACGCTCCTTGGCCAGCCGTGTCGCGGTCGACGGATCCTTTTCGTAGATCGCCGGGTTGGCCAGTTCGTCCTCGATGCCGTCGATGCGCTTGCGGATGCGATCCATCAACGCTTCGGTGGCGCGGATTTCCTTGGCCAGGGGCTCGAAGGCGGCGCGGCGCTGGGCCGCCTCGCGGCGGCGGTCGGCCTTTGACGCCTTGTCTGCCTCGCGCCGCTCGCGGCGGTCGCCGGACACGCCGGTGACCAAAGTCTTGTAATCTTCCAGGTCGCCATCATACGGGTTGACCGCGCCGTCCTTGACCAGCCAGAGCCGGTCGGCGGTCGCTTCCAGCAAATGGCGGTCGTGCGAGATCAGGATCACGGCGCCGGGAAATTCATTGAGCGCGTGGATCAGCGATTCGCGGCTGTCGATGTCGAGATGGTTGGTCGGCTCGTCGAGGATGAACAGGTTCGGGCCCTCGAAGGCCGACAGCCCCATCAGAAGCCGCGCCTTCTCGCCGCCCGAGAGATCCTTGGCGGGTGTGTTCATCTTCTCGGTCGACAGACCGAACTGGGCGACACGGCCGCGCACCTTAGATTCCGGCGCCTCCGGCATCAGCCGTCGGACATGCTCATAGGCATTTTCCTCCGGACGAAGGTCGTCGAGCTGATGCTGGGCAAAGATCGCCACTTTCAGCCCGGGCGCCACCGTCATGGTGCCGGTCTCCTGCTTGAGCCGGCCGGACAGCAGCTTGGCGAAGGTCGACTTGCCGTTGCCGTTGGCGCCAAGCAGCGCGATGCGGTCGTCGGCATCGATGCGCAGCGTCATCTTCTTCAGGATCGGCTGGCCCTCGGTATAGCCGACATTGACGTTGTTCAGCGCAACGATCGGCGAGGCCACCGTCTTGACCGGTTCCGGGAAGGAGAACGGCCGCACCGTATCGTTCACGATCGCCGCGATCGGCTTCATCTTTTCCAGCGCCTTGATGCGCGACTGCGCCTGCCTGGCCTTGGAAGCCTTGGCGCGGAAGCGTTCGACGAAGGACTCCATGTGCTTGCGGGCGGCCTCCTGCTTGACGCGGCCCTTCTCCTGCAATTCCTTCTGTTCAGTGTATTGGCGCTCGAACTGGTCATAGCCGCCGCGCCAGAAGGTCAGCTTTTTCTGGTCGAGGTGTACGATCGAGTTGACGGCGCGGTTGAGCAGGTCGCGGTCGTGCGAAATCAAAAGCACGGTGTGCGGATACTTCGACACGTAATTTTCCAGCCATAGCGTGCCTTCGAGGTCGAGATAGTTGGTCGGCTCGTCGAGCAGCAGAAGATCGGGCTCGGAAAACAGCACGGCGGCCAGCGCCACGCGCATGCGCCAGCCGCCGGAGAAGGACGAAGCCGGGCGGCGCTGTGCCGCGTCATCGAAGCCCAGGCCGGCCAGGATGGTGGCCGCGCGGGACTCCGCGGAATGGGCGTCGATGTCGGCCAGCCGCATATGGATATCGGCGATCCGGTGCGGATCGGTCGCCGTCTTTTCCTCTTCGAGCAGAGCCGTGCGCTCGACATCGGCCTTGAGCACGATTTCGATCAGCGGCTCCTCGGTGCCGGGTGCCTCCTGCGCCACCTGGCCGATGCGCGTGCTCTTCGGCAGGCTGATCGAGCCGGTCTCGGAGGGAAAATCGCCGGTGATCGCCTTGAACAGGGTCGTCTTGCCGGTGCCGTTGCGGCCGACAAGGCCGGCTTTGGTGCCGGCCGGCAAAGTCAGCGAGGCGTGGTCGAGAAGCAGGCGCCCCGCCATGCGGAGTGAAAGGTCGTTGATGATCAGCATGGCGGCGCTTTTGCACCGGACATCAACGCTTCGCAAGGCCCTGCCGGCCAGTTGAACGCACAAGGCCCGAAAACGGCGCGCGCGATTGCGCCGTCAGGGCAGCCGCTCAGTGGCTTGCCATACTGGCCAGCAGACCCTCAGGCGGTCGCCTTGCCACGCTTCGTCGCCTTGGCCACGGTGGCCGGCGCCGCGGCCGGCTTGCGGCCAAGTCCCGTCGACTTCGCGAGCGCGGACCTGGTGGCCGAATAGTTCGGTGCGACCATCGGATAGTCCGGCGGCAGACCCCATTTGGCCCGATAGTCATCCGGGCTTAGGCCATAGTCTGTCCTGAGGTGTCGCTTGAGCGACTTGAACTTCTTCCCGTCCTCCAGGCAGATAATGTAGTCGGGAAACACCGACTTTTTCGGGTTTACAGCCGGAACCAGGCTTGGGCTTTCCGCGACAGCCGCACCAGCCAGTTTTCGAACCGAGGCGCTGACACTGGCGATCAGGTCAGGCAGGCCGGAGACCGGAAGCGGATTGTTGCCGACATAGGCCGAGACAATATCGGCCGTAAGCTCGATAACGGTCTTATCCTCGATATTTGACAATTCTTTCATCCTATTTGCGACAAAGTCATCCACCCCATAGAAGACTTTTGTCGATGTATCGCCTGAACCGCGTCCCCCAACGGACCGCCCAGTCCCAAAACGAATCAAGACTTGACATCAACTATTTTTATGGGAAATCGACATCGGGCAAATTAGAAAATCTAATACTTCAAGGCAGCAGACTTGGTTGTGCGGCCGTCAGCCAATATCTCAAGAATACGCCTCCAACGGGCACAACGCCCGAAATCCTTCTGCTCGATCGCCTTTTCAGCCTTCATCGCCGCGTAAAGTGGCGCCTCGGCGCCAAATTCCTTGATCAGCCAGTGCGCTTCCCTGCGGGCCAGACGTTCGTTGTCGTCAAACATGATTTTCGGCCTCCGAACGCTCCACACCGACGGCAATACAACTGCCAATGACAAGGATCGCGCCGGCGATGGCCGTCATCGTGAGCCGTTCGCCGGACAGGACCAGAAGCAGTGTCGAAGCGATCGGGGTGAGATAGGCGATAACCGCGACCTTGCCGCGATCCTCGAGCTTCAAGGCCCGCGACCAGAAATAATAACCCAGGCCCATCGGGCCAGCACCAAGATAGAGCCCAAGCGCAAGGTCGGCAGCAGCGGGCAAGGTTGCGCCGTCATGGATGCACCACAGCAATGTCACGGCCACGCCGATCAATGAGGACGGCAGCAAAAGACGGTCCGCTGAGACGGCGAGCCGCCCCACCAGGATCGAATAGAAGGCCATGCACAGCGCCGATCCGAAGGCGGCGAGATAGCCGACAAGGTTGCCCTGAAACCAGGAATGGCCGCGCCCGCCCGAGATGACAAGCACGACGCCGGCAAACCCAAGGGCCGCGGCAAGGCCCAGCACCGTGGGTCGTTGCGGGTTCTCGAACGCGATCACCGCCGCCGCGACCATCAGGGGCCAGGTGTAGGCGACGAGGTTCGCCTCGATCACCGACATCGAGGCGAAGGCCACATATTGCAGGATCATCGTGCCGACGAGACCGACGAAGCCGACCACGAATGGCGCCAGTGCCGCGACGAGACCCGCATGGCGCGGCATGGCGGGTTCCCGCGCGGCGCCGATCAGGCGGATCAAGGCGAAGACCATGGTCGCCCCGCAGAACTGCAGGCATTGCACCAGCGACACTGGATGGCTTGCCAACAGCGCCTTGCCGACCAATGCGTTGGTCGCCCAAAGTGCGACCGCGCCAGCGGCGAAGGCCAGGGCCAGCCTGGAGCCAGGCCGGTTCCGCGCGGCCCGAGACAGGCTCCCTTCCGGTCTGTCAGCCACGGCCGACCCCCGGCTCATCGAGGCAAGGGGCGGCTGCGGCCGGACGGAGCCATGATGGCTGGTCACCACGATTCCCTTGCACCGCCGGGGAACGGCGCCTCGGGCAGCACCGGCACGGGGCGCTCTGCCTCGAAGCGGCGATAGGCGGGCAACTGGTTGGTCCAGACGTCTTCGGCCAGCTCGTTGACCCACTCGCGGTCGTGATCGTTGTCTGCGGCAAGGTAGAACATTCTGTTGTCGTCGACATAGGGCTTGGCGACCGAGCGTTGATTGAGCACCAGGGTGACACGCTCGCCGAACTGGATCGGCGCAGTGCGATGCAGGACGCCAAGGAACTGCCCGAGTGTCGCGTAGTGCATCTTGTGGTCGATGCGCATGATGCGGTTGCGCGGGATCTCGCTGCCGGATTCAAGGATGGCGCGACCGGTTTCGGAGTCGTCGCAATAAATTTCGAGATGCCCGCCGACCAGCGGATCGCTGATCGACAGCGGAATGAGTTCGGTGACCGGAACGCCGTCGCAATGCCATTCGACGGCACCGTCCCTGGGATTCATGAAGGTGACGGTCGAGCCGACGATCGACAGCGGATAGGGCTCCAGCTTCGTGCCCATCATGTCGGACAGGCGTTCCAGGCGGAGCTTATCGTGCAGCAACTCCCTGATTTCGGGGATGAAACGGTCGGCGCCGGTGATGAAAGTCAGATCGAGGTGCTTGTGCACGGCGTGGCTGGCCTTGAGCTGCAGCGCAGCCTCCTCGATTGCCGCAAGCAGCGCCGGGTCATAGCCATGCCGATACTGCGCGACGCCGAAACTCGACACTTTCCAGGCGGTTTCGTGGCCGATGATGGCCTCGCGGCTCATCGCATAGCGCAGCTCGGGGATGGTATGTGCGTTCATTGTACTTCTCCAAGTGGGGGGCAAACACTTGGTAAACAGTCGATTAAATTAGCACCCCCTGTAAAATTAGGAATGCTGGTGCTAGTGTAAGCCCAGCTTAAGGTCGAAAACCGTGCGTCTGCTCAGTCAGGTCAACCTCAATTCCCTGAAAATCGTGGAAAGTGCTGCACGGCACGGGAATTTCACGCGTGCTGGCGAGGAGCAGTTCATCACCGCTTCGGCGGTCAGCCAGCGTGTCAAGAGCCTGGAGGACCAGCTGCGATTCAAGATATTCCAACGCGGTGGCAATGCCGTGTCGTTGACGCCGGAGGGCGAAACCTATGTCTCGCGCGTTCGCGAGGCGCTGGAGCGGATCGTCGCTGCCAGCATGGAAGCAACCGGGCAATCGCAGGAACATGTGCTGAAGATATCCGTGCTACCGACCTTTGCCGCGCGCTGGCTGTTTCCGCGCCTGCCGCTTTTCCAGCGGCAATATCCCGATATCGTGATGCGGGTCTCGACGTTATACGCGACGCATGAGTTCACGACCTCGGATTTCGATCTCGAAATCCGCTATGGCGACGGCCATTTCAACGGGCTACCGTCCGATCTGCTGTTTCGGGAAGACCTGACACCGGTGTGCAGCCGCAAGCTGTTCCGTGAGGTTCTCGGCGACAGGCCGCTGTCAAAAGTGACACCGGACGATCTCAAGCACTTCACGCTGCTGCACTCCGACACCTGCACCCAGAACTGGCAATCCTGGCTTGGTTTCGCCGGCGCCAGCTTCGTGCTCAGCGAGACCAAAAGCATCTATTTCGACTCGTGCATGATGTCCTACGAGGCGGCCAACGCCGGAATGGGTTTTGCCGTCGCCAACCGCGCCTACATGGCCAGCGACATCCACGCCGAGAGATTGGTGGCTCCCTTCGCCGTCCATCATCCGAACACGGCCGGTTGGTATTTTGTTTCCCCCCACAAGAGCCTTGCCGCACGCAAGGTGCTGCTCTTCAAACAATGGGTCATGGCGGAGGCGGCTCTGACGCAATCCCAATTAGACAGTGACATCAGCGAGCTGGCTTTGGAGACTGCCTGAAATTGGAATCCGCCCTCGATTTGTCTCCCGATGACCGCCGGCCAGAGAATCGAGGACCATTGGAAATGGATATCCACTCCAGGCAACTCGCCCTGGTCGGTGAAATTGTTGAACTGAAACCCCTGCAGCCGGCGCATTCGCAGGGACTTGTCTGTGCAGCCGCCGACGGTGAGCTGTGGAACCTGAAAGCCACCGTGGTCCCCGGGCCAGCCACGATCGATGGCTATGTTGCCAGCGCTCTGACTGGACGACAGGCCGGGACTGTCATGCCCTATACAATCATCCTGCGCGGCACAGGAGCGATCTGCGGGAGCACACGGTTCTGGAAGATCGACCGTACGAATAGGAAATTAGAGATTGGGCACACCTGGCTCAGCCGTTCGGTTCAGCGATCGGGCGTGAATACCGAGGCCAAATACCTTCTCTTGGCGCATGCATTTGAGGTGATGGGATGTGTTCGCGTGCAATTCACCACCGACGAACTCAACGAAGCGTCGAGAGCCGCTATTTTGAGAATAGGGGCAAAACAGGAAGGAATCGTTCGCAATGAGCGGATCATGCCGGATGGGCGAAAGCGCAATTCCGTCCGGTTCAGCATCATCGATTCCGAATGGCCTGATGTGAAGGCCATGCTGCGGCAAAAGATGCGGCGATAGTCAGCGCGGGCCATTCCCCTTCTGACGTAAGCGAAAACGATCCAAAGCGCGTCGCGTCGAAGCGGATTCATGCAACGCGCTTGAGGTCTTTGTTTTTAAGCATGTCGTTCTCCCAAAACCGAGATCACTTTTGGGCGACATGCACTAAGGCTTGTTGAGATTCATCGCGAGTTGATGACGGCGGCTGCGAGAAGGATGATGGCTGCGAAGCTCTGGTCGGTT
>NZ_VFUZ01000040.1 GCF_006658505.1 Mesorhizobium sp. B2-4-15
CAGGTGTTCGACCTTTGCGACCGCATCGTCGTGTTCCGGCGCGGCCGCATCGTGGCCAATCTGCGCAAGGAGAATACAGACGGCCAGGATATCGTCTCCTACATCACCGGCGCCAAGACCGGGGAAGCCGAACTCGCGGCGGCCTGAGGATGGATAAGACGTGTACCACAAGAACCCCGTAATGCCTCTCCCGGTTACGTCACAGACCCCCTGACGCCGGCATCGACCGGATGGCGGCGCCCGGACCTGGCGTGGAACTGGTAAGGACGCGAGCCTTTCGCCCCGTCCTGTCCATGGGTCAGCCCTCGACGGTGTAGCCCGCAGATGCCATGACGCGCAGCAGTTCGCGATGGCCGATCCTGGCCATTTCCAGCGGCGGGTTCTTGATCGGGTCCTGCTCGGCCTCGACGACGAACCAACCTTCATAGCCATGGCCGGCGAGCCGTTTGATGATGGTCTCGAAGTCAAGCGAACCATCGCCCGGCACGGTGAAGGCGCCCTTGACGACCGCGTCAAGGAAGCTTTCGCGGGAGCGATCCAACTTGTCGATGACGGGTTGGCGCACATCCTTGGTGTGAACGTGGCTGATGCGATGGTGGTGATTGTCGATCACGCGCAGCACGTCGCCGCCGGCAAAGGCCATGTGGCCGGCATCGTAGAGGAGGGGTAGCGCCTCACCGGAATGCTTCATCAACAGGTCCACGTCCTGCTCGGATTCGATCGGTGCGGCCATATGATGATGGTAAGCGATCGGCATGCCCTGGTCGGCGCACCATTCGGCGAAAGTGGTCATCTTCCGGCCATATGCCTTGATCTCCTCTTCGCTCAGGCGACGACGGGTGGTGAGCGGCGCCGAACGGTCGCCCTGGATCGTGCCCGCGGTTTCGCCATAGACGATGCAGGGTGCGCCCACGGCCTTGAACAGCGCCATCTGTTCGGCAATGCGATCCTTCTCGCGGGCGATGTCGCCATCGAGCAGCAGGCCCGAGAACCAGCCGCCGCAGACCTTCATGCCATAGGTGTCGAGGATCGGTCCGAGAACGCCGGCATCCATCGGGAAGCGGCGTCCGGTTTCCATGCCGGAAAAGCCGGCTTCCCGCGCCTCTGCGAGGCAGCCCTCAAGCGAAATGTCGCCACTCAGTTCCGCAAGATCGTCGTTCCACCACGCGATCGGCGCGATGCCAAGCTTGGCTTTCATGCTCTGATTTCTCCTTCCATAGAGGACCCAAAATGGCTGCGTTGCCATCTATTATGAAATGTCTATTGACAAATCAATATATGCTGCAATGATTATTGCAATACGGCTTTAGGGAGGACTGCGCCAACTCGCGCAGGGCACGCGATCCATTGGACATGCCGAGGATCAGCGCCGCCGGAGGCTGCTCCGAACGGAGTGAAACACTCATCCCGCAATGCCGGAATCTTGTGACCGCCGCGCTGTCCGCGTGGCGTGTCTCGTGCTGTTTTCAGGATACTCAGATGTATGGCGACTACGGACTTTTCATCGACGGAGCCTGGCACTCAACGGGCGGAGGAGGCCTAACGCCGGTATTTAGTCCGGTCACCGAAAGGGCCCTCGGCGAGGTACCTTACGCGAATGGGGAGGACACTCGCGACGCACTCGAAAGTGCCCAACGGGGGTTTCGTTCATGGAAAGCAAAATCCGCCTTCGAGCGGGCTGATGCCCTGCATCGCATTGCCGACGAAATGCTGCGCCGCAAAGACGAAGGGGCGCGCATGATCTCCAGCGAGACCGGCAAGCCGCTGGCGCAATCGGAGCGGGAATGGGCTCTCGCGGTCGATCAATTCCGCTGGCATGCCGAGGAGGCGCGTCGCATTTACGGGCGTGTCATCGAGAGCCGTGTCCCGGGCGGTCGTTTCGAGGTCCTGCATGAGCCTGTCGGCGTCTCCGCGGCCTTCACGGCATGGAATTTCCCCGCAGCACTGGTGGCACGCAAGGTCGCGCCAGCGCTGGCCGCCGGCTGCTCCATCGTGGTGCGTCCCTCGAGCCAAACCCCGGGCACGGCCATGGTCATGGTTGATTGCATGCGAGCGGGCCAGTTGCCTGCGGGCGCGGTCAGCCTGCTGGTTGGTCCGACGGAAGCCACCTATGCGCCGATCATGGCGTCGAAAGTAGTCCGGAAAGTGTCCCTGACCGGCTCAACGCGGGTCGGACAGCAGATGATCCGCGATGCCGCCGATACGGTCAAAAAGGTCTCAATGGAGCTCGGCGGCAACGCGCCGCTGATCGTCTTCGACGATGCCGATCTGGAGACCGCGCTCGGTGCGGCGGTGCCGACCAAATATGCCAATGCCGGCCAGGTCTGCGTCACGCCCGACCGCTTCTTCATCCATGAAAGTCTGTATGACAGTTTCGTCGAGGGCTTCGTCTCCCGGGCCAAGTCACTAAAGCTTGGCGATGGTCTCGATCCCTCGGTGCAGATGGGACCGCTGATCAACGGTAAACGGCTCTCCGACATCGAGGCCGTGGTCGCGGATGCCGAACGGCAAGGGGCAACGATCGCCGCCGGCGGCCGCCGTGCGGCGAGCTTTAATGCCGGGCATTTCTTCGAGCCCACGGTGCTGACCAACGTTAGCGACGACATGGCGGTCTTTGCCGAGGAGAATTTCGGGCCGGTGGCGGCGATCACCTCGTTCTCCAGCGACGACGAGGCGCTGCAACGCGCGAATGCCTCCGACATGGGGCTTTCGGCCTACGCGTTCACGCAAAGCCCGAAGCGCGCACGCCGGGCGGTTGCCGAGCTGAAGGCTGGAATGGTCGGCATCAACAGCTTCGCCCTTGCGGCCTCGGAGGCGCCCTTCGGTGGCACCAATTTTTCGGGCATGGGTAGGGAAGGGGGCATCGAGTCGATCAAGGACTACCTCGATACCAAGCTTGCCCAGGTCGTTCTCTAGGGACTGCCGACATGATCCCCAATACCCTCAAGAAGCTCTGGGCCGACGGGCGTCCGACCATTAATGGCTGGCTCTCGATAGGCAACTCGTTCACCGCCGAGATCATGGCCGCGCAAGGTTATGACAGCATCGGCATCGACCTGCAGCACGGTGCGCTCGACTACAACGCCATGCTGCCCATGCTGCAGGCCATGCGCGCCTCGGGCGTCACCCCGCTGGTGCGCGTCCCCTGGCTTGAGCCGGGCATCATCATGAAGGCGCTGGACGCCGGCGCCTACGGGATCATCTGCCCGATGATCAACACCGCGGAGGAAGCCGCGAAGTTCGTCTCCTACCTCCGATACCCGCCGCTTGGACAACGGTCATTCGGTCCGACGCGTGCCAATTTCGCGGTCGGCGCCAACTATGCGGCGGAGGCCAATGGCGAAATCCTCGCCTTCGCGATGGTCGAGACCGCTGAGGCGATGGATAATCTCGATGCGATCGCAGCCACGCCAGGGCTCGACGGCATCTATGTCGGGCCGGCCGACCTGACCTTCAGCCTGCACGGCGGTCGCCTGCCTCCGGCCTTCGATCGCGAAGAGCCGGAAATGATCGAGGCGCTGCAAGCGATTGTGCGGGCCTGCCGCAGCCACGGCATTCGCGCCGCGCTGCATTGCGGCACTCCCGAATATGCCGGGCGCGCCGTGGGGTGGGGCTTCGACATGACCACCGTCTCCAACGATGTGCGCCTGCTTGCCGGCGCGGCTGACGCCGCCGTCAAGCGGTTCAGGGCGCTGATGGCTGGAGCCTCAGCCGAGGGTATCAACAACCCCAAGGGAGGCTACTGATGCCTCACGTGCTTGTTGCCGGCAAACTGCATCCAAGCGGTATAGCCCTGCTCGATCGGGCGCCGGATGTAACTTATGACTATGTTGAGGAGGTTTCCGAGCCAAGCTATGCCTCGCTGATCGGCAAGGCCGATGGGCTGGTCATTCGCACCCAGCCGCTGTCGGCTCCGACCATCGACAATGCACGCAACCTCCGCATCGTCTCGCGGCATGGGGTCGGCTACGACTCCGTCGACCTGCCGGCGCTCAACAAGCGCGGAATCGCGCTGGCGGTCGTTGGTGATGTCAATTCAGTCTCCGTGGCCGAGCACGCCATGATGCTGCTGCTGGCGACAGCGAAACGCACGCTGCGCGCCGATCGTGCCGTTCGCGAAAAAGGCTGGAACTGGCGCAACAGGCTCGAAGCGTCGGAACTCGCGGGCAAGCGGCTGCTCATCCTGGGCTACGGCCGGATCGGCCGGCATCTTGCCCGCATGGCCGCCGGCTTTTCCATGCAGGTTGAAGCCTACGATCCGTTCCTTGAGAAGGTTGGCTGGCCTGATGGGCAGGTAAGATCGGCCGGCGACCTCGCCGCGGCGGTCGGCCGTGCCGATGCGATTTCCGTGCACGCGCCCAAGGGCGAGAGACCATTGATCGGCGCTCGTGAATTCGCGCTCATGAAACGCGGCGTCATACTGATCAACACCGCGCGCGGCGGCGTGGTCGACGAATCCGCACTTATCGAGGCGCTCCACGTTGGCGCGGTAGCGGCCGCGGGACTGGATGTTTTTGACCATGAGCCCCCCGACCCGGATAATCCGCTGCTGGCCATGGATCAGGTGATCCTGACGCCGCACATCGCCGGTCTTACCGCCGAATGCGCGCAACGCATGGCAGTGTCCTCGGTCAGGAACGTCCTCGATTTCTTCGAAGGCAAGATCGATCCTGCGCTCGTCGTCAATGGCGCCCAAATCAATGGGAGATAAGAAACCGAAGCTGCGGGTCGGGCTTATCGGGACCGGCTTCATGGGCAAGACCCATTCGTTTGGGTTCGCCGCGGCGGAACGTGTTTTCGATCTGCCATTCGAGCTCGAGCTTCATACCGTCGCGGACCGCACTGAAGAACTTGCCGGCGCAGCCGCGCGTACGCTCGGCTTCAAGAACGCTACCGGCGATTGGCGCCGGCTTGTCGGCGATCCGGATATCGATCTTGTCGACATCACCGCGCCAAACGCGTTCCACCACGAGATGGCGCTGGCCGCGATCGCCGCCGGCAAGCACGTCTATTGCGAGAAGCCGCTTGCACCGCGCGCAGTAGAGGCCGCCGAGATGGCAAACGCCGCCGCGTCTGCCGGCGTACGCACGCAGGTCGGGTTCAACTATCTATGCAATCCGATGATGGCGCTGGCCCGTGAGCTTATCGCGTCCGGCGAGCTTGGCGAAATCCGCAGCTATCGCGGGATTCACGCCGAAGACTACATGGGCGATGCGCAAGGTCCCTTCACCTTCCGCCTCGACCCGGTAGGTGGCGGTGCGCTGGCCGATCTCGGCAGTCATGCCTTGGCGACCGCCGAGTTCCTGGTTGGCCCGATCGAGCGCGTTCTTGGCGACGAGGTCACCGTCATCAATAGTCGTCCGGACGGCAAGGGCGGCCGTACAGCCGTCGAGGTCGACGACATCGGCCGGGCTTTCTTGCGCTTCGCCAACGGCGCCACGGGCAGCATCGAGGCAAGCTGGGTAGCGACAGGACGCAAGATGCAGCACGACTTCGAGATCTACGGTTCCAAGGGCGCGTTGACGTTCAGCCAAGAGCGCTTCAACGAATTGCAATTCTACACTACTGCGGAGGCCGGTCGCGTTCGCGGCTTCCGTCGCATTGAGGCCGGGCCTGATCATCCGCCCTATGGGCTGTTTTGCGTGGCGCCCGGTCATCAGCTTGGTTTCAACGATCTCAAGGCCATCGAGGTCGCGCTGTTTGTCGAAGCCATCGCAGGGATTCGTCCCGAGCCATTCAGCTTCCGCTCGGGACAGCGCATCCAGCAACTGGTCGAAGCGATCCATACCTCGGCAGCTGGAGGCCGCTGGGTCAGCGCAGCTTGATGGTGGCCTCGATGCGGCACCCCGCGGGGGCGGCTGAACTACCTTCGCACGGCCGGGCTTGCCGCGTTTGGTAGGCAATGAGTAGCCAGGGATCCGTCGGGCGGTGACCTTCGGCGCGCCCTATAAGTCCCCGGTTAAGAATTGGGCACGCCCGAATCCGAAACTCCAATCATCATCGCGATTCTCAACGCAGGAGACCATGAGGTCCGCAGGTGCAACGCCGCAGCGTTGTCCGAGATTTTCAAGAAGCGACGCGTAAAACCGCTCCTTCATCTGCTGGCTTCTTGGCCGCGTCGTCACATGGATCAGGACCCGGCTATCTGTTCGCTCAAAGCCAAGGTCGGTGTCCTCCATGAGCAAATGCGATGGCTGGTGCTCGTGCAGAATCTGATAACGGTCCCGCACAGGCACCTCAAAAGCTTCGACCATGGAGTCATGTATCGCCTGCAACAGCGTGGCTGTTTGATCCTCGCTCCTGCCTTTGACGACATGAACATTGAGTAAGGGCATGGTCTGTCCTTTCGAATTTTTATCCACCGTGTTGGTATGGCCGCGCGCTTGCCGCGTTCTTTTCCGAGGCTACTGGCAGGCCGGCATGGCGGCAGGGGCGTGCGAGATGGCCGCTTGACCTGCCGGTACCTCATCGAGCAATGGCCTATAATCGATGATCCCGTGCGATTGCGCAAGGAATATTGCGTAATCGCAAAGTTCCAGTATGTTCCTCATCGAAAAGGATCGACCATGCAGGTTTTGCGATCGAAGCCCCAATCTGCCAGCGAGCTGATGACTACTTTGAGTTCGGCTCAGGACAATATGGGAAAGGGCGGCCGGCGCGTTGCAAATTTTTTCATCGCGAACCTTGGAGAGACCGCCCTTCTGTCAAGTTCCGAGGTCGCCAGCCGCTGCGGCGTGAACGCATCCAGCGTGGTGCGCTTCGTCCAGACTTTGGGATTTTCCGGCTACCGCGAATTTCAATCGATTCTGCAACAACATTTGTCCAAGTCGATGGTGGACGCCAGGCACTCAGGCGCCGGCGGGATTTCGTTGCCCGAAATTTCAAAGCCGCTGCGTCTTTATCTTCTCGCCGATTCCGGACGATCGTTCAACGAAGCCGCGGAAGCCGCCGCGAAAAACTTCAGCGCGCAAAACCCGTCGATCGAAATTGAAACAGAGTCCCATGTCTCACACGCTGTCGAACCTGAGGACTTCGCGCGCCGGATTAAGAGCGCGGCCGAAAAGTCCGATGGCATTATCCTGGTCGCCAGAGAGCATCCCGCGATCAACGATGCGGTAAGGGCGGCAACGGGTCATGGCCTGCCGGTGATGTGCTTGACCACCGATCTTCCCTTGTCGGGAAGAGCAGCTTACGTCGGTTCGGACCAATATGTCTCGGGAGCTACGGCAGCCTGGCTTTGTGGGCGGATGCTTCCGCGCGGGACAACGGGGAAAGTCCTATTTGTTTGCAGCGTGCCGTTTCGCTGCCAGCAAGACCGCGAGCAGGGGTTCAGACATGTCCTGCGAACAGAATTCTCATCCTTGGCCATCGATGAGAGGGTAAGTTCCAACGAGAGCATTGAGGTCATCTATGAGGCTGTCCGGCGATATATAGCAAAGAATGGCCCGCCGGCGGCTATCTACAATGTTTCAGGCGCCAACCTGGGCGTTGGGCGGGCGCTTGAAGCTGAAGGTCTTAGTCATTCGATCGTGTTTATCGGCCATGAGTTGAACACGAACTCGCGGTCCTTGCTCGAGCGAGGCATCATGGATGTGACGATCGGTCATGATTTCGATCGTGAAGTCGCGCTGTCCGTCGAGTGCATAAGGATGGCGCGCCAGGGGGTTCAGCCTGTCAATCGCATAACGCAAAGTCAGGTCTTCACTCGCTTCAATTGCGCTATCTTTTGATTGACTGAACCATTCTGCGGGGAGGGAGGATGATAGGCGGCTGGACCGGTTCCGCGCTTCAGTGCCCGGCGCCCCCCTAGATCGTCAGCTTCGAGACCGGGGTCGGAGGTGCGAAGGGGTAGGCGCCCCAAACTGACTGGTCGAAATTGATTACAGAGCCAGTCATCATCCCGGCATCTTCCGAAGCCAAGAATGTGACCGCCTTGGCCACTTCCGCAGGAGCCAGAAGGCGCTCAAAAGGTTGTTCGGCCGCAGCCTTTTCGAGCCAATTTGCGTCCGCGCCATGATACTCGCGCTGGATGCGGTCCTCCCCGTCGGAAGCCATCCAGCCGATATTCAGCTGATTGACACGGATCTTGTTCCGCATCGTTGCAAACGCCGTGTTGCGGGTAAGCGTGGCAAGAGCACCCTTGGAGGCGCAGTAGGACGCGATGAACGGCTGCCCGGCCAGCGCCGAGGTCGAGCCAATGTTCACGATCGCACCCTGGATATTGTCTCGGACCATCCGCCGAATTGCTTCCTGCATCAAGAAGAAGGGAGCGCGCGTATTGATCGCGAACATCCGGTCGAAAAGCTCCTCGCTCGTGTCGAGGATGTCGCCCCGATCCGTAAGGCCGGCGGCATTCACCAGGACGTCGACGCGCCCAAAGGTCTTATCGGCGGCCTCAATCACCGTCCTGCAATCGGCCACGTTCGCCAGATCGGCCTGGACGAAGCGAACGACGCAGCCTGTTTTAGCCTCAATCGCTGCCGCGACGGCGCCACCCTTGTCGGCGTTGCGCCCACAAGTGACAATACCGGCGGCGCCCGCATTTGCGAAATCCATGGCGATCGCAGCACCCAATCCTTGCGTGCCGCCGGTGACCACCGCGAATTTCCCATCGACTCTGTTCATTTTTCAACGCCTCCTCAGCCTGCAATGAAATTTGCAGAAGAAATCAATACGGAATTTGTATTGACATGCATGCGAAAATGCAAGATATTTTGCACCAAGCACGCAAAGAATGGTGCTCGGCTTGCACGACAGGCCGCAGGGAGGAAATCAATGTTGCGTATCGCCGTGCTCGGCTGTGGCCGAATTGGTCAAATGCATGCTGCCAATGTCGCGCGGCATCCCCGATCCAGGTTGGCGGCGGTATTTGATGTCAATTCAGAGGCGGCCGAAAAGGTCGCGGCGGCTCAAGGCGTCAAAGCCGCGGCCAGCGCAGAGGAGATTTTCGCGTCCGACACGGTGGACGCCGTTCTGATCGCCACGGCAACTCCCACCCACGCCGACTACATAGAAATGGCAGTCGCTGCGGGTAAAGCGGTTCTGTGCGAGAAGCCGATCGACCTTAGCCTCGCCCGCGTCGAGGCGTGCGCCGCCAATATCGGTGAAACCAAAATCCCGATCCAGCTCGGATTCAACCGCCGTTACGATCCCGGGCATAGTGCAGCGCGAACGGCGATGCTGGCTGGCGATATAGGCGAGTTGCACCAGGTCATAATCACCTCCCGCGACCCCGCGCTGCCGCCGAGGGCCTATCTGGAGGCTGCGGGCGGTCTATTCCGTGACATGACGATCCATGACTTCGATTTGGCTCGCTTCATGCTCGGCGAAGAGCCGACCGAGGTCTTCGCGCTTGCCAATGCACTTATCGATCCGGCACTCGGGAATGAACTCGATGAAGTCGACAGCGCAATGTTCATCCTGAGGACCGCGTCGGGCAAGCAATGCCACATCAACAACTCGCGCACGGCGGTCTACGGCTACGATCAGCGCGTTGAGCTCATCGGGAGCGCGGGCATGCTTCTTTCCGACAACCGCAAACCTCACGAATTGCGCCGCTTTACAAGCACGGCCGCCGAGGCGAGCCAGCCGTATCAGTTCTTCTTTCTCGAGCGCTACCAGGAAGCCTTCATGGCGGAGATCGATGGGTTCGTGGACTGTGTAGAGAAGGGCGCCGTTCCGCTGGCGAGTTTCGAAGATGGGCGCCGTGCGCTCATCCTGGCGGAAGCGGCTTACAAATCCATGAAAGAGGCACGTTTGGTGCGTGTTTCCGAGGTGGCTGCATAAAGCATTCGGCGGCGGATCCGCAGGAGGAAGAAAGATCCGCGCAGTGGGAGGAGTGGCGTTTGGTGAAGCCTGGGCTCGCACGGATCGCCGTGTGGGGACATGACCGAGACCGGTCCCGCAATGGCGCCGGGCATCTTGGCTGTGCCTTGCTTGCGATCAGGATCGAAGGAGAACCGCGAAAGCGTGCCCTCACTGCCGACTTCTCCGCAGGGCTCTTTCAGAGTGGTCAGGCAAGCACTGCAATTGCATTTGCGGGTGACGACATCGCGAACGATGTCTCATCGCAAGGTCGAACCTTTCTGTGGTGAGCACAGAAGGCCCAAGCGGCGTCAAGCCCGGCTCAACGGGCGGTCGGACCGCGCAACAAAAGGAGGATTCAATGAAATTTCCAACTCTCCCCATTTCTCGCCGCAGAGCCGCCAGCACGGTTGCTTTCGGCGCGCTGTTCCTTGCAATAACCGCTGGAACCGCACTTGCCGAATACAAAGCCGCGGACGTGAGGATCGGTTTCACCCCGAAGTTTCTCAAGGATGATTTCCAGACCCTGATGCTGGATCTCTCAAAGAAGGCCTTCGATGCAAAGGGTTTCACCCTGGTCGGCGCTCCTGATCCGAACGGCGATATCGCGGCCGAAGTCGATGCGCTCCAGAACCTGATTGCCAACGGCGCAAATGTCCTGGTCTTCGCTCCCATTGACGCGGCGGGAATCGTTCCCGCGGTCAAGAAGGCGAACGATGCCAACGTCCTCGTTTTCTCGATCGATGACGCTCCCGCGGGCGGCAAAGTGACGGCGACGGTGCGCGCGGACAATGTCGACGCCGGCGTTCAAGGCGCCAAGGAGATGGTCAAGCGCCTGCAGGCCAAGCCATGCTGGACCGATAACAGCTGCATCGTGCTTGAGCTGCAGGGCGCCCTGACCACCCCCAACGGCCGCGATCGCTCCGATGGCTTCTCCAAGACCTTGCATGAGCTCGCGCCCAAGGCGAATCTGATACAGCGCCCGACCGAATGGACTGCCGACATGGCGGCCGACGCTGCGCAGAACGTCCTCACCCAGAATCCTTCGTTGAGCGGCATCTTCATGGCATCCGAACTCATGGCATCGGCCGTGAACGCCCAGCTCACCAATGCCGGCAAGGGCGCTCCGGTGGGTGACCCGAACTCGGTGATCCGCATCGCAATCGATGGAACGCCTCAAGGACTGCAGCTGATCCGCGGCAAGGCCCTCGACGCGACGGTGTCGCAACCCCTGAGCGCCTATGCGAGCAAGACGGCCGACCTGATCGAACTCGTCTCCAAGGGTGGCAAAATCGAGATCGGACCCCGTGACGACGGCCAGGTTATCGATACTCCCGTCGGACCGCAGTACCAGCTGAAAGCGACGCTGGTGACAACCGACAATGTGGACTCCCCTGATCTGTGGGCCAACAAGGTCGGCAAATAAGTTCAGGAGGAACCAAGCCGTGGAGCCGAAGATCATGGACAAGGCGCGACCCATCGTCGAGATGCGTGACATCGCCAAGACCTTTGGTTCGACCCGGGCTCTTCGCGGCGTGAATTTCACCGTCATGCGCGGTGAGGTTCACGCCCTGTTGGGCCGCAATGGCGCGGGAAAGAGCACGCTTGTTTCCACCTTGAGCGGATACGTTTCGGCCGATACCGGATCGATCAGAATTGGAGAGGTCGAGGTAGAAGCGGTCGGCCAACACTATGCGCCCAGCATTCGCAAGTTGATCGCCCACGTTCAACAAACGCCTCAGCTGTTCAACCTGCTGACCGTGGCGGAGAACCTTTTTGTCGAGAATCCTCTCGTGCGCAGAGGCTTCGGCGTGGTGAGCCACAAGCTGATGTTGGAGTGCGCGACGGACCTGCTGAGCGAATGGAATATGGACATCCAACCCCGCTCGCTTGCAGGCGAGCTGGGCGCCGGGACCAGACAACTGCTCGAGATCATGAAGGCTCTTAGCCGCGGCGTGCCCGTCATGATCCTGGACGAGCCAACCGCGGCGCTGAGCAATGCGGAAAAACGCATTCTGTTCGAGCATGTGAGGGCGCTCAAAGCCAAGGGGGTCTCGTTCGTCTATATCTCGCACCACCTGGATGAGGTTTTCGAGATTGCCGATACAGTCACGATCTTGAGGGACGGGAAGGTCGTAAAGGAACGCGAGCCCGTGGAGCGTCTCGACGTGGAGACCATCGCCGACCTTATGATGGGTGAAAAGACGGTTCGAAGCACGCGACAGGACTTCGTGGCGGATGAAGCCCCTGTTCTGCTTCAGGCCAAGGGGATTCGGCTCGACAGCTTTTCGGAAAAGGATATCGACTTTGAGGTAAGGGCGGGCGAGATCGTGGCCCTGGCAGGCCCGGTGGGTGGCGGGAAGGAAGCGCTCGCAATGGTCCTTGCTGGCCAGCAAAGGCCTGAGAAAGGCGAGGTGGTCAGCCCGCGTGGAAAGCTGCCCACCATCGGCCTGGTTCCGACCGACAGGCATGCGAGCGGCTATGTCGGCATTCTGGGTGTTCGCGAGAATGTAGCGATCGGTGGCCTTGACGTCCTGTCTGGTAAACTGGGTTTTATCAGCAAAGGCAAGGAAGCCAGGCATGTCGGGCGCCTTGCCCAGCAGACGAACGTAATCGCTTCGTCTCTGGAGCAGGCGGTGAGCCAGCTCAGCGGCGGCAATCAGCAGAAGGTCGTTTTCGCGCGCGCGCTTTGTCGAGGTCCCGAGGTCATAGTCGCCCTTAGCCCAACCCGCGGTGTCGATGTGGGGGCCAAGGAACAGCTCTACTCGCTGTTGCGGGATCTTGCCAGCAAGGGGCTGGGAGTTGTGGTCGTCTCGGACGAGGAAGACGAAATTGATCAATTGGCAAACCGGGTCGTGATCGTGTTCGAGGGACACGTCGTCGATGAACTGGTGGGTGGGTACACAATCAAAGATCTAATCCTACGGATGGAGGGCGTCGTATGAGCACCGATATCGTGAGCAAATCAACGCCGAAGAAGGAACATTCCGGGCAGTCACGGCTATCCGCCTTCGGAAGCGCTTTCGTGGCCGGTGGATTTACGATGTACCCGGTCCTTCTCATCCTGGTAATCGTTGGGGCCATTGTTGCTCCGCGGTTCGCCACGGCAGCCAATCTGCTGAATATCCTCGACCAGGTAAGCGTTCTGGGTTTGACGACGATCGGACTGACTTTCGTCGTCCTGATAGGGCGACTGGATCTGTCGCTCGAGGGAATTGTCGGTTTCGCCCCGATGTTGGCAGCCGTCACCTTGGTGCCTGTGGCGGCAGGCGGGCTCGGACTGGAGCTGCCGAGCTGGGCTGGCCTATTCGTTGCGCTGGGCACTGCGGGGCTAATTGGCCTTTTCAACGGTTTCATGGTCGTCAGGGTCGGTCTCAACCCGTTCATCTCGACACTCGGGCTGCTTGTCCTGCTTCGGGGCGGAGTGCTGATCGTTTCCAACGGGCGTTCGATCTACTCTCCCGGCAAGGCGCTGACCTATCTCGGCTCCGAGAGTTGGTTCGGTATTCCTGTGTCGGTGATTGTATTCATCGTCGTCGCGGCTATGGTCGGCCTTGTCTTCCACTACCACCGCTATGGCCGCGCCTTGTACGCGATCGGCGGCAATGAAGACGCCGCAAGGGCGGCCGGCATCAACGTGGACAGGGTCATTTGGTCGGCGTTTGTCTTCGCGGCTCTCTTGGCGGGCTTGGCCGGCGTTCTGATGACGGGCCGTCTCGATTCCGCGGTGACAACCCAAGGGCAAGGGATAATCTTCTCTGCTTTCGCAGCTGCGGTAATCGGTGGCGTAAGCCTGGGCGGCGGCCGAGGGACGATCGTCGGAGTCATTAGCGGAGTGCTCCTGATCGGCGTCATCAACAACTTGCTGACCTTGGCGCAGGTTCCGTCCTTTTACGTGCAGGCATCGACTGGTGCCGTGATCATAGCGGCCGCGGTGCTGACGACGATTGCGAGTCGACGCTCGAGCGGCGTGCGAACCCGAACCTGAGATATCATGCCGGCAAAGTGATTGGCTTTGCCGGCGTCATCGCCAGGCTCGAATTGACGGTGCGGGCATCGATCAAAAGCAGTAGGCCAGTCTTAGTCTGGAGGTGGCGGTGAAACGGCGTCCAATCGGACAGACTGGATTGGAAGTTACCGAGATCTGTTTCGGAACGGCTCCCCTCGGCGGGATGCCGGACACTTATGGCTATAGCGTCGACGAAGCCACCGCACTTGCGACCATCCGAGCGATTTTCGACGGCCCGGTCAACGTCATGGACACTTCCCGCAATTACGGCCTTGGCCGCAGCGAGGAGCGAATTGGAACAGTGATCAGAGAGCGCGGAGGTCTACCTCCAGGATTTGTGCTTTCGACCAAATTAGACCGGGATATGGGTACAGGCCGCTTCGACGCCGGTCGCGCCAGACAGTCGCTCGAGGAGAGTCTTCTGACTCTCGGTCTCGATCGCGTTCACATACTCCACCTTCACGACCCTGAACATTCCGCCGATGCCGACGAGATCACGCGGCCAGGCGGCGCGCTCGATGAATTGTTTCGGATAAAAGAGGAAGGTCTAGCGACCGCGGTCGGGTTGGCAATGGGCCGTCTCGATATCATGCTGCCGATCGTAAGAGACTGGCCGTTTGACGTCCTGCTCAACCACAATCGCTTCACGCTTTTGAATCGATCGGCAGGTCATCTCTTTGAGCTTGCCAATGAAAGAGGGATAGCTGTGTTCAACGCGGCTCCTTACGCTGGCGGTGTCTTGGCCAAGGGCAGTTCGCGGGTGTCTCGGATAACCTATCAAGAGATCGATGAAACAAAGCTCGCACCAGTGCGCCAGATCGAGGAGCTGTGCGGAAAGCATTCCCTGGCCCCTGGCGCGGCAGCACTGCAGTTCTCACTAAACGACCCGCGGATCACCTCGACGGTTGTAGGTGTTTCAAAACCCGAGAGGATCGCCCAGACACTTGAGTGGGCCGCCGCGGCCATCCCTGAACAGGCTTGGGAGGATCTTGGGAAGATTGGGTATTCGTTGGATGATCCCGAGGCCGAGCGGCTTTATAAACCGGGATAGTGACGGCGCTAGCACAATCTGCAGCAATGCATTCGCAGCTTTCGCCAGCAATGTTGTCGATTCGGCTTACCCAAAAATCTGCTGCTTGAGGATGCGCAGGATAGCGCTGTCGGTCGCGGAATGTGGGCTTACCGCCTGGCGGGCAAAAAAACCGCGTTCGAGCGCGCCGCTGCGCCTCACGCCATCGCCGACGAAACAACGCGCGAAACAGGCAAGCCGCTTGTCCAGTCCGAGTGCGAATGGCGTTATCCGATCTCGCTGGCGGTCACGACGCGGCGCTCTGCGATCTGGCATCGGCAAAGGCGTCAATTTCTGCGTTGAAGGCCACCTGCTAGCGCTCGATGAGGCAATGCAGATAGGGCTCGGCTTGTCCATGAACCCTCGGCCGTAGATCCTGGCACCGTGCGCGCGGCAGTTTTCGGAGATCGCCGTGCGGCTGAACCGAACGCCTCGACACGTTGCATATCCGCAGACGGCCCGACGGGAATTGTTGATGATGGCCTACTTCCCGCTTGCCGTCTTCATCACGACAGTGTCCCAGTCGCCCGTCCGATCCACCAATTCCGGATCACCAGACGGGCGCCGGTTGCGAACACTTCGACAGGTCCCTCGCCGAGCATGAAGCGCGCCAGGTCGAAATCATGGATCGTCATGTCCCGGAATATCCCGCCCGACACTTCAAAGTAGGCGGCAGGAGGCATGTGCGCTTCTGGCCGGCGGTGAAGACCCTGAACTTGGGCTGTCGGGTGCCCCTTCGTCCCTAACCGACCTTTGAATCCCTTTGAAGTCCCGCTTCTGAAGGAGTAAATACAACCTTAGCTAAAGGGAGGTAGCGGTGGTTGAGGGCCATAAAGACGTGGCGCGGACGATGATTGACGCCACCTTCGGGTCGCAGCATCGATCCAGGGCTGATATTGCCTCACTACGCTTCGATATAGCTCAAACCCGGCGTGTAATCGCGGCATCACGAGACCTTCTAAAGCGGTTTCGCCAGCGCAAGATGGACGAAGCGTTAAGGGAGGTTGAGCAACACCACCCGGTATCCGCGTTCGATGCAGACATTCTCCGCAAGGTCTTTCAGGATTTGGTCTTGGAAATGAAGGCACCGGAGTGTCAATGGCGTGATCTCGCTCAGACCCTGGTTTACGAGTTTACCGGGTGCGAGCGGGTCGAGTCCGGCTTGGTGGATTGGATCATCAGGAAGTAAATCCGCCTTTCAGACTTCAAAACTGGCTTGACGCCATGTTTCCGAGCGCCTTCGTAGATGTGGTAGGAACCGCGGATGCTGGAATCGAGGATCGTCTGCCATTCGCATTCGAGGGGCGCGCCGCCGAAATGCACAATGGCGTTGCAGTCCTTGGTCGCGGCGATCGTTGCCTCCGTGTCGGCGAGGTCGGTGCCGCCTCTCGAAGTTGGGCATCATTGACGACAACGTAAGTGATGCCGCGCACGGCACTACATCGTGGCTTCCTGCTCCAGCTCTTTCATGTCCTGAAAACGGTTCGCAACACGGGCTGCGGCATAGCTCTCAAACATCCTACGGCTCTTTCCAGACGCTTCCGATCGCCGTTCTTACGATGGTGGTACCCAGCGGCGCTATACATTCGATGTCCTCGATGGTCCGCAGCAATGTGTAGTGGTCGATCCTGTCGGCGTAACGGCCGGGCTTGATACCAGCGCCGTAAAACACCGTGAATATGTGGTTCTCAAGACCGCCATCGTCCTCGTCGAAGGTTACAATCAGCAGGCTGTTGTGCTTGCGCGACCAGATGGCATAGGTGCGCAAATGGGCCTTCAGCCATGCATCGGCCTTCATGATCGTGCCGTCATGCATGTCGTTGGCCAGGTTGGGGATGACGAAGCTGACCGCCGGCAGCCGCGCATAGTCGCGCGGAAATTTGGTCAGTGATTTTCCGGCTCCTCTGGCGTCGGCAAAGGATTCCCACGGATTGTGTTTGCGGGGCGATCCGGGCTCGGCATAGCCCACAAAGGCCTTGCCGGCAGCCTGAAGGCGCTCGGCTAGGTTGGACCCGGCAATCTCGTGGATGCCATCGTCGCGCACCCCGTTGGTCGAGCCGCTGAACAGCGCCAGGTAGTTGGGCTGGCTGGGATGAGCGACCCCATGCGAATTATAGAATAGGGCGCCGTTCCTCGCCAGGGTCTGCAGATAGGGAGCAGCGCCCGGCTGCGCGATCTGCTCGAAGGAGTGATTCTCCATGACCACGACCACTACATGGTCGTATTGCGGCGGCGCATCAGCCATGGCGATAGAGCCTCCGCCCAAGGCAGTGCCGCCGGCCAGGATGAGCAACACGGCGAACCGTTGAAGCAGACTACGACTTTGTGGACGCGTATTCATCTCTCTCTAAAGTCATTTGACCGAATGTCAGTATCTGAAGCATACGATACCAGCTTTGCGCTTTGGACATTCCAGGCCGCATCTTTTATGCGAAGAGGCTGCGGATTACTTCGGACGATAGAACAGAACCCGCCCGGTCGGTATTAGCTGAAGCCGAGTTTTTTGTGCCTGCAGGAACTTAACACGGTCGTGAAGTGCGCGAGGACAGGCATCTTTTTGGTAGGCCTGAAGCCGACATAAAATGCCCGAAAGCAGGGCCGCCCGCGGAGCACATCGGGATCGGGTGCAAAGATACGATGTGCATGCATGTGCTTGATGGTGCTGCCGATTTGCCTGATCGCCCCCCTTAGTGCCGGGATGTTTGGGATCCAGCACATCCACCGTGTGCATGAGTTCCTGAACGGCAACCGTCGAGTGGTTGCCCAAGCGGAGATCGAGCAAGTCCGCAACAACATCAGGCGCGCGGCCCTGCAAGCCATCGATGTAAACACAGGTATTAAGCATGAGTTCCTGCCCTGCCTCGGCAGTGTCAACGAGGAAGGGCAACTCGTCATCGTTGCGGCGAGACAAGCCTTTTTGGAAAGCGAACCGTGCCCAGCGAATCGATATTTCGAAATCGAAGTCCGCCAAGTCAGAATCCAAGCTTCAGCGTCGGATCAACGGTTCCTCTCGTCTTTCTAAACGACTGTCCGAAATCGTCATAGAGCGCAACACTAGCGAGTGCGAATTCAATCAAGTCTGTATCAGTCGCAATACCAGTCTGTTTCTTTGCCTTTTCGACAAGCGCGGGGCTGATACGACTGCCGATTCGCCTGCTCTTGTCGCCCAGCAGACCAGAGTTTTCCGCAGCCTTCATGATGGCCTCGAAACGAGCACTGCTGACGCTAACGAACTTGCCGGTCTTCAGGAATGGCTCACCAGGCTTCGTCGTCGTTCCGATCATGCCAGCACGTCCTTTCTTCTTGGCGCCGCCGCTTGTGTGTTTCTTCATTGCTGCCTTCGCCACAACGCAGCCTCCCTGTCTGACATTTTCCAATTTCGTCTAACATATCATTGGCGCGGCAATTTCAAGGAGCCATCGAAATGCGGCATCGTTCCAATATTGCCGGGCGCAGTGCTTTAGGCGCGAGGTGCTGGGTGGACATTTGTACGGTTTAGCACCAACTTTGATGCAACCTTGCGGTTCACGCGCTGCGGAAGCACTATCCCGACTGCACTGGTCCCTCAAACAGTATATGGTCCGGCCTGCGATCCTGTGTCACCGGAAAGCAGGCCGGGCTTTCCGAGGTGCGCGAGATCTGAGATGCAAGCGCCATTCTCCCGCATCGAGAGGGCTCCCATGCGAGTTTGCCTTCAAGCCAAAGCGCATCAATTACTGAGCAATTCGAACATCCTCGCCGGGTGAGCCGGGCGTACAACGCTCCCGTTGTGACCCCAGTTCGAGTTGCGACAGAACCCATTCCGGTGCATGAAATCCGGGGATAGCGATCGATTTCTTCAAACACGAGCGAGCGAGCAGATGATTGCCGACACATCGGCGATCGTTGGCCTTTTGGGCAGGAAACCGATCGCCTGCAGGTGAGCAAAGGCTGGGCCCGAATTTTGTATGGATACGGGATATAGCTGCCATCTGAGCTAGAAGACGCCGAACTCGCCCTTTGGTGCGTCGCGGCCACGTACACCTCTCCAATGGGAACACGGACCCCTTCGGTAGAGCTTGAAATGGTGGATGCCCATGCGTCGTGCAAATCGATCGTTCCGATATTGACGTTGCACGACTTGAAGATCGGATTGCCCATCAGCCGTTCCCCGAGATTGTCGCAGACCTTGAGGAAAGGGTCACAGGATTTCCAGATGTCGTCTAGAAGTTCCGGAGGTATATCCTGACGAACGCGGCCAACCCTGAAATAGTTGGATGCACCCAGCCGCCGGAAGCGCGCTCGTAGAAAGCCATCAGCTTCTCACCGCTCGGCGAAGGAAGCGGTTTTCAGACCGCCTGGAGGGCCATGAAACGTAAGCGTCCGGAAGGCCGCCTTACGAATGGAGAGTCCAGGAACAATGCTGTTAGCGTTATGAAGGCGTGTGAGCTTATTCTTGTCGCGATAGGGAGTGCGCAATGACCTATAAAACTGGCTCAATTCTAACGGTCTGTCCGCGATGCGGCAAACCCGCCCTACAATCGCCAAGCAAGGGAATTTGGTGCGCTCATTGCAAGAACGGATCAAGAGGCAGGCAAAGCCGCTTGTTATTTGTGGCGCGCTAAGTCTCAGCTTTGCGACCGGGTGCAGGTCAGGCCGCCTGAGCGCTCAGCGTCTTGAATGTCCAATTCCATGGAAGCAGTTGCTCCAGCCTGGTGATCGGCGTGTCCGCGATGCGGGCGAGAACGTCAGCAAGCCATGACTGCGGTTCTCCTTCATTGCATTTGGATTGACGGCACCAGCTTTGAGTGGGGTAACGAAAAGATGGCTTAGTCGACTCCATCCCCAAACGAGTTCTCGGGCTGCTATCATCTCCGAACTCGTGATGTCCCTGCCGGGACGGTGGTTGCGGCGACCTCGGTCAAACGGCTGACAGCAGTTCATCTGCATCTCGTTGGAAACGTTGAGGCGCCCGACCCGAACATTATCATGAGGTATTCGACCTCGGAAAGGACCGTGACCCCGGCGATGGCAATGCGATCCGGATTGACAACTACCCGCAATTAAAGGGCCGTTTGACACCCAAGTGTTCTTCACGACAGCTTTGCGCCGCACTTCAGTCACTTCAACGGTGTCATCCGCGCCCCCAAACGGGAGATTCCCCCACGATGAGGCCCAACCCCCTTATGTCCTTGCTGCTCATTGGAGCCGCTGATGGCGTTTTAGGAAAAGTGCTCCTCCATATAGACGCGGAACTCCCGCTCGAACTGCTCTTGGAGGAGGGACGACATATGCGTGCGGCTGCGCGTCAGGTAGACATGGCAGGGCACGTAGGGAAGGAACGGCTTGATGGCGAGCGTTCCGCGCCACCTTTCCGCAGAGAACTTGTCGACGATGGAGACGCCAAGCCCCTCGGCCACGAGAGCGCAAGCGGCGTCACTGTAATGAGCCTCGAAGCGCACCTCGACGCGAACTCCCGCGTCCTCAAAGCTGCGGTCGACGGCCTGGCGCGAGCCGTCCTCGCGCCCAAGTGCGATGAAGCTTTGGTCGCGGATGTCAGCGGCTTCGATCGCCTCCTTCTCGCTCAAGGGATGTCCCGCCGGCAGCACGCAGACCGAAGCCGTCTCGAAGATGAGATCGCAGGTGGTCGCCGGGTCGATCACCGGCATCGTCATCAAGCCAATGTCGAGTTGCTTGCTCGCAGCGAGCTCTGCGATCCGCACGGACGCTTCCGGCTCCAGCGACAGCCGCAGCTTGGGGTGGTGCCGGGCGAACACCCCGACGAAGCGGGGTAGCACATAACTGGACAGCGCCGGATAAGCGCCGATGATCAACCGACCCGCCTCTAGCTGTTGGATGTCGGCCGCCAGCCGCCGCAATCGCGCCATGCCCCTGACGATATGCCCGGCCTCCTCGTGCAGCAGGTAGGCCTCCGCGGTCGGAGCCAACCGGCCGCCCTGCCGCACGAACAGCTGGATCTTCAGCGTGTGTTCGAGATTGGCAATGTGGGCGCTGACGGAAGGCTGCGAAATGTGCAGGAGATTGGCGGCACCAATCACTGTTCCCGCATCCATCACAGCGCGAAACGCCTGCAACTGTCTGTAGTTCATTTTCTGCGCGCCAGGCTTCATAGGAAAAACCTATAGAGGATGCACCTTTTCATATTTGTCAATTGCCCCGAGTTTCGCTTTATTCTCCACCTGCTGGAAGAAACATCCAGCCAATTGGCACCGCGATTGGCCATCGCGGCGTTCGCAAATAAGCACTGCGCAGAGACTAACGCGATTGCGTCACTGTCTTTCGATCGACGGATCGAGGCGGCCCCTTCGCGCGCAGCCAATCATAAAGAGGGTAAAATGAAAATGGGACTGTTACGATGGATGGGCCTCGCGGCGAGCGCCTTGATTTTCCTCACCGGAGCCGCGCGTGCGGATGAAGCCGGCCAATGGTCGAAGATACGCATTGCGACCGAGGGCGCCTATGCGCCCTGGAATTACATGTCCTCCGACGGCAAGCTCGCGGGCTACGAGATCGATCTCGCCCAGGAACTGTGCCGCCGCATGAAGGCCGATTGCGAGATCGTCGCCCAGGACTGGGATGGCATGCTGCCCGCGCTCAATGCCGGAAAGTTCGACGCCATCATCGCGTCCATGTCGGTTACGCCCGAGCGGCAGAAGGTGGCCTCTTTCTCAGTGCCTTACGCCAAGGCGCCCAACGCCTTCATGATGATGAAGGACAATCCGCTGGCCTCGGAACTTGGCCCCCGCGTCGACTACAGCCTGAAGAAGGATCCCGAAGGCGCCAAGAAAGCGATCGCGGCGATGGCCCCGGCGCTGAAAGGCAAGGTGCTCGGCGTTCAGGGCTCCTCGACAGCCGCGACGTTCGCCACGGCCGAGTTGAAAGAACTGGTCGAGATCCGTGAATACAAGACGACGGACGAACATAACCTCGACCTCGCCGCCGGGCGCGTCGACCTGGTCATGGGCAATATCACCATGCTGAAGGCCGCCATGAAGCAGCCAGACCTGGCTGGCGCGACCCTTGCCGGTCCCACATTCATCGAAGGCGTTCTCGGCAGCGGTACGGCCAACGTGGCCATGCGCAAAGACGACACCGCGCTCAAGGCAAAGTTCGACGCGGCCATTGCCGAGGTCAACACCGACGGGTTCAACCGCGCCCTGACAGAGAAGTGGTTCGGGGTCGATATCACGCCCAAGGATTGAGTTCAGCCGGGCGGGCGCGAAGGTGCGGCCCGCCCATCTTGTCCATCGGAAAAATTGATAGCATGACCCAGTTTGTCATAGTGGGTGCCGGGCTCCTCGGCACGTCGATAGCCTATCGCCTCGCGGAACGAGGCCACATCGTGACTATTGTTGAGCGCGACCATCCGGGCGCCGGCACAAGTGGTTCGAGCTTTGCCTGGACCAACGCGAACGAAAAGACCCCCTACAACTACCACCTGATCAATGCGCTGGGGATGCGCGCGCACCGGGAGCTCGAAAATGAATTCGGCGCGCGTCCCTGGTTCCATGGCGGCGGGGCGGTCGAATGGCGCTCGAACGCGCATGAGGCACAAGAACTCGATGAGCGCGTCGAACGCCTGATTGGATGGAACTATGCGGCCGAATGGATTTCGCCAGACCGGTTGCACAGGCTAGAGCCGGCGCTCGCTCGGGACGCTTCAGGCGACGCCAAGATTGCCTATTTTTCCGACGAAGGCTGGGTGGACCCCAGCGTCTATATCGAATTCTTCCTCGGCAAGGCCCGCGATCTGGGAGCGAAGCTGCGCCGCGAGACCGTCACTGGCGTCGACCTGAGCGGCGACAAGGTGACGGGCGTCAGGACCGCGTCGGCAAAGACGATCAGCGCGGACGTGGTCGTCAACTGCACTGGCCGATGGGCAAACGATCTCGGTCAGGACGTGCGCTTGACCTTCCCGCTGGCTCCCACGATCGGCCTTCTCGTTGTGACCGCACCCGCCCATTCGGGTGTGCGACGGGTGGTCCGCACCAGTGCAGTCAACATGCGGCCCGATGGCGCGGGTCGCATCATGCTGCACAGCGAGCACGACGAACAAGCGTTCACGCTCGAAAGCAGTTCGCACGATACCTACCCCGCTGCCCTCGCCATGATTGAGCGCGCATCGCGCATCTATCCGGGATTCGCAGGCGCCAGGCCCGAGGCAATGCGGCTGTCGCATCGCGCGATCCCAGGCGACGGCGTGTCGGCCGTCGGTCCGGTCCCGGAAGTTAGCGGCTACTATGCAGCTGTCACCCATAGCGGAGCGACGCTTGCGCCCTGGCTCGGCCAGGTGGTTGCCGCCGAACTCGCGGGAGAGTCGGCCAACGATGCGCTCCAGGATTTTCGGCCAGCCCGCTTCTTTGGACGCCAAACCCAGCCATCAGCGCCTGCTCGGAAGCCCCAGCATGTTTAGACGACTCCGGGCCGATGATTTGACCACGACGATCTACTTCGACGGACGGCCATTGCGTTGCCGGCCAGGCGACAGCATTGCGGCGGCGTTGCTCGCGGCAGGCGTTGAGCGGTTCCGCACGACGCCGGTCAGTGGGACCGATCGCATGCCCCATTGCATGATCGGCAATTGCTTCGACTGCCTGGTCGAGATCGATGGACGGGCCGACCAGCAGGCCTGCCTGGTCCCGGTTAGAGAAGGATCCCAGGTGCGATCGCAACTGGGCACGGGAAAGTTCGACGCCGTATGACCGATACCCCGCGCACAGACTGTGAGCTTGCCATTGTCGGCGGCGGCCCGGCAGGGCTCGCGGCTGCCGCACTTGCCGCGGAACTCGGCGTGGAAACAATACTGTTCGACGAACAGCCGACGCCGGGCGGACAGATCTATCGGAACATAGAAGCCAACAGCCGCAAGCTCGACGCTTTGAGCGATATTCTCGGCGCCGACTACGCCAAGGGACTTGCGCTGGTGGAGCGGTTCCGCAGCAGCGGCGCTGCATACGAACCTCTAAGCTCCATCTGGCAGGTTACTGCTGCAGGCAAGCTCGGCGTATCGCAAAAGGGCCGAGCCTATCTGACGAGAGCCGGCAGGATCATTCTGGCGACTGGCGCGGTCGAGCGTCCGTTTCCGGTTCCAGGCTGGACGCTGCCCGGCGTCATGGGAGCAGGTGCGGCGCAGACACTTATGAAGGCGTCCGGCGTGGTGCCGGACAGGCCAACTGTCATCGCCGGCTCGGGGCCGCTTACCTATCTCGTCGCCTTTCAGCTCATGAAGGCCCGCGCGCCCCTGACTGGCGTCATCGACACATCGCGAAAGGGACTGCTCGAGACGGGGCTCACTGCTCTCCCAGTGCTGCCAGGCTTTGCTGGCGATCTGCTGAAGGGCCTGTCCTGGATGGCTGCGCTGCGAAGGGCCCGCATCCCCGTCTTCAGCGGCCGCAACGTTGCGGCCGAAGGCGGCTCGCGCGTCGAGGCCGTAACCTTCGAGGGCCGCGGGAAGAGGCGCCGGCTGCCTGCGTCGCTTCTGCTTCTGCATGAGGGTGTAGTCCCCAACAACCAGATCACCGCAAGCCTGCGCTGCAGGCATGTTTGGGACGCCGCCCAGATGGCTTGGCGTCCCTGGACGGACGAGTGGGGTGTAACGAGCGCGGAGTTGGTGGCCGTGGCGGGCGATGGCGCGGGTATCTCCGGCGCCAGAGCGGCGGTGCATGGTGGACGCCTGGCTGCACTTGATGCGGCCTGCCGCATCGGTCGCATTTCGCGGGCCGAACGCGACGAGCGCGCGCGTCCCGAGCGTCAACATCTCCAGCGGGATGCCCGGTTCCGTGCGTTCCTCGACAACACTTATCGCCCTAACGAAGCCGTGCGCCGGTTGGCGAACGAGACAATCGCCTGCCGCTGCGAGGAGGTAACAGCTGGCGATCTGCGCGCGCTCGTTGCCGAGGGCTTCACTGACATCAACCAGCTCAAGTCATTCTCCAGATGCGGCATGGGACAGTGCCAGGGCCGCATGTGCGGGGCCACCGTCGCCCGCATCCTGGCGCTGAGCCTCGAAACTGACATGGAGTCCGTCGGCTACTACCGGTTGCGCCTGCCGGTGAAGCCGCTGCCAGTCGCTCAGCTTGCCGAGCTCGGCAACGCCGAACGCGATTTGAGACCGTCGCCATTGGGTGCCGACGGCGACCCGAGCCAGCGCGTTTGAGCGATGAGAAGCAGAAGCGACACAATGAGACGGATCGGGATGCCGCAATGATGGCGACAGACGCAATCGTGATTGGCGGTGGCATCCATGGTTGCTGCACGGCGCTCCACCTTGCGCTGCGGGGCCTGCGTACAATCCTATTGGAAAAAAACACCGTCGGTCGCCACGCCTCCGGCGTCAACGCGGGCGGCATACGGCAATTGATGCGCCACAAAGCCGAAGTGCCATTATCCATAGCGGCAATGGACGCCTGGGAGCGCCTGGACGACCTGCTCGGTCCGGAGCTGGCAAAGAACTGCGAATTCATCGGCGGCGTCGGTCAGATAGGCATCGCCGAGACCGAAGCCGAGATGGAATGGTGCCATACGCGGGCGGCCGAAATGCGCTCGCTCGGCCACGAGTTTGAAGAAGTGATCGACGCCAAAGAACTCAGGCGTCTGATTCCTGCCATCGCCGATATCTGCCGTGGCGGGATCATCTCGCGCCGGGACGGTCATGCCAATCCGTTCCGCACGACACAGTCTTTTCGTCTGCGTGCCGAGCAGCTTGGCGTCCGCTTCATGGAGCGGACACGCGTGACCGGACTTGAGCAGGGTGATCGCGGCTGGACGGTGGCGACCGAGAGCGGCGTCTTCAGGGCCGATATTTTGATCAACTGCGCGGGGGCGTGGGCGTGGCAAGTCGCCGAAATGATCGGCGAGCACCTGCCCAAGACCCATTTTGCCTCGACCCTGATGGTGACGTCTCGCATGCCCCATTTCATCGACCCCGTGGTGATCGGCATTGACCGGGTGCTTTCGTTCAAACAGACGCAAGCCGGCACAGTCGTCATCGGGGGAGGGGTTCTCGGCGATCCTGACCTGAATAACGAGACGGCTGATACCGTCGCCGACCGAATGGTGGTGAGCGCCCAGACCGTCTGCGAATTTTTCCCGATCCTGCGCCGCGCGACCATCGTGCGAAGCTGGGCCGGACTGGAAGCCCTGATGCCAGACGTCATACCGGTGATCGGTCCCAGTCAGGTCGCCCACAATCTATGGCACGCTTTCGGCTTCTCCGGGCACGGGTTCCAGCTCGGCCCCATCGTCGGCTCGATCATCGCCGATCTGGTCGCCACTGGCGAAAGCGCCATTCCGATAGCTGAGCTCAGTCCGGCCCGTTTCTCGACCAACGACATGCTAGCAACGACGCGCATTCCTGACCGCAAAGTCTCGCAGGAGGCTGGTCGTGAATGACTTCGGGCTGATGACCGTCTTCAGCTTTGCACCCGGCGGCTGGGGTGCCGCCATGGCGGCGGCAAGCGCCATGACGATCGCGGTGGCAACGGCGGGCTTCATCGCCGGGGCGATAATAGGCACGTTTGGGGCGTGGGCGAAGATTTCCGGAGGCAGGGTCGTCCGCTCGGTCGCCGATGGCTATACGACGGTTCTGCGCGGAATCCCCGACCTTCTGGTGATATATCTTTTCTACTTCGGGTCGAGCGCCGTCCTGACACCCATCGGCCGGGTCTTTGGAGCCAACGGCTTCCTCAGCCTGCCGGCCTTCTTCGCCGGCTGCCTGGCGATTGCGATCGTCTCGGGCGCCTATCACACGGAAGTCTTCCGTGGCGCCTACCAGGTTGTAGCGCGTGGAGAGATCGACGCAGCCTACGCCACGGGCATGTCGCGAGCGCTCGCGTTTCGGCGTATCATCGCGCCGCTCACATTGCGCTTCGCCTTGCCTGGCCTGGCAAACATCTGGCAGCTCGTGCTCAAGGAATCGTCGCTGATCTCGGTGACGGGGCTTGTCGAAATCCTGCGCGAGTCTCAGATCGGCGCGGGCTCGACCAAGCAGCCCTTCACCTTCTTTCTGGCGGCGGCGATCCTCTATCTGCTCATTTCCTCCGCCTCGGGATGGGCGCTGCAAATCGCTGAACGACACTTCACCCGCGGGCTCGGGAGAGGGTGATGGACTTTTCCTTCTTTCTCAGTGCCTTTCTTCGACTGCTGCCAGGGGTCCCGTTGACCCTGCAACTGGCCTTCATCTCGGTGGGGCTTGGAATGGTCCTTGCCCTCATCCTGGCTTTGTTGCGTCTATCAGGCATCCGCCCATTCGAGTGGATCGCGCGGGCTTATATCTTCTTGTTTCGCTCGACGCCGCTTTTGGTCCAGATCTTTCTGATCTACTACGGCCTCGGTCAGTTCCCGACAGTTCGCTACAGTGTGTTGTGGCCGATGCTGCGGCAGCCTTACTGGTGCGCCATCATCGCGCTTGCGCTGAACACAGCCGCCTATGGCAGCGAGATAATCAGGGGTGGCCTGCGTTCCGTGCCCGAAGGCCAGACAGAGGCCGCCCGTGCCTGTGGCATGAGTCGCATCACCGTGTTCCGGCGCATCGTGCTGCCCCTTGCCATCCGCCAGGCTCTTCCGGCCTACGGTAACGAAATCATCCTGATGGTGAAGGCGACGGCACTGGCTTCGGTGATCACCATGATGGAAATCACCGGCCTCGCGGCCAAGCTGATTTCCGAAACCTACCGGGCGGTTGAAGTCTTCATTGTCGCGGGAAGCATCTACCTGATCATCAACTACGCCATAACGCGCGTCATCCATCTCCTGGAATACTGGCTGACGCCGCATCTAAGACCCGTGCCGACACCGGGCGTCGTCGAGAGAGAGGATGCAGTATGAGCTTGCAGCCACAACAGCACGAGCCGGCAGACCCGATGATGCCAGCCGTCCGCATCCGCGACCTGCGAAAGGCCTACGGGGCATTCGAAGTGCTGAAAGGCGTTTCGCTCGACGCCAACGACGGGGATGTCGTCTCGATCCTCGGATCGTCGGGTTCGGGCAAGTCCACGATGTTGCGTTGCATCAACATGCTGGAAACTCCGACCGGAGGCGAAATCTCCATCGGTGGCGAGGTCATCCGCATGACGCAGACGAAAGCCGGCCCGAAGCCTGCCGACCGGACGCAGGTTGACCGCCTGCGCGCCCATGTCGGCATGGTCTTTCAGAGCTTCAATCTGTGGTCGCACAAGACGGTGCTGGAGAATGTGATCGAGGCCCCCATCCACGTCCAAGGCCGTTCGCGCGCTGAATGTGTCGAGGAGGCCAAGGAACTGTTGGCCAAGGTCGGCATCGCCGACAAGCAAAATCACTATCCGATACATCTTTCCGGCGGTCAGCAGCAGCGCGCCGCGATCGCGCGAGCACTGGGCCAGCGCCCGCGCGTCATGCTGTTCGATGAACCGACATCCGCCCTCGATCCCGAACTGGTCGGCGAGGTCCTGAAAGTGATGCGCGCGCTGGCTCAAGAAGGTCGGACCATGCTCGTGGTCACGCACGAGATGGGCTTCGCGCGGGAAGTGTCGAGTAAGGTCGTCTTCCTTCACAAGGGAATTGTTGAAGAGGAGGGGCGGCCCGAGGAAGTTTTCAGCGCGAGTCGCTCGGAACGTCTTCGCCAGTTCTTGACGCGATGACAGCAAAGACGCTCGCGTTCGTTGGTCGGTGAAGCCTTCTTTCGGCCCAAAGCGGTCGACAGGCGATTCTACAGTTGGTCATCGACTGGGGTTCTGGAGGCCTTTCGAACTTTCTGGGTCGCGCCTCAGCCCGAATTGCGTGTGCTTATGGAAGACATTGGAGTGTCAGCTCTAGGCTAGTTTTGACCAGGCTTCGACTTTTGGCCGGGCTTTCGCTTCCGAACCAATAGCTGCCGGCGTCCATCTGGGCGACGTGGTCGAAGATAAGCCGCGGCAGCTTCACCGCTGCATTCTTCATGATGTGCATGGACGTGATCGGCTTCGGCAAGTCAGCCCAAATTTGTCGAGGAACAGCACGCCGTGATGCGCCAGCGACACTTCGCCTAGCCGCGCCCGCAACCCGCCGACCATCGCCGCCATCGAGGCCGAATGATGCGGGGCGCGGAACGGCCGCCGGTCGGTCAGCTTGCCTTCGCCGAGTTCGCCGCCACCGAGGCGATCATCGAGACTTCCAAAAGTTCCTTTGGCGCCAGCGGCGGCAGAATCGACGGCAGCCGCTGTGCCAGCTTCGATTTGCCCGAGCCCGGCGGGCCGACCATCAACGACTACAGCACGCCATACATTAGAGAATTCTAACGGGCCACAATGGGGCGGGAAGCTGAACGGCTGCTTTTAGCGTGTCGATTGGGCCTAAGGCCCGCGCGGCGCTAATCGCTCCCCTCCGTGACCCGATAAACGAGGACGGGCTCCGGGATGTTTTTGAGCGCTTGCTCGCCCACGTCACCGCAGCACCCAACAATCTCCCAACCCGCACGTTCAGCTATTTCGCGCAATTCCCGCTATTGGTTCTCTGTGATCTGTTCGTCGGTGCTGACACCGCAATAAAGGGCTGCACGTCTGGGTATTGTGACCATAGCAATTCATTCCTCCGCGTCAGACGATATAGTGACCTCCATTCAGCAAACAACTCCAAATCTTAGATTGAAGGTGCGGAAAGGGCTCACCATCAACGGCCAATTGAGACGTCCGGAATTAACCCAATAACCGGGCATGCTGGGGACATGGCCAGTCCGACGATCCGGACCCACAACAGAAGTCGGGCCGAATAGACTCGCGGCCAAAGTACCTATATAATTTTATGCGCTCGGCTTCCTGAAGGTATTCACCCCAAATGGCCGAAATTCGCGCCCAACGCCGCCTTGCCGCGATCCTGGCCGCCGATGTCGTGGGTTATTCGCGCCTGATGGAACACGACGAGGCGGGCACATTGGCCGCACTCAAGGCACGTCGGAAAGAGGTGCTATCTCCCACGGTTGCTCAACACAATGGCCGCGTCGTCAAAGTAATGGGGGACGGTGTTCTGGTAGAATTTGGCAGTGCCGTGGATGCCGTACAGTGTGCGGTCGAACTGCAGAAAGGTTTCAATAATGCCAACCTGGGCGCACCAGAGACGAGTCGCATCATCCTTCGAATAGGTGTCAATCTGGGCGATGTGATCGTCGAAGGTTCCGATATTTATGGCGACGGCGTAAACGTAGCAGCGCGGTTGGAGGGTTTGGCTGAGCCCGGTGGTATCTACGTCTCCTCCACCGTGCACGAACATGTTACCAGCAAGCTAGCATTGGCGTTCGACGATCTCGGCGAACACACGCTCAAAAACATCGTGAAGCCAGTGCGGGTCTACTGCGTTGGAATGAACATAAGCGGCAAAAGTGGGGAACGCTTGGCTGTGACTCTGCCCGACAAACCGTCGATCGCCGTCCTACCCTTCGCCAATATGAGCGGTGATCCCGAGCAGGAGTATTTTTCCGACGGCATCACCGAGGACATTATCACCGACCTTTCGCAAGTGTCCGGACTCTCCGTCGTCGCGCGCAATACAGTCTTCACGTTTAAGGGCAAGGCGGTTTTAATTAAGGAGGTGGTAAAAAAGCTGAACGTCGCCTTCGTCCTGGAAGGCAGTGTGCGCAAGGCTGGAGGGCGGGTGCGTATCACGGCTCAGCTAATTAGTGGTCGTGGCGGTGATCATGTCTGGGCCGAGCGATATGATCGGACGCTGGACGATATCTTCAACCTGCAAGACGAGATTTCCAAAACTATTGTCGATGTGCTCAAAGTGAAGCTGTTGCCAGAAGAATTGAAGACTATTACAAACCGCTCGACCGACAACCCAGAGGCATACGAGGCATTGCTGATGGGTAGGTCTTTCCTCTACAGCGGAGTTGAGACCAGGCTCATGAAGGCGGCGCAACGACTGTTTGCCAAAGCCATTGAAATCGACCCAAATTATGCGCGTGCCTATGCCGCTTTGGCTGATTGTGAGGTTCATCTATTGATTGCCAACGATCCCGACGCCAGCTACGAGGCAATCCTTGCCAACAGCACGCGGGCGCTGGAACTTCAGCCAGGTCTCGCCGATGCCCACGCATCACGTGGTGGGGCCCTGTTCATCATTGGCCGGTATGCGGAGGCGGAGGCGGAGTTCGAGCGAGCCTTGGCGTTGGACGCCAGTTCTTTCGAGGCTCATTTCTTTTACGGACGGGACTGTCTTGTTCAGGGTCAATACGAAAAAGCTCTCACTCTGTTCCAGCGTGCCGCATCGTTGTCGCCTGATGACTATCGGGTTTGGAGCCATCTAGAGATGGTCTATGTTTCACTTGGCCGTAGTGACGACGCCAAGGAAGCGTGCCGACAAGGTGTGCTGCGAGTGGAGAAGGAAATCAAAGCGCATCCCGACAATTCCACCGCGCTATGCTTCGGCGCCATCATGCTGGCGGGAATTGGCGAAGCCGATCGTGCGCTGTCCTGGGCATCTCGTGCTGAAATGTTCGCCGGAGATAGTATTCAAATTCAGTACAATCTAGGCTGCTATTACGCAAAGCTGGGCAAGTCGGATAAAGCAATCGATTGCCTTGAACGTCAGCTCACGGCATCGCACGCGTACCTCCTTATTCGTTTGCCTTGGATGCAGCAGGATAGCGACCTCGACCCGATCCGCACTCATCCCCGATTTGTCGCGCTGGTCGATCGGATGAAGGCCCAAATAGCTGCGACTGGGACTTGAGTATCAGTAGGTTGCGAGGCGAATGAAGCATTCACGTGGAATATGAGACCCAGAAAATGAGTTGGTTGAAGGCAAGTCGGGTCATGGCCCTTCGCGGCGGTGCGCCGAACGTCCGCAATGGGGTCGACTCCGGCCATTCTGGACAGTTCAGTGGACCGTAAGATCCACGGCCGAAGCGTGCGAATTAATGTGGCACAACGTGAACATAGTGTGCCTACCAGGACCGGCACCCATCTCAAGTCCGAAAGCTACCGGCAGTTATCATCCGGGCTTACTTGGCCGGACTTTCACGGTCGGATTTGAGTATTTCTAAAACCTTGAGCAGGTCGTTGCCGTCGGGATAGACGAAGTTAACAAATCGCCAGCTTCCGTTTTCGATCTCTATTTGGGCTGTCACATCGGTTGCAGTCGATGGCTTGGCGCTTACAACTTCATGCAATTCAACCGAATAGACGCCGCCGTGGTTACTAGACTTGCCAGCTTGATAAAATTCAGCCGGATCTTGGCTAAACAGGAATGGGTCAAAGTCAAGCCCGACAATTTCACCGGAAACTTTTGACTGAGCCGCAAGATCTTCCCTCAGTGCCTCAAGTAGCCTAGGATCGAATTCCGAGGCGTGGTCAGAAATCGCCGCTGCGTACGCTTGATCAGCGTTTTTGAACGCCGCGGGGCCATACCAATCGTAAAACGCCTGAGTGAACTGAACGGCTGTTGGCTGGGCAACAGCTTGATTGTTAGTGCCCACTACACAAACCGTCAAGGCCACGATGATAATGTAGGTGTAAGTTCTGTAGCTTTTCACCGCGCAGTCCGATCTGGTGTTGTGATGAAGCGACCGATGAACTCATTTCTTCTTAGGGAATCGATAGATGGTACTTGGCGGTATATTCTTTTGATAAGGCGAGTAATTGTTCTGTTTGAAGTCCGATATCCACCTTTTCCCATCCCACACCTCAACGTGTCCATTGGGGCGCGCAGTAGTGACCTGAAACACGGCAATGTCGCCCTTCTCTTGTTTGTAATCGGCCGGCGGAGTGTCGGAATTCGTGTGTGAAACGGCTGACGCGCCCAGGTTCTCAAGGAACGGGCCGTAGTCGCCTGCATTTTTTGGGTGACCGCTCACGTCTAGCCCCCCGGCCTTCAGCCCGTCCCGGCAAGCTGCTCCGCATTTGTGCGTGGAGGCGTCGACCGATTTTTCATCCATATAGTTGACAAAATTGTCCATGTTCAGTTCGACCGCGCTATGAGTGGGCGGGGCGGTGCCGTAAGCCAACTTGACAAAATGCCTGTCCATGATGGAGGCCGTCGGCAGAAATTGCCCCGTTTCCGCTCCCCCCCACGCGTGGCTCGGCCTCGCCTGAAGCATTGAAGCTTTTACCGGCGATGTGGTTTCTGTCACGAATGAAACTGTCATGGCGAGCATCATCGCCCCGCCAAAGCCCGCCGCCCCCAACTGCCTTGACTTGCGCGCTTTCAGGCCGTGACGCGGCGAAAAACCTGGCAGAACGATTGGATCCTGCCAACTGCAGGTCCGATCGAGGAATACAATCCTGTTGTCTGCCATGCGATCACGCTCCACGATCTCGCACGATGTGCATGGGTCCTCCATCATCGCGGGGAAGAGCGCACCCATCGCATCATTTTCTATTCGAAGACCGCCAGCTGTGGAACGCAGCTCTCCGTTCGGCGAAAGCTCTCCGCCGCAGATCAGGAAATGAAAGCGGCCGTTAGCCTCCGCCAGCGCCGCATTGCCGGAAATTCCCTCGATCACAATGATACCGTTGGGGCCAAACCAACTGGGCGGAAATCCATTTCTTTTGCTGCTCTTGAACAAATGGCGCACGACATACCGCCCGGTAGGCGTGTCGCCGTAGCGCTGTAGGGAGGCCCGCTGCCGATTGCCGTTTGCTGCAGCAAGCACGTCGCTGGAGCGGGCGGCGGTCGCGAATGGTCCGCAGACCGGCTTGCCCGCATCATCAAGGAGAGTAAGCCGACCGCAAACGTCGCGGTTTCCAGTCAATTCAACAATAAGCCGGCTCATTCAGTCCACCTGCCCCAACTCCCCACTCATGATAGGCTAGAAGAAGGGCGTGTTCCAGTTACACCTTTGCGAAAAACTGTTCCAACACCATCATGACGGTTATTACTTCCGACTTTACGATCTTGGATCACCATGCGTCCCGCTCTCGACAAGAAAGCTTTTTGGCGTTCGCCGAGAACCCTGTGACTCCAACCACGTTCGCCGCCGCCCCACGCCTAAGACCAAATCATGCTCCCGCTTGGTGCCATTGCCCGCCGAGCGTGGCCAATGATTCACAAAACCGGTATCATCGCGGCTTGCGCGCAAAAGGGTGGCCCAGTGGGAATTGACGATCTTGGCGCTTCTGATGAAGCAGCGGCATATGTCGGCGCGCGCTATTCGCGACCCTCTTGGGCGACAGGTTCGATTGGTCGCGCGGACGCGGCTTTTTTATTCGACCTGATCATGCGCGAGCGCCCCCGCGCACTCGCCGAGATCGGCGTCGCTTCCGGCGTTTCCACGGTTTTTCTGGCCACGCTGCTTGCCGATCGGCTGCGCGAAAGCCAGCTCTACTCCTTTGACAAACTTGAGGTCTTCTACGACGATCCGTCCAGGCCTGTGGGCGCCCACATAAAAGACATTTTCCACAATGCGCCGACCAACCTGACGCTTGCCACCGGTGTCAAGTCAACGGACATCCGGCACTGGCCAGCTCGGCCAGCGCGGTTTGACTTTGTGTTCCTTGACGCCAATCATATGCATCCGTGGCCGTGCCTCGATCTGCTGTCTATCCTGGATCTGGTCGAACCCGGCGCGTGGATCGCCCTGCACGACATCCGGCTACCTCTGCGACAAGCCAGTTCCCAGGCATTTGGCCCTCTCTATCTCTACCAGTCCTGGCCCGGTGAGCGGTGTGTAGCCAATGATGACGCCGATATCGGGGCAATACGTCTTTACGAAGAGCCTTCACGCAGCGCCGCCGCATTGATCGAGTGCTGCCGCATTCCCTGGCAGAACCACATTCCCTTCTCGGAATGGCACTCGGCTCTAGAGGGTTTTCCCCGGGCCGATTTCCAGATCCAGGAGGAGTTACGCTCGGTTGTCGCCCGGCCACAGTTGGCCAAGACTCCGAACCGCGCCTTTTGGGAGATCACCATTCGTGGGCCAAACCCGTGGTCCCGGATTCCTCCCGATCTCAGCTTGGCACCACTCATTCTACACGCCAACCGGCGAGGTGAGCCTGCGATGTCAGTCACTGTCAGGGGATTGAGACGCAACGAGTGTAGCGGGATCGTATTCCCGGGCATCAGACGCTCACCAGAGGCTCCAGCCTCGCTTCATGTAGCGCTCTCTCTTGTCGCCTCAAGCGGCGCTCCGATCGCCCGGCGCGAGATCAGCCTGGACGGGCCCGAAGTCAATTTCGCTTTCTTGAGTGCTTCCGAAGACATGGTCGGGACCTTCGACCTGGAGATCACCGTATCTCTGCTTGAGCAGGCTGAGAGGATCAGCGGGGCGTGGGTCAAGTTTGAGACACTCCAGTTTGTTTGAGGCACTCTTGCTGCCAAAGCGCGGAGTCAGCCTCGTTGCAACGCCCGCGCGATGGCCGGGTCGCGGTAGTCCCGGGCGACGCGTTCAATGGCCGACACGATCTCGGAATAGTTGGAGATGATCGAGGCCTTGCTGATCAGATTCTGATGGTAGATACCCTTTTCAGGAAACCTCAGGTCTTCATCAACCAGTGCGCGCACCGCAGCGGAAGCATCGCCTTCCAATCCGCCCTGAGCGGTGAACATGTTCTCGTAGCACAGAATCAATGATTCCGGATATGAAGACAGATTGTTATAAAAATACTGTTCAGATTGGCAGAGCAACTTCGCACGAGCTGCGAGTTTATTGACGTCTAGATTGAAAGGCTCAATGGCATCGTCGGGAACCAGATTGTGCCATTTTCCTAGCTTATCCGAAATTCGATCGCTTAGAACCTGGCCGACTAGGTCTTGCCGCCATATAAAGATAAACCTGGCCGACATCCATTTTAGTTGTGAAAGGAAGAACGGTTCCTGGTGCATATAAGTCCAAGGCATGCGTATTTCGCCCCAGGAGTTGAATTTTACATCGATCAGCAAGTGACTCTTCGTCGCAACGTTCTGCAGCAATGCGACATAGTCCTTACACAGTCGTTCAGCGTCGGGTCCGGACATTATGTCGGCCAACTGGAGCCTGCGCTTGTGACAATATCCGAAGAATGATTGAGGCTGGTCCAAGATCGAGGTGTCGAAAATCTCGCCCAGATCCTTGAAGCGCTGATCCGCCGAGATGAGGCTGCGCAAAGCAGTCGTACCGCTACGTTGACCCGCCGTGATGCATAGGATTTTCTGTGCCATGGCCAAATTCGTGGGGCTTCAGGTTGGCTCGGTGCGAAAGCTTAGAGTACGGTAAGTTTAATCGCCAGCCTGTCGGAGGGTTTTCGGTCGGGTTGTCTGGCAGGGAAGGGAGCGGATACCTATGGCCCGAAGGCTCGCGCATGCGTGAGGACAATAGGATCGTCCACGGCATGTGGTTCGGCTCGCGCCTTTCTCGTCTCGAACTTCTGACCCTGCATTCCTTTGCCCACTTTGGCCACAAGTTTCACCTGTGGGCTTACGATGACCTTTCCAGTTATGATCTTCCCCGCAATGTATTGCTTCGCCCCGCAGAGACAATTGTTCCCAGGAAGAAGGTCTTTGCCAAGACGAATGCCGATCCGGAGACCGGGGTCGGTCGGCAGAGCTTCGGCGCACCGTTCTCGGACCTATTCCGATACAAACTTCTCCATGAGCACGGTGGAATCTGGGTAGACATGGACGTAACTTGCCTTCGTCCGTTCGACTTCCCGGGCGACTATGCTTTCAGACCTCACCGAATCGGTGTCATAGGCAGCATCCTTAAGACGCCTGCTGGCAGCCCTTTGATGCAGAAGGTGTACCGGGAGACCGTGAAGACGGTAACGCCCGAGAGCGATTACCTGCTGCCGAACCGCATCCTGACCCGGCACGTCGAGGCGATGGGCCTGCAACACTCGATCATCCAGGACATTTCAAATCCGGATCACTGGATGGACTTCATCAGACCGATGGTGGAGGAAATGGTGGAAGTGCCTCGTGAGTGGCGGGCAATCCACTGGATCAACGAGATGTGGCGCACCCTCGAAGCTGACCGGGGGGATTACCGAGGTCGCAAGCTCCTTGACTATGTTCCTAACAAGGACTCTCCCCGGCCTGGAAGCACCCTATGGGAACTTTATCGCAAGTACGGGCTAATCGACGCAAGAGAAAATGCCCGAACGCCAAGGGCGGCACCTGTCAAGCTTGGGCGGCCTCCAACACCGCTGCCGATACGATTCCCACGAGACGTGGCTCGCTCGCCAAGCCAGTTCAATGTGCTGCTGCCAAGCCTGGTTAGGGGCGGTGCCGAGCGCAGCGTCATCGAAACGATGAAGGCGCTACAAGGCAGCAGCGGAGACTTTCGCCAGACTCTGTATGTCCTGCATCGATCGCAGCGCCAGTATTCGGTTGGCGCCGGTGGTAATCTAAGTGTCATGTATGCTGAGAACCCGGCTGACATTGGTGCCAGCTTAAAGGCCTTCGCGTTGCACATGCTTCAGAATCCGCCTGTGGTGGTTTATACGCATCTGATCCCTGCCGAGAACCTCCGCGTTTTGTGGGACATGGGCATAACCACAATCCCAGTACTGCAGAACATGAGCCCTGGTTGGACCGATCCGCCAGCCACATACGACCACCCCAACGTCCCAATGGTGATTGGCGTATCGGATGCTGTCACGGCGGAATTCCAGGTCGTTGGATCTCGGCCGGCGGTCACCATTCGTCACGAATTGCAGCGGATCTTCACGCCGGCCGAGTTGGCGGCTCACCGGCGGGATATTCGCGACAAATGGGCACTCAACAATCAAACCATGCTCATAGGCATGGTCGGGCAGTTCAAGTCCCAAAAAGCGTACACCCGGGCGGTCAAGGTATTGCACGCGCTTCGGCAACATGTCCCGGCTCGGCTCATGATCCTCGGAGGCTGGGACCACGCCTACGGTGGAGGCAGATCCGCCTACGAGGCAGCCTGCCGGTTGGCGGTGGATCTCGGGGTAATTGCCGACATGATCATGCCCGGTGACGTGGATCCCTCTGAGCCTTACCTTGCTGCGTTCGACGTGTTCCTGAATACAAGCATCTATGAGGGCTTGAGCGTAGCGCTGCTGGAGGCTTTGCAGACGGGATGTCCGGTCGTCACCGCCGACGCAGGGGGCAACGCTGAAGTGCTTCCGCCGGATGCTGTCCTCGTTAAGGACGGTTCGGATATCAACGCCTATGTGCAAGGTATCCTGAAGGCTGCAACGCGCGCCGAGCGCGTGCTGCCGGTGCTTCGCACTGAACCGATGGTAGTCCCCCACCTCTGGCGGCTATTAGGCAAGCACGGTTTTGCTAGCAGCGTGGCCCAATTGGTCCCCCCATCAGGGACATTGTTGCTCACCGAAAATCTTTACATTGGAGGGCCGCAAACGTCGCTCGTTAATCTTCTGTCCGGCTATGCGGCGGGACAAAAAATTGTCCTGGGTGTCCTCCGTGGCGCACCGACGGCTACGCACAAGCGTGCGTTGGATGAATTTCAAATCCCCATAATGTCTGCGGAAGGCGCCGACACCCTCATTGAACGAGTTGAGCTTATCCTAACATGGATTGATCAACTCAACATTCGGGTCGTCTGTTTCTGGAATGTGGCTCCGGAGACGAAGCTTCTGCTGACCAAGATCCTGGTTCGGCGCGATCTGCGGATCGTTGATGTGAGCCCAGGACCAATGCTGTTTGATGAACTTGAGGCGGCATCCGGCTTTCAGCGTCGCATCGCCTTCACGGCCGCCCAGTACTTTGTCCGCCTTGATGCCTTCGTGAGCAAGTACGAGGACGGCGTGCCGCCAGCTTCCCTGTGCCCGGATCGATCTAAGATACATGTCGTTCCGAACGGAGTGCGTCTTCCGCCAAGTTTCATTCCGCTTCCGCCAGCTCAGCATCTTCTTCCAGCTAATTGGGATCCTACGTTTGCGATTGGAACCTGCTGCCGCATAGTTCCGGACAAACGGATCGACTTCCTTCTCGACATGATGGAGATTCTGACTGAGCGTTCGCCGCGCACTTCTTTGACTATCGTCGGCGGTCCGGACTCCCAAACCGGCGACTATTTCAGAGAAATGCAGGCGCGTGCACCAGGCAACGTCTTGTTTACAGGGGCCCAGGAAGACGTGAGGCCATTCCTCGGGCATATGCAGATTTTTGTAATGGTTTCCGAGCGGCAAGGTTGTCCAAATGCCTCGTTGGAAGCTATGGCGATGGGCCTTCCCGTGATTGCCAACCGTTCTGGCGGCGTAATTGATCAGATCGCAGACGGAGTAAACGGCTTTATCGTGGAAGACGCGTGCCAAGCTGCCGAGCGGGTTATTGAACTACAGAGCCAAAAGCGCTTGCTTCGGAAATTCGGCAAGGCGGCCCAATCTACTGTTGAGACCCGTTTTGGGATCGACATGATGGTTCGCCGGTACGCGCATATTCTAGAAGCGCGCAACGTCGCGCGTTGATATGCTGACGCTCAGTAGAAGTCTCATCGGGTGGTCTGCCTCGTTAGTTAGCGCAAAAAGCCCACCAGGTCATGCAGCTTGCTGTCAACGACCACGGAATCGGGCCGTGGGTTTTCATGTAGAAGGGACCCCCGTTTGGGTTGGTGAAGGGCAGCCGGTTTGCGCCCGATCAGGCGAAGCTGGTCGGGGTTGCACAGCCTGATCGGGCGCGGCTGATTGGCTTTTGGACCTCAGCTTTTGAAGCGCCAGGATTCGTTTCCGGTTTCGACGATCTCGCAATGACGGATGAGCCGACCGAGCAGCGCGATCGTCATCTTGGCGTCGCCAAAGACGCTCGGCCATTCGCTGGAGCCAGGTCGGTGGTGATGATGATGCTGGTGCGCTCATAGAGCGTAAGCGCTGTTCCGGCGGCACCTTTCGGAGGTCGGCCTGAGCGAGGATGTTGGAGCCTTTGAGGGCTTCGACACA
>NZ_VFUZ01000041.1 GCF_006658505.1 Mesorhizobium sp. B2-4-15
ATGCGCCACGCCGTCTTACCCGCGCCTGGTTCGGAGGTAGAACAGGAGCCCCGATACATAGCCGGCGATTTCCTGCCAAAGGAAACGATCCTCAGGGACCCTGCGTCCAAGCAGCCTCCTGCGAACCCTGCCGAGATACCAAAGCGGCTTCCATTTGAACGCCTGTCTCAAATTCGCCTTGACGCCAGTCCGTTCATGCTGGACGAGCAAAGCGGCTGAGTGACCGCGCATGTAGAAGTAGATTTGCTTGGCCAAGCCTTCCATCGTCCGCCTGTGGAAGTGGAACGCGACGGAGGTGGGCTGGTAGCGGCAGTCATATCCATTGGCAAGCAGCCGATACCAATATTCGGAGTCTCCAGAACATCCGGCCTGACCGACGTCGAGACGCTCATCAAACAGCCCGGCGTGGTCAAACACGTCCCGCCGGAACGCCATGCTGGCGCCAGCTCCAACTTTCCAGGCAGGGAATACCTCGTGCTTGCTGGCGGCAAAATCGGCCGCGAGGAAAATCCGAGGTGTATAGCCTTGCCCGAAACTCCAGAATGTCTCGAAATAACGCTGCGCTTCGGTGGCAATCTCGGCGGGCAGCACAAGACCCGTCACCGCGCCGATCGAAGGTCTGTCAAAAGCCGTGACCAGCCGCTCAAGCCATTGCGGATGAAGCAGAACGTCATCGTCCGTGTAGGCAACGATCTCGGAGGATGCACGCTCAGCTCCTCGATTTCGGGCAATATCCAAGCCGGGTCGGTCCTCGCGGACATAGATTGCGCCGGCAGCGAGCGCTACCTCGCGCGTTTCGCCGCCTGCCGACGCGTTGTCGACCACAATGACCTCCGCGGGCGGAAGGGTTTGCAGAGGGAGCGAGGAGAGGCAGCGCCGCAACTCTTTCGGCCTGTTACGCGTACAGATGATCACGCTGGCGCTCGGCAGGTCCAGAACCGGCGGAGCCGGGCTTGAGTCTTGAGCGACCGCAATTGGGGCAATGCGGCACTCCCCGTCGCTCGCCCTGAGCAAATGCCCGACCGGCAGCCCGCCGCGCCACAAGACGATCATGCCGGCATCGCAGTCCTCAGGAGCACCTTGGATGTCCAGATCCACGTGACGGACACCTGCGCAGCCGTCCACGCCAAACATCTCCCGCAGTTCTGCCTCCAGCACATTTACGTGCCCGTTTGAAGTGGATGACATTTTCACCAGCTCATTTCGCTATAAAGAGGCCGAAATTCGGCGTCCTTGTTTAGCATCCGTTTTACTCGAAGCTTGATCCAGCGAGGAACCAGCCTGGCCCGGCAATATGCGTCTACCATGTCAGGCAGACCTGAAATCGCGGTGCGTGGGTCCAGGAAGACTGCCTTCTTCAGCAGGTCGTAGGCCGCGAAAAACCGTCCCTCAATCAACGCTCTTGTGGCAAGCCAATGGATCATGTCGCCCAGATGGGCATCGAGATCGCCCCCGAATTGCGGATATTTTTCACGAAACTCGGCAAGGACAATTTCGCAGGAACGAAGCATCTGCATGACATCGCTCGACATGTTGACGTTCGTCATTCGGTAACCCACAAGATGCTGAGGCACGACACGGAACTCGTAACTTTCCGCTATTCTGAGGCACATCAGAAGATCCTCGCAGCCTTGTGCGCTCTTGGCCCGCAAGGTCGAATCGAATTGCCCCGCTTGCTCGAATGCGGAACGACGTACAAGCATCGAACTTCCATTGCCGACAAAATTTTGTCTGCACATGCGCTGGAGCACGTGACCTTGGGCGTCGGGGTGATTACGCAGCGAGAATACCCGATCGTCCTCGTCGATATGCGCAAACCAACAATATGCAAGGCCTGTTGAAGAGCCACCTTCCAGCAAGGCGCGCAATTGCAACGCTATCTTGGATGGGGCCCAAAGATCATCCGCATCGACAAACGCTAGAAATTCCGCGTCGGTAGAAGCCGCGCCGCGATTGCGAGCGTGCGCAACACCGCCATTAGACTGCCTTATGAGGCGTATACGCCGATCTTTGTCGGCACAGGAGGCCACGATTGATGCGGACCCGTCCGTCGATCCATCGTCGACCACGATAATGTCCAGTGCCTGGTAGTTCTGGCGGCAGATGCTGGTCAGGGTGGAGCGAATGGTTCGCTCCGCGTTGAACATCGGCACCACGACGCCTACTGTGGCATTGTCCTTGACCATGGGGGACTTCGTTTTCTCCGCAAGGTGGTGGAAGTTCATGCAGGCACGCCGTCAGTACCGCTCTCATCAAAGATCGGGGCGAATTCGCGGCAAAAGACGCTTTTCTATTAGTTTTTACTAAATAAGCCGGCAGACCAGCAGCTCCGGTAGGCCTGGCAGGTCCACCCATAATGATCTTCTGCCGTGGGCGGCTTCAGTTATGCGAAGCGGCAGACGGAATGGAGTTCGTTCCGGTTCGCCTTTCGGGTCGGACCGACCGCCTTCCTTCGGAATGATGCCTGAGCAATGCCGCGAACAGTTTACCGTTACTGTCGGCACTGTGTTCGAGCGTTCCAAGATCGCCTTGAACAAGTGGCTTCTAGCGACGTTCCTCATGGCCTCGTCCAAGAAAGGCATGTCTGCCCATCAGCTGCACCGTAGGCTTGGCGTTACCTACAAGACCGCGTGGTTCATGCCTCACCGCATTCGCGAAGCCATGCAGAAGGCGTGAAGTCCGCTGGCCCGCTGGGCGGCGAAGGCAAGACGAAACCTACATCGGACGCGTCGACCGAGATTACCTTTCGCCGCAGCGCAAGGGCCAGCCGCGCTTGAAGCGCAAGATGAAGCCGAAGCGTACCGTTATCGGCCTTGTCGAGCGTGGCGGCAAAGCCCGCATGGTTCACGTCCAGCACGCCACCAAGGCCGTTGTGCGCGATGTCCTAGTTCGCAATGCCGACCGCAATTCGACGCTCTACACCGACCAGTCCAAGCTCTGTACCGTGACGGGTGAGGAATACGCCTCACACAAGACCACCAATCACTCCGCTGGCGAATACGTCCGCTATGAAGACGGCGCTGCAATCCATTCCGATACGATTGAGAACGTGTTCTCGGTCGTCAAGCGCGGCATGGTCGGCGTGTATCAGCATTGCGGCGAAGCCCATCTTCACCGCTACCTTGCCGAATTTGATTTCCGTTACAGTCGCCGCACGGCGCTAAAGGTCACTGACATCGAGCGCCGCGACCAGTTGCTTGCAATGGTTCAAGGCAAGCGCCTTATCTATCGGCGGATTAACGAAATCGGTCTCGCCTAAGCAGAAGGCGAAGCGCCTCCTAAATCTTTGAAAAAAGAAGTAAACCCTCATCTTCAAGCAATCAGGGAAATAGTATTGCCTGCACTGCAAAAACAAACCGAAAACCCGCTGCCAAACAGCAGAAAAGTGACACGGAACACAGGACGGCAATACCCCGGATTCTGACAAAATTTGTTTTTGGCGCGTGTGGCGGGAGAAATTGAGGCTTGGTTTATTGCCGCCAAAAGCCCCATGTACTGGCCAATCTCAGTTGGCGATGCAGACTCCCAATTTACATGAAGCCGATCGGCCAAAGGAGTAGTTAAGGCAATTTGCTGCAGGCGCTCAGGGATTATAGACGGGCCTTTTTCCTGAGCCTGAGCAGCGGCGCCAACAAAGACCGAGAACAAGATTGAGATTGCGGTCGCGCGAAACATTTCTTCCCCTCCACAAGCGACCGCACCTTGTGCTGCCGTTCACCGCAGTGTCAACGACGAGGGGGGACTTCGCGCTTGTCCCTTTTATTGATGCCGGCTCTTCTTTGGGGAGAGGTCTCTTATTATCGTGGGGCTTCGGCGGCGTCTTCAGCATCCGCTTAAGCGTCTCGTTGAAGCGCTCCGTATCAGTGGACGGCTTCGTTGCCGACGACGACACGTGCGATTCGTTGGATCGTGTCACTAGGGCCGCTCCTATATCGCGGGGCCGCATCAAGGCGGTTGTCCGCTTGTAGACGAACTTTCTGGCTCACAGAAGTTTCGGTTTCCAAGACCGCAATTACCGACAATGGCAGATGTCGTTCGCTGTCCGCGATAACTCGCAAAAGCATCGCCTGCCATAGCTTGGAATCATTGGTCGCGATGAACAGAGCGACAGGATCGCGGTTCGCGGGATAGAAAACCATGTCCGGCGTCACATCTGACAGATCGGGGGAAACTGGCTGCCCCTCGACAAAGCGTATATGGCGCTTGTCCATTTCTTCCCTGATCGCAGCCTTAACGTCATCTTCGAACGCGTTCTTTACGCGCTCGACCGTCAGAAGGATAAGATCATTCAGGCGAAGAAGCAGTGCTGAGAATTCAAGGATGGCCTTTGGCAAATCGGCTTCTGAAACGCCGTCCTTGAAAATCTCGCCCATTTCCTCATCATAGGCTGCGCCATGCTGTTCCAGAATTTGCGCAAGCGCCTCTCTGCGGCTTGCGGCGTCCATCGTGGCGCCTTCGCATTCCAGGAATGCAATCGTGAGGGCATTGTCGACAAGGCGGTACACGCCAGCCTTGGGACCAAGCGCATATATGCCAATTAGGTCTCCGGAAACGAAGTTTTTATAGGGCGTGCAAATAGCCACGCCGCCGCTAAAGGCAGTGACTTGGACGTTCTCGCAGAACGCCCTGCATATTTGTTCCTTCAGGCCCATGGCATCGCGTCTATCACGAATATATCGGGTTGCTGGTCTATGCCGACAAGGCTGCACGCAATCGCCGTAGCGACGATATCACCCATAGCATGACCATCGTTAAGCATTTTCATGTGGCGATGGTAGGACTTTGGATCGGGAATACGCTTTGTTCCTGACGGCTTTACGATGCCTACTGACAAGTTGTCGGTGTCACCGCAAACGGTATGCACATGCCAGCCGCCATGGGTCTGGTGAAACTCCCACCTCGCCAAAACGCGCAAATCCCCACCGACTTCCTCGCCTAGCGTCGCGATAAACTCTGGAACAAGTGTGTGATACGCGACTAGCACCCTGTAACTGCGCCCCTTGGTGGTAAAGCTTATAGTCTGCCACCGGTAGCGACGGGTAAGGGGATAGGCTTTCCCTCTCTTCTTACTGAGAGGGAAGTCCTTTGTTTTCAGCTTATCGTCGCTCCAGAGAGAGAATGCGACGTTTGCTTTTTTTGGTCTAATAACCCCTGTCACCCGCATGAGCGTATTCTATGCGGATTCGCGGCCTGTCACGCAATGGCCGCCCTATCGAATCGTCCGTGCTTTGTCACGTATATAATTAGGAATGTTTTATATATCATGCTGGATCGCCGCGCTATCAGATGACCTTCTTTCGATAGCCATGGTAAAGAGCGTAAACGGCGGGCCGGGGCGTTGCGCCAAACCTGCTCACCCACAGCGCCGCAACCATCATCCGGCCGATATCGGTTTGTCCGCGGCGGGCCGAGCTCCGGCCCGCCGCCGATCCGGCGCAGGATCCGCAGTCCCGCGCCTGTCGCTCCTCGTCCGGTTGCTTTGGCCGCTGAGTGGTCATGCTCCCGTCCTCATCGGCGGAAGTCCCGGCAGCAGCTTGGCCAGGGTGATCGGAAAGTCTCGGACTCGTATGCCGGTGGCGTTGAATACCGCGTTGCTGACCGCCGCTCCCGTGCCGCAGACGCCCAGTTCCCCAACGCCCTTGATGCCGAGATGGTTGGCGTGTTCGTCATAGTCGTCGAGCAGCACCGTCTCGATGGCCGGAATATCGGCGTGCACCGGCATCAGATATTCGGCGAGATCGCCGTTGACCCAATTGCCATAGCGCCGATCGACAAGGGCGGCCTCGTGCAGTGCCGAGCCGACGCCCCAGATCATGCCGCCCATCAACTGCGAGCGCGCCGTCTTGGCATTGATAATGCGGCCCGCCGCGAACACGCCGGTCATGCGCCGCAAACGGATTTCGCCGGTTGCGACATCAACAAGGACTTCCGCGAACGCCGCGCCATAGGTGTTCTGGGAATAATTCTTGAAGTTCGGATCTTCGGCTTGGCCAATAGTTTGTCCTGTGGCTTCAAGGCCTTCCGGAAACCAGCGGCCGACATCGGCGAGGATGTCGTTGGGAACGGCTCCCGGACCAGCAGCTTCGGCGATTTTGTTCCTGATCTCTTGGCAGGCGCGGTCGACCGCTATCGACAGGTTGGACGCTCCCCAGGAGCCGCCGGCGCCGGCGCCTGGCGGAAAATCCGAATGCGCCAGTTGGGCTGTCACCAGATTCACGCCGATCCCCAACGCTTCCGCCGCGATTTGGCAGGCGATGGTGTACGTGCCGGTGCCGATGTCGGGCGTGTCGGAACGCACGATCACACGGCCGTCCGGCTCGATGCGGACCATGGCGCCCGTCGGCCCCTGAAAATGCATCCGGATTCCCGCCGCCATGCCGTAGCCGACCAGATGATTTCCCTCGCGACGGCCACCCGGCGTCTTCGGCCGCTGGCTCCAGCCGAAGCGCTTGGCACCTTCGCGCAGGCAGTCCGCGAGCCGCCGCCCGTTCAGCGGCACGCCCAGCTCAGGATCGGTCGGGGTGTCGTTCTTGAGCCGCAATTCCACGGGATCGATATCGAGGGCATGGGCCAACTCATCCATTGCGGTTTCGAAGGCCAGCAAGCCCGGCAGTTCGCCGGGGCCGCGCACCGCTTCGGCCGCCTTGAGGTCGAGATTGGTGATGGAGTGCCGCGTCAGGCGGTTCGGCGCCGCATAGAGCGAGCGCGCCACTGTCGCGGCCTGCTCGACCCACGGTTCCCCTTCGGTCGCCTGAAGATTGACGTCGTGTCCGAGACCGGTGAGTTGGCCGTCCGGTGTCGCGGCCAGGCGCACGCGGTGGATCATTTCGGGCCGATGGCCGGTGAGGGTGAAGACCTGCCGGCGCGTCAAGGCGACCTTGACCGGGTGGGCCAGCTCGCGCGCGGCCAGCGCGGCGAGAACGGCCTCGGCGTGGAGATAAAGCTTGGAGCCGAACCCACCGCCGACAAAGGCCGCGTCGACGGTCACCTGATCGGCCGTCAAACCCAGCGTTTCGGCGAGGGCGGCGCGATTTGGCGCGACGGTCTGCGTCGCCAGATAGACGGTGAGATGGTTGTCGCGCCAGTCGGCGAGACAGGCATGCGGCTCCATCGGCTGCGAGAAGTGGTATGGCGTCGTGTAGGTCTGGTCGATGGTCACCGGCCCGGCCGACATCGCCGCATCGAGGTCACCGAAGCGCGTCTCGCCCGGAAGGCCGATGCTGAGGGTCGCCTGCGGCTCTGCCCGATCGGCGTGAGTGGCAAGATCGAAGGCCCCGTCTTCGCGAGCATAGGACACTTTCACAAGCGCCGCGGCGGCGCGGGCTTGTTCGAAGGTGTCCGCGACGACAAACGCGACCGGCTCCCCAAAATACTCGATCCGGTCGCTGGTCAGCTGCGGATGCGGCCGGTCGAAAATCGTAGGCTTGTTGACGAACGCCCCCTGTTTGGGAGCGTTTCGATGGGTCAGGACCAGGCGCACGCCAGGTGCCATCTCGGCTTCCGCAGTGTCGATGTGGGTGATCTTGCCCTTTCCGATCGCCGCGCCGCGGATGAAACCGTAGAACGGTTGGCCCGCGTCCTGCCGCTCGTAGGAATACACAGCGCGCCCGGTGACTTTTAGCGGGCCGTCGATACGGTTGATGCCGGGGCCGATCATCTGGAAGCTCCTTCGCGTGCGTGTTCAAGAGTAGCCGAGAGTGTCCGTCGGACGAGCGGCAGCTTGTAGGCGTTCTGTTGGGTTGGCTTGGCGCCGGCGAGCACAATGTCGGCGATCGAGTCGGGGTTGGCGTCGGTCCGCTCGGCCTGTTCCACGCGCCAAGGCTTGTGTGCGAGACCGCCGAAGGCAAGCCGGTCAACGGTGAGGCGGCCCTCCTCGATCCTGGCAATCAACGCCACCGAGACCGTGGCGAATGCGTATGACGCGCGCTCGCGGACCTTGCGATAAAGCTGCACGCCGCCGCGTGGTTTCGGCAGCGTCACCGCGGTGATCAGCTCGCCCGGCTCCAGTACGGTCTCGACATGCGGCGTATCGCCCGGCAGGCGATGGAAGTCGGCGATGGGAATGCTGCGTGTTGCCCCTCCTGGCGCCACCGCTTCCACGGCCGCGTCCAGCACCCGCATGGCGACAGCCATGTCTGAGGGATGCGTCGCGATGCAGGCTTCGCTGGCGCCGAGAATAGCGTGATTGGCGTTGAGGCCACCGATCGCGGCGCAGCCCATGCCCGGCGAGCGTTTGTTGCATGGCATATCGGTGTCGTAGAAATAGGGGCACCGTGTTCGTTGCAGCAAATTGCCGGCAGTTGTCGCCTTGTTGCGGAGCTGCCCGGAGGCGCCCGAGACAATCGCCCTGGACAGCACGCCGTAATCCCTGCGGATCCGAGGATCGGCGGCAAGATCGGTATTGCGGACAAGCGCGCCAATGCGCAGGCCGCCCTGGTCGGTTGGCTCAATCCGATCGAGGCCGATGTTGTTGACGTCGACAAGATGCGTGGGCGTTTCGATCTGGAGTTTCATCAGATCCAGCAGATTGGTGCCGCCAGCGATGAATTTTGAGCCAGGAGTACGCGCCGCCGCGGCGGCGGCCTCGGCCGCGCTGGCCGGGCGTTCGTAGGTGAAGGCTTTCATGGCCGTTCTCCTGCAACCGTGTGGATCGCTTCGATGATGTTGGGGTATGCGGCGCAGCGGCAGATGTTGCCGCTCATGCGCTCACGGATTTCCGTTTCGCTCAGCACGATTGGTGCAGCGAGATCGGCCGTGACATGGCTTGGAATGCTGGCTGCGACCTCGTTCAGCATTGCCACGGCCGAACAGATCTGCCCCGGCGTGCAGTAGCCGCACTGAAAGCCATCATGATCGACGAAAGCGGCCTGCATCGGATGCATGCGATCGGGCGTGCCCAGTCCCTCGACGGTCGTGATCGCGTCGCCCTCGTGCATGACGGCGAGGGTGAGGCAGCTGTTGATACGCTGCCCATTGACCAGGACGGTACAGGCGCCGCACTGGCCTTGGTCACAACCCTTCTTGCTTCCCGTAAGATGCAAGTGTTCGCGCAGGGCGTCGAGCAGCGTCGTGCGGGGATCAAGCTCGAGCGCGTGAATTTCGCCGTTGACCCGAAGCTCGACCGAATATGGGCCGGACGTGCCGCGGCTTTCGTTACCCGCAATGTGGGTCGGTGAATTGTCCGCAGCCGACGGACTCGGCTGTTTGCGACCGTGTGTCCGCATATGAACTGAAGCCATCTGTCATCCTCCGTTCAGGACGGTCAGACCGCAGTGCCTGCGTCATTCACCAGGATCTGCGGGGTACCGCGCTTTGCCCAGCTAGCCCATTGCAAAAGCTACGATACGTAGCGTACACTTGTCAACCGCGATATGTGGCGTACACTTATCAGGCCGATTCGAGGGTTTGCGCGGGATCAGAGACGCCAGTCTGCCGCTTGCTCTGGCCACGCGGACCGCAGGGGAAGCAACGATGCAAAGGAATGTTCGGTTGGGATCGGAGAAGGTCGCGCATCCGCGCCAGCGTGGCGCGGATGCGACGGCAGCGATTCTGCGCGCTGCGCTGGAACTGGGCGAAGAGGTGGGATTCGACGCCCTGACGATTGAAGGCATCGCGGAAAGGACTGGGGTAGCGAAGACGACCATCTACCGCCGATGGCCGAATGTCTCGGCAATCGTGATGGATGCGTTTCTCACCGAAGTGACAAAGTCGGCGCCAATCCAGGAGAAGGCGACTGCGCGCGCGAGCTTTGCAGCATCCATGAAACTGCTCGCACGGGCTTACCGCGGTAAGCAGGGCAGGATCATGCGGCCGCTGCTGGGCCGTGCGCAAACCGATGAAAGGCTGCTGGACGCCGTAAAGATGCGTTGGGTCGAGCCGCGGCGACGGATTGCCCGCGAGATCGTTCGGCGTGGCATGGCGAATGGTGAACTGAGACCCGGATTGGATCCGGATGTCGTGCTCGATGCTCTATATGGCCCGCTCTATCACCGGCTGCTCGTTCCGTATGTCAACTCCGAGATCTCCGACGCTTACATCGAGGCGATCGTTGAGACGGTATTTGGTGGTTTGACGGCACGCTGAGCCGGTGACCCCGGTGGGGCGGGATCGCGCCTTGTCCATCCACGCAAGGAGAACTCACATGAAGGAAATGCCCGCGTCCCACGCTTACCGACTGCTCGAACCTGGCCCCATCGTCCTGGTCACGACCGCTCTAAACGGCAAACCGAACGTGATGACGATGGGCTTCCACATGATGGTCCAGCACGCGCCGCCGCTGATCGGATGCGTCATCGGACCCTGGGACCATAGCTACCGGGCATTGCGCGAAACCCGCGAATGCGTGATTGCCATCCCCACGGTCGATCTTGCCCGCACGGTGGTCGATATAGGCAACTGCTCGGGCAAGGAGGTCGACAAATTCGAGAAATTCAGGCTGTCACGCCTTCCCGCCCGGGACGTGGGAGCACCCCTTATCGGCGAATGTCTCGCCAATATCGAGTGTCGAATCGTCGACGACAGCATGGTCGAGAGCTACAACCTCTTCCTTCTGGAGGCGGTCAGGATCTGGATCGATCGCGAGCGGGAAGAGCGGCGGACACTACACCACAGGGGAGACGGGTCCTTCACCGTAGACGGCGAGGTCGTCGACCTGAGCGAACGGATGGTAAAATGGCGGGATCTTCCTGCCTGACCACCAGAAGCCTTCGCGCCTCTGCTCGCCGTTGCCGCTCGTCGATTGCGCCTTCGGCGAGCTCGGAGCGCGGTTCGTCTACGAGATGGTCTCGCCCCAAACGAGATATCTCGACGCTCGGTCGAAGGCAGCGGCCGTCCGTCGCGGTCGATTTCCGAAATGGCGCCGTAGTGGCGTCCGCCGTGACGCCTACTGCTCCGTGAAGGCGCGGGCGAATGAATCGAGCATCGGCCGCGCGAGATATTCGAAGAAGGTCCGGTCGCCCGTGTTGATGAACGCCTCGACCGGTGTTCCAGGATAGAGTTGCTCGGCCCTTACGCCGGGCGGCAGGGCGTCGGCAATCTTCAGCTTGGCGCGGAAATAGGGTTCGTGCGTTGCCTGGTCGACCAGCCGGTCCGCGGAAATCTGCGTCACTGTGGCTGAAACCTCGGGCGTCAGGCGCGAGTTCAAGGCGGACAATCTGAGCTTCGCCGGCTGGCCGACGCGAACCAGGTCGACGTCTCGCGGTCGCAGCCGCGCGTCGACGATCAGGCCCGATGCGGTGGGCAGGATCTCCATGATTTTCTCGCCGGGGGCGATCACGCTGCCCTTCGAGTTGTAGGTCGACGACACCACGATGCCGGCGGTCGGCGCCTTGATCGTCGTACGCTCGAGCACCGCCTCGGCCGTCCGCGTCTGTTCCCCGATATCGGCGAGCTTGGTGCGAAGCTCATCCAGCTTGGTCAGCGCCTCTTCGACGCGCTGCGTCGTCAGGCGTTCGGTCTGCTCCTGGGCTTCGACGATCTGCGTCTTGGCCGAGGCGAGGTCCGCCTCCAAGGCCCCGGCCTGGCCGACGAGGTCGGCCTCGCTGCGCAGAAGCTGCGAATATTCGGTGCGGTTGGTGAGGCCCCTGTCGAGGAGGTTCGTCTTGATTTCGAGTTCTTTCTTAACCACGCCGGCCTGCTGCTGGATGGCTTGTTGCTGGGCGTTCAATCCCTGCAGCGACTCGCGATGCATGGCGACCCGTTGCGCGAGGATCGATTGCTCCGACCGGAACCGGGCGAGCCTGGCGGCGAACTCTTTCTGCTGCTCCCCGATCAGGGCCTCGAAGTCGTGCTGGAACGGCGTCGGCGCCGTCTCGGTGATCGGCGCCAGCCTGTCCAGTCCGTCGCGCTCGGCCTCCAGCCGCGCCGCACTTGCCCTGAGGGCGATGGACTGCCGCGTCAGCCGGTTGAGCTCGGCCTGCGCGGCTGTCTTGTCGAGCAGGACCAGATCCTGGCCCTGCCGCACGCGGTCGCCTTCATGGACCAGCAGCTTGTCCACGATGCCGCCCTCGGGATGCTGGATGAGGATGTTTCCGCCTGTCGCCGAGATTGTGCCCTGCGTGATCACGGCGCCGGACAAGGGCGCGGTCGCCGCCCAATAGCCGAAGCAGCCGACCAGCAGCGCTATCGCCGCATAGCCGGTGAGCGCGACGCGCCGGAAGTTGGTGCGGGGCTGGCCTTCCCAGGCAAGGCTTTGCGTGGTCATCGTCTACGATCCGAAGCGGGCGTTATGCGTGCGGATCATCGTGGCGAACGAGCCGGTCACCGCCGTGTTCGCCGGCGCGGGAGAGCCCTTGGCGGCGACCGGTGGCTTAAGCACGTCGCCGTGCGGGCCGAAGGCCTCGATCACGCCGCCGCGCAGCAGCATCACGCGGTCGCAGGCCATGGCGATCGAAGGCCGGTGCGTGATCACGATGGTCGTGACGCCGGCCTCGCGCGCCGCCGCGAGCATCGCCTGGAGGGCGGCTTCGCCGGTGCCGTCGAGATGGGCGCTGGGCTCGTCCAGCAAAAGGAACCGCGGATTGCCGTAAAGAGCGCGCGCCAGGCCGATCCGCTGGCGCTCGCCGCCCGACAGCGTCCGGTCCGACGGACCGATCCTGGTCTGGTAGCTGTCCGGCTGCGCCAGGATCATCTCGTGCGCCTCGGCGCGCTTGGCTGCCTCGACGATCGAGACGTCGTCCGCGTCAGGCTCGAAGCGGGCGACATTGTCCGCGATCGATCCGGGGAAGAGCTCCACCTCCTGCGCGAGATAGCCGATATGCCTTCCGAGCTGATTTTCATCCCATGTCCTGAGGTCGGCGCCGTCGATCCTGACGAAGCCGCTGGTCGGCTGCGCGGCGCCGACGAGCAACCGCGCCAGCGTCGATTTGCCGGCGCCGCTCGGGCCCACGATGGCCACCGCTTCGCCGGCGCCAATGCGGAAGTTCAGCCGCTTGATGATGGGCGCGGTCCCGGGCCGGGCATTCGGCGCGACGAAGATCAGGTCCTCCACCGAAATCGCGCCCGACGGGTCCGGCAGGGTCAGCTTGCGGGTCTGTGCCGGATGCTCGACAAGCGCTTTTTCCAGGCGCTGCCACGCTCGCCTGGCCTCGACGATCTGCCGCCATGACCCGATCAACTGGTCGAGCGGCTGCAATGCGCGCGCCGACACCAGCGAGGACGCGAAGATCATGCCGGCGGTCATCTTGCCTCCCAGCACCAGCCACGCGCCGGCGCCCAGTATCGCAAGCTGCAGCATCATGCGCAGCGCCCGAGAAATTCCGCTGAAGATCGCATTGGCGCTCGAAGAGCGGTCGTGCAGGGTGAGCGCTTCCCCGACATGCCGTCCCCACACCCCTGCGGCGTTCCTGACCATGCCCATGGCGCGCAGCGTTTCGGCATTGCGGGTGAAGGCCTGTTCCGACTGGCTGGCCAGAGCCGAGCGTTCCGTGGACAAGGCATCGTTGCGGCCAATGGCGAGCTGGTTCGCCATGACCAGCACGAAGAGCACCACCGCGCCGGCGAGCGTCAGCCAGAACAGGACCGGATGGATGAGGTAGATAAGCGCGAGGAAGAGGGGGGCGAAGGGCAGGTCGAACAACACCGCCACGCCGCGTGACCTGATGAAGGAGCAGACCGAGGCAAGGTCGCGCAGCGGCGACAGGCTTGCGCCTGCATATCCAGCGCTGAGCGAGGCGGCGAACGTCCTTGCCCCCAGCCTCCTGTCGACGGTCGCCGCGACGCGCTGCGTGTAGATGGCGCGGATCGCGTCCAGGAAACCGAGGAAGGCAAGCGCCAGGACCGCGATGGCCGACAGATAGATGAGCGTCTCAACGCTGGAGGAGGGCAGGACGCGGTCATAGACTTGCAGCAGGTAGAGCGGGATGACCAACAGCAGGATGTTGATGAGCAGCGAGAAGAGCCCGACATCGGCGACGACGCGACGGAAAACAGGCCGCAAACCCGACTGTCCAGTCATTCCCGCACTCCCTGTCGAACCCACGGCATGGGGCTGGCCACACGCTTCAGGCCGAATGCTCGCCCGCCATGCCCAAATGGTGTGTGCTGGTCGCCGTGTGGCTGGCCAATTCGAGAGCGTGGCTTGTCGTGTCGTTCAGTGTGTAGGCTCGGATGTAGTCGATCTTCATCTCGGCCGGCGTGGCGAGATGATCCGGCGGCGCGCCGGCGGCGCCGCCGATCGCGAGATTGGCCAGCATGTACATGGGGCTGTGCATGTCGGCCGGCGTGGCTGCCTTGGCGACCTCCATGCCGTCATACGTCCAGACAAGCTCATCGGGAGTCCAAAGCACGCCATAGGTGTGGAAGCCTCCCGTATCCATGACGTTCACCGTGGACGAAACCTGCGTGTGCTGGCCCGTGGCATTCGAATGCGCCGTCATATAGAGCGTGTTCGGATCCTGGCCGCGCGCTTCCATGGCATCCAGCTCCGGAGGCCACGAGCCGTTTTCGGGAAGAAGCCAGAAGGCCGGCCAGGCCCCAGCCGTATGGGGCAGTTCGGCCCGCATTTCGAAATAGCCATAAGTCTGGGAGAAGGATTCGTGCGTCGTCAGCAGGCCGGATGTGTATTCGTAGTTGTTGATGAGGGGCTTGATGTCGGCTGGCGCCTGCGCCGCCGTGATGGTGAGAACTCCGTCCTGCACGCTGAACGGATGCACCGAGCTGGTCGAGGCGTAATTGGTGTTGATGTACCATTGCAGCTCGCTGTTGCCGGTCAGGGTACTTCCATTCGGTTGGCCCCACCAGAAATTGGAATTCCAGGTGCCGCTATGGCCGTTCCAGAGGCTGAGCGAGTTGAAGTCGTCGTTGAAGGACAGCGTCATGGCGGACTTGTCGATCGGCAGTTCGAACTGGCTGGGCTGCAGCTTGTCGATGGTCGTGTTCTTGAACTCGAGGATCTCGCCGGATCCGAGGTTCAGCACAACATTCGGTCCCGCCTGGATCATGTTGGAGTGGATGGCATTGAACGAAGTGAAGCCGTAGCCATCGAGGCGGACGGTATCGTTCGCGGCGAAATTGACGATCAGATCGCTTCCATTGCCCTTCGAGACGATAAAAGTGTCGCCGCCGCCACCACCATCGATCAGGACATCATTCCCCCGGCCGCCGTCCAGCGTCTGGCCGCCGGCCGTGGCGGTGATGATGTTGTCCAGCGCATTGCCGAACGCATAGTTGTTGGCGTGGGTAACAACGAGGTTCTCGACATTGTCCGGCAGCGTGTAGCTCATCCAGGTGCTGATCGTGTCAACGCCCGCCCCGCCGGACTCGACCACCTTGTTGCCCGCCCCATAGAGGTAATAGATGTCGTCGCCCGCGCCGCCATACATGGTGACGTTGGCGCCGCCGGCGCCCCAGATGGAGTCGTTACCGGCGGTGCCGTATAGCACCGGCCCGACCCCGGCCGCCGAAAACCAATGGTTGGAGGCGCCGCTATAGGGGAGAGGGACACCTAGCGCGTTGACGACGAAGCTCATCGGACAATCCTTCCTCGTGGTGCCTGGCCCGCCCCGCCGCTCGATGCAAGTTCAAGCGACCACTTCAAACAAACCTGTAACTCATCCTATCGTTCCAAGGAATAAGTAAATAGTACAGGAGAAAAATATCTTATCTTTCCGTCGAGGCTCCGCGTGAATGGAATAAGCGACGGCTAATGCAATTATGCCGTGAGGCTTCGCCAATTTTACTTAACTTTACTTAATATTGCGAGGTTTTCTGCAGGAAAACTATGCAACCTGCCGTAGATGGATGCACTTGTTGCAGCCGGGTCTTCTGATCCAAGCGGAAGGTCCGAAATCGGCTGGGTTGCCGCGGCGCCGCATGCCTGGAAGGCGGACGTCGGCTCGAGAGGTCCGTATCGTCGTTCAACTCTTCCGAATCCGCCAAGCGAGGTAAGCAGTCGCCGCGCCCACGCTGATCAGCTCTATCCCCAACAGCAGCCCAATCAGCCACATGGCCGTCAGGGGAATCCTGATCCACACTATCAGGGAAAGAAGGATCCCAATCAGTCCACTCCCCAGGACCCAGCCCCAGTTGGGGAAGGGACGGATGGTGAGGGCGAAAACCACCTTCGAGATGCCCTCGATCATGAAGAAGACGATTAGCAGCAAGGTGATGGTCAGCAGGCCGTTTCCAGGATGGCGCAGAAAAAGCAGACCAATCATCACGGCAAGGATGACGGAGATGAGTTGTAACCAGAAATGAGGCACCTGGCCCGCGCCGACCAGGCTTATGCCTTGCAGGGCTCCGCTGATGATCAGCAGCCACCCGAGCAGGACCACCACGGCAACCGACGAGATCATAGGAAAGATCACGGCTAGAATTCCGGCCGTGACCAGCAACACGCCCTCTACCAGATACCAGAGCGAGTACCGCTTGACAGTCTGCCGCATGGCCTCGCGAAAGATCTCCGCGGCAGCATCCAACGAGTTCGACCCGGCCCGCCTCCAAAAAACGTCTGTATCTATGGTAGCCTCAAGCCGGTCCGCATGCGCTTTTGCAATTTTCAGCAGAGTTGCCGCCGTTTCCTGGGCTGTCCATCCGCGCGCTTGCGACGCTGCGACCAGTTCCTCGAAAGCGGGCTCTAACGCGACCTCACAGTTGACTTCCCGACCGGGGCTGTTCTCTCGCAGGATTGGCAGTTCAACCTTCGGGGACATGCAAAGGAAGTGCATCGCGGACGAAAGGTTCCGAGGCACCTCGACAGTTGATCGGATTCTGAAAAGGGGCCGGCTCATTGGCCAGCGTGGCGTCGCCCGCGGTGATCGAGCGCGGTCCTCCGCGCCTGAAATGGGTGTTCCGTTTTACGGTGCCCGCCTCGCATTCCCAGAGGCTTTTCCAACTTTCTGCCTCGCACCTCAGCCCGCTGAGGTTCGGCGGTGCTTCCTCAGCCTCGTGATCGCGGACTTGTCAACGGTAACCACGCCGCCGCAGTCGATCCGCACGGTGAGCTTATTGGCTTCGCGATCAATGCGGATGACGTCCCCAACAAGCACAACCTTGTCTCCGGCGCGGGTTTTGGGCGGCGGGTCGATCGCATAAGGATGGCCATACGATGGAATGCCGGCTATGGCGCGTCCGCTGGGGAGAATGCCTATGACGGTACTCGTCAGCGCGACTTCGTCACCGATCTCATATTCCTCAGGCGTGTCGGTTTGGAGCATGGTTTTTCCTCCCGATGCTTTTCCCAATAATGTCGGCAAATTAAGTTGGTTGCCTGAAATCGCTTTTGTACGGTTCCGCACAGACCGGGGTCTTCGAGGCACGGGCTCCGCAGCGTCAACGGACAGGGTGCAGCGCCTTGCCGCCCCTTGCGGACGCGTTCGCATGGAAACGGCGGACTGGGTCCGCCATCGGATTCAGTCAATGGAGTTGCGCAGGTTCGTGCGTTCCAGATCAGCGATGCGATCCTATCCGCTGTAACGACAACCACGCGTCATTTGCGCGCCCAGCTGCCAACGCTGCTCCGGTCAGTCGTCGGGCTCGAATGTCTTTGCGACGTCGTCGATCTTACGCCAGTCATTGCCGTGGCGCCGCAAAACATCCCGAGCTTGCTTGGGTGACAGGTTCGTCGTGGCGGTAAGGTGCTGGACCTCCGCGTCCTCGCCTTTCAGGGGTCGGGTGCGAGGTTGCGCATTGTCGTCAGGTGGCGGTGGCGCTTCCACCGATCGTTCTTTTTTTCGCAACGTAGACACTCCTTTAGTCCAATTAATCGGCGAACAAGGAAAAGGTTGCGGATGACGGTCCGCCCCAGGTCTCTCGACGTGACCCGAGACAATCCGCAAACACCTGTCGCGCCAAAAGAAGGCAACTCGGCAGATCCAGCCCGGACGCGCTGACCGGGATCGGGTCGTGATAACCGTCGCGGAAGCCGCCGAGTTTCTGCCGCGAAACTGGCCCGCACGCACCGGCCTCAGGAACGCAAGGCTAGTGAGACCCTTCGCCGCCAGCGTCCGCCAACCCCTCCGTGAAGCTGACCTTGGTCCCCTGCTGGACCATGGAGCCGAGGTCTTCCGCATCCCAGTTGGTCAGCCGGATGCAGCCGTGCGAGAAGGTTGTGCCGATCTTGCCCGGTTCGGGCGTGCCGTGAATACCATAGCTTTCGATGGAGAGGTCGATCCAGATCGATCCCACGGGATTGTTCGGCCCGGCAGCGATGGTGAACGGCCGCTTGGTCTTGACACCCTTGAAAGCAAAATGCGGATCATAATGATAGGTGGGGTTGTGAACCACGCGTTTGACTTCCGCCATGCCGCTTGGTGCAGGTTTCTCCTCGCTCCCGATCGAGGCAGGGTAGACCGCGAGCCATTTGCCCGAAGGATCGAGCACGCGCACCAGACGAGCGCCTTTGTCGACCTCGACGCTCGCGACGGCGGCGGGAGGGCCGTCCCGGCCAACATCCGGCACCACCAACATTGTGCCGGCCTTCCTGAAGCCGATGCCCGGATTGAGCCTCCTCAGCAATTGTTCGCTGATATGGAAGCGCTCCGCCAGCTTCTCCACCGCGTTGCGATAGCCGAGCCTCGGCAGACGGGCCATCTTCTCCATACGGTTCGGAATGCGCTTGGTGAAGGGCCCGCGCACGTCCTTGCGCGTCACCTCATAGGTTACCAGCACGGGATTGGCGGAGGTTGCCATGAGTTTGTCCCAGGTTTCCTGAGTGAGCTTGCCATCCGACGGGAGTCCGCTCGCCGTTTGAAAGGCCCCGACTGCCTTGACGAAGTTTTCTGAAATGCGGCCGTCGATCAGGCCCGGCGAGAAACGGGCCCGGTCCAGAAGGATTTGCGCCTTCAGCACGGCCGGATCAACGTCTTTTGGCTCGCCGGCGGCGAACTGGGCTTGATTGACGGTGGTCATATCCAGCTTGGCCGCCCGCGCCACGCTGCAGGCGAGGGCGAATACAGCGAAGACGACAAGAAGGAGCCGGATCATCGATGTCACTCTTGGACCGCAACAGGAACCTGCTTCTATGACGCGGGTGCAGGCCCTCTGGTTCCCCTCGCGGGCAACTTCGTCGTCGGAGCTCCCCGGATGGGATTTTCCGCGCCGTCTGGCCGGCCGGCTGTTCTCCGCCGGAGATGGCGATGCCGGCGGCGCCGCGAACGCCCGCCGCAGGCTTGCCGACTGGCCCACCCGATGAAGCTCGGTCCGGCCGGGGAACAAGCGGAACCCGACCGCCCCACCAGTTGTTAGAAGCCGTGTGAGCGCGACGAGCCATGACCAACTCGATACCGACAGGGATAGTTAGGCCGAGGTCCGCAAGTCGCCTGGCGCTCGCTGAAGCTGTCGCGAGACGGCGCCGGGTGATCCCGCCCATAGGGACGGAACTCAATGATGCTCGTGCGCGATAGCACGGCCGATATCGGCGGCAGGTGAGAAAAGATGCCAGGCTGGGTCCGTGAAGGCTGGGTTCTGCTGAGCGAGAGCGTCAGCGGCTTCGTCAACGACAAGGCGCTGAGCCATGGCGCAGCGATGGCCTTTTACGCCGCCACCTCGCTGGCGCCGATCCTGCTCATCGTGGTGGCGATCGCCGGTCTGGTATTTGGCCACGATGCCGCCCAACTCGCGCTGTCGGCCCAGATATCGGGCGTGATGGGAGCGCAGACTGCCGACCTCCTGCGGGCGACGATCGAAACAGCGTCGCACAAATCTTCCGGCACGCTGGCCACTATCCTCGGGCTGGTGACGCTCTTCGTCACCGCATCAGGCGTCTTCGGTGAAATGCAGCTCTCACTGAACGAGATCTGGAAGGTCGAGCCCAAGGGCGTCTCGCTTTCGCGGCTGGTGCGGGCACGGGCGGCAAGCCTCGGCCTCGTCGCTGCCCTTGGCTTCATGCTTCTGGTGTCGCTGGCGGCGAGCACGGCGGTCTCGGCGCTTGGCGAGTTCATCAACGCCCGCCTGCCGTTCGGCGCGCTGATCGTCAGCGCCATCAACACCGTCGTTTCCTTTGTCCTGATCGCCTTGCTGTTTGCGGCAATCTACAAGGTGCTGCCGGACAGAACGCTCAAATGGCGTGACGTTGCCATCGGCTCGGTCGTGACCACGCTCCTGTTCACCGTCGGCAAGTCGCTGATCGGCTGGTACATCGGCACAAGCGCCATAGCCACGTCATACGGAGCAGCCGGCGCGCTGCTGGTCGTGCTGCTCTGGGTCTATTATTCGGCGCAGATATTCCTGTTCGGCGCCGAGATAACGCGGGCCTACTCGGTCAGGCGCGGAAGCCGGCCGGACCTCGCGCCGGTGGTCGCGGCTGACTCCGGCAGGGACCTCGCGCGGCGCGGCTGCGGCGCGTCTGAAACCGAAGTCGTGGCGTGGATGGTCTTGAGTAGCCTCATCACCGCGCTGGTCTCGCAATTCTGGCGGGGGAGGCGCAGCTGAGAGCGGCTGCAAGGTCGGCTGGCGGCGGCGTAACTGCCGTCGAAGCGCGTTGGACGATTTCCATGTAGGCCCTCGAGACACTGGAATGCCTGCGTTTGCCGTGGCCCGCCACGGTGCACGATCCCTAGGCAATTCCAAATGCCTTCATACGCGTCGCTTCAGGGCCGGCACAGATGTTTGCCTCGAGCAAACTTGCCAGATGGCGGCGCTCGACGCGGCCATCTGGATCGTTGACAAGGCAGGCTGGCCGCCTCCCGTACGGAGGTCAGGCGACCTTGAGATCCTTGAGCGCCTTCTCGAAGGCATCTTTGACCGGTCTGGAAACGTCGGTTGCCGCCTTGGTGGTGAGCGCCTGGAATTCCTTGGCTTGCTCGACACCCATTTCGACGCGTTTGCGCAGGAAGGCAGTCTGCAACTCAAAAATTTCCGACAGCGACTTGGCACGGACCAGAGTCTCGAGGTGCGAGAAGTCAGCCTCGGCATTGACACGCAGTGCGGCAATCACCTTGAGCGACAGCTCGTTGCCGGCCGATTTCGCGGTTTCGGCGGTCGACTCGAGCGCCTTCTGGGCGTCTTCAGTGCCCGACTGGAATTTGGCGAGAGCTTCTTTCGATTGCTCGACGCCCTTTTCGGCGACCGCGCGGAGCTGATCAGTAGCCTTGCCGGGGTCGAATGACGGAGATTCGACGGTTTCGGTGAGCTTGTCGGCGGTCTTGTCGGCGGTCTTGGACATTTCCTTATTCCTCTTGGTTGACGATGGTTGTCTTGCCGCCCGGGCATATTGAGGCAGATATGTGACAGTCTTGTGTGCGATGCAGCATTTATGTTGCGGCGCATTATTTTCGACCACTGCAAGGCTTGGTTCGCGCGGGAGAGGGCGATTGAACGGCATACCTGTTCAGCGTGTCATCCAACGGGCGCCAGGTGGTGAAGCGTGGCCAGCGCAATGGGGCGTCCCGGCTGGCTGCCATGGAGCACGATGAACTGTCGAGCGTCGTGACGCGTTTCATACCGAGCGAACAGCGGTGGAAGCAACTCATGGAGGATTTCAAGCGACGACGTGTGAACAAGGGAGCGGAAACGCCCGGCGCTTTCGCGGCATTTCCCTATGACCGGATGGCTGTCGAGCGGTTTCGACAGGCCTTTCCCCGGGCGAGGTGGAATGATGAACGCCGGAGCTGGTTTATCCCAGGCAAGACCGGAGCTCGCCGGTTCGACCGCTGGCTCGCGCATGAAGCCGAATTTGTGGATAGATATGGCGATCTGAAGGGTCGAGATGCCTATGCCTTTGACCCGATTACGAGCCCGTACCTGGAAGTCGGCGAAGATATTCAAATCCGAACGCCTTATTCCAAGACCATTGTCGAACAGTTGCGGGCAATCCCGTGGGCACGCTGGGACGAAGACCTGCGGCTCTGGCATGTGCCGTTCAGTTCCTATGACGAGTTACGGCGTCGTTGGCACGAGATCGAGGCGGCGGCTCGACGAAATGAACCGGAGGAGAGGAGACGGCGACGGGAGGCAAAAAGGAACTCGGAAGAGCAAAAGGCCGCCCGCTTGCGTTCCGCGGAACGCAAACGGCGTCGCTATCCCTTGCCGCCTGGGGAACTGCCGCCGCTGGGTCGGCCTGTCGCAACAGCACCGTACGGAATTGTTGTCTTTACCCACATAACAGGCGAGCTTGCCGAGCAGCCGGCTGCGTTAGCGGACTTCTATCCTCACGCGGTCCACGCAGGTTTCGATCCCATATGTGGTATCTGGCGTTCGCCGACGCTATCGGAGCTCGTCGCGACCTGGCCCGCTCGTCATGAACCCGGCCCGGCTGAATACGGGCGGGGTTGGTGGCAACCAACACTTGCCGAACTCAGAACAGCCCGTCGAAACGCGCGTTCCATGGAGCGTCGAAAGGAGAGGAGAGAACTTGGTCGAGTGCCACCGGTGGGAAGATGAATTTGTTCTCCCGCGGAAGGAGGCGGATGCAGCTACCGGTTGACCAGCCACAGAATGATCGACAGCACGATGCTGATCAGGATTCCCGTGGAGATCGGGGCATAGAATGTGAAGTTCCCACGCTCGATCACGATGTCACCAGGCAATCTGCCAAGGCCGATCCGCGACAACCAGGGCCACAACAAGCCTACGGCAACCATGATGAGACCAACGATGATCAGGGTTCGCGACATGACCGCTTCCTGCCGGGCGAAATACAAGCCGCCGGTCGAAGCGCCGAACGCGATCGACGTCGACAGCGGCATAGTTGAGGCGAAATCATCGTCGCAGGCAAGGTGGCGCGACGCGCCCATCCGCAGAATGTCGGCCCCAGCCGGCCGTGGTAAAGGCCGAGTGGGCAAAGCCCGGTCTGGCCGGGCGCTGCGACGCCTATGGTCATGCCTAACTATTGAAATCTTGCCGCTTGCGAATTGACCGAATGAGATCATCGACGCGGCCCATTGAAGCGCTCGGTGCGTCCTGTCGGACCGACCGAGCGTCGAGCCGATTGTCATAAATCCGCCTCAGCAGGTCACATGCACTCCTGGCGCGCTCCCATGTGCGGCCAACGAGCCTGCGTCCTCCCAAGGTCGCGGGTTCGTCGGCAACGTGATCCCAGACGGTCCAGGTGCCAGACGGCGCGGGACGGCAGCGAAATCTAGGTTGGCGATCTTCCATGACCTTGAACGGCCAATACCGCTTCGAGTTCGATTCGGCATGGGAAGATGGTTAACGCCGGCGTGTCCCTTAGTCTAAAGCGCGTGGCGTCGAAGAGGCTGATTGTCCGGTTCGGGCCGATGTCGTGCCGAACCGACGACGCATCGTCTCGACCTCGAATGAAGACTGGCAGCAGTGGAGGCGGACAGGCCACGTCGAGATCGCGCGCGGCATCGGCGGTCCGAAGCTGCCGCAGGGGAATTCCGGGGGCTGCTCCGCTCCGGAGCTTGGCGCCAGCAATCCGACTTGAGAACCGCCTACCGCAAACCGCGGGCGGATAGGTTACTTGCGGTTGGATTTGTCCAAACTGGACAAATCCCGTGACAAGGTACGCGGTTTTCGGGCTACCTTTCCCGAGCCACGGCGCCTGGAAGAATGAATTGACGCCCTTTTGCTTTCCTTGTTTGAGGGCGCCGGCGCCGGGAGTAATAGTCGCCACGCAATTCGTGAGGAGGAAGAGATGACGCTGAATTTCGACCCCAGGGCGAAGGCGACCACGCTTTACCACGGCGAATTCCGGCCGATGTTCATCGGCGGCAAGTGGGTTCCGGCGCAATCCGGCCAGGAGATGCGGGCGCTCAATCCGGCGACGGGCGAAGTGCTGGCCACGGTGCCGCGCGGGGGAGCCGCGGATATCGATGCGGCGGTCGCCGCCGCGCGCGCGGCCTTCGAAGGACCGTGGTCAAAATTCTCGCCCTACGAGCGGCAGTGCGTGCTTCTCAGGATCGCGGACCTGTTCGAGACGCATTGGGAAGAGCTCAGTGTTTCCGACACGCTCGACATGGGGCTGCCGATCACGCGCACGCTCGCCAACCGCCGCCGTGTCATCGGCATGCTGCGCTTCTACGCCGGCATGGCGACCGCGCTGCACGGCGAGGCGATCGACAATTCCATCCCCGGCGAGATCGTCTCCTTCACCCGGCGCGAGCCAGTGGGTGTCGTCGGCGCGATCATCCCCTGGAATGCGCCGACCGCCTCGTCGATCTGGAAGATCGCGCCGGCGCTCGCCACGGGCTGCGCCATCGTGCTGAAGCCTTCGGAGGACGCGTCGTTGACGCCGCTGCTGATCGCACGGCTGATGCAGGAAGCCGGCGTGCCTGACGGCGTGGTCAACATCGTCACGGGAACGGGTGCGGAGGCCGGCGCGCGGCTTGCCGAACATCCCGACGTCAACAAGATCGTCTTCACCGGTTCGACGCAGACCGGGCAGGCCATCGCGCGGGCGGGCGTCGCCAACCTCAAACGCGTTTCGCTGGAGCTTGGCGGCAAGTCGCCTGTTATCGTCTGCCGTGATGCCGACATCGACAAGGCTGTTCCAGTCGCGGCAATGGCGGTGTTCGTGCATTCGGGCCAGATCTGCATTGCCGGTTCGCGCCTGTTCGTGGCGCGCGAGATCCACGACGAATTCGTGCGCCGGGTCGCCGAGTTCGCCGGCAGACTGCGCATCGGCCATGGCATCGAGGCGGAGACCGAAATCGGGCCGCTCATCAATGCCCGCCAGGCCGCCAAGGTGGAGGGCTATATCAAGGCCGGCAGCGACGAGGGCGCCGAACTGGTCGCCGGCGGCTCGCGGCTGACGGGCGCGCTCTATGATGGCGGCAATTTCATCGCGCCGACCGTGTTCGGTTCGGTGTCGGACAAGATGACCATCGCGCGCGAGGAAATCTTCGGGCCGGTCATTTCCGCCATGCCCTTCGACACGCTGGACGAGGCCGTCGCACGGGCCAATGCGACGCCCTACGGGCTGGCCGCCGGCATCTTCACCACCCATCTGGGCACCGCACACAAGCTCGCGCGCCGCATCAAGGCCGGCTCTGTCTGGGTAAACATGTACCATGCCATCGACCCAGCGGTGCCATTCGGCGGCATGAAGATGTCCGGCTACGGCCGCGAGGGCGGCACCGAGCACCTGCACGAATATCTGGAGACGAAGTCGATCTGGATCCAGACCGACTGAGGGCAGTGGCGGTCAAGTTGATCAACCGCTCCGAGAAGCCATGGCGCACCTTAACCATGCTGCGGGGGAAATCCGCTGGCGCCGCCGTTTCCCAGGAACTTTTCTTCCTCTGGCGATTTTCGATATAAGATGGAATCGGAACGGCCAGGAGGGTGTTGCCGATGAAACGGGTTGCGATCTCAGCTCTTGCCCTGGCTGTGGCTTGTGCCATGTCCTCGTCGGCGCTCGCCGGCACCAGGCATCGCCACTATCAGCCCGAACCGGTACGTTACGTTCCCGCCGATGACGACCTCATCGACTTCCTGTTCGGTGGCCCGCGCTACTACGACCAGCAGCTGTTCACCACCGCCGCCGGCGCCTGCTCCTACGATCGGATAGGTCCGGACGCGAATGCGCTGAACAAGATCAACGACCATCATTGCGGAAAATAGCCGGCGCGCGGTCGTCGATGCGCAAACGCTGGTCTCTTCACCAAAGTCTGCGGGAGATCCCGGCAACGGCTTGATGCCGCTGCCGTTTCGCGTGCCGCCCTGCGGCCCGTTGCACATTGGCGTTTTCAGGGTATGATGAAAAGCGCCAATCGTGAGATTAAGATGAAAAAAAACTTCAGTCCTATCGACGTCGAGGCGGCAACAGCCAGCGACGTCCCCGACATCGCGCGCCTGCTGAGCTGGGCCTTCGGCTTCGGCAAGGCGCGATCGGACGAGTACATCGCCCATGTCGGCCTCGGCTCGCTCAGGCTGCTGCGGGGCGAGGGCGGGCGTCCGGATGCCTGCGCGGCGCTGCTCGAGACAGCGCATGTCTTTCATGGAAGGCCGGTGCGGGCGGCCAACATCGCGCATGTGGCGATCGCGCCGGAGCGTCGCGGCCAGGGTCTGGCCGTTCCCTTCGTGGATGCCCTGTGCGCGGAGGCGCAAGGCAAGGGTGCCGTGATTGCCACGCTGTTTGCCTCGACGCGCCCGGTCTACCGCAAGAGCGGCTTCGAGCTCGCGGGCCACGAGATCGTCTATGAGGCCGAGACAGCCAGCCTCCCGGCGGCGAGCAAGCTCGCCTTCGAGCGTGTCGAACTGGACGATCCACGCATTGCCAAAGCCTATGCCGCCAAGGCGGGTCGCGAGGCGGGCCTGCTCAGCCGTGGCCCGGCGCATTGGAACGAGTTGCGGCGAGAGCCGACGGACGCGCTGGCCGCCTACCTGGCCGAAGGCGACGCGGCCTATCTGATCCTCGATATGGGCGACGAGGCCCGGCTCGATGTCCGCGACTGGTACGCCGCTTCTCCTGAAGCCGCGCAGGGCGTGCTTTCCTTCCTGGCCCGGTTTCGCTCGGTCTACCCGGTCGTGCGCTGGCATGGCGGTCCGCAGGACGATCTGGTGGCGGCAATGCCGGACAAAGGCTGGCGGCTCGCCCATCAGGAGGAATGGCTGCTGCGGGTGCTCGACCAGGCCGCGGCCCTGCGCCAGCGCGGCTACCATGTCGATGCCGCCCGATTGGCGCTGCGCGTCGGGCCCGCGGAGACGGCGCTGGAGATCGGGATCAGGGATGGCGCCTCCGAGGTCGGCGAGGCAACCGGCGGATGCCCGACGGTTACCTTGCAGGCTCCGGCGTTCGTTCAGCTGTTCACGGGCTTTCGCAGCGCCTCGAAACTGGCGCAGTATGGCCAGGTGATCGGCGAGGCGGCTGACATACGTCTGTGTGACCAGCTGTTTGCCGGACCACCGCCCTGGGTGGCGGAGCATTTCTAGAGCATGATCCCGAAAAGTGGGAACCGGTTTTCGGACAAGATCATGCTCAAGCAAGAACCGAGCATGATCCCGAAAAGTGGGAACCGGTTTTCGGACGAGATCATGCTCAAGCAAGGACCTGGCATGATCCCGAAAAGTGGGAACCGGTTTTCGGACAAGATCATGCTCCAACAAAGAGACATTTCATGACACATGCGCTTATTGCCTCGCTTCGGGCGGCGGCTGGGGACATGACGCCGGCGCTGGCGCGCGTCGCGGATACGGTGCTGGCGCAGCCCGAAGCCACCTTGCGCCAGAGCATAACCGAACTTGCCGAGGCGTCCGCATCGTCGGAGGCCAGCGTCATGCGCTTCTGCCGCGACCAGGGTTTTACCGGCTTCCAGGATTTCAAGCTGGCCTTGGCCAAGGAATTGGCGACCGACGAGCGGGCGAGGGATATCGGGTCGCCGACCGACGATATCCAGCGGCTGGTGGAAACGGCCATCATCTCGCTGCGCGAAACAGAGCAGCTCATCGTCCGGGAGGATATCGCCACGGCCTCGCGGCAACTCCTGGCGGCGACGGCGATCGACTGCTTTGGCATCGCCGCTTCCGCCATCACGGCGCAGTATCTCGCCTACAAGATGACCCGCATCGGCAAGCTCAGCCGGGCGCTCGGCGATGCGCACCTGGCTGCCATGGCCGCGGGCACCACGCAGAAGAGTACCGTGCAGGTGGTGATTTCGAGTTCGGGCTCGACCATAGACGCGGTGCGCATTGCCGAGCTCGCGCGCGCGCAAGGCGCCTTCGTGATCGGCATCTCCAACCGCTCGAAAAGCCCGCTGGTCGCCGTTTGCGACCTTGCCCTGATCGCGTCATGGCCGGAGACGCCGCTGACCGGCGGCGCGTTCCCGTCGAAGATCAGCCAATTGCTGATCGTCGATGCGCTGGTGGCCGAGATGACGCGGCAGGATCCGGCGCGGCTGGTGCTGCTTGGCCGTACGGCGGAGGTCGTGAGTGACCGCAGCTTCTGACCGCGCGGTGTTTGCCGTCGACATTGGCGGGACCAAGATCGCCGCCGCCGAAGTGCACGGCCGGCATTTGCTCGACCGGCGCCAGACGGCGACGCCGAGGACTGGCAGGGGCGACGATCTTGTCGCCGCGATTGCCGGGCTTGCGCCGAAGCATGCGGTCAGTGCCGTCGCCGTCGCCACCACCGGCATCGTCCGCGACGGCGCGCTGACCGCGCTCAACCCGCGGACCTTGCCGATCGAGAACGGCTATCCCCTGGCCAAGGCGCTGGAAACGGCGCTCGGCGTGCCGCCGCTGGTCGTCAATGATGCCCAGGCGGCGGCCTGGGCCGAATTCACCGTCGGCGCCGGCCGGGGTTATCGCAACTTCGCTTTCTTCACAGTCTCCACCGGCATTGGCTGCGGCCTGGTGATCGACGGCCGCCTCCAGGTCGGCGCCACGGGGCTGGCCGGCCATGTCGGGCATACCATGTCCGACCCGGGTGGCGTGATCTGTGGTTGCGGCCGACATGGCTGCCTGGAGACGATCGCCTCGGGCACCGCGCTTGCCCGTCGCGGCAGCGAGCGGCTCGGTCGTAAAGTTGGCGCGCCGGATCTGTTCGCGGCCGCCAGGCAGGGCGACAGGATCGCCGCCGAGGTGATCGCCTCCGCCGTCGATGCGCTGGTCAACGGCTTCGCCGACCTGACGGCGGCCGTCGACATCGATTGCTTCGCGGTCGGCGGCGGCGTCGGGCTGGCGGAGGGCTTCATCGAGGCGCTGAAGGTGCGCTCCCTGCAGCTTCCAGCCGTCTTCCAGCGCCCGATCGTTGCCGCGAAGGCCGGCGCCGATGCGGGTCTGTTGGGGGTCGCGCTGCTTTTTGATGGAAATTTTCATCTAAAATAATTTCTTGACAAAAAGTTTCATCCACGATTGTCTGGAGGGGCAAATGCTTCCCTATGCAAGGAGATGCTCCAGGTGCAGGCCCCCCAGGCGCAAGGCGATGTGCTCGCCCGGCTCGATGGAACGCTGGTCGTGTCTTGCCAGGCGGAATCCCGCATGCCGCTTGATGCTCCCGAGCATATCGCCGCCATCGCCCGGTCGGTCGTCCTCGGCGGCGCTGCCGGTGTGCGCATCGAGGGTGCCGCGAACATAGGAGCCGTCCGCACGCAGGTCAGCGTTCCCATCATCGGCCTGATCAAGGCGCGCCGTGCCGGCACCGAGGTCTACATCACCCCGACGCTCGCCAATGTGGCCTCGATCGTCGAGGCCGGTGCCGATATCGTGGCCCTCGACGCCACCAACAGGCCGCGCCCGACCGATCTCAAGATGATGTTCGATGCGATCGCGCAGAAGGGGCGCCTGTCGATGGGCGATGTCAGCACGTTCGACGAAGCCAGGCGCGCCCTCGATGCCGGCGCCTCCCTGATCAGCACCACAATGGCCGGCTACACGTCCTATTCCAACCAGCAGGGCGGACCGGATTTCCAGCTGATGGAAGAGCTCGCCGGCGCTGGCCTGCCGTTTGTCGCCGAGGGGCGCATCTGGACGCAGCAGGAGGCGGTCCGCTGCTTCGAGCTCGGCGCCCGCTTCATTGTCGTAGGCGGCGCCATCACGCGGCCCGACGCCATCACCCGCCATTTCGCCGACAAGGTCGCCGCCTGGAGCGCCGGCCCGCAATTGAAAAGGAACCAGTCATGATCAAGCGCCGCCGCGTTGCCGTTATCGGTGCGGGCTTCATGGGCTCCATGCATGCCGCGATCTTCGCCAACATGGTCGGCTGCGAACTGGCGGCGATCGTCGATCCCAATCTGGAACTGGCCGGCGCCGTTGCCGCGAAGGCGCCGGGCTGCAAGGTCTATGCCGGCCATGAGGCGCTGCTGACGGCCGAGCGCGATCTCGACCTCGTCTCGATCTGCACGCCCGACAATCTGCATCTCGCGCCGGCGGTTGCCGTGGCCAAGGCCGGCATCAACATCTTCGTCGAGAAGCCGATCTCTTCCACCGTCGAGGATGCGCAGGCCATCATCGCGGCGTGCGACGCGGCCAAGGTCAAGCTCGGCATCGGCTATCTCCTGCGCTTCGATCCGCGCTACGCCGCCGCCAAGGAACTGATGATTTCAGGCAAGATCGGCGAACCGATCCACATCTATGCCCGGCGCAACAGCGCGCGCACCGAAGGGCCCAAGCGTTACGGCGGCAAGCTGCCGCTGGCGCTGCATGTCACCGTGCACGATGTCGACATGGTGCTGTGGATGCTCGACGGGCAGCGGCCGGTTTCGGTCTATGCCCAGCAGACCAACAGACTGCTCGGCGCGTCGGGCACGCAGGACAGCCTGGCCGCGATCGTACGTTTCTCCGGCGGCACGGTGGTGAATTTCGAAAGCGCCTGGTCGTTGCCGGCCGGCGCGCGCCACATGATCGATGCCCGTATGGAGCTGATCGGCACCGAAGGGTCTTTCGAGGTCCAGTGCGGCGACAGCGGCCTTTACTACGCCAGCAATGAGACGTCGCGAGAGATCGATACCCAGCATTGGCCTGTCGTCAACGGCCGTCTCGACGGCGACCTGGCGCGTCAGCTCGGCGGCCTGCTGGCCTGGCTCGATGGCGCTGACATGCCGATCGCCAGCGGCCGCGATGCCCTTCGTTCGCTCGAACTCACACTGGCGATGATGCAGTCGGCGCAGAGCGGCGAAATCGTGCGCCTCGCTTAGGGGGTGAGAACCACGGTCGGAATTTGAAACGAGGCCACAGCGGCCCAACAATGGGAGATGAGAAATGCTAAACAGACGCAATGTGTTGATGCTTGGCGTGGCCGCAGCCGCGCTTGCCGTGGCCCTGCCGGCCTCGGCGCAGGACAAGCCGTTCGCCGGCGTGCAGCTGTCCGTCCTGCTCGAAGGCCATCCGACGACCGACGCCATCCAGAAGCTGCTGCCGGCCTTCAAGGAAGCGACCGGCATCGACGTCGCGCTCGAAGTGGTGCCCGAGCAGGACATCACGGCCAAGGAACTGCTTGAGTTCTCCTCCAAGTCCGGCCGCTATGACGTCGTCCAGAACAATATCATCTACCTGCCCGGCTTCGTGAAGTCGGGCTACATCGTGCCGCTCGACGATTTCCTGGCCAAGCACAAGGAGAACTTCGACAAGGCCGATTTCGTGCCCGGCTATTTCAACACCAACATTGTCGACGGCAAGGTCTACGGGCTTCCGGTCTATGGCGAAAGCACCTTCGTCATGTACCGCAAGGACCTGTTCGAGCAGTATGGTCTCGCCGCGCCCAAGACGTTCGACGACATCGAGAACGCGGCCAAGACCATTTCGGAAAAGACCGGCAAGAAGATCGCCGGCATCACCATGCGCGGCCAGCAAGGCATCCAGGGCGTCTATGTCTGGGCGGCCTATCTCTGGGGCTTCGGCGGCTCGTTCCTCGACGCCAGCGGCAAGTCGGCGCTGGCGACGCCGGACGGTGTCTCGGCACTCGAGGCCTTCACGAAGGTGCTCAAGGATTACGGCCCGGTCGGCGTCGCCAATTTCGGCTGGGAGGAGAACCGGCTGCTGTTCCAGCAGGGCAAGGCGGCGATTACGCTCGATGCCACGGTCAACGGCGCCTACAACGAAGACCCCACTGTCTCCACGGTCGTGGGCAAGGTCGGCTATGTGCCGGTGCCGATGAAGTCGTCCTCGCCCAAGGGCGGTTCGTCCTCGCTCGCCGTGCACTCGATGTATGTCTCGGCCGAATCCAAGAACCAGGAAGCGGCCGCCCTGTTCGCCGCCTGGGCGACCGCCAAGGAGCAGCAGTTGAAGGCGATCGAAACCGATCCCAATTCCGGCGTGACCTCGCTTTCGGTGTTGAACGGCGAGGCCTTCGGCAAGCGCTACGGCGCCTTCAAGGAGGGCATGATCGCCGCCATCAACGCCGGCAATCCGCAATATCTGCCGACGGTGGAACAGGCCAACGAGATCATCAACAACACCGGTATCGCCGTCTCCAAGGCGCTGGCCGGCACGGCCAGCGCCGCCGATGCCTTGAAGGAGGCGGATGAGGCCAACAACGCCGCGCTCGCCCGCTAGAGCATGATGCCGAGAAGCGTGAAGCGGTTTTCGGACGACATCATGCTCTATCTCTTTGACTTAGAGACGGATTCAGATTTCAGGTCGATTCGACCTGAAATCATCCGGCTCTAGGCGGGCAGGCGTGCCCTGCCGCGTGCGCTCCCTGTGCGCGGCAGGGCGAAATCCCCTTACTGATGGATTGAGCATCGTGACGACAACAGCGTCGGATCCGACGAGGCATTTCTTCCAGCCGATCATCGTCTGCCTGACCGTGGCATCGGTCGCGCTGACGCTGTTCGTGATCTGGATTTCGCTGCACGATCTGTCGCTGATGCGCGCCGGGCGCGAGAAGTTCGTCGGCCTCGACAATTACCTGCGCTTCTTCGGCGATCCGCGCGCCATGGCGGCGCTGTGGCGCACGGTGCTGTTCACAGCGCTGGCGACGGTGATCGAGATCGCGCTCGGCCTTGCCGTCGTGCTGTTCCTCGACCGCGACTTCGCCATGAAGCGGCTGGTGAGAACGCTGCTGCTGGTGCCCATCATCATGACGCCGGTGGTGGTCGGGCTGACCTGGCGCTTCCTGTTCGATCCCGCCACCGGCATGGCGAATTACCTCCTGTCGCTCGCCGGCCTGTCTCAGATCGACTGGCTGGGCAGCCCGCGGATCGCGTTGTTCTCGGTGCTGATAGCCGACATCTGGCAGTGGACGCCCTTCGTCATCCTGCTGGTGATGGCGGCCCTGGAGTCCGCGCCCACTGATCCCCTGAACGCCGCCCGCGTCGACGGCGCGCGCGAATGGCAGGTGACCTGGTACGTGCTTTTGCCGATGTTGCGCCGGGCGCTCGCCATCGTCGCGCTGATCCGCGCGATCGACAGCATCAAGGCCTTCGACCTGTTCTACATCATGACGCGCGGTGGCCCCGCGCTGTCGACCGAGACGCTGAACTATTACGGCTACATCGTCGCCTTCACCAATTTCGACATTTCCTATGCGCTGGCCATCGCCGTCATCCTGACCATCTTCACCAACGTCGCTCTGCTGACCATGTACAGCGTGCTGTTTCCGAAGGCGGGAGAGCGCTGATGGGCCGGCGCGCGGTTTTCTATCTTGGCCTGCTGCTGCTTTTGCTGGCGGTGCTGTTCCCGCTCTACTGGGTCGTGGTGACCTCGTTCAAGACGACGCGCGACGCCTTTGCCATCCCGCCGGTCTGGCTGTTCAGCCCCACGCTCGACAACTATCGCACCGTCTTTGCCAACCGCGGCTTCCTCAGCGCATTCGCCAACTCCTTCGTCGTCTCCATCCTGTCCAGCGCGCTGGCGGTGGCCATTGGTTCGGTCGCCGCCTACGGGCTGGCGCAGCAGCCGGGCGATCTGCGCCGCTCCAAGGAAAAATTCATCCTCAGCCTGCGCATCGCGCCGGCGCTGCTGTTCGTCATCCCGATGTATTATCTGGCGACGCGCATCGGCGCGCTGAACCAGCATTGGCTGCTGATCGCCGCCTATGCCTTCGTCAACGTGCCGTTCGCGATCTCGCTGCTGATTACCTTCTTCGACGACATTCCGAAGGAATTGCGCGATGCGGCCCGCGTCGACGGCGCGCGCGAATTCAGCGTGTTCTGGCATGTCTATTTGCCGGCGGCGCGCGGCGGCATCGTCGCGACGCTGATCCTGTGCGTGCTGTTCACCTGGAACGAGTTCTTCGTCGCCCTGGTGCTGACCGGCCGCGACACCCAGACGCTGCCGGTCTCCATCACCTCGTTCCTGACCTTCCAGGGCATCCAGTGGGGCGCGCTGACGGCCGCTGCCACGCTCATCATGCTGCCGATGATCGTGCTTGGCGTTCTGGTGCAGGGGCAGATCGTGCGCGGCATGACGCTGGGCAGCGTGAAAGGCTGAGGGGTTCCGATGGCGAAACTGTCGATAAGGTCGGTGTCGAAATCCTACGGCGCGGTGCGCGTGCTCGACGATGTCTCGGTCGAGGTCGAGGAGGGCTCCTTCGTCGTGCTGCTCGGGCCGTCGGGCTGCGGGAAATCGACGCTGCTGCATGCCGTTGCCGGGCTCAACCCGATCGATTCCGGCACGGTCATCATCGGCGACCGCAACGTCACCAACCTGCCGGCGCGGGACCGTGATGTCGCCATGGTGTTCCAGTCCTACGCGCTCTATCCGACCATGTCGGTGGCCGAGAACATCGCCTTTCCGCTGAAGATGCGCGGGCTCGACCGCCAGACATCGCAAGAAAAGGTCGCCGCGGTGGCCAGGCTGCTGCAGATCGAACCGCTGCTGGAGCGCCGACCGCGCGAATTGTCGGGCGGCCAGCGCCAACGCGTCGCCATCGGCCGGGCGCTGGTGCGCGATCCCCGGCTGTTCCTGTTCGACGAGCCGCTGTCCAACCTCGACGCGGCACTGCGCACCGAGCTGCGCGCCGAGATCAAGCGCCTGCACCAGTCGATCCGCCGCACCATGGTCTATGTGACGCACGACCAGACCGAGGCGCTGACGCTTGCCGACAAGATCGTCGTGCTGAAAGCCGGCAAGATCGAGCAGATCGGTACGCCGCTGTCGCTCTATGACGATCCCGACAACGCTTTCGTCGCCGGCTTCATCGGCTCACCGCGCATGAATTTCCTCAAGGCCCGCGTAGCCGAGGACGGGAAAGCCGTGCTGGTCGGCGATACCAGGGTCGACGTCTCGCATCTGTCGACGCGGCTCGTCGATGGCCAGGAGGTCACTCTGGGCATCAGGCCGGAGCATCTCGATGAAAAGCAGGGTGTCGAACTTACGCTTGCCGTCGATGTCACCGAGCGCCTGGGATCGACCTCCTACGTGCACGGCGCGCTGCCGGGCGGCGAAACGGTGGTCGCCGAACGGCGCGAGGACCAGCCCCGTTTCGGCGAGACGATCACGCTGCGTTTCCTGCCCGGCCGCACGCGCCTCTTCGACACGCAGGGCCTGCGCCTCCGCTGAATCAGGCCGGCGTCGCTCCCCACCCGGGGAAGCGGTCCGGGCGGAGCCATTGCTGGCGCGATTACGTCGCCGGAGAACACGGCGTCGACATCGTCACGGCTCCGCCAGGGCCGCACGGATTTCGGCATCATGTTCGCCGCGCGCCGGGCTTCCGGCCGGTGACCATCGCGCCCCCGCCGAAAAACGCGGTGCCGCCGCCGCTTGAAGAGCACCGTCCACACTCACCCATGTGCCGCGTGCGGCCATGTGCGGATGCGATGCCGCTTCATGCGGGCCAAGTACCGGGCCGACGCAGGCGTCCGAGCCCTCGAACAGGCTGATCCAGTGGTCGCGCGGTTTGGCGGCAAAGATCGCCGCCAGCCGGTCTCCGAGTTTGGGCCAGAGGTCGCGATCGAACTGCCTGGCGAATTGCCGATCGCCGGCCAGGCCAAGCCTGTCGAGGAAGAGCGCGTAGAATTTCGGCTCCAGACATTGGACGCTGATGAAACCATCATCGGCGGTGCGGTAGACGCGGCACCAATGTGGCCCGTCGAGCAGGCTCCGGCCGCGCTCGGCGGCCAGCGCGCCCGACTGGCCGAGCGACATCAGCAGGTTCATCAGATGGGCTGACCCGTCGACGATCGCCGCGTCGACGATGGTGCCCTGTCCGCTGGTGCGTGCGTTCATGATGGCGGCGAGCATGCCGATCACCAGATAGAGCGCGCCGCCCCCTATGTCGCCGACCAGGGTCGGCGGCGCCATTGGCGGCTCGCCGGGCAAGGAGGCGTACCAGAGCGCGCCGGACACGCCGATATAGTTCATGTCGTGGCCGGCGGTGCGGGCAAGCGGACCATCCTGCCCCCAGCCGGTCACGCGGCCATAGGCCAGCCGCGGGTTGACCGCGAGGCAGGCCTCCGGGCCAAGCCCGAGACGCTCCATGACGCCGGGGCGGAACCCCTCGATCAGTCCGTCGGCGGTGGCGATCAGGCGCATCAGCACGGCGACGTCGTCTTCATTCTTCAGGTCGAGCGCGATGGAGCGTTTGCCGCGATCGAGCAGCGAGCGCTCAGGCTGGCCGGACGCGAATGCGTCCTTGCGGTGGACGACGATGACATCGGCGCCGAGATCGGCGAGCAGCATGCCGGCGAAGGGCGCCGGCCCCAGCGCCTCGATCTCGACGATGCGGATACCCCTGAGCATCCCACCCTCCATGGCGGTCAACCTTTCGGCGGCGTGGCTCGATATTGCGTTGGACGACGGTGTGTAACCCCGCGCTTTCGCCATTGAAGCACGTGCCGGTCGCATATACTTCAGGGCGATGAAAAAAATCGGTTTCCTGTCATTCGGGCACTGGACGCCCTCGTCGCAATCGCAGGTGCGTTCGGCATCGGACGCGCTGCTGCAATCCATCGATCTAGCGGTTGCCGCCGAGCAACTGGGCGCGGACGGCGCCTATTTCCGCGTCCATCACTTCGCCCGCCAGCTCGCTTCGCCATTCCCGCTGCTGGCCGCCGTCGGCGCCAAGACCAGCCGTATCGAGATCGGCACGGCGGTCATCGACATGCGCTACGAGAATCCGCTCTACATGGCCGAGGATGCGGGAGCGGCCGACATCATCGCCGGCGGGCGGCTGCAGCTTGGCATCAGCCGTGGCTCCCCCGAACAGGTGATCGACGGCTGGCGCTATTTCGGCTACGCGCCGCAGGAAGGCAAAAGCGACGCCGACATGGCGCGGCATCACGCCGAGGTCTTCCTCGACACGCTGCGCGGCGAGGGCTTCGCCCAGCCCAATCCACGGCCGATGTTCCCCAATCCGCCCGGCCTGCTCAGGCTCGAGCCGCATTCGGAAGGCCTGCGCGAGCGCATCTGGTGGGGTGCCGCCACCAACGCCACCTCGGAATGGGCGGCCAGGCTCGGCATGAATTTGCAGAGCTCGACGCTCAAATTCGACGAGAGCGGCAAGCCGTTCCACGTCCAGCAGGCCGAGCAGATCCGTGTCTATCGCGAGGCCTGGAAGGCGGCCGGCCACCAGCGGGAGCCGCGCGTCTCGGTCAGCCGCAGCATCTTCGCTTTGGTCGACGATCGCGACCGCGCCTATTTCGGGCGCGGCAATGAGAGCCGCGACCAGATCGGCTTCATCGAGGAAAACACCAGGGCGATCTTCGGGCGCAGCTACGCCGCCGAACCCGATGTGCTGATCAAGGAACTGGCGCAGGACGAGGCGATCGCCGAGGCCGACACGCTGTTGCTCACCGTGCCCAACCAGCTCGGTGTCGACTACAACGCCCATGTCATCGAGGCGATCCTGACCCACGTCGCGCCGGCGCTCGGCTGGCGCTGACGCGGGCGGCGCGCTACCGTCGGTCCGGTGGATCGAAGGAGGTTACCGCATGCCGAAGAAGGCCCTGATTGCCTGGGGTGGGT
>NZ_VFUZ01000042.1 GCF_006658505.1 Mesorhizobium sp. B2-4-15
CAGAACTCCGCACAGCTGCGGCGCTCATGTGTCGCGGCATGGATCCCAGGGTCTCCGCGACGCCGCTGCGCGGCTGCACGCCCTGGTGCGACGAAGTCGGGCAACCCCGAATGCCTGCGATAATCCAGCGCCCTGCGAAGGGCCGGCCTTATTGCGCCCAAGAGTAGAACACCCCGAAAAGCCCGCAGCCGGCTATCGTCTTGCGGCTGTCACGCAATCGTGCGGAAGACATGGCATAGGCTGCGGAAACCGACAGTGGATATGTCCCGCCACCTCGGCGTATCCTCCCGTGCAGCGCGACAGCAGGAGCCCATCATGAGCACCACTCCCAAGGCATCCGAGCAGCAAGCCGCCGACAATCAGAACGACAGCGGCGGCGAATATCTCGAGGCGCCGACCACGCAGGAGGATTTGCACGGGGTTTCGGACGAGCATTTCGACACGCCCGAAGTGCCGGATTCCGAACCGGCCGGCCCAGGCGCGTCGCGGATAAAGCCGAAGAAGAAGCCATCGGCGATCTCGGGCCGCAAATTCCGCAAGCGCGACCTGGTGCGCATCGACGATCTCAGGCCGAGCCTCGCCGACCGCATCCGCTCCGACCACCCGGACCTGCCCAGGGGCGCCCGCATCAGCCGCGAGGAGCTCGGCCGCTACCGCATGCGCTACATGGAGGAGCTGCTGCAGCAGGAGCACGGCGAATTCTCCGAGCTCGACCGCCAGGTGGTGGAATCGATCGCCCGGCAGGACACGATCTCCGAAAACTCGGAAGAGGAGTTCGAGGAGCACCGCTCCTTCGCCGACCGCATCTCCGACAACATGGCCGCCTTCGGCGGCAGCTGGTGGTTCCTGATCTCGTTTGCCAGCGTGCTTCTGGTGTGGATCGGCATCAACCTGTTCGAGGGCATGGCCGGCGCCTTCGACCCCTATCCCTTCATCCTGCTCAACCTGCTGCTCTCCTGCATCGCCGCCATCCAGGCGCCGGTCATCATGATGAGCCAGAAGCGCCAGGAGGTGAAAGACCGCCTGCGCTCCTTCAACGACTACCGCGTCAACCTCAAGGCCGAGCTCGAAGTGCGCCATCTGCATGAAAAACTCGACTACCTCATCTCGCGCCAATGGACGCGTCTGGCCGAAATGCAGCAGATGCAGCTCGACGCCATGCACGAGCTGGCGGGCGCCAAGAAGAAGCGGGAAGTGCGCGGCGCGAGAAGAAGGACGGTGAAGAGCGAGGTGGGGGAGTGACGCCTACGAAGTTTGGGTTCCTCGCCTTATGAAATGGGGTCCGAAGGACGAGCGAGACCCGTGGCCGCCCGGCAAGGTGGCTCGGCGAAGCCGAGACGGAGAGGGGAAGCGCCATGTCCGGTAAGCCAGCACCAGCGAGAGGACCAACCCGCCTCCATCACAGCGCACCCACAATCCCCAATTGCCCGTTGAAGCCCGCGCCCGCTTCCGCTAAGAAGCCGTGACTTGCCGGTTCACCGGCTGGTTCGTTTTCCGCATAACCGGAAAGCACCCGTAGCTCAGCTGGATAGAGCGCTGCCCTCCGAAGGCAGAGGTCACAGGTTCGAATCCTGTCGGGTGCGCCAGTTCAAGCCAATCCCTCTGGTTCCTCCATTGCCCCGAGATATTTACGTCCTCTCCGCTCCTATAGCATCCTCATCCAATTCCTCAGCCTCGGCACCCGAGACAAAGAAATGATGCCGAGAATTCTTTGAGAGGTAGCTCTGCAATCCAACCCGAGCTTCTGCGATCTTTGTATAATATTCACGGAAGGGCTGTGATACTGAAGCCGCACGCGTCGCGCTGGGCGCCATGGGAATTGAAATCTCAAGATACCTTTTGCCGACGTCTTCCCGATTAGTCTGCATAAACACCACACGCTTCCACTGATCACGGACGGTCTTCAACGTCATTGCCCAGAGCAGGTAAAAATTGTCGAAATCCGCCTTCGGGCCTGGACGCAGAATGATGACCTCTTTGGTGGTCATGACCTGCTCTTGTCCGGGCATTAACACGCAGAAATCGCCGATATTCTTAGATGTTCGTTCAGGGCAGATTAGGTCGAAAGGCCGTAATCCGGACGACGTGCCGCGCCAGAAGGCCTCGGCTACCGCACGGGGAACGCGGTTAGTGGGATTAATGTTCACGTGACCAGCACGGAGATCAGACACCTTTATGTAAGGAACCTCTCCGATTCTTTGCTCTTGTGAGGGCGACCCGTGTCCATTGCGTATCGTGATAAGACCGCTGTCTTGGAGCTCGCCCAAGGTGGCAGCGCTGAATCCGACGAATTCCTTGTCTGAAGCCAATATTGTCCGGAAATGGTCATCAAACCGATGATCGTAATAGACTGGCACGGCGCAACTCAGCGTGACCTTCTCTATAGGAACGAAGTTGAGCGTATCTGGTAATCCGGCGTTGGTTTTAGGGACGGCCGTAAGCTTCGCTAGCGCCTGCATGTCCTCAAGAAGGCGATCGTTGATAGAATCGACCATTACGCCTGTGTCAGTATCTTCAATCTGAACCCGCCGCCCCGTTTCAAGATCAATCTTCTTAAGGAGCCGCCCTCCCTTTGTTAGCCCGCAGGTTGGTGCTGTCGAGACCATGACGAAATCGTCCGAGAACCATTTTGGTTTGTGAACGGCCATAAATTACTCCTTGCCCGTCTGCTTTTCGGTCAGCGCCAGCTTCTCAAAGATGTAGAAGTTTGTTTTGGCGCGACAAAATTCTTCGAAAGCTTCCATCGGAACGTTCATCATGCCACGCAGCTTCAATTTGCCTTCCATCCATCCTGGCAGCCAGCGATACTTCTTGCTGAAGAAATAAGTCTCTGGAAGGATAATGCCGATCCGTCCGCCTGGAACTAGAAGGCGATAGCAAAGCTCAAGATAGACCAGGCCGATCTCAAGGTCAGCGTAGTGGGTCAGCCCCTTCATTGCTGCTGCATTGGCAATGGTATATCCGCCTAATTTGCAGTCTGCCGCCTTTACTTTCAGATTCTCCCCGAAGGGTGGGTTTGTGACGACGACAGTAAACTGTTCGTGGACAAAGGGCGCGGCATCCTTACCGAGCTCATCACGAAGCTTCGTATATTTGGTCGCCCATTCGTTAGCCCGGATCGAGTCTCCGAGAAGTGCGTGAGTTGACCCGTCCCGCATGGCAACCATCATCGCGCGAGTAAGTTTGATGCCAATGTCGTCTTTGTCGACTCCGTAAAGATTGTCATTCGCCCATTTGATAAGATTCCATGACTCCTCAGGCTTTGGGAATTCTTTTGCTGCAACCTGACGGAGTGCCTCGATCAGGAAACCGCCAGTACCACAGGCGGGATCAATCACTTTGTCCGAGGAGGTGATATCGAGCGCCAAGATGGCTGGTCGCACGACTCGCAGAGGTGTCAGGTATTGTCCTTCGCCACTCTTCAGCGCTGACGTCCTGAAAATTTGGAATGCTTTGGCGAGAAGATCGATCTCATCACCTAGAATGCGATACGGCCACAACTCTGAGACAACGGCGTAGATTGTGCTGTCACTGAGCAAAAGGACATCGCGATCATGCGCCAGAAAAATACGCGTACGCTGACGCGTGAAGTAGTCCTTAAACAGCTCCCGAATCTTTCCGACCGTTCGCGAAATCCTGTCCGCTTCCGCACCATAAAGTCGAAAATCCACCGGATCAGCCCGGCGAGCGGAGCGGCTGAACACGGCATCGCTTTCTAGTTTGACAAGCATCACATGCAGCAGCTCACGGAGCTGGTCTTCGCGGCGGGTGACGATGGGATCGGCGATGACGACCGTGGCAACGATACGTCGCAGGACTGCGGACAGTTCGGCCTCGTTCGGTACCTTTAGCGTTTCCCAAGTCGGCGGCTCGGCCGGAGCTTGGGTCAGGTCGTCGCTAGGTTGGGGAAGGCGTGCCCCTTCGATCTCAATCCAATCCGAAAAGTGACATTTATAGATCGCAAGTGTCTGACTCCCGTTCGTCCAGAAGCCCATTTTCACCATAGGTTCGCTGCTCAGGTAACGGATGAGCTGCGCCTTCCCTGCGTTAATATCCGGAGCCTTGAACTCGAAAATGATCTGAAGAGCATGTGCTTCGCCGCTTGAGTCAGCAAACGCTACGAGATCTGCGCTGCCGCAGACTTCATACTTTTGGCCGCGTTCGCGTTTCGTTAAGTCATGAGGAGCGCGGGGTACAGGCCATTCAGGCTTCCATCGCAATTGACCCTCTTGCCAGCCCAATCGGATAAGTTCCTTGATTGTGATCTGGCGAACTGATTCCTCCGGTTTGAGGGTTGCATCCGTCTTTGGTTCGATAGCGTTATCCACGATGGGCAGCTCCTCTTCGAATCAAAGCCTTCTAGCTCAAGGCTTCGGAAACGAGCTACTCTTTTTTGACGCGTTTGCCTTTTTTGTTTTAAATCAGGAGCGGACTGTTAGGGGGCAATTGACTGGTCATCCGATAACCATCGCCATGAGGGAAGCGGCAAGAGAACTAATAGCGCTGTCTTGCCAGCGCTGTTTTTCAGCGCAGTTCTCAGTTTGTCTTCTTCGTTTTTCCCAACGCCTTCAGCACCGATGCCACGTCGGTGTGGTCGTCTCGCCAAGCGTCAACCTTAGCCACCTTATAGCCATCCGAAGCGAGTTCCGCTGCCATCCCCGACAGGAAGTACGTCTTGCCTGCGCCCAGGGGGCATTGACATTTATCGACGTGCCTCTCTCAACCGCGATCGCATTTCGCTGTAACAGGTATTTGCTTAGAAACTTCGCGTCCTCTTGCCGATTGAGATGATCGCCGAACCAGATCCTCGCAGCGCCGCCATTATCCACGTTCATCTCTTTTTCAGTTCGCCCCATTCGGATTGCCATTTTACGCCGCCGTCCAGTCGTACATAAATTGTGGTCGTCTTAACGATTAGCGCTTGCTCCTTTGCCACTTCCAGTGCGTCAGGCATCTTGAGTTGTAGCTGCGTCGACAGTGCGTCTGCATCAAGCTGAATTTGGTATGGCCCCTTGCGATGCACGTCGAAGATCGGCCATCCGTAGGCACCAGGATAGCCGACCAACAAAACGCTGTTTTGCTCCAGCCCAAAGGCGGCATCGGCTTCTATAAGGGTCAACTGCATCAAATTCTCCCAAACATTCAGGCATGGCAGACTATCGGCACAGCATCTCGCACGCCACCTCGTCGCTGCCCCTACGACGAAGGAACCCTTGGCTCCTCCACCAGATAAAACCGGTCCTTCGGCGAAAAGTCCGTCACCAGGAATGAAAACGAGGCTGTCTCCAGCGGGTCGACCTTGCCTTTGCGGAACAGCAGCCTGTCATAGGGCTCGAAGTCGCGTTTGAATTCGGCGAAGCTGTCGGATTTGATCATTTTGTCCTCGCGCTGCGCCTGGTCGAACGATAGCCCGTCGCCATAGTCGCTCGGCCGGTTCATGATCGACTGCAGCTCGAATTCGAATTCGATCCAGGCGTCGCCGCTGTTGTTGAGGGCGACGATCTTCAGCGGCAGGAAGCCGGTCGCGTAATTGCCCGCCGTTCCGAACGGCTGGATCGGCATGGCGGCCCGTATGGTCAGCGTCACCGGGTCCGCGGTCTCCAGTTCCTCGGTGACCACGATCGGGTCGGTGCGCGTTCCGGCGCCTGTGGCCGAAAGGATCCTGAAGCCGCCGAGTTCGTCCGAGAAGGAGTAAGCGCCCGCCTGGAAGAGTTTGGTCCCGTCGGCTTCGGCGCGCGGGCAGTCCGCGGCCAGCAAAGCCGCACACACCTGCACACAGCGCAAGCCTCGACCCATCATGGCTCAAGTATGGACGACAATTGCCCGGCCGCCTACTGGCAACGGACGGCATGATGGTGACCGCGATCGATGGGGTTCGCCCACAGGGTGGCCGCAGGCAAGGGCGCTGCCGCAAGAGGGTGATCTGGGTTTTCGGATCTGCCGGCGGACCGACGGAATACACCCTCGCGACCCGCTGGCGGACAAGGCGCTGTGTCAGCCCGTCGCCTCGCCTCAGCCTGCCGCCATCGCCCGCACGCTCTCGCGTTCCACCAGCGGGCATTCCAGCTTGGTGATCGGATACCGCCCCTGTCCCGTCACCACCGGCGCCTCGAGCTGTTCGATCGCCCATTGGCCCATCGCCATGTGTGGCAGGATCGAGGTGGTCAGCGGCGGGAACAGGTGCCGGGCGATTTCCTCGTCATCGTAGCCGACGACGGAAATATCCTGGGGGATGTGCAGGCCGGCTTCCTTCAGCGCTTCGTAGCAGCCGATCGCCGTGCGGTCGTTCTGGCAGAAGATGGCGGTCGGGCGGTCTTTCAGCGCCAGCAGCTTCACCGTCGCGGCATAGCCCGCGCTGGCCGACCAGTCGCCCTCCACCACCAGTTCCGGGTCGAACGGGATGTCGGCCGTGGCGAGCGCGCGGCGGTAGCCTTTCAGCCGGTCCTGTGCGGCCTGCATCCACGGCTCGCCGGTGATGGTGGCGATGCGGCGGTGGCCGTGGCTGATCAGGTGACGGGTCGAACTCTGGCCGCCGGCGATCTCGGAGGGCACCACGGCGGGGAAGGCATAGTCCGACGTGTAGCAGTTGAGCAGGATCACCGGAATGTCGAGGCTGTAGAGGAAATCGGGCGCCGTGATCTCGCGGGTGAAGATGGTCATGTAGATCAGCGCCGAAATGCCCCGCCGGGTCAGCGCCTGTATGGCGCGCGGCTCCATCACGGCGTCGCCCATGGTCTGCGCCACCAGCAGTACGTTGCCGGCGTTCCACGACGCCTGGCGCGCGCCCTCGATGGCCACCACCGCCTCCGGGCTGGTGGCGAGCTGGTCGACGGCAAAGCCGATCACTCCGTCAAGCCCCTCAAAGGCCGCAATCGGCGTCTTCAGTGCGGAGAAGGCCGGCGCGCTGTAGCCCAGCGCCCGGGCGGCCTCGATCACCCGTTCGCGCGTCTGCCGCGACAGCCGAATCCCTGGCGAATTGTTGAGCACGAAGGAGACGGTCGCCTGCGAGCAGCCGGCGGCCCTGGCGATGTCGGTCATGGTGACCCGGCCCTTGGGTTTTGCCGGCGCCTTGCGGCGCCTCGCCGTCTCCCGATCCGTCGTTTCGCTCATTGCATTCTGTCCCCGATCCCTGGTCCTGTCTAGCGGCAGCCTGCCGGGCCGACAAGATAGCGCGGTGGTATCGATTTATAGAAGCTGCCCCATGATTTATATCTATTAGTTGCCTTGCAGTCCATTGCTCATGCGGCTCCGTGCATCAGGAAAGGCAGGGCTGCGCGGCCTTAAACACTGCACGGCTAAGGCATCGGCCCGCCGGCGCATCGACGCGGACGCGCGGTGACCGGTCTGGACAGGGGTGAAGACTAATACTGTTTACTAATACAAAAATGCGCTGTAACGTCAATCCGTCGCATCCGGGCTCATTGTTCCGGGGGTGACGGAAAGCGAGCGTGACTGGCCCGATGGCGAGCGGACTTGGACTCCGCGAGATCTTTCTCGGACATATGATATGTCAGACAAATCGGACTATTTACGAACGAAGGATGAGTCTCTAAAGTCCCTGGCCGTGGCTGGAGCGACGCCATTCTTTCGGTGCCGGGAACCCCTGAGGAGGAGGGGCGTCCAAGCCTCAAAAGGCAAATTCAGGTGAGCAAGGCAAATTTGCAGTGAGCAAGACCGGTCGGCCGATGGCTGGACCAAAACGGGAGGTTGAACATGAAGTCTTTGATACGCAATGCATCCGTGGCCGCCGCGGCCCTGGTTGTCGGCCTGACGGCGACGGCCGTCGCGCGCGCCGACGACAAGCCGACGCTGGCCTTCGTCGTCAACGGGGCGTCCGATTTCTGGAAGGCCGCCGAAGCCGGCGTCAAGAAAGCCCAGGGCGAACTGCCCGACTACACGCTCGAGCTCAAATATCCGGAACAATCCTCGGTCGCCATCCAGCAGCGGCTGATGGACGATCTGGTGACGGCCGGCGTCAAGGGCATCATGGTCTCGGCCGTCGATCCCAAGACCTCTACCGATGGCCTGAACAAGATCGCCTCGCAAACCGCGCTGTTCACCACCGACAGCGATGCGCCGCAGACCAAGCGCGTCGCCTATATCGGCTCGTCCAACGTCGATGCCGGCAAGCAGGCGGCCGAAATCGCCAAGAAGGCAATGCCCAATGGCGGCAAATGCCTGGGCTTCGTCGGCCTGCTCGGCGCCGACAACGCCAAGGAGCGTATCCAGGGCATGAAGGATGGCCTTGCCGGCACCAAGATCGAACTCGTCGACGTGCGCGGCGACGACATCGACCAGGCCCGCGCCAAGAAGAATGTCGAGGACGCGCTGGTCGCCAGCCCCGATGTCACCTGCATGGTCGGCTTCTATTCCTACAACACGCCGCGCATCTATGAAGCGCTGCGCGACGCCGGCAAGCTCGGCTCGATCACCGTCGTCGGCTTCGATGACGATCCGATCACGCTGGGCGGCGTCAAGGAAGGCACCATTGCCGCCACCGTCGTACAGCAGCCCTTCGAATGGGCCTATCAGGGCATGAAGCTGATGGCCGCCTACCTCAAGGGCGACAAGTCGGGCATCCCGGCCGGCAATCTGATCATCATCCCGACCAAGATCATCGGCAAGGATGATGTCGACGCCTATGCCGCCAACCTGAAGGCGATGGCTGGAAAATAAGGCCACAGGCAGTTCAGCCGGCTCAAGCTCGCCTTGAGCCGGCTGATCGCATTGACGAACACCGCGAGGATCGTCAGTCTGAAGATGGACCAAAATGGCCCGCCGGCTGCTGTCAGGCATGATGAATTATTCCGACACATCCATCTCGGCAATCGCCCCGTTCCTCAGCCTCGAGAACGTGCGCAAGACCTATCCGGGCGTCGTCGCGCTCGACGGCTTCTCGATGGAGGTCAGGCCGGGCGAGGTCATCGGCCTGGTCGGCGAGAACGGCGCCGGCAAATCGACCCTGATGAAGATCCTCGGCGGCGTCACCACGCCGGACACCGGCACCATCACCGTCGACGGCACCGCCCACAAGGGCCTGAGCGTCGAAGGCAGCCTTGGCTCGGGCATTGCCTTCGTCCACCAGGAGCTCAACCTGTTCGAGAACCTCGACGTCGCCGCCAACATCTTCTTCGGCCGCGAGCCGCTGCGCGCTGGGCCATTCAAGCTCGTCGACCGCGCCAGGTTGCGCACCATGGTGGCGCCGTTGCTCAAGCGCGTCGGCGCCAATTTCTCCGCTGACACGCAGGTCGCCGACCTGTCGCTTGCCCAGCAGCAGATGGTCGAGATCGCCAAGGCGCTGTCCATCAAGGCAAGGCTGGTCATCCTCGACGAGCCGACCTCGAGCCTGCCGATCGCCGAAACCGACAAGCTGCTCGACGTCATCAAGGGGCTGAAGGCCGACGGCATCAGCGTCATCTTCATTTCGCACCGCCTGCACGAGGTCGAGCGTGTCGCCGACCGCGTCGTGGTGCTGCGCGACGGCATGCTGGCCGGCACGCTGGGCAAGCGCGACATCAACCACGACCAGATGGTCAAGCTGATGATCGGCCGCATGCTGAAGGAGCGCGAAAAGGCTTCCGAGGCGGCGCGTGCGCCGGGCGCCGTGGCGCTTGCGGCCAAGGCCGTCCGCACTCCCGCCTATCCCGGCCGGCCGGTCGATCTCGACGTCAGGCGCGGCGAAATCCTCGGCCTTGCCGGCCTTGTCGGCTCCGGCCGCACTGAGCTCGCACGCGTGTTCTTCGGCATCGACGGCTGCCTCGGCGGCACGCTCGAACTCGACGGCACGCCGCTTGCGCTGGCTTCCGCGGCCGATGCCGTCGCGCACGGCATCTTCCTGGTCCCGGAAGACCGCAAGCTCACCGGCATCCTGCTCGATTTGTCGATCGCGCAGAATATTTCGCTGCCCAATCTGCCGGCCCATGCGAAGCGATCGCTCGTGTCGGCGGGCGCCGAAACGGCAACCGCCGAGAAGCAGAAAAAGAATCTCGGCATCAAGGCGCCCTCGGTGCAGACGCGCACCGGCACGCTGTCGGGCGGCAACCAGCAGAAGGTCGTGCTCGGCAAATGGCTGGCCATGAACCCGAAGGTGATGATCCTCGACGAGCCGACGCGTGGCATCGACATCGGCGCCAAGGCGGAAATCTATGGGCTGATGCGCGCGTTGGCCGATGCAGGCGTCGCCGTGCTGATGATCTCCAGCGACATGGAAGAGGTGATCGGCGTGTCGGACCGCATCGCCGTCATGCATGAGGGCCAGATCTCGGGCATTCTCGACAAGGAACAATTCAGCCAGGAAAACGTGCTGCTGCTGGCGGTGGGCAAGCAGCCGAAATAGTTTTTGCCTCGGGGTCGCGGAAGCGCGATCTGCTCAGGCAAGCATTGGGGAGAAGACGATGAGCAAGAAAGATCTCGGCCTGCTGATCCTGATCCTGGTGGTGGGCGCCATCGTTGCCATCATCAACCCGCGTTTCCTGTTGCCGATCAACCTTGCCAACACCTCGAACCTGATCGGCCTGTTCGGCATCCTTTCCATCGGCCAGGCCTTCGTCATCATCACCGGCGGCATCGAACTGTCGGTCGGCTCGCTGGTGGCGTTGCTGGGCACGCTGTTCATCGACTTCATCGCGGTGCGCGAGCTCGACTGGCCGCTGGCCTTCGTGCTGATCATCGCATTGGGGGCCATTATCGGCCTGGTGCATGGCTGGCTGATCACACGGCTCAAGCTGCAGCCCTTCGTCGTCACGCTGTGCGGCCTCTTGATCTATCGCGGCGTCGCCCGCTTCTACACCGCCGACGGCACCGCCGGCTTCGCCTTCGGCCAGAACTTTCCGGAACTCGAATTCCTCACCGCCGGCCGCTCCTGGGGCGTGCCGAACTCCTTTTTCGCATTGATCGTCATCGCCATCGTCATGTGGGTGGTGCTGCACCGCTCGGTGTTCGGCCGCTATCTCTACGCCATCGGCAAGAACGAGGAGGCGGCTAAATATTCGGGCATTCGCACCGGGCGCATCGTCATGGCGGCTTACGTCATCTGCGGCGTGCTGACGGCGCTGTCGGCGATCTATTTCGCCATGTACACGCGCTCGATCTCGCCGGCCAGCCACGGCCAGTTCTACGAACTTTACGCCATTGCCGCGGCGGTGCTCGGCGGCTTCTCGCTGCGCGGCGGCGAGGGCTCGCTGGTCGGCGTCATCCTCGGCACCGTGCTGCTGCAGGAGTTGCAGAACCTCGTCAACCTGCTCGGCATTCCGTCCTCCCTCAACTTCGCGGTGATGGGCGGCGTTATCCTCATCGGCGTGCTGGTCGACCAGCAATGGGGCGTGTTCCGGGCCAGGCGGCGGATGATCGACGCCAGCCGCAAGACCGTGGCCGGCGCGGCCGCGGAATGACACCCCTGCCGCTCGGCGCCCGCGCTTGCCGCACCTTGCGCGGCTGAGTCCGTCAGGCTTTGAGCCGTGTGTTCGTCGGAGCTACCGCTGGGCCGCGCTTGCGGCGCGGCGAACGCTTTGCAACAGGATGGCGAGACAGCCGACCAGCAGCACCGCGCCGCCGAGCAACGGTGGCAGTGCCAGCAGCTTCACCGCCGCAAGGACGGCGGCCACCAGCACCAGCGCCAGCAGCGCGAGATTGCCGTCATCGACGAACATGCCGAAGAATTCCTTGGCAATAAGACGAATGACGTTCATCGGGCGAGCCCTCCAGCGGCTGCGGGGTAGGTACTGCGCAACCACCGCACCATGGCAAAGGATGCCAGCGCGACGACGCAGAAGATGGCGAGCAGAGCGAGATCGGCGCCCGGCCAGTCGGCGCCGATGCCTTCGCCGGTCCAGAAGATGCCGAAGCTGGTCAGCATCAGCCCGACCACGAATTTGAGCGCATTCTCCGGAACGCGCGCCAGCGGCCGGTGCACGGCAAGGCCGACAAGCATTACCAGGATGAAGGCTGCCAGCGCACCCAGGCTGGCGTAAAGCGTCTGCCCGTGCGCGGCACCGACGGCAATGACGATGAACACCACCTCGACGCCCTCGAGCAGCACCGCCTTGAAGGACGCCAGCCCGGCGAGGTAGTCGGCGCGGCGGTCATTGGCCTGCCGGTTCAGCGCCGCGGTTTCCTTGGCGAAAGCCGCCTCCTCGTCATGCAGGGCGATGACGCCGACGCTGCGCAGGATGGCCTTTCGCAGCCAGCGCATGCCGAACAGGATCAGCAGCACGCCGACAACGAACTGCAGCGTGGTGATCGGCACCAGCGCCAGCAACGGGCCGAACGCCAGCACCAGGGCCGCCAGCACCGCCAGCGCCAGGGCGGCACCGGTCAGGGCCGGGCGCCAGCTGCGTGTCACCCCGACCGCGAGCACGATGGTGAAGGCTTCGACGACCTCGACCAGGGAGGCGAGAAATGCCGCCGTGACTGTCGAGAGAATGGGTGTCAGTGTCTGCATCAAACCTTCCTGTCTTGTCTCATTCGACCATGATCCCTTTGGCCGCTCGTTTCCATCTGCGGGATCGCGATCCAAATCGCTATGCGGTCAGCACCACACATCGCTCCGGCGGCAGCGAAAAAGCAAGCGAAGCGCCAACCGGCGGCGCTTCGGGCCAATCGAGCCGCACACGGTGGGGTCCGAGGTCGATCGCCAGTCGCCAGCATCGGCCCTGGAAGGCGCTCGACAGAACCTTGCCCTGCAGGCGGTTGTCCGGATAGGCGTCGGCCGGGCGGGCGTCTTCGGGACGAATGACCAGCATGCCGGCGCCAGGGCGCGCGCCCGGCGTGCGCACGGTTTCGGCGTCGCTCTCGGCGATCTTGAAGCGTTCGTCACGGACCTGTCCGCGAACGATCGAAAAGCCGCCGATGAAGCTGGCCACGAAGGAATCGGCGGGTGCCTCGTAGATCGCACGTGGTGTGTCGAACTGGACGATCTCGCCTGCCCGCATGATGGCGATGCGGTCGGAGACCGCCATCGCCTCCGCCTGGTCATGCGTCACATAGACGACGGTGATGGCCTCGCGGCGCACCAGTTCCATCATCTCGATGCGCATATCCTCGCGCAACGCCGCGTCGAGATTGCTCAGCGGCTCGTCGAACAGCATCAGCGCCGGGCGTGCGGCCAGGCAGCGGGCGATGGCGACCCGCTGCTGCTGGCCGCCGGACAATTCGGTCGGGTAACGATCCCTGTAGGGGGCAAGGCGGGTGACGTCGAGCGCGTGGGCGAGCCGCTGGGCGATGTCGCGATCCGAAAGCCGCTGCGAGCGCAGCCCGAAGGACAGGTTGTTGGCGACCGTCATGTGCGGCCACAGCGCGTAGTCCTGGAAGACCATGCCGATCCGCCGCTTTTCCGCCGGTATCACCGAATTCTCGCTCCACACGACACGCCCGTCCAGCGTGATCGATCCTCTTTCGGGCTCGACCAGTCCGGCGATGATGCGCAGAAGCGTGGTCTTGCCGGAGCCGCTGGCGCCAAGAAGCGAAACCACTTCGCCGGCGTCGATCTTGAGATCGAGGTCGCTCAGGACCGGACGTCCGCCGAGCGACTTGCAGATGCCGGCACAATGCAGGGAGGCGGTCATGACAAGGTTCCCGTTCCCGCGGTTTGACCGCTGCCCACGCCGGCATGGCCCGCGCTTCGACGCGGTTTGACGAACCGCCGAAGCGGGTACCAGACCAGCGCGGCACCGATGCCCGCGGCCGCCATGGCGACCAGCGCGATGGCCGATGCCAGCCCATCACGATCGTGGCTGAACAGTTTCAGGATGAGCGTCGGCGCCGGCGGTCCGCTTTGGGGAATGAGCATCTGCGAGATAGGCAGCTCGAACACGGTGCGGATGAATGTCAGCAGAAAGGCCGTCACCACGCTCAGCAGCACCAGCGGCAAGGTGATCGCCAGCAATCGCCGGATTGTGCCCACGCCATGCAGGCGCGCCGCGTCCGTCAGGCTTGGCGCCAACTGGCCGATCGCCGAAAGGATCACCACCAGACAGTAGGGAAGTGCTGCCGCGACATAGCCCATGACCAGCAGCGAGCCGTCGCCATAGTGGGGAAACGGCCAGTCGCGGAAACCCGGCAGGCGATTCCAGACCAGGATATAGCCGAAGCCGAGCACGATGCCCGGGATTGCCACCGACCCCAGCGACAGGCCGACGACGGCGCTGCGCAGAACCGGGCCCGCGCGGTCGAGTTGCGCCGACAGGAGCAGGGCGAGTGAACTGGCGATAAGCGCCGTCAGCCCGGCATAGAAGAGGCTGCGCAACAGGCCATCATTGGCCGCGGTGTTCAGGCTGAGCGCCGCCACCACATTGGCACTCGTGAAATTGCTCCAGACGAGCCCGTGACCCAGCGTTTGCGTCAGGGCGCGTGCCGCGATCGCGCCGAGCGGCAATGCCAGCGCGAGGAAAGCGATGGCAAGGGCCGCCGCCATGGCGAGCCAGCGCCACGCGCCGAGATTGTAGAGCCGAGCCGGCCTTGCGCGGCCGGAGATCAGGCGCGGGTCGGCGCGGCGGCGCAGCAGCCTGTCCGCCACCACGACGAGCAGCACAAGGGCGAGCAGGACGAGCGCCTGGGCGCCGGCTGCGGGAAAGTCGACGGGATAATCGCTGGCGGCGGCGTAGATGCCGTAGGTCAGCACCCCGAAATTCGACATTCTGGCGATGGTCGAGGCCAGGCCGAAATCGGACAGCACCTCGGCGAAGGTGGCGATGAAGCTCAAGGCGATGGCCGGCGCCAGCAAGGGGCCGTTGATACGGAGCCAGATCCTGAGCGGCGTGGCGCCGGAGAGCCGTGCGGCATCCTCCAGTTCGCTGCCCAGGCCGGCGAGCGCGCTGCCGATGATGAAGGCGGCCAGCGGAAACAGGCTGAGCGTGTGGACAAACACCAGGCCGGCCAGGCCGAAGAACGCCGAGCCCAGCCAGGCAGGCAGCAGCCCAAACTGAGCCAGGTAACCGCCGGAGGACATCAGCAGCACCCAGGCGAGCGCCTTCAGATAGGACGGCGTCAGGAAAACCAGCCACGGCACGATTGAAATCGCCGTCCGTCCCGGAATATCGCAGCGCTGGACCAGGATCGCGAAGGCGCCACCCAGCGCCGTCGTGGTGCAGGCGACGAGCATGCCGAGTTCAAGCGAATGCAGGACCGAGCCCGCGACATAAGGCGAGTTGAAAACGCGGGCCAGCGGCTCGAAACTCAGGCCGTTGCTGGCATCTTGCGCGGCAAACAAGCCGGGCATGACCGCCTGAACCAGCACCAGGGCAAGCGGCAATCCGATCAGCAGGCCAAAGACGGCGTAGACGGCAAATGGCCCGCCGTAGCGGGTAAGCGCCGACAGGCGGCCTAACGGCGGTTTTCTGGCGCCGGCGCCGCGGGCAAAAGCCGCGGCGCCGGAATGCTGGAGGATCGTCATTTCCCGAACAGCCGGGTCACTGGACGAAGTTGGCCTTGTACCACTGCTTCCACTCGCTCTCGTGAGCGGAGGCCACGGCATCGTCGAGATGCGTGTAGGTGATGTTGGTTTCGCGGCCGGGCTTGGCGTTGATGCCCTTGATGATCGGGATGTAGAAGAAGTCGGTGTCGTCGCCATTCTGCATGGCGGCCTGGCCCTCGGCGCTGGTGACGAAGTCGATGAACTTCCGCGCCGCGTCCATGTGCTGCGTCTTGGCGCTGATGCCGAGGCCCTGCGGCAAGGATACGGACCCTTCGCTGGGGTACACCGCGACGACGGGTTCGCCGGCGGCGATCTTCGAGAAGATGGCGCTGTCCTGGTTGATGCCGACCGAGGCATCGCCGGTCAGCACCGCCTTGTTCACCTTGCCGCCGCTCGACAGGCCCGACAGGGACTTGTTGGTCAGCGTCTTGGCCAACAGGGCCTTGCCGGCGTCGAGGCCGTTGGTCTGGAAAAAGCCGGCCAGCCATTGATAGGCGGGACCCGACAGATTGGGATCCTTGGCCGCGACCTTGCCCGCGAAGGACTGAAGATCGGCCCACGACTTGGGCAGCTTGTCGGCGGGCACTTTCTTGGTGTTGACCTCGATGGCCGTGGTGCTGGTGCCGGTCGGCAGGAAGGCGTGGCTTTGCGGGATTAGCGACTTGCCGAGATCGGTGAATGCCACCTTGTCATAGGCGGCGGCGGGAATGGCCTGCAGCACGTGGTCGGCCGCCATGCGCTCCATGACGGCGGAGCCATCGAGCCAGACGATGTCGAATTGCGGGTTGCTGCCTTCGGCGGCGATCTTGCCCAGCGTCTCCCCGGTGCTGCCGGGTTCGACGACGTCGACCGTGAGGCCGGTCTTGGCCTGGAAGGCCTTGGCCACCGGGCCGGCGAAATCGAGCGCGTCGTAAAGCACGAGGTCTGATGCCGAAGCTGGTGCTGCCGCGGCAAGCGCGCTAAGGCCAATCGCGAAGCAGAAAGTTGTGCGTAGTTTCATCTTGCTCTCCAGTCGATTTTGATCGGGCACAGTAAGCCCCATTGTACCATGTATAAACAAATTGAATGTTTTGTGTCGTACGCAGGAATTTCTACTTTTTATTGTTGTTATTCTTGCGGACGCCGCGCTTTATCCATGCCTTGTCGATCGATCCGCGAACCGTGCTCAACCGCTCGAGGACATCAAAGGCGGCTTCGCTGTTTCGTTTCGCCAGGCCGATGATCATCGCCTCGATGAGGACTATCGTGCCGCCATGCATGGCGAGGTGATCGGCCTTGCCGCGCGGTATTGGCAACGTCTCGGCCACCTTGCCGGACACCAGCGGAGCCAGATTGTCACTGATCAGCACGACCGGGACGTCGAACTGCCTGGCCTGTTCGAGGATGATCTCGACCTCGCGGTAGAGCGGCGCGTAAGCCATCATCAGCACGGCGTCGCCCTTGCCGAGCCACAACAAGCGGTCGGCGAGCGCGATCCCCGATACCGACAGCGCGCTGGTCGGCAGGCCAATCCGGTTGAATTGCAAGCTGGCATAGTCGGCCATCGCGCCCGATGGGCCGATGCCAAAGACATGGCGGCGATTGGCCCGCGCCAGAATGTCGACGCTACGCTCGAAAGCGGCCGCCATCTCCGGGCGCTTGAGCACGTCGAGCACACTCTCGTGAATGTCGATGACATGCCGCAACGCCCCGGCGCTATCGTCGCCGGTCTCCTGCAAGGTGCGCGCCAGGCGCTTGCCAGGGGAGGGCGTGCCGGTCAGGTCCGAGAGCAGCATCTGGCGAAGCGCCGAGAGGCTTTCGAAGCCAAGCGAGCGCGCCGTGCGAACGACGGTGGCGTCGCTGGTGCCGGCCAATTCCGCGATCTCGGCCGCCGATCCCAGCAGGACGGACTGCTTCTGGTCGACGAAGAACCGCGCCATGCGCTGCTCGGCCGGCGGCAGGTTTTCCAGCGCCGCCTGGACCCGGGCATCGACCGTCGCCTTCCGATCTTTCGAGGCATCATATGTCATGTCGGGCGGTCATTTTTCTGGATGTAGTAATTGCAACGGGCGCCACCATCCGAAATGTCTATTACAGGGGTGTGACAATGGCGGTCGGCCCAGGCGAACATGTCTGCCTGCCGAAAAACGAGCGGCCGCAAACCGCCGGAGCGGCGGCCGTCGCCTCGTGAGATGCGAAAATCGAAGCTGTGGGGCGGAGGGTCTAGATCACGCCCGACATGTCGGAGAAGGCCATTGCCTTGCGCAGCAGCTCGGCGAAGCGCTCGCCGGCCGCCTCGCGCGGACCGCTGTTGTCGATCGTGGTGACGCCGGGACCGGACAAGGTCACATTGGCGCTGCGCGCCAGCCGGGCCAGCACTTCGCCGCGCGATTCGCGGCCGCGCATTGCCAGCCGCTCGGCCAGCACGTCGGGCGAAGCGGTGATCTCGACAATGGCCAGATTGGCATAGCGCTCGCGCAGGGAGGGGATAATCGCGCGCGACACGTTCGCCACCGCGACATGGCCATTGGCAACCGACCAGTCGACATCGGCGGGCAGGCCATAGCGCAGGCCATGCGCCTCCCAGGAGATGGCGAAGGCGCCGTCGGCCTCGGCCTCGACAAAGGCGGCATCGGCCAGCGTATCGTGATCCTCGCTCGCGGCATCGCTGGGCCTGGTGATGACACGGCGCACGAACTCCAGCCGGCTCTCGTCGGCAAAAAGCGCGCGGGCGTAGCCGATCACCGTGTCCTTGCCGGCGCCGCTTGGGCCTACGACCGCTACAAACACGCCATGGCGGATCGGGAACGTTTCGGCGGACAACTCACGCTCGATCAAGGCCGACACCATCATGCGACCCGGCGCCCCTGCCGCCAGACGGTGCGCACGACCGGAACATGATCGTCGACGCGCACGCGCACCAGATCGGCGCGGCGGCCCTGTTCGATGATGCCGCGATCGGTCAGGCCGATCGCTTCGGCCGGGTTTTTCGAAACCATGGCGACTGCTTGCGGCAGCGAAATGCCTTCGACCATGTCGCCGAGGAAGAAGGCGGACTGGATCAGGCTGAAGGGGATGTAGTCGGATGACAGGATGTCGAGCAGGCCGTTGCCGGCCAGCGTGCGCGCCGAGACATTGCCCGAATGCGAGCCGCCGCGCATGACGTTGGGCGCGCCCATCAGCACGCCGAGTCCGGCGGCCTTCGAAGCCCGCGCCGCTTCCTCGGTGGTCGGGAACTCGGCGACCCGCACGCCTTGCTCGATCGCCTCCTCGACATGGCCCGTCGTGGCATCGTCATGGCTGGCCAGGACAATGCCGCGCTCATGGCAGGCGGCCGCGATGAAGGCGCGGTTTGGGCCGGAATTGCGTGCCGATTCGCCCATCCGCTTCTCGCAGAATTTCTGGAAGTCCTGGTCGCTCAGCTTCAGCTTGCGCTGATAATAATAGGCATAGGTCTCGAGATTGACGAACTGGCGCTGGCCCGGCGCATGGTCCATCAGCGACGCCAGCTTGACCCGCTCGTCCTCATCGAAATTGGCGAAGGCCCGCAGGCAGTCCGGCGCCGAAACTTCGCAGCGCAGATGGATAAAGTGGTCGGCGCGCAGCCGGTCTTCCCGCACGCTGTCCTCGATTGCATCGGCGAGCTTGCGGATGTCGTCCGAGGTCAGGTCGGCGTCCTCATCCATGCCGACGCGAAGCGCGTCGAGCACGGTGGTGATGCCGGCGGTCGCCACCTGTGCGTCATGGGCGAGCACGGCGGCGATCGGATTCCAGCGCACCTTCGGCCGCGGCGCGTAATGGCCTTCGAGATGGTCGGTATGCAGTTCGACCAGTCCCGGAATGATATAGTCGCCGCCCATGTCGTCGCCGGTTCGGGCGGCACCCGCGTCAATGCCGGCGATAAAGCCGTCACGCAGCACCAGCGAACCCTCGACGATCTCGTCGGCAAGCACAATGCGGGCGTTGGAAAGAACAATCTCGGCAGTCATTTCAGGTAGTCCTCGGTTATTTCCGGCTGGAGCCATTCCGCAGTCGGTCAGGCGGATTTTCTGGCTGGGCGGTGTCCCAGCGCATGCTGGGAAAGCACCAGGAATGGCGCACCCGGTTCAGGTTCGACAAACAACGTCACCGCGTTCACCAGCACCGGCTGCCGTAGCACATCCGCGAACAGGCTGTCGATTGCCGCGCGCAGACGAGGGCTTTCCTGTGCCCCGGCCCGCCCGGACAGCGTCATGTGGAAGCGGAAGGTCTCGAAGACATAGGGGTAACCCCACTGGCACAGGTTGCGGAACTCTGCCGGCTTCAGCGAATCCGGGCTGCGCCGTTCGATCTCGGCTTCGGTCAGCGGCGCGCGGAACCGGTCGAAATCGCGCACGACGTCATCGGCGAAGCGGTTGAGCGGCGGCAGTGGACCTTCCGGCACCAGCGCGAAAAAGCTGTCGATCTGGCTGACGACGAGACGCGGGATCGTCACCACCGGCGTCGCCTCGGCAAAATGGTCGAGTGCCGCGCGCAGCGAGTTTTCCGTCTCGTTCACCGCCAGGCGGAAGGGGGCTTTCAGCGTCGCGTGGAAGCCATAGCGGCGCGCCGAAGCGGTGTGGAAGGCAACTTCCGCCGCCGACAGGTCGGCCACCGCTTCAACCGGCCTTGTCGCCGCGCCGAACGGGTCGCGGCCCAGCCAGTTGGCGGCGATCCGCGCCAGCGGTTCGTCCTGCCGGGGGGTGAAATAGATGGCATAACGCATGGGAAGTCCTCGTCAGATCCGTTGCCATAGGTGATTTCCATGACGGATTGACGAAGCTTTGAAGGGTTTTTCGAAGGCAAATCGACCCACCGGGTCTTTAGCCGACGATTTTTCCAAGCTGGACCAATAACTTCAGCCGAAAACCCGGAAGGGTCAGGCCTTCATCAACCATTCGTGCTCGGGGGCATTGTGGAATTTCCACGTCCGCTTCGGTCCGGCCATGACGTTGAGATAGTAGAGGTCGTAGCCGTGGCAGGCGGCGCAGGGGTGATAGCCCTTGGGCACCAGCACCACGTCGCCATCCTCGATCGCCATCGCTTCATCCAGCGCGCGATGCCCATTCTTGTCGGCGTCGGTATAGACGCGCTGGAAGGCAAAGCCCTGCGGCGGGTTGAGGCGGTGATAGTAGGTTTCCTCGAGATAGGATTCGGCGGGCAGATTGTCCTGGTCATGCTTGTGCGGCGGATAGCTCGACGTATGGCCACCGGGCGTGATGACCTCGACTACAAGCAAGGAATCGGCCGGCTTACCTTCCGGCAGGATGTTGGAGACGTAGCGCGTGTTGGTGCCTTTGCCGCGCACCTCCTGGCCGAGATCGTCCGGCCCGATCACCCGAACCGGCAAACCGCCGCCCAATCCCGGGGCCGAGCAGACCGCGAGTTCCAGCTCGGTATCGGCCATTACCGACCAGTCCGATCCCTCGGGCACATAGACCGACCACGGCTTGCCCTCGAACGGCGACATCCGTTCGCCAAGCAGGCCAAGCTCCTTGCCATCGGCGGTGGCGGTGCCCTTGCCGGTCACGAACACCAGGCAGACCTCGCGATCGGCCGTTTTGCCCGAGGCGCTTTCGCCGGGCTTCAGCCGATGCAGGTCGAAACCGACATACGTCCAGCCGGCGCTTTTCGGCGTCACATGGGCGACGCGGCCATGGCCCTTGTCGGCTTTCACCAGCAGCTTCGACATCCCGCTCACTCCTTTGGTTCGGGCTCGGCCGTTGCCTTGCTCTCGTCGGCCGGCTTGTAGAGATAGAAGAACTGCCAGACGCCATAGCCGGCAAAACCGAGCGCGATGACACCCCAGAACGGCGTGCCGGTGGCGAACTCGACAATCGACCAGACGACGCAGACCGCGACGACCGCGACGCGCCGCCATAAGGGCCGGAAGAAGGGGTGCTCGGAATCTTTCATCAGGCCAATTTACAGCAACCCGCCTCGCGGGGAACCCTTGCGTCAGGCATTCGGAAAACCTTGCGTTTCGACCGTGTAGCCGGCAACCGTCATCACCCGCATCAATTCCTTGTGTCCGACCTGCGCCATCCTGAGCGGCGGGTTCTTCTTCGGATCCTGCTCGGCCTCGACCACGAACCAGCCCTCATAACCATGGTCGGCGAAGCGCTGCACGATGGCGCCGAAATCCAGCGAGCCGTCGCCGGGCACCGTGAAGGCACCGAGCGCCACGGCGTCGAGGAAGGATTGCTTCGTGCGGTCGAGCTTGTCGATCACGTCCATGCGCACATCCTTCACGTGGACATGGCTGATGCGCTTGTGGTGATTGTCTATGGCGCGCAGCACATCGCCGCCGGCAAAGGCCAGGTGTCCGGCATCGAGCAGCAGCGGAATCCCTTCGCCGGAATGGCGCATGAAGGCATCCAGTTCCGGCTCGGTCTCGACCACCGCCGCCATGTGGTGGTGGTAGGACAGCGGCATGCCCTGTTCGGCACACCATTCGCCGAACTCGGTCAGGCGCCGGCCATAAGCCTTCATCTCGTCACCGGTGAGTTTCGGCTTGGTGGCAAGCGGCTTGGAACGATCGCCCTGGATCGAGCGGCCGACCTCGCCATAGACGATGCAGGGCGCATCGACCGCCTTGAACAGGTCGATCATCGGCTGGATGCGATCCTTGTTCTTGGCCATGTCCTCATCGACCAGCGTGCCCGAGAACCAGCCGCCGCACAGCGTCACGTCGGCCGCCTTCAGGATCGGCAGCATGACGGCGGGATCGTTGGGAAAACGCCGGCCCATTTCCATGCCGGTGAAGCCAGCCGAGCGCGACTGGCGCAGGCACTCCTCCAGCGACACATCATCGCTGAGTTCGGCAAGATCGTCGTTCCACCACGCAATGGGGGACATGCCCAGTTTGGCTTTCAAGTCGTCACTCCAGTTTCAAAACAGCTCATTCTTTGGCCGTCAGTGCCGCCCCTCATCCGCCTGCCGGCACCTTCTCCCCGTATAGGGAACGGGTAGAAGGGGCTGATCGCGACGCTGGCGACCTCTCCCCGTTCTTAGGGGGAGAGGGTAAGGGTGAGGGGCGGCGCCGACATTAGTCACCAACACTCTGCATCTGCCGCTTCTCGTCATAGGCCTTGCGCGCCGCGTTCACCTGCTGCCGCGCGGACACTTCCGGCACCGCTACGTCCCACCAGTGGCCGCCGGCATCGGTCGAGACCAGCGGGTCGGTGTCGATGACCAGCACGGTGGTGCGGTCGTTCCCCCTGGCCTTCCGCAGCGCGTTTTCCAGCTCGGCGATCGACGGCACCTTCTCGGCAATCGCCCCCATGCTCGCCGCATGCGCGGCAAAGTCGACATCGGGCACGATCTCGTGGCGCGAATCCTTCAGCAGATTGTTGAAATTGGCGCCGCCGGTTGCCATCTGCAGCCGGTTGATGCAGCCGAAACCCCTGTTGTCGAGCAGCACGATCGTCAGCTTCAGACCGAGCATCACTGACGTCGCGATCTCGGAATTGAGCATCAGGTAGGAGCCGTCGCCGATCATGACGACGACTTCCTCGCCCGGCTTGGCCATCTTGGCCCCAAGCCCGCCGGCAATCTCGTAGCCCATGGTCGAGAAACCATACTCGGCATGGTAGGAGCCGGGCGTGCCGGCCTGCCAGAGCTTGTGCAGTTCTCCCGGCAGGCCGCCGGCTGCGTGCAGCAAGGTCACGCCGGAGCCCATGGCCCGCTGCACGGCGCCGATCACCTGCGCGTCGGACGGGTAGGCGGCATTGGTCGACGCGGTCACCTTGGCGGCATCGGCCTGCCAGGCCTTCTTGCCCTTGGCCGCATTGTCGGTCCAGGCGGCGGGCGCCTTCCAGCCTTTCAGCGCGGCACCGAGTTCGGCGAGCCCCTCTGCCGCATCGGCGACCAGCGGCAGAGCGCGGTGCTTGCCGGCATCGAAAGGCTGCACGTTGAGCCCGATGATGGTCTTGCCGGAGTTCTTGAACAGCGCCCAAGAGCCCGTGGTGAAATCCTGCAGTCGCGTGCCGATGGCCAGCACCACATCGGCTTCCTCAGCCAGCCGATTGGCGGCCGAAGTGCCGGTGACGCCGACCGCCGCCATGTTGAGCGGATGACCGTCCGGCAGCGAGGACTTGCCGCCTTGCGTCTCGCAGACCGGAATGCCGGCACCCCCGGCGAATTTGGCCAACTCATCCGAGGCCTGCGAATAGAGAACGCCACCACCGGCGATGATCAGCGGCTTCTTGGCGCCCTTGAGTGCCGCGACGGCCGCGGCAAGCTCGCGGCGATCCGGACGCGGCCGACGCTGATGCCAGACCCGCTCGGCAAAAAAGCTCTCGGGATAGTTATAGGCCTCGGCCTGCACGTCCTGGCAGAGCGAAAGCGTCACCGGCCCGCAATCGGCCGGATCGGTCAGCACCTGCATGGCGCGGCTGAGCGCCGGGATGATCTGCTCGGGCCGGGTGATGCGGTCGAAATAGCGCGAGACCGGCCGGAAACAGTCGTTGACGGTCGCGGTGCCGTCGGAAAAGTCCTCGGCCTGCTGCAGCACCGGATCGGGAATGCGGTTGGCGAAAACATCGCCAGGCAGGAACAGAACCGGCAGGCGGTTGACATGGGCGAGTGCGGCCGCCGTCACCATGTTGAGCGCGCCCGGCCCGATCGAAGAGGTCGCGGCCATGAAGCGGCGGCGGAAATTGGCCTTGGCATAAGCGATCGCCGCATGCGCCATCGCCTGTTCGTTGTGGGCGCGAAAAGTCGGCAAGTCGTCGCGCACCTGGTAGAGCGCCTCGCCGATGCCGGCGACATTGCCATGGCCGAAGATCGCCCAGACACCGCCGAAGATCGGCATTTTTTTTCCGTCGATCTCGGCCATCTGGCGGGACAGGAAGCGGGTCAACGCCTGCGCCATCGTCAGGCGGATTGTCTTGCTCATGGTCTTTTCCTCCGCAGTCCTTGTGCCGCGCCTGTTATGCTGCCTTGCGGCCACGCGCGGCAAGCCACGCTTCGGTCAGTTGCTCGAAGCGCGACGCCATGTCGGCGACGGCCTCGTCATCGGACATCCTGCCGGCGAGCCACTCTTCGGCGGCGTGGACGAAGATGGTGCGGCCGACGGCAAAACCCTTGACGATCGGCGCCTTGGCGGTGGCGGCGAAAGCCGCTTCCAACTCGTCCTGCGGCGCCTCGAGCCCAAGCAGCACGATGCCCCGGCACCAGGGATCATGTTTCAGGATGACAGCCTCGATCCTGGCCCAGGCGCCGGCCGACGCCTGCGGCTCGAGCTTCCACCAGTCAGGCTTGATGCCAAGCGCGTAAAGCTCTTCCAGCGCGCGTGGGATTGTGGTGTCGTCGAGCTTGCCGTGCTTGCCGGCGATGATCTCGATGAGCAGTTCCCGGCCCACCTTGCGCGCGGCCTCGAACAGCGCGCGCAGCTTTTGCTGTTGTTCTTCCTTCAAGGCCGCCGGATCGTCGGGATGGTAGAAGCACAGGCATTTGATGCAGTGATCGACAGGCCATTCGGCAAGCTGCGAGCCGATGTCCTGCGAGAACTCGAAGCGCAGCGGTCGTGATCCCGGAAGTTCCACCGGGCGTCCAAGCCAGGCGAAAGGATGGCGGGCGAATTCGAACATCGCCTCGCGGCCATGTTTCTCGTCGATCAGCATGCCGTAGCCATCACGGCCGGCGGCGACCTTTGCCGCCGCCTGGACCGCCAGTACCTTGAAATCGCGGATGCGCGCAGGATCGGCGCCGGCCTTGGCCGCGACATCCTCGAGCTGCACGCGGTGGTCGCAGGCGAGCGCCATCAGCGAAGGGATGTCGCGCCGGCGCGTGGTCGCCCAATGGATGTGGTTGATCGCCTCGTCCTTGCGCAGGGCACGATGCTTGCTGCTATTCTTGAGGAAGAACTGCAGCTCCTCGAAGGTTGGATATTCCGGTGCGCACAGCAGCCGCGAGACGGCGAAGGCGCCGCAGGCATTGGCCCAGGTCGCCGCTGTTGCAAGGCTCTCGCCGCCAAGCCAGCCGCGCAGCAAGCCGGACATGAAGGCGTCGCCGGCGCCCAGCACATTGTAGATCTCGATCGGGAAACCCTTGCCGACGACGCCATCCTCGAGATCGTCGCTGATCGGCCCGTCATAGACGATGCAGCCCATGGCGCCGCGCTTGAGCACGATGGTGGCCGGCGATAGCGAGCGGATCGTCTTCAGCGCGCTCAGGCAGTCGTCGGCGCCCGAGGCGATCATGATCTCTTCCTCGGTGCCGACGATAAGGTCGCAATCGGGAAGCACCGTCTTCAACTGGGCCGAGACCCGGTCCGACTTCACATAACGCTCGAAGCCCTCGGCATGGCCGGCAAGCCCCCACAAATTCGGGCGATAGTCGATGTCGAAGACAACCTTGCCACCCTTGGCCTTCATGATGCGGATCGCCTTGCGCTGGGCGGCGTCGCTGTTGGGGCGCGAAAAATGCGTGCCGGTGACGACGATGGCGCGCGCCGAGGCGATGAAGGCCTCATCGATGTCTTCCGGCGCCAGCGCCATGTCGGCGCAGTCGGTGCGGTAGAAGATCATCGGCGAAACGCCTTCGCTCTCGACCGACAGCAGCACCAGCGCGGTCAGCCGTTCCTTGTCGGTTTTGAGGCCTTCGACGGAAACGCCTTCGCGCTTCAGCTGTTCACGGATGAAGCGGCCCATCTGCTCGTCGCCGACGCGGGTCAGCAGCGCCGAACGCAGGCCGAGCCGCGCTGTGCCGACCGAGATGTTGGCCGGGCAGCCGCCGACCGACTTGGCGAACGAAGTGATGTCTTCCAGCCGCGAGCCGATCTGCTGGCCATAGAGGTCGACGGAAGCACGACCGATGGTGATGACGTCGAGCGGCGCCTGTTTCGCGTCCACGGCTTCGCTCATTGGAACCTCCCGTCAGTCTCGTTGTCATGAACAACATTGCTTGGGTAACACGCGCGAGCGGCAGCGTGGCGCCGGCAATATGAAATAATAATTCCAATCCATAGTCAATATGGAATGAGCATTCCCGTACTGAAAAGTGCGCGGCCATGATCCCGGACCGAAGGCGGGAAGCGATGGGCGGTGTCCGATTTCCGGCCTCGCCCAGGCCTACTCGGGGTCAAATTCAGGTTCTTCGCTTGCGGCTTGCGTCGCGCCGCTTCTCGCCGACGCCGACGGTCAGAGCCATGGCCAGCGCCATCGTTGCCGACAGCGAGCGGAAGCCGGCGAAGTCCGCCTCGGCAATCTCGAACCAGACCCTGGCGAACTGGGCAAGCGGCGAAAACGAGCTGTCGGTGATGGCGACGATCGGCACGCCCTGTTCCGAAATGCTGCGTGCTTCCTCGATGGTGGCCGGTGCATAGGGCGAGAAGCTGATGGCGATGACGGCGTCCGCCGGCGTGGCGAAGCCGACCATTTCGGCGTTCAGGCCGGCGGCGGATTCGATCAGCTGGTTGCGGATCTTCAGCTTGCCCAGCGCGTAGGCGATGTAGGTCGCCACCGGGTAGGAGCGCCGCTTGGCCAGTACATAGATGGTCTGCGCCTTCGCCAGCAGGGAAATAGCGTCTTCCAGATGCGCGTCGTCCAGCGTGCGCGAAATGTCGTTGAGCGAGGTGCTCGCGGCGGCGACGAATCCGTCGAAGATCGCCCGGTGGCCGGCGCCGGTATCAGCCTTGGCACGCAGCGCCTGCAACCGCTCGTCATAGGAAGAATTGCGCTCGCGCAGCCGCTCGCGAAACACCTGCTGCAGGCTGGTGAAGCCATCGAAGCCAAGCTGCTGGGCAAAGCGGATCAGGGTCGAAGGCTGCACGCCGGCCGAAGCGGCGATGCTGGCGGCGGTGCCGAAGGCGATGTCGTCCGGATTGTCGAGCGCATAGGCGGCGATCTGGGCGATGCGCTTGGGCAGGCTCTCGCGCCGGTCCAGGATAGTGGCGCGTAGCGTCTCGAAGTCGCGAGGTACCAGTTCGTCCATCGTCGGCCCGTTCAAGCTCATCCGTGAAGCGTCCTCTCTGCCTCATCATAGCGAGCTTGCGCAAGAACGCCATAAAAAATGAGGCAGACATTCCATTCCCGAAGAAAATGGATTAATTCATCCAATCGGCGCTTCTGGCAATGGAGAAATCGCGGATGGTCGGCGTAGGTCTTATCGGCACGGGCTTCATGGGCAAATGCCATGCCATCGCGTGGAGCGCTGTCGGCGCCGTCTTTCCCGACGTGGCCAAGCCGCGGCTGGTCCATCTCGGTGAGGTCAACGAGGATCTCGCCAGGTGCAAGGCCGACGAGTTCGGCTTCGCCAAGGCGTCCGGCGACTGGCGCGCCGTGGTCAACGACCCGGAGGTCGATATCGTCTCGCTGACCACGCCCAACCAGTTCCATCCGGAAATGGCCATCGCCATCCTCGAAGCCGGCAAGCATCTGTGGTGCGAAAAACCGATGGCGCCGAGCTTTGCCGAAGCCGAGGCGATGGCGGCCGCGGCGAAGAAGTCGGGCAAGGTCGCCGCCCTTGGCTACAACTACATCCAGAGCCCGGCCATCCGCCACATCGGCGCGCTGCTCGACGAGAAGACCATCGGCGAGGTCAACCATCTGCGCATCGAGATGGACGAGGATTTCATGGCCGATCCCGAGGCGCTGTTCTTCTGGAAGCACGAGGCCGCTTCAGGCTATGGCGCGCTCGACGATTTCGCCGTGCATCCGCTGTCGCTGGTCTCTGTGCTGTTCGGACGCGTCGCCAGCGTCATCTGCGACATGGCCAAGCCCTATGCCGACCGCAAGCTGGCTGCCGGCGGGCGCCGCGCGGTTGAAACCTACGACATCGCCAGCGTGCTGATGCATCTGGAAAACGGCATTGCCGGCACGCTCCAGGTCAACCGCTCGGCCTGGGGCCGCAAGGGCCGCATCGCCGTCCAGATTTTTGGCTCCAAGGGCTCGATACTCTTCGACCAGGAACGGATGAACGAATTCCAGCTTTACCTCACATCGGACCGCCCGACCGAACAGGGTTATCGCACCATCCTGGTGGCGCCGCACCATAAGCCGTACGACGCCTTTGTGCCGGCGCCCGGTCATGGCCTGGGCTTCAACGATCTCAAGATCATCGAGTGCCGCGAATTGCTGACGCGGCTCGCCGGCAGGCCGGCGCGGCTCATCGAATTCGCGCAAGGGCTGGAGATCGAGCGCACCGTGCACGCAATGGCGCGCTCCTTCGAGGAAAAGCGCTGGGTCGATGTGCGGTAGCGTTGCGTCGCGAGGGTATGTTGGCCCTAAGCTAGCAATTCCAACCTAGTGGCTGAGGAAGCTACGGATCGCATGGCGCTGTTCGTGCTAAACAAGTAGCGATCTGAATGTTTTTACGTGATAAATAAGCAGTAATTGGCCCCGCAACGTGGCACTTGAAGGCGTGATCTGTTTGTCGCGGTAGAAGTAAGCGATCCGGAGGAGTAAATAGGATGCGCAAGCGAGGATCAAAAGATTACTGGGGATCGCTTGTATGCGTTAGTAATATTTGTTTATTATTGGCCACGTCTGGTTCTAACGCCCAGACATTAGGCCGTGACGATAAAATCACGGCGTCTAATTTCTTGTCGGAATTGGATCCGAGCATGAATATGTTAACATGGCCATCCTATACCCGAATATACGAAATATTGGGCGGAGACTCTGATATAATAAGCTCTGTCGACAGCTACAAGTATAAATATAAAGCGATGTTTAATATGGAGAAGGCGGCAGGCGCCGCTCAAATTTCGATCATATCGGTTTCGCCGGGTATTAACGAAAAAGATATGATTGCATTGCTGCAAAGTTCAAAATTATTGCAAGGATATAAGCCATTTGCTTATAGGGCTCGTCTCGGCAGCGATGGGTGCACTGCATATAAGTTTACCAGCAGAGAGACGTGGATCTCAGTCGGGTTGCTTTTTGTCGACAAAACAAAATTTAAGGCGGGTGACAAAGCGCAAACAGATTCCTGTATACATAGAGCTCTTGATTATATAAACGGATTTCCAAGTAGAAACAAATATTTTAAATATATGTCATTGCCAGGAGATCTTATTAGGAAGGCTATACTAGGCGCTATATATCGCTGCGCGGCTGATGGCGACAATGCATCGCGGCGAGAAGAGACGACAAGGGACAGTATAACCCCGCTGCCATCGTTGCGATGCGTCAAAACGAAGATTGGTGGTTAGCACACTCCGAAGTTTTGATTGTACGTATCTAAAATCGCAACGTCGAGAGGATGTCCATTAGGTTCGATCATCCTCAACGTGCTGGCGATCTGTCAGCTACCAGCGGCGGCATTCATCTCCCACCCATTCACCCAGACCTGCCGCAGGCGGTCGCCTTCGCCCTTGAACATCAGCCCGGTCGGCCGGCAATCCTCGATGCGGTCGCTGCGGAAATTGCGGATCGCCTGGCGCAACTCGCACCAGGCGACGATGTTGGCGGTTTCGGCGTAGTAGATGAGGGCGATCGGGCGGATGAGGCGTTCGGAGGCGCGGCCAAGCTCGTCGCGATAGGAAAGATCGAGCTTTTCCTCGTCGCGGATGGCGCGGCGCACCAGCGCCAGGTCGACCGTGCCGGCCGAAGGCGCGGCGAAACCCCACGCATGCAGCGCATTGGCATCGAACGTCTGGCGTAGCGGTGGCGGCACCGCGCCGGCAATCTTGCTGCTGACGCGCTTGGCCGCCTGCTTGAGCTCGTCGTCCCCGGTGCGTTCCAGCAGCGCCAGCGACAGGACGATTGCCTCCATCTCCTCGATCGAGAACATCAGTGGCGGCAGGTCGAAGCCGGGGCGCAATATGTAGCCGATGCCACGTCCGCCTTCGATCGGTACCCGCATCGCCTGCAACGCGGCGATGTCGCGATAGATCGAGCGGATCGTCACCTCCAGGCGCTCGGCGATCATTGCCGCGGTCACCGGCTGTCTTGCCAGCCGCAGGATCTGGATGATCTCGAACAGACGCGACGCCTTGCGCATTTTTTCACCCGGTTCCCGTTCGCTACTGACACACCATCGTCAGTTGGGCTGACCTATAGGACTGCCTGTCGATTTGAAAATCAACGGCTTCCGCAATGGATTGCTCGGAAGGCTCACAGGCAACTGACATGGATTACGCGCTCAATCTCTGGCTTTTCTTCCTGCTCCTGCTCGGCATCATCATCGTGCCTGGCATGGACATGCTGTTCGTGCTGGCCAATGCCCTCACCGGCGGTATCAACCGCGGGCTGGCGGCTACCGGCGGCATCATGCTCGGCGGCATGGTCCATACGCTGAACGGCGCGCTCGGCGTCGGCCTGCTCATGCATTTCGTGCCGATCCTGTTCACGCCATTGCTGATCGCCGGTGCCGCCTACATGGCCTTTATCGGCATCACGCTGATGCGCAGCTCCATCACGGTCGACAATCGCGGGCCAACCGGCAGCCGCTCGGCATGGAAGGCCTTCCGCCAGGGCGCCGTAACCTGCCTGATCAATCCAAAAGCCTATCTCTTTGTCCTGGCCGTCTATCCGCAGTTCCTCAAGCCGGACTACGGTCCGATCTGGGCGCAAGCGACCATCATGGGGCTGCTGACGGTCCTCGCGCAGTTCGCCATCTATGGCGGGCTCGCGATTACCGCCGGCCGCAGCCGGGACCTGCTGGTCGCCAATCCGCGTGCCACGGCTTTTGCCGGCCGCGCCGCCGGCCTGCTGCTGTTTGCTGTCGCGCTGTTCACCGCGTGGGAAGGTTTGCGGGCGGCGTGAGACCGGTCCGAATCCGGAGACCGCCGCCCTTCCATACAGACATGGCCTGCCAGATCAGGCGGCTCCTTGCCTCTCCATCATCTCGCGCCGTGCCGATCGGCGCCACTCGACGGCGCCGGCAAGGCCGTGCAGCACGGTCTCGGTGGTCGCCCAGTCGATGCAGCCATCGGTGATGCTCTGGCCGTAGACGAGCGGCTTGCCAGGCACGACGTCCTGCCGGCCGGCGGCGAGATTGCTCTCGATCATGACGCCGATGATGCGCTCGTCGCCTGCCGCCACCTGGGCCGCCACGTCAGCCGCCACCTTGGGCTGGTTCTCGGGCTTCTTGGCTGAGTTGGCATGGCTGACATCGATCATCAGCCGGGCGGCGATGCCGATGCGGCCGAGTTCCGTGGCTGCCGCCTCGACGCTCGCCGCGTCATGGTTGGGCTGAACGCCGCCACGCAGGATGACATGGCAGTCCTCATTGCCGGTGGTCGCCGCTATGGCGCTGCGCCCACCCTTGGTCACCGCCATGAAATGATGCGGCTGCGCGGCCGATTTCACCGCCTCGCCGGCGATCCGCAGATTACCGTCGGTGCCGTTCTTGAAACCGACCGGGCAGGAGAGGCCAGATGCGAGCTCGCGATGGATCTGGCTCTCGGTCGTGCGCGCGCCGATCGCGCCCCAGGCGACGAGGTCGGCAATGTATTGCGGTATGGTCATGTCGAGGAATTCGGTCGCCGCCGGCAGGCCGAGATTGTTGACGGCCGACAGCACGTTGCGCGCCATGCGCAACCCTTTTTCGATGTTGAAGCTGCCGTCGAGGTCGGGATCGTTGATCAGGCCCTTCCAGCCGACGGTCGTGCGCGGCTTTTCGAAATAGACCCGCATGACGATCTCGAGCCGATCGGACAGGGTCTCGCGCAGCGCCGCCAGACGGCTGGCATAGTCCACGGCGGCGACCGGATCGTGGATGGAACAGGGGCCGACGATGACAACAAGTCGATCGTCGGCCCCTGTGAGGATGGAATGGATGGCATCGCGCGAGGTGGCGACGGTACGCGTCGCCGTCAGCGTGCGCGGTATCTCGCGCATCACCTCGTCCGGCGTGCTCAGTGTCCTGATTTCGGTGACCCGAAGGTCGTCTGTGGTGGTCAACACGGCTTTCTGCTCCTGGTTGGGAGACCTGCCAGCTGAAACAAAAAAGCCGCCAGGTCTGGCGGCTGTTCGGATTTTGATGCTGCAATCTTCAGATCGAGCGCAATCCTCCCGCCGCCAGCGAGCTGCTAAAGTACCAATAGGTGGCGGTCAGGTTGATCATGCGGCTCATATAGTCGAAGCTGAAACGTTTGTCACGAGGCTGATGCGACTACGAGGAGAGATGGGCGCTTCGAGGCCCGCATAAGCACCCGATTCATGCAGTCCAGGGGTCGAGGAGTTCAAGTCCAAGACCTTCGAAATCCCTGGTATTGCGTGTCGCCAAGGTGAGCTGCCGCGCAATCGCGGTGGCTGCGATCAATCCGTCCATCGATGACAGACCGCGACCCCGGCGCTTGGCAAAGCCCATCAGATCGCCCCACGCCAATGCTACCGGTTCATCCACCGGAAGAACCCTCTGCTCGAAGCGCTGCGGCAGGTCCAGAGCGAGCCATTCAGCCAGCGCCTCGCGTTTGCGGCCCTCATCCATAAGAGCAACGCCGCGCCGGATCTCGGCGATCGAAACGACACTGATGAAGGTCCGGTCCTCATCGAGCCCGTCCAGCCACTCCAGAACGCGCACGTCCGGCGACGGCCTCGTCGCCTCGGACAGGACATTCGTGTCGAGCAGCAGCTTCACAGCGGCAGATCACGCGGTTCGTCGCGTTGACGCTCAAGGTCGAGATCGGCGCCGCGCAGTGGCGAGTCCAGCAGGAACTCCGCAAGCGTACCCTTACGAACAGTTTTCCGCCGCCATTCCTCGGCCGAAACGACAACCACGCTTGGTTTGCCGTTTCTCGTGATGGTCTGCGGCGAAGATTGCGCGCGCTCGATGACCTCCGATAGCCGGGCTTTTGCCCCAGCGACCGTCCAGCTCGTGCCTTTCTTGGGTTCTGGCAGCATTTTCAATCCCATGACTAGTCTGACCATCTTGACTATATGGGAATGCCGATGCTCCGGCAACAGGGCTTTAAAGCGCAGCCGTGATGGTGCGGACACACGGCCGAGCTCTGCGGGACGTAGTGTTGCCGTTAATCCCCAACCACGCCGGCAATGTTCTGGTCGTAGTCGACCAGTGACCCGGTCATGACACCGGCCTGCGGGCTGATCATGTAGGTGATCAGCCGGGCGAGCTGTGCCGGCTTCACCAACTGGCCCATCGGCTGCGCGGCCTCGGCCTTCTCCAGCCAGTCGTCCGGCGCGTCGTGCCATTTCTTCTGCACGATCGCCTCGCCCTCGGTGTCCATCCAGCCGGGCAGCACGGCGTTGCAGCGGATGCGGTTCTTCCGATAGGAGCTGGCGACATTCTTGGTCAGCGTCATCAGTGCGCCCTTGCTGGTCGAATAGGGCGTCAGGAAGGACTGGCCGGCATGCGCCGACATCGACAAAACGTTGACGATCGAGCCCGGCGCCTTGCGTTCCAGCAGATGTGCGACCACCCCCTGCATCAGGAAGAACGGTCCTCGCACATTGGTGTCGAAAATCTGGTCGAAAAGCTCTTCCGAGGTTTCGACCAACGATCCGCGCGCCGATGTGGCGGCGGCGTTGACCAGCGCGTTGATCGTGCCGAAATGCGAAATCGCGGTCGCCACCGCGCGCTTGCAGTCCGCCACATCAGCAACGTCGGCGCTGATAAAGATCGCGTCGACGCCGGATTTCTTGAGGCTGGCGACGGCCTTGTCCCCCTTCGCTTGCGAGCGGCCGATGAGCGCCAGAGCCCGGCAGCCCTCATCGGCAAGCGCCTCCGCGACAGCGAAGCCAATGCCTTGCGCGCCGCCGGTGACGATGGCGCGTGTATCATGATTGCGATCGGCGGATGCGCTCATCGCTCTGCTCCTGTTTTCTTGGGTCGAATTCCGTTACTTGTCGAGACGGACGGTCTTGCCTGACGTCGCCGATTTCAGCGCCGCATCGGCGAGCTTCAAGGCCACAAGCCCGTCGGCCCCGCTCGGCGCCGCCTTCTTGCCTGACGTCGCCGCGGCGATGAAGGCCGCGATCTCGAGGGCATAGGCGTCGAGATAGCGCGTCATGAAGAAGTCGTGCAGCGGCGGGCGGGTATAGCCCTTCTCATTGGCCAGTTCGATCGACACCGGCCGCTGGTTCTCGGCTGCGACCATGCCCTTCGAACCATGCACCTCGATGCGCTGGTCGTAGCCGTAGGTGGCGCGGCGTGAATTGGAGATGACGGCCTGCTTGCCTGACGCCGTCTCGAGGATGACGCTGACCGAGTCGAAATCGCCGGCCTCGCCGATTTTCTTGTCCACGAGCACCGAGGCGTGGGCGCTGACCGCGACAGGTTCCTCGCCGAGCAGGAAGCGCGCCATGTCGAAATCGTGGATGGTCATATCGCGAAAAATGCCACCCGAGCGCTTGATGTAATCGATGGGCGGCGCGCCGGGATCGCGCGAGGTGATGGTGACCATCTCGACGGTGCCGATGGCGCCGTCGTCGATCGCCTTGCGCACGGCGGCGAAATGCGGGTCGAAGCGCCTGTTGAAGCCGACCATCAGCGTCGCCTTGGACTTGTCGACCACGGCCAGGCATTTCTCCACCCGCTTGACGTCGAGGTCGATCGGCTTCTCGCAGAAGATCGCCTTGCCAGCCTTGGCGAAGCGCTCGATCAGGTCGGCATGGGTGTCGGTCGGCGTGCAGATGACGACGGCGTCGATATCCCCGGATTTCTCGATGGCATCGATGGTGCGCACCTCCGCCCCATAGGCGGTCGCCAATTCCGTCGCCGCCTTCTCGAAGGCATCGGCGACCGCAACCAGTTTGGCCTGCGGATTGGAGCCGACCGCGCGGGCGTGGACCTTGCCGATGCGGCCGGCACCGAGGAGGGCGAAGCGGAGAGTCATGGATATTTCCTCTGGGGATGGTTCGAAGCTGGCGTCGCCAGCCATGGGCGCAGGGTGATTTTGTGGTCCAGATATATCGACAGGGAGGCGATGACCGCCGCCTCCGCGCCCGGCCTAGGCCGCGAGTTCGGCTTCCCCGGTCTTGGCGCCGGTGATGTAGGAGACGATATCCTGGCCGTCCGTATTCTCCTTGCGCAGATTGGCCACGATGCGGCCGCGCCGGAACACGACGATGCGGTCGCAAAGGTCGAACACCTGGCGCATATTGTGGCTGATCAGGATCAGCGGCTCGCCATTGTCCTTCAGCGTCCGGATGATGTTTTCGACCTGCGCCGTCTCCTGCACGCCAAGGGCCGCCGTCGGCTCGTCCATGATGATCAGCTTGGAAGCGAAGGTCGCTGTCCTGGCGATTGCCACGCACTGGCGCTGGCCGCCCGACATGTGGCGGATGGTGTTGGAGAGGTTGGGGATTTTCACCGCGGTGCGAACCAGGGCCGCCTCGGTCGCCTTGCGCATATATTTGCGATCGAGGATCGAGAATGGCCCGAGGTTGAACAGCACCTTCTCGCGGCCGAGGAACAGGTTCGACGGCACGTCGAGGTCGTCGGCCAGCGCCAGGTTCTGGAATACGGTCTCGATGCCCGCCTCGCGTGCCGCGATGGGACCCGTGAAATTCACTTCCTTGCCGTCGAACCAGATCTTGCCGCTGGTGCGCTGTTCGACCGCCGTGATCTGGCGCACGAAGGTCGACTTGCCGGCGCCATTGTCGCCCATGATGGCGACATGCTCACCCTTGCGCAGTTCGAAGTTCGCGCCTTCCAGCGCATGCACGCCGCCATAGCGCTTGGTCAGGTTTTCGGTTTTCAGGACGATGTCTGACATGGTCAAGCCCTCAATGCCCGCATGCGCTGGCGCCACTGGTCGAGAACGACCGCGCCGACGATGATCACGCCCTTGACCATCTCCTGGTAGTAGGCGTCGAGGCGCAGGAAGGTGAAGCCGGAGATGATGACGCCGAAGATCAGCGATCCGATCACCGTGCCGACGATGGAACCGCGCCCGCCCGACAGCGAAACGCCGCCGATGACCGCCATGGCGATGGCGTCGAGTTCATACATCACGCCCATGCCGGACTGGGCGGTGAGGTTCTTGGAGCAGAGCACCACGGCGGCGAGCGAGGCCAGGATGCCGGCGATGACATAGACGAGAATCTTGTGGTTGGCGATCTTGATGCCGGACATGCGCGCGGCGTCCTCGTTGGAGCCGATGGCGTAACAATGCTTGCCGTATCTCGTGTAGGTCAAGATGAGCTGGAACAGGATCGCCAGCGAGATAAAGATGATGACCGGCATCAA
>NZ_VFUZ01000043.1 GCF_006658505.1 Mesorhizobium sp. B2-4-15
TTGCGGCCTCCAAGTCGCTGGCAATCCTTCGCCGTCGGCGCTGCCCCTCACTGTCCTGCCGGACATCTCTCCCCGTAAAACGGGGAGAGAGGGGCTGGCCGCAACGACGGCGCCTTCCTGCAACGCTGAAGATTGGCGAAATCGCCGATGAGAGCGCCCCTCTCCCCGTCCCTACGGGGAGAGGATGCCGGCAGGCAGGTGAGGGGCAGCGCCGACGGAGACCGTTTTCGACAGGCCCAGGACGCGGTAGAACTATTTTCGCGCTTTCGACTTGTTCAAGGCGACGGCGGCGCGCACCAGCGCCTTCAGCGCGTCCTCGTTGATCTCCTCGCCTTGCTGGAAGTCGATGGCGCGCCGCGTGTTGCCTTCGAGGCTGGAGTTGAACAGCCGCGAGGGGTCGGGCAGCGCCGCGCCCTTGGCGAAGGTCAGCTTGACGACGCTCTTGTAGGTCTCGCCCGTGCAGATCATGCCGTCATGTTCCCACACCGGAACACCGCGCCATTTCCATGTCTCGACCACGTCGGGGTCGGTCTGCCGGATCAGGGCGCGCAGCCGCCCCAGCATCTCGCCGCGCCAGTCGCCGAGTTCCTTGATCCTGCCGTCGATCAGTTCGGAGGCGGATTTGCTCTCCTGCGATCCCGTGGTCGTCATGCCGTTTCTCCTTTGCGCCTAAATAAGTAGAACGCTCACATGCGCTCGCCAGGCAGTTGGCTGGCCTGCTTCACCCAGGCGCTGAACTGGGCCTCGTCGAGCGGGTCGTCCTCATGGATGTTGAGGTAGCGCGTGTCCCGGCTCCTGGATTCGCCCGGCGGCACCGGATCAAGCGACTGACCGCGGAAGAAGGCAACCTTGATGTATTTGGTGAAGCAATGGATGCCGAGGAACCAGCCATCGCCTTCGATGCCGTAGAGCGGCGAATTCCATTTCACCGCTTTGTTCACGCCGGGCACGGCGCGCTCGATGAGCACGTCGAGACGTTGGCCCATCTCGCGCTTCCAGCCGGGCATGGCCGCGATATAGGCCTGCACGGGAGCTTCGCCATAGCCCTTGGCGATCTGCGGATTGCCGCCGGAAAGCAGCTTCGGCTGAGCTTCGTCGGCGGGGTTGATCGACTTAGGTTTGGTTGACGGGGCCATACCCTTCCACTCCTATCCGGTGGCCCGCTGCGCGCCGCGCGTCCTCGCAACATAGGGCAGCACGAACATATAGAGGCCGCTGAACAGCAAAAGAAAGAGCGGCGGGAGTGGCGAATAGACCACCCAGGCCGGCGGCTGCCCAAAGGCCATGGTTACGAAGTTGGCGGCGACGGTTGCCGTGAAGATGATCGACAGCCAGCGATGCGTCCGCCTGATCCATTTGCTCCAGTCCAAGATGACCTCCTTTGGAAATGGGCTGAAATCGGCCGCTGCTACCAACGCGCCAGCTGGGTGATCTGAACGAGGTTGCCGCAGCCGTCGTCGAGCTGGGCGATGGTCGAGCCGGTCACCTCGGTCGGCGGCATCTTGAAACTGGCGCCGCGCGCCGCGATGCGCTCGCAGTCGCCCTTGACGTCGTCGGTGAAGAACATGACCGCCGGCTGGCCCTGCTGAAACATCGCCTGCTGGTAGGCCTTTGCCGCCGGATTGTCGTTGAGCGCCAGCTGCAGTTCGGTGCCTTCGGGCTCGTCCGGCGAGACGACCGTCAGCCAGCGGAACGGCCCGTTGCTGAAATCGGCCTTCTTGGTCAGGCCGAGCACGCTGGTGTAGAAGGCAAGCGCCTTTTCCTGGTCGTCCACATAGATGCTGGTCAGTTTGAGCTTCATCGGAATCCTCCATAGGTTTTGCTGGCGGCGGGCCGCCCTGTTTCGTCCGGTGGTTGCGTTCAATCGGCCGGCGGACGTCAGTCCGTCCGGTCCAGAAGTTGTTCCAGCTTATCGAGAAACTGTGGCCAGCCAGTTCTGGCGCCGCCATAGGCCCGCCTTTGATCGGGCCGGAATCCGGACTGCTCCATGCGCAGATGCGTTCCGGTTGGTGTCGGCGTAAGCGTGAAGGTCACCACGCTCCTGAGATCGAAGGCCGGATCCTGATGCGTGAGGTTCCAGGTGTAGGACAGCGTCTTGTTCGGCTCGGCGGCCAGCACCTCGCAGTCCAGCACGCCGCCCCAATCGGCGCTGATGTTGAAGCGATGGCCGACAGCTGGCTTGAAATCATTCTTCATAAGCCACTCCTCGATCAGGTGCGGTTGCGTCAGCGCGCGCCAGAGCTTTTCGGGCGGATGGGAAATCTGGCGTTCGACGACGACTGTGCGGTTTTCCCTGGCACTATCGTTCACTGGTCCATCCTCTTGAGCAAATCTTCCAGGTCGTCGAACCGGCTCTCCCAGAACCCCGCCATCTCGCGTGTCCAGTCCATCAGCGGCGCCAGCGCCCCAAGCTGCGCGCTGTAATGCGTCTGGCGGCCTTCGTGGCGGTCGCGCACCAGCCCGGCCTGCTTCAGCACGCCGAGATGTTTCGACACCGCAGGCTGTGAGACGCCGGACTGCGTCGTCAGCGCCCCAACTGTCTGTTCTCCTTGCCGGCACAGCCGTTCGAAGATCGCCCGCCTTGTCGGGTCGGCGAGCGTCCTGAAGAGCATGTCGTGGGCGTCCTGCATTTGCGATCGATAACCCGCTGGCTATTGGTTAACGTATAACCGCAGGGATATATGTTCGTCAAGGGGTAGACTGGAGCGGTGCGCCACGCTGTGCACCTCGATCGTCGAGGGCCGCTATGGCGACATCTCGGGACTTCGCCTGCTGACAGGCGACATCATGGAGATCAGCCGAAGCCTCTCAAAGTTGTCATCCCTGGGCGAAGCAGGAGCGAAGTGATTGATGTTTCCGCCAATCGCCAAGGCAGGCGATCCGTCGCTAGATGGCGCCGTGCGTGCGGCCGATCTCTTCGGCCACCAGTTCCTGCAACTGCCACAGATTGCGGTCGCGTATGCCGCAGGCATCGAGATGGCGGATCGTCTCGAACAGATATTCGGCGCCCGAGCCCCAGTGGCCGACGGCCCTGGCGAGCGTCGCCGCGACCGCGGGCTTATCGAGCTTGCCGGCATAACGCGGATTGGCGGGATCGACGACGAAGCCGAGCGCCCGGCCTGCCCCACCATCGGTCGTGACCTGCAGCCAGCGCGGCACGTTGACGGCGGGCAGGATGGTCATCTCGCGCCGCAGCAGCGCCTCCAGATTGGCGGCAATTGGCTCGGCGATCTCGAACACCATGCCCTGGCACTGGCCGCCACGGTCGAGCGCCATCATCAGGCCAGGTTGCTCGAGCGTGCCGCGAAAGCGCTGCACCGTGAAGCAGAACGATCGGTGCCAGCCTCTCGCCACCGCCCGTTCGCCACCCCTGACCTCGCCGGCCGGCTTCCACAGCAGCGAGCCATAGGCGAACAGCTTCAGCGGCCCCGGTGGCGCGCTGGCCAGGATCTCGTCGCGAAACCGCGCATAATCGGCGTCGCGCATATAGACCATGCCCGGTGTCGGCCCGGCATCCTCGACCACGCGCAAGGTGCGCGCCACCAGCGCCTCGGTCAGCGCCATCGGTGCCTTGCGCGGTACGGACTTGCGCGGTGCGGTGGAAATGGCCTTGCTCATTCTTGCGCTCCCAGCCTTGCCGCCATGTTGCCGAAGGCTGGGGGATTCTCAAGAGGGCCGTGCGGCCAGTGGCGAAATCCGCCGGCTGATGCCGGACGTGCGCGTCGCGCCCGCCCGGCTGGGTCTGCTCTAGTGCTTGGTGCTCTTGCCGCCGATGGGGATGCGCTTCGCCTTGCTCTGCGCCTTCTCGGACTTCGGCAAGCTCACGGACAGGACGCCGTTGCGGAAATCGGCCGCGATCTTGTCTTCCGCGACTTCGAAGCCGATCGGGATGCGACGTTCGAAGCGGCCATAGAACCGCTCGGACAACTGGCGATCCTTGTCGTCGGTTTCGGCGTGTTTTTCGCCCCGCAACGTCAGGACGCCGTCATCGAGCAGCACCTCGATGTCCTTCTCCTCCATGCCGGGTATCTCGGCTGTCACGCGGACCTCCTTGTCCGTTTCGGTGATTTCCATGCTGGGCCAACCGGTGCCGGCTAAAGAGAACCTGCCCATGGAGGGAAGCCGCGAATCGAAGTCGCGGAACATGTCGTCGACCAGGCGGCTCATCTCGCGATGCAGGCCCATGAACGGGTCCCGGTCGCCTTCGCGAAAGAGAGTCGGAGACTGGCTGGTGTCGCGGCTCCACGGCATGAGATCACGAATGGTCATAGCACTTTCTCCTTTCTTGATCCTGTGTCTGGTACGCTTGCATGCTCTGGCTGCCATGCTCCGGGGGACTTGCGCCGTCAGACGCAGGCATCGCTGCCAACCCCATTTGCGCTCGCTGTTTTCGCTCTGCCTTTGGTCCGATCCGCTCCACCTTTGGGAACGCCCTTGCCCGGTCGCGGCCCTCGCGAGGCGTCACCGCCTCCGGCACATGATGCCCGAGTTCGATGGTCAAAAGACCATCGCCCGACGCGCCGACGCCCACGAAGCGGGCGCGCGCGTACGCACCGGCCCCATCTGGCGCCGGCACGGTCGATCTGGGGTTCGTTGCGGTGAGGTCAAGACCTGGGAATGCAATGTGATCGTCGCCAGCGGCTGTCGGCGAAGGCGCGCCCGGCGAGACGATTCCAATGCCGTGGCCACGCGCCACAATCCGGTCGCGGGGCGGCTCGCGGCAGGGAACGATGTTGCCGGCAAACGGTTATAGTGCTGGCCGGAGGATGCCATGAACGATGCGTCGGCAAAACCCGCGGGCCCCGTCCTGTCATCGGCGGAGCGCGTGAACACGCTGTCGCATTTCCACCGCGCCGAGATCGCGCGCATGGCGGGATGGCGCGATCGGCTCGACAGGACGACCAACTGGGCGATCACCGTGGTGGCGGCAATGCTTTCCGTGTCGCTGTCGACGGCCAGCGCGCATCATGGCGTGCTGCTGTTCGCCATGCTGCTGATCCTGCTGCTTCTGTGGATCGAGGCACGCCGCTACCGGTTCTTCGACTTCTACCGATCTCGCGTGCGCCAGTTCGAACGTCACTATTTCGCGCAGATCTTCTCCCCGCAGCCCGATTTCGCCTCGGATTGGCTGCTCATCGTCGGCGAAGGCCTGCGCGCGCCGAAGTTCCTGCTGTCGCAGCGTGCCGCCTTGGTGCGTCGCCTGCGCCGGAATTATATCTACCTGTTCCTGATCCTGCTGCTGGCCTGGGTGCTGAAGATATCAACCCCCAGCCTTCAGGCCGCGGGCCCAAGGACCGGGCTTGTCGGCTCACTTCGCGAGGCCGTCGACGGCGCCGCTCTCGGCCCCATTCCCGGTGTCGCGATCGTGATCGTCGTGGCCGCATTCTATGCCAGCCTGTTCGCCATCGTCCTTTTCTCGGCCGCCGACGACGGCGAACTTACCTTTGGCGACGTCCACGTCTGACAACAGCGGCTGCAACGCAAATGCCGGCCACGCGTTGTGATGGTCAGTCCGCAGCGGCGTTTGAGGGAATCCATGAACCGGCAACCGGCAACGGCGTCACGCAGCGTTGTGGCCGCTGTCCTGCTGGCCATCCTCGCCCTGGCTCCGGCAAGCCGCGCCTTCGCCGCGCAGCCCGCCGGCCATGCCTCGGGCATGGGCGGCTCGGCCGAGGGACTGTTCGTCGCCGAGATCGTCCTTCTGCTTCTGGTCGGGCGCGGTCTCGGCGAAATCTTCCAGCGCTACCGCCAGCCGGCAATCATGGGCCAGTTGATCGGCGGCATCCTGCTCGGCCCATCGCTGTTCGGCTTGATATGGCCTGGCGCCCAGCACATGATCTTCTCCAGCGACCCCGCCCAGAAAAGCATGATCGACGCCGTCTCGCAGCTCGGCATCCTGCTGCTCCTGCTCTTGACCGGCATGGAGACGGATCTGCGCCTGGTGCGCCGGGTGGGTGCGGCCTGCTTCTCGATCTCGATCACCGGCGTCGTCGTGCCCTTCGTCTGCGGTTTCGCGCTGGCGCAAATCCTGCCTGGCTCCCTGCTGCCCGACCCGACGCAGCGCGTCGTCGCCGGGCTGTTCCTCGGCACCGCGCTATCGATCTCCTCGGTCAAGATCGTCGCCATGGTGGTGCGCGAGATGAACTTCATGCGCCGCAATCTCGGCCAGATCATCATCTCCTCGGCCATCATCGAGGACACGATCGGCTGGCTGATCATCGCCGTCACCTTCGGCATCGCCACCAATGGCAGCCTGCAGGTGCTGCCGCTTATCACCACGGTGGCCGAGGTGGCGCTGTTCATGGTGTTCTCCTTCACCATCGGCCGCCGTCTGGTGTTCACGCTGATCCGCTGGAGCAATGACTCTTTCCGCAGCGAATATGCGGTCATCACCGTCATCCTGATCATCATGGGCGTGATGGCCCTGATCACCAACCTGATCGGCGTCCACACGGTACTCGGCGCCTTCGTCGCCGGCATCCTGGTCGGAGAATCGCCGATCCTGTCCGACCACATCGAGAGCCAGCTGCGCGGTGTCATCACCGCGCTTTTCATGCCGGTCTTCTTCGGCATGGCCGGCCTGTCCGCCGACCTCACCGTGCTTGCCGACCCGACGCTGGCATTGCTGACATTGGCGCTGGTGGTGATCGCCAGCATCGGTAAATTCTCGGGCGCCTTCATCGGCGGCCGGCTCGCCGGCATGTCGCTGAAGGAGGCGACCGCCGTCGGCAGCGCCATGAACGCGCGCGGCTCGACCGAGGTCATCGTCGCCAGCATCGGCCTGTCGATGAACATCCTCTCCCACAATCTGTTCACGATGATCGTCACCATGGCCGTCATCACCACGCTGGCCATGCCGCCCATGCTGCGCTGGGCGCTCGGCCGCCTGCCCGTCGGCAATGCCGAGAAGCAGCGCGTCGACCGCGAACTGCTCGACGAACGCGGCTTCGTCTCCAAGCTGGAGCGGCTGCTGCTTTTGGTCGACGACAGCACGGTCGGCAAGTTCACCGCCTATCTGGCCGGGCTGGTCGGAGGCGGCAGCGGCATGCCGACCACGCTCCTCCACCTAGAGGGCGCGGAACTGCCCGGCCCTGCCCGCGAGAGAGGTCCGGAGCGGGCCTCGAACCAGGTCAAGAAGGGTGCCGCAAGGAGCGCCAGGGCCGTCAGCAAGGCCGAGGACACGCCCGTCGACAAGATGCATCTCACAGCCCGCACCGAGCTTGAAGCCACCACCGAGACGATCGCCGCGGAAGCCCGCAAGGGTTACGGCCTCCTGCTCGTCGGGCTGGAGAACGCGCTGACCGACAACGGCACCTTCAGCGGCACGCTGAACGACATCACCAGCGGTTTCGACGGCCCGCTGTGCCTGGTGCTGAACGGCGCCAAGGACACCGGCAAGATGCCGATGCTGCGCGCCGGCGCAACGGTCCTGGTCCCGGTCAACGGCACCGAAGTCGCGCGGCGCGCCGCCGATTTCGCCCTTGCTTTGGCGCGTCCGCACCGAGCCCGCGTAAAGGTCCTCTATGTCTCGCAGGCCCGCAAGGACAGCCGGCCAAGCTCGGTTTCGCACCGCCGCGAGGAAGCCGTGCTGAAGGACGTCGCCGATCTCGCCGACCGCTACGGCGTTACGGTCGACACCGCCATCCGCGCCCGCGCGACGCCCGACAGGGCCATCGCCAGGGAAGCGGCCAAGGGCGCCGCGATGGTGGTGATGGGTGTCACGCAACGGCCGGGCCAAGAGCTGTTCTTCGGCGACACCGCCACGGCGGTGCTGGCCGCCGTCGGCTGTCCGGTCGTGCTCCTGGCCAGCGAGCGCGTCAGGCGTAGCGAGGCCCAGGCCGAGGAGGCGAAAGCCGAGACCGGCGCCTGATCCGTCTTCGCCGCGATTGTAATCCTATATGCCGAAGAATTGCCTGCCGATCATGTAGCCAAGCGCCACCACGACCAGCGGAAACAGTGCCGGCGCAACCTTGCCCAGCATCGAGCTCTGCTGCTCTTTCGCCGGCGTGTAGAGTGCATTGCCGAGATTCTTGGTCATTGCGTACCCCCGCGAACCCATCCGTTTTTACGCATGTCGTTATCCCAAAACCGCTGAGCACTTTTGGGTTTAATGTATTAGAAGGCGCTTATTTACAGCATGGCCGAATTAACGAATTGCAAAGAAATTCGTTCGAATAGCCCTGCATTGCGCGGCGAGGCCTGTTCCAGCCGACTCTCCGCAATCGTGTCTATCCCCGCATAATGCGATAGACGGTTGCATCACCCTCCACACCTCGAAGAGGCGCATCGAAAGCCACGACACGATGGCCCGCAAGCATTTCGCTAACCCCGGGCGCGGAATGGAGCGCCTCGGAAATGCAGACCTGTCCGGCGTCCGCCAGGGACTGCACGCGCGCGGCGACATTCACGGTCTGGCCGAAATAGTCGAGGTTGTCGTTGAGCGTCACGGCGATCGAAGGTCCACAGTGGGCGCCGATCTTGAGGATGATCCCCGGCCCGTCATGATCGCTGTTGAAGCGATCGATTTCTTCAAAGATGTGGAGTGCGGCCGAAATCGCATCCGACGGCTGCGAGAATGCGGCCATCACGGCATCGCCAATCGTCTTGACCACCGCTCCGGAATGTTGCTGAACCGCCGCGTTGACCAGAGCGAAATGCTCGCGGACCAATGCATAGGCGTTGAGGTCGCCCAGGCGCTCATACATGGCGGTCGAACCCTTGAGGTCCGTGAACAGGAAGGTGATCTGCCGGATGCCGAGCCCCTCCTTCTCGTCGACACGTTCGGACCGGAAGAGCTGGCGGAAGGTTTGCCGCGCAAGCAGCGCTCCACCGGAAACGTAAGGCTCGAAATCGAGCGCCGGCTTGGTGGTCAGCGCGACGAGCTCGGGCGGCCAGTTGATGACAAGCAACGAACCGCGTACTGGCCCTCTGTTCGCGACCTCGATGACAATCGGACCAGGTGGCACGGCGGGCAGCGCCGGCAAGAAGCGTTTGCCGTCATAATCGACCTTCAGAAGTGTCGGCGCCAACGCCGGATCGCCTGATATCGGCACGGCGAACGCGGCCTGCGTCCGCACGTTGACGCCCGCGATGGCGCCGGGTCCCAGGTCGGCGCGGAGCACCGTGGTGGTGCCGGGCGGCAGAAACGTCATGCCCCGGACGAAGCCGCGCAGAACGTCGAGAAAGCGAACGCCTTGCCCTGGTAGCCGCCCGTCATGTCCGAAGTGGAGCTTCCAGTGGAAATCCTCGACGGGCAGCGTCTCGGGATCGTGGTACGGCAGGCGCCGTAACTTTGGCGATACCGAGAAGGTGACCTCGATGAAGTCGTCGAGGTCGGTGTCGCCCGATACGTCGCACAGGCCACAGACGTAGTGGGTCTTCAGCGTGCGCAGGGCGCCGAAACTGTCGAGCACCATCCCGGACTGGGGACAGAGCACATCCCAGCTCATGTCGAACAAGCCACAGCGGGCGGCATGAAGGAAGAGGTCGATTGCTTCGGGCTCGGCGATTGCGCGGTCGCGCGCAAAGCTCCGCGGATTGATCCGATAGAGAGAGTGGTCGTCGGCGTCCCTGATCAGGGTCTCGAATTTCGAGATGACGCGTGGGCTCCAGGCTCGCGCCTGCTCCACCTTGGTCATCTTGCTTTCAAGAAGACGATCGTTGATTGCCGTCACGCCGGATCCTCAACCTTGTCTCGCGACAGCCTACTAAAAAACCGGCGCGATGCGAATGGATGAATTGCTTTGTTGTACGACAGTCTGTCCAGGAGCTTCAGAACGGCGGGCGGCGCACTGGAGCAGACGCCGTTCTTGAGCTGGCACATTCGCTCTGATGCGCTGCCCGGGCCGCGCTCGCTGAGAATTCCCAGGTGTCGGTCACGTTGCTGTGAAGCTGTAACAGCCAGTCGCCGCGGGGCGTACAATGATTTGTTATGGCGAGGCCAGCGACGGGATCGGGCCTGTCGCCCATGGCAAGTGTTTGGGATCGAGCCGGAGGAGAAAGCCGATGCTGAAGCGCAACAAGGAGACCCAGCCTGACCAGGAGAAACTGGAGGCGCTGCTTGGAAGGATGGTCGGCGATCTGGGCGCCATCACCACCGGAGCTGCGGTGCTGCTGGGCGACAGGCTCGGCTTGTTCGCGGCCATGAGCGGAGGCGGCGAGATCACCGCCGGACAGCTTGCCAAAAAGACCGGCACGCAGGAGCGGCTGGTCCGCGAATGGCTGTCGGCGCAGGCGGCGGCCGGCTATGTCGAATATGACGAGGCCGGCGACAGTTTCTACCTCAGCCCCGAGCAGGAGCAGGTTTTCGTCAACGAGGACAGCCCCGCCTTCATGGCCGGCGCGTTCGAGGCCGTCTCGGCGCTGTGGCTCGACGAGGAGAAAGTGCGGGAGGCCTTTCGCTCCGGCAAGGGGCTGGCCTGGCACGACCACAGCGCCTGCCTGTTTCGCGGCACCGAACGCTTCTTCCGGCCAGGCTACAACGCCAATCTGATCGGCTCCTGGCTGCCGGCGCTCGACGGCGTTGTCGAGAGGCTGGAGAGCGGCATGGACGTCGCCGATGTCGGCTGCGGCCACGGCGCCTCGACGGTGCTGATGGCCAGGGCCTTCCCGAACTCGCGCTTCACCGGCTTCGACTATCACGCCCCGTCGATCGAGCGCGCCCGTGCCGCCGCGAAGGAGGCCGGCGTTGCCGGCAACACCCGCTTCGAGGTTGCGGCGGCCAAGGATTTCCCAGGCACCTACGATCTCGTCGCATTCTTCGACTGCCTGCACGACATGGGCGATCCGGAGGGGGCTGCCAGGCATGTGCACAAGGCGCTCAAGGCGGACGGTACCTGGATAATCGTGGAGCCCCTCGCCCACGACCAGCTCTCGGCCAACCTCAACCCGGTCGGCCGCATCTATTATGCCGCCTCGACCTTCATCTGCACGCCGGCCTCGCTGTCCCAGGAAGTCGGATTGGGGCTCGGCGCCCAGGCCGGCGAGGCGAGGCTGCGCAAGGTTGTGTCGGGTGGCGGGTTCAAGCGGTTCCGCCGCGCCACCGAAACCCCGTTCAACATGGTGCTCGAGGCACGCCCGTGAGGCCGGCCGGGCAAGGGAGGTCGCGGCCATGTCAAGAAACGCCTACGCCGACAGCGTCGGCTCGGTGTTGGGCTCCAGCGCCTCTTCCGCCTCGTGATCCTCGCCGAGAATATCGCCGTGCACCACCAGCGGCCGGCCTATCCAGATCGGATCGACCAGATGGTCGCGCTTGGGGTTGGTCGTGTTCGGGTGGATGAGGATGCTCAAGCCCCGATGGTTCAGCATCAGCCACGGAACGAGCGAGGCGAAAACCTCGTTGGCGAAGGAGACCTGGTACATCGCCTGGTCATGCGGGCCGACTTGCCCGTCATGCCAGTTGCCCAGGCGGACGCGGAAACGTTCCCCGATGCGAAGACGCAGCCATTCGGCATGCTGCCGCTCGGTTTGCCCGTCATAGTAGATATGGGCGTGATAGCTGGCAATCTCGGCGAGCGGTCTTGGACTGGCGGCGTCTTCGTTCACGTCAATCTTCTCCCTTGGTGTTCGCGGCGCTCGGCGGAACTATACCCCAAGCACGACGCCGGAGCCTGCCTTACCTGTCTTGCCGCAAATACCTCTCGATATCGTGTATGGCCGCCACCTGGGACTTACCCTATCAAGTAGCCAGCATTTGCCCATTCAGAGTTCCTGGACAGCTATGTCCGGGAAAGAAATGTCGTCGACACATTGCTGGGAGGTAATGGGGGATTCGACAGGCACTCCGGAAGCCGCCAGTGATCCCTGAGGATTTCGGGCGCGACAGTCGGTGCCTGAGGATGAGAGCGTTCCAGGGCGGCGCAAAGGCGCGCTGAACGGGCGGCGTCCGGCTCCATCATCTTCAATCCTGCAATCAACGCGGACCACTGAGCGGGGCTGGTCGAATGTCGTTTGTTGTATTTGCACTCGTCATCGCCTTCATTCTTTGGCGGCGGCTGGGCAAGAGCAGGCGCCCGGCAAGAGCCTTGCAATCCGACGCCGGCGGCCCCGCTTCGCCATTGCTGGACCTTGCCGGCGACGCTCAGGGTGAGGCAATGCAAGCCGACATTGCCGGACTGGTCTCGAACTTCCTAGGCCAGAACGGCCAGGAGTTGATCGGGCAGGCTGTCAGCCGCGCCATTCGGGAGACCAAGGCCGGGACCGGCGTCCGCCAGGGGTCAGCTGGGGCGATGGAGCCGGTCAGGAAGACGGTTGCGCCGACGAGGACGGCATCGCCGGCGCGCGACAAGCGGCGGGCGAAGTACCTGCTCGATGGTGATGCCGGCCATCGCCAGCGCACTGACCGAACCGCCCGGCTTCAGCAGTCATTCAGGGGCAAGGGCCTCTGTTCGCCACGCTAGGCGCGCCGCGAGGATCTGGGCACGCGCTCCGCGCGCCCCTACAAGGAGGGGAGTTGAAATGGCGATCACCAGGCAGGTAATCACGTCGCTGCAGCGCGATGGCACGGACGCGCTCGGCACCAGGACCGTGGCGATGAAGATCGTCGACGAGAGTATCGTTTCCGGCTCGCTGCTGACCGTCGAAAGCAACCATTTCTGCGTCCTGAAGTCGCGCGGCGCGGTGCTCAACGTCTACGAGACCGGCCAGTACCAGCTCCAGACCCCGACAAACCGTTGATCGGATCGGTCGTCCAGGGTTTCTTCGGCGGTTCGTCGCCCTGGGTCTACGAGGTCATCTACATCAACCGTTCCAAGCTCCTGGTGCGCAATGAGGGCATCGCGACCAGCGCCGAGATGGCGGAGATGTCCTATGTCGTCGACTACTACATCCATATCGACAGCAAGCAGGAAGCGCTCGATCTCATCACCCACATGCCTTTCGCGGGCGCGGTGATCGATACCAAGGAAATCGCCGACTACGCCGGACCCGCCATCGAGCAGGCGATCAACCAGATCATCCAGGTCACCAAGATGGAGCACATCAACGAACGCATCAGCGATGTCCGCGAGGCGGTGAAGCTGCACCTCACCGATTTCCTCAAGGTCTACGGCATCATGCTCAACGACCTCAAGGTGCTGATCATGCCGCGCGACGAGCGCATGCGCGAACTGATCTCGCTGCAGGCGATCGGCTTGAGCCCGATCGAGGCGGTGCGCTACTACCTTGCCTTGCGCATGGCGGACAAAGGCCTGGTTTCCGCGCCCAACGCCGCCGCCGGCGTGCCCTTCAATATTGGCGGCCAGCCCACGGGCTTCTATCCGCTTGGCGATGAGGTGGGCGCGACAAGATGAGCCGCTTCTACGAGGTCGGACCGCTCGCCAAGGTCGGGATCAACCTGTTCTACGGCTATGGCTACAATTTCTACCGCCTGGAAAACCAGCTCCGCGCGGACGACCAGCGGGTGCGCCAGATGGCGTGCTCGCTGCTGGCGCGCGCCCGGGCGGCGATCGACGGGGCGGAGGCGCGGTACCGCCGCGAGAACATCCAGCCGCCCTCGCGAGCCAATCCGTTCCCCGATCCCGGCATCGTCGCCAACGCCCAGGCGCTCGAGCGGCTGGGCCGCGAGGTCGGCGCGCTCGAAGGGCAGATCCGCCACCAGCCGGTGCCGGAGAATGACCGCATGACCCAGCGCTACCGGTTGGAAGCCGCAACGCTCGCCGCCCTGGCGGAGAAGGACGCGGTGCTCGTCGGCCAGGCGGATCTGTTGCGATCGATCGTCGAAGGTGCCGGCGGCGATGCGATCCTCGCCAACCGGCACGAGATCGAGGACGGCATCGCCGCCATCACGGCGACGTTGCGCGACCGACAATCGTTCTTGTCGTGAAGTAGGAAAACCGCCCCTATCTCAGCGAAATGCTCATCCCGCTGAGATCGGCGTTGACCTGCAGCCCGACCTGCCTGCCTGTGAGTTCGAGCTGGGCGCCCTTGTCATTGGACATGACGATCACCTGGGCGCCTTTGCCCACCGCGCCGCCGCCGCCCGCCGCGCCGTAGACCCCGGCCACGTCGCGGGCGCGCCTGATGTGGCGCACGGTGCCCTGGAAATAGGTCTTGGACACGCCGAAGGCGAGACCGCCCGAGACACCGCCGATCGAGATGGGATAGCGGCGGCCATGGAAGGTCAGCGTGCCTTCGCCTCCGGAGCCACCGACGAAAAAGGCCGCCTTGTAGACGGAGAAGCGGATGGTGCCGGTGTCGGCATGCGCGGCGCTGGCAAAGCCCACGCCCGCAACAGCTATCGCGGCAACCGCGACGGAACGAACCCTGGACGAAATGTTCATGATGAAGCTCCTCAAGATCGCCGCTTATCCAGTCGGCCGGCACGTCAGCATCAAAGTCAAGGCTAAACAGTCTGGCCCGCCATTGGTTCCAGCAAGCGCCCGAATCCGGCTTTGGCCCGAATGCGGCTTGGGAAGACCGCCGCGAACGAGGCGGCCGTAACCATTTGGCCTGCAAAATGCCAAGCTGGCGACGCTTCCCGAGCAGTCAGTGGCCCGTCGAGATGGCAGCCCTCGGCCAATGCCCGCGGCCGATTGATAGTTGCCAACGCCGGCTGGCACCGCCCGCCCGGTTCAACGGCGCCGTAGCACCAGGAGATAGAAGACGCCGAACACGCAGACGATCGCGATGTTCACGGCCAGCCGTTCCCAGAAGCGGCCTCTGAGGAACAGAAAATCGGCGCCGACGATGACGACCACCATGGCCACGACGTAAAGCGCGGTTGCCGTACGGCTCATTGCTGCGCGGCCTCCTTGTCCCGGACCACCGGCCGGAACAATAGCGCGTCCGGAAGGCTCCGCACATCCGGCTTGCTGCCCGGCAAATTCTCGGTCTCGCCACCTGTCGCCCCCGGGAATGGCGTGTCGTCTGCCTTTATTCGAGAAATGCACCGTAAACCGCTGAAATCCTTAACACGATTTTCATTCCACTGCCCTACCACCATGCCATGGCAAGGCATTACGAGCGATGGTTTGCTGGCCCCACTCCCCAGGGGCAGAGCGAAGCCGTGGCAACGGGGATCCTCCGCGATCAGTTCGCTGATCTAAGGAAAGGGATCTTCATTTCCATGCCTGTCGGCATGGTGCTGTCGGCCCTGATCCTGGCTGTGCAGATGCTTTCTGGCGGCGGTCTGGCGGCGGTGCTGTGGTTTGCGGCGATCAGCATCATCAACTGCGCGCGCCTGGCGCTTGCCGCCGCCCAGCCCGACATTTCCGGGAGCGGGCCGAGGCCGGTCAGCGCCCGGCTTGCCCTCTACGGCGCATTGGCTCTGGTGTCCGGCATCGCATGGTCCTTCCTGGCCGTGCTGGCGCACGGCTACACCACGTCCCAGGCGCCGCTCTACCTGATCGTGCTTGCGGGCCTCTCGGCCGGCTCGGTCACCTACTCGGCGTCATACGCCCCGGCCGCGCTCAATTTCATGACGCTGCCGCTTCTGGCCGCCGCCGGATGCGTGCTGGCCAAAGGCGGCATCGAGAACAACGTCCTGGGCTTCACCATCCTGCTTTTCCTCGCCGGAATGGTCCGAAGCGCGCTGATCGGACAGGCCCGCTTCCGCGAGACCAGCCGTCTCAAATACGAGGCGAGGGAATTCGCCGCCGAGATGGAGCGCAATTCCAGGCGCGATCCGCTGACGAAATTGCTCAACCGGTATGGGCTTGAACAGGCGATCGGCCGGCTGGGGCTTTCCGATGGTCCGTTCGTGGCCATGCTGATCGACCTCGACGGCTTCAAATCCGTCAACGACACCTATGGCCACAACATCGGCGACAATCTGCTGGTCAAGGTCGCGCGCCGCATTGAGACCCATGCCCCGCAAGGCGCCACGATCGCGCGCATCGGCGGCGACGAATTCGTGCTGCTCTTCCCCGCCGGCCAATCCGCGCCCGCGACCGACGCGCTTGCCTCCACGCTCATCGCGGCGATCGCGCAACCCGATCCGGCGTTGAACTCGGTGCGTGTCGGCGCGTCGATCGGCATCTATGTTTCGGACAGGCCGCGCTTGACGGAAATGCTGCTGAAGGCCGATTTCGCCCTCTACGCGGCCAAGCGCAACGGCAGGAACGAACACCGTCTCTTCGATGCCGGGCTCGACCAGGCGCTCGAACGCAAGCATCACATCGAGCGCGATCTGCGCGGCGCCTGCGAGGCCGGCACGCTCTGCTCATGGTTCCAGCCGCTGGTGCGCCTCGACACCAATGCCGTCGTCGGGTTCGAAGCGCTGCTGCGCTGGCGGCACCCGATCCATGGGCCGATTTCGCCGCCCGAGATCGTCACCGCGGCGCGCGAGACCGGCCTGCTGCCGCTGCTGACGGAGACGGTGTTCCGCAATTGCTGCGCCATGATCGAGGAGCTGGTGAAAACCGGCCGCCGCGATGTCCGCGTCGCCATGAACCTGTCGCCGCGCGAGCTCGAGGCGGGCAATGTCGACGACATGATCCTGGACCTGTTGAAGGCGAGGAACGTGCCGGCGGCGATGCTGGAGATCGAGATCACCGAGGAAGCGCCGGTCGATCGCGACAGGGTCGACGAAAAGGTCGGCCGCCTCGCCGATGCCGGCATATCGATCGTGCTCGACGATTTCGGCACCGGCTTTTCGACGCTGGTCGCGCTGAAGGACAGCCGGATCCGCAAGATCAAGATCGACAAGCATTTCGTGCGCGACCTCGCCAAATCCGTGGAGGATCAGGCGCTGGTCAGGACGGTCGTCGATCTCGGCCGCGCGCTGGGCATAGAGGTCATGGCCGAGGGCGTCGAGACCGACGCCGACCGCCTGATCCTGCGCTCGCTCGACTGCATGGTGGCGCAAGGCTTTCTCTTCTCGCCGGCCCTGCCCGCGCCCGAGGCGCTGGCCTTCCAGGCAGCCCGCTCCAGCAATTCGCTCGCGCAAGCCCTCCTCGATCCGGCCTCCCGCCGCAAGCCCCAAAGCGGCAGCGCGGCCTGAGCGGCGGCGCGATAGGGCGAGGCCCGCAACTGTGCTCGCCGTTGAACGGCGGTGGCTTGAGGGCCGGTGTTGCCTGGCCCTCGCAAAGTCATGGCTATGGCAAAATGGATTCTTGCGAAGGGGACCCCCACCCTAACCCTCCCCACAAAGGGGAGGGAAGCTGCCGCGCGCACCCCTACTTCCTTCATTGACGTCCAAAACATGCACAATTTGCCACGGGTCAGCGTCAACGAGAGTCCCCCTCCCCCTTGTGGGGAGGGGTTGGGGTGGGGGTACTCGTAGGGCGAAAGCCTCGGCCTCCTATTGCGATTGCCCTGCCCCTTGTGGGGAAGATACTCGTAGGGCGAAAGCATCGGCCATAGGCGATTGCTTGCCCACAAATTAGAGGCCGCGACACTGAGAAAGCGCCCCACCCTATGCGGTTTGCCACCCGCTTGGTAGTTTGCCGACCCGCATTGGAAAATGACCGCATGAACACTCAAGCAATAGAAGCCGAGACGCTGCCCTATCTGTCCTCGGCGTATCTCGATAGCCTGGAGATCCCGACGTCTGAAATGGTCGACGAGATCGAACGCCAGATCGTCGGCCAGAGGCGCGGCGAAGTCTGGTGCGCGCCGAAGGCGGTCGTGCTGCCGGGCGACGACCGCTACATCATGGCGACGCTCGGCGTCGCCTCCAATCCGCCCGTGCTGGCCACCAAGTCGCTGGTGGTCAATCCCCGCAATGCCGGGCGCGACCTCCCCACGATCAACGCGCTGATCACGCTGCTCGACGCCGAGACCGGCCTGCCGCTCGCCCTGGTCGACGGCAATTGGGTGACGGAGAAACGCACGGCCGCCTTGAGCGCGGTCGCCGCCAGGCGCATGGCGGCAAGCGAGGCGTCATCCATCGCCTTCATCGGCTGCGGCGTGCAGGCGCGCGGCCACCTCGAAGCCTTCGCCGACCTCTTCCCCTTGCGCGAAATCCGCGCCTTCGGCCGCGGCACCGCCAACCGCGACGCGCTCTGCCAAATGGCACAGTCGCGCGGGCTGCGGGCCGTGCCATGCGACACCGCAAGGGCCGCGATCGAAGGCGCCGACATGGTGGTGACGTCGGTCCCCCTGGTGCCCAGACCCGCCCCCGTCCTCGACGCCAACTGGCTGAAGCCGGGCAGCTTCACCGTGATGACCGACCAGGCCCTGCCCTGGCTGCGACAGACCATGCCCCGCTTCGACCGCATCATCGTCGACGACCTGGAGCAGGAGAAAAGCATGCCCAACCCCATGATCGACCCCGCTTTGGTGGTGGGCGACTTGATGGGGTTGGTGTGCGGTGATTTTGCGGGAAGGCAGAGCGCGGGCGAGACGACGGCGTTCGTGTTCCGGGGGCTGGCTGTGGGGGATCTGGCGGTGGCGGCACTTGCATATGGCCGCGCCCAGGTGGCTCGGAGAGCGTAGGGCGGTTGCGGAGGACGCGAAGCGGCTTTGGGTCCGGCGTCGAGGGAAATCGAACGGCGCCGCATGGCTGCGCCTGCGGAACGTTTCCGCGTGCGCCTCTCGGAGACGCCGCGCTAATTTCGCGCTGGAACGCGCCTCTCTTAGGAGGCCTCTCTTAGGAGGCCTCTCTTAGGAGGCCTCTCTTAGGAGGCCTCTCTTAAGACATCGCCGTTGACGTCCGGCACTCCCTCCGGCGCAGAGGGATCCTAGGCATGTCGCAAGGGGAATAGATAATCCTCGTGTGAGGAAGGCTCGATAGTTGCAGCACAGAAAGCTGAAAACGGGGCCGACGCAGAGCGTAGCCGGGCCAATTCTGCGATCGTACTTGCGTAACCGCTCTCATGATCCGCGTCGCCCGTCTCGAGCTTGGCGAAGAACCGCTTCGCATCCTTCTTGAGCTTCTCGATGCGATCCCGAAGCTCAAGCCGGGCCTTGACGAAGTCCGAATGATTGATGCTGTATAGCTCGATCGACTTCGCCGCCTTGCGGTGCTTGTAGTCTTGATCTGCTGAGAAACGAGGCATGGCTTCGCCGTCTTCCTTGAAGGTGATAAGGTCCGGCTCGTGCGCGACACAGGGGTCGATGAGCAGTGGCTTCTCGGCACTGTAATCCACATTCTCAACATAGGCGCGATCGACCTCGTGCTGGATTGGGAAGTGATCGGCTTTACCTCCCGTCCGACCTGCCTCGACGTCTTGGCGACGGCGGTTCGCGACGATGCAGCTAAAGCGATAGTTGGACGGATCGTAGGCGAGCCACCAATAGCCAGGGTGAGGAGGCTCAGCTGCTATCAGCTCGGCCACGCGGCCCTTCGGTCGATAATGGTCAACGTCGACATCCGTGCCGGCCTGAAGTGCTTCGGTGTACCAGCACTTGCCTTGGGAAAGCTTGCGCAGTTCGAGCTTCAACTCGGCCCAAATCCGATTGTTAGCGTCACCAAGGATCTTCTGTCGCGTCGCGATATCCGCGGCGTCCGTTAGCTGCTGCAAGAGGCTCGCGGCCCTGTCCTTCCAGTCCGGTGGATAGGCGATTTTGGCCGGATCATATTCAATGCGCCGCATCCGGGGCCTCCATGTCGCCCCGCTCAATTAGGTCACGGATGATTCGAGCCGCGATTTCTCGCCGGCGTTTGTGGACCTCGGGATTTTCGCGCGGGGAGTGGCGCTCGTGCTCGGCCTCGATCTCGCTGCGTATCTGTAGATATTGCTGATAGTCTCCGTCCCAATGACGGGAGGAAAAGCCTAGGAGCGCGAGCTCTTGATCAAGCTCGCGCAGTCGCACCTTATCCGGCTCGTCCAGTTCGGCCTTCTCTGCAAGAGCGCGGCGTTGGCGGATCAAGTCTTCAGTCGGGGCGTCTAAAGTAGTGTACAGTCCGAACATGTCGCTCGTCAGGATGCCGGCGTAACCCATGCCTCGTGGGCTGAACGCCGGCTCCGTCGCGTGAACCTGTCCGCCCTCGTCGCGCCACATGACCTGGATTTGCTCCTTTTCAAGTTCAGCGATGGCTAGTGGATGGTGGCTGACCATTAAGAGGTGGCTCGTCTCATGGTTTGGAACGAAGTCCCGAAGGAACCCAAGATATTTAACCGCCCAAGCTGGGTTCAGATGAGTATCGGGCTCATCCAGGAGGAACAGAGAGTCGGCACCACCGGTGAATTTGAGCAAGCCAAGTACGGTCAGTAGTTGTTGTTCGCCCTCACTGAGCTCGCGAAACGACAGTGGAGTGTCGGTAGACTCCAGCCCGACGGTTACCCGCACCTCCGAGATGATCTCGGAGAGAAGAGTGCTTTCTAACATTTTGAAGAAGACGTCCGGGGAGAGGTTGCGCGCGAAGCTTCGCAGGCTATCCAGATCGGGAAGGAAAAGATGCATAAACTCGTTCCGCACGCCCTGACCCGTCAGCGAGGTGGTTTCGGGACGCCGGACCCGCACCGGCGCCAGCGCCAGCGGATAAAGGCGATCAAGGAACTCCCTGACCACCCCGTCCGCACCCCAGAAACGCTCGCGCGGCTTTCTTACCCAATTCGGCCTTCGCATCACGAAATGGACGGAATCCAGACCAGTGATCCCAAGGTGGGTCCTTAGGAAGGCTCGTTCGCCTTGGTCCATTTCGCTGAGAAAGAAGGCGAGTAGGACAAACTGGCTATGGATCGGCTTAGCGTAGAATAGCGGCCTGATGTCCCCAGCCAAGTCGACCTGATTTCGGAGCAGGCGACGATAAAAATCCGTGCGGTGACGGCGAAAATAATCCTCAAGTCGGTCGCTCGGGCCGGAATAGTATGCGAACAGATATTTGGGCAAGAACTCCGCTCGGCCATCGCGCGCGCGATGGAGGCGGGGCTTCTTAATCGCCTTGCCCCCAGCCTCGAGTGCGCTAAGCGTCCGCGCATGGCGGGCGACATACTGATCGGCGGGCTTACGACCGGGATCGGCGTCGATGCTGACCCAGACCGTGGATTCTCCGGTCCCGAGCCGGTAGACTAGACGATAAGAGAAAGGTGGCGGATCGCCCAAATCAAGGTTGCGAAAGATCGAAACCAGCGCCTCCAAGACGTTCGACTTGCCGGAACCGTTGCGACCGACGACGACCGTCATGAGATTGGTCTGATCGAAGTCGATGAAGACGCCCTCAAGATTCTTAAACCGAGACCGGATTTCGAGGAAATCAACCTTCATCGGCCAGGCTCCATCATTGTAAAGCGTTCGCCGTCCGTCGTTGTGCGCCGGATACTTCCTTCCGCCAACGCCTTCCTGAGCTCCAAAAAGAACTGTTCGACCAGCAGCACCGAGGCGTCGTCCGGATAGCCGGCGGCGCTGAATAGCGCCTGTCCGTCAAGAGGCCGCTCGGCCTGGGCGAGGGCTTCGACTAGGGTAGTCGTCGGCATATCCTTTTTCCTCCTATCTTTCACGACGCGCGGTCGCGACAATTTTACTGCCTGCGGCTCACTTTGATTATTTTTCAGCGGGCGCGCGATCGCGGGGGGGACCTCAGATTCCGACTGTTGCGAAAGGCCTCCGGCCAAGGCAGCCGCCTCAAACGTCTCGATCAAATCCCGGGCTTCGGTTCTCAAATGGGTCAAGACGTCCGCGCAATGCCTGATTCTGGAGATCAGGCCCCTTGCGATTCTGGCAATATGCTGCTGCTCAGCGAAAGGGCGAAGCGGAAAGTCGAGCCCTGCGAACCGGCGCAGCCCGAGATGCGCCAAGTTGGTTGTAATTCTGGCAATCTCGCGGAACCGACCCAAGTGCTGATAGGCGCGGAAGACGAGCAGCGCGTATTCTGGGTCAACCAGAGGTCCCGCCCGAAACCGGATCAGCGTATTGGTGAAGCCGATTTCTCCTGGTTCGCCTCGATACATCGCAGCGCGACCGGCTAGTTCCAGGCTCTGTCCTTCATTGAGAAGGATGTCGCCTGGTAGCAGGCGATATCGCTCGAATTCCGCGTCCTCGAAATTCATCTTCATGACGTCGGTAGCGTCGATGCTGTCGTCCAGCACATTAGCGACCCGTAGATATGGTCGCATTGAGGGGCCCTGGTGCACATCCGGTGAGCGCTGGCGACCTATTTGGAGCTCACCCACGTCTTGGATGCGTGCATGACTGGTTTCGCCAGCGGCGACTAGGGGCGGAGTTGCACGGTCGTGATGCGTTCGTAGTAGGCTGCCTGTGACAACTCCGACTAGTACCTGTCGCTCGACGTAAGGGATGCGTTCGGTCAACGCCAAGAGCTCGAGTTCTACCACTGCCATACGACCTGCGGTATTGGTTAACGCCGCCACGATGCGATCCTGTTCCGAGCGAGGCGGCAACGGAATGGGTATCCCTTCCACGATGGATCGGGTCAAATGTTTGAGGCCAGCTCCACCCTTGGCCTGCTTCACTAAGACCGGTAGGTGGGCATTAATCGCGACCTTTAGAAACTGGGCGTTGGCGACATTCGGGTCGAAGATTACTTTGAAGATGTGCTGGTTCAGGACAGCTTCGCCGCCCGACCAGATGTGCGCTTGGAACGATGTCCCCGGGGTGCCAGACCAAGCAAAAAGCAAATCGCCGTCACACACTCGATGGCGTTCGTCCGTCTCACCCGCAAATCGGTTGAACGGGGCGTCAGGATTCCGTAAGTTCTGGATGCGGATAATAGGCAGACCTACATTCGACCAGTCCGATGGCCTGAATGCTCGGCCGTTGACGAGGTCGCTGAACGCACCGAGCGTTGTAAGGGCCCAATTGTCTGGCAGCTCGGTCATTAAAGCTTCTGGCGTTTGAGCTTGATGCCCTGCCCGGACGCGAGCGCCTCTATCACCTCTCCAAGCTCTCCGGATATCCAGTTCAGCGACGTCAGCATCCGGTGAAGGGCGTCGTGGACATCCTCCGGCGCGATATCCGCAGCGATATCACCGCCCGCGTCGAGCCAACCGGTCGCGACCTCATCCAGATGTTCTACGAGCTGAGCCCGCGTGAATCGTCTAAGCCTATCATCACCCACGCCATCGGGCTCGCCGCCGTCACGAACGTGTTCGAAGGCACGTTCGAACCCCTGCAAGTCATGTCGGGCCAGTGGTCGACGCTTGTTGAATCGGGGCATGCCACTTCTCAGGTCGTAGAGCCAGACTTGCTGTGTTCCCGGGCCCACGGTGTCGACGCGCTGGAAGTAGAGAACGTGCGTGCTGACGTTCTGCGCGTAGAAAATCCCAACGGGCAGTTTCAGCACCATCTGGAGGTTACAAAGCTCGGTCAGTTCCTCCCGAACCTTCCGGGCCAATCCACCTTCGAATAGGACATTGTCAGGCACCACGACGGCCGCTCGGCCATTTGGACGAAGGGCGCGGTAAATGTGCTGGAGGAACTGCAGTTGGCGGTTCGACGATGTGTGCGCTATGTCCTCGCGCGCGCTTCTCATCCCCGCAGCGCGGGTACCGAAGGGCGGATTGGCGAGCACCACGTCAGCCTTGCAGAGCTTTTCTGCGTCGGCCGTCAGAGTGTCGCCCAGATGGACGTTCGCTCGCATGCTGTGCAGGAAGGCATTCATCAGACAGAGGCGGTGGGTACCCCGTTCAATTTCCATACCTTCGTATCGGGGCGGGTCAGCCTGGTAGGCGTCATCGCCGCGCTTGTCGCGAATGAAGTGGTCGGCGCTGATCAAGAAACCACCCGTCCCAACCGACGGGTCTTGGATGAGCTCTCCCAGGTCGGGCCGCATGCAAGCAACCATGCTGTCCACAAGCGCGCGCGGCGTAAAATATTGGCCGGCACCTGAGCGGGTGTCCTCGGAGTTCTTCGCCAACAGACCCTCGTAGACCACCCCAATCGCGTCTGCGGTAAGAGAGTGCCAGTTCAAAGCGTCGATCCCGGTGATCACAGCCTTCAGATTCTCGGAATGGGAGAAGACGGTGGTCGGGAAGGTGTAGATAGAGCGGACAAGGTCAGACTTAGCCGCAGCACCTAAGTGAGTAAGGAACTCCTGGTAAAATCCTAGCAGATTGGGGCCGTCGTAGCGGACCAGTTCCGACCAGCGGTAGTCCTCTGGCAGCAGGGACTCAGCCCCGGTCTCCTCAGCCAGTTTAAGAAAAAGTAAATAGGTCAGCTCGGAGATATACTGGTTGTAGCCGACGCCATCACCCCGAAGAATATTGCAGAGCGACCACAGACGGGCGACAAACCCACGGGTAGTGTCGCTCTCGTTTCGCGGAGCTGCGACGCTTGCGTGAGAGATCTGGCGTTCAATCATGTTGTCCTAGTCCGGCGACCCAATCGGCCACTTCCTATGTTGATGGATAGCGGACCGAGAGCGGGGTGGCAATTGACCGGCGCCCGGGCGAAAATTTTGTCCAAGTGGAAGCGAAAAACCCGGCCAGAGCATGCGGGGCGGAGTAATCGCCCAACCACTTACCCCAACAAGCAAATGTTGATTTATGCAAGCCAATCAACGCAGCTCAACTCATCGGCGCGAGGCTGCATTCGCTTGCGCGCGCGAGCGAAGTTGATCAGAAGCAGGCTTCGGAGAACGACTGGTTCTTCGGACAGCCAGCCCTTTGACCTCGAAGTCGTGATCCGCCCCCCCTCACCCCCCAGCCAACCTCGGCAGCAGAAAAATCTCCGCCCCCGGCGGCAGCTTCTTGTTCCACGTATCCCGATAGATCACCCCGTCGATCGCCACGGCAATCCCGCGATCGATCCACGGCTCGAAGCCGGGGTACTGTTCAGCCAGTTTCCTGAACAGTTCCCTAATGTCCTTGGCCTCTACCTCGACCTTGCTCTTGCCGCCGGCGAGTTGGCCGAGCGCGCCCCAAAGCGTGACTTCGACCATCGCTTAAGGTGTACCGATATTCAAGTGAGGCCGGCCTGCGAACGAAGGCTTCCTGCGCTTCCGGTGCTCACGTACGAAAAGTACGCTCCGCTCCGGTTCTCGCAAGCCGTCGTTCTCGACTCGTCCTGACTTGAATCTCAACACACCTTAACCTCAGCGTTGGATATCTCAGCCTTCCCGTTCCGCCTCGATCGCCGCCAGGATGCGCGGGGGCGACATCGGGATGTGGGTCATGCGCACGCCGGCCGCGTTCGACACCGCGTTGGCGATCGCCGCCAGCGGCGGCACGATCGAGGTCTCGCCGACGCCGCGCACGCCATAGGGGTGGTTGGGGTTGGGGATTTCCAGGATCTGCGTGTCGATCATCGGCAGGTCGGAGCACACCGGGATGCGGTAGTCGAGGAAGCCGGCATTCTGCAGCCGCCCGTCCTTGCCGTAGATATACTCCTCGTTGAGCGCCCAGCCTATGCCTTGCGCGGCACCGCCCTGGTACTGGCCCTCGACATAGGTCGGGTGCACCGCCTTGCCGGCATCCTGCACCACCGTGTAGCGGATGACCCTGGTGGCGCCCGTCTCGGGGTCCACCTCGACGTCGCAGATATGAGTGGCGAAGGACACGCCGGCGCCGTCGGCGACGAGCTCGCTATGGCCGGCGATCGGCCCGCCGGTCTTGCCGGACTGGGCAGCGATCTCCTTCAGCGAGAGCGCGGCGAGGTTGCCGTATTTCTCGCCCTTGGCCAGCGCGTGGCCCTTTTCCCAGACGACGTCGTCGACCGGGACGTCCCACATCTGCGCGGCGCGCTCGCGCAGGATCCTGATCGCGTTGCGGGCGGCCGAGATCGTCGCCATGGAGGAGGAGAACGTGCCACGGCTGCCATCGGTCATGTCGTTATAACCAAGACTGGAGGTGTCGGCGACGATGGCCTTGACCTGGCTGTAGTCGATGCCGAGCTCTTCCGCCGCCACCAGCGACAGCGATGCGCGGGAGCCACCCACATCGACAGTGCCGACGGCGAGCGACACCGAACCGTCCATCCCGATGTTCAAGTCGGTGCAGGTCTGGCCGCCGAAATTGAACCAGAAGCCGCAGGCCATGCCGCGCCCCTGGTTCTCCTTGAGCGGCGCCTTCATGTGCGCATGGTGCTTGGCCGCTTCCAGCGTTGGGCCGATGCCGATCGGGCCGTAGACCGGGCCGTAGGAGGAGCGCGTGCCTTCCTGGGCGGCGTTCCTGATGCGGAACTCGACCGGGTCGATGCCGATCTCCTTGGCCAGCTCGTCGACGGCGCTTTCCACGGCAAAGGCCGCCATGGGGGCGGACGGCGCGCGATAGGCCGCGGTCTTGGGCCGGTTGACCAGCACTTCGTAGCCCACCGTCTTGACGTTATCGAGCTTGTAGCAGGCGAACGCCGTCATGGCGCCGACCTCGGCCCAGCTGCCGGCATAGGGGCCGCTGGTGTAGCGCAGCGTCGCTTCCGCCGCGGTGATGGTGCCATCCTTGCGGGCGCCGATCTTGACGTCGATCGAGGTGGCGCTGGTCGGGCCCGAGGCGCGGAACACCTCGTCGCGCGTCATCACCAGCTTCACCGGCCGTCCGGCCTTGCGCGACAAAGCCAGCGCCACCGGCTCGGCCCAGACATGGGTCTTGCCGCCGAAGCCGCCGCCGATCTCCGACGAGGTGACGCGCAGCTTCGAGGCTTCCATGCCGAGCAGCTGCGCGCAGTGCTGGCGGTAGACGAAGTGCCCCTGCGTGCAGACCCACAGGTCCGCGGTGCCGTCGGAGCTGACGCTCGCCACGCAGGCATGGGGCTCGATATAGCCCTGGTGCGTCTGTTCGGTCTTGAACGAGCGCTCGACGATGAAGTCGGCGTGCCCGAAACCCTCATGCACGTCGCCATGGCCGAACTGGCTGCGCTTGGTGACGTTGGACGGCTTGACCGACTTCTCCTCCAGCCCCTCGGTGAAGATCGTGTCGTTGATCAGCGGCGCGTGATGCGCCATCGCCTCGTCGACATCGGTGACATGCGGCAGCGGCTCGTAGTCGACCTCGATCAGCTTCAGCGCCTGCCTTGCCGTGCGGGCATCGACAGCGGCGACCGCGGCCACCGCATGGCCGTCATAGAGCGCCTTGGTGCGCGCCATGCAATTGTCGAGGATATCGTACATGGCGGCATCGCCATCGGTGAGATCGGGCAGGTCGGCGGCGGTGATCACCGCCTTCACGCCGTTCAGCTTCTCGGCCTTGGAGGTGTCGATCTTGCGGATTTTGGCATGCGCGTGCGGGCTGCGCAGGATGCGCCCGACCAGCTGGCCGGCCATGTTGAAGTCGGCGCCGTAGCGGGCGCGGCCCGTCACCTTGTCGACGCCGTCGGGGCGGATGGGGCGCGTGCCGACGGATTTGAAACTGCGCCCCGAATAACGCGGATCGAAATTCATTGTCAGGCTCCCTTCATCACGCTGGCCGCGTCCTGTACGGCGCGCACGATCTTGTCATAGCCGGTGCAGCGGCAGAGATTGCCGGCCAGGCCGAAGCGGATTTCCTCCTCGGTCGGGTCGGGGTTCTTGGCGAGCAGGTCCTTGGCCGCGATCAGGAAGCCCGGCGTGCAGATGCCGCATTGCAGCGCCGCGTGCTCGAGGAACTTCTGCTGCAAGGGATGCAGCTGATCGCCATGCGCCATGCCCTCGACAGTATCGATGCGCCGGCCCTCGGCTTCAGCGCCCAGCACCAGGCACGAGCACACCAGCCGATTGTCGAGGATGACGCTGCAGGCGCCGCAATCGCCGGTGCCGCAGCCTTCCTTGGCGCCGGTCAGGCCGAGCCGGTCGCGCAGCACGTCCAGCAGCGTCTCGTCGGGCTGGCAGAGATATTCGATGGCATCGCCGTTGATGGTCGTTGAAACTGCTATGCCAGCCATCATTTGCCTCCTGCACGCATATAGGCCGAAGTGGCGGCCCGTTTGGCCAGCACGCCCGCAACCTTCCGTCTGAATTCGATCGTGCCCCTCTTGTCGTCGATGGGGCGGCAGGCGCCGGAGCAGACCTTGGCCAGCCGCTCGAGTGCCGCTTCGTCGAGCTTCCTGCCGACAAGGGCCTCTGCGGCCTCTTCGACCAGCAGCACGGTGGGTGCGGCGGCGCCGATCGCCACGCGGGCTGATTTGACGACGCCGTGCTCGTCGATCGTCAGGTTCACGCCGGCGCTGACCACGGCGATGTCCATCTCCGTGCGCGGAATGAACCGCAGATACGCATCGCCCGAATGCGGCGCGCGCTTGTCGAGCAGGATCGCCTCGATGATCTCGCCCTTGGCGAGCGAGGTCTTGCCCGGCCCGACCGGCACGGCTTCGACCGCGATCGTGCGCCTGCCTCCGGGTCCGGCAATGACCGCCCGGGCGCCGGCCGCGACGAGCGCCGGAACGCTGTCGGCCGCCGGCGAGGCGTTGCACAGATTGCCCGTCATGGTGCAGCGTCCCTGCACCTGCTTCGAGCCGATCAGCTTCGCCGCTTCGACGACGCCGGGCCATGCCTTCTTCAGCACGGCGCTCTCGCCGAGCACGGCGCAGGGAACCGCGGCGCCGATGCTGAAGCCGTCGGCCGTTTCGCGGATATCGCTCAGGCCGGCGATCCCCTTGATGTCGACGATCAGCTCGGGCTCGATGAAGCCGCCCTTCATCCTCACCAGAAGGTCGCTGCCGCCGGCGAGAATGGCCGCCGGCCCCGCCGCTCCGGCCAATTGGCCAACGGCATCTTCGATTGAAAGCGGACGTATGTAACGCATCGTCTCCCCTTGATTGTCGCGATCTCGCCGACCGTTATAAACTGTCTCCTCACAATGACCATCCGCTTCGTCATTCGCGACGATGGGCCACACGCCGCAAAATGCAGTCCCAAATCCACCTGAACCGGCGTAAGTCCAGGGCTGCGCCAATTGGACATGCCCCGGACGGGGCCCTAAAAAATTCGGGCGCCTGTGTCGGATTGGCAAGGCGCGGCTCGTCCTTGGGGCGTCGAACAGCAATGATGAAAGGAAAGAATATGCCCGGCACCGTACGTCTGCACCGTGTTCTGACCACCAGCCCGGAAAAGGTCTATCGCGCCTTTGTCGAGGCCGATGCGCTGACGAAATGGCTGCCGCCGAACGGCTTCACCTGCACGGTCGATCATCTCGAGGCAAAGGTCGGCGGCACGTTCAAGATGGCCTTCCGCAACTTCACCGCCGGCGGCAGCCATTCCTTCGGCGGCGAGTATCTCGAACTCGTTCCCGGCGAGCGCCTGCGCTACACCGACAGGTTCGACGATCCCAACCTGCCCGGCGAGATGCAGGTCACGGTGATCCTGAAGAAAGTCTCGGTCGGCACCGAGATCGACATCACCCAGGCCGGCATTCCGGACGTCATCCCGGTCGAGGCCTGCTATCTCGGCTGGCAGGAATCGCTCCGGAACCTGGCAAAGCTCGTCGAGCCCGAGATCAATCAATAGAGCAATGAGTGCAGCGCTGTCGACGATGACATTCTCATCGGCGGCGCCAACGGCTGCGGGCGGTGACAAACAGGGGCCTTGACCGCATCATCTTGCGCGTGAAATCTCTCCGGCCAAAGGGCAGTGCAATCGCATACGGCAGCGCCGGCCCCTCTCCGTCCGCTGCGCGGCCACCTCTCCCCCACTTTGTGGGGGCGAGGAACCAAGCCTCCCAAAGCCGCGACT
>NZ_VFUZ01000044.1 GCF_006658505.1 Mesorhizobium sp. B2-4-15
CTATACGGGGAGAGGATGCCGGCAGGCAGGTGAGGGGCAGCGCCGACGCCCGGAAACGGGTTGTGGGCCAGGCCCCGGCTCACGCGGTTACGGCCTTGATCGCCGGATAGAGCGCGCGGTAACGATGATAGGCGTCCGCGTAGGCGCCGCCGAGCGCGGAATCCGGCTCGATCGTGGCATCTGTCCTCGGCGCGGAGCATACGGCCAGCGGATCGGCGCCAGTCGCCGCGATCAGGCCAAGCCGAGCCGCACCAAAGGCGGCGCCGAAATCGCCGTCAGCCGGAATATCCACCGGCACCTGCAGCGCGGTGGCGATCGCTTTCAGCCAATAGCGCGAGCGCGAGCCGCCGCCGATCGCCGTCACCCGCGTCAGGGTGGTGCCGGCTTTCTTCAACGCTTCGAGGCTGTCGCGGAAGGCGAAGGCGACCCCTTCGAGCACCGCCTGGGTGAGAACGGCGCGGCTCAATTGATGAGCCAGCCCGGTGAACGAGCCGCGAATGGCGGAATCATTGTGCGGCGTGCGCTCGCCCGAGAGATAGGGCAGGAAGGACACGCCGCTCGGCGCCTTCAGCGTGTCGCCGAGTTCCGATGTCAACTCGCCGGCGCCTCTGCCGGTAATCTCCGACAGCCAGTTGAGCGAATCGGTCGCCGACAGGATCACGCCCATCTGGTGCCAGGTGTTTGGCAGGGCATGGCAGAAGGTATGGACCGCGCTCGCCGGGTTGGGCAGATAAGACGCGTTGGCGGCAAACAGCACGCCGGACGTTCCGAGCGAGACGAAGGCATGGCCAGGACCGACCGTGCCCATGCCGCAAGCGGAAGCCGCATTGTCGCCGGCGCCGCCGGCAATCGGGATACCCGACTCGATGCCCCATTTCGATGCCAGTTCGGCGCGCAGCGCACCGGCCTTCCCGGTTCCCTCGACCAGAGACGGCATGTGCTTCTCGTCGAGCGATGTGGCCGCGAGCAGATCGGCGGACCAGTGGCGCTTGCCGACATCGAGCCAGGACGTGCCGGCCGAATCCGACATTTCCGAAATGTGCTCGCCGGAGAGCCAAAGCCGCAGGAAATCCTTCGGCAGCAGCACCTTCGCCACTTTGGCGAAGACGGCGGGCTCGTTGTTCTTCACCCAGGCGAGTTTCGGCGCGGTGAAGCCGGGGAAAACGATGTTGCCGGTGAGCTTGCGGAAGCGCGGATCGGCGTCGAGCGCGGCCGCCTCGATATGGCTGCGCGTGTCATTCCACAGGATGCAGGGGCGCAGCACCTTGTCGGCAGCATCGAGCAAGGTCGCGCCATGCATCTGGCCGGACAGGCCTATGCCTTTAACCGCCGCGAGTTGCTTGGGGTGGGATGCCCTGAGTTCGGCAATCGCATCTTCGCAGGCGCGTATCCAGTGGGCAGGGTCCTGCTCGGACCAGCCGGGATGCGGCCGCGAGACGTCAAGTGAACCATGGCCGGAGCCGATGACGGTCTGTCCGGCATCGATCAGCAGCGCCTTGACGCCCGACGTGCCCAGGTCGAGGCCGAGATACATGTTTTCCTCCCACCAATATTTTTTTCGGAACTCGAAAAAATCTGGCCGAGCCAGTTTCTAAGGCAAGATCCGCTTCGGGTCAATTCCCTGACAAATCGGCCGCGCGTCGCGAAAACAGCGCCGCCAACGGACTGTCCGGCCGCGCCATCGAACGCTCGGCCGTGAGGGCCCTGGCGAGCGTGCCGTCACCGGCCCTCAGCGCCGCTTCGATCAGCGTCAGGTCGATGACGTCGCGCTGCGCGTGGCTGCCGCCGAAACGGTTGGCGATCGCCCGGATCGGCCGGATCAGGCGCATGGCTTCGGTGTAGTTGCCTTCGCCAAACGCCTTGATGGCGAGCGTCAGGGGATGGCCGACATCCCGGGTGAACGCGGCGTTGTCGTCATTGCCGGCCATGGCCTCGCGCTGCGCCTCGAGCAGGGTCCGGGCCTGCGCGTCGAGCCCGGCGCCGACAAAGGCCATCATCGCGTGGGCGTCGTTGAAGGCATAGTTGCCGGCACCGGCCTTGGGAGCCCAATTGGCCGCAAGGGCTACCCAGCGGTCACCGACATCGACGCCGCCGAGGTGAAGCCGCCACAGGATCGCCGAGGCATCGACCATGTTGAGCGCCAGCGTCGATCGCGCGCCGTAGATAGGGCCGTCATAGAGCGCCAGCACCTCGTCGGTATCGCCGAGATCATAGTGGAACAGCGCCAGGTGCCACCAATTGTGCACCTTGAGGAAGCTCTCTCTTGTCCATGCTTCCGGATTGGCGCGCATCCAGGCGATCCCATCCCTTTGCCGGCTTTGCATTTCCATGACATGCGCCACGGCGTGCTGCGCCCAGCCGTCGCGCGGCTCCATCTCGACCGCCGCGCGGCCAAGCTTTTCGGCCGGTGCATACTCTCCCATCTCCTCCAGCCCGAAGGCCTGCATGCCGAGGATGGCGTGGTAGCCAGGCATGTCGGTTTGCCATGAGGGCAAGGCGCGCGCGATGCGATCGCGCAGCATGCGGGCATTGCCGGTGAAGAAGTCGATCTGGTGCCCGACCTGCAGAGCCACGGCGTCGAGCGGGAAGTCGATGGCGATGCCCTCGAGAATGCCGCCGGCCTCGTGCCAGCGCCCGTTGGCGAGGCGACCGAGGGCCGAGACATGCGCCTGCTCGCGTTCTGTCGCGGCAAGCGGCAGCGCCACCTGGTGGCAGGCCCTTGCCACCGCCATCGCCTCCCGCTCGGTGGCAAGGGCAAAGAGATAGCCCTTGAAGACATGCGCCATGACGAAACCGGGATCCTTCGCGATGGCGCGATCGACGGCGGCCACCGGATCGCCGATGAAGCATTGCAATTGGCGTACGGCCTGGCTGTAGGGCGTGAACCCCGCTTCCGTCGCGCCCGAAAATGCCAGGCCGAATGCATCCCTGATCGCCATGCGAAACCCTTCGGTCGGCTGGATACGGCACGCTCTGTCCAGGCGATCTTAAAGCATGGCACACAAGCGCGCCAACCATGCGCGATGTCGAGGTGCCGGTCTATGGGGCCGGTCCGCTCGTGGCCGAGCATCCGGACGGAAAACCGTCTCTCACTTTTCCTGGAATTGCTCTAATTGCCCGAACGCATCACGACAGTCGCGATGCCGGCGCCGACGAGCAGGGTGCCGCCGGTGCGGTTGAAGATGCGGATCGCCCTGGGGTTGCGCACGAGGGTGCGCGCCCGCGAAGCGATCAGCGCATAGCCAAACGCATTGGTGAAGGCGAGCGCCAGGAAGGTCGTCTCGAAGATCAGCATCTGCGGCCAGAAGTCAGCATGCCGGTCGAGGAACTGCGGCAGGAAGGCGACGAAGAAGGTGATGCTTTTCGGGTTGAGCGCGGTGACCAGCCAGGCATGCGCCAACATCCTTGCGGAAGACACCGCGTCCGTGCGTGGCTCGGCCTTCAGCGAACCGCCGGCGCGGAACAGTTTCACTCCGAGATAGATCAGGTAGCCGGCGCCGATCAGCTTCAGGACGGTGAAGACACCGGCCGAAGCCGCCAGCAGGGCGCCAATGCCCAGCATCGACAAGGTCATGGCCGTGAAGTCACCCAGCGCCACGCCAACGGCCATCGGCAGGGCGGTGCGCCAACCCTGACCCAGCGCATAGGATACGACCAGAAGGATGGTCGGACCCGGAATGATGAGGAGGATGGTCGACGCGGCGGCGAAAGCGGCCCAGTTTTCGAAGGACATGTCTGTCTCCCATGGGTTAAAGAAAAGGATAAATCCTGAGCCCAGGGAGAATGTAAAGAGGCCTGCTTTTTGTTTTTACGCAAAATACGGGCGCAAAACCGCCATGCGATTTTCCTGGGATTGCCGCGCCATCAATTGCGCCAACGGCAGGTCGGCGTCAGTTCGCGACGCCCAGCGTGCTCACGATATCGGCCAGGCTGACATTGGCACCGAGAACCAACGCCGTCGCGACAATGGCAGCGGCAAAAAGCTTAATATCGGTTTTTAACGTCTTGCACATGAAGGCCCCTCGCTGATCGCCTGGAAACCTAGGAACGGCCGGCGTCGTGATTATGACCCGACCCAGGTCTTTTTGTGCAGGACCTCTCGGTTGGTGGCCCGCCGGGCCTAACCATACTCGGCCGACCAGCGCGCAAATGCAGATGGCGCAAGGCATTCACGCTTTATCAACCATGAATGATGAAAATGCCTGACATCGGCCGGACCGTGCTTCCCGCCGTCAGCGTAGGGTTGGGTATATGCGTGAGTTGCCGCAAGGTCCGACGCCATCACGAAACGGCGAGGCGATCGAAACCGATATTCTTCTCTCCCGCCGCGCCATTTTGTCTGGCGCAGGCGCAATGGCTTTGCTCAGCGTCGCCGGATGCTCGACCTCGGGCGGCGACCTGCCGGCACTTCAGCTCGACGATACGGTCACCGGCTCGGTGCGGCCGATCCGCCCCGCGATCAGTGTCGACAAGAACATCACCAGCCCCGACGTCATGTATGCTGGTTTGACCGATGGCGGCTTCAACGTGCCTGAGGTGCCTTACCTGAAGGTCAAGCCGGAATTCCGCCGCCAGATCGTCGTCGATCCGACCGGCGAGGCACCCGGCACCATCGTCGTGCGCCTGCAGGAGCGTAAGCTCTATCTCGTCCAGACTGGCGGTGACGCCATCCGCTACGGCGTCGGCATCGGCAAGGACGGTTTTCGCTGGTCGGGCCGCGCCAACATCCAGTACGGCCGGGAATGGCCGACCTGGACGCCACCGTCCGAAATGATCGTCCGCAAGCCGGAACTGGTGAAGTGGCAGGGCGGCCAGCCCGGCGGCCTCACCAATCCGCTCGGCGCCCGCGCGCTCTACATCTACCAGGACGGCAAGGATACGGGCTACCGTATCCACGGCTCGCCCGAGTGGTGGAGCATCGGCCAGGCGATGTCGTCGGGCTGCGTGCGCCTGATCAACCAGGACATCATCGACCTCTACAGCCGCGTTTCGAAGAAGAACCCGGTCGTCGTCGTCTGATCGTTTCAGGCGGCCGGCGGCCGCCTTCTGTTCTGGTTTGCGCATGATCTTTTCCGAAAACCGATCCCCACTTTTCGGGATCATGCTCCGGATTCTCCCGTTGCGCGACGCCGCAAGACAGGCGAAGGTGGCCTGAAAACCATCGCCTGGAGCCGGATGATTTCAGGTCCAATGGACCTGAAATCTGAATCCGTCTCTAAATCCAAGGGATAGAACATGATGTCGTTCGAAAGCCGCTTCACACTTTTCGGCATCATGCTCTAGGGAGAGATCAAGCATGGCCGGAACCTTCGTCATCGCGCAGGGCGGCGGCCCGACCGCCGTCATCAACCAGACGGTTGTGGGCGCCACGCTGGAGATCCGCAAAAAACACCCCGGCGCCAAGGTGCTGGGCTCCATCCACGGTGTGCGCGGCATCCGGGACGGCAATTATGTCGACCTCTCCGCCATCCCGGAGGACCGGCTGCGGCTGATTGCCGGAACACCAAGCGCGGCGCTGGGCTCGACGCGCGACAAGCCGGATGCCGCCTATTGCGAGGTCATCCTCAAAGGCCTGCAGAAGGCCGGCGCCGACGCCTTCATCTATATCGGCGGCAACGACACGTCGGGCACGCAGCAGATCCTGACCGATGCCGCCGGCGGCAGGATCGCCTTCGTCCATGCGCCCAAGACCATCGACAACGATCTCGAAGAGAACGACCATACGCCGGGCTTCATCTCGGCGGCCGAGTTCGTCGCCGGCGCCTTCCTGTCCGTCGATCTCGATTTTCGCGCCCTGCCCGGCATCTATGTCGGCATCGTCATGGGGCGGCATGCAGGCTTCCTGACCGCGGCGGCCGCCGCCTGGCAGCTCGATCCCGACAGCGGTCCGCACCTTGTCTACGTGCCGGAGCGGCCGTTTTCGGCGGCAGGCTTCATCGACGATGTGCGCGCCGCGCTCGACCGCCACAAGCGCTGTATCGTCGCCGTGTCGGAAGGCGTCAGCACCGCCGACGGCAAGGCATTGGTGGAAAGCCTGGTGCCCCCGGAGAAACTGGAACGCGACCAGCATGGCAACGTCAAGCTGTCGGGCAGCGACCTGCCGGCGGCGCTAGAAAGGGCCCTGGCCGAGGGCCTGCCGGGCAAGCGGGCCCGCGTCGATGCCCTTGGCTACATGCCGCGCGGCTATGTCGGCGCCATCAGCGCGGTCGATGCGCAGGAGGCTTTCGATGCCGGCGCCTTCGCCGTCTCTGTCGCCGAGCAGGGCGGCGGCTCCGTGGCGCTGCAATATGATGGCACCAAAACGGTGTTGAAGAAGGTGCCGCTGAAGAATGTCGCCGGCAAGACCCGCCACATGCCCGATGATTTCATGAAGGCTGACGTCAACCAGCTGTCCGATGCCGGCATGGCCTATCTCAAGCGGCTGGTACCGGAAAAATACAAGGTCGGGAAACCGTTCGTCTGATGCCCGGCTCACACTTGATGCCCGGCTCACACCTGATGCCCGGCCCACATTCGATGTCCGGCTCACACATGATGCCGGCAATGCCGGACTGGTTCAGCAAGAGTATCGTCGACGAGAAGACGACGATGCTGACCGAACCGTTCGTGCATGGCTATGTGCGCGCCAATATCTGGCATCTGCGCGGCCGCGACGCCGACCTTCTGGTCGACACAGGCATGGGCATCTGTCCGCTGGCGCCGGAGATCGAGACGCCAAAGGGCAAGCCGCTGCTGGTCGTCGCCACCCATATCCATCTCGACCATGTCGGCTCGCTGCACGAATTTCCGCTGCGGGCCGGGCCAAGGATGAGTGCGGCGCAGTTCGAAACCATGGATGACGCGGCGACCTACGCCTATATGTTCCACGACCTCGAGGGCGCCGTCTCGAAACTGCCGGCGCCAGGCTGGAGGTCGGCCGATTACAAGATACCGCCGGCGCCATTGACGCGGACGCTTGGCGAAGGCGACGTCGTCGATCTCGGCGACCGCCAGTTCCGCGTCCTGCATCTGCCTGGACATTCGCCGGATTCGATCGCGCTGTTCGACGAGGCCGACGGCCTGTTCTTCAGCGGCGATGCCATCTACGACGACACGCTGATCGACGATCTGCCGGATTCCGACCGCGCCGCCTATACCAGCACCATGCGGCGCCTGCTCGAGCTGCCGATCCGTATCGGCCATGGCGGCCATGGCCCGAGCTTCGACGGCAAGCGCATGCGCGAGATCGCGTCGGCCTATCTTAATCGCCATGACGGGTCCGTGAGCCCGTGCTGAATTAAATCTTCGTAAGGTCGGCCTAAAACCCTAAATCAGGCCGATCCACGCCCTAGATAACTGGTTGTCGATCCGGCCGGCCGCCATGTACGGCGAGGCAGGCGATCCCGGTGGTCGACACGCCGACAGGCGCGGCTCCCAAGCGCGCCTGCGGCGCCGGTTCAACGCTCGCCCGGACAGAACGACCATGTCACCCATGAGCATTCTTCGCAGACATCGCGTCGCGGCCCTGCTGGGCGCTGCGCTGATCATCTCCCCCGTCGTCGTCTCATTCGCCCAAAACACCGGCAATACCGGCTTGAGCACCGTCGCTGCGACGACCCAGACCCCCGTCGTGGGGATCAAGGCCCCGAATGGTTCGCTGGCGCCGGTCGTGGCCACCACCAAGCCGGCCGTCGTGACGGTCACAACGGTCATGAAGGCACAGGCCCAAACCATGGGCGAACCCTCGCCCTTCGGCGGCAATTCGCCTTTCGACGACTATTTCCGCCAGTTCTTCGGCGATCAGGGCGCCCCGATGCCGAGAACGCCGCCCCAGCAGGTACCGCGCCAGGAAGCCCTCGGATCCGGCTTCATCGTGGGCGCGGATGGCACCATCGTGACCAACAACCACGTCGTCGACGGCGCCACCTCGATCAAGGTCACGCTTGACGACGGCACCGAGCTTCCGGCCACGCTGGTCGGGCACGATGCCAAGAACGATCTGGCGGTGCTCAAGATCAAGACCGACAAGCCGCTGCCGACCATAAAATGGGGCGATTCCGACAAGCTGATGACCGGCGACCAGGTGCTGGCGATCGGCAATCCATTCGGCATCGGCACCACCGTCACCTCCGGCATCGTCTCGGCGCGAGGCCGCGACCTGCATAGCGGACCGTTCGACGATTTCATCCAGATCGATGCCCCGATCAACCACGGCAATTCCGGTGGCCCGCTGGTCGACGTGAACGGCAATGTCGTCGGCATCAACACGGCGATCTACTCACCCAACGGCGGCAGCGTCGGTGTCGGTTTCGCCATTCCGTCCGACCAGGCCCAGAAGGTGGTCGCCAAGCTGATGAAGGGCGGCAACATCGAATACGGCTATCTTGGCGTCGAGATCCAGCCTGTGACCCCGGATGTAGCCAGCGCCATCGGGCTCGATCATCCCGGCGGCGCACTGGTCTCTCAGGTCAATGATGGCTCGCCCGCGGCCAAGGCAGGCGTCGAGACCGGCGATGTCATCACCGGCTTCGCCGGACAAGACGTCAAAGACCCCAAGGACCTGTCGCGGGCCGTCGCCGACGTCGCGCCGGGCGTCAAGGAAACGCTTCAGGTCTGGCGCAAGGGCAAGGCCATGCAGATTTCCGTCGATGTCGGGCGCAACCAGGACGAGGTGAAGACGGCATCGACTGGCAATTCCGGCGCGCCGAGCGCCGAGCAGGGCACGCGCGCGCCGGCGATCGGCCTCGGCCTGATAGACATCACGCCCGACATCCGCCAGCAGATGAACCTCGCCGACAGCGAGCACGGGGCGGTGGTTGCGAGCGTCAATCCCGACAAGGCGGCAGCCGCCGCCGGCATCCAGCCGGGCGATATTATCGTCGCCGTCAACCAAGCGCCTGTGAAGAGCGCCAAGCAAGTCACCCAAGCGATCGCGCAGGCCGGCAAGTCGGGCCGCAAATCGGTGCTGTTGCTGGTGGAACGCGGCGGCGGCCAGATTTATGTCGCCGTGCCCTTCGCCAACGGCTGAGGCCTGGTGCTGAATTGGATAATCGCCTGGCAGGCTCGTCGCCGACGACCCTGCCAGGCGATCTATAGCTTTCGCAGCGCCACTTCCTCGACCAGATGGTCGGCGCCCTTGCGCAGGATCAGGTCGGCGCGGGCACGCGTCGGCAGGATATTCTCGCGCAGGTTCTTCAGATTGATGTTGGTCCACAGGCCTTCGGCGATCGCCCGGGCCGAATCCTCCGACAGCTGCGAATAGCGATGGAAGAAGGAGTCCGGATTGCGGAAAGCGGTCTCGCGCAGCCGCATGAAGCGTGAGATATACCACTGATGGATCAGCTTCTCGTCGGCATCGATGTAGATGGCGAAATCGAAGAAGTCCGACAGAAAAGGCACGATCTTGCCGTCCTGCGGCAGCTTGCCCGGTTGCAGGACATTGATGCCTTCGAAGATCAGGATATCCGGGCGGTCGATGGTGACGAACTCGCCGGGAATGACGTCATAGGTGAGATGTGAATAGACCGGCGCCTGGACGCTGCTCTGCGCCGATTTGATGCCCGAAAGGAAGCGCAGCAGCGCTCCGACATCGTAGCTGTCGGGAAAACCCTTGCGTTCCATCAGGTTTTCGCGGCGCAGCACCTCATTGGGCAGCAGGAAGCCGTCGGTGGTGATGAGATCGACCTTGGGACTCGACGGCCAGCGTGCCAGGAGCTCCTTCAGCACGCGCGCGGTGGTCGATTTGCCGACCGCGACGGAACCGGCAACGCCAATGATGAACGGCGTCTTGACCACGTCCACGGCGTTGAAGAAGGCCTGGCGCTGCCGGAACAGAAGCTGGCTCGCCTCGACATGGGCGGACAGAAGCCGCGACAGCGACAGATAGATGCGCTTGACCTCTTCGAGGTCGACCGGATCGTTGAGCGAACGCAGGCGACGGAACTCGTCCTCGCTCAGCGTCAGCGGCGTGTCGGCGCGGAATTGCGACCATTGCTCGGCCGAGAAGAAACGAAAGGGGGAATATTTCTCGGTTTGCGCGAGCTGATCCATCGAGTTTCCTGTCCTCCCTCGCGGTCAGCCCTTGGGCCGCGACGCCTTCTCGGCGATGCCCGAACGCCCCGTGCGGCCTTCGAGTTCCTTGAGCACGTCGCTCAACGGAACACCCGAAATGCCGAGAACGACGAGCCAATGATATATAAGATCGGCACTTTCCGAAATGAGAGCCGGCTTGTCGCCGTGAACAGCGGCAATCACCGTCTCGACCGCCTCCTCGCCGAGCTTCTGCGCCGCCTTGTCGATGCCGCGCGAAAACAGCTTGGCCGTCCATGAGTCCGGATCGCCGGACTCGGCGCGTTCCCGGATGGATTTTTCCAGATCGGACAGCGAAAACGCGGACATGGCGATGTCTATCTTCTTGTCAGGCCTGATCTTTTCTGAAAGCCGGCTTCTGCCATGCTCTAAGACCTGTTGCCGAGGGAGTCCAGCCGCATCGGCAGGCCGGCCTCAGCCATATGCGCCTTGGCCTCGGCGATCGTATAGGTGCCGAAATGGAAGATAGATGCGGCGAGCACGGCACCAGCATGACCATCGCGAATGCCTTCGACCATGTGATCGAGCGTGCCGACACCCCCGGACGCGATGACCGGCGCCCGCACCGCGTCCGCGATCGCGCGGGTGAGCGCAATATCATAGCCGGCCTTGGTGCCGTCGCGGTCCATCGAGGTCAACAGGATCTCGCCGGCGCCGCGATCGACCATTTTCCGGGCGAATTCCACCGCGTCGATGCCGGTCTTCTCGCGCCCGCCATGGGTGAAGATCTCCCAGCGGTCGGCCTCGTCGGGGCCGGACACTTTCTTGGCGTCGATGGCGACGACGATGCACTGGTTGCCGAACTTGTCGGCGGCCTGGGCGACGAAATCAGGGTTCTTCACCGCCGCCGTGTTGATCGACACCTTGTCGGCGCCGGCCAAAAGCAGCCTCCTGATATCGGCGACCTGGCGCACGCCGCCGCCGACGGTCAGCGGCATGAAGCATTGCTCGGCGGTGCGGGCAATGACATCGAAGATGGTCTCGCGGTTGTCCGATGACGCCGTGATGTCGAGAAAACACAATTCGTCGGCACCGGCAGCGTCATAGGCCTTGGCGGCCTCGACCGGATCGCCGGCGTCGACGAGATCGACGAAGTTGACGCCCTTGACGACGCGGCCGTCCTTGACGTCGAGGCAAGGGATGACGCGGGCTTTCAGCATCAGCGGCCCTCTATCGTGGCGATTAGATCGTTGAGCAGCTGACCGACCATCGGCGGCACATCGCCCTGGGCATCGAAGGCCGGATCGTACGCGGAAACGGTGATGCCAACGACCGGCACCGAAAGCGCCATGGCACAGGTCGCGTCGCGCAACTGTTCCGGGTTCGGACCGCCGGGGGTGACGTAGCGGTTTACCTGCAGATCCTTCGGGTCATGCACGTCGAGATCGATATGCATGTGCACCCTTTCGGCGCCGGCGGTCTTCAGCTTTTCCGTCGCCTGCGCCACGCCAGGACATTCCGTCTGGATGACCGGCAAAGTCTCGAGAAGTTTTTTCTCCGCCGGATCGAGATCGCGCGCGTTGACGAGCACGCAACGCTGGGGATCGATCGGCTTGAATCCTGGGATGGACCCCGCCATCGGGCGCCAGCACAGGCCAAGCACGGTCGCCAGCGCCATGCCGTCGAGAAAGCCGTACATGGAGGTTTCGGGCGTGTTGAGGTCGCCATGCTGGTCGGCCCAGATGATCGCATCGGCGCCTTCGCCGGCTACGGCACCGGCTGATGTCAGGCAGTTGCCGGCGAGCACGATGGGAAACCGTCCCCTGTCGATGGCGATGCGGACCTCGCCGGAGACGGCGTTGCAGACGGCAAAACCAGTGGCGATCTCGCGCTCCTGATCGTCGCCGACCTTGCCGATATCCTCGACGACGACATCGTGGCCGGCCATGGTCAGCGCGTCGACCAACCCGCCCGATATCAGCGCGTCCGGCCCCTGGCCCATGCCGCCGTGATAGTGCCCGCTATCATAAGAGGCGAGAATGATGGAGATTTTCACAACCGCGTCTCCACTGCCGCCTTGCCTTGCAGGATCGCCAGCGCCTCGGCCGGGTCGATACGGCCGTCATAGAGCGCGCGCCCGGAAATGGCGCCCTCGAGCTTCCGTGCATCGGGCATGGTCATGCGCACGACGTCGGCGATCGAGGCCAGCCCGCCCGAGGCGATGACCGGAATCGATACGGCATCGGCGAGGTCGATGGTGGCGTTCCAGTTGATGCCGGTGAGCACGCCGTCGCGGTCGATGTCGGTGTAGATGATGGCGGCCACACCCGCACCCTCGAATTTCCTGGCCAGTTCGATGACGCCGAGGCTGGAGGCTTCCGCCCAGCCCTCGACCGCAACCTTGCCGCCCTTGGCGTCGATGCCGACGGCGATCTTGCCAGGAAAGGCCTTGCAGGCCTGCTTGACCAGATCGGGATCGCGCACGGCGACCGTGCCAAGGATGACGCGGGCCAGCCCACGGTCGAGCCAGTCCTCGATCTGGTCCAGCGTGCGGATGCCGCCGCCAAGCTGCACCGGGTTCTTCGTCGCCTTGAGAATGGCGCCGACCGCGGCGCTGTTGACGCTCTGGCCCTTGAAAGCACCGTTGAGGTCGACGACGTGCAGCCATTCGAAGCCCTGTTCCTCGAAGGCTCTCGCCTGAGCGGCAGGATCATCGTTGTAGATGGTCGCGGTCGCCATGTCGCCGTGCTTCAGGCGCACGCACTTGCCGTCCTTGAGATCGATGGCTGGAAACAGGATCATCCGTTCAAGCGCCTTCAACGATGACGAAATGACCGGTCGAGGCGGCAAGCCGGAACTTCGACGCATGCTGGTATTCGGGCGAATGATAGCATTCGACCGCCTTGTCGAAAGAATCGAACTCGACCAGTACATGGCGGTTGCCGGTCGGCCCTTCCGGATTTTCGTGGCGGCCGGCCCGCACAGCGAATTTCGCGCCATATTTCGCAAAGGCCGCGGCATTGGCCTCGATGTACTGCTTGTACAATTCGGGATCGCGAACATCGATCATCGCCATCCAATAGCCCTTCTTGCTCATGGTCTAGGGCCTCCAGCGCAGGAAATTGGCGATCAGCGCCAGGCCGAGCGCCTGGCTCTTTTCGGGATGGAACTGCGTGCCGACGAGATTGTCGCGGGCGACTGTCGCCGTTACCGGGCCACCATAGTCGGCAACCGCCAGAACCTCGTCCGGCTTTTTTGCATCAAGATGATAGGAATGGACGAAATAGGCATGCAGCCCGTGCGGCCCGGTTGGAATGTCGGCAAACAGCGGATGCTGGCGCGTGAGTTCGATCGTGTTCCAGCCGATCTGCGGGATCTTCAGCGCCGGATCGGCCGGCGTGATTTCCTTGACATCGCCCGATATCCAGCCAAAGCCGTTCGTCACGGTCTTTTCCAGGCCGCGCTCCGACATCAGTTGCATGCCGACGCAGATGCCGAGGAACGGCCGCCCCTTGGCAATCGCCACCTCTTCCACCGCTTCCCACATGCCGGGGACAGCACGTAAGCCAGCCGCGCAGTCGGCATAGGCGCCGACGCCAGGCAGGACGATGCGGTCGGCGCTGCGCACCCGTTCGGCATCGGCCGTCAGGCCGATCTCGGTCGCAATGCCAGCTTCACGCGCGGCACGTTCGAAGGCCTTGGTGGCCGAGCGCAGATTGCCCGAGCCGTAATCGATGATCGCAACCCGCATGTCAGCGCCGTCCCGGAATGTGGGTCAGCCCCAGCGCCATCCCGGGCTGCGCCGGGCGCGCCAGGGCGGCATCCGGAACCATTCGCGGCGCTGGTGGTGCTTCCTCCGGATGCTTCTCGACCTCCAGCGCATAACGCGTGTCGGCGTCGTCCAACCAGCCGGCCTCAACGACGCCCCACTCGTGCCAGCCGCGCCGGCGGAGTGCCGCAATGCGCAGCCCCTGGCCCTCCAGGCCGACATAGAGCGAGACGAGCAGCGACAGCAGCGAGCCGGCCAGTCCAAGGCCAAGTCCTTGGCCAAGCATCGAAAGCACAGCCATGACGACGAAGGTGAGCGCCGCTTCGATCCACAGCCGGTTCCAGGCAAGCCACAGCGGCGGCACCAGGAGACCGAGCCAGGTGAAGCCATCGCGGATGAAGGCCGGTGTTTCGACCTTTTCGCCGCGGCTGGGCGGTTCCATCACGACATAGCTGGCCATGAGGCTATCCCTTCAAAGATCCCTTGGTGGAGGGAACCGCGTCCGGCTGGCGCGGGTCGCGCTCCAGTGCCGCGCGCAACGCACGCGCCACCGCCTTGAAACAGGTCTCGGCGATATGATGGTTGTTGGCGCCATAATGATTGGTGACATGCAGCGTGATGCCTGCATTCTGCGCCAGCGCCTGGAAGAACTCGCGCACCAGTTCGGTGTCGAAGCTGCCGATCTTCGGCGACGAGAACGACACATTCCAGACCAGGAACGGACGGCCGGACACGTCGATCGCCGCGCGCGTCAGCGTTTCGTCCATGGCAAGGTCGATCGAGGCATAGCGCATGATGCCGCGCCGTTCGCCCAGCGCCTTGGTCAAGGCCTGGCCGAGCGCGATGCCGGTATCCTCGACCGTGTGGTGATCGTCGATATGCAGGTCGCCCTTCGCCCTGATAGTCATGTCGATCAGGGAATGGCGCGAGAGCTGGTCCAGCATGTGGTCGAAGAAGCCGACACCCGTCGCAATGTCCGCCTTGCCCGAACCGTCGACATGGACCGACACGGAGATGTCGGTTTCCCTGGTCTTGCGGCTTGCTTCAGCGGATCGGGGCGCCATCACTCTATCCTTGTCCCAGCGGTGCACATCGTGACCGGTTCACGGGCCTCAAGCGCTCGCGGGCTTGAAAACGAAAGCCTTCTACCAGCATGATCCGGCGATTGCCAGTTGCCTTGCGTAGAGGTATCGGCCTTGCCGGAGAGGCGATTTGCAATCGTTCGCCCTATGCATACATATGGCCGATCAAAGTTACTCGTACCGCGCCAATCGCCTTTTTGGGATCGCGCGAATCGGAGCCAGGACATGTCTGATAATCTGACCATGCACGCCACGACCATCGTGACGGTGCGCAAGGGCAACAAGGTGGTGATCGCCGGCGACGGCCAGGTCAGCCTTGGCCAGACCATCATGAAGGGCAATGCCCGCAAGGTGCGCCGCATCGGCAAGGACGGCAATGTGATCGCCGGTTTCGCCGGCGCCACGGCCGATGCCTTCACGCTTCTGGAACGGCTGGAAGCCAAACTTGAACAATATCCCGACCAGCTGACGCGCGCCTGCGTCGAACTCGCCAAGGACTGGCGCACCGACCGATATCTGCGCCGGCTGGAGGCGATGATGCTGGTGGCCGACAAGTCGGTGTCGCTGGCGCTGACCGGCACGGGCGACGTGCTGGAACCCGAATTTGGCGTCATGGCCATCGGTTCTGGCGGCAATTACGCGCTGGCGGCTGCACGGGCGCTGATGGACACCGACAAGGACGCCGAGGAGATCGCCCGCAAGGCGATGCAGATCGCTTCCGACATCTGCGTCTACACCAACAACAATTTCGTTGTCGAAACGCTCGATGCCGCCTGAGAAGGCCGGCCATGATCCCCGAACCGCAGGACCGCGTAAGCGAAAACTGGCAACCGGTTTTCGGACAAGATCATGACCAAACAAGACCATAACTATGATTTTCGGCCGGTGACCAAGAAGGACCTGCCGATGATCGCCGGCTGGCTGGCCGAACCGCATGTCGCGGAGTGGTGGGACGATCCGGAGACCGAACTCGCCGAGATCCGCGATCACATCGATTCGATTTCCGTCGAACCGTTGATCGTCGAGCTCGACGGCAAGCCGATCGCCTATCTGCAGAGCTACGATCCGCATATGGAAGACGACCATCCCTATGCCGACCAGCCGTTCGGTACGCTGGGCATCGATCTTTCGATTGGCCGGCCGGAACTGGTCGGCATCGGCCATGGCTCGGCGATCGTGCGTCAGTTCGTCCAAGACCTGTTCGAGGAAGGCGTGCCCCGCGTCATCATCGATCCCCATCCCGCCAACATCAGGGCCATCCGCGCCTATGAAAAGGCCGGATTCCGGATCATCGATCGCAGGCAATCGGTCTATGGCGACGCCGTGCTGATGGCGATCGATGCCGAAGACGTGGAAGAGGGGGAAGCGGCGTGAACATATCCGGCGAGGACAAGGACCTCTCGGCCTATGAGAACCGCTGGCGGATGGGACTGCTGATCGTCGCCAGCTTGATCATTGTCCAGACCGTGACGCTCTATCTGATGGGTCATCCGCCGATCTGCACCTGCGGCTACATCAAACTCTGGCATGGCGTGGTGAACAGCTCCGAGAATTCCCAGCATATTTCGGACTGGTACACCTTCTCGCACATCATCCACGGTTTCCTGTTCTATGCGCTGGCAAGGTTCCTGTTCCCGCGCTCGCCGATCGGCTTGCGGCTGGCATTCGCGGTCCTCGTCGAGGGTGGCTGGGAGCTGCTGGAGAACAGCCCGTTCATCATCGGCCGTTACCGCGCCGGCACCATCTCGCTCGACTATTATGGCGACAGCATCATCAATTCGGTGTCCGACACACTGGCCATGGTGCTGGGATTTGTCATGGCGCGGAAGCTACCTATATGGGTGATCGTCAGCCTCGCCATTCTCTTCGAATTGGGTACCGGCTACCTCATCCGCGACAATCTGACACTCAACGTGATCATGCTGCTGCATCCGTTCGAGGCCATCAAGCAGTGGCAAAGTGGAATTTAGTGATATGAGCACATTCTCCCCCCGCGAAATCGTTTCGGAACTTGACCGCTTCATCATCGGCCAAAAGGACGCCAAGCGCGCCGTGGCCATTGCGCTCCGCAATCGCTGGCGCCGCCAGCAGCTGGAGGGGCAGATGCGCGAAGAGGTGATGCCCAAGAACATCCTGATGATCGGGCCGACCGGCGTCGGCAAGACCGAGATCTCGCGCCGCCTGGCGCGGCTGGCCGGTGCGCCCTTCGTCAAGGTCGAGGCGACCAAGTTCACCGAGGTCGGCTATGTCGGCCGGGATGTCGAGCAGATCGTGCGCGACCTTGTCGAGATCGCCATCGGCCTGGTGCGCGAGAAGATGCGCGAGGACGTCAAGGCCCGCGCCCACATCAACGCCGAGGAACGCGTGCTGGAGGCGCTGGTCGGCAAGACGGCAAGCCCGGCGACGCGTGACTCCTTCCGCAAGAAGCTGCGCGAAGGCGAGCTCGACGACAAGGAAATCGAAATCGAAGTGGCGGACACCGGCAATGGCGGCATGCCCGGCTTCGAGATCCCCGGCATGCCGGGCGCCAATATCGGCGTGCTGAACATCAACGACATGCTGTCGAAGGCGATGGGCGGCAAGAAGACCAAGCTGCGCAAGACGACGGTGAAGGAGTCCTACGACCTGCTGGTCAGTGACGAGTCCGACAAGCTGCTCGACCAGGACGAGGTGGTGCGCCGGGCACTGGACGCTACCGAAAACGACGGCATCGTCTTCCTCGACGAGATCGACAAGATCGCGGCGAGATCCGACATTTCCGGTGGCCCTTCCCGCGAAGGCGTGCAGCGTGATCTGCTGCCGCTGGTAGAAGGCACGACGGTGGCGACCAAATATGGGCCGGTGAAGACCGATCATATCCTGTTCATCGCATCGGGTGCGTTCCACGTCTCGAAGCCGTCCGACCTTTTGCCGGAATTGCAGGGCCGCCTGCCGATCCGCGTCGAATTGCGCGCGCTGGAGAAGGAGGATTTCGTCCGTATCCTGACCGAGACCGAGGCCAGCCTGATCAAGCAGTATATCGCGCTGATGAAGACCGAGGGTGTCGACCTGACCTTCACCGACGACGCCATCGATTCGCTTGCCGGTGTGGCTGTCGACCTCAACGCCAGCATCGAGAATATCGGTGCCAGGCGGCTGCAGACGGTGATGGAGCGGGTGCTGGACGAAATCTCCTACGACGCGCCGGACCGCCACGGCACGGCCGTCACCATCGATGCCGCCTACGTCAAGAAGCATGTGGGCGACCTGTCGCGAAACACAGATTTGTCGCGATTCATCCTTTAAACGCCAGCGCCGGAACGTTCCGGCGCCGGGATTGGAGCGCCGCGCGTCCTCTGGACGCGCAAAGGGCGCTCCAACAACTTTGACCGATGCTTCGGCCGTTTCCGGCAAGAATCAATGTGTGGCCAGATGGTACCATCTGGCCACCTTTCGTCTCGCCGACCGAAGGGGCGCTCTCGACTCGACCAAGAGCGATACCCTAGTTTGCGCGGCAATACCTGTAGGCGGCGGCGCATGAAAAAACTGATCCTGTTCATTCTCGGCTTGACGCTGGCGGCGACGCTTTTCGCCGCCGATGCGGCGACGCTGGTGCCGCCGGGAAACCGAAATGCCGAGCAGCCCGATATTCCCGGCGCCTCCAGCCGGCGCACGCAGGCGACCAACACCACCTTCCAGGCGAAGTATCGCAAGGTCTATGCGCTGCTGCAGAACGACGCCGATCTGCGCGGCAAGATCAAGAAGGCAGCAAGCGCCTATGGCATCGATCCTATGCATATTGTCGGCGCAATCGTCGGCGAGCACACCTATAATGTCGACGCCTATGACCGGCTGCAGACCTACTATGTCAAGGCGATCTCCTACCTCTCAAGCAAACTGTCCTTCGCCTATGACGGCGAGGATGTCAGCGATTTCGTACAGCGGCCGGAATTCAGAAAATGCGGTGCAATCTCGGACAGCTACGATCTGTGGGAATGCCGCGAACAGGTCTGGAACCATTCTTTTCGCGGCAAGACCGTCGGCGGCGAGGATTTCCCCGACAACCGCTTCGGCGCCACTTTCTTCCAGCCCTACTATGCCGGCCAGACCTTCGGCCTCGGCCAGCTTAATCCGCTGACCGCCTTGCAGATGAGCGATCTCGTGCACAAGATCTCGGGCCTGCCGAAGCTCGATGTCGGCGATCCCAACTCGGTCTACAAGACCATCATGGATCCGGACCTGACGCTGCTTTATGTCGCGGCGACCATCAAGAAATCGATCGATGCCTACAAGAGCATTGCCGGCTTCGACATTTCAGGCAATCCGGGGCTGACCGCCACGCTCTACAATGTCGGCAATCCGGAGCAGCGCGCCTATGCGCTGAAGGCGGAAAACGACAAGCGCCGCGCTTCCGGCGAGCCGGAAAAGCTGCCGGAAGAGAATTATTATGGCTGGCTGGTCAACGACAAATTGGACGAGCTGAAGGCGCTGTTTTAGGTGTCCTGGCGGAGTTGAATCTTCCTGAGTTTGCGCCGCCCCTCATTGCCCTGCCGGGCATTTCTCCCCCTATAGGGACGGGGAGAAAGAAGCCGTCATCGACGGTTTCGCCGATTGTTAGCGATGTGGGAAAGGCAGCGAGGTTGCCACAGCCCTTCTCCCCGTGGCACGGGGAGAGATGCCGGCAGGCAGATGAGGGGCGGCGCCGACATCCACAAGGTGGCGCGGCCGTTCAGGCCGCCAGCAACGACTTCAGCTTGACGGCCTGCGATTCCAATGCCTCCGGCGCGGGCTTGGCCTGCTTGCCGATCAGCATTTCGGCCAGCCTGATGTCGCGGGCGACCGCATTGCCGGGGCCGATGCCGCTGGCCGCCACCAGCCTGCCATCCCCGGCCAGATGGAAGAGAATGAAGGCGCCGTCGCCGAGATCGCGGCGGACGACAGAACGGCCTTCGTCCGCTAGACCAGCGATCTGCAGGGACAGGCCATACTGATCCGACCAGAACCACGGCACCGCCGCATGCGCCTCGCCGGCACCCAGCATGTTTTTAGCCGCCAGCGCGCCCTGTTCCTGTGCATTGCGCCACGCTTCCAGCCGCACGCGGCGACCGCCATAGACGGCGAGCGGGAATGAACAGCAGTCGCCGGCAGCGAAGATGTCGGGGTCGCTCGTGCGCAATTCAGCGTCGACGGCAATGCCGTTGTCTAAGGCCAGGCCCGCTTCGGCCGCGAGCCCGGTCACCGGGACGGCGCCGATGCCGATGATGGCGAGATCGGCCGCGATTTCCCGTCCGCCTGCAAGCGACACGCGCACTTCCTTGCCGTCATCGACGATGGCCGCAATGCCGTCACCGCACAGGATCTTGACGTCCTCGGCGATGTGCGCCTGGTGAACGATTTCGGCAATCTCGGTCGGCACGCCGCGCATCAGAATGCGCGGCTGTGCCTCGATGACAGTGACCGTGGCGCCGAGCTTGCGGGCGGCGGCGGCGAGTTCAAGGCCGATGAAGCCGCCGCCGACGATGGCGATGCGGTTGCCGGCACTGAGATGGGCGCGAATGGCCAGCGCGTCGGCGAAGGTCCTGAGATAGACGCAGCGCGCGCCGAGACCGGGCATCGGCAGTTTGCGCGGGGTCGAGCCGGTGGCCAGCAGCAGCTTGTCGTAGGGCAGGACCGAACCGTCCGACAGACGCACCTTATGCGCCGCGCGATCGATCGCCACGGCCTGGACGGAATGGATATGCCGGATGGACTTTTCAGCCAGTATCTCGTCGCTGGCGATTGCCTTGATTTCCGGCGCGTCGCTGGCCATCGCATCCTTGGACAAAGGCGGCCGTTCGTAAGGCAGATGCGGTTCGTCGCCGACCAGCGTCACCGGCCCGTTATAGCCGAGATCGCGCAATCCAAGCGCGGCTCGCCCGCCGCATTCGCCGGCCCCGATGATGACCATTCCCCGCGCCATGTCCGTCACCCGATCTGAACGAGGACTTTGCCTGCGTCGACCTTGACCGGATAGGTCCTGAGGTTGACGCAGACCGGCGCGCCCCTGGCCGCACCCGTCTTGTAGTTGAAGCGGCCATTGTGCTTGGGACATTCGATGATGTCGTCCATTACCAGACCGTCGGCCAGATGCACCTTCTCATGCGTGCAGAGGCCGTCGGTGGCGAAGTACTCGTCGTCCGGGCTGCGATAGATGGCGAAGGTACGTCCGCCATGATCGAAGCGCATCACGTCCTCTTCATCGATATCATCAGCAGCACAGGCCTCGACCCAGTCGCTCATTCAGTCCTCCCGGCAAATCTCGATCGCACCATCACTCCGCCGCGACGGCGACGGCATCGTTGTGGAATTCCTCGCGGTACGGCCTTGCGGTCGGCGGCAATTCGCGCTTCAGGAAATAGTCCTCGTTGCGCAGCTGGCGCAGGAAGACCGGGATCATCTCGCGATAGCCCGCCAGGATCGACGGGGTCGGCGCCGGCAGGTCATGCTTGATCAGCGCATGCAGCTTCGGCAGCGCATGGTAGGGCACCATGGGGAACATGTGATGCTCCACATGATAGTTCATGTTCCAGTAGATGAAGCGGCTGATCGGGTTCATGTAGACGGTGCGGCTGTTCAGCCGATGGTCGGTGACGTTGTCGGCAAGGCCGCCATGCTGCAGCAGGCCGACCATGACGTGATGCCAGGCGCCATAGAGCCTCGGCAGGCCAACCAGCATCAAGGGCAGGAACGAGCCGAAATACAGCGCCAGCGCGATGGTCGCGGCATAGATCGTCGTCCAGATGCGGGCAATGCGGATCGCCTTCTTCTGCTCCTGCTCCGGAATGAAGGTCTTTTCGGCCGCGCTGATGTTGCCGGCGGCGTTGCGCAGCATGTCGCTCATCGCATGCCAGGCATCGAGCACGCCGACAAAGCCGAGAATGGCGCGCACCAGGTCCGGCGGCCGCATGACCGAGATTTCCGGGTCGCGGCCGACGATAATGGTGTCGGTGTGATGACGCGTGTGGCTCCAGCGCCAGGTTACCGGATTGCGCATGATCATGAAGCAGGCGATCTGATAGACCGCATCATTCATCCATTGCGTCCGGAACGCCGTGCCATGTCCGCATTCGTGCCAGCGTGAATCGGTGGACGAACCATAGAGGACGCCATAGACGAAGAAGAACGGCACGCACCACCAGGTGCCCCAGAACCAGGCGCCGCCGGCGCCGCTGATGACCAGCGCGGCAATCCAGATCGCTGTGTCGCGGATGGCCGGGCCGTCGGAGCGCTGCATCAGCTCCTTCATCTGCTTGCGGGGAATATCGGTGTGATACCATTCGGCCGCCGACAGGCCGTTTTCCACGGCGAGCTTAGCGTCGCGGCCGATCAGGCTGTAGTCACGCCGGGACGGCGTTGCGGTCATGATTGCCTCCTGGTCATGATTGCCTCCTTGGGCAAGGGCATCCGCGCGAGCGAATGCCAATCACCTGTTGCTTTTGGCACCCATCTGGCTTCGCGCCTGAAAAATACCGCCGACCCATGATAGACTCAATATCACAAAGATAGTTTCTATCATTTCCTATCAGAATGATGTATGGATATTGGAAATCGAACGAGGGCGACCATGGCGAAACGACCGACCATATCAGATCTGGCGCGCGTCTCGGGCGTCAGCGTCGCCACGGTGGACCGCGTGCTCAACAACCGCCTGCCGGTGCGCGAGGAAACCGCGCGCCGCGTCTATGAGACCGCGACCGAGATCGGCTATCACGCGGCCGGCCTGATCAAGCAGCGGATGCGCCACGAACTGCCGGAGTACCGGCTCGGCTTCCTGCTGTTGAGGGGCAATGATGTCTTCTACACGGAGTTCGCGCGGCAGCTCGAACTTGCGGCGTCGCAATCGCAGCGCTTCCGCGGCGTCGCGATCATCGATTTCGCCAGTTCGCTGACGCCGGACGAGATCGTCGAGCGCACGCGCAAGCTGGCGGCCAAATGCAGGGCCGTCGCCCTGGTCGGGCCTGATCACCCGACGCTGACGGTCACGGTCGAGCAGATGAAGGCCAGGGGGCTGCCGGTCTTTTCGTTGCTGTCCGACTTCGCCGCCGGCATCCGCGAGGGCTATGTCGGCCTCGACAACCGCAAGGTCGGCCGCACCGCGGCCTGGATGATCTCAAAGGCGGCGAAGCGGCCGGGCAAGGTCGCGCTGTTCGTCGGCAGCCACCGTTTCCACGGCCATGAGCTGCGCGAGATCGGCTTTCGCTCCTTCTTCCGCGAACAGGCGCCGGACTTCACCCTGCTGGAAACGCTGGTCAATCTCGAGGCCAACCAAATCACCCAGGACACGCTGCTCGAGCTTCTTGGCCGCCACCCCGATCTGGTCGGCTGCTACGTCGCCGGCGGCGGCATGGAAGGCGCGGTCGCGGCACTGAGGCAGGCAAAGCCGGCCGAGATGCCGGCGGTCGTCTGCAACGAGATCACGGCGGTCTCGCGTTCGGCCTTGGCCGACGGGATCCTGACGATGGTGATCTCCACGCCGCTGGCCGCACTTTGCCGCGAATTGCTCGACCTCATGGCGCATGCCATCGAGACCGGCGCGGCGAACGCGCCAGGCCAGACATTCCTGCCGTTCGATATCTATCTGCCCGAGAATATCTAGCGATTACCTGGACACCCGGCGCATCCTGCCGGCAGGATGAAAGAATCCATCACGGTTGATAGGAGCCGCATCGTCGCGTGGCCGGCCGCTTGGCACATGGCTTCCCGCATCGACATCAAAATCGCGCGTCCAGATTTGGAATCGCCCTTGACGCCTCGATGCGAAATGGAATAAATATTTCACCAACTGCGCATTTTGGTTCTTTCGTTCCGGAACATCTGTTTCAAACGGAGGTTTGGCGTTCCAACCCATGCAGGGAAACGCCTGTGGAATGAAACGATACCAGGGAGAGATTCCCCGGGGAGATCGGGGATTCCGGATAGATCGGTGCAACCGGACACCAAAAGTGGAGGAGAAACA
>NZ_VFUZ01000045.1 GCF_006658505.1 Mesorhizobium sp. B2-4-15
GCCATGGAAGAGAAGCTGCGCTTCGCCATCCGTGAAGGCGGCCGCACCGTCGGTGCCGGCATCGTCGTCACCATCAAGGAATAATCGATCCGGCGCTGCCGGTTCGGTAAGGAAGGGTGGTCTTCGGACCACCCTTTTTTGTTTTCGGCGCAGCGTGGCCTGGGAACTGCGTCTCACTCCCAAGGCTGCCGCAAGCCCCATCGCGGCAAGGAGTGCAGGGTGCTCCGAGGGAGCTTTGCCAGGAGTGCCCGCAAGGGATCTCGGTGCGAGGCGCTATCACAAGCCAGCCCCGCAGAAGCTGCGTCAGTTGCTGGCCACAGCTTGGATGCCGGTGGCTGCCTGGAGTGATCAACTCGCGCGCTGGCGCTGTGAAGCGCGCGTGACATCGGAAACTGGCCATGGAGGCAGGTTGAGCCACGCTCGATTTTGCCGCTATCGTGGCCGTTGGCAGCGCAGGGGCCGGCGGAGGATCGAGAGTGAGCCAGGACGTTCCGACACTGTATGAATGGGCAGGCGGTATCGAGGTGCTGAACCGCCTGACCGAAACCTTCTACGACAAAGTGGCGAAGGACCCGATCGTCGGGCCTGTCTTCAAGGCCATGTCGCCGGATCATCCTATGCATGTCGCGGCCTTCATCGGCGAGGTTTTCGGCGGGCCGAAAGCCTACAGCGAAAAGTTCGGCGGCCACCGTGAGATGGTCATGCACCATCTGGGCAAGCATTTGACCGAGGAGCAGCGCCGGCGCTGGATCAACCTCCTGGCCGACGCCGCCGACGAGGTCGGCTTGCCCGACGATCCCGAGTTCCGTTCCGCCTTCATGGGCTATGTCGAATGGGGATCGCGATTGGCGAAGATGAATTCCAATCTCGGCGAGACCTGCGATCCGGAGACCGAGCCGATGCCGGCCTGGGGCTGGGGCGTGCCTGGCGGCCCGTACAAGCCAGCTGGGAAATCGTAGCCGTGCCGAAACAGACCGCGCAGGTTGCCGGCATTGATCGCCGGCGGCGGGACATGATCTGCCTGCTTTCGCCAAGACCCTGAAGCTGCGCAATACCTGCAAACTCCGGCACCTTCCCGTACCGTGCTTGATGCTGATTGCCCATCTGCCATCGGGTTATACCCAGGTTGCTTCGCGCGCCGCTGCTGGCGCGAAACGCGCGGTCTTACGAGCGCAACTGGGTGGCGAGCTTTGTCCTGCATTGGACTTTCGCGGTCGAAATCCTTATCCGCGCATGGGCCTTGTGGCTTGCGCCGGGACAATCCTCGGCTTGGACGGTTATGCCTCAAAAGGGCACTTGAGTTCTCATCCGCTTTGTGGAATAGCAGCCCGCGTTACGGGCATAGCTCAGTTGGTAGAGCGGCGGTCTCCAAAACCGCAGGTCGTAGGTTCGAGCCCTGCTGCCCGTGCCATTTTTCAAAATGGCATCGGAAACTAGATTCTGCGCGCCGGCGTTTGAAATTCGGCGACCCGCTTGCCATATTGGGATGATTGGGGCATAAGAGTGCCATAGCCGGGACGGAACGACTGGATGGTTCCGAGGCGGCGTTTGGGCATAAAGCGGACACTTGCCACTTGCGTGGAACAAGAATCGGTTTTATGTAGACAGGACAGACACGCGGCGCGTGGAGCTGGGAAGCCGGCTTTACGCGTCTGATTTGCATGGGCGAAATGATTGCGCTGATTCGGCGCAAAAATGGACCCAGGCGGCACGTCCCGGCCAGCGGGATCATCCAGGGGGCCCGGCCAACGGGTCTTGAAGACAGGCGGCATATGGCTTCGAAAACCACAAATCCTTTCGTCTTTCTCCAGCAGGTGCGCGCGGAGACAGCCAAGGTGACTTGGCCGTCGCGGCGCGAGACGATGATCTCGACGGTGATGGTTCTGGCCTTCGCTGTGATCGCGATGCTCTTTTTCTTCACCGCCGATCAGCTCATGGGCCTCGCGGTCGAGCAGATTCTGGGAATTGGACGCTAAGTCCGGCGATTACGGAGAAGTCGTAAAATGGCTACGCGCTGGTACATCGTCCACGCTTATTCGAACTTTGAAAAGAAGGTCGCCGAGGACATCGAGAACAAGGCCAAGCAGAAGGGCCTGTCCGCCGATATCGAGCAGATCGTGGTGCCGACCGAGAAGGTCGTCGAGGTCCGTCGCGGCCGCAAGGTCGATGCCGAGCGCAAGTTCTTCCCGGGCTATGTGCTCTTGAAGGCCAATCTGACCGATGCGGTGTTCTCGCTGGTGAAGAACACGCCGAAGGTCACCGGTTTTCTCGGCGATTCCAAGCCGGTGCCGATTACCGAGGCGGAAGCGCAGCGCATCCTGAATCAGGTGCAGGAAGGCGTCGAGCGGCCGAAGCCCTCGGTCACCTTCGAGATCGGCGAGGCGATCCGCGTCTCTGACGGTCCCTTCGCGTCGTTCAACGGCTTCGTCCAGGAAGTGGACGAGGAGCGGGCGCGGCTCAAGGTGGAAGTTTCGATCTTCGGGCGCGCCGTGCCCGTCGATCTGGAATTCGGACAGGTCGAAAAGGGCTGATCCGAAATCCCCGATGTTGGACCGGCTCCCCGGTCCGGCGATCAGGGGAGGCGGCGCGGAAACGCGCGGCTTTAACGACGGTGGGAGGCGAATGCGGCGTTAGCCTGTCGCAGAAACCGCACCACCAGACTGCAACCGCTGGTGTTTCCCAGGTCGTGGAGCCGGCATAGACAAAGGCAGGAATAGAGATGGCTAAGAAAATTGCAGGCCAGCTCAAGCTCCAGGTCTCCGCGGGCTCGGCTACGCCGTCGCCCCCGATCGGCCCGGCGCTTGGTCAGCGCGGCATCAACATCATGGAATTCTGCAAGGCGTTCAACGCGCAGACCCAGGAAATGGAAAAGGGATCGCCGGTTCCGGTGGTCATCACCTACTACCAGGACAAGTCGTTCACCTTCGTCATGAAGACGCCGCCGGTGAGCTACTTCCTGAAGAAGGCTGCGAACCTGAAGTCCGGTTCGAAGGAACCCGGCAAGGTCAAGGCCGGTACTGTTTCGCGCGACAAGGTTCGCGAGATCGCTACCGCCAAGATGAAGGATCTGAACGCAAACGACGTCGAAGCGGCCATGCGTATGGTCGAGGGCTCCGCCCGTTCGATGGGTCTGGAAGTGGTGGGCTAAGATCATGGCAAAAATTGCAAAGCGTGTATCCAAGTCCCGCGAAGGCATCGATCCCAACAAGGCCTATGCCCTGGGTGAAGCGCTGAAGCTGCTCAAGGACCGTTCGTCGGTCAAGTTCGACGAGACCGTCGAAGTCGCCATGAACCTGGGTGTCGACCCGCGCCATGCCGACCAGATGGTCCGCGGCGTGGTCAACCTGCCGAACGGCACCGGCCGCTCGGTTCGCGTCGCCGTGTTCGCCCGTGGCGACAAGGCGGAGGAAGCCAAGGCCGCTGGCGCCGACATCGTCGGTGCGGAAGATTTGGTCGACATCGTCCAGAAGGGCACGATCGATTTCGATCGCTGCATCGCTACGCCGGACATGATGCCGCTCGTCGGCCGTCTCGGTAAGGTGCTCGGCCCGCGCGGCATGATGCCGAACCCGAAGGTCGGCACCGTCACCACCGACGTCGCCGCCGCCGTCAAGGCATCGAAGGGCGGCGCGGTCGAGTTCCGCGTCGAGAAGGCGGGCATCGTGCATGCCGGCGTTGGCAAGGTCTCGTTCGATGTCAAGGCATTGGAAGAGAACGTCCGCGCTTTCGCCGATGCGGTGACCAAGGCAAAGCCGGCTGGCGCCAAGGGCAATTACGTCAAGAAGGTGTCGGTCACCTCGACGATGGGTCCGGGCCTCAAGCTGGACGTCTCGACGCTCGCCGCGTCCTGATCGAATTTTTGGGCCGGCCGCAAGCGGCTGACCTTTGAAGTGAATTCCGGGCCTTGGATTTATCCTGGGCCCGGTACCGGAAGCCGGAAGGTTTCCGGACATCCTGTCCGAGATTGCAGGCGGCCCAAAAGCCTTAATTCATGTTGGCCTGCATGAGACGGGTGAAGACCCGACAACGGAGCGACAAGCTCCAATGAAAGGTTCGAACCGTGTTTGCCTTTTGTCTGCGCATCGCCGGCTTGGCCGTCGATGTGGCGAAAGGGGGCAGGATCCTCGAGCGTCGTTCGGGAGATCCGTTACTGGATGGCCCGGCCGGCAAAAAGGCAACCCGACGCCTGTCTTTGTGAATGGGATGTTCCCATTAACAGGATGGGGGTCAACTGGAGATAGGCAGTGGACAGAGCGGAAAAACGCGAACTCGTCACGGGCCTGAACGATGCGTTCTCGGGCGCAGGTTCAGTGGTCGTGGCCCACTATGCCGGTATCACCGTCGCGCAAATGAACGACCTCAGGTCGAAAATGCGCGCCGCCGGTGGCACCGTTAAAGTCGCGAAGAACCGTCTCGCCAAAATCGCTCTTCAGGGCACGGACTCCGCATCGATCATCGACCTGTTCAAGGGACAGACGCTGGTCGCTTATTCGGAGGATCCGATTGCGGCGCCGAAGGTCGCGTCCGATTTCGCCAAGGGAAATGACAAGCTTGTCATTCTCGGCGGCGCAATGGGCACGACCTCGCTTGACGCCGACGGTGTGAAGGCACTCGCCACACTTCCGTCGCTCGACGAGCTGCGCGCCAGGCTGGTTGGCATGATCGCCACGCCGGCAACCCGGATCGCCCAGATCGTCAATGCACCCGCGGCTTCGGTCGCGCGCGTCATCGGCGCTTACGCCCGGAAGGACGAGGCGGCATGAGGCCGTTCCTCGCTATCAAAAACACACGTTCGAACCTAACGAAGGAATACAACAATGGCTGATCTCGCAAAGATCGTAGACGACCTTTCGAAGCTGACCGTCCTCGAGGCGGCTGAGCTGTCGAAGCTTCTGGAAGAAAAGTGGGGCGTTTCGGCTGCTGCTCCGGTGGCGGTTGCCGCTGCTGGCGGCGCTGCCGCCGCCGCTGCTCCGGTCGAAGAGAAGACCGAATTCGACGTCGTCCTCACCGAGGCCGGCGCTCAGAAGATCAACGTCATCAAGGAAGTCCGCGCCATCACCGGCCTTGGCCTCAAGGAAGCCAAGGATCTGGTCGAAGCGGCTCCGAAGCCGGTCAAGGAAGGCGTTTCCAAGGCCGACGCCGACAAGTTCAAGGCCCAGCTGGAAGCAGCCGGCGCCAAGGTCGACCTGAAGTAAGCGTATAAAGCGGCGGGCGGCCTCGCGCCGTCCGCCACTCCCTTCGCCTGGAAGGGAGGGCGCGTAACGCGAGATGTACGAGAACCTCTTTCCTGAGGGCCTGGAAGCGGCCTTCAGGAAACGGGTTTTCTCCCGTTTTAGCCGGCCGCCGACGGGAGGCTGGAGAACAGACAGAGAGCCGCCGCCCAGGTGGCTCGGAATGCAAGGCGAACCGCGGCGAGGTTCGCCCCGAGTTTAGAGCTAAGGAGCGACGATGGCCCATACCCAGACTTTCAATGGCCGCAGACGCGTACGCAAGTTCTTCGGAAAGATCCCGGAAGTTGCGGAGATGCCGAACCTCATCGAGGTTCAGAAGGCGTCCTATGACCAGTTCCTGATGGTGGACGAGCCCAAGGGCGGCCGTCCCGACGAGGGACTGCAGGCTGTTTTCAAGTCGGTCTTCCCGATCTCCGATTTTTCCGGCTCCTCGATGCTGGAGTTTGTGAAGTACGAGTTCGAAGGACCGAAATTCGACGTTGACGAATGCCGTCAGCGCGACCTGACCTATGCCGCGCCGCTGAAGGTGACGCTGCGCCTCATCGTGTTCGATATCGACGAGGATACCGGCGCCAAGTCGATCAAGGACATCAAGGAGCAGGACGTCTACATGGGCGACATGCCGCTCATGACCTTGAACGGCACCTTCATCGTCAACGGCACCGAGCGCGTCATCGTCTCGCAGATGCACCGTTCGCCGGGCGTCTTCTTCGATCATGACAAGGGCAAGTCGCATTCGTCGGGCAAGCTTCTGTTTGCCGCGCGCGTCATTCCCTATCGCGGTTCATGGCTCGACATCGAGTTCGATTCCAAGGATGTCGTGCACGCCCGTATCGACCGTCGCCGCAAGATCCCGGTGACGTCGCTTTTGATGGCGCTCGGCATGGATGGCGAAGAGATCCTGTCGACCTTCTACAACAAGATCACTTACAAGCGCGCCGGCGACCACTGGCGCATCCCGTTCAACGTCGATCGTTTCCGCGGCCTCAAGGCTGTCGGCGACCTGGTCGATGCCGACACCGGTGAGGTCGTTGTCGAAGCCGGCAAGAAGATCACCGCCCGTCAGGCGCGTCAGCTCGGCGAAAAGGGCCTGAAGGCGATCAAGGCGACCGACGAGGACCTGCTCGGCAACTATCTCGCCGAGGACATCGTCAACTACGCCACCGGCGAGATCTTCCTCGAAGCAGGCGACGAGATCGACGAGAAGACGCTCAAGGTGCTGCTTGGCACCGGCGAGCAGGAGATCAAGATCCTCGACATCGACCATGTCAATGTCGGCGCCTACATCCGCAACACGCTCGCCGTCGACAAGAACGAGAGCCGCCAGGACGCGCTGTTCGACATTTACCGCGTCATGCGCCCCGGCGAGCCGCCGACGCTTGAGACCGCCGAAGCCATGTTCAACTCGCTGTTCTTCGACAGCGAGCGCTATGACCTGTCGGCTGTCGGCCGTGTCAAGATGAACATGCGCCTCGAACTCAAGGCCGAGGACACCGTTCGCGTGCTGCGCAAGGAGGACATCCTGGCCGTGGTCAAGACGCTGGTCGAACTGCGCGACGGCAAGGGCGAGATCGACGACATCGACAATCTCGGCAATCGCCGCGTGCGTTCAGTCGGCGAGCTGATGGAGAACCAGTACCGCGTCGGCCTGCTGCGCATGGAGCGCGCGATCAAGGAGCGTATGTCCTCGATCGAGATCGACACGGTGATGCCGCAGGACCTGATCAACGCCAAGCCGGCGGCCGCCGCCGTGCGCGAGTTCTTCGGTTCCTCGCAGCTGTCGCAGTTCATGGACCAGACCAACCCGCTGTCGGAGATCACCCACAAGCGCCGTCTCTCGGCGCTTGGACCGGGCGGTCTGACCCGCGAACGCGCCGGCTTCGAAGTGCGCGACGTGCACCCGACGCATTACGGCCGCATCTGCCCGATCGAGACGCCGGAAGGCCCGAATATCGGCCTGATCAACTCGCTGGCCACGTTCGCACGCGTCAACAAGTACGGCTTCATCGAAAGCCCGTACCGCAAGATCGTCGACGGCAAGCTGACCAATGACGTCGTCTATCTCTCGGCGATGGAGGAAGCCAAGCACCATGTCGCGCAGGCCAACGCCGAGCTCGACAAGAATGGCGGCTTCGTCGACGAGTTCGTCATTTGCCGCAGTGCCGGCGAAGTGATGATGGCGCCGCGCGAAAACGTCGACCTGATGGACGTGTCGCCCAAGCAGATGGTGTCGGTGGCCGCGGCCCTGATCCCGTTCTTGGAAAACGACGACGCCAACCGCGCGCTGATGGGCTCCAACATGCAGCGTCAGGCCGTGCCGCTGGTGCGCGCCGAGGCGCCTTTCGTCGGCACCGGCATGGAGCCGGTCGTCGCCCGTGACTCGGGTGCCGCGATCGGCGCCCGCCGTGGCGGCATCGTCGACCAGGTGGACGCTACCCGTATCGTCATCCGCGCGACGGAAGATCTCGATCCGGGCAAGTCCGGCGTCGATATCTACCGGCTGATGAAGTTCCAGCGTTCGAACCAGAACACCTGCATCAACCAGCGTCCGCTGGTGCGCATGGGCGACCGGGTCAACAAGGGCGACATCATCGCCGACGGTCCGTCGACGGAGCTCGGCGATCTGGCGCTCGGCCGCAACGTGCTGGTCGCGTTCATGCCGTGGAACGGCTACAACTACGAGGACTCCATCCTCTTGTCCGAGCGCATCGTCGCCGACGACGTCTTCACCTCGATCCATATCGAGGAGTTCGAGGTCATGGCGCGCGATACCAAGCTCGGTCCGGAGGAAATCACGCGCGACATTCCGAACGTCTCGGAAGAAGCGCTGAAGAACCTCGACGAAGCCGGCATCGTCTATATCGGTGCGGAAGTTCAGCCGGGCGACATCCTGGTCGGCAAGATCACGCCGAAGGGCGAAAGCCCGATGACGCCGGAAGAGAAGCTTCTGCGCGCCATCTTCGGCGAAAAGGCTTCGGATGTGCGCGACACCTCAATGCGCATGCCTCCGGGCACCTTCGGCACCGTCGTCGAGGTGCGCGTGTTCAACCGCCACGGTGTGGAGAAGGACGAGCGCGCCATGGCGATCGAGCGCGAGGAGATCGAACGCCTCGCCAAGGACCGTGACGACGAACAGGCGATCCTGGACCGCAACGTCTACGCCCGCCTCTCCGACGTGCTCGTCGGCAAGGAAGCGATCGCCGGACCGAAGGGCTTCAAGAAGGGCTCGACGCTGTCCAAGGATACGCTCGACGAGTATCCGCGTTCGCAGTGGTGGCAGTTTGCCGTGGAGAACGAAAAGCTCCAGAGCGAACTTGAAGCCCTGCGTGGCCAGTATGACGACTCCAAGAAGGCGCTCGAACAGCGCTTCATGGACAAGGTCGAGAAGGTCCAGCGCGGCGACGAAATGCCTCCGGGCGTCATGAAGATGGTCAAGGTCTTCGTGGCGGTGAAGCGCAAGATGCAGCCGGGCGACAAGATGGCCGGCCGTCACGGCAACAAGGGTGTCGTGTCGCGCATCGTCCCGGTCGAGGATATGCCTTTCCTCGAGGACGGCACGCATGCCGATATCGTGCTCAACCCGCTGGGTGTGCCGAGTCGCATGAATGTCGGCCAGATCCTGGAGACGCATCTGGGCTGGGCCTGCGCCGGCATGGGCCGGAAGATCGGCGAACTGATCGACGCCTACAAGGCGGGCGGCGACATCAAGCCGTTGCGCAAGACGTTGGAAAGCTTCATGCCGTCCAACGACCGCAACGAGCCGATCCGCGAGTATGACGACGAGAGCATTGTTCGCCTCAGCGAGCAGATGCGCCGCGGCGTCTCGATCGCGACCCCGGTGTTCGACGGCGCGCACGAGGCGGACATCAACACCATGCTGGAGCAGGCTGGCCTGCACACCAGCGGCCAGTCGCAGCTCTATGACGGACGCACCGGCGAGCCGTTCGATCGCAAGGTGACGATGGGCTACATCTACATGCTCAAGCTTCACCACCTCGTGGACGACAAGATCCACGCGCGTTCGATCGGTCCGTACTCGCTCGTCACCCAGCAGCCGCTGGGCGGCAAGGCGCAGTTCGGCGGCCAGCGCTTCGGCGAAATGGAGGTCTGGGCGCTGGAAGCCTACGGCGCCGCCTACACGCTGCAGGAAATGCTGACGGTGAAGTCGGACGACGTCGCCGGCCGTACCAAGGTCTACGAGGCGATCGTCAGAGGCGACGACACCTTCGAGGCAGGCATCCCGGAGAGCTTCAACGTGCTCGTCAAGGAAATGCGGTCTCTCGGCCTCAATGTCGAGCTGGAGAACACCAAACTCGACGAAGCACCGGTTCGGCTGCCCGATGCTGCCGAATAGGGAGTAAACAAGACATCCGGTCGCGGGAGAGGGCTCCCGCGACCGGATGCATCAATTCTTCGGCCGGTGGGCCGACCACTCAGCGGGCATTCGGCCCGCGTTAGATGCAAGGGGTTTTCGAGGACCCCGAAAAGGAGAACGGCATGAACCAAGAGGTCATGAATCTCTTCAATCCCCAGGCGCCTGCGCAGGTGTTCGATTCCATCCGGATCTCGCTTGCCAGCCCTGAGAAGATTCTGTCCTGGTCGTTCGGCGAGATCAAGAAGCCGGAGACCATCAACTACCGCACCTTCAAGCCGGAGCGTGACGGTCTGTTCTGCGCGCGCATTTTTGGCCCGATCAAGGACTATGAGTGCCTGTGCGGCAAGTACAAGCGCATGAAGTACAAGGGCGTCATCTGCGAAAAGTGCGGCGTCGAAGTCACGCTGTCGCGCGTGCGCCGCGAGCGTATGGGCCATATCGAGCTCGCAGCCCCGGTCGCCCACATCTGGTTCTTGAAGTCGCTGCCCTCGCGCATCGGCACGCTGCTCGACATGACGCTGAAGGACATCGAGCGCGTCCTCTACTTCGAGAACTATATCGTCACCGAGCCTGGCCTCACCGCGCTGAAGGAGCACCAGCTGCTCAGCGAGGAAGAGTACATGATCGCCGTCGACGAGTATGGCGAGGATAGTTTCACCGCCATGATCGGCGCCGAGGCCATTCATGACCTTCTGGCCGGCATGGACCTGGAGAAGATCGCCGGCGACCTGCGTTCGGAGCTGGCTTCGACCACGTCCGAGCTGAAGCAGAAGAAGTATCTGAAGCGGCTCAAGGTCGTCGAGAACTTCATGGAATCCGGCAACCGTCCGGAATGGATGATCATGAAGGTGGTTCCGGTGATCCCGCCGGACCTGCGCCCGCTCGTCCCGCTGGACGGCGGCCGTTTCGCGACGTCCGATCTCAACGACCTCTATCGCCGCGTCATCAACCGCAACAACCGTCTGAAGCGGCTGATCGAACTGCGTGCCCCCGGCATCATCGTGCGCAATGAAAAGCGCATGCTGCAGGAAGCCGTCGATGCGCTGTTCGACAACGGCCGCCGCGGCCGCGTCATCACCGGCGCCAACAAGCGCCCGCTGAAGTCGCTGTCCGACATGTTGAAGGGCAAGCAGGGCCGGTTCCGTCAGAACCTGCTTGGCAAGCGCGTCGATTATTCCGGCCGTTCGGTCATCGTGACCGGTCCGGAGCTCAAGCTGCACCAGTGCGGCCTGCCGAAGAAGATGGCGCTCGAACTGTTCAAGCCCTTCATCTACGCCCGTCTCGACGCCAAGGGTTACTCCTCGACCGTCAAGCAGGCGAAGAAGCTGGTCGAGAAGGAGCGTCCGGAGGTCTGGGATATCCTCGACGAGGTCATCCGCGAGCATCCGGTGCTGCTGAACCGTGCGCCGACGCTGCACCGCCTCGGCATCCAGGCGTTCGAGCCGATCCTGATCGAAGGCAAGGCAATCCAGCTGCATCCGCTGGTCTGCACGGCCTTCAACGCCGACTTCGACGGCGACCAGATGGCCGTTCACGTGCCGCTGTCCTTGGAAGCGCAGCTCGAAGCCCGCGTGCTGATGATGTCGACCAACAACATCCTGCATCCGGCTTCCGGCGCGCCGATCATCGTGCCGTCGCAGGACATGGTTCTGGGTCTCTACTATCTCTCGATCGTCAACCAGAACGAGCCGGGCGAGGGCATGGTGTTTGCCGATATGGGCGAACTCCAGCACGCGCTCGAGACCAAGGCGGTGACGCTGCACGCCAAGATCAAGGGCCGCTTCCGCACGGTCGACGCCGAAGGCAAGGTCGTGTCGAAGATCTACGACACCACGCCTGGCCGTATGATCATTGGCGAGCTTCTGCCGAAGAACGTCAACGTGCCTTACGAGACCGCCAACCAGGAGATGACCAAGAAAAACATCTCCAAGATGATCGACACCGTCTACCGCCACTGCGGTCAGAAGGAGACGGTCATTTTCTGCGACCGCATCATGGCGCTCGGTTTCGCCCATGCCTGCCGTGCCGGCATTTCGTTCGGCAAGGACGACATGCTGATCCCGGATACCAAGGTCAAGCTGGTGTCGGATACCGAGGCTTTGGCCAAGGAATACGAGCAGCAGTACAATGACGGTCTGATCACGCAGGGCGAGAAGTACAACAAGGTCGTCGACGCCTGGGCCAAGTGCTCGGAAAAGGTCGCCGACGAGATGATGGCCCGCATCAAGGCGGTCGAGTTCGAGGACAATGGCCGTCAGAAGCCGATGAACTCGATCTACATGATGTCGCACTCCGGTGCGCGCGGCTCTCCCACCCAGATGCGTCAGCTCGCCGGCATGCGCGGCCTGATGGCCAAGCCGTCGGGTGAAATCATCGAGACGCCGATCATCTCGAACTTCAAGGAAGGCCTGACCGTGCTCGAGTACTTCAACTCGACCCACGGCGCCCGCAAGGGTCTGGCCGACACCGCCTTGAAGACGGCGAACTCGGGCTACCTCACCCGCCGTCTGGTCGACGTGGCGCAGGACTGCATCGTCAACTCCGTGGATTGCGGCACCGACAAGGGCCTCACCATGCAGCCGATCGTCGATGCCGGCCAGGTTGTCGCTTCGGTTGGCCAGCGCGTGCTGGGCCGCACCGCGCTCGACGACATCAACCATCCGGCGACCGGTGATCTGCTGGTCAAGGCCGGCAAGCTGATGGACGAACGCGATGTGGAGCAGATCGAAAAGGCCGGCGTCCAGTCGGTCCGCATCCGTTCGGCGCTGACCTGTGAGGTCAGGGTCGGCGTCTGCGCGGTCTGCTACGGACGCGATCTGGCCCGCGGCACCCCGGTCAACCAGGGTGAAGCCGTCGGCGTCATCGCGGCGCAGTCGATCGGCGAGCCGGGCACCCAGCTCACCATGCGTACCTTCCACATGGGCGGTACCGCGCAGGTGGTGGACTCTTCGTTCCTTGAAGCCTCCTATGAGGGCAAGGTCGAGATCCGCAACCGCAACGTGGTGCGCAACTCGGACGGCCAGCAGATGGTCATGGGCCGCAACATGGCGGTGCTGATCCTCGACGAAGCCGGCAAGGAGCGCGCCACGCACCGCGTCACCTATGGTTCGCGCATCTTCGTGGACGATGGCGACAAGGTGAAGCGCGGCCAGCGTATCGCCGAGTGGGATCCCTATACCCGCCCGATCCTCACCGAAATCGAGGGCAAGGTGGCGTTCGAGGATCTGGTCGACGGCATTTCCGTCCAGGAAACGGCCGACGAGTCGACCGGCATCACCAAGCGTGAGGTCATCGACTGGCGTTCGACGCCGCGCGGCAACGACCTGAAGCCGGCTATCGTCGTCCAGGATACCAAGGGCAAGGTCGGCAAGCTGTCCAAGGGTGGCGACGCCCGCTTCCTGCTCTCGGTCGAGGCCATTCTCTCGGTCGAGCCGGGTGCGCAGGTTCGTCCCGGCGACGTGCTGGCGCGTATCCCGATGGAAAGCGCCAAGACCAAGGACATCACTGGTGGTCTGCCGCGTGTTGCCGAACTGTTCGAGGCACGTCGTCCGAAGGATCACGCCATCATCGCCGAGATCGACGGCACGATCCGCTTCGGCCGCGACTACAAGAACAAGCGTCGAATCATCATCGAGCCGCATGACTCGACGCTTGAGCCGGTCGAATACCTGATCCCGAAGGGCAAGCCGTTCCACCTCCAGGACGGCGACGTCATCGAGAAGGGCGACTACATCCTCGACGGCAATCCCGCGCCGCACGACATCCTGGCGATCAAGGGCGTGGAAGCGCTTGCTTCCTACCTCGTCAACGAGATCCAGGAAGTCTACCGTCTGCAGGGCGTGTCGATCAACGACAAGCACATCGAGGTGATCGTTCGCCAGATGCTGCAGAAGGTCGAGATCACCACGCAGGGCGACTCGACCTATATCCCGGGCGACCATGTCGACGTGATCGAACTGGAAGAGGTCAACGAGCGGCTGATCGAGGACGGCAAGAAGCCGGCCGAAGGCCAGCCGGTGCTGCTCGGCATCACCAAGGCCTCGCTGCAGACGCCGTCCTTCATCTCGGCCGCCTCCTTCCAGGAGACGACCAGGGTGCTGACGGAAGCCGCGGTTGCCGGCAAGACCGACATGCTGCAGGGCTTGAAGGAAAACGTCATTGTCGGCCGGCTGATCCCGGCCGGTACCGGCGGCACGATGAGCCAGATCCGGCGCATCGCCACCTCGCGCGACGAACTCATCATCGACGAGCGCCGCAAGGCCTCCGGTGTGGAAGTGGCCGAGCCGATGCTGGCCGACATGACAACCGCCGCGCAGTAAGCGCGGCGGCAAAGATCTCAGGCAACAGGGCCGTCGGGGCAACCCGGCGGCCTTTTCGTTTCGACAATCGATTGAGGAAGAGAAATGAGCACGAAGACCTGGACAGCTGTCGACAATTATATTGTTTCCTCGCTCTTCGAGGCGGATGCGGTTCTCGACGCGGTTCTTGCCGCCAACCGCGATCACAGCTTGCCGGCGATCGACGTGTCGGCGGCGCAAGGAAAGCTGCTCTCGCTGCTGGTGCGCATCGGCAGTGCGAAGAAGGTACTCGAGATCGGCACGCTGGGCGGCTATTCGACCATCTGGATGGCGCGGGGATTGCCGGCCGGCGGCAAGATCGTGACGCTCGAACTCGATCCGCACCATGCCAAGGTCGCGCGTTCGAATTTTCAGCGGGCTCATGTCTCGGACAAGGTGGACTTGCGCGTCGGCCCCGCATTGCAATCGCTCGCCGCGCTGAGTGACGAGAATGCCGGCCCGTTCGACCTCATCTTCATCGACGCCGACAAGCCGAACAATCCGAATTATCTGGACTGGGCCATGCGACTGTCGCGCCCCGGAACGGTCATCATCTGCGACAACGTCATCCGCGACGGCGCCGTCGTGAACGAAGATGGCCGCGACGCCAACGTCGAAGGCGCACGCGCGGCCTTTTCATTCATCGGCGGTGACAAACGGCTGGACGGCACCGCCATCCAGACCGTTGGAGCCAAGGGCTACGACGGCTTTGCCATCGCGATCGTCGACTGAAGGCAACCACCGGAGCTGGATGTGCGAGCGCCTTCAGTCCTGTTCTCAGTCATCCGAGATTGCAGACGTCGACCCAGGCAGGAGTTGAGCAGCAATCAGTCGAAAAACGCCTCGACCACATTCCGCTTGCCGAGCATGAAGGCGTCGGCGACATGCTGCAGTGGGGCGAGATCGACGTCGGAGACACCCGCGCGCACGATTTCGGCGAACCGCCTGTAGAGCATCGGGTACTCCGTTTCCGGCTCCTCATGGACCACTCGCCCATCAATGGCTAGTTTCGAGCCGCCGCCGGAAAGCACCATCTTGCCGGCATCCGTGTCAGCGAGAATGTCCCAGCTTTGCGGGCCGGTCTGCAGCCAGTCGAGGTCCATCGTAACCTGCGATCCGTTGGCCGCGCGGAAGGCGACCTGGGCCGCGATCGGCGCGTGACGATTCTCTGGAAAGTCGAGTGCCGCCGAGGTGATGTGCATCGCCGGCAGGATATAGGTCGCGATCGACAGCGCGTTGATGCCGGGATCGAAGACGCCGAAACCGCCGGGTTGCCAGATCCAGTCCTGGTTCGGATGCCAGCGACGGACATCTTCCTTCCAGACGATCGCTGCCGAGCGGATTCGAGTTGATGCGAGAAAGCCGCGTGCCGCTTCAACCGCCGGTGCATAGCGCGAATGCCAGCTGGCAAAGAGGGACACGCCCTGCTTTGCAGCCAGCACCCTCAGATCCTCGACTTCGCTGACCGTGGCGCCCGGCGGCTTTTCCAGGAAGACATGCTTCTTTGCTTCGAGCGCGGTGCGCGCTGCGTCGTAACGGAATTGCGGCGGCATGCAGAGTGATACGGCGTCAAGCTCCGGCACAGCGTCGAGCATCGCCTCGATGGAGGGAAAATTCGGGATGCCGTCGACCTTGCCATGCCGGCTTGCTGCGGCGGCGAGGCGGTAGGCCTGGTCCTTCGCCAGGGCCGGCAGGTGCTGGTCGCGCACGATCTTGCCGACGCCGATGATGCCGAGCTTGATGGGATTATTGTTGGAAGACATGGGAGCTCCGGGATTGGGAGGTGGATGTTTCTAGGCGGGAACGGATGCCGGGGAAGTCGTTGGCAGGCGCTTCGTCGGGCGATCAGCTGTTGGCTCGATCCCGAATCCGGTTCAGATCGGCTCGTCGAAGGTGACGATCGACACTTCGCCTTCGAGCGCGCCCTGGTAGGCCGAAAGGTGCGGCTCGTCGTCGGGGACGCCGTCCATGTCGCCGATCTGGTCGAGCTCGGCTTCGGCATAGCCTTCCGCAGCAAGCGATTCGAGAGCGCGGCGCACTGCCGAATCGTCATCGGGAGCGACCAGCATGACGTGCACGCCCTCCGCCTTGCCGCCTTTCCGCTTCCACACCCGGCCGGTGATGATGGTGACCGGGCGTTCTTCATTGTCGTTCACGGGCTGATTCCTCCTGACAAGGGCCGGGCGAGGGGACTTCGACTGTGCTGGCGGCCTTTTCGCATGAAGCAGGGCCGCGCGACAGCCAAAAGCCGGTCACTTTCTTCCTCGCCCTCGCAAATCTGCGAAAGAAAATTACATGCGGTTTTCGCATGGCTGCCAAGCCCCGGCTTCAATGCAATATTTGCCGTTGCGGGGTTGACGCTTCGCGGGCTTGCGAGTAGAAGCCGGCCAGTCAGAACCGATGTGAGGCTCTCCCTTCCGAAGCGACACGCTTTGGAGTTTGCCTCAAACAGGGTTCATCTTACGAGCGAAAAGACATTTCCGGCGTGCATGAAGCGGCTTCCGCTTCCTCTGCGATTTGTTCGGGCAGGACCGCGAGGCGCGGTTTGTGGCCCGAATTTGCGTATGGAAATCACGCTTTGAGCGGCCCTGACCGGGCGAGACACGGAATTGAGAGACAAGAGGGTTTAATGCCTACCGTCAACCAGCTGATCCGCAAGCCGCGCATTGCGCCGGTGAAGCGCAACAAGGTCCCGGCCATGCAGCAGAACCCGCAGAAGCGGGGCGTCTGCACGCGCGTCTACACGACGACGCCGAAGAAGCCGAACTCGGCGCTGCGCAAGGTGGCCAAGATCCGCCTGACCAATGGTTTCGAGGTGATCGGTTACATTCCCGGCGAAGGTCACAACCTTCAGGAACACTCCGTGGTCATGATCCGCGGCGGCCGCGTCAAGGACCTTCCGGGCGTCCGTTACCACATCATTCGCGGCGTGCTCGACACGCAGGGTGTGAAGAACCGCAAGCAGCGCCGTTCGAAGTACGGTGCGAAGCGTCCGAAGTAAGGTTTTCCGGCTTCGGCGCTGTTTTGACCGCGCCAGGCTATGAGAGATTGAGAGACAAAAGCCATGTCCCGTCGTCACAGTGCAGAAAAGCGTGAGATCAATCCGGACCCGAAGTTCGGCGATCTGATCGTTACCAAGTTCATGAACGCCGTTATGTATGACGGCAAGAAGTCGGTCGCCGAGACCATCGTCTATGGCGCGCTCGACCAGGTCCAGTCGAAGACCAAGCAGGAGCCGGTCACCGTCTTCCATCAGGCGCTCGACAATGTCGCGCCGCATGTGGAAGTGCGTTCGCGTCGCGTCGGCGGCGCCACCTACCAGGTTCCGGTCGACGTGCGTCCCGAGCGCCGCCAGGCATTGGCCATCCGTTGGCTGATCGCGGCTGCTCGCAACCGCAACGAGACCACCATGATCGACCGCCTCTCCGGCGAGCTGATGGACGCGGCCAACAACCGCGGCACGGCCGTCAAGAAGCGTGAAGACACCCACAAGATGGCTGAAGCCAACCGCGCTTTCGCACACTACCGCTGGTAAAGCGCGAACAGGACTGAGAGGCAGCTACGATGGCCCGCGAATACAAAATCGAAGACTACCGCAATTTCGGTATCATGGCGCATATTGACGCCGGCAAGACGACGACCACCGAGCGCGTCCTCTATTATACGGGCAAGTCGCACAAGATCGGCGAAGTGCACGACGGCGCTGCGACCATGGACTGGATGGAGCAGGAGCAGGAACGCGGCATCACCATCACATCCGCCGCGACCACGACCTTCTGGAAGGGCCGTGACGGCAAGATGCGCCGCTTCAACATCATCGACACTCCCGGACACGTCGACTTCACCATCGAGGTCGAGCGTTCGCTTCGCGTGCTCGACGGCGCTATCGCGCTGCTCGACGCTAACGCCGGTGTCGAGCCGCAGACGGAAACCGTCTGGCGCCAGGCCGACAAGTACCGCGTGCCGCGCATGATCTTCTGCAACAAGATGGACAAGATCGGCGCTGACTTCTACCGCTCGGTCGAAATGATCGGCTCGCGCCTCGGTGCGCAGGCTGTCGTCATGCAGCTGCCGATCGGCGCCGAGACCGAGTTCAAGGGCGTGGTCGACCTCGTCGAGATGAACGCGCTTGTCTGGCGCGACGAGACCCTGGGCGCTGCCTGGGACGTCGTCGAGATCCCGGCCGACCTCAAGGATCGTGCCGAGGAATATCGCGAGAAGATGATCGAAGCCGCCGTCGAAATGGACGAGACGGCACTCGAGAACTATCTCGAAGGCAAGATGCCGTCGAATGACGAGATCCGCTCGCTAATCCGCAAGGGCACGATCGCGGTCAAGTTCTTCCCGATGTTCTGCGGTTCGGCCTTCAAGAACAAGGGCGTGCAGCCGTTGCTCGACGCCGTTGTCGAATACCTGCCTTCGCCGGCCGACGTGCCTGCCATCAAGGGCGTCGACGCCAAGACCGATGCCGAGATCGAGCGTCATGCGGTCGACGACGAGCCGCTGTCGATGCTCGCCTTCAAGATCATGAACGACCCGTTCGTCGGTTCGCTGACCTTTGCCCGCATCTATTCGGGCAAGCTCTCGAAGGGCATCTCGGTCGACAACACCGTCAAAGGCAAGAAGGAGCGCATCGGCCGCATGCTGCAGATGCATGCGAATTCGCGCGCCGACGTCGAAGAAGCTTTCGCCGGCGACATCGTCGCCCTGGCGGGCCTCAAGGACACGACCACCGGCGATACGCTGTGCGATCCGCTGCATCCGGTCATCCTCGAACGCATGGAATTCCCGGATCCGGTCATCCAGATCGCGATCGAGCCGAAGACCAAGAACGACCAGGAAAAGATGGGCCTCGCGCTGCATCGCCTGGCTGCCGAGGATCCGTCCTTCCGCGTCAAGACCGACGAGGAAAGCGGCCAGACGATCATCTCCGGCATGGGCGAACTGCACCTCGACATCATCGTCGACCGCATGCGCCGTGAGTTCAAGGTCGAGGCCAATGTCGGTGCGCCGCAGGTGGCGTATCGCGAGACGATCACCCGCAAGCACGAGCAGGACTACACCCACAAGAAGCAGACCGGCGGTACCGGCCAGTTCGCCCGCGTCAAGGTTGTGTTCGAGCCGAATTCGGAGAGCGAGGACTTCGTGTTCGAGTCCAAGATCGTCGGCGGCGCGGTGCCGAAGGAATACATTCCGGGCGTCGAAAAGGGCATCCAGAGCGTCATGGGCGCGGGTCCGTTCGCGGGCTTCCCGATGATCGGCGTCAGGGCGACGCTGATCGACGGCGCCTACCACGACGTCGACTCCTCGGTCCTGGCCTTCGAAATCGCTTCCCGTGCCTGCTTCCGTGAAGCCGCACCCAAGCTTGGCGTGCAGCTGCTCGAGCCGATCATGAAGGTCGAGGTCGTGACGCCGGAAGATTACGTCGGCAGCGTCATCGGCGACCTGAACGGCCGCCGTGGCCAGATCCAAGGTCAGGAAGCACGTGGCGTGGCTGTGGTCATCAATTCGATGGTGCCGCTCGCCAACATGTTCAAGTACGTCGACAACCTGCGCTCGATGAGCCAGGGCCGCGCGGCCTACACGATGCAGTTCGACCACTACGAGCCGGTCCCGACCGCGGTCGCCCAGGAAGTTCAGAAGAAATACGCGTAACTCGAAAGAGCTGCCGCGATAACGCAATTCAAAGCCCGCATGGGCGAGCAGGAAATGGAGACATCACATGGCAAAAGGTAAATTCGAGCGCACTAAGCCTCATGTGAACATCGGCACGATTGGTCACGTTGACCATGGCAAGAC
>NZ_VFUZ01000046.1 GCF_006658505.1 Mesorhizobium sp. B2-4-15
TCAACACCTCCGGCCAAAAGCCAAAAGTGTTACCCATGTGTCCGGTACAAATCGTCACCTATGTCTCGGGTCGCTCAAATGGGTTACCGACAACTAGATTCTTACTAGGCTCGCTATAGGCTCGGAAAAAAGCGCGAACTGCTTAGACGCAGGTTCCTAATCTGTAGGTCACAGGTTCGATTCCTGTCTGGAACCACAATCGCCTACCCGCGATGCGCACACAAAAACGAGCTGGATAGTATTGTTCGCCCGCCCAGCCTCAAGTCACAAAAGCCCGGCGATCCTCGTCTGTCAGCTCTGCCGGCAGACCAAGATTTGCAGCCAGCACTTTGCGGATAAAGCTGCGCCCGGAGCCAGACGCGTTCTTGAACCTGTCCACGGCGAAGTTGACAGCCGCAGCCGGACGCAGACGGTTCTCAAAAGCCTCCACCGAAACATCCTTCGCCTCATACGCTTCTGCCACTATTAGCCGCAGGATATCAAATAGTGCCTGAATCCCGACCGTCTTTCTGATGAAAGAGTCCGGAGTGGCCGGTCTCCAAAACAGATTGTCGGCGGCGATGACGTAATTGAGGACGATTTTATAAACCAGAAGGTCATTACCTTCGACATACAGGGTGCGAAGGGGTGACTTGTCCGTTCGCGATTCAATAAGGCTGCGGCGCTCCCTGCGTGGCGTCAGCAACAGATTGGAATCGCGCTTTGGGTTCGTGGATATCAACCGCAGTATCCCTTGGACGATGACAGCCGTTGAGACCTTCCAAGGGGCGCCCGCAAGGGCTTTGACAGAGGCGAAGTCATTCTCTGGTGCGACTACGATCCTGTCCTTCAAAGGCGATGCAGAGTCTGCCCCCAATCGGCGCGTCAGAAATACCGCGAGCTTGTCGGGGCTCCAGAATGATGACGGTTCGTCCTCGACATTGTACCCGAAGAGTTCGTACGTCAGGCTCTTGTCGACCGGTTTCTGCGTGGAGTTGATGGTCGCGAACAATTGCGCCTGGATGGGCTTGGGAAGGTCGAGGTACACGGCGCAAAGCAGCTCCGCGTCCCTCCGCTCGCTAGTCGAACGGGCAAACGAGAACAACCGATGTTGCCCGTCGATCACAGCAGCGAGCTTATCCGCAGATGGGATCGTCAGGCGCAAACACCCATCCGGCCCCTCGTCCACACGCCACCTCTTGGCTTCCTGCTCGGCTTCGTTGTTTTCGTCCTCGGGATCACCTTCGATGTAACCGTCGGGACGGTAGTTGGCAGCCAGGATAATCGAGTTCGGGAAGGCCGAATCCGAGCGACCGATATATTCCGCAATTGCCTCGAGCCTCCTTGGCTGCTGGAGCCGTTGCGTACCGTCCACCTCGTAAGTGTCGGTGCCGGGTCGCCGTTCGGCCACAAGGAGGTCACTGAAGGCGACTTCAAGAAGCGTACGAGCCGTCAGGACGGTAGCGAAGAAGGCGCCCATCGGCTGATCAACACGCAGCGCGGGTACGATTAAGGGGTAGGTTGTCATCGCTCCGCTCCTAAGCCTTGATGCCGCTGAGGTCGCCGTCGAGCTTTGCTTTCACGTCGCCGCCCACGGAGTCGTCCGGACGAATTGTGTCTTCGAATATAGGGTCGAGCCCGTTAGCTACCCACCACGTAAATACAGCAAGCAAGCAAAAAACGACTCCGGTAATTATCGACCATTTGTCTGGGATGCTAAAAATATTTGTGATAAGCGCGAGGGTCACCACAAAACAAACCACGAGTGAACTCAGACCAGCCATCCTGATCGGTGAGTTGTCCTTGTCCAGCACCAGTTGCACAGCCGAAGCGCCCATAATTGCGGGGAAAACTGTGAAGAGTGCGAGTTTGATGCCGTCGGCATCGTGCGTAGCCCCATTGTTCATGCGAAACCATTCGATGTAGATGGGGAGACCGCCCAGCAAGAAGATTGCCAGGACAAGGTACGTCCAGAAATTCACTTGACCTATCGGCTTCAGGAACCGCCGCTTCGCCTCTCGGTACAGAAATACGAAGCCGTTTACACGGCTATTTTGCGTGCTGTCCATTGCCCCTGTCACCGCCAACCCATCGAAATGTTCTTACGTCACTTCAGAGGAACAAATAGTTCAAAAGCTGTCAGGGAGGAAGCTTTCTGTGGGGATATCGTGGATACTGGCAACGCACACACAGGCGGAGGAGCACTGAAAGAAGTATGGTCAGTTGCCAAACCGAAACCATCCATCGCAACGCTGATTTTGAGAGACGTTGATACCTCTAGAGACATGGACGGCGGCAGAGCTAGTCCGGGGTCTCTCACGGTCATAATTTGCGGCTTTCGGCGGCGTTCGTGGAATAAACTTCCAATCGCTAACAATTGACTTCCAAACCCGATGAGGGCATCCTTCGGCAACAAGCGAAGGAGCCGGATATGGACGGTGACAGCCACGACTTCACGGCAATCCGTGGCGTCCAAGCGGGCAGTGCTTACTACGTCATTATGGTGCCACTGAAGATAGTGCCCCGCCTTTTCAAATTCGAAGATGAGGCAATGCCTGCCACGGTTCGCGCGCAGCGCGTGCTGAACCGGGCCAGAGTCCCGGCGATAGCGAGCTACATTGTCAACAACGCCAATGAGTACATCCTATCATCGCTGTGTGCGTCGATTGACGGTGAGATCGAGTTCTTGCCGGCCGCTGCAGAGGGGCCGCTTCGCAGGGTTGGGCAGCTGCGAATCGACATGGGGGCGACCATTCTGATTAATGACGGCCAGCATCGGCGGGCAGCGATCGAGGAAGCAATTCGTGAGCGGCCATCGCTCGGCAACGAGACAATCTCGGTAGTCGTGTTCGCGGACCGCGGATTGAAGAGGTCGCAGCAGATGTTTGCGGACCTCAACATTCATGCGGTGAAGCCCACTCGCTCAATCAAGCTTCTCTACAATCACCGCGACGCGCTCGCTGCGCTGTCTCGTGATGTGGTCGCAGACGTTGCGCTGTTCCGAGACTTCACGTGTTACGACAGCACTAGTATCTCAAATCGCTCCACAAAATTTTTCACACTGAGTAGCGTTCATCAGGCCACGATGGAGTTGATCGGAAAATCGCGGTCAGGAAAGGTCGGCGAACAGGATAAGCGGCTTGCGATCGAGTTTTGGACGGCCGTGATTTCGAACATGCCTGACTGGCAACGGGTTGCTAAGCGTGAAGTGTCGACTTATGAGCTGCGCCGCGACTGCATCCACGCCCATGGCGTGGCGGTCCAAGCAATCGGCAAGGCAGGTGCGCAATTGATTGCATCCCATCCTAAGGACTGGAAGACGCGGCTCGTGCACCTCAGGGACATCGACTGGTCGCGCGCCAATCGTGCGCTATGGGACAATCGTGCGCTTGTCGGCGGCAAGGTCAATATCTCCAAGAATAACGTGACATTGGTGACAAACGTCATTATCCGCACGCTAGGGATGGCCTTGACTTCCGAGGCGCAGCGCGTCGAGGATCTTTACTCCCTGGCTGAGATGCCCAAGCTCCGGGCGGCGAGCTAATGGCAAAGGTTTCAGCTCTTGACGGCACAGGGCTTGCCGACCGCTATCGGGAAATCCGCGAGGTCTATTTATCGGACAACCGACCTTGGGTGGTCGGCTATTCGGGCGGGAAAGACTCGACCTGTGCATTACAGATGGTGTGGACCGCCCTTCTGGACCTACCCATCGAGCAACGACAGAAACCGATCTATGTGATCAGCTCGGACACCCTGGTCGAAACGCCGGTGATCGTGCGCTATATCGACGTGACCCTCGATCGGATCGGCCGCGCTGCCGCCGAACAGGGCTTGCCGATCAAGACCGAGAAGGTTACGCCCAACGTCGATCGTAGCTTCTGGGTCAATATGATCGGGCGTGGCTATCCCGCGCCGTCGCGGCGGTTCCGCTGGTGCACCGAACGCCTCAAGATCGAGCCCGCCAATGACTTCATTCGCGGCCGGGTCGCTGAGTTCGGCGAGGTGGTGATGGTGCTGGGCGTGCGGACTTCCGAGAGCGCGACGCGTGCGCAGGTGATGTCGTTCCACAAGATCAAGGGATCGGCGCTGTCGCGCCATTCCTCTCTGCCCAACGCCTTCGTCTACGCGCCGATCGAACCCTTCTCGACCGACGATGTGTGGACCTACCTGCTCCAGCATCCGTCCCCTTGGGGCAACGACAATCGCGACTTGGTGGCGATGTACCGCAATGCCCAGGCCGGCGAATGCCCGCTCGTCGTTGACACGACCACGCCGAGCTGCGGCAATTCGCGCTTCGGCTGTTGGGTGTGCACGGTGGTCGAGCGCGATCGCTCGATGGAGGCGATGATCGATTCGGGTGAGGACTGGCTCGAGCCCTTGCTGGATTTCCGCGACATGCTAGCCGAAACCCAACTACCCGAGAAGAAGAGGCTCTATCGCGAATTCCGGAGGCGCAGTGGCCAGGTCGCCTTTATCAACGGCACGGACACACCGGTACCTGGCCCCTATACGCTCGATTTCTGCAAGACGCTGCTCAAGCGGCTGCTGGAGACCCAGCTCAAGGTACAACGCGAAGCGCCGCCCGGCGATGACACCTTGCTCGTGCACGACGCCGAGCTCCATGAAATCCGCCGTATCTGGCGCGCCGAGCGCGGCGATTGGGCGGACTCGGTGCCGCTGATCGTACGCGAGACGCTGGGCCGGGATCTCGACTGGGTAGTTGAGGACAGCATCGCCTTCACCGCCGATGACGGGCGCCTGCTTGACGAAGTCTGCCGCAGCCGCGATGTCCCGACCGAACTGGTGATCAAGCTGCTCGATGTAGAGCGATCGGCGCACGGTCTTAAGCGGCGTCACGCTGTGCACACGCGGATCGAGGATTTGTTTCGTCAGGAGTGGCGCGATCTCGACGCGGTTCTGGAAGAGCGCCTTGCCGGCCGCCAAGCCGACGAGGTCGAAGGTGACGAGGAATTGGAGGCATTGGCTATGCAGCCGACACTCGATTTCGAGAAGGATATGCCGGCGTGATCCTCCGCAGTGTCACGCTTCAGGACTTCGGTGTTTATGCCGGCACGACCACGCTCGACCTCATACCGCGGCGCAGGGACGGCTCTACCGTGCCCGTAATCTTGATCGGCGGCAAGAATGGTGTCGGTAAGACCACTCTGCTCGAAGCGGTCCGCCTCGCTCTCTACGGTCGCCGCGCGCTCGGCGCACGCGTGGCGCAGGCCGACTATGACGCCTATCTACGTGACCGGGTGAACCGGGCCTCGGGGAGCGAAGGCGCCGCGGTGTCACTCGAATTCGACTATGCCGAGGCCGGCACCATCCACCGCTACAAGATCCGCCGCGAATGGGCGGTTCGGGCACGCAGCGTCGTCGAGACTCTCGACCTCCTGAAGGACGGCGAGATGATCTCGTCGGTGCCGCGCGAGGAGTGGCACAGCTTTCTCCAAGAGCTGATCCCTCCGGGCGTGTCGCAGCTCTTTTTCTTCGATGGCGAGAAGATCAGCGAGATCGCCGAGGGCGGCGACGACGACGAGCAACTGGGCGCCGCCATTCGTAGCCTGCTCGGCATTGATCTCGTCGGCCGGCTGAGGGTCGACCTCGGCCTCTATATCGCCCGGCATCAGGCAGACGACGACAGCGCCGCGGCGGCGCGTCTCGAAGCAGTTAACCGCGATATCCAGGTCTCTGAGCGGCGCGCCGCAACACTCGGGGATGAAGTCGCCGAACTCGTCTCGCAGCGCGATTCGCAGGCGCGGGCGGCCGAGCAGGTGCGGCGGCAATTCGTTGCGGAAGGTGGCGACGCCGCGGTGCAACGCGACAAGATCGAAGCCGAGCGCGGCGAGGTCCGTCGCGCCATAGGTCATGCCGAACATGAACTGCGCGACACCGCTAACAAGCTACTGCCCTTCGCGATGGCGCCGAGACTCACCGCCGCGTTCCGTGAGGCGCTGGTGGGTGCCGGTGCCGGCTACGACGCCGGCGCGACAGCATCGCTGCTAGAGGCGATCGGGGAATGGCGCGCCGAGGGGCTCCCCACGCGCCAGGCCAAATGGGGCACTGCCCACTGGAGCGATCTCGAGGCGTTCCTGCACGCACGGACTCGCGCGCCTGGCGCCGCTGTCGACTGTCCTGCGATCCGCGAGGTTGGTGACGGCACGACCGCGATCGCACGCCTCGATGAAGTCGAATCAGTCGTCCGGCCGCGTGCCGCCGATCTCCTCTGCGAAATGGACCGGCTCGGCGAGCGCGCCCGCGCGCTCGAAGCCGCGCTCGGCCGCGCCGACAGCGCCTCGGCCGGGCTACTGCTTGACGAGCTGCAACTTACTGAACGCCGGCTGGGCGCCACGGAGGCGATGCTTGCGGCACGACAGGAGGAATGGAAGCTAGTCAAGGGGCAACTGGTGACGCTCGAGCGTGAGCAGAAGCGGCTGCTCAGCGAACAGGCGGGATCTGAAAAGGCGCAGCTGCGCTCGGCGCTGGCAGCCCGCGCTGGCCAGGCGCTGGCCGATTATGAGGAGCGGCTGCTGACCCACAAGCTTGGCCAGCTCAAGAATGAGTTCGTGCGCTGCTTCAATCATCTTGCACGCAAAGAAAATCTGGTTGCCGACGTCGAGATCGACCCGGCCAGCTTCACGATCACGTTGATCGACCGCACCCGCAACGGCATGCCGAAGTCGTCGCTCTCGGCAGGCGAGAAGCAGATTTACGCCATCGCGATGCTCTGGGCGCTGGCGCGCACCAGCGGTAGGCCGCTCCCGATGATCATCGACACGCCGCTCGCGCGGCTCGATTCCGAGCATCGCGCCAGGCTAGTCGAGCGCTATTTCCCGCGCGCCTCGCATCAGGTGATCTTGCTGTCGACCGATACCGAGATCGACGAAGGGCTGCTTGCTAAGCTTAAGCCCAGCATCTCGCACAGCTACCGGCTCGATTTCGACCAGGTGGACGGCCGGACCGACGTGACGCAGGGCTATTTCGGCGTCGATGCGCATGCAGCGGAGGGACGCCGTGCACTACAGCAAGCTTAAGATCTCGAGCGATGCGACGAGCAAGCTTCGCTCACTTCGCCAGCGCACCGGCCTGACTCCCAATCTGCTTTGCCGCATCGCTTTGATCACGTCGCTTGAGGAAGGACCACTTGGTGGCGCTCACCCACCCGACGAAGAGGGCTCCGAGTTCAATGCCTATACTCTGACTGGCGAATACGGGGCGCTGTTCGCGGCGCTGCTGCGCTGGGTCGAGGAAGGCGCAACTCCGGCCGACCCGCTCGGGGATGACGAGTTGCTCGCGCGGTTGCGCGGCCATATCCATCGCGGCGTTGGGACATTGTCGGTGCGGGCGAAGGCTCCCGTCGACATCCTGCGGCTCGTTCCGGCGGCGTGAGGCGGCGTGCCCGGCGGGATCTATCTCGATCACAATGCGACCACGCCGGTCGACCCGCGCGTGCGGGCGGCGATGCTCCCTTATTTCGAAGAGCTGTTTGGTAACGCGTCGAGCGTCGAGCATGCGCATGGCCATGCCGCCGGGCGGGCGGTCGACGGCGCACGCGAACGGGTTGCAGCGGCGATCGGCGCAAGAGCGAACGAGATCCTTTTCACGAGCGGCTGCACCGAAGCCAATAACCTCGCCATATTGGGCACCGCCCGTGCCAATCCGACTAAGCGACACATCGTCACCAGCGCCATCGAGCATCCCGCCGTACTGGAGCCGTGCCGGGCACTTGAGCGTGACGGATGGCGCGTCAGCGTGCTGGATGTCGACGAAGCGGGCCGGATCGACCTCGACACGCTGAAGGCTTCGCTTTGCGACGACACCGCGCTGGTATCGATCATGGCCGCCAACAATGAGGTGGGCACACGTCAGCCAATCGCCGAAATCGGCGCTCTCTGCGCCGAACGCGAGATACTCTTTCACTGCGATGCCGCGCAGATCGGCGCCTATGGGCTGCTCGATGTCGAGCGCGACAATGTACATCTGGCAAGCCTCTCGGCGCACAAGGCTTATGGCCCCAAAGGCATCGGCGCACTCTACATCCGTTCGCGCCGGCCGCGCGTGCGTGTGGCTCCGATCGTCTTCGGCGGCGGCCAAGAGCGCGGGCTGCGGCCCGGTACGCTCAACACGCCGGCGATCGTTGGCATGGGCGAGGCGATGGCAATCGCCGCGCGGCAGGGCCGCGACGATGCCGAGCGTCTGCGCGGGATGACTGCGCTGATGCGTGAACGGTTCGAGGCTGGCATCGCGGGTCTCCTATTCAACGGCGATCCTGAGTGGCGGATCGCCAATAATCTCTCAGTGTCGATCCCCGGGGTCGAGCCGCTTGCGCTGATCCGGCGTCTGCGCGAGGAGATCAGCTTCTCCGCTTCGTCGGCGTGCGCCACTGAAAAGATCGAGACGTCGCCGGTACTGCTCGCAATGTTCGGCGATACTGCAAGGGCTCGCGCAGCATTTCGCGTGTCGCCGGGCAGGTTCACGACAGAGGACGAGATGTCGCGCGCGACAGAGTTGATCATCGCTGAGAGCAACCGGCTCGCGGGGTCGCCAGCAGCAGTGGCCACTACGGCCTAAACACGCTCAACCCCATGCTGACGAGCCGTTCCTGGCGGCGAACGACGGCTTCCACGGTCCAGGCGTCTTGTTCGGCGATCTGCTGATTGAGCGTGTTGTGGGACTCGGCAAGGTACCGCTTCTTGTCGGCGAAGCTCCTGTCACCTGCCGCGTCATTTTCCTCCGGGCTAAGAAGGGTCAGATTGCCCAAGGTATCCAGAAAGGGTTCGAGCTGCGCGTCAGGGTGGGCCGCATGTTCGGGATAAATATGCTCGACAGTGCTGTTTTCGAAGTCGAGTACGCGCGTGCGGTCGCGGCAATCGGGGCGGCCCTGCGCGCCGTCATCGAACCAACGGACATGGTGCTCCAGTGTCATCAGGAAATACTTGAGCGGCTTACGGCTGTCGGACCTGGGATAATGCAGCGCCTCTAGTCTAGGCCTGAAGACCTCGTCGGGAGCGAGGCGGTCGACGAGCTCGCGCAGATCCCGGATCAGCGCCCCAGGACGAAACGCCTCGGGCGCCCGTCGGATATCGACAGCATGACGGTTGTAGATGGCAATAGCTTCGAGTGGCGGGCCATCGACGATTACACTGTAGCGGAAACAGAAGCGTTCGAGCGCTTGCACCACTTCGGAAAAGCGTTGGGGCGCAAGCAGGCTGGACGCGATCAGCAGCGGCAGGCAGTCGAACTGGCGCAGGTGAACGACGAGCAGGCGAAGCCGATCCTTATCCCATGCGCGGATGGTCTGATTTTGCGGCATCGGCCATTCCCCGGCGAGGATAACCTCCAGGATGCCGAAATCCCGCGCCAGTGAATCTACCGAATGCGCGACATCGTTGGCCTGTTCGCGTGTCAGAGGCTCCTCCGATGCAAGCGGCGGAAAAAGGTTCCGGGTAAGATCGGCAAGCAAGGTTGAGCGCCCCGGCCAGTCGCCCACCTGCGATGCATAGACCCATTGCAGGCCTTTGCGGATGTCGAGATTGCGGCCACTGAGGATCTTGTCCCAGCTTTTCTCAACCGCCTCCATCAGATGGGCCGGCGCCGCCGGCTCGATCGCTTCAAGAGTGCTGGCTCGGAGTAATTCGCCTTCGGTCAGGTTGAGGCCGCGGTCGTTCAAGACCTGGAAGAGCATGTATGCGTCCTTGCGATCGGTGGCCGCCATGTGGATGACGGTCCAATCCTGCTCAAAGATCTGCATGATTGTCTCGAGCGCGCGCGCCTTGGCAGCGAAATCCGCGAGCCTTTCAAGAATGCCAGCGAGATGCTGGCCGATGGCTGCGAAACTCGCCGCAATCAGTTCGTGCGATTTGCGTTGCCCGGGTGGGTGGGTGCCCCGCAATATCGCGTCGAAGAAGGGCTGGTCCGGCACCGAGAGCTGGACGCGCGGCACGGGCACGATCCGCATGTTAATGCTGTCACTGAAAGTCTCATAGCGATCCGCGATGATCGCCGCCTTGCCCGTGAGGAATTTGTGTGCATCCGCGTCCCCGGCCGCATGGGCTTCGAGGGCTAGCCGCAGCATGGCTTGCTTGAGTTGTACCATCAGCATCATGAATGTGGCGAGCCGCTGCTGGCCGTCAATCAGCTCGTTGTTCTGGCGGGTGCTGCCGGCGATGGGGGCACTGGCGGTAACTATCCCACCAAAGAAGTGATGCCGCGGCTCTTCGGCGGCACGTGCGCTTCGGCACAGCTCAAGATCTTTGAGGAAGCTAGCGATCTGGCTTTCGTCCCAAGCATAGTTACGCTGATACTTCGGAACCTCAAACGTGCCTCGATTTGACAGCATCTCCCCGATGCTGACCTGGCCGGAGTTAATGTGCATTGATTATGGCCCCCGCCACTGCTTGAGATCAGAACTGCGCCCAAATACGGTGATAGCCGACGAGGAAATCGTCGAGATTATCGCATTCGGTCATAGCCGCCTTGAGTCGATCGAAGCCCGAGACGGCGTAGCGGTTGAGCAGTTGGTCACCGTCTCCACTGAGCCGCGAGGGCGATGAGAGATCGAGCAGGTGCACCATCTGGCGCTCGATGTCGTCGCGGTCATCAGGTTGGATCTTCAGTCGGCGAATCTCGGCATCAACGAGCAGTCCGGCGATCAGTTCGGCCTGCCCTTTGTACGCCTCGGGATAGCCGTCGATGAAATTGGTCGCTTCAAGGCGGCTCTCGTCGCCAAGCTTAGCCTGATCGAGTCCCAGTAGCATGCAGCAGTAAAAAGCGTCGAACATTAAGAAGCGAACCGAAGCGTCGCGTCGGGAGGTCCGCGAGCGCGCAAAGGCGCGCTGCCCTTCAAAGCCGAAAAATCCGCGGACATTGAGAGGGAGCGTGAAACTCATGCTCAACCCTCCCTGCCATGGAAAGACTTGAACGCTTCGAGACCTTCAGCGATGTCGACGGTGCCACCACCAAGGGGCGTCACCGTTAAATAGCGGACGTCGGCCGAACGATCGTAAAATGCTTCAGCGAAACCCTCGCGCTCACTGGAGATCACGAACATGATCATCTGGTTGAAGAAGTCCGGGATCAGATCGCCGACCTGCCGACGGTTGGCAGTGTCGAGTGACACCGCCGGGCTGTCGACGATGAACGGGAGCCGATAGGGCGCATCGGCGAGTAGCGAGGTCAGAAAGGCGTAGGCAATCGCAAGCTTCTGCCCTTCGCTCGCGCCGCCTTTGGCGCCAAGGCCGGGCGTGCGTAGTTCGAGCCCGCCCCCAATCCGCGAAACCTCGATCATCTCGGTCGCGAAAATTCGCGCAAGCTTGTCGTTGGTCGAGGTGCGCACACGCTCGCGCAAGATATCGAGCGCCTGCCGGCTGGTCGCGTGAACAATTGCCTTCAGCTTCTCGCCCTGGAGAGCGAAGGTGCGGGTACGAGTCGCCGTCTGCAGGCGGGTGTCGCGCGCCTTAAGTTCGATTTCGCAGAGTGGATGATTGGTCTCCCAGGAAAGGCGGAGCGCACGCTGACGGCTGGGGTCCTTGGTGGTCAGGCGCTCAAGCGTATTGGAGAGTGTGTTGATCTCCTCAGAAAGCGTAACCACCTCGTCGCGCAGCTTCTTAAGGATTTCGTCGCCCTCGGCGATCTTCTCCGACGCGAGCCGCTCGCGCTCAGCCTTGATCCGCCGGCGTTCATCAAGCTGGCTCTGTAGCGATGTAACGGTTGTCGAAAGTTCGTCGGGGTCGCCCTGACTTTCCCGCAGCGCGAGCTTCATCTGGTTGATGACCGAGATCTGGTCCTGAGCCAAATAGCGCTGCGCGCCGCTCACGATTTCCTCGCGCTCGTCATGCCCGATCGGACGTCCGCACACACAGCGCTCCTGCGTGGCAAGTTCATTGAAGAACTCGCGCGAAATCGTCTCGGGGAGCTTGAGTTCGTAAAGCTTGCCGCCCAGGTGCTGCAGTCTCGCCAGCAAGGCCGGGTGCACAAAAGCGGGCCGTCGCAGTGCCTCTAAGGCGCGTAGGCTGAGATCGGCCGCGTTAGCGTCGACATCCTGCTGGCGTTCGTCGAGCACCTCAATCTGCGCCCTGATACCTGCATCCTCGGACATCCGTGCCTGGATTTCTTCCTGGAGGCGAGTTCGCTCGCGCTCCAGTTTGATCAAGCGCGTCGACGCCGCCTTTTGCTGCTGGTCGAGCCGCTCGCCAGTACGTTTCGCCTCGTTATAGGCATTCTGCAGCTGGGTGATCCCCTTGCGCTCTTTCGCACTGGTGATGGCGGCGGCGCGCCGCTGTTCGAGTTCGACGAGCGTGTCGACACGCTTGGCAAGTGATTCAAGTGTATCGAGGCCATACAGCGCCCGAATCGCCTGGGCTGCGGCCGTCTTGTCGAGATCGATGATGTCAGTCGCGAGCTCGCCGTTGAAGACGAATAGCTCGGTCAGCGTCGGTTTTAATAGCCCCTGCAGTTCTGCGGGCAGGTTGCGGCCTTCTTCCCGTCCGCCGCCACGTTCCTTTTCTTGCACGGTCCAGTAGGTCGCGCTGCCATCCCTAAAATCGAGCTCGACTTGAAGGCGATAGGATTTGCCGTCGACGAGCAGGCGAGCTTCGAATGAGCCGGTCTCGACGTTGTCGTCCGCGCGCAACTCGCGCACCAGCTTGGCGGACATTTCGGCGCCGGTCAGCGTCGCCCGAAGCAGCGCCATCGTCGTGGTCTTGCCAGTGCCGTTCGGCATCTGGATAAGCGTCCAACGGCAAGGCGTGTCGCCGAGATTTATATCGACGTCGCGAAGGCCTCCGCGGATATTTCGAGCCTTCCAGCCGGTGAGACGGACATCCATCAGTCGTCCACCTCAAGGCTGACGCTCAACAATTCCATCACGCGACGGACGTCAGCATCCTGGTAGTTTCCCGACAGCACCAACTCTACAAGATTGCGAAACCGGCGCTGGAAATTCTCCGACTGGTCGGGATGCCCGGCCAGCACGGCATCCATTGCTTCTGAAATAGCTGGGTCTAACTGCACGCGCCCGCTCCTTTCTGCGACGATTCGGTCCCCAAGGGACGATCATGGCGCAGCGACGATAGAGCAAGGAACCAGCTCTCGCGCTCTTCATCGGCCCCAAGCTCGCCGGTCGGATCGTCGACATCGTCGGGCTTGTGTTCGACGAAATCCACGACGCGCGCGCGCTTGTCGGGGTTTGCTGGATCGACCCGTAAGCATCGACCGAGCCGCTGCACGGTTTCGAGGCGTGCCCGGGCCGATGCGAACAGCACGATATTGTTGACCGACTGGATGTCGATGCCTTCGGAAATGCGATGGCAGGTCAGCAAGCATTCCAGCTGGCCCTTGGCGAAACGGCGCAGATTTTCGCGATCGTCATCCTGATAATAAGTGTGGAAGTCAGTACGCATCCGCATAAGGATCGGCTGGATTAGCGCGCCATATTCCGCTGACTCGACGAAGATGATGCACCGCTCGAGCACCGAGGGGTTGCCCTCGACATAGTCCTCGAAGGGGGCGATCTTCTCCTGGCTGAGTTTTCTGACTCTCGCGATGTCGCGATAGAGCGCCTCGATGGGCGGGGGATCGCCGCCGCGTGCCTTTGCGTGATAGCGTTTGATTGCTTGGCGCACTGCTGCCTTGTCCTCGTCCGACAGTGCATAGGGCAGCGGTACATAATCAAACTCGCACAAGATGCCGCCCTGGATCGCCTCCTCGAGACCGAAGCGGAAGATGACCGGACCGATCTCCTTCTCAATGAAGTTGTTACCGTCGGCATCATACGTCCTCTCCGGCGTGGCGCTGAGGCCGAGTCGAAAGGCGAAACGCTGCAGTTTGCCCGTCAGGGCAGCGACCAAGGCCGGCGAGCCTACTCCGTGCACTTCGTCGCAGATCAGCAGCGCTTTAGCGAACACGCTCGGGTCGAGACGGGGCAGCACCTCGGCGAGATTGGCCCGCGCGGTCAGCAACACGGCTCCCTGCGGCGAATTCAGGAAAGCCTGGGCCTCGCGATGCTGCTCATAGGCGCGGTAGACCGGAATGCCACTGTGCTTGACGAGCTCCTTGTGCCATTGGTCGAGCAGGTCCGTTCCATAGGCAGAGACAACCGTGGTCTCGACCAGGCCGCGCTCGCCAAGCTCATTAAGGATGGAGAGCGCGGTCCGCGTCTTGCCGGTGCCCGTCGCCATTTCAAGGATTCCGCTGCGCGTCTTCAGAAAGGCCGCTAATGCCTCCTTCTGATGGTTCCAGCGATTCTGTTCGGATTCGCGCTTCGGCGGCGTATAGGGCCGCGGGAGCCGCGTCGTGAAAGCTATAAGATTGCGCTTGACCGCATCCGGCAGCGGGTAGACGCGCAGGTTAAGATCGCCGTTAGACCATAGGAGCTCGAACCGCGCTGATTCGGCGGTGACCCGGCTCGCCTCGCGCGGATCGATCCACGAATAATAGATGCTGATAGATTCATAGTTGCGGAACGCCTGGGCGCTGTCGTTGGGCGATCCATGGAAGGCGAGCGCATTGCCCTCGACGTCGCGCAGAATTCCGAACTTATCGTGGAAATCACCGTCGAGATCGGCCGTTGGAATGGCGATGCGGAAATCGAGAAGTCCGTCGGCGATCATCCACGCGAGCGCGGCGAGCGTGTCTGTGGCCAGATCCTGTTCGAGATCGGAGACGACACGGTCCAGCGCATCCTTTAGCAGCGGATCGGTGCGGGCATCGGCACCTTGGGCAAGCGCCACGCAATCGGCGCGATCGAGCATGGGGCTGGCAATGATCCGCGCACGGCCCCCGTTGGCGGCCAAGCCGGCCAGTCCCGACGCTGCAAGCCGCAGCCAGTGTGAGGTGAAGAAGCCAACGCCGCGATCATAGACGATCGATTGCTTGAGCGCGGGCACATAGAAGCGATCCAGCAATCTGCTGGTTGAAGTTGCAAGATGTGGATCGGTGGGAAGTTGGCGTAAACTCACGCCGGTCCCGGATTTGTCAATAACATTCGCGGCCGTCATTCCCCCGTGTGGTCGAATCGGTAGTCTGATTCGACGTACGCCCCCAACAATGTAATCTGCCAACCATGAGTATTATCCGGCAACTCGCAGGTAAGCTACCTCGATCGCACGCTATCCGCGATCAAATGGCCAGCCAAGGATATGAGCGGCTGCACGCCTTCTTGAGCCAGGCAATGTCGATGAGCCACGTATATCAGCCGCTCATGATCCGGACAATCCTCGCAGGTGGGGGTGCCGCGACGCGCCGTCAGATCGCCGCGAGTTTCCTGGCCGCCGATCTCAGCCAACTCGAATATTATGAGCAGATCACTAAGGGTTATCCGACCCAGACGCTCAAGCGTCACGGGATCATCGAGCATAGCCGGGGAATCTACCGGCTGACTGACAAGATCCAAGCGCTCAACGAATGGGAGCGCTCTGCGCTCATAGCACTCTGTGACGCGAAGCTCGCCGATTATGTGGCGCATCGACAGGACGCGATCTGGCGCCACCGGGCGCAGAATTTCGACCCAATCCCGGGAACGCTCCGCTATGAGGTGTTAAAACGAGCTCGCGGACGATGCGAGGCCTGCGGCATCAGCAACGAAGAGCGCGCGTTGCAGGTCGACCATATCATTCCCCGTACCAAGCGAGGTTCCAACGATCTGTCCAACCTGCAAGCGCTGTGCAGCACTTGTAATGCGCAAAAACTCGATCGCGACAGCACCGACTTCCATAGCGCTCGCGGGGCCTATGACTGGCGCGACGAGAGCTGTCCATTCTGCACCTTGCCGTCTACCAGGATCGTCGCCGAGAACGAACTTTTGGTGGCTATTGAGGACGCCTACCCAGTTACCAATGGCCACATGCTTCTGATACCACGCCGCCATGTGCTAGATCAGACCGAGCTTTGGCAGCCTGAGATCAATGCGCTCGTTGCGCTCCAGGGACGACTGATCGAGCAACTTCGGGCGGCCGATCATTTGATCAGCGGGTTCAACATCGGCAGCAACGCAGGCGCGTCGGCCGGCCAGACTATCTTCCACTGTCATGTCCACCTCATTCCGAGGCGCGACGGCGATATGGCCAATCCGCGCGGTGGTGTGCGAGGGGTCATTCCAGAACGGCAATCTTACTGACCCGCGCCGAGGGGATTCGTGTCGCCGATACCTCCATTTTTGGCCTCAAGAGGTAATTCTTTACAAGTAAAGGCCTGCGGATTGTGTGCCGGACAGTCGTACGAGAGACCGAATTTCCGTCGATCGATTTTATCAGTAAGGAGAACCGGTGCGTGAACTCTGGGTTCTTGACGATGATCATCAGGTTTCGCTCGCTCGCGAGTCGGAATGCTATGTGAAGTGCATTTCTACCTGCCGCAGCTGAAACACGATTTGAGATTGTTCCGGCACGACAAAAGAATTGCATAAGGTGGAGACGCTTCTTACAACTCAAACGATGCGGTTCATCTGAGATATCACCTGCACCAGAGGAATCTAAAATGTCGGACGAAGGACAAATGTTTCAGCACGAGAATAGGGTCTATGAGCCGTCAGAGTGTCTCTGAGAGGACTCGACTGTCGTTTCACGAAGGAAAAGGCTCCCATCAGAAATGAACGCATTTGCATGAGCACGCCGAGTAAACCTAGCCGAAAGGTCGATGCCGCCACGCATGCCGCTTCGGTAAATGAGATTAAGATTTTTACCGAGCCATTCGTTCTTCATCCAGAATCGTGGAACAGCTACAAATCGACAATCACACTGACTTGGACGCACGTGGATTTTAAGCATAGCTCAAGGAAGCAGGTGCCTAAAAAGCCAGGACTGTACGCATTCGCGGTACAGCCGCCGCATATGGACTTTCCGCCGAGTTCTTGGCTTTTCTATGTTGGCGAGGTTGGTGCGACAGGGTCGGCTGCCAGAACACTCTGGCGAAGATACAAAGAATACCTCGATGAGCTTGATAAAAATATCAGGAAGAAGGTTGGGACATACCTCTATCGCTACCAGAACTACGTTCGTTTCTACTACTGTGAACTCGATCCGAAGGTGATCTACCTTAAGGCGCTAGAGTCTAACTTGATCTCAGCTCTTTGGCCCGAGGGCAATGTGAAAGATTACAGCGCCAGTACCCGCGACACGAGGCGAGCATTCTCATGAGCATGACACCGATTCATTTGCCTGCCCTTTCCGCCCAACTGGGCGATTGGCAGTATTACACAACCGTCATGCGCCTACGGGACGCTGCCGAACGCATTCGCTACGCGAGCGAAATCAATGAGGTGCGTCCGGGTCGCCAGCTATCTGACCTCATCCAACGCGCCCTCACCAAAGGGCGAGCGTCAGAGATTGGAAAGTATCTTGTCAACGAAGGAGACCATTTCTTTAACGCGCTGGTGGTCGCCGTATATGGCGGAGATCCGGAATGGATGGAGTTCGAGGTCAACCCGGCAGCTGGAGCCCGCACATCAAGAGAGCCAAAGGAAGTCGCTGAATGGGCGCGGTCGGCATTCGGCTATCTTCACCTTTCGGGAACCGAGACACTATTCGCGCTGGACGGTCAGCATCGCCTCGCCGGCATCAAGCAGGCCGTGCCTGTGAAGGCCTCACTCGGTGACGAGCGCGTCACCGTCATCTTCGTATCGCATAAGCTTACAGACGCCGGGCGGAGACGGACACGAAAGCTCTTTACCACACTCAACAAAACCGCCGTGGCGGTCAACAAATCCGATTCAAGCGCTTCGCAGGCAAGCAGGTAGCGCGAGGTCTGATCGGTGACCGTGAGCGGGTAACAGTAGCGGCCGTCGCCGAGCCGGAACTCGCCCTTGAAGTCGGCGCACCAGA
>NZ_VFUZ01000047.1 GCF_006658505.1 Mesorhizobium sp. B2-4-15
CCCTCCCCGTCCCCAACGACCGGGTCAAAGGAGCCGGCCCCGTCCCCGGGCCGGCTCCGCCATTTCTGGACCAGACCTTACTATGGCAAGCTTCCCCCGGTTTAGACCTTTGTTAGCTGAAAGATCTGGCTGACAACCGTCTTCCTCCTGCTATTCCGGTCACTCGACGGTCGCATCGGCGGCGGCTATGTTTTGCCGGAAGGCCCGGCCAGAGCCAAACTCTGGGGGACGTCAGTCAAAGAAAGCGCCGCATGCCGACAGAAGCCAGATCTCCACGCCTTGCGGTTCTCATCGATGCAGACAATGCTTCCGCCAAGATTGCAGATGGCTTGTTCGAAGAGATCGCGAGGATCGGCGAGGCCAGTGTCCGCCGCATCTACGGCGATTTCTCAAGCGCTCGATCCAAGGGGTGGGCCGACGTTCTGGCGAAGCACGCGATCATACCCCAACAGCAGTTCGCCTATACGACGGGAAAGAATGCGTCTGATATTACCCTGGTGATCGATGCCATGGACCTGCTCCACAGCGGTCACCTTGATGGCTTCTGCCTGGTTTCGTCCGACAGCGACTTCACGAGACTTGCCGCCCGAATCCGCGAACAAGGCGTCGATGTGTTCGGCTTTGGAGAACAGAAAACCCCGGAGAGTTTCCGGCAGGCATGTCGACGTTTCGTTTACACCGAAAACCTTCTCCCTGGCGTGGCAAGCGTTCAAGACGCGGCGCCGGCAAAAAGGCCACTTCAGTCGCCAAGCGCAGCAACCCCAATGTTGAAGAAAGCCATCGGCCAGATGGATAGCGAGGATGGGTGGGTGCTTCTCGGCACCTTCGGTAAGCAACTCGCAAATCTCTTTTCCGATTTCGACCCTCGCACCTATGGCTTCAGCAAGCTAAGCGATTTGGTGAGAGAAACCGCTGCATTTGAAATCGAAAAACCTAAAGGCGGGGCTATGCGAATACGCCTCCAACCTGCTGCCCCGAAAAAAGCGAAAAACAAATTCGGATAAGTGTGCCGGAGTTCTGTTCTTGTCCGGCTTCCCAGGGACAGTCAGTCAATGCACTATCGGCTGTCCATCCCGCTTCGGATCATAGCGATGCTGGAAATCCCGGAAGATCGGTGCGAACGCCATCGGCTGTTCAGGGCCATCGACGACGCCTTCAAGGCCGGAGATTTCGGGACCTTGGGCGCACTTCTGGGCGGCTCACGGCACTGGTTTGATGAACAGATGCCGTTCGAACTCGGCCTCGGGCATCCTCTGGAATACGCGATCTATTGGAGTCCCCTCGCCTTCATTTCCACCCTGCTGAGCGCGGGTTCGAATCCGAACTACAGCCATCACGGCGGATTTCCGTCTATCATTGCGGTGCTGTCCACGGAGCGCGCCGACAAATTGCAAATCATCCAGATCTTGATTGATGCTGGCGCGGATCTCGACATGCGGGGCGTGAACGACTGGACGCCGCTTCACTATGCCGTGGCGGTCCGCGACGCCGATGCGATCCGCCTGCTTCTGTCGGCCGGCGCCGACCCCTCGCTCAGAACGCGCGTCGATGACCATGCAACAGCCCTGGAAGGAGCGGAGCATGCCGGCTTCGATGCTGGCGCTACGCTGCTGCGCGAGGCGATGACCACGCGCGGCTCCGACGACACCTGTCGATAGGCCTCAAAGCTTTTTCAGCCCCGCCTTGAAACGCTTGCCGTTGGCGACGTAGTGCGCGGCCGAGCCGCGCAGCCTGGCGACGGCCGCGTCGTCCAGCACCCTGATCACCTTGGCCGGCGAGCCGACGATCAGCGAATTGTCCGGAAATTCCTTGCCTTCGGTGACCAGCGCGCCGGCGCCAACCAGCGAATTCCTGCCGATCCTGGCGCCGTTCAGCACGATGGCGCCCATGCCGATCAGGCTGTTGTCGCCGATCGTACAGCCATGCAGCATGGCCCGGTGGCCAATCGTACAACCCCGCCCGATCGTGATCGGAAAGCCGGGGTCGGTGTGCATGACCGTGTGTTCCTGCACATTGGTGTCGGCGCCGATGACGATCGGCTCATTGTCGCCGCGAATGACGACGCCGAACCAGAAGCCCGCATTGCGGCCAACGCGCACATCGCCAATGAGCGTCGCATCGGGCGCGACCCAGTTCGATTCTGCGTCGGCGAAGCTGGGTTCTGTTCCATCGATCGCATAAAGCGGCATTGTCGGTCTCCGAATCGTCTCAGGCTGGAATGCCGGACCCTAGGAGACGGATCGTCCATGAGGCAATGGCAAGCAAGACGATGCCCAGCGCCAGGGACCATGCAATCGCGGTACAGCCGCATGACAAGAGCGCCATTGTCGAAATGCGGTTCTCGCGGCGGGCATCGAGGGCATCGTTCACCAGCATGAAGGGACCGGCGCCGGCGGTGACCGCGAGCGAGCGCAGCACATGCGAGGGCGACACATAGGGCTCCGCGAAGGCGACCTTGCGGCCGGACACCAGTTCCATTGCCGAGCCCGTCAGACCGCACGCCGTCAGCCCGACGACAAAAGCGAACAGAGTAAGGTCGATCTGGCCCATCTTTACCGTCCATTTACCACGAAACTGCACAGTCGCTCTACCAAGGCTGCAAGAGCCATGCCGAGCGATGTGTGCCGCCGAGGGACACCCCGGGCGCAGGCAAGCCGGATCCGAGGACCGAGATGAAGCAGGCAGCGATCGCCGACGGCCCTGAACTCACCGTGGTCGATTCCATGCTGATGAAGCGGGTGTTCTACGCCTTCGCGGCGCTGGCGCTGCTGTCGGTGGCGATCAGTCTTGGCGGCAAATGGTTCGGCCGTTCCATCGCCTTGGCCGGATACACCGACGACACGACGGTGCGCGAGGTGGTGATCGGCAACAATGTGATTTCCGTGCCGGCCAATTTCATCCGTTTCGAACAGGCCCGCCGCAACGGTATTGCCTCACGTCTCGACCTTTATCTGCGCTATCCCCGGATGGACGGCTACAGCGAGGCGGCCCGCGACGATTTCAACCATTCCGGGACCAACAGGAACATCATTTTCCTATCCTTCGAACCGCGGATGATGTCGCGCGACATGAGCGGCCGGTTCGCGCCGATCTACAGTGCGCTGATCGTCAAGCCCGGCATTCCGGGACCTGGCGGCACGACGGTCTACGGCTTCAATGAAAAATCAGGCTATCTGAACGAGGTACTGGTGGTCGGCAAGCGCGGGGGCAAGGACCCCTTCGTGGCCCGCTGCCTGAGCGGACCGAGTGCCGGCGAATCGCTGGCGCCCTGCGAGCGGGACATCCATGTCGGCGACGATCTCAGCCTCACCTACCGTTTTCCCAGGGAATTCCTTGGTGACTGGCAGACGCTCGACGCTGCGATCACGGCCGAGGCAGGACGTATCCTGAAAACCGGACATTGACGGACCGGTGGAGCAGGCCGCGCTCGGCGTGGCCCGCCCTCGGATTGCGGGCTCAGCCCAGATCGATGTCGAGGATCGCCATCGAGAAATTATAGTCGCCGTCGTCCTCGTCCTTGAAGACGATGCCGAGGAACTCCTCACCGACATAGACTTCGGCCGAATCTTCCTTGCGCGGCCGTGCCTTGACCATAAGCTTGGGGTTCTGGAAGACGCGCTTGAAATAGGCGTCCAGCTTTCTGATTTCGTCCGGCTTCAACAGTCTTCTCCGATCATCGGCTTGCTGGTTTGAACGGCGCTTCTGGCACGTCGACAATGGCGATGTAAAGGCAAGCCGGCCATGTTGCACCGGAAGCGGCAGCGCCGCCGGGCAAAAATCGCGATCACTCCGGGGGGTTGCGCCGGTGCGGAAAAATCAGATGTCGAAGCTCACGACCTGGTCCATCGACTGCGACGGCAGGAGCTGGTCCATCTGGCGCGAAGGCTGATCGCAACCGGTTTCGCCAACCACGCGGGCCGGCACGCCGGCGACCGTCTTGTTGTGCGGCACGGGCGACAGCACCACCGATCCGGCGGCGATCTTGGAGCAATGGCCGACTTCGATATTGCCGAGAATCTTGGCTCCGGCGCCAATCAGCACGCCACGGCGAATCTTGGGATGACGGTCGCCGCCGGCCTTGCCGGTACCGCCCAGCGTCACGCCGTGCAGGATCGACACGTCGTCCTCGATGACCGCGGTCTCGCCGACGACAAGACCGGTGGCGTGATCGATGAAGATGCCCTTGCCAATGCGCGCCGCCGGGTTGATATCGGTCTGGAAGACCGACGATGAGCGGCTCTGCAGGTAGAGCGCGAAATCCTTGCGGCCCTGGTTCCACAGCCAGTGCGCCAGCCGATGGGTCTGGATGGCGTGAAAGCCTTTGAAATAGAGCACCGGCATGATGAACCGGTCGCAGGCCGGGTCGCGGTCATAATAGGCCTGGATGTCGACGCGCACCGTCGTCGGCCAGTCCTTGTCATCGGCCAGCATCGACTTGAAGGTCTGGCGGATGAGGTCGGAACCGATATCCTGATGGGCAAGCCGCTCCGCGATCCTGTGAATGACCGCTTCCTCCAGGCTCTCCTGGTTGAGGATCGTCGAATAGAGGAACGCGGCCAGCAATGGATCGCGGTTGACTGCTTCCATGGCTTCGTCCCGGATGGAGCGCCAGATCGGATCGACCGGCTGCAATGCGCCGTGGCGGGAAATGCTGATGCTGTTCATCGACGTCTTGTCCTGCGTCCTGCGGGCTTGCCTGTTGTGCGGCCGCACATATAAGCCAGATCATAGCACGGTTGAACTCAATTTTCCTTAGTGCTTTGTCAAATGGATTTGGTTCGCAGGAATTCAAGCCGCGATGGAAAACGAACCCTTGATCGACAAGGCCCTGAAAACCGAGCTTTCAGCGCTCTACCGCGCCGGGGATCGCCACTACCACAATCTTACCCATATCGAGGCGATGCTTGCGCTGGCCGGCGACTACCGAGGGCTGCTAAGCGACCCGGATGCCGTCGAAGCGGCGATCTGGTTCCACGACGCCATCTACGACAGCAAGGCCAAGGACAATGAGGCGCAAAGTGCCGCCCTTGCCGAGACAAGGCTCGCGGGCCGCGGCGATGCCGGACGCCTGGACCGCATCAGCGCGATGATCCTCGCAACAGCCACGCATCAGTTGCCCCGCTTCGAAGACGCGGCGGCAATGCGCGACGCCAGTCTTTTCCTCGACATGGATCTTTCGATCCTGGGTGCCGCGCCGGCCGCGTTCGACGCTTATGAACGCGCGGTCCGCCGCGAATATGACTGGGTGGAGGAGCCGATGTGGCGCGCCGGACGCGCCGCCGTGCTGAAGGCTTTCCTTGCGCGCCAGCACATTTTCCACACCGAAGAATTTCGCCGGCGTTTCGAGCCTCAAGCCAAGCTGAACATGGCGCGGTCGCTGGAGGCCCTGGAAGGCTCCACATGATTTTTGTCGGGAGATATCATAGCGCTTGCATGTGGCCCTGTATCGGCCTTGCCGCGGGGGGCACAGTATCGAAGCGGGCCGCGAAAAACGCTTTCCGAGGGTATCGTCCAACATGAATTCTTCTGAGGTGCCGACATCATGAGCAGCAATTTCTTCCAGCCGGTCGACGCCTCGGCCGTTCCCCGCTTTGCCGGGCTCTCGACCTTCATGCGGTTGCCAGCGGTGACGACCGCCGAGGGGCTCGACATCGCGCTGGTCGGCATACCCTGGGACGGCGGCACGACCAACCGCGCCGGCGCGCGGCACGGCCCGCGCGAGATCCGCAACCAATCGAGCCTGATGCGGCGCGCCCATCATGTCTCGGGCATCGAGCCGTTCAGCATCGCCAACGTCGCCGATGTCGGCGATCTCTCCGTCAACCCGATCAACCTGCTGGATGGATTGAAGCGCATCGAGGAGGGCATCGCGGCTATCGTGGCGGCGGGCGCCATTCCGCTGGCGGCAGGCGGCGATCATCTGACGACGCTGCCGGTGTTGCGCGCCGTCGCCAAGAATCGGCCTGTCGGCATGATCCATTTCGACGCCCATTCCGACACCAATGACCGCTATTTCGGCGACAACCCCTACACGCATGGCACGCCGTTCCGACGCGCGATCGAAGAGGGCCTGCTCGATCCCAAACGGGTCGTGCAGATCGGCATTCGCGGCTCGATCTATGAACCCGGCGAGCATGATTGGGCGGTCGCCCAAGGTATACGCATCATCTACATGGAGGAGTTCGTCCGGCGCGGCGCGGCCAGTGTCATGGAAGAGGCACGTGCCATCGCCGGAACCGGACCGACCTATGTGACTTTCGATATCGACTGCATCGATCCGTCGATGGCACCGGGCACCGGCACGCCCGAGCTCGGCGGCTTCACCACCCGCGAGGCGCAGGAAATGGTGCGCCTGCTTGACGGGTTGAACATTGTCGGCGCCGATGTGGTGGAAGTGGCGCCACCCTTCGATCTTGGCGGCATGACGGCACTGGCGGGTGCAACGATGATGTTCGAACTGCTGTGCGTGCTGGCGAAGTCGGTTCAAGAAGCGAGAGTGCCGGACTGACCCCAAGCACGTCTGCGCAGGATCAAAGCGGATATTCGGCGTAGAACTCCAGCACGCGCTGCTTGAAGGTCTTGTCGCCAACTGCCAGCATGTGGTCGCGGCCCTCGATGTGAAAGGCCCTGGCGTTCGGCATCAGGGCGGCAAGCTCGTCGGGCGACCCGCCAATATCGTCGGTTGTACCGACCGCGATCAGCGTCGGCTGGGCGATGCGGGCAATATCCTGCTCGCTCAGCAATTCGCGCGACGTGGCGATGCAGGCGGCAAGCGCCCTGCGATCGCTGCGGGTCTGGTCGGCGAAGGCGCGGAACGAGCGGCCGCGCGGATGGGTGGTCGCGGCCGGATCGTCGGCAAGAAGGGCCGCCGCGATCGGATCCCAATCGCCAACCCCGTCGATCATGCCGATGCCGAGACCGCCAAAGACCAGCGTCGCCACCTTGTCGGGATCGGACAGTGCCATGAACGCCGCAACGCGCGCGCCCATTGAATAGCCCATGACATGGGCCCGTTCGATGCCGAGATGGTCAAGCAGGGCGGCGGCATCCGAAGCCATTTTCGCTGGTGTATAATCGGCCTCGTCATAGCTCTTCGACGACGAGCCGTGGCCGCGATTGTCGAAGGCGATGGCGCGATAGCCGGCATCGTTCAGCGTCTTGAACCAGCCTGGCGATACCCAGTTGACGTAGTGGCTCGAGGCGAAGCCGTGGATCATGAGCACGGGATCGCCCTTGCCCGATGCCGGCTGGCGGTCGAGGTAGGCGAGATCGAACCCATCATGGGAGAAAAACTGCATTGAAAAGGCGATCCTCCGCGCGCTCAGTCGGAATCGACGTTCGGAGAATCGCCCTTGTTCGCTGGCGGCATGCCGGGACCCGGTGCCGTGCCGATCACGGGATGACGCAGCAGATCGCCGTCCGCGATGCCATCCCTAGCGGCGGTGCCGGCCTTGAGCTCGAGCACGAAGCGGACCGGCTCACCCGGCGACACGATCGCCTCGGATTGCGGCTCGCCGTGCTTGATCGCACGGATCCTGCCGTCCTGGCCGACAAAGATCAGGTCGAGGGGCATCGGCGTGTTCTTCATCCAGAAATTGACCTCGCGTGTCTCGTCGAAGACGAACAGCATGCCATGATTGGCGGCCATGTCCTCGCGAAACATCAGGCCGGCTTCCCGCTCGGCATCGGTATCGGCGACTTCGATAGAGAACGAGCGTTCCCCATTTTTCGTCACCGCGATCAGCGGCGCCGGATCGACGGGAAGGATCATCGCCCGGCCATCGGCCGCGCTGGGTACCTGGAAGTAGAAGAAGGCGCCCGCGGCGATAATGACGGCGGCAACGGCGCACATCACGCCCGCCGTCAGCCTGTTCATGTGAGTCATGCGAAATCCTCGGCCGGGGTCGCCCTAGTGCGAAACCGGCAAGGTGCCCATATCGGGGTGAATTTCGGCGGCCATAAGGCCTTTGTCACCGCGTCCGAAACGCACAAGCACCACCTGCCCCGGCCGAAGCTCGGTGATGCCGTAGCGGCGCAAGGTCTCCATATGGACGAAAATGTCCTCGGTACCCTCGCCGCGCGTCAGGAAGCCGAAGCCCTTGGTGCGGTTGAACCACTTGACCAGCGCGCGTTCGAGCCCGCTGTCCGGCGTCACCGAGACATGGGTGCGCTGCTCCTGCATTTCGGCGGGATGGACGGCAGTGGTGATGTCCATGGAAAGCACACGGAAGGCCTGCAGTCCGCGCTCGCCCTGTTTGACGAGACAGACCACGCGCGCGCCTTCCAGAGCTGTCTGGAAACCGTCCCGTCGAAGACATGTCACATGGAGGAGGATATCGCCCGAAACGCCATCGTCCGGAAGGATGAACCCGTAGCCCTTGGCCACATCGAACCATTTGATGGCGCCGGCAATTTCGGTCAGGTCGGCGGCCTCGCCGCCTTCGTCGCGCTTCACAGCGTCGCCAAGGGTTCCGGCCCGCCCCGTCAAAGAGGCCTTTTCCCCCATAAGAATGCCCCCTTTTTTCAAGAACACTGCAACTGATTCTTGATACCAGATTAACACCGCGGCTTCCGGTGAGTGCAAGACCTGACGTGCCTTTTTTCACGGTTCATTACGGGAATACCGGATTTGTTCTTTGCCGGCACTGCCTGCCGCCGGACGATTGCCCTTTGACCGGGCCGACCCTATGTTGCGCCGCAACCCCACAGATCGAGGAAAGCACATGCGCTATCTGCACACCATGGTCCGCATCGCCGATGTCGATGCCTCGCTCGATTTCTACTGCAACAAGCTCGGGCTGAAGGAAGTCCGCCGCTACGAAAACGAGCAAGGCCGGTACACGCTGATCTTCCTCGCCGCGCCGGAGGACGAGCAAAGCGGCATCAGCGAGAAGGCGCCGCTTGTCGAACTCACCTACAATTGGGATCCCGAAGACTACAAGGGCGGGCGTAATTTCGGCCACCTCGCCTATGAGGTCGACGATATCTATGCGACCTGCCAGAACCTGATGGACAAAGGCGTGACCATCAACCGGCCGCCGCGCGACGGCAACATGGCCTTTATCAGATCTCCGGACGGCATCTCCATCGAGCTTTTGCAGAAAGGCCCTGCCAAGGCCAAGGCCGAACCCTGGGCGTCGATGGCGAACACCGGAAGCTGGTAAGGCTTCGACCCGATACCGGGCGGATATCGCCCGGCGACCTTTGGCGTTCGGCGAGACAACGCCTACCTGTCTGACTCGCGCCGCGCTGCAAGCCGGCGCGTTGTCAGACGAATGGGCGCCCCCCGTGGAGAATTCAATCATGCATTCCAGCCATGCCGATGTCGCCACCGAACATGCCAGCCGCTACGTACAGCAATTGTGCAAGCACTGGGCGCACAAATTCCCGGTCGAGTTCGATCCGCACCATGGCACGATCGAACTGTCGCTTGGCCGCACGGTGATGGATGCCGATGCGAGCGCGCTGCATATCACGGTGTCGACCGACGAAGCGGGATCGCTCGAGCGCCTGGAAAGCGTCGTAGCCGATCACATCAAGCGCTTCGCCTTTCGCGAAGAGCTGGTGTTCGATTGGAAGCAGGCTCCGGCAGCGTAAAAACATCCGAAGTCAGCCGCCGCTGCCGGCTTTACCGACCATCTCCAACAATGCCTGCACCGAACGCCAATTGCGCGCGGTGCCTGGTACTTTCAGCGTGCGCCCGATCAGGCCGGCGAACACAGACTTTCCAAGTCCATCGGGGGCATGCAGGTAAAGCACGTCGCCCTTGATCTCGAATTTTTCCGGACCTGTGCATCTTTCCGACAACCGGGCCGCCTCCTCTTTGGTCGGTTCCCGCTCCAGCGCATAGGCGTGGAGCTTGGTCGGCTCGCCGGCAACTTCCGGATAGGGATTTTGCGCGACCAGCCGCTCGAACCAATCCGCGTCGCGCACCATGATGCGCGAATGAAAACCCCATTTCTTCTCGAAGGCTGCTTCGATCTGTTTCGTCAGCGTGGCGGCATCGCCGTTGTCGGCCCGAAACACGGCATTGCCGCTCTGCACATAGGTGGCGACGTCGGAAAAGCCGAGATCCTCGAAGAACGACCGCAGTTCCGCCATCTTGACGATGCGGTTGCCGCCGACATTGATGCCCGAAAACAGGGCGATGAAGACCTTCCCGCTCATATGATGAACCCCGCCAATGTCTCGTTGTCGGTGATGTCCTGATATTGGACGCCCTCGGCCCCGAAATTCGCCTTCAGCAGGTCGAAATTGCGGCGGTCCTTGGTTTCGATGCCGATCAGCACCGAGCCGAAATTGCGCGCCGACTTCTTCAGATATTCGAAGCGCGCGATGTCATCGTCGGGACCCAGCATTTCGAGGAAGTCGCGCAATGCCCCTGGCCGCTGCGGGAAGCGGATGATGAAGTATTTCTTCAGGCCTTCGAAGCGCAGCGCCCGTTCCTTGACATCGGGCAGCCGCTCGAAATCGAAATTGCCGCCCGAAACCACGGCAACGATGGTCTTGCCCCGGATCTCCTTTCTGGAAAAATCCTTCAACGCGTCGATGGCCAAAGCGCCCGCCGGCTCGAGCACGACGCCTTCGACGTTGAGCATCTCGATCATGGTCGCGCAGAGCCGGTTTTCCGGGATTAGCCGCACCGTGTCGGCGGCGAATTCCTTGAGGTACCGCAAGGGTTCGCGGCCGATTTCGGCCACCGCCGCGCCATCGACGAAATTGTCGACCTTGGCGAGCTTCAGCCGCTTTCCCGCCGCAAGACTGTCATGCAGGCTCGGCGCCCCAGCAGGCTCGCAGAAGACGAAACGCGCTTCCCGGCCCTTGTCGGCGAAATAGTGGGTGACGCCGGCGGCGAGCCCGCCACCACCGACCGGCAGCATGACGATGTCGGGCATGCGTGCGCCCGGCATCTGGTCGGCGATCTCATAGGCCACCGTGGCCTGCCCCTCGATGATGTCCTTGTGGTCGAAAGGCGGCACCATGTGCGCACCGGAGCTTTCGGTGAATTCGAAGGCGGCGCGATAGCAGTCGTCGAAAAAGTCGCCGACCAGCCTGATTTCGACGAAATCGCCGCCGAAAAGCCGGGTCTTGTCGATCTTCTGCTGCGGCGTCGTCACCGGCATGAAGACCACGCCCTTTTTACCGAAATGTCGGCAGACGAACGCGAAGCCCTGTGCATGGTTGCCAGCGGACGCGCAGACGAACATTTCGGCCTGATTGCCGGCGGCAAGCGCCTTGCGGAAGAAGTTGAAGGCGCCGCGGATCTTGTAGGAGCGCACCGGGCTCAGGTCCTCGCGCTTCAACAAAACCCGGGCGCCGGTTTTCTTCGACAGATAGTCGTTTTCCTGCAGCGGCGTCTCCGGAAAGATCTGGCGGATCGCGGAGGCAGCGATGGCGACGCGCGAGGCAAAACTGGTCATGGCAAGATCATCCCGGTCCGCCCGCAGGCGCGTTAGACAGAAGGCTATCGCACATCCGGCCCCGCAAGACCATTGCCAGGTTGGGCTTACGCCTGCAACGGGCATTCCCGCCATGCTTGCAGGCGCTTGGAGGCGTTTGTTCATGCCAGCCGCATCGAGGTGTCCGCACCTTCACGGGCATTGTGCGGCATCTCCGGCGTCGACCCAGAGCGCTGACCTTCTCCTGTTGTGGCCGCTCCCGCCGACATTTTGGCTTTCACGCAACAGTGCGATGGCCGCTGCCGGACGCCAACCACATTTCGGCGGGAGACGACTTACTTCCGCCGCACTTCGCCTGCTGGGGAGATGTCGTGGAGGGTGGAAGGCCCTTTTGGGCTCGAGTGGAATTTTGACGTGCATTTGAAGACGATTTGCATTCTTGCACTTGCCTTGCTGGTGGCAGGCTGTGGTGGCGGCCGCAAAACCGAGGAACTGCTCGGCAGCGCGGTCATGTCCGTGCCGGTGACGGAAATCGCCGGTAATCACTCGATCTTCATTGCCACGACGCGCAAGCCTTCCGATGACCCCAACAAGGTTTTCGACGGCGAACGCTCGGCGACGCTGAACTACGCGCGCGTCAATGTCACTGTTCCCGGCACCCACACAACCGGCCAGATCGAGCGGCGCTCACGCGGCAAGTCGAATGATCCAACGAAGTATTTCATGGCTTCCGAAGTCGTCGGCTACGACACGCAGCCGAAATTCGCCAGCGCGCTGAGCACCGACATCGCGGCGCGCGGCGACCGCGTCATGGTCTTTGTCCACGGCTACAACACCGGCTTTGACGACGCCGTCTACCGCTTGACCCAGATCGTTCACGATTCCGGTTATCCCGGCACGCCGGTGCTGTTCTCCTGGGCCTCGGGCGCCAAGACGACGGACTATGTCTATGACAAGGAAAGCGCCAGTGCCGCGCGCGACCAGCTTGAAGTGACGTTGCGGATGCTGGCACAGACCGGCGCGCGGCGCATCGACATCGTCGCCCACTCGATGGGAACCTGGGTGACGATGGAGACGCTGCGCCAGCTCGCCATCACCGGCGACCGCGATCTCGGCGGCAAGCTCGGCGACGTGGTGCTCGCCTCGCCCGACATCGACGTCGATGTGTTCAAGAGTCAGATGCGACGCTATGGCAAGCCCAACAAGCCGTTCATCCTGCTGTTGTCCGACGACGATCGTGCGCTCCGGCTCTCCGGCCTGATCGCCGGTGCGCGGCCGCGCGTCGGCGACTACAAGGATGCCGCCGATCTTGCCTCCTATGGTGTTACGGTCGTCGATCTCTCCAAGGTCAAGGGTAGCGACAGTTTCAACCATACGAAATTCGCCGACAATCCCGCTTTGGTGAAGATGATCGGCCAGCGGCTGCGCGAGGATGACGGCTTTGCCAGCGATCGAGACGTAACCGACCGCATCAGCCTGCTCGGCCAATAGATGCGGCGGCGCGGGTTTCGCCGTATCTGCTTCACCATCGTTGAGATATATCGGCCCACTTTGAACTGGACCGCGCCGGTCTCTGGCTTTATCGGGGATAGGAGCGACGTCAGGCGTTTGACGTCCCCTACGGGAGCCGGCGCGTGAGCTATCGCTTCAAGAATGTCGTCGCCGCCGCGTTTGCGCTCACCATTGCCGGCTGTGCCGGCCAGAACACGCATGATCTTCTGAACAGGACGACGGTCGCGGTGCCTGCCTCGGATATCGCCGCCACTCACGAGATTTTCGTGGCCACGACCCGGCAAAGGGCCGCAAAGGAGCCGCGGCAGGTGTTCGATGGTGATCGCTCGCTCACCACCAGCTACGCCCGTGTCGATGTCACGGTTCCTAAGAGCCACAAGGTCGGCGCCATCGAGCGCGCCAAGGGGTCGGCGAACAGCAACCCGGCCAAGGATTTCACTGCGAAGGACGTGATCTACTACAAGGATGCACCGCAATTCGCCAAGGCGGTTGGTGCCGACATCGCCATGCGCGGTGACCGCGCGCTGGTCTTCGTGCACGGCTTCAACAATGGTTTCGACGACGGCATCTACCGCCTGACCCAGATCGCCCACGATACGAAATATCCCGGCACACCGGTGCTGTTCTCGTGGGCCTCAAGCGCCAAGACAACCGGCTATCTCTACGACAAGGACAGCGCCAATGCCGCGCGCGACGACCTCGAGGCGACGCTGCGGATGCTGGCCAAGACCCGTGTCAAGAACATCGACATCATCGCCCACTCGATGGGAACCTGGTTGACCATGGAAGCGCTGCGCCAGCTCGCCATCACAGGCGACCGCGATCTTGGCGGCAAACTCGGCTATGTCATCCTGGCCTCCCCGGACATCGATGTCGATGTGTTCAAGAAGCAGATGATCCGCTACGGCAAACCGACCAAGCCTTTCGCCATCCTGCTTTCGGGCGACGACCGGGCACTGAAGCTCTCGTCGTTCATTTCTGGCGACAAGCCGCGCGTCGGCGACTACGGCAATGCGGCGGACCTTGCCAGCTATGGTGTGGCGGTCGTCGATCTGACCAAAACCAAGGGCGGCGACCAACTGAACCACGCCAAATTCGCCGACAACCCGTTCCTGGTGCAATTGCTTGGCGACCGCCTGCGGGCGCCGGCCGGCCTGGCTTCAGACGAGGCTCAACTCGACGATCTCGGCCAGGGCCTCGGCAAGGCTGTCGGCTCGGTCGCCGAGGTCGTCATCACAACGCCGTTCAAGGTGCTGACCATTGCCACCGGCGGCTGAGAGCGAAGCGCCGGCGGCTGATCTCAGACGAACAGGTCGACCTTCTGGAAGGTCGTCACGTCGATCAGCCCGACGTCTGAAATCCTGAGCTCCGGAATGACCACCAGCGCCAGCAGCGAATGCTGCATGTAGGCGTTGTTCAGCGAACAGCCCATCTTGCGCATGGCCTCGGTCAGTTTCTCCGCCTTGGCGGCGACGATCTCGGCGCGCTCGTCAGACATCAGCCCGGCGATCGGCATTTCGACCAGCGCCAGTTCCTTGCCCTTGGAGAACAGCACGACGCCGCCGCCGACTTCGCCCAGTCGGTTGACCGCCAGCGCCATGTCCTGCTTGTTGGTGCCGACGCAGATGATGTGGTGGGCGTCATGCGCCACGCTGGAGGCCATGGCGCAATCGCTCATATAGCCGAAGCCGGAAACGAAGGCGTTGGTGACGCCGCCAGTACCTCGGTGACGCTCGACCAGCGCGATCTGGCAGATGTCGTTGCGGCGATCCATGCCGACCAGCCCGTCCTCGACGGCAAGGTCGGCCTCCAGCGCGCGCGTCGGCGCCTGGTTCTCGATGACGCCGATCACCCGCACCCGCACTTCGTTGGCGCCCTTGGGGGCCACGATGTCGAAATCGGCTGCCTTCAGCTTCTTGCCGAGCTTGACGGTGTTTTTCGCGGTCTTCGGGTAGTCATAGGCCGGAATGTCGATGTCGAGCTTGCCGCCCTTGGCCAGTCTCACGCCGCGCGCATAGACCTCGTCGATGGTCATTGCGGCGAGATCGGACACAATCAGCAGGTCGCCCAACCGGCCCGGCGCGATCGAACCGATCTCGCGCTCCAGCCTGAAATGCTGGGCCGTGTTGATCGTCGCCATCTGGATCGCCGTCACCGGCTTCAGCCCCTGTTGGATGGCGTGACGGACCACCCGGTCCATGTGCCCTTCGTGGACAAGTGTGCCGGAATGGCTGTCGTCGGTGCACAGGATGAAATTGCGCGGATCGATGCCGCCTTCCGTCACCGCCTTGATCTGCGAGGCAACGTCGTACCAGGCCGAGCCCAGCCGCAGCATCGCCTTCATGCCCTGGCGCACGCGGGCGATGGCGTCCTCGGCGCGCGTGCCTTCGTGATCATCCTCGGGTCCGCCGGCGACATAGCCGTGGAAGGGCAGGCCAAGATCGCGCGAGGCATAGTGGCCGCCAACCGTCTTGCCCGCATGAACCGTCGCGGCGATCTCACCCGACATGACCGGATCGTTGGCGGCGACGCCGGGAAAATTCATCACTTCGCCGAGCCCGATGATGTTTTCCCAGGTCATCGCCTCCGCCACATCGGCGACCGTCAGCTCGGCGCCGGCATGCTCCAACCCCGGCGCCGAGGGCACGCAGGACGGCATCTGCACATGCACGTTGATGGGCATCGCCACCGCCTCGTCATGCATCAGCCGCACGCCAGGCAGGCCCAGCACATTGGCGATCTCATGCGGATCGATGAACATCGACGTGGTGCCGTGCGGGATGACCGCGCGGCAAAATTCGGTCACCGTCACCATGCCGCTCTCGACATGCATATGCGCGTCGCAAAGGCCAGGCACCAGATAGCGCCCGCCGGCATCGACCACCTTGGTGCCCTGGCCGATGGCGTGGCTGGCGTTCGGCCCGCAATAGGCGAAACGGCCGCCGGCAATGGCGATGTCGGTACCGGCGATGATCTCGCCCGAGTGAACGTTCACCCAGCGGCCATTGCGGATGACGAGATCGGCCGGCTTGCGACCCATGGCGACGTCGACCAGATGCGTCGCCATCTCGGTCCAGGGCTTGGGTTTCGTCGCATGCGCCGCCGGCTTCCTTGCCATGAAGAGACTCCTGTTTGCGCGACTGTGCCAAGCCTGCCCGGTTTTGGCCAGCGCCAAACAGCGGATAGGGAACCTACTGCGTCTTCACGTCGGTCACTTTCGCATTCCCGGCCGAAATCCGTTTCGTTGGTGATGACAGGACTTTCTCTCCGCGAACCGCCGATCTGCATGCTGGCGCTCCTATGGAATGCCACGCCCACGGCTTGCCGACGTCGGCAGACCGCATCGGTCGCGGTGAGAAATCTGATTCCGTTTTGCGGCAAACCGGGTTACGCTACCCGCAAGGATTGTGCTGACTCTTCCCTCGAGGAGTTCGATGTATCGCCTGGTGGTCGCAAGTGCCGGTCTTCTTGCCGCTTTGTCCGTGTCGGCTTTTGCAGCCGACCAGACGGCCGACGTGCCAATGACCGCGCCCGGCTTCGACTGGACCGGCTACTACGCCGGCCTGCAGGCCGGATATGGTTGGGGGCAATCGGATATCACCGGGACAGGCGGCGGCGCGTTTTCCTCGCCCGACATCGATGGCGGTTTCGTCGGCGGCCACATCGCCGGCCTGTGGCAGTTCGACCAGGCAGTGATCGGTGCCGAGGCCGAACTCAACTATTCCTCGATCAGTGGCACAGCCGAACCCGAACCGGGGAACGTGTTCGGCACAGACATCAAGTGGTTCGGATCGATGAATGCCAAGGCGGGTTATGCCATGGACCGCGTGCTTGTCTATGGCATAGGCGGCGTCGCCTTCGCCGGAGTCGATACCTCCCAGGCCGCCGGTCCAGCATTCTCCAACACACGTACGAATGTCGGCTGGACCGTGGGCGCCGGCGTCGACTACGCGCTGACGGACAAGTTCGTCGTCGGCGCGCAGTATCGTTACTACGATTTCGGCTCCGAGCACTATGACGGGTCGAACGGCTTCACCGACCGTGATCAGGACGTGAAGTTGAACACCGTCGGCATCAATCTGAGCTACAAGTTCTGAGCGTGGCTCTTCCACGCCATTGCGAAGGGAAAACCCTTACACACCTTTGCTGGAATTGCTCCGACAGCGCCACTTCAATCCTGCCGGATGGGGCGGCCGACGCCCGCAGGGGGCGGGGG
>NZ_VFUZ01000048.1 GCF_006658505.1 Mesorhizobium sp. B2-4-15
CTCCGGCCAAAGGGCAGTGCAATCGCATACGGCAGCGCCGGCCCCTCTCCGTCCGCTGCGCGGCCACCTCTCCCCCATTACATGGGGGCGAGGAAACGCCAATCTCCGAAGTCGCGGCTTTGGGAGGCTTGGTTCCTCGCCCCCACAAAGTGGGGGAGAGGTGGCCGCGCAGCGGACGGAGAGGGGGAGCGCCCTATGCGATTGTCCTCGCCTTGTGACCGGCATGTCACGAAGAACGCAGCGGAGGCCAAGAAGCATGACCCTCACCAACCGGGACATCGTCGAGCTGACCGAATGGCGGCGCAAGCTGCACCGGCAGCCGGAAATCTCAAACGAGGAGGAGAAGACGGCCAAGGAGGTCGTCGCCTTCCTCGCCGATACCGCGCCGGACAAGGTGCTGACCGGCCTCGGCGGGCATGGCGTGGCCGCCATCTACGACAGCGGCAAGGCCGGGCCTACGGTGCTGTTCCGCTCCGAACTCGACGCGCTGCCGATCGAGGAGCTTTCCGGCGTGCCGCATGCCTCGCAGGTGCCCGGCAAGTCGCATATGTGCGGCCATGACGGACACACCGCGATCCTGGCGTCGCTTGGCCGCCAGCTCGGCCGCCAGCGGCCGGCAAGCGGCCGCGTCGTGCTGATGTTCCAGCCGGCGGAGGAGACCGGCAATGGCGCGGCCGGCGTCGTCGCCGATCCGCGCTTCGGCGAGATCGCGCCGGATTTCGCCTTTTCGCTGCACAATCTGCCCGGCGTGCCGTTCGGCGAGGTGCGGCTGAAACCCGGCGTGGTCAACTGCGCCTCGCGCGGCATGCGCATCGTGCTGGAGGGCAAGACCGCGCATTCCTCCATGCCCGAAACCGGCATCTCGCCGATGCCGGCGATCTCGGAGCTGATGCCGGCTTTGCCCGCACTCGGCCGCGCGACCTTCGCCGATGACGATTTCTCCATGGTCACCGTCACCCATGCCGAGATGGGCGAAGCCGTGTTCGGCATCGCGCCTGCCCATGCGGAAGTCTGGGCGACGCTGCGCACGCGGCGTGACGAGCGCATGGCGGATCTGTGCGCCGCCGCCGAAGCGCTGGTCAAGGAGATCGCCGCCCGCCACGGCCTCTCCGCCTGCTGGGACTATCACGAGATCTTCGTCGCCAGCGTCAACGCGCCGGACGCGGTGGAGCACCTGCGGCGCGCCCTCGACGAAGAAGGCGTCGTGCACGGGCAGGAAGCCCTGCCGATGCGCGCCTCGGAAGATTTCGGCCTGTTCGGCCACGGCGCTCCCTCGGCCATGTTCTTCCTCGGCGCCGGCGAGAAGCACCCTGCCCTGCACAATCCGGACTATGATTTTCCCGACGACCTGATCCCGATCGGGTCAAGGATTTTCATGCGCACGGCGCGCAATCTGCTGGGGTGAGGTTGGCCTAGATCAGCTTCCCAGGCGTCTGATGGCAAATCAGAGAGCAATAGCGGACGTGCAACCGGTTGCGGTCCGCTGCGACCACCTTTGACCGTGAGACCACCCGGTGGTGCGTTCGCCGTCCGTCCGCATTATCGACCGTCATGCTACGGTCTGGCTCGGAACGATGAGGCTTGCACCACAACATCGGTTTCTTCAAGGTAGGAGCGACGACGGACATTGATGTCGTTGCTTGCCGATCTGACCGGAAGGTTACAGCACCATGCCACTCACGGTTCGACGATTGGGCGCCAGGAACCTGGCGCGCCCGGCACGACGTCTCGGAGATCTGACGGCGATGTTTGTCCTGATTGCCAGGCCGCTCGTCTTTGGAATCGCCCTCTTGTTGGCTGGTCCGGCACAGGCGCAGGCGGCGGCGAGTGTCCCGACTGAAAAGGTCAAACAGCTGTTCGAGCTTCTCGACGACCCGTCGGTGAAGGCCTGGGTGGCCGCACAACGAAATCAGGACGCCGGGCCGACGCAAGCGCCTGCCGAGGCAGGAGCTTCGCCGGCCGGCGCATCGTCGGACGCGGTGGCCGCACCAGGCCAGATGAATACGATGGCATCCTCGATGCTCGATCGGATCAGGCATCATATCGAAAGAATCGGGCGAACCTTGCCCTCGCTGCCAGGCCAGTTCGCCCGCGTTCGGGCAGCGACCATGGACGATATGTCCAGCAAGGGATCCGCCGGCGTACTCTCGCTGATTGCGATGTTCATCGCTGCCGGGCTGGCGCTCACCTGGGCAACGTACAGACTCACCCGTCCATTTCGTCTTTGGATCATCGCGCAGCCGAAGGACACCCCCGCTGGGCGAGCCAAGAAGATTGGCGGCCGCACGCTTTATTCCAGTATGCTGATCGTCTCCTTCGCCCTGGGCAGCGCCGGCGCGTTCATGTTGTTCGACTGGCCGATGCTCATCCGCGAAATTGTCCTGACATTTCTGATGGCTGCGGTCGTTACAGGGGGTGTGCGCATGTACGTCACAGCCTTGCTCGTCCCTTCCTTCATGAACGTCGAGAACGCCGTCGAGGTTCGTGCCTTGCCGATCACCAACGAAACGGCCGACCATTGGACCTATTGGCTGTCCCGGATCGTCGGCGTCTTCGCCTTCTTCGCCGCCGCGTTTCTCCTCTTGCCGGGTCTCGGCATCGATCGGGACGGAATGCTGGTGCTGTCGACGGGCGCCGATTTCGTGCTGCTGCTGCTCTTGCTGCTTGCCGTTTGGCGTCGGCCAAGAACACAGCGGGAGGCTGCACACCAAAGCGGTCACACGGCAGCGACGTGGTTATTGACTTGCTATTTCGTCGTTCTGTTCCTGCAGCGCATCGCCGGCCTCAGTACACTCTTCTGGTTTACCTTCGCCGCGTTCTTCCTGCCCTTGGCAATCGTGCTGACGCAGCGCGGGGTCAATTTCGTCCTGCGGCCGGGTTCGGAAGATGCTGGCCGGCCGACGATCCCGGCGGTGACGATCGCTGCCATCGATCGTGGAATCCGGATGATCCTGATCCTGGCCGCGGCCTATTTTCTGGCGCGTGTCTGGGGCCTGGACATGCAGTCCATGGAAGGCAGCGATCCGACGACCACGCTCATATTGCGCGGCCTGATCAATGTCATGGTCATTGCGCTTGCCGCCGATTTCGGCTGGTCGATCATCAAAGCCCTGATCGAACGAAAGCTGGGCATCGAAACGCCGCACGCGGTGATCGGCGACGAGGAGGTCCCGCCCCTCGATCCTCAGCAGGCGCGGCTGCGCACGCTCTTGCCGATCATCCAGAACATTCTGCTCGCATTGATCGTGGTGATGGCGGTGCTGATGATACTCGCCTCGGTGGGTATCCAGATCGGCCCGTTGATCGCCGGCGCCGGCGTCGTCGGTGTCGCCGTCGGATTTGGGGCTCAAACCATCGTCAAGGATGTCATTTCGGGCGTGTTTTTTCTGCTCGACGATGCGTTTCGCGTCGGCGAATATATTACATCCGGCCGTTATGTCGGAACGGTGGAGAGCTTTTCGCTTCGCTCGGTGAAGCTGCGCCACCATCGTGGCTCGCTGTTCACGATACCTTTCGGTGAACTCGGGGCAGTCCAGAACCAGAGCCGTGACTGGGTTACCGACAAATTCAACATCACCGTCGGCTACGACACCGATATCGACTTCGCCCGCAAGCTGATCAAGCGGATCGGCCTCGAACTGGCGGAAGATCCCGAATTCAAAAACTGGGTGCTCGAACCGATCAAGATGCAGGGCGTACAGGAGTTCGGCGAGTACGGCATCGTATTGAGGGTCAAGGTCAAAACCAGACCTGGAGGCGCCTTCGGTATGAAACGGAAATTCTATGTACGAATCCGCCAAGCCTTCAAGGAGCAGGGTATCGAACTGCCATTTCCGACCGTCCACGTCCAGGGGCTGCAGACCCCCCATGGGGCAGAGAATGCGCCGTTGGAGATCACACCCGAGCTAAAGATAGCCGTCGCGCAGTCGCACACCAATCGGCGCAGAAGAAAGGTAGCACAAGAAGCAGGAAAGCCGTGACGCCTGCCGGTCACGGCGCGGCTTCCACATAGCGCCCGTGGCAGGGATACTCCTTGGATACCGAACGCCAACGAACGATTTATTTCAATGCTTTGTGGCGGTATATCGAAGCCACGCCGACAGCACTCCGGCCTGGCCTTCAGACTGGCCTAGCTTTCAACTGGCAGGCCCACCCTTTGAAGCCCGCTCTTGATCCTTTCGATATCCTCCGGGTTCTTGAAGGGCATCTGGTCAATGGCTTCAGCAAACGAATAATCCGGGTTGACCGCCATCAATTCGCTCCAGACCTGGCGCGCGCCCTCGCCGTCGTCCAGCAGGCCAAGCACCGCCGCAAGATAGGCGCGGCTCATGTCGGTTTTGGGAACCAGCAGGATGCGCTCGCGCAGCAGGGCGGCCGCGGTTTCGTATTTGCCGGCGATGAGGTGCGCCACCCCCAGTTGGTGCAGATACAGATGCGAATAGAGCGGGTCGAGGCGGATTGCCCGCTCCATGTCCGCGATCGCCGCCAGGGGCTTGCCCGAATACATGTTGAGCATGCCGCGCAGCGACAGCGAGGGCGCGAAGTTGGGATTGAGCGCCAGTGACATCTCGACCTCCGCTGTCCAGCGTTCGAAGTCCTTCCGGTACATCGAAACCAGGGCGGCGACGCCATGCGGAAACGGATCGTTCGGGTCTCGATCGATGGCTTCATCGACCAGCCTGCCGGCCTCGGCCAGCGCGCAACCGGGTTCGCTCACCCAGCGATTGTAATAGGCATGCGCCATTGCCATCGCGAGCGCGGCGTAGGGCGCGGCATAGGCGGGGTCATGGTCGATCGCCTCGCGAAACAGCTCCGCCGTCCGCCTGAAGACATCGGCATTCTGCGTCGCGCCCCGCTGCATCGCGCGGCCCCGCAGGAAGCAGTCATACGCCTCGATGTCAGTGGTTCCGGCCGAGGTGATACCAGGCCATTGGGCCGCTTCCTTCGGATTCAAGGCGATGTGGAGTTCGCCGACGATCTTGCGGGCCACTTCCTCCTGGACCGCGAACATGTCCGCCAGCTCGCGGTCGTAGCTTTCGGCCCATATGTGCGCGCCCGTCTCGCCGTCGCTCAGCTGCGCGACGATCCGCAGGCGGCTGCCGCTCCTGCGCACGCTACCCGCCAGGACATAGCGGACGCCCAGATCCCTGGCGACGGTGCGGATGTCGACCGACTTTCCCTTGTAGGCAAAGCTCGAGCTGCGGGCGATGACGACCAGCCCGGACAGCTTCGACAACATCGTTATGATCTCCTCGGCGAGCCCGTCGGCGAAATACTCCTGTTCGATGTCGGTGCTGAGGCTGGTGAGCGGAAGAACGGCAAGCGACGGCTTCGCCTGCGGCTGGAAGGTCTTGTTGGCTTCATCGAGGCTTGGCCCGAGAAAGCGATAGCCGATGCGGGGCACCGTCGCGATCCATTCGCCGCCGTCCGGCATCGGTCCAAGTGCCTTGCGCAGCAGCGCGATCTGCACCGAAAGATTGCTCTCCTCGACGACGCTGCCCTGCCAGCCAGCGTCCATCAGCTCGGTCTTGGTCAGGATCTCGCCCTGTCGCTTGAGCAGTGCGTCCAAGAGCAGAATGCCCCGGCGGCCCAGCGCCACGGGCTCTCCCTCGCGCAGCAACGTCCCCTTGTAAGGGTCCAGCGTAAACGGGCCAAAAACGATTGCTTGCTTCGACATTTTCTGGGTGCTGGCGCGCCTTAGGAAATTGTTCGCAGATTATTCGGCATCGCTTCAATACGCGAGTGCCGTTTCAAGACACCTTCTCCAGCGCCGCACCAAAGGCCGGCCAAGGATCCGCCGGGACCCCTGCACCGCAGGATCGTTCAATCGGCTGATGCTGAAAGCAGCCCTACCGTGGGCCGGTGAAGAGTTCGCGATGAACTTGCCGCCGCAACCAGGTTCCAAAGGAGAAACTTCAATGTCGACTGCTTTAACCGCACTCGTCTCGGCCGCCGCGCTTGCCTTGGGTATGTCAGCAACCGGTGCAATCGCCGCCCCGGTGAAGTCCATCGTGCTGGTCCATGGCGGATTTGTCGATGGGTCCGGCTGGGAAGGCGTCTATGACATCCTGAAAAAGGATGGCTATGAGGTCACCATCGTCCAGAACCCGACCACATCGCTCGCCGACGACGTCTCCGTCACCAAGCGCGCGATCGCCGCGGCATCGGGCAACGTCATCCTCGTCGGCCATTCCTATGGCGGCGTCGTCGTTTCGGAAGCCGGCACCGATCCCAAGGTGGCGGGCGTGGTCTACATCACCGCCTTTGCGCCGGATGCCGGCGAATCCGTCTCGAGCCTGATCGCCAACCCGCCGCCCGGCGCTCCGGTGCCGCCGATCCTGGCGCCGGTCGATGGATTCCTGTTCCTCGATCGGGGCAAGTTCGCCGCATCGTTCGCCGCCGATGTCCGCCCGGACCTCGCTTCCTTCATGGCCGACTCCCAGGTTCCCTGGGCCGTGGCCGCGCTTGAAGGCAAGGTCAGCGCGCCTGCCTGGAAGGTAAAGCCCAGCTGGTACCTGGTGGCGACGGAAGACAAGATGATCCCGCCGGATGCCCAGCGCGCCATGTCGAAGCGCGCCGGCTCCACGGTCGTCGAGGTTCCGGGCAGCCACGCCATATACGTGTCGAAACCCGGTGCGGTTGCCGAACTCATCGAAGAGGCGGCCCAGACGGCGAAGCCGCTCGGAAATTAGTCCGGCTCCCCTATCGGAGAAGGATGGCGGGTTTACTCCCGCCATCCACCGCCAGCGGCAGCCCGCCGATCGAGCTCCGCCCTAAACCGAGGCGGCCACCCTGCCCCAAACTCCGCATCAGCTCCCTCGGCGGGCAAAGCATCGCCAGGACAATCGTCAGGCCCGAGAACCGTATCCGGCACCACGATGCGCCAAATCGAACACCGCATACGTCCCAAGCGCGCCAAGATGGGCGCTTTTTTCGGATAGGCCGCAGCACGATCGCCGCATCACCATGATGCTGGCCTCTTATGACTATACTGTCATAAGATCGATAGCCGGCCCCACTATGACGATGGGCTTGCCGAGCAGATCTCCAGAATCGGCAGCCCCGACACCCGGCAACTCGTTCACGCCAAGCTTCAGGTATCATTAGCGATAGACACGCATGTTCGCGATAAATCGTCCGCGACGATGTCGCCGGCCTCGTCGACCGCGAAATCCATCTTTGAAACCGCTTCCTTTGCAAGCGATATGACAGCGAGAGACATTAGATGTGGCTGAGTGAATTCGAAATTGTCCTGCGCGACCGCGTCATCGCCTGCGGCTCCCTCAGGATCGAGAACGGCAGGATCGCCGAGATTCGCGACGAACCCGTTGAGCAGGCCGACATATCGGGTGGCGGCCGCCTGTTGCTGCCCGGCTTCATCGACATGCATGGCGACATGGTGGAGCGGGAAGTCGAGCCGCGCATCGGCGTCCACGTGCCGATGCGGATCGGCATCGCCGAGCTCGACAAGAAGCTCGCCTCCTGCGGCGTCACCACCGCCTATGCCGCGCTCTCCTTCATCGGTGCCAGCGTCACCAGCGGCGTGCTGCGTTCGGAAGATCATACGAGCACGATCATCGACACCATGACCGCAATGAAGGACGACCTGCTGGTTGATCACCGCATCCATGCCCGCTTCGAGGTGACCTTCACCCCGGCGGTTCCCATGCTGCAAAAGCTGATGGACACAGGCAGGCTGCACCTGATCTCGCTGATGGATCACACGCCCGGACAGGGACAGTACCGCGACGTCGAACTCTACATCGCCCGCATCGCCAAGGAGCGCGGCATGTCGGTTGCCGCGGCATCCGAGGTCGTCGGCAAGCGCATGGCCGGCCGCAAGGGCCAGGGCGATGTGCTGAACGCCCTGCAGGACCTTTCAGCCCGTGCGCGGGCTCGTGGCATCGTGCTCGCCTCGCATGATGACGACACGCTGGAAAAGGTGGAGCTCGTCCACGGCCTCGGCGCCATGCTCAGCGAATTCCCGGTGACCCTGGAAGCGGCGCGGGAAGCCCGCAGGCTTGGCATGCACACCGCCATGGGCGCCCCAAACGCGCTGCGCGGCGAATCCTACTCGGGCAATCTTTCCGCCCGCGAGGCCTACGAGGCCGGGCTGCTCGACATGCTGGCCAGCGATTACCACCCGGCCTCGATCCTGCCGGCCATTCTCGGCCTGGCGGAACCGCGCGACGATGGCCTCGTGGCGGCGGCGGCGCTGACAAGCGCCAACCCGGCCGCGGCGCTGGGGCTCACCGACCGTGGCGCCATCGAGCCCGGGCTGCTGGCCGACCTGGTCGTGGCTGACCGCCAGCCCGTGCCGCGTGTGCGCGCCACCTTCCGCGCCGGCCGCATGATCTATGGCGACGGCACGCTTGCACCGGCGCGAAACGCGCAACAATCTCAGGTTGAACGGGCCACCGCCGGCCTTGAATTGCTGTAAACGGAAAGCCGCTCCACAATTGCTGGAACTGCCCTAAACGTCGAGCACGACTGTCATGCCCCGGACCTCGGCCATTTCGAGCAGAAGGTCCTGCAGGCTTTCGAGGGTCGGCGCCGTGCCGGTTGTTGCTGTCAGCTCCGCGATACTTTCTTTCATGGAAATAGCCGCAACTCCGGTTTTCTCGGACAGCAGCCGTCCGATGGCCGCGCGGACAAGGGCATTCTGGTCAGGCATGATTCCCCTCTCTCATGCTGGGATCTCGGCACAACTTTTTTCAATAATATGCCTTGGATGCAACTTCTGCGAGCCTTGGCCTACGCTTGCAAGTCGTCTTGTGGATCCAGGTCGTCTTGTGGATCTTCGTCTTGAACGGCCCGGCAACCGCTCAGCTGCGAAAGCGACCGCAACACCAGCCGTCGCGGGCTCGACGGTTTCAATTGCAGCAAGCAGGGCCAGCGGCAAGCGAGGCCGCCGCTCTCCCGTCCTTCATCACGGGTAGGAGCCCTGAACCGCCTCGGGCCGGCGCCGCGTCAACAAATAGAAGGCGGCGACATGCGTGATCATCAGCAGGGGAACATAGATGATCGGAATCGCGTAAGCCGCGCCCAGTTCTCCCGCCAGATCGGGAAGGCCGAGCAGAACCCCATGGTAATAGTCGACGACGATGTCGACTGCCCCGACCAGATTGAAGGCGACGACGAACAGCCAGAAGACTGAACGCATCCGCACCGTGAGAAGCGCCAGCATCGCCAGCAATCCGGTGGCGAAGTCGGCGTATGCGGCGAAGACCGCGAAACCGGCTGGCAGATTGGTGCCGACGATGCCGGGAAGGATGAAGACCAGCCCGAAGAAGCGGAAACTGTGGAGCGTGGCGATGGCGCGCTGCGCCTCGATCGGGTCCATCGATCTGAGCTTCGGCCAGACATAATAGCCGAAGCACAGCAACCATGGCACGTAACCCAAGGCGAGATGGATATTAAAGATCGTTGCCGGTGACATCTCACGCCTCCTGTCAGGCCTTGCCCGGAACGGCTTCGAAGACCGCCGTCAGGATGCCCAGCCGGTCTTCCATGAGGTTGCGCCCGAGGTTGGCGGCAACGCCCGCGAAACCCGACCCCATGACAACGCCGAGATTGAGCAAAGCGGGCGGCCCGGACGCCCGCAGCTGGGCGAACCAGGCCTTGGCCGTTGCGGTGTCGTCCTGCCAAACCAGCGGCTCAAAGTCCGCCTGCTCGATCCGCGTCCGCGTTTCGGCCGCTGTGAGCAGAAAACTCTCCGCTGGAGTGCGCGCCCAGGGAACGGGGTAATGAGGGTCGCCGCCATTCAGCACGACGTCATAGGTTGCAAACCGGCCGCCCGGCTTCAGCACCCGCCTGATCTCGCTGTAGAGCCCGTCCCGGTCGGCGATATTCATCGCCACGTGCTGCAGCAGCACGACATCAAAATGGCCGGCATCGAAGGGAAGCGCCAGCGCGCTGGCTGCCTCGAATGTCACCTTTGCGCTCAGTCCGGTACGTTCGGACAGGTAGTCCGCCGCCTCGACGAACGGCTCGCTGAGGTCGACGCCGGTCACCCGGCAGCCATAAGTCGCGGCCAGAAAACGGGCCGGCCCGCCAAGTCCCGATCCGGCATCCAGAACCGTTGTGTCCGGCCCAATCCCGGCAAGGCCGGCAAGCTCGGCGGTCGCCGCGAGCCCTCGGGTGTGGAACTGGTCGAGCCCGGCCAGTTGCTCCGGCATGAGCCGCTGGTCCTCTGGTCCGAGAGCCGCCAGCGCCGTCTTGAGACGCTCGGTCAGGCCGCTGGCGTGGTAATGGGCGCGCACGCCGTCGAGATTGTCTGTCATCGCGGTTTCCTCTGGTTTCGTCCTTGCTGGAGACATAGGACCGCTTCCAGGCAGCGACTATCCGCGATAATGTCGATGCGCCATGAAGCAGAACTTCACAGTAAGGCAGGGCGCGCTCGATGGCGTCGAGGCCTTCCTGAGCGTCGCCCGCCATCGCAATTTCCGAAAGGCGGCGGCGGAGCTGAAAGTGACCCCGTCGGCGATGAGCCAGGCGATCCGTACGCTCGAGGCACGCATCGGGGCGGCGCTCTTCATCCGCACCACGCGCAGCGTCGGCCTCACCGAAGCCGGCGAGCGTTTCCTGTCGCGCGCCGGGCCGGCATTCGAGGAACTGGTCGCGGCAAGCGAAGTGGCACGCGATCTTGGCCAACGCCCAACCGGACTGCTGCGCCTTTCGGTGCCGCCATCGATCGTGCCGGTCCTGCTGGAGCCGCTCATCGCCTCTTTCTGCCAGGCCTATCCGGAAATCGAGTTGGAGATCGTGGCGGGTGGAGAACTCGTCGATCTTGCCGCCGAGGGCTTCGACGCCGGCATCCGGCCCGGCCAGTTTGTCGCCGCCGACATGGTCGCCGTGCGCCTGACGCCACCGCTGCCGTTCGCGGTCGTCGGCAGCCCCGACTATCTGCGCCAGGGCAAGGTGCCCGAACAGATCGAGGATCTGCGCGGCCATGCCTGCCTGCGCATGCGCCGCTCGAACCGATCGATCGCGCCCTGGCCCTTTCTCGACGGCAGCAAACCGGTCGAGGTCATCGTCTCCGGCCCGCTCATCGCGCATGATTATCCAACACTGCTTGGGGCGGCGCTAAAGGGTGCCGGGCTTGCCCAGGTGCCCGCGCCGCTCGCCAAGCCGGCGATCGCCGACGGCCGTTTGCAGGAGGTGCTGAAGCCCTTCGCCGCGAACTCGTCGGGGGTTTTCCTGTACTACCCGGCAAAGCGGCAAATGTTGCCCAAGCTGCGCGCGTTCATCGACCATGTCAGGCATCAAGGGTGACGCTGGAGCCGCTCCGCGCCTAACTCTGGCTCGCAATGAATTGCGATTGGCTCTTGCCGAAGCGAGCCGCCGCCTCCATCCATGGCGTGCGGAAAACAGCCTGGAACCAATGATGATCGATGCCAGCCTAAACCTTGTCGAAGCGACGATCGACCAACTTCGAACCGCGCTCGACGACGGCGCCGTCACCAGCGTCGAACTGGTCGCCGCCTATCTGCGCCGCATCGCGCATTTCGATCGCCATGGCATCAGCCTCAACGCCGTTCCGGTGCTCAATCCGGCGATGTTCGAGGAGGCCGCCGCTTCGGACCGGCGGCGGCGCGATGGCGCCACGCTCGGGCCGCTTGACGGCATCCCCTACACCGCCAAGGACAGCTACAAGGTCAAGGGCCTGACGGTCGCCGCCGGCTCGCCGGCCTTCGAGCATCTCGTCGCCAATGAAGACGCCTTCACCATCGCCAGGCTCAGGGCCGGCGGCGCGGTGCTGATCGGTCTCACCAACATGCCGCCCATGGCCAATGGCGGCATGCAGCGTGGCGTCTATGGCCGTGCCGAAAGCCCATACAATGCCGACTATCTGACCGCAGCCTTCGCGTCGGGTTCGTCCAACGGCTCGGGTACGGCGACGGCTGCCTCCTTTTGCGCCTTTGGGCTCGGCGAGGAGACCTGGTCGTCGGGCCGGGCGCCGGCCACCAACAATGCGCTGGTCGCCTACACGCCCTCGCGCGGCGTCATCTCCGTGCGCGGCAACTGGCCGCTGGTGCCGACCATGGATGTCGTGGTGCCGCATACGCGCAGCGTGCCCGACATGCTGGAACTGCTCGACGTCATCGTTGCCGACGATCCCATGACGCGGGGCGATTTCTGGCGCGCGCAGCCCTGGGTTGCGTTGCCGAAAAGTTCGGAGACAAGGCCGCGACGCTATACCGACCTGACGCTCACCGGATCGCTGAAGGGCATGCGGCTCGGCGTGCCCAGGATGTATATCGGCCGCGACAGCGAGCCCGACCGGCCGATCGAAACCCGTGCCTCGGTGCTGGCGCTGTGGGAGCAGGCGGCGACCGATCTCAAGCAGCTTGGCGCCGAGGTGGTGGAAGTCGATTTTCCCGTCGTCTCCAACTATGAACGTGACCGCCCCGGCGCGCGCACCATGGTGGAACGCGGGCTGGTGCCGCAAGACTTCGCCGACCGCGAAATCTGGGACCTCTGCATCTGGGGCTGGGACGACTTCCTGCGCGCCAATGCCGACCCTGCTTTGCCCGATCTCGCCTCGGTCGACGGGCCGAAGATTTTTCCCCAGCCGCCGGGCACGCTGCCGGACCGCTATGAGGGTGGTTTCGATCTGTCGGAATATGTCGAGCGGGCGAAATCCGGCGTCACGCCACTCGAACGCATCCCAACCATCGAGGACGGGCTGAAGGGGCTGGAAGCGACGAGGCGCATCGATTTCGAGGACTGGCTGGACGCGCAAGGCATCGACGCCGTGGTGCTGCCCGCCGCCGCCGATGTCGGGCCGGCCGACGCCGACGTCAACGAAGCCTCCGCCGCGCTTGCCTGGCGCAACGGCACCTGGGTCGCCAACGGCAATCTGGTCTGGCGCCATTTCGGCATTCCGACCGTCACCGTGCCGATGGGGACGATGGCCGACATCGGCATGCCGGTCGGCCTCACCTTCGCCGGCAAGGCCTATGACGACGAAAGGCTGCTGTGCATGGCCGGGGACTACGAACGGTCGACCTGGCGCCGCACAAGCCCGCCGCGCACGCCGGAACTGGATGGTGATGTGTTTTCGCGCCGCCCCGTCCAAACCGGCGGCGGCAAAGCGCCTCCCCTCGCCATCGCATTGGCCGCCGAGACGCGCACTTTGGGCGATCAGGACGAAATCGTCGTCACGCTGGACCTGCCCATTGAAGCAGCCGAGGCGGAGAAAGCCGGCGTCAAGGTGCATGTCAACGGAGAGGAAATTGCCATGCAGCGGGATGGCACATGCCTGACCGGCCATGCGCTCGTGCCGGCCGCCGAGCATCAGCGCTTCCACAGCATCTGGCGCGGCTCGTACGGCTCCATTGTCACGGCAGTGGTGCGGCTGGAGGACGGGCGCACCGCCGGAGCCTATGCGGTTACCGGCGGGATTGGGTGAGGACAGCCAGGATGAATCAGCAACGTCTACCCTTCCGTTACAAGGCCCTGATTGCTGTCAACCTTGCTGTTAGCGCTGCGGGTATTCTGTTACGGTCCCTCTATCCCAAAAGCATCTTCATAGCCATGTTCATCATGGCGACTATGCTTACTGCCTTATCTGGATGGGTAATTCTTCGAGAGAAGCTGAAACCGTCGACGTCGATAAGCGAAACACGGCTGACATTTACAGCTTTTGGAGTGGGCATCGGTTTGGGTATTTGGGGTATGTACATTACCCTTGGCACCATCCTTGAATGACCCGATGCGGCCCTTACCCGCACAACTTCAGGGGCAGCCATGATCAAAGTGAAGCAACTCGCCCATGTCTGCATCTTCGTCAATGACCTCGAAGAGACGCAGCACTTCTACGGCGATGTCCTGGGCATGGAGGTCCAGTTCAACTTCCTGCGCGACGGCGCGATTTTCGGCTTCTACCTCAATTGCGGCGGCCGCAGCTATGTCGAGATTTTCCAGAAGAACGGGGCGCGGTTCAGCGAGACGGACCAGATCAACCATTGCCTGGCAGTCGAAGACATCGACGCTGCGATCGCGCACATCGCGTCCACGGGCGTCGACGTCACCGCCAACAAACGCTCCTGCGACGACACATACCAGGCCTGCCTGCGCGATCTCAACGGCGTGAAGATCGAACTCTTCGAATACACCGCCAAAAGCGCGCAATTCACCGGCGGCGACGGGGTCGCCGACTGGTAGGCTAGTCGCGCGCCGCCCAGAGCAGGCCACGCTCCACGATCAGCGCCATTTCCGGCATCGCGAACTCATCCACGGTGTGTCCAAGCGAACTGTAGAAGACTTTCCCCGCGCCGTAGCGGCGCTTCCAGACGACCGGCATGACGACGCCGCCAATGCCCGAAAAATGCGCGTCGGTGAAGGTGGTCGTGGCCAGCACTTCGTTGCTTGGGTCGACATGCATGTAATATTGCTCCGACCGATAGGCGAAATCGCTGATGCCTCTCGTGATCGGATCATCAGGCCGGGTAATGACCACGTGATAATCGATAATGTCGCCTGGATGCGCGACCCACTGGCCGCCGGTCATGAACTGGTAGTCCGGCTCATTGCGGAAACTGTCGCCCATCGTGCCGTGAAAGCCGCCGAGGCCGCTTCCCCCGCGGACCGCATGCGTCAGGTTCCGCAGCTCGGCCTTCTCGACCATCGACATGGTGATGACGGGCACGATGAGATCAAATGAAGATAGATCCGGGTCGGCGAACATCGCGGGACCCTCGCCCAGCGTGACGTCGAACCCGTTGCGCTCCAGCATGCCTCGCACGACAACAGCACTGCGTTCGGGCGTGTGGCCCTCCCACCC
>NZ_VFUZ01000049.1 GCF_006658505.1 Mesorhizobium sp. B2-4-15
ACGCTGGTGATTGGCGAAAATCGCGGATGACAGCACCCCTCTCCCCGTCCCTATACGGGGAGAGGATGCCGGCAGGCAGGTGAGGGGCGGCGCTACCCCGGGATATTGATCTCACCCACAAAAGCTCCAAACCATCGCCCTGCCCCGAAGGCGGCAAACCTTGTCTTGTCATGCCGGCCATGGTAGCGAACGCCCGATTTCAATTCGGTCAGCAACGCTGCCCAGGCAAAAGGATATCAGGCTCATGGCCAGCAATGATGACGCGCCCGCCGGCGCGGCCAACGGAAACGGCAACGCGACGCAGCCCTCGCTCAATGTCCTGGCCCAGTATGTCAAGGACCTGTCCTTCGAAAGCCCCGGCGCGCCGAATTCGCTGCGCGGCCGCGACAAGGCTCCCGGCATCGCCATCAATGTCAACGTCAACGCCAATCCGCTCTCCGACAAGCAGTTCGACGTCAACCTGACGCTGAACGCCAAGGCTTCCTTCGACCAGGAAGTGCTGTTCAACGTCGAGCTGGTCTATGGCGGCGTCTTCGCCATTTCGGGCTTCCCGCAGGAGCACATGCTGCCGATCCTGTTCATCGAGTGCCCGCGCCTGCTGTTCCCCTTCGCCCGCCAGATCATCGCCGAGGCGACGCGCAATGGCGGCTTCCCGCCGCTGATGCTCGACCCGATCGATTTCGCCCAGATGTTCCAGCAGAAGATCGCCGAAGACCAGGCCGCGTCCAAGGTCCAGGTGAGCTGAGGCTTCTCATCCTCGTTTCCGAAAAGCCCGGCCCTCGCGCCGGGCTTTTTTGTTTGTGCTGCCGCAACGTCGGCGGGACAGCACCCCCCTCTGTCCTGCCGGACATCTCCCCCGCATAGGGGGAGATTGGCAGTTTCTGCCTAGCGCCCGTCCTTCAACGTTGGCGATAATTGGCGGAAGCATTCGCGACATTCGATCTCCCCCCTTGCGGGGGAGATGTCCGGCAGGACAGAGGGGGGTGTGAAGGATCTCGGCGTCGGATAGCCGGAACCGCTCTTCACCCCCTGCGGACCAGCGCACAAGTCCTGCGGATTCCAGAACATTCCGCCGCGTCACCCCGCCCTATCATTCCCTCTCAGGCAATGGCGCCCCGGCGGTCGCGGCCGCCCCACGTTGGCGCGGTCCACTGGGGCGAGCCAATTTCCGTGCATGCCGTTGTCCCAAAACCGCCTCGTATTTTGGGCGGCATGCACCAACAAGAGGGAACGACGATGAAATTCATGCTGACCGACCGCAAGCTGCACCCACGGGCCAAGCCCGTCGCCGACGATTTCAAAAAGGGCGGCATCAACCGCCGCGAATATTTCGCGCTCATGGCCGGCCTAGGCGTCAGCGCCGCCGGCGCTTTTGCGCTGGGCGGCCTCGCCCCGACGCCGGCCCGCGCGGCGGAACCGAAGAAGGGCGGCACCTTGCGCGTCGCCATGAACGTCAAGGGTTTCAAGGACCCGCGCACCTTCGACGGCGTCGAAATGTCCAACGTCGCCCGCCACTGCAACGAATATCTGGTGCGCTGGAACACCGACTTCACCTTCGAGCCCTGGCTGCTGGAAAAATGGGAGATGAGCGACGACGCCAGGACGCTGACGCTGCATGTGCGCAAGAGCATCACCTGGTCGAATGGTGACGCCTTCAACGCCGACGATGTGATCCACAACCTCAACCGCTGGTGCGAGGCCGGTGTGGCCGGCAATTCGGTCGCCGCGCGCATGGGCGCGCTGGTCAATGCCGACACCAAGAAAGTGGTCGATGGCGGCATCCAGAAGCTCGACGACCACACGATAAAACTCAATCTGCCGAAGCCCGACATTTCGCTTGTCGCCGGCATGGCCGACTATCCGGCGCTGATCATGCACCGCTCCTATGATGGCAATGGCGATCCCATGAAGGCGCTGGCCATCACCACCGGCCCCTGCGAACTGGTGAAATGGGACGCCGAGACGGGCGCCGAGGTGAAGCGTAAGGACAAGCCCTGGTGGAAGGGCGACTTCTACCTCGACGGTATCCAGTGGATCGACTACGGCTCCGACCCCAACGCCATGCTGTCGGCCTTCGAGTCCGGCGAGATCGACACCGACCACGAAACCGCTTCCGATGCCGTGTCGCAGACCGAGAAGATGGGGCTGAAGAATTCCGAGATCGCCACCGGCTCCACCATCGTCGCCCGCTTCAATGTCTCCAACGCGCCCTATGACGACGTCAAGGTGCGCCGCGCCGCCCAGCTCGCCGTCGACAATTCCGCCGTGCTGAAGCTCGGCCTCGACGGCCGCGGCAAGCCCGCCGACAACCACCATGTTGGCCCCATGCACCCCGAATATGCCGATATCGGCCCGGCCAAACGCGACGTGGAGGCGGCGAAAAAGCTGCTCACGGAGGCCGGCAAGGCGGACCATGAATATGAGCTGATCTCGGTCGACATCGAATGGCAGAAGAGCACGGCGGACGCCATCGCCGCGCAGATCCGCGAGGCCGGTCTGAAGATCAAGCGCACCGTGCTGCCCGCCGCCACCTTCTGGAACGACTGGAGCAAGTTCCCCTACTCCTGCACCGAATGGCTCGGCCGCCCGCTCGGCGTCCAGGTGCTGGCGCTGGCGTATAAATCGGGCGCGGCCTGGAACGAGAGCGCCTATGCCGACAAGGAATTCGACGAGCTGCTCGACAAGGCGCTGGCCATGCCCGACCCCGCCCAGCGCAAGGAGATCATGGCTGGGATCGAAAAGAACCTGCGCGATTCAGGCATCATCATCCAACCCTACTGGCGCTCGGTCTACCGGACGTACCGCAAGGGCATCGAAGGCTGCGAACAGCACCAGGCGCTGGAACAGCATTTCGAGAAGGTGTGGATTGGGGGGTGAGGCAGAGCGCGTTCTTCCCTTCCCCCCTTGTGGGGGAAGGTGGCCTCGCGAAGCGAGGTCGGATGAGGGGTGTTCCAGCTTGGCGACACCTCAACAATCACGAGACTAGAAAACACCAACGCCACACTCCGCTGGAACACCCCTCATCCGTCTCGGCGCTAAGGCGCCGATCCACCTTCTCCCACAAGGGGAGAAGGCAAGTCGCGCCGCGCAATCCCACTCACCGCGCCGGCCTCACCAGCGTCCAGATCCAACCAGCAAAGGTCGCCACCAGGAACGGATAGCCGGCGGCGGGCAGGGGCGACGAGGTCGGCAGCAGCGGCGTGCCCCACAGCACCATGCCCACCGAGGCCAGGAACAGGGCGGCGGCGATGAACGCGGTGAACCGCATCCACAGCGCGAAGGTGCTGGGCACGCTGACCATGATCAGCGCCGCCGCCCAAAGCGAGATGCCGCCGACATAGGAAGGCACGCTGGCCTCGAGCCCCGCCGCATTGCCGGATAAAAGCAGGCTTTCGCCGGCAAGGAAGGTCAGGAAGCCTGCCGCGACGCAATCATTGCCCAGCCGCTGGTATTTCATGGTGAGCAACGCCGTCGCCACCACCAGCGCCACGCCGTCGATCGCCCAAAGCGTTTCGCGCAGCGCAGCGCTGGCAACGAAGGTGCCGGCGAGGCCGAAGACGCCGCCGATTGCGAGGCCGAGCGCGGCGATGGTGTCCGAAGTGGTGCGCATGTGATGTTCCCCCAAAAGCAAGGATACTTCAAGGCAGAACGTTCTCAAGGGGCGGACCATCGACGCGTGTTTCCATGCCATCACGCAGGTTAGCCGCTTGTCAATGTCGGATGCGGTGCTGGAAGACATCGTCAACTTTTCCGACTGGGATCATTTGCGCCAGCGACTGCAGAAAGCCTACATCGGCTGCATTCCATTTTGCGGCTTTGTCATAGACTAGGTAGTGCGCGGGGTCGTCCTCTCTGCGGCCAACATCCATGTGCGCTGCAGCTTTGGCATTGATCGAACTAGGATGCGGGTTCACATGATCGAACAGGATTCGAGCGCTCTCTAGGCCGACCTGAAAATCAAAGTGATATATTCGATTGCTAGCGCCTGCGACCTCCACCTCCTTTGCGATATTGCGGCGTCCAAACGTCACAACAAGAGATTCGTAAAGCCGCTCGACCAGCTTAACGCCAACTTCGTTGGTGTACTTGTCTAGAGCATAGCGCGCGGCGATCGAAGCGGTGTTGGCGACCAATGAAATCAACGTCGGAACGTGAGCGACATCAATCGCCGGCGACGTGATCTGGTTTCCCTCGAGCCGCAGGCCGTTCTGTCTGCAGAAAGGTCCAAGCCAGCGAGCAATGTCGGGTACTGCTATGCCGTGGGCTTCCACCGTATGCGCCGTCGCGCCTCTATCTGAGACAACGCAAAGGTCTGTACCGCCAGATACGTAAACCGTCACAGATCCATTGGAAGGATACAAGCAGCCTGTCGCAACCGCGATCTCGTTATCAACGAGAAACGTCTTAAAGCAGTTCTGGTCGACCAGAACTTTAAGCTCTTCAATCTTGCTCATAACAGTCTTCCGCGCGATGGGCGTTCAATGAAGACGCCGTTGTGAAAGACGATGTTGACACTCTGACAAAACCAAAACAGGGCCGACTGATACGACATTATAGCAGGGTCAAGCGGCCGAGCGTAGGAAAGTTCCTTCGGAAGCGCATTTGAATCGCAAAGGCAAGCGTTGTCCGGCCATGCGTGACAATGCGGCCCATAAATCCTGCTCTCAAATTCTGAAAAATCTCCTACGGGATTATCGTGAAATTTCTCACGTGGGTCGAAATCCAGCCGCGCAATGCAGGGCGGCACGTTCAACGTAATTGTAAAACCGTTATTGCCGCTCATTGGAAAGGACATAATATCCACCGACGCGCTAACGGGGATACCGTCGATCGCGAGAAGGTATTTGAGTCGACACTCTTCGGTATGGGCGTCACAAGACCACCCATCAGTCCCCTCAACTGTCTTGGTCGCAGCAAGAAAATCTGCCACTGCTTCAGCAGCATGCCTATCTGCTTTGATATCCAGCCATTTGGCCATCAATTCCCCCGATCATGGGATTAACAGGCAAACAATAGGAAAATCAACAGTTACCTCGCCATGTATCTAATTAAGAATTCAGCAACTTGCCCGATTGCCGGCAGCTTGTTTTTGAACGCCGTAAAGCGACACGATAAGCAACAAATAAGCAAAAATCGATAATTTATACAGGATATTCCAGGTACGCATGGCTGGTGGCGCCGCCACTGAATAGCACCTAAGAACGTTGACGCAGCTGTATCGCCTTTGACGGTATGGAAGGAACACCGCTTTTGCGCGGGCGTATAATTTTGACGAAAAAGGATAGGATAGACGGATAGCAGGGAAACTCTCGCCGCGCGCTATGCGCGCCAACCGGCTCTCAATCGCCCATCTTCAAGGCCTGGATAAACGCCTCCTGCGGAATATCGACCTTCCCAAATTGCCGCATCCGCTTCTTGCCCTCTTTCTGCTTGTCGAGCAGCTTGCGTTTGCGCGAGACGTCGCCGCCGTAGCACTTCGCCGTCACGTCCTTGCGCAGCGCCGAGATGGTTTCGCGGGCGATGACCTTGCCGCCGATGGCGGCCTGGATCGGGATCTTGAAGAGGTGGTGCGGGATCAGCTCCTTCAGCTTCTCCACCATCTGCCGGCCGCGCTTTTCCGCCGCCGTGCGGTGCACCAGCATCGACAGCGCGTCGACCGGCTCCTCGTTGACCAGGATCGACATCTTCACCAGATCGCCCTCCCGATAGTCGGTCAGGTGGTAGTCGAAGGAGGCGTAGCCCTTGGAGATCGACTTCAACCGGTCATAGAAGTCGAAGACGACTTCGTTGAGCGGCAGATCGTAGGTGAGCATGGCGCGCTTGCCGACATAGGAGAGGTCTACCTGGATGCCGCGACGGTCCTGGCAGAGTTTCAATATGCCGCCGAGATAGTCGTCGGGCGTCAGGATCGTGGCGCGGATCCACGGCTCCTCGATAGCCGAGATCTTGACCACGTCGGGCATGTCGGCCGGGTTGTGCAGCTCCTTCATCGAGCCGTCATTGAGCAGCAGCCGGTAGACGACGGAGGGCGCGGTGGCGATGAGGTCGAGGTTGAACTCGCGCTCCAGCCGCTCCTGGATGATTTCCAGGTGCAGCAGGCCGAGGAAGCCGCAGCGATAGCCGAAGCCGAGCGCGGCGGACGTTTCCATTTCATAGGAGAAGCTGGCGTCGTTGAGGCGCAGTTTGCCGACGGCGGCGCGCAGGTCCTCGAAATCGGCGGCGTCGACCGGGAACAGGCCGCAGAACACCACCGGCTGCGCTGGCTTGAAGCCCGGCAGCGCATGCGCGGTCTGGCGCTTGTCCTCGGTGATGGTGTCGCCGACGCGGGTGTCGGCCACTTCCTTGATCGAGCCGGTGAAGAAACCGAACTCGCCGGGGCCGAGCTCCTCGACATTGACGCGGGCGGGCGTGAACACGCCGGTGCGCTCGACCAGGTACTTGGCGCCGGTGCCCATCATGCGGATGGTCTGGCCCTTCTTCAGCACGCCGTCGATGATGCGCACCAGGACGATGACGCCGAGATAGGCGTCGTACCAGCTGTCGACCAGCATCGCCTTCAAGGGCGCGGTGGCGTCACCCTCGCGCGGCGGCGGCAATTGGTGGACGATCGCTTCCAGCACGTCGGGAATGCCCAGCCCCGTCTTGGCCGAGATCAGCACGGCGTTGGAGGCATCGATGCCGATCACCTCCTCGACCTGCTCGCGGATGCGCTCGGGCTCGGCGGCCGGCAGGTCGACCTTGTTCAGCACCACGACGATCTCATGGTTGTTGTCGATCGCCTGGTAGACATTGGCCAGCGTCTGCGCCTCGACGCCCTGGCTGGCGTCGACCACCAGCAGCGAGCCCTCGCAGGCGGCCAGCGACCGTGACACTTCATAGGCGAAGTCGACATGGCCGGGCGTGTCGATCAGGTTGAGGATATAGTCCTCGCCATTCAAGGCACGGTATTTCAACCGCACGGTCTGCGCCTTGATGGTGATGCCGCGCTCGCGCTCGATGTCCATCGAGTCCAGCACCTGCTCCTTCATGTCGCGCGCCTCCAGCCCTCCGGTCAGCTGGATCAGGCGGTCGGCAAGCGTGGATTTGCCATGGTCGATATGGGCGACGATGGAGAAATTGCGGATGTGGTCGAGGGGCGTGCTCATGCCGGGCGCTTTAGCAGGGGCGGCAATCGGCGGCAAGGCTTGCGGCGCAAGGGCTGCCCTGGCGATCACAAAGCGGTGAGCATTGCCGGAAAAATCGAAAATCCGGGCCTGGCGGCCTGGAATGCATAAATTTTAAAGGATCGCGTTAGACCTTGGTTGTCGGCGGCATGGTATTCGCACGGCCGCTCATGTGTTTCGGGGGTAAGAAATGCGCAATGTTGCAAGCGGGTTTGCCCGCTCCCGCAGCGGCTCCATCATGCCGCTGTTCTTCCTGAGTATGGTGCCGCTGATCACCGTCGTCGGCTTTGCCGTCGATTATACGTCGGCCGTGCAGACCAGGTCCAATCAGCAGCAGGCGCTGGATGCGGCGATCCTGTCGATCACCACCATGGATACCGCCTCGACGCTGCAGCAGCGCCAGCAGGGGCTGCAGGATTCCTTCATCGCCAACGGCGGACAAGGCAGCGCGACGCTGACCAGCTTCGTGGCTGGCACCGCCACCACCGCCACCACCGCGCGGGCCACGGCAAGTTTCGCCATGCCCACCGTTTTCATGACCATCGCCAGGATTGACACCGTCCCGGTCGCCGTCGCCTCGGCGGTCAGCAAGCCGCCGGCGCTGGTGCAGGCGAACTTTAAGGTCACCGGGGCGTCGGGCTGGTGGAACAAGACGATGACGCTCTACGGCACGCAGTTCGGCGCGACGGTGGCCAAGCCGCTGATGACGATCGACTACACCTATGGCAAGACCGGAGATCCGAAAGGCTATGGCACCACCACCACCAGCGTCCTGACGACCGATTCAACCGGCAAGACCGTCACCACGGTGGCTCAGAAGCAGGTCTGCACCGTCGGCAACAACCCACCCGCCGGCGTGACCCTCAAGCAGGATGCGAGCGGCACGAAATATTACTGTGTCGATACGATGTATCCGGCCAACGGCGCCGGCGCGTCGATCGACGTCAGCCAGATGGGTGGCCTCTACATGCAGATGTATGTTCCATCGGGGAAGCCGCAATATCTCACGACGAATGATCCGACCACCTCCAACCGGCTCTATATCGACGGCGTCGAAGTGCCGACCGGGCAAAAGGTCGACATCTTCTCCGCCGTCCCTTGCAACCAGTCCAGCAACCAGGCCTGGGAAGACGGCGGCAGTCCGGTGCCGGCGCCAGTCTCCAATGCGGACTTCTTCTACACCGTCTCCGGCAAGTGCGACTTCAACCAGCGGCCCTCGAACACGGTGCTGACGCAGTAAGGGCGAAAACGGCTCTTCCCTTCCCCCCCCTTGTGGGGGAAGGTGGATCGGCGCGCAGCGCCGAGACGGATGAGGGGTGTTGGACGGAGCGCTACGTGCAGCTAATCTGACGTCATGCCGCATCAACCTGTCGCCTCCGCCAAACGCAATTTTGCCCGTTCCCTCCGACGCGCCATGACGGAGGCAGAGGAGAGGCTCTGGCAGGAACTGCGTGACCGCAGGCTCGACCGAATAAAGTTCCGGCGTCAGACCCCTATCGGAAAATACGTTGCCGATTTCGTTTGCCTCGAAGCTGGGCTGATAATCGAGATCGATGGCAGCCAACACGCGGAGTCGGATACTGACCGGATCCGCAAGGCCGAGCTGGAGTCGAAGGGCTTTCGAGTTCTGCGTTTCTGGAATGATGATGTCCTGAAGGACATCGACGGCGTCTGCGACACGATCATCGCGTATGTAAGGGACACCACTCTGCAGCCGTGGCGGTAATCGCGCCTTCTTCCTTCTCCCCCTACGGGAGAAGGTTTCGCCGAAGGCGACGGATGAGGGGTGTTCCAGGGAACACCAAAGCCTCATTTCTTCCAGCACCCCTCATCCGTCTCGCCGCTGCGCGGCGATCCACCTTCTCCCACAGGGGGAGAAGGAAAACGCGCGCCCGATCACGAACCGGTGAGCGCTGTAACGAAGCGGCAAATGGCGGCGAAGTGGGGATATGACCGGCGCAACCGAGCGCCGTCCCCCACGGAGCAAGCCGATGTCGCAGGCCAGACGCAGCAAATTCATCGCATTGTCCGGCGCGCTTGCGCTCGCGGCCACGCTCGGGGCGGCGCAAGCCCAGCCGCTCACCGTGGTCGAGCTGTTCACCAGCCAGGGCTGCTCGTCCTGCCCGCCGGCCAACGCCAATCTGATCAAGGTCAAGGACCAGCCCGGTGTGCTGGCGCTGTCCTTCAACGTCACCTACTGGGACTATCTCGGCTGGAAGGACACGTTCGGAAAGCCCGAATTCACCCAGCGCCAGGTTTCCTACGAGCCGCCGCTCGGCCATGACGGGCCGTTCACGCCGCAAGTGGTGGTCAACGGCCATGCCGACGTCGTCGGCGCCGCACCCGGCGAGATCGAACATCTGATCACCGCCGCTGGCAAGACCGGCGGTCCGTCGCTGTCGCTCGACGGCGGCAAGGTCGTGATCGGCGCCGGCCCGGCCCCGGGCGGCAAGGCCGATGTCTGGCTGGTGCGCTATGCCAGGGGCGTCGTGCAGGTGCCGGTCGCGCGCGGCGAAAACACCGGCCGCACCTTGCCGCACGCCAATGTCGTCCACGCGCTGCAAAAGGTGGGCAGCTGGACGGGCGATGCCGCCACCTATGCGCTGCCCGCGGCGTCCGGCGGCCTCAGCACCGCCGTGCTGGTGCAATCGCCGGGCGGCGGGCCGATCCTGGCCGCCGCCACCAACTAGCCAGATCGCCTCACCGAAGGATCGGATCGCACGCAATTTTGCGCTACGCCGCCTGAGCGGCGTCGCAAAAGCCCGGCCGCCGCAAGGGCGCGCCACCAACCACCAACGCCAACCGCAAGGAAACCACCAATGACCAATTTTTCCCGCCTGACGCTGCCGGCGCTCGCTCTCGCTCTCTGCTCGACGGCGCTGCTGGCCGGCGGCATCGCCCGCGCCGACGACGCCACCAACGCCATGAAGCCGGCCGCCAACGCGATGGCGCCGGCGGCGGACGCCATGAAGCCGGCAACGGATGCCATGAAGCCGGCTGACCCGATGGCCACCGACGCCATGAAGCCGGCAACGGATGCCATGAAGCCAGCCGACGCGATGAAGCCCGCCGATGCCATGAAGCCGGCGACGGACGCGATGAAGCCGGCGGATGCGATGGGAGCGACGGCTCCGGCCAATTAGGCCCTGGGCCACGGCTCCCGGCCGTCCCTGCCATGGCCGTTCCTGTCCAAGGTCGGGGGCGGCCATTTTACCCGGGATGCCGGCGCCGGCGCACACGAATGTGAGCTTCCGCCGCAACTCGTGCATCGCGCGGACCTACCCGATCCAATAGACTGATCCCTGTGGAAGCCATGAGGAGTGCAACCATGACCAATATCAAGAACCGTTCGACCAGCCTTGTCAGGGGCGCGCTGGCCGCGCTCGTCCTGGCCGCCGCCGGCGCCGCCTTCTGGCTGACGCCAGCCGTTTCCGCCGAGGACGCGGTGAAGATCCCGCCGCCGGCGATGGACGAAAAGGCGGCTGGCGGCACCGAGACGGCGATCTTCGCCGGCGGCTGCTTCTGGGGTGTGCAAGGCGTGTTCCAGCACGTCAAGGGCGTCAGCAAGGCCGTCTCCGGCTACACTGGCGGGTCGAAGGAAAACGCCGTCTACGAGACAGTCGGCACCGGCCGCACCGGGCATGCCGAATCCGTCGAGATCACCTATGACCCGTCAAAGGTCACCTACGGCCAGCTGCTGCAGGTCTATTTCTCTGTCGCCCACAATCCGACGCAGCTCAATTACCAGGGGCCGGACTCGGGCACGCAATACCGCTCGACCATCTTCGCCGAAAACGATACGCAGAAGAAGATCGCCGAGAGCTACATCGCCCAGCTCGACAAGGCCAAGGTGTTCCCCGAGCCGATCGTCACCACGCTGGAGACCGGCAAGACCTTCTATCCGGCCGAGAACTACCACCAGGACTTCCTGACGCTGAACCCGACCTACCCCTACATCGTCTACAACGACCTGCCCAAGGTGGCGAACCTGAAGACGCTGTTCCCGGCGCTGTACAGCGAAAAGCCGGTGCTGGTGCTGTCGGCGAGCAATTGAGGTTCGAAGGGGCGCAATCTCCCCCCTCGAGGGGGAGATGTCGCCGAAGGCGACAGAGGGGGTCGCCGCGCGTGGAGCGCTGCGCTCACCTCCATCCGCCGCCGGAGGCCGAACCCGGTCGAGCCGACCCCCTCTGGCCTACCGGCCATCTCCCCCTCGAGGGGGGAGATTGCCCTCTCAATCGTAGGTCAGATCCGTCGCCTTGCCGCCGAACACACGATAGGCATAGAACGAATAGAAGATGATGATCGGCAGCACCACCACGGTGCCCACCAGGATGATGGCCAGGCTTTCGGGCGCCGACGCCGCCTGCCAGATGGTCAGCCGGTCGGGCACCACGAACGGGTAGAACGACCAGGCGAGGCCGGCAAAGCCCAGCACGAAGATGCCGGCCAGCGTCAGGAACGGCGTCAGCGCATGGCGGTCGTCCGGCCTGGGCAGGTGGAAGGTCTGCCGCCACAGCCACAGGAACAGCAGCGCCGAAAGGATCGGCAGCGGCGACAGGTACAGCATCTCGGGCCAGACGAACCATTTGTCGAAGATGCGCGGGCTGGCGAAGGGTGTCGCCAGCGACACGGCCGCCATGCCGAGCGCGGTCAGCACCAGCGCGGTGCGCAGCCAGCGCACCGCCTTCCTCTGCAACGCGCCTTCGGTCTTGTAGATCACCCAGGCCGCACCCATTGCCGCGTAGGCGGCTGCCAGGCAGAGCGCCACCAGCAGGCCGAACGCCATGCCGCCCGGGCCGACATCGAGGCCGAGCACATAGACGCCCAGCATATAGCCCTGCGCCAGCGAGGCGATCATCGAGCCGAGGAAGAAGATGCGGTTCCAGCGGTGCTTGCGCTCGGTCGGCACCTTGGCGCGGAAGTCGAAGGCGACGCCGCGCAGGATCAGCCCGACCAGCAGCACGAAGACCGGAATATAGAGCGCGGTCAGGATGACGCCATGCGCCATCGGGAAGGCGACCAGCAGCAGGCCGACAGCCAGCACCAGCCAGGTCTCGTTGGCGTCCCAGAACGGACCGATCGCCGCGATCATCGTGTCCTGCTCGGTGTCTTCCGCCGCGGCGAACAGAATGCCGATGCCGAGATCGAAGCCGTCGAGAATGACATAGATCAGGATGGCGAGGCCCATCAGGCCGGCGAAGATCAGCGGCAGCAGGGTTGGCCAGTCGTAGGTCATCGCTATGTCTCCCAGCCGCGATGGGCCGGGTGCACGGCCTTACCGCTTGAAGCGATCGTTTCAAATTGATTGTGGGGGTCCGCGCCGCCCCTCATCGCCCTGCCGGCATCCTCTCCCCGTATAGGGACGGGGAGAGGGGCGCTGTCGTCACC